>CAWDKL010000088.1:0-9230 GCA_963802745.1 uncultured Alphaproteobacteria bacterium | reverse complement strand
TTCGGGTCGTTTACGTTCCTGGTTCCCGGCCGATCTCGATTGGGCCAAGGAGATGGAACTGGCGTGCCCGGTCAACAAGGTCGGGAAAGTCACGCTGTACCAAGCCGGCCGGCACGGCTCCTGGGACGGCGCCGGCGCCCCGGCGTTCGTCGGCGCCATCAGCCCGCAGGTGATCGTGGTGAACAACGGGCCGCGCAAGGGGCTCGGTCAGAGCGATGCACGCGTCAAGCCGCTGGAAGTCGCCGGCAAACCTTCGGCGCCGTACGAACGCAATGCCTTCCTGCGCATGGCCAAGCTGCCCGGCATCGAAGGTATTTGGCAAGAACACCTGTCGCTCGTGGACAAGGACCCGGCCCACAACACCGCGCCCGACATGATCGCGAACCTGGAAGAAGGGCCGGCCGACGCCGGCAACACCCTCAGGGCCACGGTCGCCCCGGACGGCAGCTTCACCATCACCAACAGCCGCAACGGCTACAGCAAGACGTATAAGGCGCGGCAGCGCTGAAATCGCGGTGCCCCGGCTCTACGTGGCCGCCATCGCGTCATCGTATTGCGTGCTCAATGCGAGCCACTGGTCCTCGGATGCGGCAAGCGCGCCCGCCGCATCCGCCCGCTCCTTGCCGAGCGTCGCGACCCGCGCCGGATCGCGATCGTAGAGCTTAGGATCGGCCAGAGTGGCATCGATATCGGCGATCTTTCGGGTCAGCTTCGCGATCGCCTTGTCGAGATCGTCGATGCGGCGCTTGAGCGGCGCCAGTTCGCTGCGCTTTTCGGCGGCGGCGCGCCGCAGGTCGGCACGCGAGGCCTTGGCTTCGGCAGGGCCGCTGTCGCGCTCGGCATCCGCGCCCGGACTGCCGCTGCCGCCGAGCACCAGGCGGCGGTAGTCGTCGAGATCGCCGTCAAACGGCTTGACCTCGCCGTTGGCGACGAGCCACAGCCGGTCGGCGCACGCCTCCAGCAAAAACCGGTCGTGCGACACCAGGATCACGGCACCCGTATAGTCGTTGATGGCCTCGATCAGGGCGGCGCGGCTGTCAATGTCGAGATGGTTGGTGGGCTCGTCCAGCACCACCAGATGCGGCCCCTCGAAGGTGGCGAGGCCCAACAGCAGCCGCGCCTTCTCGCCGCCCGACAGGCTCGCCACCTTGGTATCCGCCATGCCGCCGGAAAACCCGATCGCGCCGGCGCGCGCCCGCACCCTTGCTTCCGGCGCGTCCGGCATCAGCTTGCGCACGTGATCGTAAGCGCTGGCCTGCGGGTTGAGTTCGTCGAGCTGGTGTTGGGCGAAATACGCCACTTTCAGCTTATCGGCGCGGGTCATGCGGCCCGAGAACGGCGCCAGCCGCCCGGTGAGCAGTTTTGTCAGGGTCGATTTGCCGTTGCCGTTGGCGCCCAACAGCGCGATGCGGTCGTCGGCGTCGATCCGCAGCGTGAGCCGCCGCAGGATCGGCCGGCCCGGCTCGTAGCCGACCGCCATGTCGTCGAGCGCGATGATCGGCGGCGACAGCGGTTTTTCGGGCGAGGGAATGGAGATCGCGCGCACCTCGTCCGCGATCTGCACGTCGATCGGCTGCAGCTTCGCCAGCAGTTTTAGACGCGACTGCGCCTGGCGGGCCTTGGTGGCCTTGGCGCGGAAGCGCTCCACGAAGGCGGTGAGGTGCTTGCGCTGCGCGTCCTGTTTGCGCGCCATGCTCTGGTCGAGGGCGAGGCGCTCGTTGCGCTGGCGCTCGAACGAAGTGTAGTTGCCGCGGTAGAAGGTGAGCTTGGTGCGTTCCAGGTGCAGGATCGAATCGACCGCGCTGTCGAGCAGGTCGCGATCGTGGCTGATGACGATGACGGTGCGGGGATAGCGGGCGATATGGTCCTCGAGCCACAACGTACCTTCAAGATCGAGGTAGTTGGTGGGCTCGTCGAGCAGCAGCAGGTCCGGCTCGGCGAACAGCACGGCGGCAAGCGCCACGCGCATGCGCCAGCCGCCGGAGAACTCCGCGCAGGGGCGCTGCTGGTCGTCATGCGAAAAGCCGAGGCCGGCCAGAATGCCGGCGGCGCGGGCCGGTGCGGCGTGGGCGCCGATATCGGCCAGCCGCGACTGTATTTCCGCGATGCGGTGCGGATCGGTCGCGGTTTCGGCCTCGGCCAGCAGCGCGGTGCGTTCGCGGTTTCCCGCCAGCACGATATCGATGAGCGGCTCCGGGCCGTTGGGCGCCTCCTGCGGCAGCCGGCCGATGGTGGCGCGGGCCGGGCGGGCGAAACGGCCCTGCTCCACCGCCAGATCGCCCGCGATGGCGCGAAACAGCGTCGATTTTCCGGTGCCGTTGCGGCCCACCAGGCCGACGCGGGCGCCATCGGGAATCTGCACCGTGGCCCCCTCCAGGAGCAAGCGGCCGGCCACGCGCAGCGAAACATCGTCGATCACCAACATGCGGCGGGTAATGACCCGATCGCGAGGCGTTGCGCAACCCGGAGCGCGAGCGTCCCGCCCGCATATTCTTCGGAGAGCGCAAAAAGAGCGGGCGAGACGCCTGCGCTCCGCTTGCGCAATGTGTATTGCCCAAGGCCGGGTCGCGGGCGACAATCGTTTGCAGCCTCGCCGGGCGCAGACCTGAACGGAACACACGGAACCCACGATGTGCATCGCTGGATGTGAGACGATCGTCCGCGCGGCTCTGAGCCGGCGCGGTTTCTTCGCCAGCGCCGCCGGATTTGCCGCGACCGCGCAATTGCCGGCGGCCGCGGCCGAGCCTAAGCCCGAGGCTGTGATGCGAAGCTTCACCAAGGTGGTCGATCTCACCCACACGATGTCGCCGCAGTTCCCGACCTTCTCGGGCAAGCCGGGCATCGCGATGCATCGGATGTTCACGTTCAAGAAGGATCAGTTCAACCTGTTCACGTGGAACCTCGACGAGCACACCGGCACCCATCTCGACGCCCCTTTGCACTTTTCAGAACACGGCGCCTCCACCGACCAGCTGCCGATCGACCAGCTCGTTGTTCCGCTCGCGGTCGTCAACATCGTCTATCAGGCCGCGCAGCGGGCCGATTATCAGCTGTCCCGTGACGACCTTGCCAAGTGGGAAGCCGAACATGGACGGTTGCCGGCGGGCTGTTGCGTGGCCATGCATTCCGGATGGGGGGCGCTCGCAACCACCGATCCGGGGCGGTTCGACGGACGCGATGTCGGCGGCACCTTTCATTTTCCGGGCTTTGCCCCGGAGGCCGCCGAATGGCTCCTGCATGAACGCCAGGTGGCGGGGATTGCCGTCAACACCCTGTCGCTCGACCATGGTCCGTCGCAGGATTTCATGACCCATCAAATATGGTTGCCGGCCGGCCGCTGGGGGCTGGAAAACGTCGCCAATCTCGACCAGGTGCCGGAGTCCGGCGCGACCTTGGTTGTGGGCGCATCCAAAGTAAAAGGCGCGACCGGCGGACTTGCTCGGGTCATCGCACTGGTGTGATTTTGGAAGGCGAGCCGAGCGCGAAGCAAAGAAAAAGCGGACGGCGGCCAGACTCGCCGTCCGCTCCAGGCGTTCGCGGCGCCGCGCATGCCCGTAGAACGGTGTCGCGAGCCAATCCAATTTTGCGCCTGCCGCCGTTGTTCGGCGTTGCGGCAATTATGCAGACCCGTGGCGCAGCGATTTGACTTAAATCAAATCGGCGGAAAATAATCCGTGGGTTCGGCAAGGTGATCGCCCATGCGAAAGTGAGGGTGGACGCAATGTCGTGGTGCTCCCGTCCTGCAGCAAAACTTGCGATCGAATTCGAAGATAGAAGCCGTTGACCGCTACGGCAAATTGCCGTATTATTGAGGTAATTGGAGACTATAGATATGGCTTCGGAACCCACGGCGCGACTGGAGGCGCGATTGCCCGTCGATGTCCATGCGATGCTGAAACGCGCCGCGCAGATTCAAGGCCGGACATTGACCGACTTTGTCGTGACGGCAGCGCAGGAGGCGGCGCGGCGTACGATCGAGGACGCCGAGATCATTCGGCTTTCAGCCGAGGGACAGCAGCGGTTCGCGGAAGCCTTGCTGAATCCGCCGGAGCCGAATGCGGCTTTGAAACGCGCCTTTGAGCATCACCGCCGACTGGTAGGTCGTGAGTGAGTTTCCCCTACGGCATTGAGGAACTGAACTCACAGCACGACCGGTCAGGATTTTCATGCGGCACGGCCGCGCTTGACCGGTATATCCGGCAACAGGTCTCACAGGACATCCGCCGTCAGGTCTCGAAATGCTTTGTTGCGGTTGAGCCGGGAACCGGGAAGGTGGCCGCGTTCTACACGCTTGCCGCGTCAGGCCTGCCGATTGATTTGTTGCCGATGGACTTTCAGAGGCGATTGCCACACTATCCGCTTGTGCCGGTTGCACGGCTTGGCCGTCTTGCGGTTGACGAGAGGCACAAGGGGCGCAAGCTTGGTGCCACCTTGTTGGGTGACGCGCTTCTGCGGGCGTCACGTGCCGAGATGGGGGTGTTTGCGCTGGTGGTGGATGCCAAGGACGAGGCTGCCGAATCCTTTTATCTCCATTACGGCTTCATCCTGCTTGCCCCACGGCAGTTGTTTTTGCCGCTCGCGACCGCGAAGAGGCGTTGACGAACCTCACGGGCGCATACCGCTCCGCGCCGAGCGTGCGCAATCCGCAGGCGATCCGAGCGCTTGCGGTCGGCATTACCCGCGCCGGCACTAATGTGAATCAGCTTGCCCACATCGCCGATCTGGTCAGGTCCATCATCTCCACTGATATTGTTTTGTCTTGGCAATCAAATTATTTTATCGGGATGATCACCCTGCGACAGCTTCGCTACTTGGTCGCGCTTGCGCAGCACCGCCATTTCGGGCGGGCCGCCACGGCCTGCGCGGTCACCCAGCCGGCGTTATCGATGCAGATCCGCGAGCTCGAAAAGCTGCTCGGCGTGGACCTGGTGGAGCGCCGCCCGCACGACACCGTGCTCACCCCGGTCGGCGAGGAGGTAATGCGGCGGGCGGAACGCCTGCTCACCGACGCCGGCGAATTGGCCGAGTTCGCCCGCCACAGCACGAAGGTGCTCAGTGGCCGGCTGCAGCTCGGCATTATTCCTTCGCTTGCGCCCTATGTGCTGCCGAAGTTGTTGCCGGCGCTGCAAGCGCAGTATCCGGAATTGCGGATCGAGTTGCGCGAGACCCAGACCCGGTTCCTGATCGACGAACTGCAGCGCGGCAAGCTTGATGCCGTCATGCTGGCGCTGCCGGTTCCGGAGCCCGACCTGGAGTCGATCCGCCTGTTCGAGGATTGCTTTCTGCTGGCGGTACCGGCCAGTGACCCACGCTCTGATACCGTGCGGGTCGATCCCCGCGATATCGATTTGCAGCGGCTCATCCTGCTCGAGGAGGGCCATTGCTTGCGTGATCAGGCGTTGGCGTTCTGCGCCAACAGCATACAGCACGGCCTGGTCGGACTCGGCGCCACCAGCCTTGCCACGGTCACGCAGATGATCGCCGGCGGCTACGGCATTACCCTTATGCCGCGCATTGCGGCCGAGGTCGAGCTTCGGGACGGACGGGTCAAACTGCTGCGTTTCACCGATCCCCAACCGTCCCGCATCGTCGGCCTGACTTGGCGGCGCACCTCTTCCCGCAAGGCGGATTTTGGCGCGCTGGGAAAGCTGGTGAATGCGACGCTCGCGATCGAGGAATTGGATTCGCGGGGACACACGGCTCGGACCGGTACGTGAAGCATTTCATCGGGAGGCGTTCCCGCGTCAAATTTCCGCCTTTGGCAATCGCGGTTCATAGCCGCGGTATGCCACTCCTCATTGCTCCCAATCCACCGTACCTTGTTGCCAATCCGCCTTCATCTTGATCGACGCGCGAATGAGCGCGTCGATCGCGCCGATGGGCTTCTTGTCCGGGTTGGCCTTGCAGAATTCTTGCACCAGGCGGAGCACGGTGGCGTCATCAAAACCGGTCAGATCGATAAGCTTGCCGCTTTCCTCCAACAACGCGATGTTCGCCGCGCTGACATAACCTTGCACCCAGGCGAACAGCGCCAAATTGAACCGGTTGTTCAAGCCATCGCCCGGCTTGATGTCGCCGGCGAGCTGCGCGCAGTTGGCGGCGCCGATGCCCTGGCTGACGAGCGGATCGGCCTTCGCGAGCGGCACGCTGCCGGCTAGTCCGAACCAACCCATGATGGTACATGCGGCGATGCGCTGCAGTCTGATCGTCATAGCCTTCGTCTCCATCCATTGCCAGGTTTGCCGCGCCGATCCCGTAGAGCCGACCCGCGCGACGGAACGCGCACCGGCGTCCACGTGGGCGCAGCCACCAGGAAAAAACCGACAGGCTGATGCCGGGCGAATCTTGTTCGCACTACTTTTCGACGGAAATCCGGCTTTTCCACATCGCCCAGGGGCGCTGGAAGTTGGTGTCGCGGCGCCCGGTGATCAGTTCGCATTCCTCCGGTTCCAGAAAGGTGATCGGACCGCCGAGCGCGATCGCCTGGGCCTGCAATTTGGCATTCACCTCCGTGTAGACCGCCCGGTAGACCGCCGTCATGATGTTGGCGCCGACGCAGACATTGCCGTGTCCCCGCATCAGCGCCACATTGTTGGTGCCCAATGTACGGGCAAGTCCGGCACCGTGCTTGGCATTGCGAACCAGCAGGTCGGTCATGCCGTCACAGTCGCGAATCTCAAAATTCGGCACGTCGTGCTTGAGGAACGCGGACATATGGCAAATCGGCCGCAGCTTGACGGTGGTCACGCTGAACGGAATGACGGTCGGGGAATGGCTGTGCACCACGGCATTGACGTCGGGACGCGCCTTGTAAATTTCGCCATGAATGAAGCGCTCAATATACATCAGGCGGTCTTGTTGATCGACCGGATTGGAATTGAGATCGTATTCCATGATGTCCGCCGCCGTGATGATAGCCGGGGACTTGGAACGCGACAGGAAATACCGGTCCGGCGCGCCGGGATGGCGCATGCTCACATGCCCGTAGCCGTCGAGCACACCCTGGTCGGCGAGAATACGGTTGGCGGCGACGAGATCATCGATCGCGGCCTGGTCGACGGGACCGCCGGAGGACGGCGCCGCGCCGGAATTGGATTGGTTCATGAGGATGCCAAGTTATTTTGCGGGATGGACACGGACAGTACCCAACTTCGTTAAGGCCACCAAGGTCAAGATGCGACCGGCTGAGATTGCCCCGTGGAGCGGGCCGGCGCCGAATTTTGGTCGCGCCACAAATGGGGCGTATTTCCGGTGGGCCAAATAGGCCGCGCCGTGAAGGAAAAGCTAGGCCGCGGCCCCGGTTTGGGCGCTCGGCCTCGATCGGCGGGAGGGACGAGCGATGCCGGGATTCGATGCCGCGACGGGGACCATCACGGTCCCGATCTGGACCGCGGGTGCCGCGTCTGCAATCTTGGTGGTCGCGGTGATGCTGGCGATCGCGCGGGCGGGGGCTGCCGCCGCAAGCCAATCGCTGTTCCGCGTGGTGGTCATCGCGGCCGTGATCTATGGCGGCTGGGTCTATCTGCAAGGCACGGCCCGGCAGGAGCATGCCGCCGCGCGCCGCGCGCTCGATGAGCGTTCGGCGGCCTTGACCGGGAGTGCCGTGGCGCCAGGGTCGGCGCTGGCCTGTCTGGACGAGCTAGCCGGCGAGCGCGTGGAAATCGCCTGCGAAAAAGCGGTATTTGCCAACCCCGAGACGGTCGCGGCGGCAGTCTCCTACATCACCGCGAAACTTGCTTTGCTAGCTGACGGGAGCGCGTATGCGCGGCAGATCGATCCCGCTTATGCGGCCGAATTGGAGCCCCTCCGCAGCGCCTTGGAACTCGACCGCTTCGGCTTCGTGGCGCACGTCCTGGCGGGCCGGGACGGCTGCACAACGGGAGAATGTGCGGCGTTGGCTCGTTTTCGCGATGGAAGCAGGGTGCTCGCCAATTTGCGCAACGGCACGTTCGACGACGAGCTCGGCAAATACGCCGCGCGCTGGAACGCACCGGCGGCCACACCCGTCGAGCCCGCGGCGGTCGCGGCGGCGGCACCGACGGGGGCGCTGCCACAGACGCTCGGCCCCGCGCCGGTGCCGGTGTCGCCACGTTACGATTTCCCGTCGTCCCGTTCAATTCCCGCCGTCAACATCATGGCTGCCGAACCGGTGACGCGGGCGGTGGCCCCGAACCCGCAGCCGCCGGCGGCTGCACCAGCGACGGCCGCCCCGGTGCCGCCCCGCCGGCCGCCCCAGAGCCGGCCGTCGGCGACCACAGCCGCGCAGCCGCGCGCGCCGGCCCCGCAGCCGGCGGCGGCGACCGCTCCGGTGCCCGCCGAACCACACTAGCACGGCCGATGATGATCGGCGGCGGCCATCGCATCGTTGTCTCGGCCGTACGGATGGTGACGACATGTTCGCCTCGGTCCTGATCGCCAACCGCGGCGAGATCGCGGTGCGTATCGCCCGCACCGCGAAGATGCTCGGCATGCGCACGATCGCGGTCTACTCCGAGGCCGATAAGGGCGCGCTCCACACCCGCGTTTGCGACGAGGCGGTGTTGATCGGACCGGCGGCGCCGGGGCTCAGCTATCTGGCGGTCGAGCGGCTGATCGACGCGGCGCGGCGAACCGGCGCCGCTTGCGTGCATCCGGGCTACGGTTTTCTTTCGGAAAATGCCGAGTTCGCGGAGGCCTGCGCCGCCGCCGGTCTCGTCTTCGTCGGCCCGCCGCCCGCCGCCATGCGGGCGATGGGTCTGAAGGACCATGCCAAGGCGCTGATGGAGGCGGCCGGGGTGCCGGTGGTGCCGGGCTATCATGGCGAGCAACAGGAACTCGCGTACCTCAACCGCGAAGCAGACCTGATCGGCTATCCGGTCCTCATCAAAGCGGTGGCGGGGGGAGGCGGCCGCGGCTTGCGCCGCGTCGATGCCGGGGCGGATTTTGCCGAGGCGCTCGCCAGTGCACAACGCGAGGCCATGGCGGCCTTCGGCAATGCGCGTGTGCTGATCGAGAAATACGTGCAGGCGCCGCGCCATATCGAAATTCAGGTGTTTGCCGATCGCCATGGCAATACGATTCACCTCAATGAGCGCGACTGCTCGCTGCAGCGCCGCCACCAGAAAGTGATCGAGGAGGCGCCGGCGCCGGGCATGACGCCGGCCTTGCGGGCTGAATTCGGAGAGGCCGCCGTCAAGGCGGCGCGTGCCGTCGGCTATGTGGGGGCCGGGACGGTGGAGTTCATCGCCGAC
>CAWDKL010000087.1:0-18352 GCA_963802745.1 uncultured Alphaproteobacteria bacterium | reverse complement strand
GCGGCACATTCGCTCCATAAGTCGCACACGCCCCGATCACGGCCCCGCCCGCCGCAATGGTGCCAATTCGTCGCCCGCGCCGCGGCTGCCCCTGGACGAGCCGCCGCTGCGGCCTACCTTTGCGCGCGAACGGGACGCCGTGTCAGGCGCAGCGTGTGGCTACGCGGGTCGCCGGGTGCGATGAGGTCGGACGCGGACCGCTGGCGGGGCCGGTGGTGGCGGCCGCCCGTGATCCTCGACCCCAGCGCATTCCGCGCGGGCTCGACGATTCCAAGAAGCTCGCGCTTAGCGAGCGCGGAAAAGCTGTATGAGCGCATTTGCGCGACCGCCCATGTGGGCATCGCGTTCGGTTCGCGCGGACGCATCGACCGCGACAATATCCGGCGAGCATCTCTGTGGGCGCTCGCCGGCGCGGTGGCGGCGCTGCCGGTGCGCCCGCGACTCGTGCTGGTCGACGGCATCGACCGCATCGACACCGGCTGCGACTGCGAAGCGATCGTTGCGGGCGACGCGCGGGTGCTATCCATCGCGGCCGCCTCGATCATCGCCAAGGTCGTGCGCGACCGCCTGATGCGGCAGATCGGGGCCGCCCATCCGGGCTACGGCTTCGAGCGCCACATGGGCTACGCAGTGCCGGCGCATCGCCACGCGCTCGATCAGTTCGGACCGACGATCCATCACCGCCGCAGCTTCGCTCCCGTCGCGGCCGCCTACCGTGAGGCGGAGGCGATGGCTGGCACGGCCGGCGGCGATCTGCTGATGCCGATCTGCCATGTTTCCGACCTCTCCGCGCCATCAGGGCCGGACTTGTCCGTGCCGTCCAATACTTTGTATGGGCACGACGTTACAGACGCAGATGCCCGCGACAAATGCCGGCATGACGAGGCGCGCCGATCTCCCGGGCGGGCGCCGGATTGAAATAAAGTGTTCCGCACCCGCGCGGTTTCACGGAAGCCGTGCCGCCGATAGGCTATCCTGGTGCGACCCGTTTGGCCTCGCGTGCAGGGCCCAACCGGGTTAGCTCACCGACCAAATGTATGGACCCTTGGAACGCTTTCCGCGCAAGATCGCCGAATCGATGCTTTTTACCTCCATTGTCGCCGAACTGTTGCGTGCGCGGCCGCGGCTGATCTTCTGGGTCGCGACGCTGGCGCAGGCCGCGCTGTGGTGGATCGTACCGTCGGTTCTGTATTCGGCACCGCCGGGCGACCTGCCATTGGTGCTGGCGGTCGGCCACCAGTTCCGGGCCGGCAGCGCCTTCGGGCCGCCGCTGGCGTTCTGGAGCGCGGAGCTTGTGTTCGATGTCGCCGGCATGGCGGGCGTGTATCTTCTCGCCCAGGCCTGCGTGGTCATCGCGTATTGCGGGATTTTCGCGCTCGCGCGTGCCCTTGTCGGTATTCACCATGCGGTGTTCGCAATCCTGTTGATGGCGGGAATTTCCACCTTCGCGGCGCCGACGCCGGATTTCGGACCGGCCATTCTGGCGATGCCGCTGTGGGCTTTTGCAATTCTCAACCTCTGGCGCGCCATCGGTGCACAGCGGCGGTCCGCGTGGGTGAGGCTTGGGTTCCAACTCGGCCTGTTGCTGCTGACGAGCTATGCGGGGTTCGCTCTTGTCGTGGCGCTCGCCGTGTTTTTGGTGGCGACGCGGCATGGGCGGCAGGCCTTGGGGACCCTGGGGCCCTGGATCGCCACGGTCCTGATGCTGGCCGTGGCCTCGCCCTATCTGCTTTGGCTGCGTTTGGCAGCTGGTCCGCTGTCGGCGCTGTTTGCGCCCGACCGGCCGGCGGGGGCCGCGGCATATCTCGCCCGCCTGACCGGGGTCGGCGAGGCCCTGGTCCTCGCCCATGCGGGGCTTCTGGTTCTGGTGGCCATCAGTTGGCAATGGTGGGGGGCGGCGCCGAGACCGTCCCGGTGTTCAGGCGGGAACCGATGCACGATTTCGCGCGCCGGTTCGTGCTTTTCTTTTTTCTCGCACCGCTGTGCATAACGGTCTTTGTGGCAATCAGGTCCGGTCCTCAGCAAGCGCCCGGTACTTTCACCCCCTTATTGCTGCTGTCAGGCCTTGTGGTGGTGATGCTGATCGGCGATGCCATTGCGTGGCACCGGGCGCCGCTCACCGCGATGGTGTGGTCCTTGCTGCTCGTCGTTCCGCCATTGACTGCCGCGGCGAGTATCGTCGCCCTGCCGTGGCTCGGTATTTCCGGCGTAGAGGTCGCCCGCCCTGCCGCCGCGATGGGGCGGTTCGTGGCGGCGAATTTTCAGCGCCGCATCGGCTTGCCCCTTACTATCGTGTCGGGCGATCCACGCACCGCCGCCTTGGTGGCGCTCGGCGCGCCGACCCGGCCCAGCCTTTATCTTGATGCCGCGCCGCGCTTCACACCATGGGTCACGGCGGCGGATATCCAGCGCAAGGGCGCGGTCGTGGTCTGGCCCAACGCCGGCACCAGCGCCGAAGTGCCGCCCGCAATCGCGGCACGTTTTCCCGCGCTGGTCGCCGATGTGCCGCGGGACTTCGCGCGTAGGGTCCAGGGGCGCCTGCCGCCCTTGTGGCTTGGCTGGGGCGTGCTGCGACCGCAGCAGCCGCTCGCCGCAACGCCGCCGGGCGAACCGGCCCAACCGTAGCGCACCTGCGCCGGTCACTGCGCCGACTGTGCCAGCGCTTGCTTGATGGCCAGAAAATCCCGCCAGACGAACCGCTTTTCCAGCGGCGTGCGCAACAAGTAGGCCGGGTGAAACGTCGCCATGGCGCGGATCTCGCGCCTGCCGGTGTGATAGACATGCCAGCGCCCGCGCGCTCTGCGCATGCCCTCCTTGATTCCGAGCAGCGTGGCGGCCGACGGCGCGCCCAGGCAGATCAGGATGTCTGGGTCGGCCAATTCGATCTGGCGCGCGATGAAGGGCTGGCAGATTTGGGTTTCCTGCGGCGTCGGCGTGCGGTTGCCGGGCGGCCGCCAGGGGATGACATTGGCGATATAGGCACTGGTGCGGTCGAGCCCGATCGCCGCCATCATGCGGTCGAGCAGTTGCCCGGAGCGCCCGACGAACGGCACGCCTGCGATGTCTTCGTCGCGGCCGGGGGCTTCGCCCACGAACATCACCCGGGCGGCGGGATTACCGTCGGCGAATACGAGTTGCGTCGCGCTCTGGCGCAACGCGCAGCCCTCGAAACGTTCCAGGACGGCGCGCAGCTCCTCCAGACTGGCCGCATTTCGCGCGCGCTCACGCGCCGCCATGATGGCGGCGTCCGGCGCCAGCGGCGCCGCAAGATTTGCGGACGGCGGTGTCGGCCGCGACGGAGTGTTGCCCTGCCGTTGGAGGGGTGGGCGCTCGCGCCGCGCCTCGGCAGCGGGTATCGGCGCCAAGGCGTCGGCGGACACGGCCGTCGGCCGCGGCGCCACCGCGGTGAAACGATCGACAGGTTGCTCGTCGAGAACGGCATCCACCCCCGCCTCGGTGTAGAAGGCGATCAGCGCATGCAGTTCGGCGAGGTGATCGGGGCTCATGGCAGCGAATGTAGCACGGTTCCTGCATGGCGATTCACGGCGAAACGCTATGTGGCGGTGCGGCGGCGCGCCGTCCAGCGTTGCGACGATCCGTCAAACGTGAAAAAAAGCCCGCGCCACATCAGCCGTGAATGCGACGGAGACGTAACAGGATGGACAGCCCGGTCCGCGAGGCAATGGAATGCGACGTGGTGGTGGTCGGCGCCGGGCCGGCGGGCCTCGCCGCCGCCATCCGCCTCAAGCAATCCGCGCCGGATCTGTCCGTCGTGGTGGTGGAGAAGGGCTCGGAGGTGGGCGCCCATATCCTGTCGGGCGCGGTCATCGATCCGTCCGGGCTCGATGCCCTGTTGCCCGGATGGCGGGACGAGGACACCCCGGTCAAGACTGCCGTGCAGGACGACCGGTTTTATATGCTCGGGGCCGCCGGGGCGTTGCGGCTGCCTAATATCTTGATGCCGCCGCTGATGAGCAATCACGGCAATTTCATCGTCTCGCTCGGCGACGTGTGCCGCTGGCTTGCCGTCAAGGCAGAGGCCACTGGGGTCGAAATCTACCCGGGCTTTGCGGCGACGGAAGTGCTGTTCGGCCCGGACGGCGAGGTTGCCGGCGTCGCCACCGGCGACATGGGGATCGGGCGCGACGGCAAGCCGAAGCCGTCGTTCACGCGCGGCATGGAGTTGCGGGCCAAATACACGTTGTTCGGCGAAGGGGCCCGCGGCCAGCTCACCAAGGCACTGATCGCGCGGTTCGGGCTCGACCGTGACCGCGAGCCGCCGAAATTCGGCATCGGGCTCAAGGAACTCTGGCAGGTGGCGCCACGGCAGCACCGGCCCGGCCTGGTCCAGCACACACTGGGATGGCCGCTCGACAACCGCACCGGCGGGGGATCGTTTCTCTATCACTTCGGCGAGCGGCTGGTATCGGTCGGCTTCGTGGTTCACCTCAACTACGCCAACCCCTATGTGTCGCCGTTCGAGGAATTCCAGCGCCTCAAGACCCACCCGCTGGTACGCGAGACCTTTGCGGGCGGCCGGCGGATCGGCTACGGGGCGCGGGCGATCGCGGAAGGCGGCTGGCAATCGGTGCCGCGGCTGGTATTTCCCGGCGGGGCACTGATCGGCGATGCGGCGGGCTTTCTCAACGTACCGCGGATCAAAGGGACTCATAACGCCATGCGGTCGGGGATCCTTGCGGCCGACCACGTGGCCGCCGCGCTCGCCGCCGGCCGCGCCAATGATGAACTGACCGCCTATGACGATGCCTGGCGCGGTTCGGCGATCGGAACCGACCTGTGGAAGGTGCGCAACGCCAAGCCGCTGTGGTCGCGGTTCGGAACGGCACTGGGCATCGGCCTGGCGGGCGCCGACATGTGGGCCGCGAGCCTCGGCTTGTCGCCGTTCGGCACCCTGCGGCATGGCAAGCCGGATAGTGCGTGCCTCAAGCCCGCGGCACGTTGTCGCCCGATCGCCTATCCGCGGCCGGACGGAACGCTCACTTTCGATCGCCTGTCGTCGGTGTTCCTCTCCAATACCAACCACGAGGAAGACCAGCCGGTGCATTTGCACCTGCGCGATCCGGAGCTGCAGGTGGCGTCCGAACACGATATCTATGGCGGTCCCTCGGCGCGTTATTGCCCGGCTGGAGTCTATGAATGGCTGCAGCAGGACGGCGCCTGGCGCTACGTGATCAACGCGCAAAACTGCGTGCACTGCAAGACCTGCGACATCAAGGATCCGAATCGCAACATCGAATGGGTAGCGCCGGAGGGCGGCGGCGGTCCGAACTATCAAACCATGTGAAATACCACGACGATCCAAGCTTCATGCGATGACGTACCGGAGACTCCGCCACGATGCCGCCATACGTGGCGCTCACCATTTCGATGGACAGGTTGCGGCACCCTCCGGGCGTGGCCGTAATCTGGTACGCCGTTTCGGATACCTGACGTCTCATGGTGGGCCGGGACCGGCCGAGGCCAGCTCGAGACACCGGCTTGAGATACCGACTTGGGAATCGGCTTAGGATGACCTTGCGGCAAGTTCGCAAAACGTTCATTCTAGGCAGTCCGACATAGCCTGACGCCGGCGCGGCACAATCGCCGGCAGCGATCATTGCGCTTTTGGGAGAGCATCGACCCGTGATGACACTCAACCGACGATCCCTCACCGCGATCGCAGCGGCCGTCTTGTGGGCCATTCCGCAGGCCAGGGCGGCGCAGCAGCAGGCCACGCACGACCAGCCCCATTTTACGCCTGCGGGGAGCTATCTGGCGGCGCGTCAGGCCAATCTCGATCGCGATGCCGAGGCCGCGGCCACCTATTTCCGCTCCGCCTTGCGGTCGGACCAACGCAATCCGGAACTGCTCGAACAGGCATTCTACTCGGTCCTGGCCGGCGGCGAGATCGAAGAGGCGGCGCGGCTTGCCGACCGCTTGCTGCAGGTCAACCGCACCAACCGCAATGCGCATCTGGTGCTGGGCGTACGCGCGCTCAAGCAGCGGCAATGGAAGGACGCGCGCGCGCATCTCGGCCAAGCCGCACAAGGACCGGTCAACGATCTCACCGGCACGCTGCTGTCGGCCTGGGCCGCCTATGGGGCGGGCGATGTCAGGGGCGGGGTCGAGACCATCGACAAGCTCAGCGGGCCTGAATGGTATGCGCTTTTCAAGGATATGCATGCCGGCCTGATGCTGGATCTCGCCAACAACAAGAAGGATGCGCGGACGCGCCTGGAGAAGGCCTTCAAGCTCGACGCTTCGGCGCTGCGGATCATGCAAGCCTATGCGGGCTTCCTGTCGCGCAATGGCGCACGGGACGAGGCGCTGAAAATCTACCAGGTGTTCGATCAGCAATTGCCACGCTATCCGCTGATCGTCAACGGACTGGCGCAACTCAACAAGAACGAATCGCTCCCCCGCATCGTCGATACCGCGCAGGCGGGTGCCGCCGAAGCGCTGTATGGGCTCGGAGCGGCGCTGGGGCGCCGCGAGGAAGAACTGTCGCTTGCCAATCGCGGGCTCGCCTATCTCCAGCTGGCACTTTACCTCGACCCCAATAACGCGCTGGCGCTGGTGGCGCTTGCAGACCTCTACGAGGCCATGAAGAAGCCGGAGCTTGCCGCCAAAATCTATGAGCGCGTGCCGGCTGCCTCGCCGCTCAAGCGCATCGCCGAGATCCAACTCGCCATCGATCTCGACTCCCTGGAGCGCACCGACGACGCCAAGAAGCACCTGGAAAAGCTGATCGCCAGCAAGCCTGACGATCTTGATGCGATTGTTGCCTTGGCCAATATCGAACGCGAACGCATGCAGTACCAGGAGTGCGCTGATGCCTACGGCAAGGCGACGGCGCAAATCCCGCAACCCAGCAAGGCCAACTGGGCGCTGTTCTATTTCCGCGGCATCTGCTTCGAGCGCGCCAAGCAATGGCCGAAGGCCGAGGAGCAATTCAAGACGGCGCTAAAACTGTTTCCCGACCAACCACACGTGTTGAATTATCTCGGCTATTCCTGGATCGACCGTGGCCTCAACCTCGATGAGGGCATGTCGATGATCAAACGCTCGGTCGAACAGCGCCCGGACGACGGCTACATCGTCGACTCGCTGGGCTGGGCTTATTACCGCCTCGGCGATTACGACGAAGCCGTCAAGCACCTGGAGCGCGCGGTCGAACTCAAGCCGGTCGATCCGACCATCAACGATCATCTTGGCGATGTATATTGGAAGATCGATCGAATGCTGGAGGCTAAGTTCCAGTGGTCGCATGCGCGCGACCTCAAGCCGGAACCGGATGAATTGACGAGGATCGAGGAGAAGCTGAAGGTCGGACTCGACGACAGCAAGGCCGATTCCGCCGACGCCACCAAACCGGTGCGGCCCGGTGGAGGAGGCTGAGCATACCGGCTCGCGGGCTTTCGCCGGTATTTGAATGACCAGCAGTCTCCGCTCGGCTAGGTCTGCGAACGCGGCCTAGACCAAATTCTGTTCACTTTACCCAGGGATGCCTTTACCCAGGGATGCGCGCATCCCCTCTCCCCGCGGCGTTCTTCACGCCGTGGGGTGAGGGTGAGGGGCAGGGTAAGCGACGTATGGGCTTCGGCGGGTGCATTCGCGGCCCGGATTGATGCCGATTCTGCAGAGCGCCCGAAGGAATCCGGCTGCTCATCCGTTGGCGAAGCCGGCGAACTCTGCTTAGGCCGAAGCACCCTCACGCCAAAACACCCTCGGAGTCATCGCCTGGGCCTGTCCCGCGACTGGATTTTTCCGTCGAAATGCCGATTTGGTTGAACGCCGGTGCAGAGCAACGTCGCGCAAAGTTTCATCACCATTAATCCGTCGCCGAATGCTTCGGCCGCCGAAAAGCAATCCGGCGACAGCCCTGCCCAAACCATCCTGGCACCCGCCAAAGTCAACCTGACGCTTCGCATCCGCGGCCGCCGGCTCGACGGCTATCACGCGCTCGAAAGCCTGGTGGCCTTCGCACCGTTCGGCGACGAACTGACGTTCTGGCCAGGGGCGCCGCTCGGCCTCACGGTGACGGGGCCGACGGCGTCCGACTCCGGGCCGCTCGCCGACAACCTGGTGTTGCGTGCGGTTCGGGCGGCCGCCGAACGGATCGAAGGGCTGAGGCTCGGCCGTTTCGCGCTGCTCAAGCAGCTGCCGGCCGGGGCCGGGCTCGGCGGCGGCTCGGCCGACGCCGCGGCAGCGCTGCGGTTCATCGCCGCGGCCAACGGCCTTTCGCTCGACGACCCGCGGCTCCGTGAAGCCGCCCGCGTGACGGGCGCGGACATTCCGGTCTGCCTCGATCCCCGCCCGCGCATCATGCGCGGCATCGGCGACATCTTGTCGTCACCGCTGGAGCTGCCGCAGCTCGGCCTGCTGATCGTGCATCCCGGCATCGCGGTCGCAACCGCACCGGTGTTTCGCGCGCTCGGCTTGGTCCCGGGGCAAGGCCTGGAAGCGGGGCAAGACACCGAAGGGCCTCCCGTCACGGTCCCCCGCGACCCGGAAGCGCTGCTGGCCTGGCTCGGCAACGCGGGCAACGATCTCGAAGCCCCGGCGCTCGCGATCGCGCCGCCGATCGCCGATGTGCTTGCGGCAATCGCCGCGCTACCCGGCTGCCGGCTCGCCCGCATGTCGGGCTCCGGATCCGCCTGCTTCGGATTATTCGCGGCGGGGGAAGCGGCTGCAGCGGCGGCGCGGCAGCTTGCGGCGCTTTACCCGAATTGGTGGGTGAGGGCCGGAACTATCGGTCATGCGGGCGGTCATCCGTCATCGTGCTCGACATACTGAACGCCGCAGCCGGCGCGGTTTTCGAAAACAGCAAGCGTCCGCGCCGGGATCACTCCGGCTTGATATTCGCCGCCTTGATGATCGGCCACCATCGCTCGATTTCGGCCTTGTGAAAGGCGGCGAGCGGTTGCGGCCCGAGCATATCGGGCGGGGGTATTTCGATGGCGAGCGCGGCAAGCCGCTGCCGCACGGTCGCATCGCTAAGCGTCTCGCGCACGGCGGTGCTCAGCCTCGCGACGATCTCGCGCGGCGTCCCCTTCGGAACCCATAAGGCGCACCAGACGGAGAAATAGAATCCCGGCAGTCCGGCTTCGTCGGTGGTCGGGATATCCGGCGCCGCTGCGATGCGGTCCTTGGCGGTGACGGCGTAGACCTTGACTTTGCCGTCGCGTACCTGCGGCAGTGCGATCGCCGGGCCGGTGATCATCATATCCAATTGGCCGGCCACCAGATCCAGCAAGGCCGGGCCGGATCCGCGGTAGGGCACGAGTTGAAACCGGGTGCCGGTCTTGGTCTGGAAAAACGTCGCCGACATGTAGGACGGGCCGCCGATGCCGCTGGTGCCGGCCGAGGCCTTGCCGGGGTTCTGCTTGAGCCAGGCGATCAGTTCGGTGAGTGTATCGGCCGGAAAATTTTTCCGGGCGATGATCAGGTCGGTCTCGAACGGCAGCAGCGAGACCGGGTCGAGATCGCGCAAGAGATCGAACGGCAAGGCGTAGATGGCGCCGTTCGCGACGTGCGAACTCCAATTGCCGGCGCCGAGCGTGTAGCCGTCGGGCGCGGCATGCACCACGCGGCCGACCCCGATGCTACCCCCGGCGCCGCCGACATTTTCCACCACGACGGACTGGCCCAGTGCCGCGCGCAGACCGTCCGCCACGATGCGGCCCATGACGTCCAGCGGCCCGCCGGCCGCATAGGGCACGTTCATGACGATCGGCCGGGACGGATAGGTTTGGGCACTTGCCAAGCGCCCAAGGGCCGGCAAGGCCGCGGTACCGGCGGCGAGCCGTAAAAACCGGCGGCGTGGCGGTTGCATTCATGTCTCTCCCGGATTAGGCCGAATACCGCCCCCTCTCCCCATCGTTCTTCACGATGGGGAGAGGGTTGGGGTGAGGGGCAGGTGCCAGCACAGACGCCGCGGCGGATCGTCTCTCGCAGCTTCAGCGAATGCACCCCCCGAAGGCCCTCACGTGCCCCTGCCCCTCACCCTAACCCTCTCCCCACGGCGTGAAGAACGCCGTGGGGAGAGGGGACGCGCGCAATTCTGGGTCAAGTGAACGGTATTAAGCTAAGACGCTGTCGGCACCAGCGATCCACCGGTATCGACGGGAGCGGCCGGCGTTATTGTCGCTGCCGTCGGGGGGGCGGTGCCGGCGGCGGTGCGGCCTTAAGTTCGGCCACCACCGGATTCGGCTCGAGGTGCCCCGCGCTCATGTCGATCAGTGCGGTTTTCTCGGCCGGGATCGCCTTGACCGAGACCGTCTGTGGCGTAAATCCATCAAGCGAATACGTCACCGTCAGGTCGCCGGTGGAGGGTACCTGCAACGAGCACGGCGTGCGGCACACACCACCGGTCGATGTCCGTGCTTCGGCGCCCGGCGGGGTGGAGTTGATCGTCAAGGTCACCTCCTTCGACGAACTGAACATATCGAAGCTCGGCATGTTCGACGACAGCCATGAGCAGCTTGCGAGTCCAAGTCCGCATGTTAAAGTCGCGATTAAACGGGTCGTGTCCAAAGTCCCTCCTCCTGGGAGCGGCGTGATGCTACGCATCGGTTGCGGACAATCACGCGCGGCGCCGGATGTAGCCTGCAAATCGCGGCGGAATCCTGGTGCCGGCAACCTACACTGACGGAAACGCTATGGCAAAACTTCCATCGCTGAAGGTACCGATACCGTCCGGTCGTGTTCGGGCCGGCGCCGCGCGGGTGGATAGCGGGGTGGCGAAACGGTCAGGTGCCTTGTAAGCCTTGCCGATGATCGAACCGTCATCAAAGCTACATCTTGTTGCTACTTAATCCACAACTTGTTCTACCTGAAACGCATGAGGAGCCGGGATTGACGTCTGGCACGAGAGAAGCGGCAAGCCGCCGCCTGAATATGGCCGTTCGCCGAAATCGCGCGTTTTCGACCGCGGGTCTGTTGGAGATCCTGTTCACCTTCGCGTTCAAGGGGCTCGTCTATCCTCAGATCTGGGAGGATCCGGAGGTCGATATGGAGGCCCTGGCGATCACGCCGGAGTCCCATGTGGTGACGATCGCATCGGGCGGATGCAATGTGCTGTCCTATCTGGTCGCCGATCCGGGGCGAATCACCGCCGTGGATCTTGCTCGTGCCCATGTGGCGCTTAACCGACTCAAGCTCGCGGCGGTGCGCCACCTGCCGTCCTGGCAGTCGTTCTACCGGTTCTTCGGCGAGGCCGACGAGGAAGCCAATGTTGCGGCCTATTGGCGATTCCTGGTGCCGAATCTCGATGCCGAGACCCGCAGCTATTGGGAGGGACGCGGCGCCGGGGGCTTCGGCCGCCGCCGCATCTCCCTATTCTCCCGTAACGTGTATCGTTACGGGCTACTCGGTTACTCCATCGGTCTCGGTCATTGGGTTGCACGGCTGTACGGCGTCGACCTCACCAAGATGCTGACGGCACGCTCGCTCGATGAACAGCGCGCCTTCTTCGAGACCAAGCTGGCGCCTTTGTTCGACAAACCGCTGGTGCGGTGGGCGACGCGGCGGCAGTTGTCGCTCTACGGGCTTGGCATTCCCCCGGCTCAGTACGCGGCGCTCGGAACCGGCGCGCCCAACATGGCCTCGGTCCTGCGCGACCGCGTCGAGCGGCTGTCATGCGGATTCAGCATCGACGACAATTACTTCGCCTGGCAGGCGTTTGCGCGATCCTATTCGGATCCGCAGGCCGGTCCGCTGCCGCCCTATCTCAAGCAGGAGCACTTCGAGACCATCCGCGCCCGCGCCGGCCGGGTGGAGGTGCTCAATCGCTCCTTCACGGAGTATCTTCGCAGCCAGCCTGACGGGTCGCTCGACCGCTATGTGCTGCTCGATGCCCAGGACTGGATGTCGGATGAGCAGTTAAATGACTTGTGGCACGAAATTACCAGGACGGCGCGCCCCGGCGCCCGCGTGATCTTCCGCACCGCCGCCGAGCCCAGCCTGCTGCCCGGCCGGGTCGCGGATGACGTGCTGGCGCGCTGGCACTATGCGGCCGAACAGTCGCGGGACCTGACGCAGCGCGACCGCTCCGCGATCTATGGCGGC
This sequence comes from uncultured Alphaproteobacteria bacterium, assembly GCA_963802745.1. Classification (GTDB taxonomy): domain Bacteria; phylum Pseudomonadota; class Alphaproteobacteria; order Rhizobiales; family Xanthobacteraceae; genus JAJPKK01. Next base: position 6,283 of record CAWDKL010000087.1, on the reverse strand, counting down.
TTCCATCTCTACATCTTGGCGGCCTGATATGGCCGCCACCGGCGCGATGGAGCTGATGAACCGGACGTACCGGCATCAGCGCCATATCTACGACCTGACGCGCAAATATTTTCTGCTGGGCCGCGATTACCTGATCGCCGGCCTCGACGCGAATCCCGGCGCCCGCGTGCTCGAAATCGGCTGCGGCACCGGCCGCAACCTGATCGCGGCGGCGCGACGATTTCCCGATGCGCGGTTGTTCGGCGTCGACATCTCGACCGAGATGCTCAACTCCGCGGTTGCGGCGGTTGCACGCGCCGGGCTCGCCGCAAGGATCAGCGTCGCGCATGCGGACGCCACGCAGCTCGATCCAAGCGCCCTGTTCGGCACCGCGCAATTCGACCGGATTTTCATTTCCTACAGCCTATCCATGATCCCGCAATGGCGCGACGTCATCGATGCCGCGACGGCGCTGCTGGCGCCGGGCGGCGCGCTGCACATCGTCGATTTCGGCCGCCAGGAGGGGCTGCCGGAAACGTTTCGCAGCCTGTTGCGGCGCTGGCTGGCGCTGTTTCACGTCACCCCCCGCGACGATCTCGAAGCGGTTCTGACCGCGCGCGCCGCCGCCGACCATGCGGCGCTGACGTTCGAACGGCCCTATCGGGGCTATGCGCAATACGCGGTGCTGCGCCGGGATCGCTGAGGGACCGAAATACTCGTCCTAAGTGACCTACGCATAACAGTGACCTACGCATAACGATGCGTGATGCCCGCACAACACGCGTCGCGGGCATCAATCACCATGCGGACGAACTTGCCGCCGTTGCGGTTGCGTATAGGCTACCCGGCGGGCAAATTGCCTTGAAGGCCAACCGCCATCACTGCCCCGCCGTCAGCGTCTTGTCGCGTTCGAACCGGTACACATACCGCATCATATTTCCATCCACGCTCTTGGCGTCAACATAATGCAGTCCCTTGGGGATGTTCTCGCCAAGGACGCCATCCTGAGCCGGACCGTTTTTCGGGCGGAATTGGACCGGGATGCGGGTCGCTGCCGGTGTTGGAACATCGATCTCTATGGGTTTCGATGCATAGACGGGGACGACAATGGGGTCGCTCGCTGCATCGCTCAGTTCCTTGTAGGTGGACACCGGCACCTTGACGGTCCACAGGCTGGGCTGGCCGGCTTTGCCGCGGATGGAAACGATCAGGGCACCGCTGGCATCCGATTTCTTGCCGGCCATTTGCATGTGAGCGCAATCATCTCCCGGTTTGGTGACGGCCTGCAAATGAGGCTTGATCTCGGCGGGCGTCAAATGGCAACGCTGGCCGACGGCGCAGCGATTCGCCGCGAATCCGGGAGTCCAGCCGAACATGTCGTTGGCTTGCGCGTCGGCTTTCTTCCAGTCCGGCGCCGGCGTTTTGCCGATCGTGAAATTCGTTGTCCAGCCGTCGCGAAGCAGGGCGTCGCCGTCGGCGACCTCGGTGCCGTTGTGCAGCTTGAAGGTCGTGCGCATGACCGGGCCGCAGGTGGCTTCGACCGCATCCTCGTAGCGCTGGCTGCCCTTCTGAGGGCCCGTCGCCGGGATCGCCGGCAGAGCCGGAAACGTAAAGTCGGTGTCAGCCGCAATGGCTTTGCTTTGCGTCGCCGCCGCAGCCGCGGCCCATCCGAACTTTGGCCGTGGGACATTGACCACCAGGTCGCCGACCAAGTCAGGCAGCAACGCTACCTGGATTTCCTGCTCGATCGCGCTCTTTGCCGGCCACCATTGTGCCCAGAACCAGTGGGTCTTAGCGCGGTTGACCGTGATGCTGAGCGGGAGGGTGACGATCCGGTCGGGCTTGAACCGCCCCGCAACCGCGGACGCCGGTACGCTGAACACCACCTCGTCGGGCGCCTTCAATTGCGGCGCCGGAAGCGCTTCCCCGCCGAGCTTCGCGCCGACCGTGATGGTCTGCTGGGGCAACGCATGGCCGAAATCGGCGCCCGCCACGACGATCCGATAGTTCGCCCCTTCGGCTTCCGCAATCGCGTTTCCGGCGACCCGGCGAACGCCGAAATAGTCCGGCCCCAACGGTGTGTCTCCGAGGTCCACCCCGTTGGCATCCTCCAAAGCGACAGTGCTCGCCGCGATTTGGTCCTTGGCGTCGCGCCAGCGCTGCAGCTCGACCAGGATGGTTCGCAATGGGGCTGACGCACTCCCGATCGGCCGTTCCATTTCCGGCGCAAATTGCGATCGTGCGGCGCCGAGGATCAGCGCGATCTCATTGCCGGCCTGAACCAGGGCCAAGCGGCCCTCGGCCGCGCCCCGATCGGTCAGTTCGGCCGCCATCTGTTGCATGTCCTTGAGGAACTGATCGATCCGGATCGACGGCGCGGCATTCAATCCGTCTGCGGCCTTGGCAGCGCTCTGCTGCGCACCGTCTCCGACCACCAGATCCAGAATGGTTTGACCCGCCATGCTGGTCGTGCCCAGTGCGAACGGACCAGCGGCCAGCGCGACCAGCACGGCGCAGACCTGATCGTAGCGTTTACTTTGCATCGTCTTCATCTTTCGCTGTTTCGGCGCCGCAATCCGGCGCCGCTCCCGGCTCGGTCAAGATTTCGATCTGCCGAAGCAACCGGCGGCAGTGCCGATATGCCTGCCTGCCGACGCCGGCACTATCGAAAGGCTAACAGATGTACCCCCGGCGGCCAAACACGGATCGTGTCGTTGGCCGCATCATTTCGGTTTCGACCTTTCGCGATCCGACGCCGCACCCCGCAAGCGGCATGGTTCGCACCCCCTAAGGCGCTCGGCGCATTCGGGTAGGCATAATGCCGACGGAGGCAAAAACGGCGCCAGTGATGTTGACGGGCGGAGGCCGGCTTGCGCGGCATGGCGCGGTGCGTCACGCCGATCGCGCGACCGCTGCCGGCGGTCTTCAGCCCGCGGCGCGGATTGTCTATGACACGATGGTGCTCGCTGATATGACCGGGGCGGCATTCGCCCTTTGCCGCCGCGCCGACACCCGCGTTGAGGAGACCTGAGCTTGATCGTCGATACCCATGCCCATTTCGTTCCCCCGGCCTTGCTGGACGATATCAAGGCGCAGCGCCGGCTGTTCCCGTCGCTGAAGACCAAGGAGGAGAAGGGCCAGTTGTGCTTGTCCTTCGCGGGCGCCGAGATGACCCGGCCGGTGATGCCGCTACTCAGCGATCTCGACAAGCGGCGGGCCTGGATGGCCGAACAGGGCCTCGACCGGCAGGTCGTGGGCGGCTGGCTCGACAGTTTCGGCTACGAACTCCCCGCCGACGAAGGCGCCGATTGGAGCCGCTTCTATAACGCGCATCTCCTCAGCGGGGTCAAAGCGCTGCCATCGCTGGTGCCGCTGGCGACCCTGCCGATGCAGAGCGGCAAGCATGCCGCGCAAGTGCTGGAGGAGGCGCTTGCGGCCGGTTTCCACGGCGCCATGATCGGGACCCAGCCCAAGGGGCTCGGCGGCACGCTCGACGATCCCGACCTGACGCCGTTCTGGGAGGCGGCGCACGCCCTGAAGACGACCCTGTTCGTCCACCCGATGTATGGCGTCGATGACGACCGCCTGCGCAGTTACGGGCTCGTCAATGCGCTGGGCCGGGTCACGGATACGTCGATTGCGGTGGCGCGGCTCATGCATTCCGGGCATATCTTAAAATATTCCGGCGCCCGGCTGGTGCTGTCCCATGGCGGCGCCGCGCTGCCGATGGTGCTGGGACGGCTGGCGCGCGCGCACGCCGCACACCCGGCCGGCCCCGCCGATCCGACCCAAAGTTTCAAGCGGCTCTATTTCGATACGGTGGTGTTCAATCCCGACGCGCTGCGCTTCCTCATCACCATGGCGGGAGCCGGCAAGGTGATGCTCGGCACCGACTATCCGTTCCCGATCGGCGATCTGCAGCCGATGGCGATCGTCAATGCGATCGGTCTTAGCGAGGCCGATCGGACGGCGATTGCGGGGGGCACGGCGGCGGAATTGTTTGCGATTCGGGATTAGTTAGCCGGACCGGGGTATGGGCGGCCTTGTCGCGCTCATGACGCCGAGAGGGTGATTCGATCGAAACCCGGTTCTACCTCGCCTAAGCCCCCATCGCCCGCCGCACCGTCGCGGCGATGCGTTCGGCGGTCGGCAGGATCATGTCTTCCAAAATGTCGGCGGCCGGCAGCGGCACGTGGGGGGTGGTGATCCGCACCGGCGGGCCGTCGAGATCGTAGAACGCCTCGTCCGCCACGATGGAGACGATCTCGGCGCCCCAGCCGCACAGGCGCGGGTTTTCCTCCACGGTGAACAGCCGGTGGGTGCGGCCGACCGAGCCGAGGATGGTTTGCGTATCGAGCGGCACCAGCGAGCGCACGTCGATGACCTCGCAATCGATGCCGTCGCGGGCGAGCCGCTCGGCGGCGTCGAGCGCGCGCGGCACCATCAGGGCGAGCGCGACGAGCGTGGCGTCGCGGCCGGGGCGTAAAATTTTGGCGGAGCCGAGCGTATCGACGATCTCGCCGTCCGGCACCTCGCCCTTCACGGCATAGAGCGATTTGTGCTCGAAGAAGATCACCGGATCGGGGTCGCGCACCGCCGCCGCCATCAGCCCGATGACGTCGCGCGGATTGGACGGCGCCACCACCTTCAGCCCCGGGATCATCATGCACCAGTTTTCCACGCTCTGGCTGTGCTGGGCGCCGAAGCGCGAGCCGGCGCCGTTGCCGGTGCGCACCACCAGCGGGCATTTGAGCTGGCCGTTGCTCATGTAGCGGCTTTTGGAAAACTCATTGGCGATATAATCGAAACACACCGCAAAGAAATCCGAGAACATGATTTCCGCGATCGGCTTCAGTCCCGTCATCGCGGCCCCCATGGCGGCCCCCATGATCGCCTGCTCGGAGATCGGCGTGTCGCGCACCCGGCGCGGACCGAATTGCTCGTAGAGCCCGACGGTGGCTTTGAACACGCCGCCCGCCTTGGCGACATCCTCGCCGAAGAAGATGACGTCGTCGTCGCGCGCCATTTCCTGGGCGATGCCGCGCGCCACCGCGTCCCGGTAGGTCAGTTCCGCCACGCAAAACCTCCATCGGCATAGACATCGGTGCACAGAATGTCCGCGGGCGGCGGCGGCGCGGCCTTGCACGTCTCGGTCGCCGCGTCGATGACGCGCCGCACCTCGGCTTCGATGCTTAAGATCGTGCCCTCCGACACCCCGAATTGTTTGAGCCGGTCGCGATAGAGCACGACCGGATCGTGCCGCTTCCACGCCTCCAATTCACCCTCGGGGCGGTATTTGGCCGGATCGGCGCGCGAGTGGCCGCTGTGCCGGTAGGTGATGCATTCGATAAGCGACGGCCCCTCGCCGGCGCGGGCGCGCGCATAGGCGGCATGCGCGGTCCGGAACACCACGTCGGCGTCGTTGCCGTCGATGACAATGCGCTCCAGCCCGTAGGCCGAGGCACGGTCGGCCGCCGGATGCTCCACGGCGGTCACCTCGCCGATCGGGGTGTATTCCATGTACAGATTGTTCTCGCACACGAACACCACCGGCAGCTTCCAGATGGCCGCGAAGTTCAGCGCCTCGTGAAATGCCCCGATATTGGTGGTGCCGTCGCCGAAGAAGCAGACGGTGACGTCGCCGTCGCCTTTATATTGCGCGCGCAGCGCCGCCCCGCAGGCGATCGGCAGGTGCGCCCCGACGATGGCGTAGGAGCCCATCACGCCATGCTCCACCGAGGTGAGATGCATCGAGCCGCCCTTGCCGCGCATCAGCCCGTTGTCGCGCTGCATCAGTTCGCCAAGCACCTTCTCGACCGGCACGCCGCGCGCCAGCGTGTGGGCATGGCCCCGGTAGGTGCAGAACGACAGGTCGCCGGGCTGCATCGCAACGGCAAATCCGGCCGCTATCGCCTCCTGGCCGAGCGACAGGTGGCTCGTGCCCTTGACCAGGTTCTGCAGGAACAGATCAAACGCCCGCTGCTCGGCCTCGCGCAGCTCGAACTGCGTGCGATAGAGGCGCAGCCGCATGGTCTCGCCGATGTCGTCATTGGCGCGGTCCGGCACGGCCGGACCAACCGCGAGGGAGGGTGCACGGAAGGGAGTCTGCATCGATTCACCTGGACAATGCCGGGAGGCGCCCCCAGCCGAAGGCCGATCCGGTCTCTATAGCGTGCCGGCCCGCGGTTCAACCGGCATGGGAATCTCCCCTCCCGTCCCCCCTCTCACTCCCTCGTTCTTCGCGATGGGGAGAGGGGACGCGCGCATCACCGGCTGAATTAAGTGAACGGCATTATTGCTAGCC
>CAWDKL010000086.1:0-215599 GCA_963802745.1 uncultured Alphaproteobacteria bacterium | reverse complement strand
TCTTCCGTTCGACTGACGTTCGCCACGGGCTCCTTGTGATTTGTCCCCGTCACGTTTTCGTGCTCGCTCTCAATTTGACGCAATTGTTGCAATCTCGCGCAGCTTGCGACGACCGCCCACTTCGCCGGCGCGCCGCTTGCCGCGGCGCTCGGCCCGTTACCCCATCTACTGCCTGTGTTCGCCTACGGATAGGCGGCCCAGGTCATTTAGAAAATCGCCAAGGGATTGAGCGGCGATCCGGTTCCTTTTTCGACGCGCAGCGGCGCCGCCGAGAACAGAAATTCGTAACGATTGAGCCGCCTTGCCTGCTCGACTGCGCGCTCGAAGTCGAGATTATCGAAAATGTTGACGCCCATCGCGACCAGGGCCAGCCGGTGCAGCGGATTGGGCACGGATGCCGGCAGACCGGTGGGGACAACGTCGTTCGGCCCGTCGCCGCCGATGAAGGCAACGCCCCGCTCTTTGAGGAAGAACGCCACGTCGGCGTGATAGCCCGCGAACCCGATTTCCCGCGGCCAAGCGCCGAGCGCGGCGCGCCGCTTCCAACGCCCCGTATAGAGCAGGATCACGTCGCCGGGCGACACCGTCACGTGCTCCAGCTTTTCCAGCGCCTCGAGATCGTCCCGGTGGATCGGCGTTCCCGGCTCCAGCCAGCCTTGCGCCGTGGCCTTCCCCGGCAGCAGGGTTGCATCGAACAGAACCGCGCGGGTGACGATACCGTCTTTCAACGCGTTGATATTCCCCTTCGGGCAACCGTTCGCGGCCGTGATGGCTTCCATCGGCACGCCGTTGTAGCCCTTGCCGTCCACCATCATGTGACAGTCGAGCGAATCGAGATGGCTGTGCACGATGCCGTGATATGTGCCGGTATATCGATATTGATCGGCGGTGCCCGTCGGCCGCACCGGCGCGAGCACCCGCTCCAGGATATTGGGTGCATCCGCGTCACGTTCCTGCGGAATATCATGCGCGAGCGAAACGGGTAAGCCTTGCGTGGCCAGAGCGATCGCTTGTTTCCGTTTCGCCGGCGTGATCAGGTTGGCGGCACCGAGTTCATCGTCGGCTCCCCAGCGGCCCCAGTTCGAAAGCTCCGTCATCGCCCGGCGGAAGTCCGCTTCGTTGGCGATCGTCGGGCGTGCACTGCTTTGACTCTGTGCATGCGCGCTGGAAAGCGCCACGCCCGATGCGATCAAACCAATGACCAGGATTTTCATGTTTTCCTCCCTCTTGCGTGCAGCGGGGCTAAAACCACCGTTGCCGGATAGGCGGGTTCCGGGGAACCAAAGCCTGTCGGTCTCGCAAGATTATGGCATCGAAAATCGTGTTGGAGAAGTGACCCCAGGGGACGAGTTGGGGACGAGTCGCCAGCACGCGGGCGGGGTCAAGTTAATGGCCTTGAGCTTAGCCGCGCGTAGCCCGGATGGAGGGCCGGTGTTTCGGCCCGCAATCCGGGATCGGCCGTGCTCACCAGAGGCTGCCCCGGATTACGCTGCGCACCCATCCGGGCTATGCTTGCCGGCCGACCACAAATCGGTGCTAAGCTTTCTTTGGCGACCAGCCATAGGCCTTGGCGCAGGCGCCCCCCATCAGCATGGCCCGGTCGGTGTCGCTGAGGCGGTTTGTCGTCCGGAAGGGCACGACGCCCTGCTCGTAGTTGACGACCGCGAACGCGCGCGTCCAGTCGGTGCCCCACAGGCAGCGCTCCAGTCCCCAGGCGTCGAACACGCGGGCGAGCGGATCCCAGATGTCCGGGAACGGGTATGGCTCGCGCGACAGCGTGCAGGCGCCGGTGACCTTGATCACGGCGTTTTTACGCTTGGCGAGGTCCAGCACCTTGGGCAGTTCGGCCCAGGGTTGCGGCGGGGCGGGCGGTACGCTCGGCTGCTGGAGTGCGAGATGATCGATGACGAAGCGGGCGTCGGGGTGGCGGTCGATCAGCGCGGTGCCGGCGTCGATATTGCCCGAGAACAGCACGTTGACGGGGAAATCGGCGCGAACGGCTGCGCGCAGGATGCGGTCGAGGCCGGGGTGGTCCGGCGCGCGGTTGGATTCCCTGTTCATGATGACGCGGATGCCGACCGTGCCCGGCGTCTTCTTCCAGTCGGCGATGACATCGGCCACCGCCGGATCGTCCGGGTCGACCGGCTTGACCAGCGCGAACCTGTCCGGATGGGCCTTTTGCACCGACACCGCATAGCTGGCGTCATACTGGTACATCGAAAACGGGGAAACATAGATCGCACCGTTGACGCCAACCTTGTCCATCGCCGCCACCATCTCGTCGCCGGTGACGTGCGGGGGCCAGTTGGGTACGCTGTGCCAGGGCCGCTCTCGCGTGTTCGCCGCATAGGCATGGACCTGGGCATCGATGACCGTCATCCGCGACGCGCCACCGGCACGGGTCTGCGCCTCGGCCTGCGCTCCGTGGAGCAGCGCCGGCCCTGCCGCGGCCAGCGCCGCCCCGGCCCGCAGCACACCGCGCCGGTCGATAAGCCTGTCTTCGGCAGTTGGTTGGTTGACCATTTTCTCCCTCCCTGGCGCATCGCAGCTGCGCTCTCAGATCGTTAAACAGTGAAGCCCGGCTTTGGCCCGCGGTCAAGCTAACCCGACTTCACCAACTGGCGGGGTTCGGCGAGCCGAAGCCCCTGGGATCATTGGGGCGAAGGTCCAAAGGTCGGCACTACAAGGGTGGAGTACTCAAGCGGCTTGGTGGTTGGCGGCGGTGATTTTCGGCGGCGGCTGATCGGGCAAGTCGAGCTTCAAGCTTTGCAGTAGAAGCCGCTGATCGGGTTCTGCCTCGGTATAGCGGGATAGAATGACGGTGCGCCCGTCCGTGGTGGGCAGTTCGACGTCGATCATCTGGATGACGGCGAGCTTTTCGAGCACGGCTCTGGGCGTCAGTCCCGGTGCCAGCGCTTTCAGCCGTTGTTTCAATGTGACCATCAGGCAATAGGCCAGGAATGCCACGAAGATATGGGCTTCGATGCGGGTCTCCAGCTGGTGATGAATGGGCCGGATCGAAAGATCGTTCTTCAATTCCTTGAACGCTTGCTCGATCTCGACCAGTTGCAGATAGAGCCGCCAGAGCTTTCCGGGGTCGTCGCCCTTGATGTTGGAGCGCAGCAGATAGCTGCCCTCGCGCCGGCGCGCGGCGCGTAATTTCTTGCGATCCAGCTTGAAATGGAATGTTTGCGGCGTGACCGGCTGATCGTTTGCCGGCGTGTGGATGATCAACAAACGATAGGCCTTGCCGGCCTCTTTCTTGGCGGCGCCGAGCTTGAGCAGCAAGTCGTCGCGCGTCAGATCCTGGTGCTGGAGTTCGCGCAGCCGCTTGATCAATTTCCGCAACCGGCGCTGCCGCATCGCTTGTTCCTTGTCGCGGCGGCCGTCGCTGCGCGCCAAAACGTAGGTTTCGTCTCCATCTTCGACCAATTTGACGCGCACGCTGTCGCGCACATCCTCCCACCGCTTGGCCGCCAGTAGCTTCTCCAGTTTGGTCAGCCGCCCGCGCGGCGTCCCCACGAGATAATGAATCGGGGTCGGCGAGGCGCGCATTTCGGCCAGGACTTCCTCGGTCGGAATACCGCGATCCATCACCCACGTGCGCTGTGCTTTGCCATATTGGGCTTCGATTTTGGCCAGAAAAGCCCGCAGCGTCGTTTTATCCGAAGTATTGCCATCCATGACTTCATAGGCCAGCGGAAACCCATCCGGCGTGACGATCAGCGCGATCACGACTTGCACGCAATCCGGCCGCTTGTCCCGGCTATAGCCGAACTTCCTTTTGCCCGCGTCCGGCGGATCGCACTCGAAATACGTGCTGGTCAGATCATAAAGCAAAACCTCGAAATCGGCCCCAAACAAGTCCTTCCAACGTTCACGCAAAAACCCGAACAGCGTTTGTTTGTGCGCGATCAGCTTGTCCAGGCAGCGATAGAGAGTATTCGGTTGAACCAGCCCGATATCTTCGCCCAGCAGATCGCCCATCGCGCTCTGTTCAAACCAGTGTCGATGCAACCGCCATTCGCTGCCCGGAGAAATCAGCCGATAGCTCGCCAACGTCTTCAACACGTTCAGCCAATTGGTTCCCTCGCGCGATGGCGGCAGCACCGGTTCCCAAAAATCGTCCAGCCGCAGTTGATCCCACAGGATCATCGCCAGCCAGCAGGCGCCCCACTGACGCGGGCGGCACAGCCGCATGGCGCTCAAGCGGATCGATATAACGTCGCAATCGAGAACCGGCGCTGCGCGATCCTCGGGGAACAGCGCAATCTGCGTCGCCTGCCCGCCGTCGTCAAACGCCGCGATCGCGCGGGTCCACGCCGCGCGCTGGCTGTCGTTGATCTCCCCCAGATAAAGCACCTGCCGTTGAACAACGCGCCCACCCTGAACCCGCCGGTTCTCCACGACCGACCAGCTCCGATGCTCCTTGCCGTCCTTGCGGCAAATCTTGTGGCGCAAAAACATGCCCCTGACTCGCGCACCCGATCAAACCAAGCAAGAGCCTTGGTCGGCACTACAGCCGATTTCCAAAACCGCCCCCTGCAAGATCAATGGCTTGCGCCATGCCAAAGCCGCGAAAATCGAAAAAACCCGACCCAGTTGGTGAAGTCGGGCTAACTAACCGGGCGATGCGGGGCCCATAGCGCGCATAAGCGAAGCGCATTGCGCCGCACCGCCCCGACGACGGCCGGTGCGTCAGCGATGCCGGTGCGTCAGGGTTGGGGTTGGGCGGCCGGGTCGAGGGCGTGGCGGGTGCGCAGGGCGGCGGCTTCGTCGGGGCGGCCAACGGCTGCGGGCGTGCCGCCGTCGCCCACGCGGAGTCCTTGGGTCCTGTGGGTGATTGGCTCCGAGCGCGGTTTCGTGTGCGGCGAGAGCGGCTGCGCTCAATGACAATGCCTCGGCGGCATTGCCGAGGCATTTGCCGCCGGCACTGAGCAGCCGGCCGAGCGCCCCCTCTCTCCATCGTTCTTCACGATGGGGAGAGGGTCGGGGTGAGGGGCAGGTGCGAGCACCGGCGGCTTGGGCCGATCTTCGCGGTCGCGGCGGGGTAACGCAACGCCCTCGCGTGCCCCCTGCCCCTCACCCCAACCCTCTCCCCACGGCGTGAAGAACGCCGCGGGGAGAGGGGGCGTGCGGACCCCGCGGGTCGGTTGCGGCGGATGGCGCCGGTGCCGGAGCGATGCCGGCGCTTCAGGAATGGGGTTGGGCGGGCGGGTGCGCAGGGCGGCGGCTTCGTCGGGGAGGCAAGGGCTGCGAGCGCGTCCGCCGTCAGGCGCGCCGAGTCCTTGGTCCAGGGTGATTGGCTCCGAGCGCGGTTTCGTGTGCGGCGGTTGCGCTCAATGACAATGCCTCGGCGGCATTGCCCGGGCGATGAGCAGCCGGCCGAGCGTCCCCTCTCCCCACGGCGTGAAGAACGCCGCGGGGAGAGGGGGCGTGCACATCCCGCGGGTCCGTGCGGCGGACGGCGCCGGTGCGGCGGCGATGCCGGGGCGTCAGGGTTGGGGTTGGGCGGGTGGGTCGAAGGTGTGGCGGGTGCGCAGGGCGGCCGCCTCGTCGGGGCGGCCGAGGGCTGCGAGCGCGCGAAAGGCGAGAGCCTGGAACCCATAACCCAGGTCGGTGGTCATGGGTTCCGGGTTCACCACTGCGCCGGGCTCCGGAATGACGAGCATGAGGTGCTGGCGATAAGCACGGACCGGCGGCGGTGCGATATTCGAAAGCCCTCCGTGCCACACCGCTCGGGCGCTCCCGGATTAAGCGCCCGCCCGCGGAAGGCCGCAGCGGCCGCTTTAATCCAAGCTACCAGGCCATGCTCTCCCCCCTGGATCGCGCCGCGGCGCTGCACTATCCTGCCGCCGTATCCGGGGCGAGCGGCCCCGGCGGATGGTGCGCGCACATGATCTTCCCGTGGCAAGACCGCAATCGCCGATTTTCGCTCCTGAAGGCCGTCACCCTGGCGCTGATGTTCGTGCCGGGGATTTGGATGATCCGCGATTACGTGGCGGAGGAATTCGGCTTCGATCCGTTCGGCGGGCTGACCTATTGGTCGGGCTATTGGGCGACCGTGGTGCTGCTGTTGAGTCTCGCGGTAACGCCGGCCGGCACGCTATTCGGCTGGCGCCGGCTCATCATCGTGCGGCGCATGATCGGGGTGACGGCACTCGTCTACACCGTCGCGCATATCTTGATCTATTTCGCCCTGCGGCGCTGGAATTTCGACCGCATCGGGTTCGAGATGGTGACGCGCCTCACGCTGATCGTCGCGACGCTGTCCACCGTTGGCCTCGTCGCGCTCGGCGCCACCTCGCTCGATGCCGCGATCCGGGCAATGGGCGCGCCGCGCTGGCAGCGGCTGCACGACACCGTCTACGTGGTCACGGGCCTGGCGATCGCCCACTACCTACTGGCGCGCGGGCTCTATCCGGACGAGTTTTTGATGACCGGCGTCTTCTTCTGGCTGATGCTATGGCGCGCGCTCAACCGGCGCGGGCTCGGCGCCCATGTGGGCGCCCTGACGGCGCTCGCCGTGGCGTCGGGCGTCTTCACGGCGGTGCTGGAAATCGGCTGGATCTGGTATTTCCGCGGCTACAAACTGGCGGAGATATTTAATATCTATTTCACCACCGCGCTCGGCATCCCGCCGGCCTGGAAAGTGCTGGCGCTCGGCCTCCTCGCCGCGGCTGGGGCGGCGCTGACGCAGATGCGCGGCAAGGGACCGATGAGGGTGGAGGCTCCGGTAACGGCGCACGCGACGTTCGCGGGAGGCGCTGTGGAATCGTAGCCGCGCCGATCAGGCGGTTCTCACCGCCTCGGCTTCCACCGTATGGGCGGGACAGCACGTTGCCGCCCACATCGGACCGAGATCGACCAATTCGCATTCCAGGCATTCGACCTCGAGGCGAACCGCCGCGCCACCGGAAAAAATCAGCGTGATGGTGCCGCCGGGCGGATGGCTCTCCTCGAACTCGACTGCCAACAAATTCAACACGGCCGCCTTGTCCTTGCAGTCAACATTGCGGCACTTGATGGAACTGACGCGATCGAACCGCAGCGCGGTGCGGCGGCGCTGGAATTGCGGCTTGTCGCCCTGCGCGCTTTCCCAATCGAATCGCGCCAGCCCGATCACCACCCGTTTCTCGCTCGCCCGCCAATACACGTCGCCCACACTGACGGTGGCGTCTTGCAGGTGCGTCGAAACCACATCGAGGTCGTCCCGATCGAGCGCCACCAGCTTGAGGAGTTCCATTCCGTTGCCTCCTTCGCACGCGGTTATCTATCCGTAATTAAGCGGGCAGACCGGATTCCGATCACTGTCGGAGCATCGTAGGGCGTGCGAAGGCGCGCTCTTCGCGCGCCGTGCGCACCTTCGGCGCCAGCCGGTGGGCACGGCGCGCCGGTGCCGTGGCCCATCCCAAGTCCGTGCCGGGCGCCTTTGCCCACCCTACGAACCTGCAATTCGACGCAATCGGAATATGGTCTAGCGGCCCGTAATTAGGAGGCGCATCGGGACTCCGCAAGGCGGGCGGATCGAAGCACGTTGACGGGCGCGCCAGCCGGAAGGCAAGCACGCCCGGCCTTTCGAAAATCAGTACCGGTGGCTGATCGGCAGTTCCTCCGCCGGGAATAGCGTGATCACCCGGCAGCCCTTGTCGGTCACCACGACTTCCTCCTCGATGCGGGCGGCCGAAAAGCCGTCGGTGGCCGGGCAATAGGTTTCGAGCGCGAACACCATGCCTTCCTTGATCTCCGTCGGGTGGGTCATCGAGATGACCCGGCTGATGATCGGCCGCTCATGCAGCGCGAGCCCGAGGCCGTGGCCGAATTGCAGCCCGAAGGCGCTCATCTCGTCCGGGAAGCCGAATTCCTCGGCCTTCGGCCACACCCCGCACACCCGGTCGGTGGAAACCCCCGGCTTGATCAGGGCGATCGCCATATCGAGCCACTCGCGGGCGCGCTTATAGGCATCGTGCTGCACCGGCGTAGCGCGGCCGACATTGAAGGTGCGGTAATAGCAGGTCCGGTAACCCATAAAAGATTGCAGAATATCGAAGAAAGCCTGGTCGCCGGGACGCAGCATGCGGTCGGTGAAATTATGCGGGTGCGGGTTGCAGCGCTCGCCGGAAATCGCATTGACGGCTTCGACATCGTCGGAGCCGTGCTGGTAGAGAAACTGATTCACATTGGCGACGATATCGTTCTCGCGCACGCCGGGCTTGAGCTGCTCGTAAACCAGGTGATAGGCGCCATCGACCATCGCGGCGGCGCGGTTCAACAGCGCGATTTCGTCGGCGGATTTGATCTCGCGGGCCTCCAGCATGATCTGCTGGCCGTCGGCGATTTTTAAGCCCGCTTTTTCCAGCTCGAACAGCATCGGCGGCTCGATGATATCGACCCCGATCGGCATGCCGGCGACCCCGGCCTCGCGGATCAGGGCGGCGATTTCCTCGGCATGGCGCTTCATCAGCCCGAACGCCGGATCGACGGTGCCGCGCAGCCCGATCAGCCCGGCCTTGCAATTTTCCGGCGCGAGCCATGGCGTGTAGAGCTTGTGGTGAACGGCCGCGGAGCCGAAATCCCACAGAATGGGCTCGCCGGTGCGGGTCAGCAGCGCCCAGCGGGATAGCTTGTCGCGCTCCCATTCGCCGATCTTGGTCGAGGTGATGTAGCGAATGTTGTTGACATCGAAGACCAGCAGCGCGCCGAGCTCCGAGTTTTCGAGCGCCTGCGTGACGCGGGAGAGGCGGTAGCGGTGCAGGCGCCGGTAATCGACCCGCTCCTCGAAATCGACCCCCATGATCCCGAGTGCCGGCAGCGCGCGGCCCCAATTGAACCGCGGGTTGATATCCTCGGCACGGATTTCACGAAGTTTTTGGTCCATGGTGGTCTCCTTAACCCTCGAGCGAATGGCGTTCAGGTGGGATCAAAACCGCGCCCTGCTCCCTCTCCCCGCTTGCGGGGAGAGGGTCGGGGTGAGGGGCAGTCCGAAGCGCAGCGTATGGGGCTTGCCGCCATCATTTCAAAATTTCGGCGAGCCGCCGGACGAGCTGCGGTGGGGTTTTGTAAAGCTCGGCCACCAGGTCCTGGATGCGCTCGCCGGATACCGGATTGATCTCCAGCTTGGCGCGATCGGCGTCGGCGAGGAACGCCGGGTCGGCCATGGTTGCCATGAAGGCGCGGCGCAGCGCCGCGACGGTCGCGGGCGGCACGCCGGGCGGCGCCAAAAACGGCCGCCCCATCACCTGGCGGGCGAACACGAATTTCAAGAGCGTGCGCTGCTCCTCGGTCTTGGCGAGGTCGATCACCAGCGGCACGTCGGGCAGTTCCGGATGCTTGGCAAGGGCGAACTGCACCAGCACCGCGATCTTCTTCTCCGCCAGCCAATCCGCGTGGCCTCCCTTGAGGCTGGAGTAGGACCAGCCGCAGCGGCCCTGCAATTCGCCACGCTCCATCGCCAGCACGGCGTCGTTGCCGCCCGGATAGCCGGCGATGATTTTCAGCTTGGCGCCGAGCACCGCCGCCAGCACCTTGCCGAATTGCACGGTGTCGTCGCCCGGCCCGGTGCCGCCGATCACCAGCTCGCGGTGCAACAGATCGTCGAACGACGTGATGCCGACGGTGTGCCAGGCGACGCAGACGCTCACCTCGTCATTGGCGCTGCCGATCCAGTTGAATTTGGTCGCTTCGAACTGGGCGCCCGGCTGGCCGAGCAGCGGGTCGAGTGCGGCGCCGCGCGCAACGGTGCCGAACACCGTGCCGTCCTTGGGAGCGACCGTGTAGAGCCAGTTGGCAAGCCGGATGCTCGCCGCCCCCTCCATGTTCTTCGGCACCACCGTGGGGTTGCCGGGCAGGTGCCGCCCGATATGGCGCGCCAAGAGCCGCGCATAGAGGTCGTACCCGCCGCCGACCGTGTAGCCGGTGTAGATCTCGACGGTCTTGCCCTTGAACAGCGCCGCGTCCTGCGCGGACAGGCGGGCGGTGCCCAGGACGACGGCCAGGCAGGCCGCCGTCACGGCCAGGCGGACCGCGAGATCAAAACTGCTGCGGCCCATCGCGCGCGCTCCTCCGCTGCTTTTCAAACAGCGTGACAAAAATCGAAGCGCGGAGCAATCACACTTTGATCAGTGCTGATGAATACGAAGCTACGTCTCCGCAGTAGCGAAGAAACGATGCCAAGGCTTTGCGCGCCCCCGCCCCTCACCCCAACCCTCTCCCCACGGTGTGAAGAACACCGTGGGGAGAGGGAGCGGGACCATCTCCGCGCTGCGAGGAAGGCCAATGTACATCCCCCTCTCCCCATCGTTCTTCACGATGGGGAGAGGGTTGGGGTGAGGGGCGGATGCGAGCACAGACGGCCCGACCGACCTTCTCCGCAGCGGTGCCTGAACGAAACAGCTGCCCCCACGCCCTTGCGCGGCCCTGCCCCTCACCCCAACCCTCTCCCCACGGTGTGAAGAACACCGTGGGGAGAGGGGGCGTGCGCATCTCCCGCGCTGCGAGGAAAGGCAACGCACATCCCCCTCTCCCCATCGTTCTTCACGATGGGGAGAGGGTTGGGGTGAGGGGCGGATGCGAGCACAGACGGCCCGACCGACCTTCTCCGCAGCGGTGCTGAACGAAACAGCTGCCCCCACGCCCTTGCGCGGCCCTGCCCCTCACCCCAACCCTCTCCCCACGGTGTGAAGAACGCCGTGGGGAGAGGGGGCGGCTGCATCTCCCGCGCCGCGAGAAGAGCCGATGCCGATAGCGGCTTTGATGAACGCCGCGCTCAGCCGCGCTCCACGCACATGGCGATGCCCATGCCGCCGCCGATGCACAGGGTGGCGAGGCCCTTCTTGGCGTTGCGCTTCTCCATTTCGTGGAGCAGCGTGATCAGCACGCGCCCGCCGGAAGCGCCGATCGGGTGGCCGAGCGCGATGGCGCCGCCATTGACGTTGACCTTGCCGGTATCCCAGCCGAGATCCTTGTTCACCGCGCAGGCCTGTGCCGCGAACGCCTCGTTGGCCTCGATCAGATCAAGGTCGGCGGTCGTCCAGCCGGCCTTCTTCAGCGCCGCGCGCGAGGCCGGGATCGGGCCGGTGCCCATGATGGCCGGATCGACGCCGGCATGCGCCCACGACACGATTCGGGCCGAGCACCTTGCGGTTTTCCTTGGCGGCCTCGGAGGCGCGCATCAGCACCACCGCGGCGGCGCCGTCATTGATGCCGGAGGCGTTGGCGGCCGTCACGGTGCCGTCCTTGGCGAAGGCGGGGCGCAGCTTGCCGACCGCTTCGAGCGTGGTGCCGTGCTTGGGGTATTCGTCGGTATCGACCACGATGTCGCCCTTGCGGGTCTTCACCGTCACCGGCGCGATTTCGTCCTTGAACCGGCCGGCCTTCTGGGCCGCTTCCGCCTTGTTCTGCGAGCCGACGGCGAATTCATCCTGCTGCGCGCGGGTGATCTGCCACTGGCGCGCGACGTTCTCGGCGGTGTTGCCCATGTGGTAGCCGTTGAAGGCGTCCCACAGGCCGTCCTTGATCATCGTATCGACCATCTCGAAATTGCCCATCTTCACGCCGCCGCGCAGATGGGCGCAGTGCGGCGCCATGCTCATGGACTCCTGGCCGCCGGCGACGACGATGTCGGAATCGCCGTTCAGGATCGCCTGGTAGCCGAGCGCAACCGCGCGCAGGCCCGAACCGCACAGCTGATTGACCGCCCAGGCCGGGCTCTCGACCGGGATGCCGGCGGCGATCGAGGCTTGCCGGGCCGGATTTTGGCCCTCGCCGGCGGTGAGGATTTGGCCCATGATCACTTCCGACACCCGCGGCGCGTCGATGCCGGCACGCTGCAGCGCGGCCTTGATGGCGACGCTGCCGAGTTCGTGCGCCGGGAGATTTGCGAATGCCCCGTTGAATGCCCCGACCGGGGTGCGCGCCGCGCCAACGATGACGATATCGTCCTTCATCATAAAACTCCTTGTTGATTCCCGGTCTTGTCGGGCCGCCGGCCGGCCCGCTCGCCCGCCGACACCGCGAGCTGTCGCTCCCACGGGCGTAATCGGAAAACCGTCAGGGCTTGGCCGATCCATGGCGCTGCACTGCGGCAAAGTCAATCAGACGCTGGGACCGTGACCGTCATGTTACCGGCTGGGCCGCCCACGGCTTCGGTGCGGATTACACGGGGCTCGACAAGCAGTCTTAGCGATCACCCCGGCGGCGGCTGGGCACTTACAGCGCATGGATCCTGCGGCCAGAATGGCAGCCTGTCGCTCCCGCCGACCGGCACGGAGCTGTTCCCGTCCGGCACCAAAAGATATTTGGTGATCATCGAAGGTCTGAGCCCAGGCACGCACACCATATACACGCAACATACCACCATCGCGCCGGATATTGGCTGCCCCGCCGCCCCCCCGCGCCCGATAAATGTACCCGGCGCACACACGGAAATGATGCTCATGGGCCCCTGAACCAGGCCCAGTTCGCGGCAGGCAGGTGTCCGTCACGCTGTCTGTCCGGCCCATCGCGGACAGCTCCGACGCAAAGCGGACACCTGTTCCGGTGATTGCGGTGATCGCGGCGAACAGCGCGACCTTGCGGGACCGGTCTTCTCGGCGTCGCACATCATGAGCACCGACGACCATTCCGCGTAGCGCCGATGGCTCCACGATATGTGCTCGGAGAGCGTGGTGCGCTTGTGCGCGAGCGCACGTGGCACGCGATCTGCTGGCCTTCTGATCGCGCGCGGCAAGTTTATTGCGGCAACAGAACGGTTTTTTATAATCACGCTGGGGCGAACATAACCGCAAGCCCGACAGTGCCGTGTCGGGCGCTAAACAGATGACCGGGATCCGAAGCGGATCCCGGGTACACCGCGAGGCACATCGTTTTTAACTGATTCAGGTCAATTCGGATCAGCGACACCGGCTCCATGTAAATTCATGATTGTGCAGCCGGAGTTGTTAAAAAAATTGTCGATCTTTCCCCCGACAATTTTCATGTCGCCCGTCCCGACACCTACCGGAGTGCTAAAGCCAGACAAAATCGTCATCGTTGATTGTCCGGCGCCAACGCCGGTGGAAAGATCTCCGAAACGATTAAATCCGCTCCACGTTATTGCTACTGGTCCTCCATTCAAAGAACGGACCGTTGTCGGAACTATTCTCCATGCACTACGGTCATTTATATAGAGCACCAATGCATCTGCTACTATTGTGCCGACTGGTCTTGCCACGTAACGATAAACGAAAGTGTATTCAGCGCCGTAACTAATACCCGCCGATACGCAGGTCGGCGAAGGTGGGTTATCAAGAACATATGCCCGTCCGTGGAACGATTGATAGTCCGTCCCATAGACTTGGGCGCGCGCATCCACTGGACCGAAGCAAACAATGGCACCCAGAAGAGATACGCCCAACGCCTTATGCTTGATGGCGCGGAGTGTCGATTGGGATGTGGAGGCCTTGCCTACTATGCTAATAAGCGTCATGGTATGGTTTCCTTCGCGTTTTCTGAGGTCACTATGTAATGCGTAACCACGCAACAATAGCCAAGAAAAACCGCTAGCCAGTGTTTATTCCAGCCAGCCCCAGTGTTTATTCCAGTAAATTAACCATATACTCCGGTAGCTGCGTGCCCTTGATTTCACGCTTTTACAACTAGTCGGGGCTGTGCAGCCAACCGTTATTATAACGTTAACCTACCAGAACAAGCACTGCGAAATCAGTTCTATTACACCCAGCAGTGACGAACAGGTGACAAAATGCCGCAGGTATCGAGCGCTTGTTTGCGGAACAGCGGCGGTTGCACCTGGTTGGTGTACTATGCAATCGAGCGCGTGCGCCGACCAAGCGGAGCGAGCTTGGATGCCAACGCCGGCAAAAATCAAGCAGACCGTGCGAAAACTCGATCTGATTTGGTCGAATGCCGCGCGGGCCACGAATTTCCGGGTTTTTCTGATGTCTGGGCGACTAGTGCGCCTCAAAAATTACGGCCTCATTTTGCCGCGATAAGTTTTCACACGGTCTGCAGGATTTATACACCGCTCGAACGAGGAGCATGTACCGTGGGCTATGGTTTGCCAGCTGGTGGCATTTCCTCCCTTGCCTCCTCGGGAGAATCTCTGGGTGAAATCCGGCTCCCGGGGAGATCGCCAGGCGCAACGATGTTCAGTTGCCCGCCATCGGCTCCGGTTGCGCGTCGGCGAGGGGGAGCAATTCCTCGGTCCAGCCGTCGGTGCCGTCCGGATACCAGGCGACGTTGGTAAAACCCATCGACAGGATGCGCTTGGCGGCGTTCCACGACATCCAGCAATCCCGCAGACAGTAGATCACCAGCAATTTGGCATGGTCGCCGGCCGTGGCCCGCTCGATGTTCCGGCGCAGGTAATCTTCGGTCGCGGCCGCAAGTGCGCCGTATCCGGTGTCGGGAAGCCAGATACTGCCCGGAATGTTGAGCCGCGGTTTGTCGCGCCAGAGCGTTCCAGCCGGCAAATTCGCGGGGCGAGGCGGGCGTGGCAGCACATCGACAAAAACCGCCGATTGGTCCTGCCACAGCCGCTCGGCCTCGGCGGTGGAGATGACGCGGGCGCCGGCGAGTCCGGCCGGGGTCGGGGCGCGGTAGTCACTGGTGCGATAGCCGGCCGGTTCGGGCGGGCGATCCTCGCCGCGGACAGGCGCGGCAGTAACCGCGACAGCGCACAGGAGACCGATGAGAGGGGCGCCGAGCCGGTTCATCGCGCCTGCGCATCGATGGTTATGCGGCGATCCTGTTCGTCGAGCAGCGGCACGCCGAACTCGTCCAGCAGTCGGTTGATCTCGGTCTGGTTCTCGGCGATCAGCCGGTTGAGCTGGCGTTTCCAATTCTGGTCGGCCGGGCGCACCCCCATGGCGATCCGAAATGCCAGCTGCGGGCCGCCGGTTTCCTTTTGCAACAACACGACGCGCATGGGCGGGTTCGCCTGTTTGGCATAGTAACCGGCCATCGGTCCCCACAGGATGGCGATGTCGATCTCGCCGCCCGCGAGGTCCTTCATCATCGCTGCGGCGGAGGAATCGACCCGCGTGTCGATGACCAGCCGATAGGGCTTGGCGTTGCGCATCAGGCCGTTGACGGCGAGATAGGTGGCCGGCGGCGTCCCGGCCACGATGCCGATGCGCTTGTCCTTGAGGCGCGGATCGGCGAGCCCGTCGAGATCGTCGAGTCCGGTGCCCGGCCGGATGACGAGCGCATAGGCCGTGCGATAGTAGGGATTGGTGCTTTGCACCAGTTCGTCGCCCTGGGGGAACCCTGGAATGACGTCGCAGCGATGCGCGCCCAGCGTATTGCGTACAAATCCGGTGGCTTGCGGATACCAGACATAGGCGAGCTTCTTATCGAGCTTCGCCGCCAGCAGTTCCGCGATCTTGTTCTCGAAACCCTCGCCTTTGTCGTTGGAGAAGGGCAAATTGCTGGGATCGGCGCAGACCCGGAGCACCTTCGGGTCGATGAGTTCCAGTTCCGCATCGAACCGCACGCCCTGGGCGCGCGACAGCTGAACGAGCGCTGCGGTTCCCGCTGCCGTTGCGATCATAATGCCCATCAATGTGCGGACGCCAAATATTGTCGTCACTGCCCATGCCTCCATGCGACGTATGAGACCGAATCTCGGTCAGGTCGAATCGCAGATTTGTAGGGTGAGCAAAGGCGCCCGGGCATGGCTTCGGGGGGAGTTACGCCACTCCGGCGCCGTGCGCACCTTTCCGCGCCGCCGGTGGGCAAAGGCGCCAAAGTTCGGTGATCCCTGTATCGGCCGTGCCCGGCGCCTTTGCCCACCCTACGGTCGTACTACGGCTTTTCGCCGAAACAGACGTCCTCCGCCTTGGTGTAAGCGGCAGGTTTGGCCTCGCGCTTTTCCGGGCGCACGCGACCCATCGCATCATTGGCGCGAGCGCGCAGATACACGTAAAGATCGTCGATGTAACACATGACGTTCGGGTTGGTGCCGAACGCCGGCATCACGCTCCCTTGCGACGTGCTCACATTGCGGCGGCCACCGGCAACGATGCCGAGGAACTCGCCATAGTTTATCCGCTTGAGCAAATCCTTCAATGCCGGCGCGTAGCTCGATCCTTCGCCATCCGGGCCGTGACAGACATGGCACTCGGAATGATAGCGTCGATACCCCGAATAGGTGTACCAATCCACGGTGCCGTCGGCCCCGATCTTGAAGGTCGGATTGCCATCTTTGTCGATATATTTGCCGTCTTCCGATCTGACGGCGGTCGGGTCGCCGGGCGCATCGGCGTGGACCGGCGACGGCGCACAGACGAACGCCGATATTGCGAGCGCAGCCGACAAAATCAGGAGTTTCACGGGATTTCCCTTCGGTACGACACCGTCGCACGATCCAGCCCTAATGCCGTTCACTTAACTCGCGGAGCCGCGCGTCCCCTCTCCCCGCGGCGTTCTTCACGCCGTGGGGAGAGGGTTAGGCCTAACCCTCTCCCCATCGTAAAGAACGATGGGGAGAGGGAACGCGCGCAACTTCGGCTTACGTGTTGGGGCTAGGCCGGCGCAATATGCTGCAAGGTCGCGCCGGCTGTTGTCGATGCTACGGACGCAAAGCCTCAAGGCAGAGCGAAAACCGTCAGCTGTCCGCCCAGTGCGGTGTAGTTACGCAAGCTCGCATAACCACCCACCGCGCCGAGCCCGGCATTCGGATCCGTCAAGCCGGCCGCAAGGCCGATGCCGGCCCAGCCGCCGACACCCGACAGCACCGCGACATATTGTTTGCCCGCCCGTTCATAGGTCATCACGTTGCCGATGATGCCGGACGGCGTCTTGAACTTGTAAAGCTCCTTGCCGGTCTTGGCGTTGACGGCCTTGAGATAGCCTTCGAGCGTTCCGTAGAACACCACGCCGCCGGCGGTCGTGAGCGCGCCGGACCACACCGAGAACTGCTCCTTATTCGACCATACGATCTTGCCGGTCTTGGCGTCCCAGGCGATGAAGTTGCCCATGTGGGTTTCGCCCGGCGGCGGATACATCGACAGCACCGCGCCCACATAGGGCTGGCCGGCGGCGTAGCGCACGCGGAACGGTTCATAGTCCATGCAGACGTGGTTGGTCGGCACATAGAACAGGCCGGTGTCCGGCGAGTAGGCCGCCGGCTGCTCGTCCTTCGACCCCAGCGCGGCCGGACAGATGGCCTTCGAGTTCACGTCCTCGCCATTGTGCTCCGTGGAATACTGCGGAACCACGGCCGGGCGGCCATACGTCGGGGAGTTCTTGTTCATGTTGACGCCGGTAGTCCAATTGACTTTGGGGTCGAACTTTTCGGCGACCAAAAGTTCGCCGGTCACGCGGTCGAGCGTGTAGCCCAGCCCGTTGCGGTCGAAATGCACGAGCGTCTTGCGGGTCTGGCCGCCGATCGGCTGGTCGGCGAGAATCATCTCGTTGACGCCGTCATAGTCCCACTCGTCGTGGGGGGTCATCTGGTAGAGCCAACGCACCGCGCCGGTGTCAACGTCCCGCGCCCAGATGGCCATCGACCAGCGATTGTCGCCGGGCCGCTGCTTCGGGTTCCAGGTCGAGGGGTTGCCCGAGCCGTAATACATGAGGTTCAGGTCGGGATCGTAGGAATACCAGCCCCACGTGGCGCCGCCGCCGATCTTCCACTGATCGCCCTGCCAGGTGCTAAGGCTGGAATTCGGACCGACCGGCTTGCCGAGGTGCGTGGTCTTGACCGGGTCGATCAGCGTGTCGCTGTCGGGGCCCATGGAGTAGCCGCGCCACACCAGCCGGCCGGTTTTCAAATCATATGCCGTCACCGAGCCGCGCACGCCGAATTCGCCGCCGGAAATGCCGACGAAGACCTTGTCCTTGATGATGTGCGGGGCGCCGGTCGAAGTTTCGCCCTTGCTGGCATCGCCGTTCTTGACCGACCAAATCACCTTGCCGGTCTTGGCGTCGAGCGCCACCAGGGTCGTGTCGGCCTGGCTCAGGAAAATCTTGCCATCCGCATAGGACAGGCCGCGGTTGACGGTATCGCAGCACATCACCGGGATGACGCTCGGATCCTGCACCGGCTCGTATTTCCAGACGATCTTGTTCTCGTCGGCCAAGTTCAAGGCAAAAACCGGGTTCGGGAACGGCCCATGAACGTACATCATGTCGCCGATCACCAGCGGTGCGCCTTCGTGACCGCGTAGCACGCCGGTCGAGAACGTCCACGCCACCTGCAGCTTGCCGACATTGTCGGCCGTGATCTGCTTGAGCGTCGAGTAACGGGTATTGGCGTAGTTTCCAGCCGGCATGACCCATTGCTTGGCGTCCTGCGACAGCTTGATCAGTTCCTCGTTGGCACAGGCTACTCCCACGACGAGTGTCGCGGCAGCACCCATGCAGGTACCTAACAGCAATTTATGCATCTCAGCTCCTCCCTACAGCGTTGTCCGCAGGGAGAACACGCACGAGCAGTCGTGCCCGTGAGCGGTATGCCCTGCGAGGGAGAAACTTACGGCAGCGAGTTGCAGCCATCGCGCGGTCGAAGATCGTTTTTTCTTATTTCGAACCCGCTGCAGCCATCGCGTAGGCGCCGACGCTCCCTGTTCGTCTCCGCCCTTGAAGCCGGAAGTCGATCAGAATATTAATGTGTATAGCCGCAAGCAAGCAATAGCAATCGACGGTGGCTGTGCCTCAAATTCCAAGTTGCGGTGAGGATTTATTCGCGATGCGGCGATCGGCAACAATGCGAATTGGTCCCCTCTGGCGTGGATCGGCTTGCGGCGAGCCGTTGCTGCGGGTGCAGCATAACCGTGTCCGCATGATTTTGATACCGTTCCTGGCTTCCCTCGCGATTGCCATCGCGATACTGATTGGCCCCGGTATTGCGGCCGATACAGTCTCGGACGCCCCGCCTTTGCCGTTGCGCGAAGTAGCAGCCGGTGTCTTCGTTCATTTCGGCGCCACCGCTTTGATGACGGCGGACAATGAGGGAGCGATCGCGAATATCGGATTCGTGGTCGGCGACGACGCTGTTGCCGTGATCGACACCGGCGGCAGCGCGCGCGAGGGCCGTCGGCTGCTTGCGGCGATCCGCACCATCACCGCAAAGCCGGTTCGCTACGTGATCAACACCCATGCGCATCCGGATCACGTGTTCGGCAACGCGGCATTCGCCGGCGCCGAGGCGGCGTTCGTGGGTCACCGCAACATGCCGCGCGCGCTGGCGCTGCGCGGTCCGTACTATCTCGAAGCGTTCCGGCGCAGCATGGGCGACACGCTCGACGGCGTCGAACTGATCGCGCCGCAGCGGCTGGTGGAAGACGTGGTGACGCTCGATCTCGGGCACCGCACACTGACGCTGCAGGCTTGGCCCGCGGCCCATTCCGACAACGATCTGACCGTATTGGACGACACCACGCAGACGCTGTTCGGGGGCGACCTCGTATTCGTGCGGCACATCCCGGTCGCTCGACGCAAGCCTGCGCGGCTGGCTCGCCGCGACCGTGGCACTCGCCCGGATTCCGGCGCAGCGGGTGGTGCCGGGGCATGGTCCGATGGCCGCATGGCCGCTCGCGCTGGCGGACCAGCAGCGCTACCTTGAGCGCCTGGCGCAGGATTGCCGCGCGCTGATCGCGAGCGGAGCCCCGATTGCAAGAGCTGCCGCCACCGCTGCGGATGCGGAACAGCCGCACTGGGAGCTGTTTGAGGCGTACAATGCCCGCAATGCGACGACGGCCTTCGCGGAACTCGAATGGGAGTAGGCGCATGAGCTTTGGTTCGACAGACCGGCGGGGAGCCCGCCTAGCCTTTGGTACGCGGCTGGTGTGGATGGCGGCGCTGGTGGCTCTGCTCGGATGCGGTGCGCCGCCGCCGGTGCTGGCGGCAGAGCCTGTGGACCCATGGCCCGAATTGGCGCGCGACATCTTCAATGGCCGCCCACTCGCCGATGGCGCAGGCGTCATTGCGATCGAGATGCCCTATCGGGCCGAAGATGCCGCCATCGTACCAGTCACATTGCGCGCGACGCTGCCGCGCAGCGATAGCCGCACCGTCAAGGCGATCACGCTGGTGATCGACCAGAATCCGGCGCCGGTTGCCGCCACCTTCCAGGTCGGCGAGGGCGTGACGATGATATCGACGCGGGTTCGCGTCGATTCCTACACCAACGTGCATGCGGTGGCGGAGTTGAGCGACGGTAGCCTGCACGCCTCCACGGTGTTCGTGAAGGCATCGGGCGGCTGCTCGGCCCCGACGGGCAAGAACGCCGAAGAGGCCAATGCGAATCTCGGGCAGATGCGGTTTCGGCAATTCGCCAATCCGACCGCCAAGCCCGGCGATGGTCCGGTGAGCGCGGCACGCGAAGCGCAGATCATGGTCCGCCATCCGAACAATTCCGGCCTGCAGCGCGATCAAGTTACCTTGTACTACATCCCGGTGTTTTTCGTCCGCGAACTGCGCGTGTGGCAGGGCGACCAATTGCTGCTGGCGATGGAAGGCGGAATCTCGATCTCCGAAGACCCCAATATCCGCTTCAGCTATGTGCCGAACGGCGCTGCCACGTTCCGCGCCGAGGCGGTGGACACCTCCGGTCACGTTTTCACGGGCGAATGGCCGGTCACGCCTGCGATGTGACGGTCAGAAGCAGCGCACCTCGGCTTCCGCCTGGGCGCGCCGCAGTTCGTCGATTGCCGAGTTCGCGACTTCGGTCGAACGGAACTGGCTGCCGAGCACGCCCGGCACCTGCGCCATGCCGAGCACGGTCTCGGCCGTCACATAGCGCTCATAGGGCAACAAGGTCGCGATCACGTCGATCGAACACGCGCAGCGTTCCAGCGCCTGCCGGGTCTCGCCATTGGCCTTCATGCAGCCGAAGACATAGTCCGCGCGTGCGACCGTCGGGTAATCGTTGAGATCGTCGGCGGGTGCCTTCGCCAAGCCGACGGCCAGTATGAATGTTGTGCCCAGACCGAGCATTAACGACATACGCCTCATGCCGATTCGCTCCTTTGCGGCCCTGCAAGCGTCGCGGCCGGTTGTCTCGGGTAGCAGCGATGCGCCCAGCTGGCCTCGTCAACGCACGCGCACGGCGTCGGGGATGCGCGCGTCCCCTCTCCCCGCGGCGTTCTTCACGCCGTGGGGAGAGGGCTAGGGTGAGGGGCAGGGGCTCGCGAGGGCCTCGGGGTGTGACCGTTGAAGACTCGCCGCTGCAGAAAACAACAATCGAGCCGGTGCGAGCACCTGCCCCTCACCCCAACCCTCTCCCCATCGTGAAGAACGATGGGGAGAGGGGGCGCGCGTTCGCGGGATGTGCAGAGCGGGGATACATGCCGGGCGCCTGTAACGCCGCGGATCAGGCCTTGAGCGCTCCGGATGCCTTGGCGACGTGGGTCGCGATCGCATCCATGAGGCCCGGTGAAAGGCAGTCGTAGGGCTCGAGGTGCAGTTCCTTCAGCCTCGCGCGAACCGCGCCCATCTGCGCCGGAGGAAAGCCGGAACTCGATGATCGACGAAACGAATGCGGCGAATTCCGGAGCCGACCAGCCCGGCTGGTCCGACAGCTCGGTATGGATGAAATCGAATCCGTAGAACGGATGCTTGGTGTTCTCGATCCGGCCGTACATGTGGACGCCGCAGCCGGTGCAGGCGTAGCGCTGGATCGCCGCGTTGGGATCCACGACCTTCAGCTTGTCGGCATTTTTGGTCACGCTCAGCTTATCGCGCGGCACCACCGCGACCTGCGAAAAGGTTGCACCGGCGGGTTTCCAGCACTTCGTGCATCCGCAAACATGGTTGTAGGCGCTCTGCGAGGCGACGGTCACCTCGACCGGATTGCTCGCGCATTTGCAGTGCAGCGTCCCGCCCGCGAAGTTCGGCGAACCCGGCTTGACGCCGTGATCGACCGCCGGATGAATCGAGATTTGTGACATCGCTTTTCCTCCCAGATGTTGTGCGCACCATTGCCACGCTCTTTCGAGCCAAGACGGCGCACTTGGTTGACCCGCGGAACTCACATCACCCTCCCGAAAACGACCTCCTTGGGGACGACAATGTCCACTTATCAGGAGGCATCTTGATGCAGTGTTCCTTTGAACGCAGGAGCCGCATCATTAGGGACAAAGCTCCCGGCGAGCAAGCCGCAGCGAATTCTTGTCGAAATCCTGTTGGACTGTGCGCGGATGTTTTCCGTTAGGCGGCTTCCGTCAGGCGGTGTGATCCCACGCCGCCGGTGGCTAATCTGTGCACATCCTCCTGCGGGGAGGAAACCGGCGGGGCAGCGCCGGGGCCGACCGCCGGAGACGGCCCGCCGTCGCAGCGCACCGCCGGCCGGCTGCTCTGCGTTGGCATTACCGTGGGGAGCCATTGCGCGCCGGGCGATTTTCGCCCAATTGTGCGGACCCGACGATCACGCTTCCCTTCGCCTGAACGAACGATCAAGGAGGAACCGCCATGAAAGCCCGTGCTGCCGTCGCGATGGAAAAGGCCAAACCGCTGGTGATCGCGGACGTCGATCTGGAGGGGCCGAGAGCCGGAGAGGTCCTGGTCGAGATCAAAGCCACCGGCATCTGCCACACCGACGAATTCACGCTCTCGGGCGCCGATCCCGAGGGGCTGTTTCCGGCGATCCTCGGCCATGAGGGCGCCGGCATCGTGGTCGATGTCGGGCCGGGCGTGACCAGCGTGAAAAAAGGCGACCACGTCATTCCGCTCTACACGCCGGAATGCCGGCAGTGTCCGTCCTGCCTGTCGCGCAAGACCAATCTGTGCACCGCCATCCGGGCAACGCAAGGCCAGGGCCTCATGCCGGACGGCACCTCGCGCTTCTCGCTCGATGGCCGGAAAATCCATCACTATATGGGCTGTTCCACGTTCGCGAATTTCACCGTGCTGCCGGAGATTGCGGTTGCCAAGATC
The DNA here is from genome assembly GCA_963802745.1 of uncultured Alphaproteobacteria bacterium. Classification (GTDB taxonomy): domain Bacteria; phylum Pseudomonadota; class Alphaproteobacteria; order Rhizobiales; family Xanthobacteraceae; genus JAJPKK01. Next base: position 192,724 of record CAWDKL010000086.1, on the reverse strand, counting down.
CGCGAGGACGCGCCGTTCGACAAAGTCTGCTACATCGGCTGCGGCGTCACCACCGGCATCGGCGCGGTCCTCAACACCGCCAAAGTGGAGCCCGGCTCCAAATGCATCGTCTTCGGGCTGGGCGGCATCGGCCTCAACGTCATCCAGGGGCTGCGCCTGGCCGCCGCCGACATGATCATCGGCGTCGACATCAACAATGCCCGAAAGGAATGGGGCGAGCGCTTCGGCATGACGCATTTCGTCAATCCGAAGGAGGTCGGGGGCGACCTGGTCCCACACTTGGTCAATATGACGAAGCATGGCGCGGACCAGATCGGCGGCGCCGACTATACCTTCGACTGCACCGGCAACGTCACGGTGATGCGCCAGGCGCTGGAAGCCTGCCACCGCGGCTGGGGCCAATCCATCATCATCGGCGTCGCCCCCGCCGGTGCGGAGATCGCGACGCGGCCGTTCCAACTGGTTACCGGCCGGGTGTGGAAGGGTACCGCCTTCGGCGGCGCGCGGGGCCGCACCGACGTGCCGAAGATCGTCGATTGGTACATGGAGGGTAAGATCGAGATCGATCCGATGATCACCCACACCATGCCACTCCAGGAGATCAACAAAGGGTTCGACCTGATGCACGAGGGCAAGAGCATCAGAAGCGTGGTCATCTATTGAACCCGCGCCGCGGCCGGCGCTGCCCCTGACCGGCGGCGCAATGCCGACCGTATCCTCGGTCATCGCGGCTTACATGTCCACGGCGACCGCGGTCCGTTGGTCAGTTAGTTACCGATGCGGAGGATTACGGTCGTTCACGTTCAACCCGCGGCGGGCACGGGAGTTCGCGGAGTGCTAGGCATTGATTTTATAAGGAAATCTGGTGCTGCCGGACAGGATTGAACTGTCAACCTCTCCCTTACCAAGGGAGTGCTCTACCACTGAGCTACGGCAGCGAAACCAATTGCCTCGAACATGTCCCGACGCAATCGACCTTGGGATTCGCCGGGAGTCGCCTGCCCGGATGCCTCCGCGCTATGAAGGCCGTCCCGACGACGCGACAGGGCACTCGTCTACCCGGCCCGCTCCGGCTTGTCAAAAGGCTCGTTGCAACATTCTGAGCGGCAGGTGCCGCAGCCCGGCGGCGGCACGAACGGCAGCGGCATCGCGTCGGCCATGCGAACCGCCCAAGAACGCCACGCACTCACCCCAGGGTGACGATTTTGCCGGGATTCATGATATTTTGCGGATCGAACGCGGATTTGACCGCACGCATGGCCTGCAGGGCCTGCCCGCCATGCTCGGCGGCCAGATATTTCATCTTGCCCTGGCCGATGCCGTGCTCGCCGGTGCAGGTGCCGTCCATCGCGAGTGCGCGCGCCACCAGCCGTTCCAGCAGCGCCTCGGTGCGGCGCACCTCGTCGGCATCCGCCGTATCGACCAGGATGGACAGGTGGAAATTGCCGTCCCCCACATGGCCCACGATCGGGGCGATCAGCCGGCTCGCGGCGACATCGGCCTGGGTCGCCGTCACGCATTCGGCAAGTCTTGAAATCGGCACGCAGACGTCGCTGGCGAGCGCCCGCGCCCCCGGTCGCAGGCTGAGCGCCGCCCAATAGGCGTCATGGCGCGCCTGCCACAGCCGGGTGCGATCCTCCGCCTGGGCGGTCCACTCGAACGGACCGCCGGCCAGATCGGCGGCGATTTCGCCGAACCGCTCGGATTGTTCCGCGACGCCGGCCGGACTGCCATGAAATTCCAGGCACAGCATAGGACATTCCGGCAGGTTCAGTTTGGCATAGGCGTTGACGGCCTGGACTTGCAGCGCGTCGAGCAACTCGATGCGCGCCACCGGAATGCCCGATTGGATGGTGGCGATGGTAGCCTCGCAGGCCGCCTCCACGGTCGGGAACGGGCAGATGCCGCCGGCGATCGCCTCCGGGATGCCGTAGAGTTTCAGGGTGATTTCGGTGATGAGTCCCAACGTGCCTTCGGAGCCGACGAACAGCCGGGTCAAGTCGTAGCCGGCGGAGGATTTGCGGGCGCGGCGCGCCGTGGTGATGATCTCGCCATTGGCCATTACCGCCTTGAGCGCCAGCACATTGTCTTTCATGGTGCCGTAGCGCACCGCGTTGGTGCCGGAGGCGCGGGTCGCCGTCATGCCGCCGAGCGAGGCGTCGGCGCCGGGATCGATCGGAAAGAACACCCCCTGATCGCGCAGGAAGGTGTTGAGCTGTTTGCGCGTCACGCCGGGCTCGACCACGCAGTCGAGGTCCTGGGCATGCACCGCGAGCACCCGGTTCATGTCACGAAACGCCACCGCGATCCCGCCGAACGGCGCGTTGACCTGGCCCTCGAGCGAGGTTCCGGTGCCGAACGGAATGATCGGCAGACCATAGTCGGCGCAAATGCGCACGATCGCCTGAACATCCGCGGTCGAGGCCGGGAACGCGACGGCGTCGGGCGGCTGGTTGGGAAGCCACGTGGTCGTGTGGGCGTGCTGTTCGCGCATGGCCGCAGCGGTTGACAGCCGCGACCCCAGGCGCTGCGCCAGCGCGGCAAGACCCTGGGCTCGGCGATCTTGGCTCGTTATTTCCATCCGCGCCGTCTTCATATGTTCGACCACGCTGTCCCCCACGGATACGCCGCTTTGATTTGTGGCCACCGCCGCCGCAGCGGCCGGCCGGATTCCGCGGCCACTTTAGCAGTTGCGGACGGCTCCGCGAAAATGTCGCGTCCATTGCGCTGCGGAACGACAATTCGGCGAGACAGTGCGAAATTTCATGGCATAATTCGCCCACACAAGAACTCGCCAGCCGGGTGAACCGAGATGCTCGATCGCTGCGATATCGCACCGGTGTTCTTTGCGCCGTTCGTGTCGTCGGTCATGCGGGTCGAGCCGCAATGGATCGACTACAACGGCCACCTCAACATGGCCTATTACCATGTTCTGTTCGACCGTGCGGTCGATGAGATCTACGCGCTGATCGGGGTCGGGGCGGACTATGCGGCGACGCGCCGCCAGTCGCTTTTCACCGCCGAAACCCATGTGCGCTATCTGCGCGAATTGCATGCCGGCGATTCCGTTCGGGTGACGTTCCAATTGCTCGATTACGACGCCAAGCGGCTGCATTATTTCGAACAGCTTTTTCATGCCGAGGATGGCTGGGTCTCGGCAACCAGCGAGAACCTGTCGTTGCACGTCAACCTGGCGGCGAAGAAGACCGCGGGTTTTCCACACGAGGTCACGGCCCGCCTCGCCGACATGAAAGCATCCCATGCGCTGCTTCCCGTTCCGGAAGCCTCCGGCCGCCGCATCGCAATGCCGGCGCGCGATTGAGGCGCATATGGCAGGCCGGACCGGCCATGTGCCCGCCGCGTCGAACCGCGCAAAATCTCGGTGGGGCGCGCAAAGCCGCCAGACACGGCCCGAAACAGGACCCACCGCACTCTCGCGGCTTCGCCAACGGCGGCGACGAAGATGCGCGGCCGATCCGTCACTCGCCTTTGATGCCGGCGGCCTTGATGATCGGCCCCCATTTTTCATAATCGCGGCGGATCAAGGCGGCCAAGTCTCCCGGCGTCGAGCCGATCGGCGTGGCGCCGAGGACGTCGAAGCGCGCTTTCACGGCCGGCGCCTTCATGGCCTCGACGGTGTCGCGGTTGATCTTCGCCCGCACCGCCGGCGGCAGGCCGGCGGGTCCCAGTAGCGCCCACCATACTCCGGTGTCGTATTCGGGCAATCCGGATTCCGCGATCGTCGGCACCTGGGGCAGAAACGGGGAGCGCGCGGCGGTCGTCACCGCCAGCGGCCTAATGGTGCCGGCCTGAATTTGGCCGATCGCCTCCGGCACATTGTTGACGGAGATCGGAATGTGCCCGCCCATGAGATCGTTGAGGGCCGGGCCGCCGCCCTTGTAGGGAATCGAGGTGATGTCGATCTTGGCGGTCGCCTTCAAGAGTTCGGTCGCCAGATGCGGGGAGGTACCGTTGCCGGCATGTCCGTAGCTGAGCTGGCCCGGCTTGGCGCGCGCCAGCGCGATCAGGTCGGCGAGCGTCTTGATGGGTGAATCCGCCCGCACCAGCACCAGGTTCGGCGACGTTCCCAAAAGCGAGATCGGGGTGAAGTCGGAGAAGATGTCGTAGGAAAGCTTTGGATACAGGTACGGCACGATGGCATGGCCGCTCGCCACGACGATGAGCGTATAGCCGTCCGGCGGCGCCTTCGCGGTCGCCTCCGCCGCGATGACACCGCCTGCGCCGGGGCGGTTATCGATGATGACGTTGACGGGCCAGCGCTTGCCGAGCTCATCGGCGAGCGTACGCGCCACGATGTCCACCGCGCCGCCGGCCGGGAACGGGACGAGGATATGGACCGGCTTCGACGGATAGGCATCTTGCGCACGGGCGGCCGGGCCGCCCATGCAGCCGAGCCACGCGCATGTCCATCCCCATGAGCGCCATGACGGCGGCGCGCCGGCTCGAATCCAGCATGGACACCTCCTCCTTAACGATTGGCCGCAAATTTTGTTGGCGCATTGAAAGCCGGGCGCGTCCGCGGTGCAAGCGGAACCTGCGGCTGCGTTCGCCCTGCACCGCCGTGCCGCCCGTCCCGACGCTCTGCCGATTTACCGCTTCCACACGCGGTGGTAACGCTGCCCGATATCGGTGAGCACCTCATACCCGATGGTGCCGCTCCAGCGCGCCACGTCGTCCACCGCGATCCCGTCGCCGATCAGCGTCGCGAGCATGCCGCGGCGCACGGCCCCCACCGGCAGGTCGGTCACGTCGAACACCATCAAGTCCATGGAAATGCGGCCGGCGAACGGACAGGGCCGGCCTGCAATCAGCGCATAGGCATCTACGTGGGTGGCGGCCGCGCGCGGATAGCCGTCTCCGTAGCCGACGCAGACGACGGCAAGACGGCTTTGCCGACGGGCCATCCAGGTCGCCCCGTAACCAGCCGTGGCGCCGCGCGGTACGTCGCGCACCTGCAGGATGCGGGTCGTCAGCCCGACCACGGGTTCCATCGGGTTGCGGTTCCCCGGCGTCGGGTTCAAGCCGTAAATCGCGCCACCCGGGCGCACCATTTCGCCATGGGTGACCGAGCCCAGGAAAATGCCCGAGGAGGCCGCGAGCGAGGCCGGCGTGCCGCGGAACAGGATACGGAGATCGCGAAATCGGGCGATTTGCGCGGCGTTGAGTGAATGGCCCGGCGTATCCGCGCAGGCGAGATGGCTCATTACCAGCGCGATGCCGTGGTTCGGCAGTTTCAGCCGCGAAGCCAACGCCGACGCCTCCTCCAGAGGGAGGCCAAGGCGGTTGATACCGGTGTCGAAATGCAGTGCCGCGGAACCGTGCCAGCCCGTCGCGGTGCGGAACGCCTCCCATTCGAGCAATTCCGGCAGGCTGCCGATGACCGGCCGCGCGTTTATTTCCGCGAAGCTCGTGCCGGCTCCGAACAAAAGTCCGTTGAGGACATAGATGGCGGCTTCCGGCGCCACCGCGCGCACTTCGCGGGCCTCCGCCGGATGCGCAACGAAGAACGTGACGCAACCCGCATCGGCAAGCGCAGCCGCAACAGCCGCCACGCCGCAGCCATACGCATTGGCTTTCACCACCGCGGCGCAATCCGCCGCCACAGCGCGCCGCGCGAGCGCCTTCCAATTGCGCACGATCGCGGCAAGCTCAATGGTCAGAACACCGCCGGTTTCTAGCTCGGGCGGTCCGGCGGTCGCAATGACAGCCGGATCACGCTTGGCCACTGACACCCCCGCGGGCACCGAGACGGCATGGACCACGCGCAACGGCTCGTTCGGTTGTGATCCGGCGGTGGCGGTCACCGCCGGCTCGCGGGGGACATCGGCGGCCGCACTCGGCGGCACCGAGGTCAAAGCTGTTTTCAGTCTACCAAACACAAGGCGCGCCTCATAGAGCGGATCGGAGCTGCGTAAACGCGGTCGCGCCCAGCCTTACCATGAGGCGCGGACCATGCGGGCGGATTTGTGGCCGCGGCAACCGACGAAGCGGCCCAGCCAACCGAGGTCGCGCCGCTGGAGGGCCGCGGCACTACCGGGAATACTGGGTTTTCCGGCGTCGCGTCCGGACGTCCGCAGGACCGTTTTCTCGGTTTGTTTGTGCCACGGGTGCCCGTCATTTCGGTACGGCCTGTGCGCACGCTCAACTTTCGTGCCGCTCGCTCTATCGGCGCAAATCACGGCGGTTCTTCGGCTCGTGAGCGGAATGTTTTTGGGGTCAATGGTGGGCAGTGACGGACTCGAACCGCCGACATCCTGCGTGTAAAGCAGGCGCTCTACCAGCTGAGCTAACCGCCCTCGCGCAGCGCTTTAGCAAAATCCGCGGGCCGGGAAAAGGCACGAAATCCGCGCCGAGTCTGCGCCGCATCGTGCCTTGCCGGAGGGCGATGCGCGGCCTTGTATCCCGCCGATCCGAGGCTTGGCCGGGCTTTTCCAGGCTTGTCCTGGCCATCCACGTCTTCCTTGCAAAGCCGTCGCAAGCAAGACGTGGATGCCCGCGACAAGCGCGGGCATGACGCCGAGAGTGTGAGTCGGATCGAAATCCGGTCTGAGTGGATGCACCGCGCGCCTTCAACCCTGGTTACGCGGTGCGCGGGATCAATGCGCGGTCAAGATCGAGGCCGCGTCCTCATCGACCACAGCGGCTTCCGGCGCGACCGGCTTTGCGGCCGCCTCGTCCCACTCGATCGGCTCCGGCTTGCGCACCAGAGCGCGGGCGATCACCTCGTCCATGCGGGTGACGGGAATGATCTCCAGGCCGCTCTTAACCAACTCCGGAATATCCACCAGGTCCTTGGCGTTTTCCTCCGGGATCAGCACCGTCTTCATGCCGCCGCGCAGCGCCGCGAGCAGCTTCTCCTTGAGACCACCGATCGGCAGCACGCGGCCACGCAGCGTGATCTCGCCGGTCATCGCCAAGTCGCGCCGCACCGGGATTCCGGTCATCACCGATACGATGGCGGTGACCATGGCGACGCCCGCCGATGGGCCGTCCTTCGGGGTCGCCCCTTCGGGAACGTGCACATGGATGTCGCGCCGGTCGAACAGCGGCGGCTCGATGCCGAACGCAATCGCCCGGGAGCGCACATAAGACGCCGCCGCCGAGATCAATTCCTTCATCACGTCGCGCAGGTTTCCGGTGACGGTCATACGGCCCTTGCCGGGCATCATGACGCCTTCGATGGTGAGCAATTCCCCGCCCACGTCGGTCCAGGCAAGGCCGGTGACCATCCCGACCATGTCCTCCGCCTCGATTTCCCCGTGGCGGTGCTTCGGCACGCCCACGTAATCGCCGAGATTGGCGGCGGTGACGTGCACGGTCTTGTTCTTCGAGGTCATCAACTCCTTGACGGCCTTGCGGGCAAGCGTCAACAGTTCCCGCTCGAGGTTGCGGACGCCGGCCTCGCGCGTATACCGGCGTATCAGCAGCATCAGCGCTTCATCGTCGATCGACCATTCCTTGGGTTCGAGACCGTGTTTGGTGATCGCATTGGGGATCAGGTGACGGCGCGCGATCTCCACCTTTTCGTCTTCGGTGTAGCCGGCGATCCGGATGATCTCCATGCGGTCCATCAGCGGCGGCGGGATGTTGAGGGTGTTCGCCGTGGTGATGAACATGACGTTGGAAAGATCGTAGTCGACCTCGAGATAGTGATCGCTGAAGGTGTTATTTTGCTCAGGATCGAGCACCTCCAACAGCGCCGAGGACGGATCGCCGCGGAAATCCGCGCCCATCTTGTCAACCTCGTCGAGCAGGAACAGCGGATTGGACGTCTTCGCCTTGCGCATCGACTGGATGATCTTGCCCGGCATCGAACCGATATAGGTGCGCCGGTGGCCGCGGATTTCCGCCTCGTCGCGCACGCCGCCGAGCGACACGCGCACGAATTCGCGTCCCGTCGCCTTGGCGATCGACTTGCCGAGCGAGGTTTTGCCGACGCCGGGGGGGCCGACCAGACACAGGATCGGTCCGGTCAGCTTGTTGGCGCGGGTCTGCACCGCGAGATATTCGACGATCCGCTCCTTGACCTTCTCGAGCCCGAAATGATCGTGGTCGAGAATCTCCTGCGCGTTGTTCAAATCCTTCTTGATCTTGGACTTCTTGCCCCACGGAATTGACAGCAGCCAATCCAGGTAATTGCGCACGACGGTCGCTTCCGCGGACATCGGCGACATCTGGCGCAGCTTTTTCAGCTCGTGGGTGGCTTTGTCGTTGGCCTCCTTGGAGAGCTTGGTCTTCTTGATCTTGTCTTCCAACTCGGCCAGTTCGTCGCGGCCTTCTTCGTCGCCTAACTCCTTCTGGATCGCCTTCATCTGTTCGTTGAGGTAATATTCGCGCTGGGTCTTCTCCATCTGCCGCTTGACCCGCGTGCGAATGCGCTTCTCAACCTGGAGCACCGAAATTTCGGACTCCATCAGCCCCAGAATTCGCTCCAGCCGCCCCGGCACCGAGACGATTTCGAGCAGCGCCTGCTTATCGGGAATCTTCACGGCGAGATGCGACGCCACGTTATCGGCGAGCTTGGCGTAATCGGTTATTTGGTGAATGACGCCGACGACTTCGGGAGAGATCTTTTTGTTGAGTTTGACGTAGCTCTCGAACTCGTTGACGACCGAGCGCGCCATCGCCTCGACCTCAACCTTCTCGCCGAGATCATCCGCCAGAACGGCAGCCTCCGCCTCGTAAAATTCTGTGCGCGGCCCGTATCGGAGCACGCGTGCTCGCACCGCGCCCTCGACCAGCACCTTTACGGTGCCGTCCGGCAATTTGAGCAATTGCAGCACGCTCGCCAGCGTGCCGACGTTGTAAATGGCGTCGGTTGCCGGATCGTCGTCTGCGGCGTTCTTCTGTGTCGCCAGCATAATGAAACTGTCGGAGCGCATGACTTCCTCAAGCGCCCGAATCGATTTTTCCCGCCCGACGAAGAGAGGAACGATCATGTGCGGGAATACCACGATGTCGCGCAGCGGCAACACCGGGTAGGAACGAACCTCGCTCGCGGACGGCAGGGGGCGCGGCTTGGTGAGGGTGGTCATGAACCCGGATCCTTTGTCATGTTTGCCCCTTCGCCCCTGCCCGCGGATGCAGCGCAGTCGCGAAGTGCTCTGGTGCCGAGCAGGAGCTTAAAGGAAGCTTAGCCGCGGAAGCGGCATCGAGACCCTGCCCAATGCAATACGAGACGTCTACACTCGAAAATCGAACGCCTACCGACACTAGGTGGAGATGGCACCACGGCGTGTCAAGCAAATCCCGCGCCACAACGCCCGACCGCCATTGTGCACTGCGATCCGACGGCGTCGCGACGCCATTTGATGATGATGTAGATCTCCAGGATTCCGATGCTTGCAACTTACGCGCTCGCCCCGGCATCGCTGGCGCGATCGGAACGATCCGCGTAAATGTAAAGTGGTCGCGCGGTGCCTTCCACGACTTCTTTCGAAATCACCACTTCCTCGACACCTTCGAGACTGGGCAGTTCGAACATAGTGTCGAGCAAGATGCTCTCCATGATGGAGCGCAGTCCGCGAGCGCCGGTTTTGCGCTCGATCGCCTTGCGGGCGATCGCACCGAGCGCCTCCTCCGCAAGGCTGAGGTCGATGCTCTCCATCTCGAACAGGCGCTGATACTGCTTGACCAGTGCGTTCTTCGGCTCAAGCAAGATGCGTTTGAGCGCGGGCTCGTCGAGATCTTCCAGCGTCGCCAGCACCGGCAGGCGGCCGACGAATTCCGGAATCAGGCCGTATCGCAAAAGGTCCTCGGGCTCGACTTCGCGGAAAATTTGCCCGGTCTTGCGATCCTCGGGGGCCGCCACGCGGGCGCCAAAGCCGATGGACGTTGACCGGCCGCGGGCCGAAATGATCTTTTCGAGCCCCCCGAAGGCTCCGCCGCACACGAACAGGATGTTGGTGGTGTTGACCTGGAGGAACTCCTGTTGGGGGTGCTTGCGGCCACCCTGCGGGGGCACCGAGGCGATGGTGCCCTCCATGATCTTCAAGAGCGCCTGCTGCACGCCCTCGCCCGAGACATCCCGCGTAATCGAGGGATTGTCTGATTTGCGACTGATCTTGTCGATTTCGTCAATGTAGACGATGCCACGTTGGGCGCGTTCGACATTATAGTCCGCCGACTGCAGCAATTTGAGGATGATGTTTTCCACATCCTCGCCGACATAGCCGGCCTCGGTCAACGTCGTGGCGTCCGCCATCGTAAACGGCACGTCGAGGATCCGGGCAAGCGTCTGCGCCAGTAGCGTTTTGCCGGAGCCCGTCGGGCCGATCAGCAATATATTCGATTTGGCAAGCTCGACATCATTGTGCTTGGTCTGATGATTGAGCCGCTTGTAGTGATTGTGCACTGCAACCGAGAGCACCTTCTTCGCATGTTCCTGGCCGATGACATAATCGTCCAGCACCTTTCGGATCTCTTTCGGCGTCGGGATACCATCCCGCGACTTCACCAACGAAGATTTGTTCTCCTCGCGGATGATGTCCATGCACAGTTCGACACATTCATCACAGATGAAAACCGTCGGCCCGGCAATCAGCTTGCGCACTTCGTGTTGGCTCTTACCGCAGAACGAGCAGTAAAGCGTATTCTTTGATTCGCTGCCGCCGACTTTGCTCATTCCCTTTCTCCGGTCCACTCCACTCCACTCGCTCCTGCAACCTTCGGCTGCGACCGCAAATCTCGTCGGAGAATGTCTCTTTTCACTGTCGGAAGCATCTGCCCGCCCGCAACTTGGAAGCAACGCGTACCCAGAACATCATCAACACTTCATTAATACAAAGTACCGTCCCCTGACCACCCATGGATGTCGCAGCCCCGTCCTTCACCAACCGCCCGCCCATTTGCCACCCGCTTTGTGGCAAAAAAACCAGCTGTCTCCTTGCCTCCACCTGTACCGGACGAAAACCGCAGGTGGCAATCCCTATAGGCAAAAACTAGGCCACTTGACTACCATAATGACCGGCTGGAACTCGGCCCCACGACGGCCGGGCACCGCCGGTCAGGCTTTCTCGGCTTCCTCAACGCGCTTTTCGATGACCTTGTTGACCAATCCGAACTCCCTAGCACTTTCCGCCGTGAAGAACTGATCACGCTCCAGCGCATCTTCGATTTTTTTGATCGGTTGTCCGGTATGCTTGACGTAGATTTCATTCAAACGCTTGCGGATATTGAGGATCTCCTGCGCGTGAATCATGATGTCGCTGGCCTGCCCCTGGAAGCCGCCAGACGGTTGATGCACCATCACCCGCGCATTGGGAAGGGCGAAACGCATGTCCTTGCGTCCTGCGGCAAGCAGCAGCGAGCCCATCGATGCGGCTTGCCCGACGCATAGTGTCGAACACCGCCGGGCGAATGAACTGCATCGTATCGTAGATCGCGAGCCCCGACGTCACGACCCCGCCTGGGGAATTGATATACATGGAAATTTCTTTTTTCGGATTATCGGCCTCCAGGAACAGGAGCTGCGCCACCACCAGCGCCGACATGCCGTCTTCAACCGGGCCGGTGATGAAAATGATGCGCTCCTTGAGGAGCCTCGAATAGATGTCGTAGGCACGTTCGCCGCGATTGGTCTGCTCGACCACCATAGGAACCAGGTAGTTCATGTATGTATTCAAGGGGTCGCGCATCGTCAATTCCGCTCCGTAGACGGGGATTAGCTGAGCCCAAACAGGCTCCGGCGGGAACGCCTCGCTCGTTCCCCGATATCACGCCATGGCATATAAGCCGCAAAGCCCCGGCAACAAGTGTCGCTTCCGCGGCACCACTCCGTCCAGCCGCGCCGCGTCTGCGACTAGCTGGACGGAAGTCCGGCGTCGTCTTCCTTCAGCAGCTCTTCCCGGCTCACCTTCGTCTCGGTGATGTCGGCGAGTTCGACGATGAAATCGACCACCTTCTCTTCGTAGATCGGCGCCCTCACGGTCGCAAGCGCATTCGGATTTTTTTGATAGTAGTCCCACACTTCCTTCTCGCGGCCGGGAAATTGCCGTATGCGCTCCATCAACCCGCGGGTGACCTCCTCCTCGGTCACCTTGATGTTGTTGCGCTCGCCGATTTCCGCCAGCACGAGGCCGAGCCGAACGCGGCGGTCGGCAATGCCGCGATATTCCTCGCGCGCCTTCTCCTCGGTCGTGCCTTCCTGCTCGAAGGTGCGATTTTGATTGTTCAGATCCGCCAGTACGGTATTCCAAACATTGGTGAATTCCTGCTCGACCAAGCTCGGCGGCGCTTCGAACTTGTGCAGCATGTCAAGCCGATCCAGCAGCGACCGCTTAAGCTTCTGGCGGCCCGCGAAGCTAAATTCTTGCGCGATCCGGGCGCGAACGCCCTCCTTCAGCTTATCGAGCGATTCCACCCCAAGCGTGGTGGCGAAGGCGTCGTCGATGGCCACTGCATTCGGGCTCTCCACCGACTTGGCGACGACGTTGAAGACCGCCGTTTTACCGGCGAGCTGCTCGGCCGCATAATCCGCCGGAAACGTCGCCGTGACGGTGCGCGACTCCCCCGCGGTGATGCCCACCAGTTGATCCTCGAATCCCGGCAGCAGGCTGTTTACACCAATAATGACCGGCACCTCCTCCGCGGTGTTACCTTCAAAATCCTCGCCATCGATGGTGCCCTTGAAGGAAATGACGACCCGGTCGTCCCGTTCCGCCGCCGCACCCGCGGGCTTGGCCGTATAGGTGCGGTTCTGGTCCGCAATGCGGCGCAGTCCCTCGTCGACGTCGGCATCGGTGACATCGGCAACCGGCTTTTCCAGTTTGATGTCCTTGAAGTCGGCCAGCGTAATCTGCGGCACCACTTCGCACGCAACCGAATAGGACAGATCGATCTTCCCGGCGAAGATATTGGCGATCTCGCCGGCATCCTCCGTCAATTTGATCGTGGGTTCCGTGGCCAGCTTAAGACCCCGATCGGTGACGATCTTGGCATTGGTCTCGCGCACCAATTGGTCGATGGTCTCCGCCATCACGGCCCGTCCGTAGACCTTCTTGAGGTGGGCGACCGGCACTTTGCCGGGCCGGAAGCCGTTGATCCTCACCCGGTCCTTCATTTCGACGAGGCGCTCGTTGACGCGCGCTTCCAGGTCGGTCGCCGGAACGGTGACCTGGAATTCGCGCTTCAGGCCCTGGGCGGTGGTCTCGGTGACTTGCATCGTTGGTGACTTGTTCAAGGTTAGCGTGTCGATTCTCGAAAGCAGGGACTTTGGGGCCCACGACACGGCGCCAGCCGGCGGCGGCGGTCGAGGGTGGTGCGGGCGGAGGGACTTGAACCCCCACGACTTGCGTCACTGGAACCTAAATCCAGCGCGTCTACCAATTCCGCCACGCCCGCCAGGGCACATGCCGCCGCCGCGCGGCGCGGCTTATATCACGCGATCAGGTGAAGGCACATCTGAAAAGTTAGCGTACATTCCACCTTCCGTCATCGTGCGGTCGTAGAGCATCGGCATCGCTTTGTTAAGCGCTGTGTTAGGCGCGGTCGAACTCCCCCGGCCGTGACTGGCGCGCGATCCGGTCCAGCACGGCGTTGACCATCCCGGTCTCGGTCGGCTCGACGAACGCACGCGCCACATCGACATATTCCGACACGATCACGCGCGCCGGAATATCGGTGCGCTTCTCCAGTTCGTAGGCCCCGGCGCGAAGCACCGAGCGCAGCACGGCCTCAACCCGCTTGAGCGGCCACGTCGCTTCCAGCGCTTCGTCGATGCGCGGATCGAGATGACGCTGCGCCGCGACGACTCCGGAAACAATGTCGCGGAAAAATGCCGGTTCAGCCGGCAGGTACTGCTCGCCCTCCACTTCCCGGCCGATCCAATGACTCTCGAACTGGGCGAGAATCTCGTTGAGCCCGGCACCTGCCATATCCATCTGGTAGAGCGCCTGCACGGCGGCGAGCCGCGCGGCGCCGCGCCGATTGGCCTTGCGGGGACCGCTATCGCTCGCCCGCGGACGGTTGGTTCTCGATGCCGCGGTGTCGCCTCGGGGGAAATCTCCTGGTTTTGACGCGCGGGTCATCGGCGTTTACGCGCGGCCGCGAGGCGCATCCTCACGCGCAGCAAGGCGATGACGGCCTTGGCCGCAGCCCCGCCTTTGTCGCCACGGTCGAGGGCGGCCCGAACTGCGGCCTGGTCCGCGTTATCCACCGTAAGTATTCCATTTCCCATGGGAACCCTGTGGTTGATCCCGATCTCCATCAGCGCGCGCGCCGACTCGCCGGCCACGATGTCGTAATGACTTGTTTCGCCCCGGATAACGCAACCCAGCGCGATGACTCCATCATAAATTTTGCGTCCGCGCGCCCCGACGGCCATGGCAGCCGCCTGGGGGATTTCGAGCGCCCCCGGCACGGTAACGACATCGTAGGCAACCTGCACCGCCTCCAGCGCGCGCTTGGCACCGGCCAGCAGCGCGGCGGCAATCTCTTCATAATAGTCCGACTGAACGACGAGGAGGCGCACGCCTGTGAGCGGCGTGGGCATCGACTCGGTTCGTCGTCGCGCTTCGACCATTCTCGATCCTGGAACCTAAAACCGTCAACGAGGGCACAAACAGCACGTGCGCCGCCCCGATGGATTCGAGACCGGCGGTCGAGCGTGTCGGCAGGAAGCGCTGTCAGTACCAGCACGGCGCGAGAAAAAGCAAGCGCGCGGTCCGGCCGGATCCGGCGACAACCAGCCGCCAGCTTTTTGCTCATCCGCTGCCGATCAATCGCGCCGCATAGCGGGCCATCAGATCCACTTCGAGATTGACCCGGTCGCCGGGACGCAGCCCCGCGAAGGTGGTCACATCAAGCGTGTGAGGCACGATCAACACCGCGAACCGGTCTCCTGCAACCTCATTCACCGTCAGCGAAACCCCGTCGAGCGCAACCGAGCCCTTGGCGGCGATGAAACGCGAAAGCTGTTGGGGCGCGTCGAACCAAATCCGCGCCATGTGGTCGAGATCCTGACGCTCGGCGACCTTCGCAATCCCATCCACGTGGCCGGCAACGATGTGCCCGCCAAGCTCATCGCCGATCTTGAGCGCGCGCTCCAGATTGATCCGCGTGCCGGGCGTCCAGTCGCCGACCGTCGTCACCGCCAGCGTCTCGGCGGCGGTGTCCGCCGCAAACCAGGTGCGGCCGGCCTCGATGCCGGCGGCAACCACCGTGAGGCACACGCCGTTGCAGGCGATCGAGGCGCCGTCCGCGATGCCGGCGCGGTCGTAACGGCAAGCGATCGTGAGCCGCCGCAGCCGCTCGGCGCGGGGCGCGATGGCGATCACTTCGCCGATGTCGGTGACAATGCCGGTAAACATGGTCGCTCGAAGCTTTCGATGATGTCTGGACCGAGAATTTCAGAGCCCGACGCGCGAAACCTGCACGATTGCGTCAGTGTCGAAAGCGGCAGGGCGTGCAAGGCGTCGATGCCGTCCGGACCGATCGGCTGCGGGCCGCGCATGATGACGGCTTCGTCGATCATATCGGCGGCGACGAACGCGGCCGCAACCGTCGGTCCGCCCTCCACCATCAGGCGGGTGATGCCACGGTCCGCCAGCAGGTGAAGCACGGCCATCACATCCAATCGGCCGGCGGCGGCCGGCGCGCGCAAGATCTCGGCGCCCTCGGAAGTCAAAGCCTTTGCGGCCGCTGCGGAGGCGGCCTCGCCAGTCACGATCCACAGCGGGGTTTGCCGTGCGCCGCGTGCGAGTGCGCTTGCGAGCGGCAGACGCAACTGCGAGTTCGAGCACCACCCGCACCGGAGACTGCGCCGCCATTCCGGGAAGCCGGCAGGTCAGTTGCGGATCGTCCGCCAACACGGTGCCGATGCCGACCAGAATGGCATCGTTCATTGCGCGCAGCAGATGCGCCTTGGCCCGCGCGGCAGTTCCGGTAATTTGAACCGGTTTTGGCCCCGCAAGCCCCGCCTTGCCGTCGGACGACACCGCGAGTTTCAGCGTGACGTGGGGCCGATGTTCGCAGGTGCGCCGAATGTGCCCGGCATGCGCGCGCCGCGCTTCTGCGCCGCCGATCCCGATGTTGACGGCAAGCCCCGCTGCGCGCAACAGCGCGTGCCCGCGTCCCGCCACCCGGACATTGGGGTCCTCCATCGCAGACACCACGCGGGAAATGCCCGCCGCGATGATCGCGTCGGTACATGGCGGCGTTTGGCCTTGGTGGGAGCATGGCTCCAGCGTCGCGTAAAGCGTCGCACCGCGTGCCGCCGCTCCGGCCCGGCGCAAAGCTTCGGTCTCGGCGTGCGGGCGCCCCCCCGGCTGCGTCCAGCCGCGGCCGACGATCACCGGCTCTCCCCCCTCATAACGCACCACAACGGCGCCGACCGCCGGATTCGGCCACGCATTACCGAGCCCGCGGCGGCCGAGCGCAAGTGCAAGCGCCATGAAGCGCTGGTCGTCGATGGCACGGGATTCGGGCATTCGATCAGAGTGGATGGTCCGCAGGTGGATCGATGATGCTTCTGAACGCATCGATCTCCGCCCGCAACCCCTCTGCGAGCCGCGAGGCCGCCTCGATCGTCCGGCCGACCTCGTGGACCCGGAAGCTATCGTAGTTGTGAGCCGCACGGTGCCGGAAACGTCGCGTTTCGGTTGCCGCCTGGGCCAGCGGCGCACTGATGATCGCCGGCCTTCTTCCCGGCAACGCGGCGGCAACACGCCTGATTAGGTCCGCATGCCAGGTTTCGCCGACCGGCCGTTCCTCTCCCAGCATCGATAGTATCCGCAACAGTCCACCTTCAAGCGACGTATGTGCCGATTGCAACGCATGCATCAGTGCCATCTCGGCCTGATAGCCGTCCAATCCGGGCGCATCGAATCCACCCTTTTGGTGTAAAGAAACCGCCGCGTGAAAATGCCGGATGGCCGCTTCGATATCGGCATCGACCTCGAACCAGCGCGCGTCGGTCACGGCAGCAGCAACGCGGTCGCATGAATTTTGGCGAGGAATTGTTTCGTGCACCAGGCCTTCGGTTGTATATCGGGTTTCAAGCGGAGACGCGCGCACGCGGCTTCGACCATATCGAGCGCCTCCCCGATTTGCGCATCATCGAAATCGACGATGATGTCGATGTCGCTGTCGGCATGAAACCGGCCCGAGACCGCCGATCCATAGACCCAGAATCGGCCCCCATTGGCATGTGCAAAGTGAGCAAGGTCTTCACGCAAACACGCGTAGCCGGCGCGAATTTCCTCCACGCGGGCGTGCTTGAGGCCCGCCAATGTCACCACCTCCAGCCTCTCGGCAGGCTGCCCGGGCGATGAGGATTCCACAATGCGTGCACCGCCTTGGCTCATGTCGTCGGCCTTCGCGTGAATGCGTCTCTGTACACAGGAATCTTTACGGGTCGGTACGGGGCCGACCAATCGTTTCCAGTGAGGCTTGAGACCTTCGTCCAATAGGGTGTCGGATTCCTGGTTCGGTTCGAGCCCTGGATGCTGACGAGTTTCGATCTTGATCGTTTTTCGGCACAACGAGCGTTTATCAAGCCGGCTGCGGCTTGATGGTGAACGAACTTCAGGCCAATCCGCGCCATGCGTACGCTAACGGGCCCGATACGCAGCCATGAAGGTCCGTACCGCGATCCCCACGACATGCTCAATTTGGTTCGGCTCCGGCGCCGCCCGGAAATTGAACAGCACCGGCTTGAACAGTGTCGATTGGCAGGAGTCCATGAACTGGGCTGCCGCCACTTCGCAATCTTCGACCGCCAGCACCCCGGCTTCGTTCTGCGCGCGCAAGTATGCGGCGAGGCTTGCGATTCCCGCCGCCGGCCCGGTCTCATAGAAACCCTTGCCCATCTCCGGCATGCGGTCGGAGATGGCCATCACGGTGCGCAGCACCGAAGCTTTCTCCGGACGACACAGCAAGCCCACATAGGCGATCCCCAGTCGCGTCAGCACGCGCACGACGTCATGGTCGGCGGGATCGAGGTCGAATACGCCCTCTGCATGAAACGCGCATTCCACCTCCACGATGGCCTGGAATAGCTGCTCCTTATTGATGAAATAGACATAAAGCGTGCCCTTGGACACGCCGGCCGCGCGCGCAATGTCGCTCATGCTGGCGGCGTCGAACCCCTTCGCCAGGAATACCGACCGCGCACCCTCGACGATCTGGCGGCGCTTGACGCTATCCTCTGCGCTCGGTGGTGCGGTTCTGACTTGAGCTTCGGCGCTCACGGCGGCGTTCATGGTTCACCCCAATTCATCTGCGGCACGCGCAGCTTTACCGATCACATAGCTACACTCAATCAAAAATTCAATGACCGAACGGTTCGGTCATTCTTGACATCGGCGCACGGCAGTCCTATTAATGACCGAACGGTTCGGTCATATGGCCGATCCCAAGGTGGATGGAGCAGGCCATGTACAGAGAGCGCGACGAAGAATCCGGATTTGCGGTGCAGCTGCCGACGGTTGTTGACAGGCAAAAAGTCGGAACAAGGCCCGCGGACCTAGAGACGGTAGCTGCCGGCGCGGCCGCACCGGAGGCGACGGCGGTGGTCGCAGAGCATCCGCACCGGGGGCGAAAACGCGCGCTGATCGCATCGGTCGCCGTTCTGCTGCTCGCCGGCACAGGTTGGTACGGCACGCAGTGGTGGACGACCGGGCGCTTCTTGGTCACGACCGACGACGCCTATGTGCGGGCTCATAATACCACTTTGGCGTCAAAGATTTCCGGCTACGTGGCGAGCATTCCGGTCGATGACAATGAGCAAGTCCGCGCCGGTGATGTCATCGCCACCATCGACGACGGCGATTACCGCCTCGCCGTCGAGGCGGCGCAAGGCAAGGTCGCCACCCAGCAGGCGACCGTCGAGCGGATCGGGCGACAGATCGTGGCCCAACAGGCGACGATCGCCCAGGCGCGGGCACAGTTGATGTCCGCCCAAGCCGGCACCAAACGGATGCAGCTCGAATTCGATCGCCAGCACGCGCTGGAAGTGCGGCAATATGCGAGCCGTCAGACGCTCGAGCAGTCGGAGACGAACCGCGATCAGGCGGTTGCGGCCGAGCGCAGCGCGCAGTCGGGTATCGACGCGGCGCAAGCCAACCTCGACGTGCTCAAGGCGCAGCAACAGGAAGCCGTCCGCACCCTCGACGAACTGAAGACTGCGCTGGCCAAAGCGGAGCGCGACCTGTCGTTCGCGGTGATCCGCGCTCCGGTCGATGGCGTATTTGGTAACCGCGCGGTGCAAACCGGCGATTTCGTCCAGCCGGGCCAGCGGATCGCGAGCCTCGTGCCGCTCGGCGAGGTCTTCATCGACGCCAATTTCAAGGAAACCCAGCTGGCGCGCGTGCAGCCCGGCCAGCCTGTATCGGTGAGCGTCGACGCGCTGCCAGGCCACCCAATCGACGCCAGGGTGGAGAGCGTATCTCCGGCCTCCGGCTCGATTTTTTCGCTGCTGCCGCCCGACAATGCGACCGGCAATTTCACAAAAATCGTGCAGCGGCTGCCGGTCCGCATCGCGGTTCCGGTCGAGGTGGCGCGGCAGCAGCTGCTGCGGCCCGGCATGTCGGTAATCGTCAGCGTCAACACCAAGGCCGACGATGCGCGCAGCCGAGCCGCCGGCATCGACCGCGGCACCCGTGGCGTTCTGGCGGCTCGTCAGTAAACCTGCAGGGAGATAGGCCAATGACATCCGCCGCGACGCTTCCTGTCACCTCGCCGCTCCCGGCCTTCCGAGTGCCCGCAAACCAGGCGGCCGGCGATGGCATCTCCGCGCGCCGGCTGCTGGCCTTCATGGCCATGTGCTTCGGCATGTTCATGGCCATCCTCGACATCCAAATCGTGTCATCCTCGCTTGCCGAGATTCAGGCCGGCCTCGCCGCCTCGGCGGATGAAATCCCCTGGGTACAAACGTCCTATTTGATCGCCGAGGTGATCGCGATTCCGCTGTCCGGATTCTTGTCGCGCGCGCTCGGCACCCGCATCCTGTTTGCGACCGCCGCGGCGGGGTTCACCCTCGCCAGCATCATGTGCGGTTTGACTTCATCGATCAGCACCATGATTTTTTGGCGCGCCGTGCAGGGATTTATCGGCGGCGGCATGGTGCCGACCGTATTCGCCACCGCCTACCTGATCTTTCCGGGACCGCGGCAGAAGCTGGTCGCACCGCTTATCGGGCTCATCGCCACCCTCGCCCCCACCATCGGACCGACGGTCGGCGGCTATCTCACCGACGCTTGGTCGTGGCACTGGCTGTTCTTCATCAACGTGATCCCCGGCATCCTGGTCACGCTGGCGGCCGTCACCCTGATCGATTTCGACAAGCCGGATTACGCCCTGCTGCGCCAATTCGACTGGTACGGGCTGATCTTCATGGCCGGTTTTCTCGGCGCCCTGGAATACGTGCTCGAAGAAGGCCCGCGCTACGACTGGCTTGACGATAATACCATTTTCGCCCTGGCGATCCTGTCCGCCGTGTCGGCCGTCGCGTTCTTCGCCCGCGCGCTGACGGCGCGCGTACCGATCGTCGATCTGCGTGCGTTTTCTAACCGCAACTTCACCATCGGCAGCCTGTTCTCCTTCGTGCTCGGCATCGGACTCTACGGCCTGACCTACATCTATCCGGTCTATCTCGCCCAGGTGCGCGGCTACAATGCGCTGATGATCGGCGAGACCATGTTCGTCTCCGGCCTGGTGATGTTTTTCACCGCGCCGATCGCCGGACAGCTCAGCGAACGGTTCGACCCGCGCTTCGTGCTGATGGCGGGCTTCCTGTGCTTTGCCATCGGCACTTGGCAGATGACCTTCGTGACCAAGGATTGGGATTTCTGGGAACTCTTGTGGCCGCAGGTGTTTCGCGGCGTCGGCCTGATGCTCGCCATCGTGCCGGTGACCAACACGGCGCTCGGCACATTGGCACCTGACCGGGTCAAGAACGCCTCCGGCCTGTTCAACCTGATGCGCAATCTCGGCGGGGCGATCGGGCTTGCGGCCATCAATACCGTGCTCAACAACCGGATGGACCTGCACCTGTCGCGCCTGCACGAGGCGGTGAATTGGGCGAGCATTCCGGCGACCGAAATGCTGTCGAACTTGACCGCACGCTTCCCGGGTTCCGACGCCGAGGCCATGGCGCTGAAATCCATGACGGCACTCGTGCGCCTGCAGGCCACCGTGATGAGCTTCGCCGACGTGTTCCTGATCATGACGGTGCTTTTCGTTGCGCTGGCGGCCTTCGGGATCATGATGAGGCGCCCGCAGCGGCCGGCCGGGGCGACTGCGGGGCATTGAGCGGGGGGGTGGTGGTCGCGCTGCCGGCACCCTGTGCCGTGATGGACTTTGACGACCGGTGTCTGTGCGTGTTTGCTGCAAACGGGACCTCCATGGTGATATACGATGGAGCAAGGAATACGAGATCAGCATGGTCTATGAACGGTTCAATATGAATTCAGCAGCGGCCGCGCGTCTGCCGTCGCCCGTTCCATTGACGGAGAGCGCTCCGCATGGCCGCCATTAAGGCTCTTGTGAAGCCAGAAATGCTGCGCTGGGCGCGTGGGCGCGCAAAGGTAAAGATCGAAAATGCGGCCAAAGCAGCGCATGTTTCCGTCGAACGTGTGCACAGCTGGGAGCAGGATGGAACCGACGATGCACCAACGCTCGGCCAGCTTCGCAATCTGGCGGCTGCGTATCACTTTCCGCTCGCGGTGTTTTATCTTCCGGCGCCGCCAAAGGATTTTGCGCCGCTTCGGGATTTCCGCCGGCTCCGGGATGCCGCTGAAGAACCGGTTTCGGCGAACCTCACCTATCACATCCGCCGCGCTTACGAGAGACGCGAGCTTGCGTTGGAGCTGTTCCACGAACTCGGCGGCGGGCCAAAGCCGTTCCCACTGCACGCCAGCCTTGCTGACGACCCGGAGAAGGTTGGTCGCAACATTCGGGATTTTCTCAAGATTGATACCGAAGGCCAGACGCGAGCGGCACGACAGGGCAGGGCTTTCGATTACTGGCGGCGACGGCTGGAAGAAAATGATGTCTTGGTTTTTGTGATCAGCGGCCCGCACTGGAGCGTCGAGCTTCGGGAAATGCGCGGCTTTGCCATCGCCATGCGTGCTTGGCTGAACGCACGAAAACATATGTTGGGTCCTCGGGAGAATTTGTGGGTGCGTCGGGGCTCCGAACGTCAGCCGGCACGCGCTCCATGAAGCTTCGAAAGCGAAAGAAATGCCGTAACTGGAAGGCTTTCTGGTGTTTGAATCAATCCCGTCACGACGGCTTCGGGTATGATGCCAAGGAACTGCCATTCGGCCTCGAAATAATCGAGGTTCGGATCGCGCTTCGAGCAGCCGTCCGTACGCGTCTGTACGGCGGATGCATCCGCAGGTGCATCCAGCCGTCGCTCTCGGTGAACCGAGTATGGCTGGGTGGCAAGCCCCGTCAAGGCTGGCCTTCGGCCCCCGCCTTCGGCGGCTGGAGGGCCTTGACGGAGCTTGCCACCCAGCCTTGTTCGCCACCAAGCGTTCGACGGCAAAGAGTGGCTGGAGTACGTCGGTGATCTCCGCAGCTGCCGGATTCCACCCACAATTCTGCCGAGGAGGCCATATGTTTCGGGATTTGGAGGAAGCAGTCCAGATCGAAGCGGCGCGGGTGCTGGCGAAGTATCCGCGTCTTGTGGGCGAACGCAAGCTGCGGACGTCGGCCGATCCATTTGTGATCGCGCTTGCCCGTGTGGGACGCTTCCAGATTGTCACTGACGAAAAGCCGACCGGCAGCTTACACCGGCCGAACATCCCTGACGTCTGCACGGACCTTGGGATGCCGCCTTGCATGCCGATCGTCGGAGTCATCCGGGCGGAGAATTGGATACTGGGGTAGCGGCAGAAGTTTGCATCAAAAGACTGGTGTCCGATTTCGCCGCCGGGCGCATGGACGGTGATACCATCCACTTAGCCGAAGGCATCCGTCGCGGGGGCTGGCCACGGCGGCCCGCGGAAATATTGACCGCTGCGACCGCGGAAATGGTAGATCGGCCACAACATCTCCGATCCAACGGAAAAGGGAGCGATCGATGCGAAGACCGGCGAACCTGCTGGTGTGGATTGGCCTGTTGGCGGTGCCTGTTGCGGCAAACGCGCAGCAGCCGGGCAACATCGTATTGAGCGAGAGCGCGCCAAAACAGCTCACGTCGCATGTGTTTGCGATCTTCGGCAATCCCAACATCGCGATCGTGGTCGGGACCAAGGGCACGCTCGTCGTCGATACCGGGCTTGGCAACCGCAACGGCGCCTTCATTGCCGCGGAGGCGGCGAAGGTTCGCAAGGGCGGCAAATTGTTCCTGACCACCACCCATGCCCATGCGGAGCATTCCTCGGGCCAGGACGGATTTCCGCCCGAGACCGTGGTGATCCGGCCGCGGGCGCAGCAGCAGGAGCTGGAGGAGACCGGCGCCGCCGGCATCGAGGCGTTCCGCGGGCGCAGCGACATCAACCGGGAGTTGCTCGCAGGTGCGCGTGTCGGCAGGGCCGATATCGTGTTCGACAATGAACTCACGGTGGATCTCGGCGATGTCCAGGCGCGGCTGTTCTGGTTCGGGCCGGCCCATTCCAACGGCGATATGCTGACCCTTGTCGAGCCGGACGGCCTGCTGGTTTCCGGCGACGTGGTGCAGAACAAAGCCGGCATCGGACTTTCCGGTTCGCGGTCGAGCATCAAGAGCTGGATTGCCGTGCTCGACCGGGTCGCGGCCTTAAAGCCCGCCATGATCCTGCCCGATCATAGCTTGCCCGGCGATGCCGGTTTGATCCCGGAACAGCGCGCTTTTCTGGTCGATTTACAAAACCGTATCCAGGCGCTCAAGCGGGAGGGCAAGAGCGCGGACGAGGCGGGACGGCTCATCAGCGCGGAGTTCCAGGCGCGCTACCCCGGATGGACGCGCCTCAATTTCCTGGAGCGGTCGGTGCCGGTCGCTTTCGACGAATTGCCGTGAACCTGCATAATGTCGAGGGGAGGTCAGCCATGAATTACGGTCACATTATCGGCGCGTCCGTGCTGGCGGCGATTGCGATGAACGTCGGCGCCGCGCTGGCGTTCGACGAATTGAAATATCCGGATTTGAAAGGGCAGTGGCGCCGCGCTCCCAACGCGGTGACAACGCCGGGACAGGGCCGGTTCAACACGTTCGACCCGACCAAGGGCTGGGGCCCGGCGCAGCAACCGCCGCTGACGCCGGAATACCAGGCCCGGTTCGAGGCGAACCTTGCCGACCAGGCGGCCGGCGGACAGGGCATCGGTGTCACCTACACGTGTGCTTCGCCCGGCATGCCGCGGGTTACCAATGGGTATGGTCAAACGGAATTCATCGTGACGCCGCAGGCCACCCATATTCTGGTGGAAAATATCCACGACTCCCGGCGTATTTTTACCGACGGCCGCGACTGGCCGAAGGAGATCGTCGGATCGCTGCTCGGCTATTCCATCGGCAAATGGATCGATACCGACGGCGACGGCAAGTATGACCTATTGGAGGTGGAAACCCGCGGCTTCATCGGGCCGCGCGCCTACGACGCCAGCGGCATTCCGCTGCACGATGACAATCAGAGTGTCGTGAAGGAACGCATTCACGTCGATCGGACCGATCCGAACCTGCTGATCGATGAGGTCACGGTGTTCGATCATGCGCTGACGCGGCCGTGGTCGGTCGTCAAAGGTTTCCGCCGGGTCGTCAAGAACCAGCCGGTTTGGATCGAAAATGTCTGCGGAGAATTTAATGGCCATGTACAGATTGGTAACGAGGGCTACATGGTGAGCGGCGACGGCCTGCTCATGCCGACCAAGAAGGGACAGCAGCCGCCGGACCTGAAATATTTTCCCGCCACGAAGTAGCGCACCGCAAACTGCCATTGCGGCCGCCGCGGCTGGCTCGGCGGCACGCGCCAGGATGTCGATGCCGTAGCGACCGGATTGCCGAGCTGATCCGGTCCTGGCCGAACCGTCACTTTTGCGTCGTGTCGAAATAGCGCAGATCGGGCGGCGCTTGGCCCTTTTTGGTCGGCATCAGCATTCCGTCGCCGCTCAGGAAATAGTTCTCCTTGCCGATGCCGATCTGATGATTGCCTTCGACCGTATAGAATTCCGGCCAGTACGGATATGGGTCGGAATTATGCACGTATCGTTTGTCCACGGTCCACGGCCGCGTCAGCGCATGGTCGATCGAGGTGATCTCGTCATGCAATATCTTGGGATCGGCCTTGTCGCGGTAAATGCGCTCCCGGAAGATGGATTGATTGTCCACATGCAGCGGCAGTCCGGCTTCATCATAAGCGCGCGGTCCCTTGAAGCCGCGGGTCTCGACTTCGAGCACGTCATATTTGCCGTCGCCGTCGGTATCGACCCATTTGCCGATCGAGTAGCCCGAAAACGTCGGCTCGATCTCGTCGGGCCAATCGCGCCCGTCGGTGAAGATGCGCCGATAGTGGTCGTGCCAGCCGATCAAGATATAGGTCGTATGCGGTGTGACGACGAATTCCAGCGGCCCGAAGCCCATCATCATGTTCGGCATGCCGGCCGGGCGTCCGAGCGTGGTGGGAAAGTTGCCAAGCCCGCCTCGCGCCTGGTCGGCAATGCTCGCCTCCAACACGGCCTTGTATTCGTCCGTCAGCGGCGCCTCTTGGCCGAACCCCCACGGCTTGGTCTGATCGTGCGAGGGCTGGGTCGGCAGCCGGACCGCGAACCGGTTCCACTGCCCCTTCCAATCCGGGTACTTGCCGTCATCCGCCTGTTGGGCCGGCGCACCCGTCATCGTCAGCGCAACGGCGAACCAGCCCAAAACAGCCGTGCCAAAGATCCTATGCAGCATCGTTGCGCCTCCCGGCGGTCCGTCACCATGGCCGCACGTATCCGGCAGCCGTACCGTCAGTTTATCCCGACAACAATAGCCTTGCACAGGTCGGGCACGGCCACAACGGGTCTTGCACCGCCATCGGAAATTCAAAGCCTTGCGATCCACGGGGGAAAATCCGCCGGGCGGTACGCCCTCTCAAACTCAACCCGCCGGACGCGTTCGCCGTTGAAGTGACGGAACCACGCGGGCATAACACCCGTCCAACGCAGCGCGGGCAATGCACTCTCAAGGAACACGCAATGACAATCGAACGCAATCCGGTCGCCTATGGGGATCTTCGCGGCTGGATCGACGCCCTCCGCGCGGCCGGGGAAATCCGCGAGGTCGATGCGGAGGTCGATTGGAACATCGAGATCGGGACCGTGATGCGGCTCGCCCAGGGCACCGGCGACGGGCCGGCGCTGCTGTTCAACACCATCAAGGATTACGGAGCGAATGCGCGCTGCCGAAAGATCTTCGGCTGCGGGCTGTCGAGTTACCGCCGGGTCGCCATGATGCTGGGCTGCGCGCCGGACACCCATCCGCGCGATCTGGTCAAGCTCGGCCGCAACGTGCTCTCTGGCGGCATTGCGCCGAAAATCGTGGCGACCGGCCCGGTGAAGGAGAATATCGTCCTCGGCGACGCCGTCGATCTCTACGAATTTCCTTCCCCGTGGTGGAACAGGCTCGACGGCGGGCGCTATCTTCTCACCTATGGGGGCTGCGTCACCAAGGATCACGACACCGGCGTCATGAATGTCGGCATCTACCGCGGCATGGTGGCGAGCAAGACCGAGATCCCCACTCTTATGTGGCGTGCCCAGCATATCGGCCAGCACGCCACTTCGTGGGAGCGCGCCGGGCACAATGAAATGCCGATCGCGGTGGCGATCGGCTGGGAACCGGCGCTCGGCTTCACCGGCGGCGCGCCGGTGCAGAAAGGCGTGTGCGAATACGACGTCATGGGCGCCATTCGCGGCGCGCCGGTCGAACTGGTCAAATGCGAGACCGTCGACCTGCATGTGCCGGCAAGCGCCGAAATCGTGATCGAGGGCTATCTTCAGCTCGATCCGGCGAAATACGTGATGGAAGGCCCGTTTGCGGAGTTCACCGGCTATCTGGCCGGTGACAAGTCGCCGAAGCCCACCATTCGGGTGACCGCCATCACCCACCGCAACGACCCGATCCTGCGCGGCACCATCGAGGGCTCTTTGCCCGGCAGCTTTTCCGAAAATGCGATCTGCTCCTCCATCATGCGCGCCGCCACCGCCTGGAGCGTGCTGGAGCGTGCCGGGGTTCCGGGCATCACCGACGTGTGGTGCCCGCCCGTCCATGCCGGCATCAATCTGCTGATCCAGATGAAGCAGAGCTACCGCGGCCAAGCCAAGCAGGCGGCCAATGCGATCTGGGGCTCCTCGGCCGCCCATGTGCGCTACAAGCACATCACCGTGGTGGACGACGACATCGACATCCACGACTATGCGGCGGTGGACTGGGCGATCGCCTACCGGGTCAATGCCGGCGAGGACGATATCGTCGTCATGCCGGCGACCTTCGGGGCCGGCCTCGACCCCTCGACCCGCCGCCGCGACCGCAACCCGGCGCTGTTCGGTACCGGCAAGTGGAACCGCGTCCTGATCGACGCCACCATGAACCTCGATTACGACCCCGATCCGGATCTCGGCGGCGCCCGCTTCCCCCCGAAGGTGTGGCCCGAGGAGGCCGACATCGCCGCGGTGGCGCGGCGCTGGGGCGAATTCGGGCTCAAACCGCTGAAGTAACCGTTGCTCCGTAGCCCGCATGAGCGAAGCGAAATGCGGGACCGCCGTTCCCGGATACCGCGACCAAACGGGTCGCTCATCCGGGCTACCACCAGGCGGCCAGTTCCGGCCGAGGACTCCCAACCATGCATCTGCAAGTCCCCACGCCGCACCAAACCTTCGACGTCCCGCTCGAAGACGGAGCCGCGATCCGGGTGCGCCGGCACGGCAACCCGGACGGCACGCGGCTGTTTCTGAGCCACGGGAATGGCTACGCCATCAATGGCTACCTGCCGTACTGGCGGCACTTTCTCGAACGCTTCGACGTGATCGTGTTCGATTTCCGCAATCACGGCGAGAATATTCCCGTGGTGCCGGCCCATCACACCTATGAGCAGCTCAGCCGCGACCTCGAACGCGTTTACCAGGACGTCACCGCGCGGCTCGGCCCAAAACAATCGGTCGGCATCTTTCATTCCATGTCGGGCCGCACAGCGATGAAGCATGCGCTTGAAATCGGCTTCCGCTGCGACGCATTGATTCTCTTCGATCCGCCCAACGTGCCGCCGCCGGGACACGCGGTCTACCCCGCCATGGAAGCGTTCGAGGTCCGGCTGACGGAGTTTGCCAAGAACCGCCGCACCCATTTTGCCAGTGTCGCGGAACTGGCCTCCGAGTTCGCCAAATCCCGCGTGGGGCAGGCCTGGGCGCCGGGCGTCCATGAATTGATGGCCCGCTCGGTGCTGCGCAAGAACCCGAACGGGGAGGGTTTTGTGCTGGTGTGCGGTCCGGCCAACGAGGCCGCGATCTACCAGCAGGCCATGACAATGAATCTATGGCCACGGGCGAGCGCGTTCGGCGGTCCGGTCAAGCTCATCGGCGCCGACCCGGACCTCAAAGGCGGCCCGCCGACCGGACGCGCCAACCAGGCGCTCGGCACCGAGAACGGGTACGACTATTGTTTCGTGCCCGGCACCGGGCACATGCTGCAGGTCGAGAAACCGGAGGAATGCGCACAGCAAACCATCGAATTCCTACAGAAATGCAGGCTTGCCTGAATGCCGTGAGCCCCGAGAGATAAAACCCTTACTTGAATCTCGGCTTCCGCTTCTCGCTGAACGCCGCAATACCCTCCCGGTAATCCTCGCCTTCCCGCAGCTTTTCATAGGCATGGCCCTCGAGTTCCAGCCCGGCGGTGAGTCCCATGTCGTAGGTTGCGGCCAGCACGCGCTTGATCGTTTTCAGCGCCAGCGCTGATTGCGCGGCAAGATGCGCCGCCATCTCGGCAATCATGCGGTCGAGCGCGGCGGCGTCTTCGGCCACGCGAGTGAGCAAGCCCCACGCATGCGCCTCCGCCGCCGGAATGCGGCGGCCCAGCATCATCATGTTGACGGCGCGGGTGAGCCCGGCGATGCGGGCGACCCGCTGGCTGCCGCCGCTGCCGGGAATTTGCCCGAGCGAGACTTCCGGCAGCGCCAGTACGGTGTCGGCGGTGGCGATGCGGATATCGCAGGCCATCGCGAGTTCGAAGCCGACCCCCATGGCGTATTTCTCCATGGCGCAGATGACGGGCTTCGGGCAGCGCTCGGGCGCCGCGATATTGCGGGCCATGTCCGACATGCCGTCGCGCGCAATCGCCGGAAACGCCTTGACGTCGCCGCCCGATGAATAGACGCCATTGGCGCCGCGGATCACCACCACCCGCACGTCCGGGTCCTCGCCGAACGCCTCGATGATGGCGGCGATCTGGCTGCGGCCGCGGTAGGAGATGATGTTCAGCGGCGGCCGGTCGAGGATGAGCCATCCGATCTTGCGCCCGGCATCCACCTCGTAGCGCAGGCCGTCGAGGTCGCGCAGGACGGCGCCGCGCATGGCCGCATAGTCCTTCTGCATTGAATCCCGCCCGTTCCGATGCGTATTGACTGACCCGCCGTGGCGGATAGGTTGCGCCCCGCATGAACCGGACTTGCAAGGTTTGCAAGCCTGTCCGGGCTTGTCGTGGTTCGTTGCGGTTCGTAGCCCGGATGCAGTGCAACCGGGAAGCGCCTCGACAATTGGATGGGTTTGTCCCGGATCACGCCGCGCTTCAATCCGGGCTACGGGGGCGGGTAGGGGCCGTAGCCCGGATTGGAGCGTCAGCGTAAATCCGGGGCCGGCCGATCCGGAAAGCCGCGGCGGCTGGCGCCGCCGACCCGGATTTTCGCTGACGCTCCAATCCGGGCTACATACCACACGCGGCTGCGGGGGCCGCTGCCGGTCCGGTCCGGCCATGCCTGAGGACCGATGAGGAGAGCTTGATGCAATTTGGTGATTTGCGCGGATGGATCGCGCAGCTGCGGCAGGCGGGCGAGCTTCACGAGGTCGAGGCCGAAGTGGATTGGAACCGCGAACTCGGCACCATCGCGCGGCGCGCCTTCGGCAACGGCAACGGGCCCGCCCTCTTGTTTTCCAACATCAAGGATTATCAGCACAACGCGCGCTGCGGCCAGCTGTTCACCGGCGGGCTGTCGAACTATTCCCGCATCGCCATGATGTTCGGCCTGCCGAAGACCGCGCCGATCACCGATCTGGTGCTGGCCGCCCGCAAGGCGTTTTCCGGCCGCATCCCGCCGGTGCGGGTCGCCACCGGCCCGGTGAAGCAGAACATCATCACCGGCGATGATATCAACCTCTACGATTTCCCGGTGCCGCAATGGCATCCGCGCGACGGCGGGCGCTACATCAACACCATGCAGGGCACGGTGACGCGCGATCCCGTCTCGGGGCGCATGAATGTCGGCATCTATCGCGGCATGATCGGGCAGAAGAACACCATTCCGGTGCTGCTGTGGCGCCCGCAGCATTGGGGCCAGGATTTTGCCAAATACTCCGGCAAGGGCGAGGAGATGCCGGTTGCGTTCATCTATGGCTGGGAGCCCTGCCTGCCGTTTTGTGCCGCAGCCCCGGTACCGCCCGACGTGTCGGAATATGACGTGATGGGCGCGCTGCGCGGTGCCCCGGTCGAATTGGTCGATTGCGAAACCGTGCCGCTGCAGGTGCCGGCGTCGGCCGAGATCGTCATCGAGGGCTGGATTTCGCCCGACCCGGCGACCTTCGAGCTGGAAGGCCCGTTCGGCGAATACACCGGCTATTTCGGCGGCGACCAGAGCCTCAAGCACAAGGTGCGGGTGACGGCGATCACCCACCGCGACAAGCCGATCTTCCGCGGCACGCTCGAAGGCACCATGCCGAAGATGCTCAACGAGAACTCCATCATGAGTTCGGTGCAGCGCGCAGCACTCGCTTGGAACATTCTTGAGCGTTCCGGCGTGCCGGGCGTCACCGACGTGCACTGCCCGCCGGCCAACAACGGCACCACGCTGATGATCCAGATCAAGCAGACCTATCGGGGCCAGGCCAAGCAGGCGGCGGCCGCGATCTGGGGCTCCAACGCCGCTCACCTGCGCTACAAGCACATCTGGGTCGTGGACACCGATATCGACATCCACGATTACGGCGCGATCGACTGGGCCTTCGCCTATCGGGTTAATGCCGCCGAGGACGACATCGTGTTCTTCCCCGGCACATTCGGCTCGGCGCTCGACCCCTCGACGCGACTGAAATTCCGCGACACCAACCTCTACGGCACCGGCAAATGGACCCGCGTGCTGATCGACGCCACCGTCAACCTCGATTTCGAGCCGGAGGCGAATTACGATGGCGACCGCTACCCGCCCATGGTCAAACCGGAGCCGGAGGACTGGGAAATGGTCGATCGCCGCTGGCAGGAATACGGGTTCAAGCGGGAGTGACGATGGCCCCTCCCCAGAACGGCTGCGCTGAACCGCATAAAAATGCCTGGGTCTTGCGTATGAAAAAAGGGCATCAATTTGTGCGATCTACGCAAAAGCCCTGCTGCGTGCTCGGCAAACTCCCAGCGTCAACATCGCCGGGCATCCGCCGCGCTGATCTCCGCGCCCCGTGCGACAAGCTCAAGTTCTCGCCCGACAGGTTATCTCGCCAGCTTCACCGACTGATCTCGGCATCATCAACCGCGGCACCTTTAGATACTACCTGACCCGGACCGGCCGCACCGCCATCGCCGCAGCTTGCCACTTCACCCAGAACACCATTATCCCGGCTCTCGCATGACCAAATCTATGTACAAAGCGTCCAGAGTCAGTCGATAAGGGACTAAGCCTCGTTGAAGACAATGTTTCGACGTAGGTACAGCCGGCGTGCGCGTTGCTGGCGTTTTCAATCTCATTCTACCATGGTGTGATGAAATGTACAGATTCTACATGGCTAGCCTGCTCGTGGCGATTTTCCTTGCATCATTCGTCGGAATTCGGAGCTGCAATTCGCAGCCCGCTCAATCCCTTGACAACTATTTCACGCGCATCCAACCGATTTTCGACCAGCGCTGTGTCGCTTGTCATAGCTGCTATAACGCGCCCTGCCAGCTCAATTTGCAAAGCTATCCCGGCTTGTTGCGTGGTGCCAACAAGCTCAATGTCTATGAGGGCTCTCGACCGAACAGCGTCGCCCCCACCCGTCTCGATATCGACGGCCACAGCGTCGCCGACTGGCGTGCGAAAGGCTTCTTCGATGTGCTCGGCAGCAGCGATCCTGCACGCACCCTGCTGATGCGCCTGTTAGGTCTCAGGGCGCAACATCCGGATGTGCAGCCGGAAAGGTCGGTTAGCGACAGCAATTTCTGTCCCGTCGACAGCAGTAATTTACTCGTGTCACAGAACGCCGCAGAGCTTGGTATGCCATACGGACTGCCACCATTGTCGCAGAGCGAGATAGCTACGCTGAGAGAATGGATCGCCGGCGGTGCCCAGGGCCCGTCTGACGCGAGCTTGGCGTCGCGTCAGACCACGTCGCCGGCAGAGCGGTCCCAAGTACGGGCCTGGCAAGCCTTCCTGAATGGCAGGACGCCGCGCGACAGGCTTTTGGCCCGGTATATCTATGAACACTTATTCCTGGCGCATCTTTACTTCCCAACGGAGACAGCCACCCGCCGCCCGTCATTTTTCCGTCTGGTGCGCTCGCGGACGCCGTGCGAGGAGGGCATCGACGAAATTGCTACGCGGCGGCCGAACGATGATCCGAGTTCCAGCGACTTCCAATACTGCCTGGCCAAGCTGGACGGTACGATCGTCAACAAAACGCACATCCCGTATGAGCTCTCGCCGCAAAAGCTCGAACGGATCAAGCAAACATTTGCGCGACCGGAATGGGACGTAAATCAACTTCCCGGCTACAGCGAAGACACGGCAGCCAATCCGTTCGTCACCTTCGCCGACATCCCCGCACGAGCGCGCTACCAGTTTTTGCTCGACGACGCGGAGTACGAAGTCAGCACGTTCATCAAAGGTCCGGTCTGCAACGGCAGCATCGCGGTCAACTCGATCCAGGAACAGTTCTTTGTCCTGTTCCTGAGCCCCGACGCCGACAGCATGGTGATATCTGCCGAGCATGAAAGGGCGGCCCAGCCATTGCTGATTTTGCCGGGCATGTGGGGCAGCGACGTGCCGCTGCGCGACGACATTCCGTTCTTTGGACGCCTCGTAGCGCAGCGAGAGGCGTATCGTACGCTGAGGGCAGAGGCGGCCCGTAAGTTGCGCCCTGCGGGCTATACATTGCAGGATATCTGGGACGGCGATCACAACAATCCGAATGCGCTGCTTACGGTATTCCGACATTTCGATACGGCCGTGGTGACGCAGGGCGCTGCCGGGGATTTGCCGAAGACCCTGTTCGTCCTTGATTATCCGCTGCTCGAGCGCCTCGTCTACAATCTCGTGGTGAACTATGACGTCTTCGGCAATATCGGCCATCAATCGCTGACCCGGCTGTACATGGACATGATCCGCATGGAAGCGGAGGAACTGTTTCTTGACTTCCTGCCGGCGTCACAGCGGGTTGGGCTGCGGAACTCATGGTACCGCGGCGGGCCGCTCACCGATCTCAAGCTTCGCTTTGTCTTCCCGATTGTTGACGGTGCAGCGCCCACAGCTATCACGTATCGAAATGAGGCCAACGCCAAGCAGGAATTCGTCGAGCGCGTCCTCGAAGACTATCTGGCGTTGCCGGTGCGCGGGCGGCCCGACACCTTGAATTGGAAAACGTTGCGGCTGCCGCGAGGCGCAGAGACCGACCTCACCGCACCGGAGCGGGCGCTTCGCCGGATTGCCTCCCTGCAGGCCGTTGACGCCACACCGTTCGCGCGATTCTTTCCCGATCTCGCGATCCTTCTGTTGCGCACCGAGGACGGCCGCACCTCGCTTTACAGCCTTATCCACAACCGGGAACATACCAATATCTCCTGGATGTTGGGTGAGTCACAGCGCTTGGCTCCGGAGGAAGACACGCTCACGATCCGGGCGGGTGTGCTCGGGGGTTACCCCAATATATTTTTCGTCGTGCCGGAAGCTCAGATCGATGAATTTGCGAGCACCGCGGTAAATATCAAGTTGACGGCGGACTACGAGCGGCTGGTTGATAGGTTCGGCGTGCGGCGATTGAACAAGGACTTCTGGTCGATCTTCGACGCCGTGAACGTGGCCCACCTTACCGACGATCCCATTCGTTCCGGCATTCTTGATCTCACACGCTACGCGCTTGAGGACAAATCGCGAGGGCGTTGATGGCACGGCTTTGAAGTCGAATTAACGGAGCTTTTGCGCTTGCTTTCCGGGGTGGTAATCCGGAGGCTCGCGCTAATGCCATCAACCGCCGGCATCCGACATCCTTAATACTAACGGATGATTGCGACGCCGCATGGGGGGCCAATAGGCAGACTTGGTGTGGGTGCTCTCGCTGGTCTTGCTCGCTATCGCCGTTCTCTCACGCTATGCATTCCGGCTCATCGGGGACTGGCGATGGATCTTTAGGTGGCGGCACTTTACCTAAACGTCTTGGCGTCATTCAGGCATTTGCAAAGCTGCCGTCCCTGCATGCGTTGGCGCCGAATCAATCCGAACCGCCGTTTCTTCGCGCAGATTGTCGTCCTTGCCGCTTTCGTTGCGCTGGGTGCCGCGGCCGTGCGCAGCTTCCACCCGCAAGCCGAGACACAGGATGTAGTATCCATGGCGTACATGTGCCGGCGGATCTGTACCGGAGTCACGGCTTCGGCAGGGCGGCCGCTTCTGATAGACTTGATTTTGTGCCCCTACACCAGGTCCGTGGTGGTTCAATGCGGTGTTCCTGGGGGCCCGTGAATCGCAAGGAGATGTACATGACCAAAGTTACCTATGAAATCGTCGAACATGATGGCGGCTGGGCCTACCGGGCGAACGGCGCCTTCTCCGAGACATTTCCGACCCACGACATGGCCCGCAAGGCGGCCGAGCGCGCCGCAGCGGAACAGCGCGTGCCCGGCGAGACGACGGGTATCTCTTACGAGGATAAGGATGGCCGTTGGCACGACGAACTGTCGGCCGGCAAAGATCGGCCGGACACCGCCGTCAAGGGATGAGCGAAGTATCGTGCATAGGCTCGGAACAGGCCTCACGAATTCTGCTTCCCCGACTTGATTGCCATGCCGCAAGAAAAGGCTGGAGCCATGAATCCACAAGTCAACCGCTGGCCTGATCTGCCGTATGAGGCGTGGAAGGATACATGCGACACGCTGCACCTGTGGACGCAGATCGTCGGCAAGCTGCGCTTAGTGCAAACGCCGTGGATCAACCACTCTTGGCAGGTGGCGCTGTACTTGACCGCGCGCGGCCTAACCACCTCGCCGATTCCCTATGGTGAACGCGCCTTCCAGATCGACTTCGATTTCATCGATCACGTGCTGTGGGTGAGAACCAGTGAAGGGCATTTCCGTCAAATCATGCTTGCGCCCAAGCCGGTTGCGGAATTCTTCACCGAAGTGTTTGTGGCGCTCGGTGAACTCGGAATTGTGATCCGCATCAAGACAATGCCATGCGAGATCGCCGATTGCATTCCCTTCGACCTGGATCGTACGCACGCATCCTATGATCACGCCTACGCCAACCGTTTCTGGCGCATACTCCTCTCGACGCACGATGTCTTGTCGCGCTTCCGCACTGGCTTTCTCGGCAAAGCGAGTCCGGTGCATTTTTTCTGGGGCAGCTTCGATCTGGCGGTAACGCGCTTTTCAGGGCGGCGGGCGCCCCTCCATCCAGGCGGAGTTCCGCACCTGCCCGATGCGGTCGCGCGTGAAGCCTATTCGCACGAGGTGTCGAGCGCCGGGTTCTGGCCGGGTGGCGGCGGCCCGATCGCCGATGCTGCCTTCTATTCATATGCCTATCCGGCCCCGGAGGGTTTTGCCGCCGCCGTCGTAAGCCCGGAACAGGCGTACTTTTCGAAAGAGCTGGGCGAGTTCATTCTACCGTACAAAGAGATGCGCGCCGCGCGGGATCCTGAACGGGCGTTGATGGAGTTCCTGCAGAGCACCTACGCCCGGGCCGCCGATCTTGGCCACTGGGATCGGGCGACTTTGGAATGCCCCTTGGGCGAACCCGGACGACCGCGTCGGGTTTGACCGGTCGGACCCCGGCAATAGCAATCGGCGATAGATTTTGCTCCGGATTTGCGCAGGTCAATCTGTTCAGTGCTGCCGTTACCACCGCCATAGTACCACGAGGGACGACACCGAACCGAGCGAGGTTTTACATGGGTACGTTTGCGACCAAGGATGGCGTTGAGATATTCTACAAGGACTGGGGCAAAGGGCAGCCCATCGTGTTCAGCCATGGTTGGCCGTTATCGGCCGACGATTGGGACGCGCAGATGCTGTTCTTCCTCAATCATGGCTACCGCGTTATTGCCCATGACCGCCGCGGCCATGGCCGATCCGCCCAGACGAGCGATGGCCATGACATGGATCACTATGCCGATGACCTGGCGACGCTGACTGCGCATCTCGATCTGCAGAACGCGATCCACGTCGGCCATTCCACCGGCGGCGGCGAGGTGGTGCGTTATCTCGCGCGGCACGGCGAGAGCCGTGTAGCCAAGGGCGTCATGATCAGCGCGGTGCCGCCGCTGATGGTGAAGACGGCGGCCAATCCGGGCGGCCTGCCTAAGGAGGTTTTTGACGGATTTCAGACGCAGCTTGCGGCCAATCGCTCGCAATTCTATCGCGACATCGCGGCCGGTCCTTTCTATGGCTACAACCGGCCGGGCGCAAAGGCGTCGCAGGCCGTCATCGAGAACTGGTGGCGGCAGGGCATGATGGGCGGCGCGAAGGCGCATTACGACGGCATCATTGCCTTCTCACAGACCGATTTTACCGACGACCTGAAGAAGATAACCGTGCCGGTGCTGGTGATGCATGGCGACGACGATCAAATCGTTCCTTATGCCGACTCCGCACCTTTGTCGGCAAAGTTGCTCAAGAATGTGACGCTCAAGACTTACAAGGGCTTCCCGCACGGAATGCCCACCACGGAAGCGGTGACGATCAACGCCGATCTATTAGCCTTTCTGCAGGCATAGCGTTGAGGCACCGAATGGTGATAAGCGGCTGATCGGATTTCCGAGGGAGCGCCGCT
This sequence comes from uncultured Alphaproteobacteria bacterium, assembly GCA_963802745.1. Classification (GTDB taxonomy): domain Bacteria; phylum Pseudomonadota; class Alphaproteobacteria; order Rhizobiales; family Xanthobacteraceae; genus JAJPKK01. Next base: position 155,597 of record CAWDKL010000086.1, on the reverse strand, counting down.
ACTGGCGACCAGTTAGTAACGCACGAGGGAACGGAGTTCGCCTTATTCCGTGGATCTGCTCAAGCAATGTTGCCAACCAGGGTTGTCCGCCTGGCCGCGGGTTGGGGGCAGCTGACGCACACAGGGTGGGGGCCATTGCAGACCTAGCGGTACGCGAAAAGCGCAGCGGAGTCATCGCGTTTACTACTGCTGCGGCGGCGCACGGAATGGTACCTATACCAGATTCTGGTCGCATCGAATCGCAGGGTCGTAGGGTGTGCAAAATCGCCCGGGCACGGCGGAGCAACCGGCACGGCTTCGCCGGCGATTTTGCGCACGCGGTCGGCCGCTCACATCATTATCGCGCGGTGCCGCGATCGCGGCGCTAACCAAACGCCTGCCGCGTGCGCAAAATCGCCATTCTACGTCGTGCCGGCTGCCTCCATCTCGCAAGGCGATTTTGCACACCCTACGTGTTCGGACCTCACCGGAATCTGGTCTAATACCTGTGTATGACGGCCACGACGATACGTGTATGATTTACCGGAGGGGCCACGTCTGTGAAACTAGGCTGCTGTCAAACGAGCTTGCATTCTGGCAAGTTTACCAATTAGCCAAAGGAGTACCTAATGCCTAAAACAGGCCAAGCCGCGATGGCAATCGTCGTCAGCGTAGCACTGCTAACGGCAAACCAAGCGACTGCATCGCATCGGACTGCACATCAAGCGCCGCGATCCGAACCCACCACGCAGGTCTATAATTCACAATCACTGGGAAATCAGCCTTTCGCAAATCCCGATCGAGATTTCAGCATCGAGAATCTACGGTCGCACCCCTCACAATACCGTGCAAACTATCCGAAAAAGCACCATCGTCCGCAGTGATATGCATTCTAAACCGGATTTCGATCAGATCGAATCACAGTCTCGGCGTCAGATGGCGGCTTATCCGCAGCGTCACCGTCCTGTCGGCGATACGGAGACGATGCGATGAGTGCCGGGCGCAGGAACTGCCGCGACGACAAACGCGCTCAAAATAACGCCGGTGGATGCAAACTTTGGCGCGCTCTCCTGGTTTGTGAGTTGGAGTGGCCCTGCGTAGGCCCTGTCACGCCGGCTGCTTCAGCGCGGCGCGATCGACGGGCAGCTTTCGCAGCCGCTTGCCCGTCGCCGCGTAGATCGCGTTGGTGACGGCGGGGACGATGGCGGAGGTGCCGGCTTCGCCCATCCCGCCCGGCCGCTCGGAACTCTGGACGATATGGACCTCAACCGCCGGCGCCTCGTTCAGCCGCAGCACTTGATACGTGTCGAAGTTGGCCTGCTCGACACGGCCGTCTTTGAGGCTGATCTTGCCGTAAAGCGCAGCCGTAATGCCGAACATGACGGCGCTCTGCACCTGGGCCCGGACCGTGTCCGGATTAACGACGATGCCGCAATCGACCGCGCAGACGACGCGCCGGACGCGAACCGCGCCGTCCTTCGCCACTTCGACTTCCGCAATATGCGCCATATAGGTCCCGAAGACGAATTGCAGTGACACGCCGCGGCCGGCCCGCTCGGGCAATGGGTGCGCCCAGCCGGCTTTCTCCGCCGCAAGCTCCAGGACGGCTTTGGCGCGGGGCGCCTTGTCGAGAAGCGCCAGCCGATAGGCGACCGCGTCTTGCCTTGCCGCCGCCGCCAGTTCATCCATGAAGCTTTCGGTCACGAAGACATTGTGCGACGGCCCGACGCTGCGCCAAAAAGCCGTCGGAATGCCCGGAGGTTCCACCCGCACATATTCGACGCGGAAGTTCGGAAGGGCATAGACCAGATCGATCGCGCCTTCCGTGGTGTCGGGATCGAGCCCGTTGTTGAATGCCGCAGGCAGCCATCGCGCAATCACTGAGGATCCCGCGAAGCGATGGTTCCACGCGACCGGCATTCCGTTCGTATCGAGACCGGCGGAAATTCGGTCGAACCAATACGGCCGGTACATATCGTGCTGGATATCTTCCTCGCGCGTCCACACGACCTTTACGGGGCCGTCCACGTGTCGCGCAATCTCGACGGCGCGCGTGACGCCATCGGCCTCAAGCCGGCGGCCGAACCCGCCGCCGATCAGATGATTGTGGACCACCACCTTGTCCAACGGCAAGCCGGCAGCTTTCGCCGCGGCCGCCTGGGCTCGCACGATGGCCTGGTTGCCGACCCAGACTTCGCAGCCGTCCTGGCGAACATGAACTGTGCAGTTCATCGGCTCCATGGTTGCATGTGCAAGGAATGGAATCTCGTAGGTCGCCTCGACCGTGGAGGCGGCGCTTGCCATGGCCGTGTCGACGCTGCCGATATTCTGTGCGACCGCGCCCGGACTGAGCGTCGCCTTTTCGAGTTCGTCCGCGATGTCCGCCGTATTCAACGTGGCGTGCGGACCATCGTCCCAGTCGATCACCAAGGCCGCGAGCCCTTTTTTCGCCGCGCCCATATGGTCGGCCACGACGGCAACGGCATCGTCCAGTTGCACGACCTGCCGGACGCCCTTGACGGCCTTGGCCGCCGTGTCGTTCACGCGCTTCGCCCGGCCGCCGAAGACCGGCGATTGCGCCAGCGTCGCGAATTTCATGCCCGGCAGCCGGACGTCGATGCCATAAACGGCCGTTCCATTGATTTTCGCGGGCGTATCCAGCCGCTTGGCCGGCGTGCCGATGAGTTTGAAGTCCTGCGGTTGTTTGAGGGCCACGTTCATGGGCACTGGAAGGCGGGCGGCGTCCGCGGCAAGTTCGCCATATTTGCTGCTTCGCCCCGTCGGCGGATGAAGCACTTCACCGCCCTGTGCGCGGCAGGACGCCGGATCGACGTTCCAGCGCTCGGCGGCCGCCGCCAGCGAGCATGGTTCGCGCGATCGCACCGGCCTGGCGCAGCGGCTCCCATGCGCCGCGTATGGCGTTCGAGTTGCCGGTTGCCTGGACGCCCAGCAGCGGGTTGGCGTAGAGCTTCTCGTTGGGCGGCGCATGTTCCAGCCGCACCTGCTTCAGCTCCACCTCCAGTTCTTCGGCAATCAGCATCGGGATCGACGTGTAAGTGCCCTGGCCCATCTCGACATAGGGCATGGTGAGCACAATCTGCCCGTCTCCCTGGATGCGAATGAAGGCGTTGGGGGTGAAACTATCGGCATCGGCGGCTTCGGAATCATCGCTGGCCCACGGCAGGCGCAGGCTCAGCATCAGGCCCCCGCCGGAGGCCGCTCCTGCCTGCAGAAACCTGCGCCGAGAGAGACCGTTCGCTGATCCGGATTGTTCCGACTCTGTGGATCGGGACATGGTGTGACGGAGCATCATGGTCAGCCTCCCTGTCCGTTTGTTTGCGCGGCCTGCTTGATCGCCTCGCGAATGCGCACATAGGTCCCACAGCGGCAGATATTGCCGGACATGGCGTCGTCGATGTCGGCATCGGTCGGATGCGGGTTGCCGGCAAGTAGCGCCGCAGCGGACATGATCTGCCCAGACTGGCAGTACCCGCACTGCGGAACCTCGCGGTCGAGCCAGGCCTTCTGGATCCTGGCGCCCGCCGCCGTTGCGCCGATTGCCTCGATGGTCGTGATCTCGGAGGTGCCGACGCTGTCGATGGAGGTGATGCACGAACGGACGGGGGCGCCGTCGAGATGCACCGTGCAGGCGCCGCACAGCGCCATGCCGCAGCCGAACTTGGTGCCGGTCAGGCCGAGTACGTCGCGCAACACCCAGAGCAGCGGCGTGTCGTCGTCGACATCGACGCTGTGTGCGTTCCCGTTGACCTTGATGCTGAAGGGCATGGCACCCCTCTCTTTCTGTCAGCGGCCGTCGGCAGCGGAATTGCCGACGCCTCTATTTGCAGGTTGAAGAAATAGTGCTTCTGGCGTCACCGCACAACTCACTGCAAGGTTTGTCTCGACCATACGTTGGCGTTAGGGTCACGCGAACGCCTTGACGCTCACGAAGATCATCGGCGGCGTTGAAACGTTAATTCAGTGATTCCGAAATGGCCGCCAGCGCGCTCGCGGCCGGTCTTTTTTATCAGGTGATGATCCTGGAAAAAACGCTTGTTCGCATTTACCAGCTATCGCGGCAAGCCATTGTGGCGGTTCATAAAACCCCCACGCAATCGACGCCGAGTTTGTCGTCCTGACAGCGGACGGAACCGGTTCAGATCAGCGTGATCCGGTGTCGATGGGCGATGATCAGTCAGGCTGCGCATTCGTGTCATCGTCGTACGCTCGCCCGAGGGCAGGGAGGTACCGGCCGAAGTTCAATTCGAAGTCGCTCGGAACTCCGTAACCGATGCTGCGGATCTTGGCACGGCGCGCCTGTGCACTGGGCCTGGCCAAGGTTCGGAAGAACATGTCGTTGCTCGACCGAAGCTCGGTCGCCGTCGGCGTCCCGAATCGATTGATCTGGGCCTTTGCTGCGGCCAGTGTTTCACCATCGAACGAGGCCAGACGCCGGACGAGCGCATCGACAAACGAGTTGAGATGGTGATCGTCCAGCGTGCGGTTCACCCAGCCATAGCGCTCGGCAATATCCGCATCGAAATCGTCACCGCTGAGGACGATTTCAAGTGCGCGCGAGCGGCCGACCAAGCGCGGGAGCCATTCCAGCGCCCCGCCGCCCGGGACCAATCCGACGCCGATTTCGGGGTTGCCGAATAGGGCGCTTTGCCGGCTGGCGAAGCGCATATCGCAGGCCAGCACCAATTCATTACCGATGCCGCGCGTGCGGCCGCGAATCTTGGCGATGCTCACGACCGGCGCAGATGAGAGGCGCAGCACAAAGTCGCGCCAAAGCTCCAGCACGTCTGGCCGCTCCGCCGCCTTTGTTACGTCGAGATGGGCGATGAAAAAATCCGGGCTCGCCGACTGGAACACGACGACCTTCACGGACGTGTCTGCCTCGAGGTCGTCCATCAACGCTCCCAATTCAACGATCGTTGCGGGAACAAACATGTTGATCGGCGGGTTGCTGAAAGTGACTGTCCACCGGTCCGGACAGGTGCGATCGGTGTTGAACTGCGAAGGGTCAGGCATAGCGTAACTCCTACGTCGATTGGCAGATCAGTTTTGCGTTCAAGCTGGCTCCATCGTGCCGGCCTTACGGCGGACAGGTCTGACACACGCCGGCTCGATCACAGCGTCACCGCACGATTAATGCCTTGAGAACCACCTCACCATTCAAATCAACGTTTGCCATGCCCATACGTTGGCATTATCGCTTAATACTACTTCGATAGTCGCGAAGGGGATTTCGACGTTGATGCCGCCTCGTTCATCGTCGCGATAGCCCCGAGCGCCAACGATCCAGGATCCAGGAAACGCAATCCGCGCTCGCCAGCTTGTCACGGTAATCTATGACGTTCTTTCACACCGCAAGACGATGGACGCCGCCGGAGCAGTGCGCAGGGCAAATTGAAAAACGGCCCCTACGGGAGTGTTAGAGGCCGCCCATAATTGCCCGTCATGGGCCTCCAAAATCGAACGGCAGATTGCCAAACCCATGCCCATACCACCGGATTTTGTTGTGAAGCGAGGGCTGAATATCCGCTCAATATCCTGCGGGCTGATTCCTATTCCATTGTCCGCCACCGATACCACGACGGCGTCCTCATTGCGAATCTCTGCGCCCACGGATAGGATACGAGGTCTTTCGTTAGCCTTCATTGCGTCGACGGCATTTGAAATCAAGTTTATCAGCACCTGATGCAGCTGAATCCGATCTCCGATGATTTGCGGCAGCTGTGCATTCGGCTCAGCCTTGATCAGTATTTGGTAGCGTTGCAAATCGTCGCGTAGCGATGCAAGGGCCTCTGCAATGAGCTCGTTGACGTCAAGCGACGTTTCGGTCTCGGCATCTTTCCGGAAATTCGCCCGGATGCTTTCAATCACTGCTCCCGCGCGATGGCCGTCAGCCGCGATTTGTCTGAATTGCGCCTTCGCCTTATCGAGATCGGGAATTGCGCGATCGAGCCAGCGGAGGCCCGTGTCGGATCGCGTAATCATGGCAGACAATGGCTGCTTGACTTCGTGAGCGATCATGGCGGCGACGGCGTCGCCCGTCGCGAGCCGCGCCTCGCGTTCGCGACGCTGAGCCTGGAGCGCGCGCTGCAGCATCACGCGTTCTTGCTGGAGCAGCATATTCGAACCGGCAAGGCTTCCATAGAGTGCCGTCATCTCTGCAAGCAGCACGACCATGACGACCGTCGCCGTCACGAGCTGGTAGAAGCGACCCGCGTACCATGCGAGAGTATAACGATCGCCACTCAAAACCGACGCCAGAGCAACCTCGATCAACAGCGCGCAGAGCGCGACGACGAGCCATTGGTCGAGCAGAGATCGCCGACGCAGCCACAGCAGGCATAGAGCAATGCCGCCTACCGCCAGAACGGTCACACCTCCCACGATCTGACGAAAAACACTGAGCGGGTGTACGTCCACAAAGGTTACCGGCAGAAATTCTTGATGCTGCGTCACAAACCAAAACAACCCAACCACAGCCGCGGTTACGGCGGCGACGCTCAAGGCCACGGCGCTTCGCGTGGAGCCGGCGCTGATCGTGCGATCGGTGTCCTTCAGCAGCGCATATCCGATGACGGCTAGTGGTAGTCCCAAGTGCCAACACCAATAAAGCCAGACCGCAGATTGCAAACCGGAGCCAAACAGCCCGCTCGGTGCGAACGCTCCCGGAAAAGCCAGGGCGTGCGCGAGGACGATAAGACCGGTAAATACGTAGCCATTGGCAATGATCAACAGGGCCCATTGGCGCAGGATTGCAAACTGACCGAATAGCAGAACCGCAGTAACACTATCGCTGACGAATAATGCCGCCGCAAGCGAAGGCACGAACGCGGCGACCTCCGGCAGCTTGACTGTCGCGAACGGCCATGTGCCGGCCAGGATGACGAACAGAGCAACCACAAATAAAACTGCCGTCTGGCGCTGACGGATGCTCGGGGAGATGTTCGATAGGACCTGCGGTTGGGGGCGCGATCCTGCTGCCGCCCCTTCGCCAACGCTTTCCGTCATTGGACCAAACAGCCGTTGCCAAAATTAGGGCGTGAGAATGCCCTATGGATCAGGGCGTGACAAGGCAGCGGCATGGAAGGGCCTGCAGGCGACCGGCCCAGATTGAGGTAGAGTTATGGATCCCTTCGGCCGGCGGCAAGCTCTCCCGCGAGCACGTCGCCGACCTGCAATGCTGTGGCACAATTCACTGCTAAACATACCGCGGTGCGCCGGTTTTCCGCTTTCGGATCCATCTCCTTGCAGTGTTTCTGCGCATCGGCGCACCGTCTTCCGGCCAGATTTGAATGGTCCGGCCGTCGCGTAATCTCAATCAATCATCCGGCATAACCGGTGGTGGTACGAAGCCTCCGAACTCTCTTGCAACACATTCAGACAAGGCGATCGGTGCGATCTTCCAGGTAGGGACCGATATTTGTATCCCGATCGGTAAACCGGTCGGCGAATGGCCGATCGGCGCGACGGTGGCCGGCAGGCCGCACGCGGCGGCAGAATCCGCCCACACGCAAAACGTATCGTTATTAGAGATACGGCTCGCCGTCGATCTCGATGTGCGCGCCTCAATGGACAGCGCATGGTGGTGCGCGTTTCGGGTGGACTGCGGGCCTTGCCCCGTCACGACGACTTGGCGCCCTCGAATTGTCTCGCCGCAGCAAGACCAATCCTAATCCTGCTCGTGCACCGGCGATGACGACAATCTTGTTCTTGATGCGGCTCATGGCATCTCCCCTGCTGCCGTCTATACTCTGACCCACGATGCCGAAGCGAAAGTGCATGTATTGCCGGGCAGAACGGCAACGCTGCGAGACGGATACTAGCGCCCAGTGCTTTTGCACTCTTTGGACGCCGCCGCCTCCGCGCGCCGATGGTCCCGTCGTCGCGGCGTCCGGTGGCGTACGTCGCGGGCGTCGCGGGCCCACCAGTTCATCCTCCATCCGAGTCACCTGTGTCCGTACTCCGTGAAAACGTAATCCCGTGTCTTCACGATCGTGTGGCAAGCGAACCCGCACTTGGCGTCGTTCCCCTGCGGCGGCTTGTCAGTTACGGTGCCGGGCCTGAACGTATTCGATGCAGCATCATACTCGAACACTGCCCATCCCCACCCGCCGCTGTCCGCAAACCTCTTGCTGTCCTTCACCATGAAGTTGACGTCATGCTGGGTCCCTGGCACCAACGCCGCCGGGAATGTCTCCATCTTTGTCGGGTTCCAATGGATTTTCGCCATCTTGGCGCCGTCGGGAAACGGCTTCCCGTTGCCCGGAATGCCGGACGCGTAGGCTTCGATCATCGCGGGATTACCGAGGATCGCAGCAAGCAGGTCTCCATCGTGACTGATGGAGATGACCTGCCAGGCCTCGTATCCCCTGAACTCCGAAAACGCGAGCCCATTTGGCACTTGCAAAGTGTACTTGTCCTGCTGGGCAAGGGCCATGCCGCCTAAGCCGGCGAGCACGACCGCAAGGGCTGCAGCGGCAACGGAGGCGGGCCGAACGCCGCGTGCGGTCGGAAGCGATGGGGTTTTTGGCATGAATATTCCTCGATCGGTGCGAGTTACGGTGACGTCGTCACAACCTGCAAAATCCTGGTTTACGCGGACCGTGGTGGCCATCGTCCGTGCGTGTATGTGCGCCATCCGTTAGTATGGTTCGCGTGTGAATTGGGGAGTGGTCCTGCTGTCCGGGACCTGCTTCGGCGTTGCCGCGAACCTCAGACCAAGGGGAAGCGCGACTCATACCTTGGTTTGATCCACATCGCGGTTTCTGCCATGCTAGTTTATCCGTTGGGCGGTCTTACTCCATGGGTGCCTCTGCGATGCCGTTCCAGATCAAGGAGAGTGCACTCGTACATGTGGTTGACGACGATGCGTCGCTGCGCGGCGCGTTGGAGGCCCTGTTCGAGACTGTGGGCCTTGAGACCCAAACCTACGGGGCCGCAGCCGATTTTCTGACGGCGAGCCTTCCGGACAGGCCGGGGTGCGTCATTGTCGACATCCGCTTGCCCGATATGAATGGGCTCGAGTTTCAGGCCCAGCTCACGCGGATGGGTGTTCAGTTGCCGGTTGTGGTGATCACGGGGTATGGCGACATTCCCATGTCGGTTCGTGCCATGAAGACGGGCGCTGTGGACTTTCTCACCAAGCCGTTCCGCGACCAGGACATGCTCGATGCCGTGACCGCCGCGATCGAACGCGATCGACAGCGCCGGAAGGTTGACGGCAATGTTTCGCAGCTGCAGCGACGATTTGGAACACTGACTCCGCGGGAGCAGGAGGTCATGCTATTGGTCGCGGCCGGCAAAATGAACAAACAGGTCGCTGGCGACTTAAGGATAGCTGAGATCACCGTAAAAATTCATCGGGGTGCAGCCATGCGCAAAATGAACGCACGCACACTGGCTGATTTGGTCCGGATGGCCGAAGTCATCAAGCCAAAGCCGCTGTGAAAGCCGGTTGGTTTTATACACGTGTATAGTTCCTCGCGCAGCAGTGCATGTAATATAAGCAATATACCCCCGGCTCCGTGATCCACGATAAATACGTGGAAAAAGGACCCGATGTGTCAAAAGAACCCTTGGTTGCGGTTATCGATGATGACGAATCGTTCCGAATGGCGCTGGCTGAATCGCTCCTTTCGCTGGGATACGATGCCCGCGCGTTTGCTTCCGCGGAAGAATTCATGGCCGGAGATGGCGAAGCGTCATGTGACTGCGTCGTTACCGACATTCACATGCCCGGGATAAGCGGGCTTGATCTGAAGCGTCTGCTCGCCGCCCACGGCTCTACATTGCCGGTCATCATGATCACCGCGCACACCGAGTCGGGTCTGGAAGGTCAGGCGGTCTCCAGCGGTGCTGTGTGCCTGCTGAGAAAGCCCTTCGAGACCGACGCCCTGATTGAATGTCTCGAGAGAGCTCTGAAGCTCTGAGCGCCATCCGCCGCCGTTTTCTGCTGGCGGCCCGCAAGGCCGCCGAAAAAACATGAAGGATCCGCATGCAGATTCCGGCCCGTCGGCTACCGCAATTCCGACGCCATGCGCACAGCTGTTCCAATGATTGCGGACAGTTTGTGAAGCGCGCTTAGACGAGTCAGCAGATCGGCAGCCGCTGTGAACCACAGGGACGACCGGTGGCGAGGATGAAAAATTTGGAGAAGGAAGCGCCGGCGTTCAGGCCTAGCCCACAGCCGGCGATTTCATGCGCTCAGTGCCGTAACAAAATTGGACGCCGAGCACGCCAAGGCGTGCCGCCATCAACATAAGCGGCCTGAATGGGCGTCGTTGATGTCTCGTGTCATTCGGTTCTCCGCGCTTGTCAGCGGGGTGCCTTCAACACTTGTTCCAGTTGTTTCAGCGCCTCGGCATCCTCAGGGCTGACGGAGGGATTATCGCAGCGGGGATCCGTTCTTTGCAGGGCAGCGATCATGGCGGGCGTTGCTGGAATCGGAGAGCAACCGTGATCCGTTTCGCATACCAGATCCCATTGCTGCCGAGCTTGAATGTGGCAGCTGAGGCAGCCGCCCAAGCTATTGGCCACTTCGGTCGAACCTCTTTGTCGTATTTTCGTTCCGTCCTTTGAGACATCGAGTACGAAAAACTCCCAGTCATGCGTCGCGGCGTTGAAGCCAGCCTCCCGCTTGACCATGGCCTCGCCCGGGACCAATTGAATGACGGATCCCGCTGGATACACGGCGCCCGTCTTTGCATTGGCGGCGGCCAACGTCGCGTCGAAATTGCCACGCAGCAGGTTGTCAACGAAGAATTGACGGATTGGCGTCATTTTAGTGATGCACTGAAACGACTTAGCGTCGATATCTATAGCATTCCCGACGCCTACCGAGAGCAAAAGTGCCGCGGCACACGGGATCATCAGCCCTCCCATTTTTATCATGGCTTATCCTCCGCTGAGATTAACCGGCTCCTAACCGTGGTTACCGCATAAGCAATCCTTTATCGAATCGCCAAAGCGCAACTGAATTCATTATCCAGACCCCTGGCAAAGCAATTCTCACTGTGATCTGCTCCTATTTGGAGAGCTTCAGCCATTGAACCTTGGGTACAACTAAATCATATTGATGTATAGGATTTGGAGCCCGGTGCACGCGCGGCGAGCCTCTCACAGCATCTTCCCGAGGCCGATCCGCCGTCGCCCGGCGGATCGTCTAGTACTACTGCGTCATAAACTCGCAGACGCGGGCGCGAGGCTTGTCTTCGGCGATCCAGCGGTTGAGGTCTTGCCGGGATCACGGCACAATCTAAGATTGCCGAGGTTCTGGCCCGGAGGGTCGATCGACGCACAGCTTCAATGGTCATTCGCGCTAACACACGACCCGCCCCGTCCGGCCGGTGGAGAACCTTGCGCGCTGATATGACGTGACACGCCCTTTGCCAGGTTCCGCCGATCTCGGACGGGGCTTTTTTATTGACCCCGATCCGCACGTACGCGGTGCCCCTCGCTCATAACTTTGCGCTTCTATCCGTAGATCGGAAACCGCGCCAAGAGCTGACGGACCTTGTCGCGCGCCGCCGCTTCCGCGAGCGTGTCCGCCTCGACGCCGTTCTGCGACAGCACGTCGAGGACGTCGGCGATCAAGTTGCCGACCTCGCGGAATTCTGCCACGCCGAAGCCGCGGGTCGTACAGGCCGGCGAGCCGAGCCGGATTCCCGAGGTGACGGTCGGCTTTTCGGGATCGAACGGAATCCCGTTCTTGTTGCAGGTGATGTGGGCACGGCCGAGCGCCGCCTCGGCGACCTTTCCGGTCAAGCGTTTGGGCCGCAGATCGACCAGCATAAGATGGGTGTCGGTCCCGCCCGAGACGATATCGCAGCCGCGCGATTTGAGCGTTTCGGCCAGCACTTTGGCGTTCGCTACCACGCCGGCGGCATAATCCCGAAACGACGGCTGCAAGGCCTCGCCGAACGCCACCGCCTTGGCGGCGATCACATGCATCAACGGGCCGCCCTGCAGGCCCGGAAACACCGCCGAATTGATTTTCTTCGCCAAATCCTCCTGGTCGGTGAGGATGACGCCGCCGCGCGGGCCGCGCAGCGTCTTGTGCGTGGTCGTGGTCACCACATGCGCATGCGGAAACGGGCTCGGATGCACGCCGCCCGCTACCAGCCCGGCGAAATGCGCCATATCGACCATCAGATAGGCGCCGACTTCGTCGGCGATGGCCCGGAACGCCTCAAAGTCGATGAAGCGCGGATAGGCGGAGCCGCCGGCGATGATCACCTTGGGGCGGTGCTCGCGGGCAAGTTTTGCCAGTTCCTCGATGTCGATGCGGTGGTCGTCGCGGCGCACATTATAGGGCACCGGCTTGAACCACTTGCCGGACAGATTGACCGGGGCGCCGTGGGACAGGTGGCCGCCTGCGGCAAGGTTCAGCCCCATGAAGGTGTCGCCCGGCTGCATGAGCGCCATGAAGGCGGCAACATTCGCGGAGGCCCCGGAGTGTGGCTGCACATTGGCGAAGCCGCAGCCGAACAGTTTTGTCACCCGCGCAATGGCCAGGTTTTCCGCGATATCGACGAACTGGCAGCCGCCGTAATAGCGCCGGCCCGGCAAGCCTTCGGCATATTTGTTGGTGAGCACCGACCCTTGGGCTTCGAGAACCGCACGGCTGACGAGGTTTTCCGACGCAATCAGCTCGATTTCGTCGCGTTGCCGGCCAAGTTCGAGACCGATCGCGTGCGCGACTTCCGGGTCGGTTTCTGCGAGCCGCGCCGTAAACATATTCGTCGGAACGGCGGCTGTTTGCTGGACGGGCTGTTGCATGCGTTGATCCAAGCTTTCACGTTCACAAAGGGCGGAGGATGCCGAAGCGGTTCATCGTCGCCGGCTCTTCTATATTCCGGATCCGGTCGAAGCTCCTATGAGCGCGTCGCGCAACGGCGTTGCTTCATCCGGTATCGCGACGAGATGCGTCCTGGGTCCCGCCGATCGCCACATTGCTTGCCATCGGGCTGCTTGCCACCACGCTGCTCGGGTGACCGTGATAAAAATTCTCGATGTGGTGGACCACTTGGTCCCAGACCGTCTGCACGGCTTCCGCGCTCGCCCACGCCACGTGGGGCGTCACGATCACATTGGGACGATCGAGGACGGCAAGCAATGGATTTTCCTCCCGCGGCGGCTCGCTGGTCAAGCAGTCGAAGCCGATGCCGGAAATCAGGCCCAGATCAAGTGCCTTCACCAGGTCGGCCTCGTCGACGAGCCCGCCGCGGCTGCAGTTGATGATCAGCGGCCGACGCTTCATCTGGCGAAACTCCGGCATCGCCAGCATGTTGCGCGTTGCCGGCATGAGCGGGCAGTGCAGCGAAATGACATCCGCCGTCGCCAGCACCTCGTCAAACGGCGTGTAAAGCGGCCCCAATCCCAAAACCCCTTTGTGCGCGCCGAACATGGCGCGCATGCCGAATGCCTCGCCGAGGCGGGCCACCCGCTGGCCGATGATACCCTCGCCGAAAATGCCCAGCGCCGAGCCGGCGAGATCATTGATCGGGTGGGTGTGAAAGCAGAACTGCTGGGACTCCTGCCATTTTCCCGCCATGACGTCGCTGCGGTAACCGCAAATCGAACGCCGCAAGGCGAGAATCATCGCCATGGCGTGCTCGGGCACGGTATTGACCGCATAGCCGCGAACATTGGAGATGACGATCCCACGCTCTGTGCATGCCTCGACGTCGAAGGCATCGTAGCCGGTCGCCGGGATCGCAATCATCTTGAGCCGCGTGAGCTTCTCGATCGTTTCACGGCGGATCGGCACCTTGTTCGAAACGGCGATGTCGCAATCCCGCAAGCGGTCGAGAATCTGCCCCGGTGCGGTTCGTTCGTACTCGATCCACTCATGGGCGAATGACGGCCTGTGCAATCGCACCCCGGGGCCCATGGTGCCGCGGTCGAGGAAGACAATGCGGGTCATATGCGACTCATCCGTAGGGGCGTGACGACTTTCCGGCGCAACGAGCAATAATTGCGCCGGATGCCGCCCTCCCACCATGCAGTCGTCAGGCGGCCCGGGTCAAATCCGAGCGCTCGGCGGTGCGGCTATAGTGCTCGACCGCGGCGCCCACCCCGGAACCGGCCTTGATGGGCAGGCCGCAGTCCAGCAACGCCATTTCGACGCCGCCGATCGATGCAAGCACCATGATCTCGTTCACGTACCCTAAGTGGCCGATGCGGAAAACCTTGCCGGCAACCTTGGAAAGCCCGGCGCCGAGCGACAGGTTGTACGTGTGATAGGCCTTGCGGATCACCTCGTTCGCATCGCATCCATCCGGCACCATGACGGCGCTTACCGTGTCAGAGTACCATTTTTGATGTTTGGCGCAGAGGCGATAGCCCCACGCTTCCACGGCCTTGCGCACGCCGGTGGCCAACCGGTGATGGCGCGCCGCGATCGCATCAAGCCCCTCGGCCTCCAGCATGTCGATGGAAGCGCGCAATCCGCGCAGCAGCGTCGCCGCCGGCGTGTAGGGAAAATAGCCGTCTTTGTTGGCGCGAATCATATCGTCGTAATCGAAAAAGCAGCGCGGCAAAGTGGCCGTCTTGCGGGCTGCCAACGCCTTTTCGCTGACGCCCACGATGGCAAGGCCGGTCGGCATCATAAAACCCTTCTGGGAGCCGCAGATGGCAACATCCACCCCCCACGCTTCCATCCGGAATTCCAGGCAGCCGATCGAACTGACCCCGTTGACGAACAGCAGCGCCGGATGCCCGATGCTGTCGAGAATCCGGCGGATGCCCCCGATATCGCTGGTCACGCCGGTCGCGGTCTCGTTGTGGCAGGCAAGCACCGCCTTGATCCGGTGGGAGGTGTCGGCGCGCAGCCTCTGTTCATAGACGTCGAGCGGCACACCCTCGCCCCAAGGGACCTCGACCGCATCGACATCGAGTCCGAAACGGCGGCATAGATCGACCCACAGGTAAGAGAATTGCCCGAACACCGATGCCAGCACCCGGTCGCCGGGCGACAGGGTGTTGGCGATGGCGGACTCCCATCCGCCGGTCCCGGACGACGGAAAAATGAAGATCTGGCCGGTCGTGGTGCGAAATATCCGCTTGAGGTCGGCCAGCAGTGGCAGGGTGAATTCCGGGAAGTCGGGGGCGCGATGGTCCTCCAGCGCCACATCCATCGCCTGTCTGATCGCAAACGGCATATTCGTAGGGCCCGGAACCGCCAAACCCTTAAAACCTGAACTCACTCTCGCCACAGCTTTCTCCATCCTTTGCGGCACCAGTGTAAAGCTATCTTTACAATAACGAAAGCATGATCAACATGACGAAAGCGCGCACCCGTTGTTAGAATGCTGATAAAAGGGTTGCCTCCGACGCGCAATCCCAAGGGGCGAAAAAAGACCCAGGAAACCGGCATTTTATGAATGGAATCGGTCAAATGACAACATTGAATGACACATTTTATGACAGTCTTAAATGACATCACCGGTCGTTAACGGTAGAATTGTCCCCGTTCGTGGTAGTTGGCAGTCTCGCCTTATAGTACCTGCGCATATCCGGCGCTCCGAAGCCTGTTGCGCGCGCGCACGGTTCACACGCCTCCGGGCCGCTCCCGGCCTTTCGGTCACAGTTCGGGAGCCGGCAATCCGGCAATCCCGAAGGCGGCCCTGGCCGTGTTGGCGAGCAGGCAGGCGATCGTCATCGGCCCGACGCCCCCCGGAACCGGCGTGACGGCGCCAGCAACCTCGCGCACCTCCGCGAACGCAATGTCGCCGACCAGGCGGAGTTTTCCCTCGCGCATCACCCGGTTGATGCCGACATCGATCACCGTTGCGCCCGGTCTGATCCAGTCGCCGCGTACCATTTCGGGGCGGCCGACCGCGGCGAAGACCAGGTCGGCGCTTCGCGACACCGCGGGCAAGTCGCGAGTTCTTGGAATGCGCAATCGTCACGGTTGCGCTTTCCGCGAGCAGCAGCTGGGCCAGCGGCTTGCCGACGATGTTCGACCGGCCGATCACCAGCGCCTGGAGGCCGGCCAGCGAGGGATGGACGGACTTCGCCAGCCGCATGCAGCCCATGGGCGTGCACGGCGTGAGCGTCGGCAAGCCCATCGCCAAGCGCCCGACATTGAGCGGATGAAATCCATCCACGTCCTTGTCGGGATCGATGGCCGCGATCACCACATGGGGATCGATCTGCGCGGGCAGGGGAAGCTGAATCAGGATACCATGCACGTTGGCGTCCCGATTGAGTTGGTCGATCAGTGCGATCAGCTCAGCCTGTTCGGTCGTCGCCGGCAACCGATAATCCACCGCGTGAATGCCGGTTTCGGCCGCCATTTTCTTCTTGGTGCCGATATAGACTTCGCTCGCCGGATCATTGCCGACCAGCACCGCCGCAAGACCGGTCACGACGCCACGACGGCCGGCAAGATCGCGAACCGCATCCTTGACGCGGGCACGAAGTGCGGCCGCGACGATTTTGCCATCGATCAAGGCTGCGGTCATTTGCGGAACTCTCCGGACAAAGGCTGGGCCGAGTGGTGACCCCGGGCGCTGGTAACCCTGCCGTGATGGGTGCCTCGTTGTCAATTCGATTTGACAATTGCTGGCGACAAGAATCTTTGTCGGACAATATCTGTTGCGGCGGGCTAAATCCACGGCGGAAGCGCGAGCGCGAACGGAGGAAAACGCAAGCGCCGCTTACGTTACGCGGAGAGGGCCACAGCGTGGGGCAGTGATTTCCCCCCACCGGCCGAAGCAAGGGAGCCGTTCTTTTCCGTCGCAGCGCGCCAACGCATCGTGAAGCACGGATCGCGCCGTGGCTCAGTTGCCTTCGTAGGCGGCTTCGAGCGCAGCGATATCGATCTTGACCATGGTCATGACCGCCGCAAGCGCGCGATCGGCCTTGGTCCGATCGGCATCCTGCATCATGTCCCGCATCCGCGAAGGCGCGATCTGCCAGGACAGGCCGTAGCGATCCTTCAGCCACCCGCACTGCACCGGTTTGCCGCCGTCCGCCGTGAGGGCGTCCCACAGCCGGTCGATCTCGGCTTGCGAGTTGCAATGCACCACGATCGATACGGCTTCGGTGAGCGGAAACAGCGGGCCGCCGTTCAGTGCCATGAATTCGGTTCCGGCGAGTTCGAACGTGACCACCAGCACGGTGCCTTCGGGCATTCGCGCGCCCTTGCCGTAGCGCGACAGGGCGATGATGCGGGAGTTGTCGAACAGCGAAACGTAGAAGCGCGCCGCCGCTTCGGCCTCGGTGTCGAACCAAAGACAAGTGGATACTTTTTGGGCATGTGCCATTTGACTGTCCCGATTGCAAGCACCCGGACGATCAACCGAATTGCTGTCGCCAACACGGCGCATCGATGGCGGAGGGCTGGCGCAATTTGAGTTGGCGCAATGCGGGGAGCACGCCGGCGCTGCGTCGCGTCAATGCGTGCGGCCGATCGAAAATTCCACGGCGTCTTCCAGCGCTTCCTTCATCGGCGCGGCAGGAAACAGCGCCAGCGCATCCTTGGCGATGGCGCCATAGTGGCGGGCGCGTGAGATCGTGTCCTCGATGGCGCGGTGCTTGGCCATCAGGGCGATCGCCTGTTCGAGATCGTCCTCGGCCATCTCGCCGCGTTCGAGGGTGCGCTGCCAGAACGCACGCTCGGTATCGGAGCCGCGGCGGAACGCCAGCACGACCGGCAGCGTTACCTTGCCCTCGCGAAAATCGTCGCCGACATTCTTGCCGAGCCGCGCCGCCTTGCCACCGTAATCGAGGGCGTCGTCCACCAATTGAAATGCGACGCCGAGATTCATCCCGAACGACCGGCACGCCGCTTGCTCCGCCTTCGGCCGGCCGGCGATTACTGGGCCGACCTCGCAGGCGGCGGCGAACAGCTCCGCCGTCTTGGCGCGAATCACGGCGAGATATTCGTCCTCCGTGGTGGCGGTGTTTTTGGCGGCGGACAGCTGCATGACCTCGCCTTCGGCAATCACGGCAGCGGCGGAAGACAAGATTTCGAGCGCCCGCAGCGAGCCCACCTCGACCATCATCTTGAACGCCTGGCCGAGCAGAAAATCGCCCACCAGCACGCTCGCCTCGTTGCCCCACAGCAGCCGCGCCGCGAGCTTGCCCCGGCGCATGTCGCTTTCATCCACCACATCGTCATGGAGAAGTGTCGCCGTATGCATGAACTCCACCGCGGCCGCCAGTTTGACATGACCGTCGCCAGGGTAACCTGTTAATACCGCCATGGCGAGGGTCAGCATCGGCCGCAGCCGCTTGCCGCCTGAGGATATCAGATGATTGGCGACTTCCGGTATCATAGCCACGTCAGAACCGGTGCGGGACAGGATGGTCGCATTGACCCGCTCCATGTCGCCCGCGACCAGGCTGACGAGCCGATCGATCAGGGCGGGCTGGTGACTTTCGAACGGAACGATGACGGCCAACAGAACATCTCCCAGTGCAGATCCCCCCTCCGGGCCGCCACGCGGCTCGGCCAAGCACTCCGCCGCACACGGGCTTGTCGACCTGCCGGACAAACATAGAAATACCGACCGCCCCCGGCAAGCCCCGACCGTTTGGTTTACCGTCACGACGCTATGATTGGCATTCGGTGCCGCACCCGAACGGCTTGACAGGCGGCGCATCCGCCTTGTGGTTCAGCTACCGTATCGTCCAGTTAAGCCAGGTCAGGTTCGGGCGATGACGGTGCCCGCCAAAGGCCGCGACAATTGCGCCCGCGGTCGGTTAGGATGCGCGCCAACCAAGGGAGGCCTTCATGAGCGATGATCCGGATCATGTGCGGCGCTGGCTGCTCAACGCGGGCGGAGCTGCGATCGTTTCGAGTGCGATGGGCGCGCAGGCGCAGGCGCAGGGCGCCGCAGTGCCGGCCGCGAAGGCGGCGGCCGACCCGGATGAGCCCGCGGCCGACGGTCCGCCGTCCCCGATCACGGTTGCGCTTACCGAATATGTGGCCGGCGCGCTCAACCGCGACATGCCGGCCGAGGTGGTGGAAAAAACCAAGCTGCATACGCTCGACACCATCGCCGCGATGGTCTCAGGCTCCCGGCTCAAGGCCGGCCTGATGGCGGCAAAATATGTGGACAGCCTCGGCGGCAAGCCGCAGGCGACCGTGATCGGCACGCAGATCATCACCTCCTCGGTCAATGCCGCGCTCGCCAACGGCATGGCGGCCCACGGCGACGAGACCGACGATTCACACCTGCGCGGGCGCTTCCACCCCGGCTGCGGCATCGTGCCGGCGGCGCTCGCCACCGCCGAACTCGCCGGACGCAGCGGCAACGATTTGCTGCGCGCGGTGGCGCTCGGCTACGACATCGGAGCGCGGCTCATCTTTTCGCTCGGCTTCGGCAAGCTCTATACCGAGCGCCACAGTACCCATACGCTCGCCACCACCTTCGGGGCGGCGGCGGCGGCTTCCGCCATGCTGCGGCTCGATCCGACGGGCGTGCGCCACGCGTTTTCATTCGCGGCCCAGCAGGCCTCCGGCGTGCCCTATTGGGAGCGCGACCGCGAGCATGTGGAAAAAGCCTTCGATTTCGGCGGCATGGGTGCCCGCAACGGCGTCACCGCCGCCACCATGATCGCGATGGGGTTCACGGGAGTTGACGACTTCATCAGCGGCACCGCGAACATGTTCACCGCAATCGGCGGCGAGAAGCCGCGGCCGGAAGAGCTCACGGCCGAGCTCGGCAAGCGCTACGAGGTCATGAACACCTCGATCAAGAAATGGACGGTCGGCTCGCCGCTGCAATCGGTGCTGGACGGCGTCACCGTGATGCTGGAGGACCCGGCCGTGCGCGCCGGCAAGGTCAAGCGCATCGTGGTCGAGATGCCGGCCGACCGGCTGCACATCGTGGACAACCGCACCATCTCGGACATCTCCCTGCAGCACCTCGTCGCCATGATGATCGTGGACGGGGGCGCTTCATTCGAAAGCATCCACGACATGGCGCGGATGAACGACCCAAAAGTGCTCGCCATTCGCAAGCTGGTGCATGCGGTGCCGAACCAGGAACTGGTCACCGCGGTGCCGGCGCGCCAGTCCATCATTACCGTCGAGACCACCGACGGGCGGACGCTGAGCCACCGCACCTACGAGGTGCGCGGCACCCCGGGCAATCCGATGACCGCCAAGGAAGTGTCCGACAAGGCGCTCGACCTGATGGCCCCGATTCTCGGCAAGGTGCGCGCCGAGGAACTGATCGCGGCGGTGTTCGGGCTCGACCGCTTCGGCCCGGTATCCGGGTTGCGGCGGCTGCTGCAGGCGTGACCGCGCCGGCTGAGATCGAACAAAGTTGCGATCGTTAGCCGGCTTCATCGATGCCGCAGTGATGGGCGAATTGGCGCCAGGCAGCACGGAGGGGGAACTCGGCGTCAAGCTGCCGGCCGTGCATACGTATGTGCGTCGCGTCTACCACAAGTTCGCGATCCGCAGCAGGGCCGAACGTCCCGTCCTGCTGGCCAAGCTTGGGTTCGACGCCAATCCGCAGAGCGACTCATTTTAAGCAGTCTGTCATCTACCCAGACGACGGACTGCTTCTCATTTAAGAACTAACAATGGTTAGTTTTAGAAGCAAATTTCCGCGGCGCCGGCCGCGGTCTGCGTGAACGTGAAAAACATCGTTTGAGATCAATTATGTAGAATGCCTGGACGGACTCCGGGAAGGCGGACGGATGGGGAGCCGCTATGGCAGGTCGGCATAAACAGAAGTTTATTTTTCACGCCGATTTGGCTCGGGCTCAAAAAAATATGGATCTCGGCGTTTCTTGTGTGATCTACATCACATAGGAGGCGGCCCCCCGATGCTAGCGTTCCTGCGGTAGGGTCGTCTGGCGCGGCGCATCCGCAAGAACGGCACGGTTGGTGATCGAATTGTCGCCTTGAGAGGCCGCGGCGCATCACGATGACCCCCACCGGTCGGCGGCGCGTTCCATGCGGCGCGTGGACCGACCCCAAAGCGTTGTCTGGGCGGCAGCCGCTGCCCATCCGGGGGATACATCATGGCTACCACTGTTGCACCAACCCAAGCCCATCTCGCAAAACTGGTCGCGCCCTACCTTGCAACAGCTCCGTCGGGTGTCGGCTTTGCGATCGGTTATGCGAGTCCGAACCTGCCCGGCAATGGCGGCTTGTACTTCGCCGGCAATGTGCGCAACCAGTTCGGCACCGCGCTCCCGTTCGACGAGAGCACCCCGTTCGCGATCGCGGGCCTCACCAAGACCTTCACGGCGACGCTGTACGCCCTGCTGATCCGCGCCTTCAACCGGGCGCTGAATGTCGGTGACTATAGTGGACCCGGTGGGCTGCCGATCAACCCGGTGCTCGCCGAAATCAGCCTCGACTCGCTGGTGAACTTCACCTCCGGCCTGCCGCAGGACAGCGACGATGACGCGGTCGATACGCCGCCCTACTGGGCGCACCCGTATTCGCTGCCTGCCATGCTGAGCTACCTTGATGCCTTTCCCTCGCAGGTCTCCCGGCCGGGCGGCGCCTACACCTACGCAAACTTGGCTTTCGCCCTGATGTCGGCGATCATCGCATCGGAAGGACGCAACCCCGACCCGAAGATCGGCAGCTTCATCCGCAAGGTGCGCAAGTACATCTTCGAGCCGCTGGGGATGCAGGCGAACTTCTTTACCGAGATGGCGCTTGCAGGCCTTCCGCTCGGTTACCGGTGCACGCACGGACTGTCCTACACGCCGACCTACACGGCGACATCGCCGGGATCGCCGCTGTTCCCCTCCTATTTGGGGGCAAACGGCGTCGTCGCTACGGCGGACGACATGTTCCAGTGGCTCGCGTTCAACATGGGCATCACGCGGAGCCGATCCCTCAGCCCGCTGCTGCCGATGCTGCATGCGCCCTCGACATCGGTTACGACGCAAACGGGGCAGCTGGGGCTTGGCTGGTTCATCAGCGCAGAGGAAGCCGGCTATCCGGCTTCGATCTGGAAGGACGGTGCGCTTGCCGGCTTCAATAGCTATATGGCCCTGCTGCCGAGCTCCGACCCCGGCGTAGAAGCATCTCGGGCCGGCGTGTTCGTGCTCGTCAACGCCGACGGCATCACCGACCCGGACGGGGTCGAGGTGGCATGCGCACTTGCCAACGACATTCTGCTGATCATGCAGGGCGAGGCGCCGCTGGCCGATAAATCGCTGTATCCAAGCTCGCTGCGCGGCCCCGCGCGGACCTATGCGGGCTATGCCGGCGGCTCCACGCTGGTGCCGCAGCGGCTGTGACGCCGCCGCTCCGGCCAAGCCCGCCGGAGCACCCGCGGGTGGGCTCACAATGATCCGGAATGCTGATATGATGGATGCGCGGGTAGAGCCCGCTCGTCCAAAATCGGTTCCGGAGGGTGCGATGTACGCGACAACGGGCTTGCGAGTGTTAACCGGTCTCATCGGCGCCGCCGCGCTGGGCTGCAGTATTGATGCGGGCCTGGCCCAGGCGCCGCCGCCGGCCGATCATCCGGCCGTGACCGTCAGGGGCCAGACCTATACGCCGCGTTCGATCCTGGCCCGCAACATGGGTTCGCCGGAGGACCGGATAACGCAGTTCCCGCCGCACCGGATCATCGGCAATATCTATTATGTCGGCACCACGACGCTGAGCTCGTTCCTGATCGCGACGCCGGCGGGGAACATCCTCATCGACAGCACCTATGAGCGCAATGTGCCGACGATCGCCAAATCGGTCGGAGATCTCGGCTACCGGTTCGCCGACGTGAAATTCCTGCTCGGCAACCACGCCCATGCGGATCACCAGGAAGGCGATGCCCTGGTCAAGCAGATGACCGGCGCCCAGGTGGTGGCGATGGCCGAAGACGTGCCCGCGCTGCAGGCGATGAAGCCCGGCGGCAAGGAGCACCCGGTCGATCGAATCATCCATGACGGTGATACCGTGACGCTCGGCGGAACGACACTGGTGGCGCATCTCACGCCGGGCCATACCCGCGGCTGCACGACCTGGACCACCACCGTGCAGGATGGCGGGCGGAGTTATAATGTAATGTTCGGCTGCAGCCTGCGGCCGCCCGCGATGGTGACGCCGTCGGTCATGGAGGAGCTGAACCGGTCCTTCAAAATCGTGCGCGCGCTCCCCTGCGATGTTCAGCTCGGCGACCACGGCGCCCAGTACAACATGCGGGAAAAATACGCCAAGCTGAAGGACGGCGCGCCCAATCCCTTCGTCGATCCGGCTTCCTGCACGATGGAGGCGGATGTCGAGGAAGCCATGATGCACGCGCTCCTGGAGGAGCAGCGGGGGAATGCGCGGCCTTAGACCATATTCCGGTCAGGTCGGGGCATCGTAGGGCGGGCAGAGGCGCCTAGCACGGCCTCAAGATTTGTCACGGCCCTCTGTCGCCGTGCCCACCGGCGGCGCCAGGGCTGCGCACGGCGCGCGAAGAGCTTAGCCTTTGCGCATCCTACATAACATCGGAATCCGGTCTCAGGGTGGCGGGAATGGCGACGGCCGAGGCCGCAATCACGGTGCGCGGCGTTTCCCATCAGTTCGGCGAGGCCGGCGACCGCCGCTTCGTGCGGGCGCTCGCGGATACCTCGCTCGACATCGCCCGCGGCGAGCTGTTGTGCCTGATCGGCCCGAGCGGCTGCGGCAAGAGCACGCTATTGAACGTCATCGGCGGTCTGATGGCGCCAAGTTCCGGCAGCATCGCGGTGCTCGGCAAGCCGGTGCGCGGTCCGCGCCCGCGCGAGATCGCCTTCGTGTTCCAGGAGAGTGCGCTGTTTCCCTGGAACACCATCATTGAGAATATCGCGCTCGGCATGACGTTTCAAGGCGTGCCCAAATCCGAGCGCACACCGCGCGCCGGCAAGACACTTGCCGCCGTGGGCCTGACGGATTTTGCCCAACACTATCCGGCGCAACTGTCCGGCGGCATGCGCCAGCGCGCCGCGCTCGCCCGCGCGCTCAGCCTGGAGACGCCGATCCTGCTGATGGACGAACCGTTCGGTGCGCTCGACGAACAGACCCGCATGGTGCTCGGCGAAGACCTGTCCGTGCTGCTGGCGCATAGCGGCCGCACCATCGTGTTCGTCACCCACAGCCTTGGCGAGGCGGTGTATTTGGCCGACCGGGTCGCGGTATTCTCGGCACGGCCCGGCACGATCAAACAAATCATCGCGGTCGATGAACCGCATCCGCGCAAGCCGGAGTTCGTGACCTCGGCGAAGTTTACGGAATTGCGCAATCACCTTTACGCTTTATTGCACGACGAGATCCGCAAGGCGGCGCTGCAGGCGGGCCTGCAATCGGACGCCGGTGAAACCGCGCCGGGCGAGCCGGATCAGCCATGATGCGCAACGGCGGCGGCCCCTACAACCGCGACGCGGTGGTAAGCCGGCTCATCCAAGTTGGCTTTTTGGCCGCGCTCATACTTCTCTGGTATCTCGCCGCCAACCGATGGGGCGTCAATCGGCTGCTGCTGCCCGACCCCGTCGCGGTCGCCGACAATTTCATCGATATCGTGCTCAGCGGCGAGTACATCGACGATCTCAAAGTCACGCTCGGCGAACTGGTGGCGGCCTTCGCCATCGCGGTGACCTGCGGCATCACGACGGGCTACGTCATCAGCCGCTCGCGCTACGCCACCGCGGTGTTCGAACCGATGTTCGCCTCGCTCTATGCCATCCCGATCATCCTGTTCCTGCCGTTATACGTCCTATTCTTCGGCTTGGGACCGGCGTCGAAAATCGCGATCGGCGCGACCATCAGTTTCTTTCCCGTCGTCATCAATACGATCGCCGGGTTCGGCCATGTCGACCGCCTCTACGTGACGGCGGCACGATCGATGGGGGCATCGGATTATCACCTGTTCCGCTACGTGCTGCTGCCGGGCGCGTTCCCCGTCATCCTGACCGGCCTGCGGATGGGCTTCACCGTGGCGCTGTTATCCATCATCGGCAGCGAGACGCTCGCCGCGCTGGCGGGGCTCGGCCACCGCATCGTCCAGCTCGCCGAGGCGATGGAGATGGCCCGCATGTTCGCCTACATCGTGTTCGTCATCGCCATCGCGGCCGGCCTCAACGCCGCCGTTTCGGCCCTGGAGGCGCGGTGGAGGCGCAATTGAATTCGGCGCGACTGGCCCCGGCGCCAAGACAGGCATTGAAGGTCCTGGCGCGCCGGCCCGCGGTCGCCCGCCTTGCCGTTATCGCAGCCCTGTTTGCCATCTGGGAAGCGGCGGCACGCTTTTGGGTCGATCCCTTGTATCTCAGCCCGCCGTCGCGCGTCGTGGCCTCGCTCGGCGCGCTGTTCGCGACCCGCGGCATACCGGAAGCCCTGCAGCTCACTTTGTTCGAACTGGCGGTTGCCTTTGCGCTCGCGGTCGCGATCGGGCTTGCCTTGGGTCTTGCGATCGGGCTGTCGCCGCTGGCGCGGCGCAGCTTCTTCCCCATCGTGCTGCTGCTCTACGGCATTCCGCAAGTGACGATCCTGCCGCTGTTCATCCTGGCGTTCGGCATCGGGGCGGCGTCCAAAATCGCCTTCGGGGTAACCCACGGGGTGTTCCCGATCATCGTCACGGTGGTAGCCGGCGTGCAGAACCTCAAGCCCATCCTCGTCACTTCCGCCCGCTCCATGGGGGCGAGCCGCTGGCAGATGTTCCGCTACGTGATCTTTCCCCACATGGTGCCGAGCTTCTTTGCCGGCATGCGGCTCGGCATGAGCGGCGTGCTGCTCGGCGTGCTGCTGGCCGAGCTCTATGTTTCGGTCACCGGCATCGGGTATTTCACCACGCTGTTCACCCAAAACTTCGATCCGACAAAGCTTTTGGGGCTGGTCGGCGTGCTGGCTGCCATGGCGATCGCGCTCAATGCCGTCGTGCGGCGCGCCGAAGCGCACTTTGGCCGCTGGCGCGATGGCTGACGCCGGCGGCGGCACACCCGAAGTGCGGGCGCCCCGCTCGCACTCCGGCGAGAATACCACCCCTTGGTGTTCGGCCGGCCACCGTGATATGTTCGGTCGGCAGTGAGAAATTAAACCACGGCTCGCGGGCTGGCGGAGGAATATGCGGACCGCGCCGGGGCGATCAGCGGCGGTGCGGCGCTTGCCCGGCGGGCGCGCCCCGCGCAATTCGGAGAGGTCGGCCATGGCTCTGTTGGCGCGGTTTGCAACGCTCGTGCTGCTCGCGGTTGCGCTGTGGGTCCCGGCCGCACCGGCGTCGGCGCAGGACTATCCGACCCGGATCGTCCACGTCATCGCGCCTTACGGGCCGGGCGGGCCGTCCGATGTGTTCTCCCGCATCGTGGCGCAAAAGCTGTCCGACAATCTTAAAGTAGGCTTCGTGGTCGAGAACCGCCCCGGCGCCAGCACCATGATCGGCACCGACGCGGTGGCGAAGTCCGCACCGGACGGTTACACCCTGCTCATCATCTCCCAGACCCACGCCACCAATGAGTCGCTGGTGGCCAACAAGCCGTTCCAGCTAATGCGCGATTTCGCCCCGGTTTCGCCGATCTATGCGGGCGACCTGGTCATGGTGGTGCATAAATCCGTACCCGTGAAGACCCTCAAGGAGTTCATTGCGCTCGCCAAGGCGAAGCCCGGCGCGATGAACTACGCGTCCTCCGGCACCGGGTCGCAGTATCATCTGGCCGGCGAATTGTTCAAGACCATGAGCGGTACCGATATCGTCCACGTCCCCTACAAAGGCAGCAACGGCGCCCGCAACGATATCCTCGGCGGTCAGGTGCAGATGATGTTCGACACCATCGCCACCATGGGGCCGAGCGTCGAGGCCGGCCTGGTGCGCGCGCTCGGCACCACCGGGGCCGAACGCTCGCCGAACCTTCCCGGATGTGCCGACCATCGACGAAGCCGGGGTGCCGGGTTTCCGGGCATCCGGCTGGGTCGGTATCGTGGCGCCGGCCGCGACCCCGAAGCCGATCGTCGAGCGCCTGAACGCCGAGATGCGAAAGATTCTCGGCTCCGCCGAGATCAAGGACGCTTGGGCCAAACAGGGCGTGGAACCCCTGGTGATGACCGCCCCCGAATTTGGGGCCTTCATCGGCGCCGAGATCGACAAATGGGCGAAGGTCGCGCAGACCGCCGGGGTGAAGATCAATTAATACTGAGATCGCGGTAGCTAGGCCGTACCTTCACCTCTCCCCGGCGGCCATAGGTAAAAAGATACTTCTTCGCAAAAGACGCGATGACGCCATCGGAAGACGATACGCTGGTCATCGATGTTGACGGTGCGGTGGCGCAATCATCGAGTCGCCAAGCGTGCTCCGAAAAAAACCGCGATGACGCGGCAAATCCATCGCCCATTCGTGACTTGCAATAGCCTGATTTTTACCGTTGCAACAGGCGTTGCGATGCGCATGACCCGGAATCCTCTCTCAAAGGAACACCGATGGGGAATCTGTGTGAGATACGGAAGTCTTGGTTGACGGTATTTTTTGGCGCAGCTATGGCGCTAGGGGGTTGCTCATCGGACGTCGTCGCGCCGACGCAACAGCAACCCAGCTTCTATGCCAGCATGGCTAGTCCGGACGCGGTGGTGGATGCCGCGGCGGCCGCGTCCATGATTTCCGGGTATCGGGCAAATTCCGGCCTTGGGGCGGTGACGATCGATGCCGATCTGATGCGCTTGGCGGCAGACGAGGCCAAGGCCATGGCCGCCAAGGATAGGCTTGACCGCAGCGCCGGCCGGGAATTCGTGCAGCAGCTCTCCGGTGCCGGCTTCGCTGCCAAAGGGGCGGTGGAGAATGTCGGCGCCGGCTACCACACTTTGGCCGAGGCCTTCTCCGGCTGGCGCGATTCGCCTACTCACCGTGCCAACATGCTAAAGGCGGGCGTCGATCGGCTTGGTATCGCGGCCGTCTATGCGCCGAAGTCCAAGTACAAAGTGTTCTGGGCCCTGGTTCTGGCCGCCAAGAACGATGGGCGCGTCTAAAGCACGGGAAGACGTGAAGGCATGAAGGGGGCGGTGCGATGAAGGAGCTTCCGATGGGACGTTTCCCGCTGGCAATTTTGCTGACGGTCTACGCCACGCTGGCCTCGGCGGCGGAGTTGCCGGCGCGCAAGCCCGGCCTGTGGGAGGTCACCATGAGTCTTCCGGGCCGCACTGGCCCGGGGCAGGTGATCCAGCAATGCATCGACGCCGCGACCGACCAGATGATGCAGTCGAGCGCGGGGCCGCTGTCGCCGGGCGCCTGTCCGAAGCGTGAGGTGCAGAATTCGGCCAACGGGTTCACGATCGATTCGGTTTGCACAATGGGGAGCAAATCCGCGAGCGCGCGTGCGGTCGTCACCGGCAGCTTCGGGGACAGCTATACGATGACGGTGACGGCGCGCAGCGACGCGCTGCCTGGCGGCAGCATGACCATGTCGATGGCGGGGCGCTGGCTCGGTCCCTGCAAAGCGGACCAAAAGCCCGGAGACATGATTTTTGCGAACGGCATGAAGATGAACATCCTTGATCTGATGAAACGGTCGGGCGAAGCCGGGGCTTCCAGCGTGCCATTTCCGCCGCGGTGACGGTGTGCGCCCCTCCAAGTTACGGGCATCGATGAGGCACAACGGAGAAGGATTCAGATGCAAGCCGCGGTTTTGGGCGATGCCGGGATCGAGATTCGGGACGTGGAGAAGCCGGCCCCGAAACCGAACGAGGTGCTGATCCGCATCCGCGCCTCGACCCTCAACCGGGCCGATCTCATCGTGGCATCGGGTCACCGCCACGGCGCAGTCGGCGGCACTGGTGCCCGGATCGGGCTGGAATGTGCCGGCGAAGTCGAGGCGGTGGGCGCGGAAGTGACCGGCCTCACGCCGGGCGACCGGGTAATGGCGACGGCGCCGGGCGGTATCGCGGAATATGCGGTGACGGATTTTTTGCGCGTCCATCGCATCCCGGCCAACAACATGAGCTATGAGCAAGCCGCGTGCTTTCCGGTTGCGCTCGGCACCATGCACAACGCGATCGTCACCGCCGGCGCGCTCAAGCGCGGCGACACCCTGCTGATGCAAGGCGCCAGTGCGGGCGTCGGCCTGATGGGCATGCAGATCGCCAAGCTGATGGGCGCGTCGCTGGTGATGGGTACCTCGACCAATGCGGAGCGGCGCGCGCGGCTTACCGAATTCGGCTGCGATGTCGCAATCAACTCCACGCGCCCGGAATGGCCGGACGAGGTCAAGGCCGCGACCGACGGCAAGGGTGTGGACGTGATCATCGATCTGGTCTCCGGCCCGGTCGCCAACCAGAACCTCGCCGCCGCCAAAATCCTCGGCCGGATCGTCAATGTCGGCCGGCTCGGCGGCATGCGGGGAGACTTCGACTTCGACCTCCATGCCGCCAAGCGCATCGCCTATATCGGGGTCACGTTCCGTACCCGCACGGCTGAGGAGATTCGCGAGATCAACCGGTTGATGCGCGCCGATCTATGGCCCGCCGTCGAGTTCGGGCCGCCTGCATTTGCCTATTTGTCAAACTTTTCCGCTCGGGCGGGTGCCGCAAGCACTGGAGATGATGAAATCCAACCGGCATTTTGGCAAAATCGCCATTGTGATGTGAAACCAATCCCGGTTTTTATGGCCACCGCCCGCCGGTTCGGGCGTCACCCTGTTTCGCACATTAAGGACCCGCGACATGACGCTTTCATCCCGCACCGACAAGCCGCAACTGAAGGTGTTGCTATGTTCGCCCCGCGGCTTTTGTGCCGGCGTGGTGCGGGCGATCGACACCGTCGAGCAGGCGCTCGCCATCTATGGCAAGCCCGTCTATGTCCGTCACGAAATCGTTCATAACCGCTATGTGGTGGATAGCCTGCGCCAGAAAGGCGCCGTCTTCGTCGAGGAACTGGACGAAATTCCGAATGCCAATGTCCCGGTCATTTTCTCCGCCCATGGGGTGCCGCGATCGGTGCCGGTCGATGCCGGCCGCCGCAACTTGATCGCGATCGATGCGACCTGCCCGCTCGTCACCAAAGTGCATCGCGAGGCCGAAATTCATTTTCGTCGCGGCCGCGAAATCATCCTGATCGGGCATGCCGGCCATCCGGAAGTTGACGGCACGATCGGCCAGCTTCCTGCGGGCGCGGTGCGCCTCGTGCAAACCGTCGAGGAAGCCGAGGTTTTTCAACCGAACGATGCCGGCAAACTCGCCTATGTGACGCAGACCACGCTGTCGGTCGATGACACCGCGGAAATTATCGCGACCCTGCAGCGGCGGTTTCCCGAAATCGCCAGCCCCCACAAGGAAGACATCTGCTATGCCACGACCAACCGCCAGGAGGCGGTCAAACGGGTGGCGCCGGTGGTCGATGCGATGATCGTCGTCGGCTCGCCAAATTCTTCGAATTCGCAGCGGCTCAAGGAGGTCGCCTTGCGCAGCGGCTGCCCGCATGCCGAATTGCTACAACGGGCCAACGACATCGATTGGCAAAAGTTCGGACAGATTTCCCGGTTGGGGCTGACGGCCGGTGCATCGGCGCCGGAAGTGCTGATCGAGGAGATCATCGACGCGTTCGCGGCTCGCTACGCCGTGAGCGTGGAAACCGTGTCGGCGGTCGAGGAGTCGGGAATCTTTTTTCCGCTGCCCCGGCAGGTTCGCGCCAGCGAAACGGTGGAATAGTTGCCCGCATAGAGTGCCGGCAAGACCCTCTATCGCGCACAGGACCCGCCATGGCCG
Source organism: uncultured Alphaproteobacteria bacterium (assembly GCA_963802745.1). Classification (GTDB taxonomy): domain Bacteria; phylum Pseudomonadota; class Alphaproteobacteria; order Rhizobiales; family Xanthobacteraceae; genus JAJPKK01. The sequence continues at coordinate 124,968 of CAWDKL010000086.1, read as the reverse complement.
TCTATACCGACGTTACCGACGAGGAACTGCAGCAGTTCCTCGCGGGATATCGCATCGGTGGCCTGCTCTCCTACAAAGGTATTGCCGAGGGCGTCGAGAACTCCAATTTTCTGCTCCATACGACCGATGGTTTTTTCATTCTGACGCTTTACGAAAAACGCGTTGCGGCCGATGAGCTGCCGTTCTTTCTCAATCTGATCGAACACCTCGCGGCACGTGGGCTCACCTGCCCGCAGCCCGTGCGCAACCGCGGCGGCGAGGCGCTCGGACGGCTGGCCAACCGGCCGGCCGCGATCGTTACGTTTCTTGATGGCATGTGGATCCGACGCCCGCGTGCCGTCCATTGCGAGGCGGTCGGCGAAGCTTTGGCGAAACTCCATTGCGCCGGCGCCGATTTCACCATGACCCGGCGCAACGCGCTTTCGGTCGCGGGTTGGCGGCCGCTGCTGAACGCGGCGGGCATGCGTGCCGACACGGTGCAAAAGGGACTCACCACCGCGATCGCAGGCGAACTGGCGCGGCTCGAGCAGGATTGGCCGCAAGATTTGCCGCGCGGCGTCATTCACGCCGATCTGTTTCCCGATAATGTATTCTTCCTCGGTGATCGGCTGTCCGGATTGATCGATTTCTATTTCGCCTGCACGGACGCCTTTGCGTATGATATCGCCATCTGCCTCAATGCATGGTGCTTCGAGCCCGACCAATCCTATAACATCACCAAAGGGCGCGCGTTGCTCAATGGCTATCGGCGCGTGCGGGCGTTGTCGGAGCCCGAAATCATGCTGCTTCCGATCCTGTGCCGCGGCGCTGCCATGCGCTTTCTGCTGACGCGTTTGGTCAACTGGCTTGAAACGCCCGAAGGCGCACTGGTCAAGCGGAAGGATCCGCTGGAATATTTTCGCAAGTTGCGATTCCACCAAGCCAATACGAGCGCGCGGGATTACGGCATTGACTGACGTAAACGAAAATGGCCGGGTCGTCATCCACACCGACGGCGCCTGCTCGGGCAATCCCGGTCCGGGCGGCTGGGGGGCGATTTTGCAATGGGGCGACCGCACGCGCGAGATCAACGGCGGCGAAACCCACACCACCAATAATCGCATGGAACTGATGGCCGCCATCATGGCGCTGGAAACCTTGAAGCGCCCGTGCGACGTCGATCTCCACACCGACAGCGAATATTTACGGCAGGGAATTACTGCCTGGATCCACGGCTGGAAGCGCAATGGCTGGCGGACGGCCGACAAAAAGCCGGTCAAGAACGCGGAGCTGTGGCAGCGCCTGGACGCCGCGGTCGATCGCCACACCGTGCGGTGGCATTGGGTGCGCGGCCATGCGGGCCACGATCTCAACGAACGCGCCGATGAGCTTGCCCGGCAGGCGATCGCCGAGATCAGGGCCGGCACGCGAAAGGCGGGCGAATTGCGCGGGTGAGGAGCGCGCGGTGGCGCTTTTGGGGCGAAAATTCCGGCGCTGCGGGCTGATCGCAATATCGGCGACTTCGAGAAGTGGAAGGATCACGACGCCTAAAAGAAGAGCTTCGAGCGCGTGTTGCGTGATCTCAAGATTTCGCCGGCGGCTCCGTGATGATGCCGACCGGGCCGCTGGCCCAATAGAAGTCAGTTATCGGACATACACCCCGGATCACCGGAGTGTTGGATCGGCTCATAAGTCGCCGCTTATCGCGCCCCGCGATCCGCGCCGCTATAGCTGCTTGAGCAAGTTTTCGGCGCTTGAGGTTTCGGCCTTGCCGGGCGCTTCTTCGATATTGAGTTTCTGTACCACGCCGTTATCGACCAGCATGGCGTAGCGCTTGGAGCGGAGCCCTAAGCCACCGGCCGATCCATCCATGGTGAGATCGAGAGATTTGGCGAAATCGCCGTTGCCGTCGGCGAGGAATTCGATTTTGCCTTCGGCTCCGGTGGCCTTTTTCCATTCCGTCATCACGAAAACGTCGTTGACGGCCGTCACCGCGATGGCGTCCACGCCCTTTGCCTTGATGGCATCGCTATGCTGCAAAAAGCCCGGCAGATGGTTCTTGTGACAGGTCGGCGTAAATGCGCCGGGAACCGCGAACAAGACGACTTTCTTGCCCTTGAAAACCTCGTCGGTCAACTTCCAGCCGGGCCCCTCGGCCGTCATCACCCGAAACTTGCCTTCCGGAATATGATCACCCACCTTGATCGTCATGCTCTGATCCTCATTTCGCCTGGAAAGTGCCTAAAAGGTTCACGCCGCCGCCGTCCGGCAGGCGGACCGGCCGCGTCGATGTTCACCTAACGGGCGTGGCGCCTGATGGCAAGTTTCCGCAGGTTCGATTGCCGCATCTGCAGTCACCGCCGGCGCGCCCGGTCCTATTGGAGAACGGTTGTTACCTCGATCGCATCCGTGCCCGACACCAAGGTCAGCCGCAGGCGCGCGCCGGCCGCAACGGCGCCAGGCGGCATGCCGTCGAGTTCGAAGGCGAACCGATGCAAGCCGGGGGACGGGCTGTCGATCGGTTCCGGCACCGGCAGCGCCCAATCTCCCGTCGGGCCCTCGACGAAAAGATCGAGCGCTCCGGTGCTCGGAGCCGCAACATCGACGACCACGCGTTCGTGCGGGCTAAGCGGTTCACGCCGCACGCCCAAAATCCCAAAGGGAACGGATTGGCCTAACGCTGCGGGCTTGGGCACTTGCGCTTCCGCAGTCCGCAATGCGGCGTCGAACGGGCTGGGCTCCGGCGATAATGCGATGCTGGTGGTGGATTTGGCGGGAATGCAAATTCTTTCGCAGATCGCATAGTCGACCGCGGCGCGCAGCGTGACCGGTCGCGCCGGATTCTGCGGGACCACCTGCAGCGGCATCAATACGCCGCCCTTGTACCCGATCGAGGTGCCGCCGTCGTCGGTGAAACGGTGCGGCGCGGGCCAGGAGACGATCACCGACTTCACGTTCTCGGATTTGGAAAAATCGATGACTGGAGGAACGCCACTGTCTCCAGGATAGCGCCAATAGGTCTTCCAGCCCGGCGCAAGTCTGATCTCGAGGCCGGCGCGTAATTCATCCCCCCGCGGTCGCGCGCTTCCGCCAGCCACGAGCCTGACCGCGGAGCGCCCATCGCCATCCCACGACGAAGCGTCGGCGGCACCCGCCGGGGAAACGAGCACCAGCGCCAGCAACGGACCCGCGGCAGCCGCCGCAAGGCCGATCGATTTGATTGGTAAGGTCATAGTCATGCCGTCTAAACGAACCGGGCGTTCGTGGCCATTGAAATCCTCGTGACCGCACGATCCCTTCACGGCTCGGTGGTCCCGTCCGGCATGATGGTGGCGCGGTAGATCGCGCCGTCGAGCTTGGCCTCGTAGAGATTGGCCTGGCGTAGATTGGTCTCAGCCAAGTTGGCACGGCTGAGATCGGCGCCGCGCAGATTGGCGTGCAGCGCGTCGGCCTCGCTGAGATCGGCGCCGGCCAGATTGGCCCCGGTCAGGTCGGCGCCCATCAGGCGCGCGCCGGCGAGCACGGCGCCGGCTAGCTTGGTTTCGCGCAGCATGGCCTGATCGAGCGCCGCGCCCGTCAAGTCCGCGCCGGTGAGGGTCGCATTGTCGAGGCGGGTCTTGCGCATGTCCGCGTTGCGCAGCATGGCCTTGCCGAGATCGGCGCGCAGGAACCGCGCGGTTCCCATCAGGCTTTCGGTGAAATCCGCCCCCGCGAGTTTGGCGGCATCCAGGATCGCGCCGTACAGCATGGCTTCGCCAAGTTTGGCGCCGGTGAGGTCGGCGCGGCTCAGATTGGCCTTGTTGAGGTTGGCGCCGGTAAGGTCGGCACCGGCGAGCTTGGCACCGATCAGCCGCGCATCGTGAAAATTTGCATCCTTGAGGATAGCGCCCGTCAGGTCGGCGTTGGTCAGGTCGCGCCGCTTGAAATTGGCGTTCGATAGATCGCAGCCCGGACACTGCTTGACCCGGCCGGCGAGGAACTCGTCGCGCTGGTCGGCGCGGACGGCCGTAGTCCCTATGGCGATCGACGCGATCGCAGCGATCGTGGCGGCAGACAGGTGCGGATGTGACAAGCGTCTCATGATATCACCAGCAGTGCGAGGTGGCGTCGGCTGAGCGAGTGGCTTAACAACGCGGACGGGCTTGTGTTGTCAAATCGCCGCGCGCCGCGGCGCCAGTTGCGGAGACGATCATGCGTATGAAGCCGTGCCTGACTTCGGCGGATGTGAAAAAGATAATGGCGGCAGCGCTCGCGGAGGCGCAGCGCAACGCGTGGGCCGTGACGGTCGCGATCGTGGACGATGGCGGCTTCATGCTGGCGCTGGAACGCATGGACGGCGCTGCGGTGACGACCGCCGAGGTCGCGGTCGGCAAGGCCAAGACCGCGGCGTTGACGAAGCGGCCGAGCAAATTTTTCGAGGACCGCGTCAAGGAGCGTCCGGCGTTCATTGCGTTTCCGGCAGGGCTGTTCATCCAGGGCGCGCTGCCGATCCTGCAGGACGGCGATTGCGTCGGCGCAGTCGGCGTCTCCGGGGTGCAGTCGTTCGAGGACGAGCAGATTGCCCGCGCCGGCATCGCGGCGCTGGGCTGACCAGGGAGGGCCGGCGGCGTGACGGTCTCGACCGATATTGCCAAGCGGGTCTACGACCACACCTTCAAGCTCGACCCGATCGTCCGCAGCCTGCTCGACACCGATTTCTACAAGCTATTGATGCTCCAGATGATTTGGGGCCTCTACGGCGACGTGCGGGCGACCTTCTCGCTGATCAACCGCACCGCGCGGGTGCGCGTCGCCGACGAGGTCGATGAGCGCGAATTGCGCGACCAGCTTGATCATGCCCGCACGCTGCGCTTCACCAAGAAGGAGATGATCTGGCTCGCCGGCAACAGCTTTTATGGCCGCGCCCATATCTTCGACGCCAAATTTTTGGCCTGGCTCGCGGATTTCCAGCTGCCCGAGTACGAGTTGCGGCGCCACGACGGCCAATATGAGCTGCATTTCGACGGCCCCTGGACCCACACCACCATGTGGGAAATCCCCTCTCTCGCCATCATCAACGAATTGCGCTCGCGCGCCGCGCTCAGGCATTACGGCCGCTTCACCCTCGACGTGCTGTACGCGCGCGCCAAGGCCAAGCTGTGGAGCAAGGTGGAGCGGCTGCGCCAATTGCCGGGTTTGCGCATCTCGGATTTCGGCACCCGCCGCCGCCATGGCTTCCTGTGGCAGCGCTGGTGCGTGGAGGCACTCAAGGAGGGGCTCGGCGGCGCCCTCATCGGCACCAGCAACGTGCTGCTCGCCATGGATAACGATCTTGAGGCGATCGGCACCAATGCGCATGAATTGCCCATGGTGCTGGCCGCGCTGGCGCGCGACGACGACGAGTTGCGGCGAGCGCCCTATCAGGTGCTGCGGGACTGGCAGCGCTACTATGCCGGCAACCTGCTGGTGGTATTGCCGGACACCTTCGGCACCGCGGCGTTCCTACACGACGCGCCGGACTGGGTCGCGGACTGGACCGGCTTCCGCCCGGATTCGGCGCCGCCGATTGCGGGCGGCGAAGAGATTATCGCCTGGTGGATCCGCCATGGCCGCGATCCGCACGAAAAACTTTTGGTATTCTCAGACGCGCTCGACGCAGATACCATCGAGGCTGCGTATCGGCATTTCGACGGCCGGGTACGCATGAGTTTTGGCTGGGGCACCAACCTCACCAATGATTTCGATGGCTGCGCCCCGCAGCCCGACGACGGCCTGCGCGCCATTTCGATCGTCTGCAAGGTCTCCGCCGCCGACGGACGTCCGGCCGTCAAACTTTCCGACAATCCCAACAAGGCGACCGGGACGGCGGCGGAGATCGCCCGGTATCTGCGCGTGTTCGGCGCGGAGGGGCGGGAGGCGCGAGAGGTGGTGATTTGAGGGGGGATTTACAAATGTACGCTGCGGGTCGATCGCGATCAATACTTGCTCGACGGCAATTTGAAATCTCTCGAGCCGTGAGGATCAAGCAGCGCCCTTGAGCGCTTCGCCATGGAATACATCCTTGGCCAGCCACACGCGCCAAAAGCCGCCCATTGTCTCTCTCGGCAACGCGATGAGGAAATATCCATTATCCTTTGCGACAGGAATCCAACCTCGATGGTGAAATCGAGCCTCATCGCAGAAACATCTGCTTAGCCCCTCGCCCTCCTCGGCAGCACGGCATGCCCCAGCGGCTTCCGGCGCGCTGTTGCGCCATCGGATGCTTCGGCTAGAATGCCGGGCATGGAAGTTACCGTCCACATTCCCGACGATCTCGCCCTGCGCCTCGGCGGTGCCGGTGAACTGCAACGGCGTGCACTCGAAGCGCTGGCTATTGAAGAATTCAGGCGCGGCCACCTGACCGAGCCGGAGTTGCAGCGGATGCTCGATTTTGGCACCCGTGTTAAGCGCTCCGATTTTCCCGGTGCACAGGATCGCGGCGCAAGCGGGGCTATGGCCCAGTCACCGTCAAGCCCCGCATCCGTCCCCCCGGTGCTGGACGAGGCGAGCCGCGCGCGGGCACGTCAGGCGGCCGCGGATATCATCGCGCGGGGCAAGGGAGTCACGCTCGGCGGGCTCGACCTGAAAGCTCTTATCGATGAAGGGCGTCCGTGAGCCTGGTCATCGACAGTTCGATGACGCTGGCTTGGTACTTCGAGGATGAGCGGACGGAGGCCAACATTGCTGTCCTCCGCCAAGTGGCTGAGACTGGCGCCGTGGTGCCGGCCTTATGGCGTCTGGAGGTGCTGAACGGATTTCAAATGGCCGTGCGGCGCGGGCGCATCGATACCGCCTACCGCGACAAATCGCTGGCTCGCTTGGAATCGCTGGTGATTGCGATCGATCCGGATACGAACCCGCAAGCCTGGTCGGCCACATTGCGGCTGTGCGACCGATTTGGCCTCACCTCCTATGACGCGGCCTATCTGGAACTCGCCCAGCGCCTAAAGCTGCCGCTCGCGACGCTTGACGCGGCCCTCGTTCGCGCCGCCCGCGCCGAAAACCTGCCGGTGGTCGGGATGCGGTGAGCCGGAGGCGCCGCCTGTCCGACCAGGTAGGCCCTGTGGTTCGCCTTGGTGTGCAAAGCCGGTCGGCCGATGCTATGAAGACGCCCATCACAGCGGCATCAATGCCGCGACGCCGGAGGTAGGCACCGATGTTCCGCATTGGCACGATTGTCCACGTTGGCGCGATGGCGTTGGCTCTTTCCCTCGTGCCCGGAGCAGGGGGGCGGGCGCAGCCGGCCTCCGACCCCAATGGCGCGCCCAATCCGTATCGGCTCGATAAGGACTGGCTGAAATTTCCCGATGGCCGCAAGCTTGGGCAGGTGAACGGCGTCGATATCGATCCCGACGGCAAAAGCGTCTGGGTCTTCGAGCGATGCGGCAAGCGCGATTGCGTGAATTCCCCGCTCGATCCGATCAAGAAATTCGACGCCGCGGGCAATTTCGTCACCGGTTTCGGCCGCGGGATTTTCAATCATCCGCACGGCTTCGCGGTCGATCGCGCCGGCAATGTGTGGGGAACCGATAACACCGGCGGCGGCGGCAAAGGCCACGTGGTGGTCAAGTTCAGCCCGCAGGGCAAGGTGCTCATGACGCTGGGCAAGCCGGGTGTGGCGGGCTTGGGCCCCGACCTGTTCAATGCGCCGACCGATGTCGCGGTCGCGGCCAACGGCGAGATCATCGTCAGCGATGGCCACGGCGGCGATACCAATGCCCGCATCGTCAAATTCACCAGCGACGGCAAGTTCATCGCAGCGTGGGGCAAGCGCGGTTCCGGTCCGGGCGAATTCGGGGTCAACCATTCGCTGGCAATCGATTCCGCGGGCCGCATTTACGTGGCCGACCGCGGCAACAGCCGCGTCGAGATATTTGACCCGAACGGTGCCTATATCGGCGAATGGAAGCAGTTCGGCCGCCCCAGCGGGCTGTTCATCGATAAGAACGACATCCTGTATGTGACGGACTCCGAATCCAATATGGCGCAGAATCCGGGCTTCCGGCGCGGCGTGCGCATCGGCAGCGTCAAGGACGGCAAGGTCACCGCCTTCATCCCGGATCCCGATCCGCCGAAGGAAGGAACCGGCGCCGCCAGCAATACGTGGTCGGAATCGGTGGCCGTGGATGATGCCGGCAATGTCTATGTCGGCATGTATGACGCCGGGACGGTCCAGCGCTACGTCAAGAAGTGACCGGCACCTGTTCCAGTCGGAAAGGCCTTTGCGATCATCTCCGGGCTGATATAATCTCCGTCGCGGCTGCACGGTGCGGACGCCGCGCAATGGTCCGTGCCATCAGCCGGCGCCGAGCGGGAAGCCCTTTGGATCGGCGCATCGCGATCGGTAGCAGGTTGGATCAACAGATTTTGGGGTTACCGCGGCTGTCGGCGGCGCGCAAATCGGCCATGGCGCCCAGACATTCGCGGTGAGCCGCTTCCACCGGGCCGGTGTATCGCCGCGATGACGAAGCGAACCGAGCGACAAAACCGGAGAGAACCAATGGCGGATGCATGGTGGCGACACAAGCGCGCCTTGATGCTGGGCGGGACGGTGATCATGTCCGGCATGCTCTGCGGAAGCTTCGCGTCGGCACAGGCCCCGATACAGGCGCCCTTGCCTCAAGGCCAAACCGCCAAACCGGCCGCGGTCACGCCGCGCACCGCCGACGGCAAGCCTGATCTGTCGGGCATCTGGGTTTCGACCGCGCCGCGCGTCGGCGGTACTACAGTGGATGCGACCGGATCCGGCGTTACGGTGTTCGCGGCGCGCGAAGGCAGTTTTGAGAATTTCGAGAACGATAACGCGCTGCGCCGCCTCGGCGACCGCAACAAGCCGCTCTACAAGCCGCAATTTTGGGCCAAGGTGCGGGAAAACGATGCCAACGGCAATGCGCTCGATCCGGAGTTCAAATGCCGCCCCTATGGGGTGCCGCGGCTCGGCGCCCCGGCGCAGATCGTCCAGACCCCGGGCCAAGTGGTGCTTTTGTATGCCGGCGGGTTCGCGGGACAAAATACCTTTCGCGTGGTGCCGACCGACGGCCGGCCGCACAATCAGGCGCGGGTGATCCAAGAAACCTGGAAGGGCGATTCCACCGGCCGGTGGGACGGCGACACCCTGGTCATCGACACCATCGGGTTCACCGACGAAAGCTGGTTGCACAAGTCCGGCTACCTGCATGGATTCAAGCTCCACGTGGTGGAGCGGTTGAACTCGCAGCGGCAATACGCTGCGCTGGGAAGCAACGGTTAACGATCCGGAATATCTTTTGGAACCCTGGACGATGAACCCCATTGTCCGGGTGCTGGATGCGCGGCCGGATGCCTTTGTGCCGGAAGACCTGCCCTGCGAGGAACGCGACGGCGAGCACCTGACCTCGAAGGTGCGCAGCGGCTGACGGCTTTCGCAATCGGTTATGATAGGCTTGAAGTCGGATCGTGCAAGGATGCGCTTGAAGCAGATCTGGAGCGCCGATCGGGGCGACTAAATCCGGCGGCGCTTGGATTGAGGAGGATGGACATGAGAAAATTGCCAATACTTGCCGGGGCGGTTGCGGTCGGCTTGGCGTTCGGTGTGTTGCCGGGGCGGTCGCATCATGCCGTGCAGGCGCAGTTCGACGTGAACAAGGTCGTCGAGAAACACGGGGTGCTGGTGAAGATCGACTGGATCAATCCCCACACCTACATGCATTTTGATGTCACTGAGGATGGCGTGCTCAAGCATTACGCCGTCGAGTTGCTCGGTATCCTGGGTCTGCGCCGTGCCGGCATCGACAGCAAGAGCGCCTTCAAGGTCGGGGAATCATTTACGTTCTCGATCAATCCGAGCCGCGACGGTTCTCCGACCGGCCTGCTGACCACGCTGATCTTTCCCGACGGTCGCCGGTTCGACGTAAAGAATGCCGACCCCACCGCCGCGACCCCGGCGCTCTAACCAAGGTTAGTGCCAATACCGTCACTTAACCTGGGAATGCGCACGTTCCTCTCTCCCCGCGGCGACTTCACGCGGTGGGAGAGGGTTGCCTCCAAAGTGCTGGCGGGCACCCCCTAATCCATGAAGAACGATGGAGAGGGGACGCGCGCATTCCCAGGTTAAGCGAACGGCATCGAGGTTAAGTCCCGATTCGGTTTTCCGGCGCATCGGTGGCCGCGGCCCGCCCCTGGATGTTTGGCCCAAAATATGGACGCAAGGCAGGATATGTCGGCGATGCGTGGCCCCTCGGAGAGACGCTCCAGTTATGGAGTTACGATACTTTGCGCTGCGGTGGTTGCCGTGTTGGCGGCCGGCCGGCCCGCCTGGGCCCAAGCCCCCGATCCTGCGGCGGCGAAGAAGGCGCTTAACGAAGCTGCATTTGCGCTCGGCATGGTGCGTGGTGTGGCGCGTGCGCTCGACGTCGTCAACGTGTTCGAGTTCACCGCCAGCGGCACGACGGTGGATGCGTCCGGCGCGCCGCGGACCATCAAGCGGATGACCGTCGGATATGATTACGTCATTCCGGCCGCCCGCGTCGACATCGAGACGGCGGCACCTGATGGGCGGGTCGAACGAACGATCAGAGTCGCGGCCGGAACGCTTGCATGGGACGAAATCGAACCCGGAATTTATGCGCGGCCGGCTGCGTCGTCCGCGGCCGAACGGCTGCGGACGATCTGGCTCCTCCCCCATGGGGTGATCCTGGCCGGTGCTCGTGCCCCGGACCGGGTGAGCGTCGCGGACCACGGTGGCGTCAGGCAGTTGACCGTTGTGTTGCCCGACGGCACGGAGGTGAAAAGCCTGCTGGATGCCAACAACTTCGCGACCCGTGTAGAAATGCGGTCCGGCGGGCTGCTATTTTCCGCCGACTATGCGGACTACAAGGATTTTCAGGAATACGGCGTGTTTTTTCCCTCCCGCATCGTGCAGAAGATCGATGGCCGCGTTGTCGCCGACCTGACGGTCACCGAGGCGCTGGCCAACCCGTATATGATCTTCCCGCCGCCGAAGGAGTTGCTGAAGCCGACGCCCTGATACCTGGGCCTCGCTGGGCTACAATACGGCATATTGCGTGATGCATATCTCATTAACATCAACGGCCGCTTGAACAACGCGACCGTACCTGCACGCCCCGATGCAGCCGGACGGCAAATTTGTCCGCCACCCGGCTGCGGCTCGCACGTTATTTGTGGGTGTAGCCGGCTGGCGGGAATCGCTATTTCGACCGTCGCTTGTCCGATTGCTTCGACAACAGCGGCAGGCCGAACAAGGACGAAAGCGGTGCCGAATTACGCGATAGCTGCGGCAGTCCCAATGACGAAGATAGGCTGCCGTGGGAAATCTGTTTGAGTTTGAAAGTGTGTCCGTGCTTACGGGTCGGAATGTTCCAGAACGACGAGAACGGCGTCCGGTCCGTGGAGAGCACCGGCAGCAGAAACATCGAGGACACGGGGGCGGCATCGTCCCATGCCAAATAGGTGCGCTGGGGTTCCGGAACTCCCGATTCGATCGGATGATGCTTGTCGAGAATCTCAATGGCCTCGTCGGCAGATCCGAACGGGGCATGCACGGTGACGAGCGTGCCACCATTGCGAACGCCCTCGGCATAAACTTTGGCATGAGCCTTCAGGACGTATCCCTTCATGATGGCCGCCGTAACCGGATCTTCGCCACCGGTTCCGGCTGACGTTTCGTTCACGTCCGCCGCGCTAACCACATGGATACTGCTGCCCGGAAAATGGGATTTCTTCAGCTCGTTGACAGCGTCCACCGCATGCTCGTGGCTGCCGTACATCCGCGTGATCGTTTGGGTCATGACATCTCCGTTTGGGTATTCAGGCCGGAAGCTTCTTTTACTCTTGGATGGTTGCCGACTACGCATAGGCTGCGATTCGGCGCATGAGGGGAATCATGGTAACGATCGTCGCCATCAACAAGACAAGTTCGATGCCATAGACGACGTCATAGGCAATCGCGGCCCCGAACATGGTTTGCGGGGCTATTCCGGCGACCACATCGCGAATGATCCCACCCAGCGCAATGGCGAGCCCCGCCGCCGACGCCTGCACGGCACCCCAGGCTCCGAGCGCCAATCCGGTCTGATGCGGCGGAGCGAGATTCATCGTCGCAGTCAAGGTGCCATGACCGAACAGGCCGGCGCCAAATCCGATCAGCAAGGTTCCGCCGCCGAACATCATCTTGGAGGCCATGGGTGCCGCAAGAATAACGGCCAAAAACGCCGGAATTCCCACCAAGACACCGTAGCCGACCATCCGGAATGGATCGGCGCCCCGGCTGAGAACCCGTGACGCCAGCCAGAAACCCAACAGGCCGCCCACCGCCAATGTCGCAGTCAGCTTGGTGGTGTCACCTACGGCCAGGTGCAAAATCTGACCGCCATAGGGTTCGAGCAGTACGTCTTCCATGCTGAACGCCATCGTCCCGAGGCCCAAGACGATCAGCCGACGCATCGCATGATCGCCGCTGATAAAGCTCTCCCACGATTCGCGAAAACTCGGCCGCGGCTGACGCGATTGCGCCGCGGCGGTTCGGCGGCGCGGCTCCTGCTTCCACAGCGCCACCGTGTTGAGAATAATCGTGGCCAGCGCCGCGCCCTGAATCACCTGGATCAACCGCCCGGGGCTGAAATTCGCGAGCAGCGCCCCAAAGCCGAGCGCGCTGGCGATCATGCCGAACAGCAGCATGACGTACATCAGGCCTACGACCTTCGGCTGCGATTCGGTCGGCGCCAAATCGGTCGCCAAAGCCAAGCCGACCGTCTGCGTTGTGTGCAGTCCGGCGCCGACGAGGAGAAACGCCAGGCCCGCGGCCAGCAACCCGATCCATGCCGGCGCGGCGGCGGAATTGCCGGCGCCGGATAAAACCAGCAACGCAAATGGCATGATGGCGAGGCCGCCGAATTGCACCATGGTGCCGCGATAAATGAACGGCACGCGCCTCCAGCCGAGTTCGGAGCGGTGGGTATCGGAGCGGAATCCGATCAAAGCCCGGAACGGCGCAAAGATCAACGGCAGCGAAATCATGATTCCGACCAGTGAAGCCGGTACATCAAGTTCAACGATCATCACCCGATTGAGCGTGCCGATCAAAAGCACCAGCGCCATCCCGACCGACACCTGAAAAAGTGATAGGCGCAAAAGTCGCGACAGCGGCAAATCCGGCGTGGCGGCATCGGCAAACGGCAAAAAGCGAGGCCCCAAGCGGAGCCACGCCGTCACGACGCCTTGGCTGATACGATTCATCGTCCGACCGCTGAGAAGACCGATGTGAACGGCCAAAGGTATAGTATGGCGCGCGCAAGGCATCGCGCCAGCGCTGACGGCATAGCGGGTCTATCATCTATCACAGGCGGCACTCGCACTGCCGGGCGTCGCCAAGGCCGCGCGCGAAGCGCGGATCCCCCGGATAGAAACGCTCGGGCCGGGTTCTAGGCCCCCGGCCCTGTATGGTCACCGAAACGGGTGACCAAGCAGCTAGTTAGGACCGGCCGTGGTCATGGCCAGCGTATCGGGAGGGGGAGGCGCCACCTCGTTGTCAGCCGCTTCCACTTTAGCTGCCGGGTCCGGAGCGACCGTGATCACGAACGAGGACTCGGACTTGCCGGGTATTGCGGCAACCGGAGAAACGGAGATCACATACCCAGGCTGGGCCTTGAACATACCGGCAACGGGAGCAACCGGGCCCTCGTCAGCGGCCTTCCCCTTTGCCCCGCCGTTCCAGTACGCCGAGAACCAGGTAGTGTGCGACAAAATCGAGTAGTGCACAATGAGCGACGTCACTGCGACGCTCCCGATGAACAGCGGCAGCCCTACTGTTGGGTTGACCACACACCAAATGCGACCTTGATTCATGTGCGATACCTCCTAGTGCAGCCAAGGCGTGTAGATATACGCGAGGATATGCGCGACCAGGGCGATCAGAAAGAACACTCGGCTGCCGTCGATCAGGTGCTTATGCAGCTCCTCCGATTCGGCAATGGTCAAGCCGGTCGGCCAGACTCGGTTTGGATCATCGATTCCAGACATTGCGACACCTCCTTGAGAAACCAGCGACGCTCCGCTCAAGCGTGCGGCTGTTCGTGGCGGCACAGCCGAACGGGAATGTTCGACCACACTGTTTGCATCGTCCACGCGGCCACGGCGTGGGCCGGTACCAGGAACCTCCTGGCGTAGCTGTATAAACACGTTGACATCGGAGATTGTCAATTCTAAATGACACATAGCAACGTCCGGGTCATTCCGGACGGCGGCAGTTGTTGGGGGAGGAACCCGCACATGCCGAATGTTGGCGCTGGCATGCTTGTTATATCGCCGCTTGATCCGCCATCCCGCGGCGGAGGGCCATCCCGGCGCGAGCCGTCGTATTGGCGTACGAGGTATTTAGAGACCTTTCAGGCGCTACGGAAGGAAAAGCGCCGGCGCGCCGCCGTCGAGGCCGAACTGGCCAAAATTCTCCGCCAGATCGTGTCGGACCAAGAAGCAGAGCGCAAACGGATTGCGCGCGAACTGCATGACACGCTCGGGCAATCGCTGACCCTGCTCCGACTTGGCCTGGACGGCGTCGTGCAGTCGGTACCCGGAGCCACGGAGCTGCAAACACGCTTGGCCGAGATCAAGACGATCGCCACCGACGCCGTCCGGGAGCTCGCCCGCCTCGCCTGGGAAATTCGCCCCAGCTGCCTCGATGACATCGGGATCGATACCGCCATCCGCAACCTTGTGGATCGCTGGCGGGCGTGCGCTCCGGTCCGTTTCGACCTGCATATGACACTGGCTGAGGAGAGACTCCCGCCGGCCGTGGAAACGGTGCTTTACCGGGTTCTCCAAGAAGCGCTGACCAATGCGGTGCGGCATGCGCAAGCAACGGAAGTCGGCGTCATCCTCGGATCGGAAAACGGTCATGTCAGCATGATCGTCGAGGACAACGGGCGGGGGTTCGTCTGCGATGAACCCCCGCGATCCGGGCGGCTCGGGCTATTGGGTATGCGCGAACGCCTGTCGCAGGTCGGCGGTTCGATGGACATTGAATCGACGCCCGGCAGCGGGACCACCCTGTTTGTGCGGATTCCGCTGGCATGACAAGCCCTCACGCATCACCGCGCGTTCGCGTTTTATTGGCCGACGATCATCCCGTGGTGCTGAGCGGCATCAAGGCGCTCGTCATCGCCGACGAGGAGATCGAATTGGTGGGCGAAGCCACGGACGGAACGACGGCCCTAAGCCTGGCCATCGCACAGCGTCCGGACGTGGCGGTGCTCGACCTTTCGATGCCGGGCCTCAACGGTGTCGAGATCGCGCGCAAACTGCTCGCCGCCTGTCCGCAATGCCGGGTGCTGGTGCTGACCATGCACGAGGAGGGCGCCTATGTGCGCAAACTCCTGGAACTCGGCGTGGGCGGATATCTGCTCAAGCGCTCGGCCACCGAGGCACTGTGCAGAAGTATACGCACGGTCGCCGCCGGCGAAGTCTACCTTGATCCGGCGATCGCCGAGCAGACCGAGGCCGTCTCCCGCCAGGAGCCGGAAAGTCCCGCCCGGGGCGCTCAGACTTGTCAACTCAGCGGTCGCGAAATGGAGGTCGTCCGCCTCACCACCATAGGCCACAGCAACAAGATGATCGCCGCGAGGCTGCGGATCGGCGTTCGCAGCGTCGAGACTTACAAAGCACGCGCCATGGAGAAACTGGGGATCCGAAGCCGGGTCGCGCTGGTGCGGTTCGCCATCGGCGAGGGCTGGTTCGGCCCGGACGCCGGTGACGAGTGATCAAATCCCGCAAACCCGTTATGCTCCCTCACCCGCCGCCGGCTGGGCGCTCCAGTTTATACAGGCCGACATCGATCATGCCCGCCTCGAAACCGGCTTGGCAATAGGCGAGATAATATTCCCAAATTCGTTTGAAGCGCGCATCGAAGCCGAGCGCCGCGATGGCGGGCCACGCGATCTGGAAACGGTGCTGCCATTCGGCCAGCGTTCGCGCATAGCTGCGGCCGAAGAACTCCGACGCCATAAGTTTCAGCCCGGCTGCTGCGGTCTCCCGTTCGATAATCTGCCGCGTCGGCAGCATGCCGCCGGGAAAAATATATTTTTGAATGAAATCCGGCCTGCGCCGGTATTGCGTGAAGGCAGCCTCGTCGATGGTGATCGCCTGTAATACGGCCGACCCGCCGGGGCGCAGATTGGCAAACAGTTTGCCGAAATAGGTCGGCCAGTAGGCCTCCCCGACTGCCTCCAGCATTTCGATCGAGACGATGCGGTCATAGGAACCCTGCACGTCCCGATAGTCCTGCAAGCGCAGGTCGGCGTGCCGGCCCATTTCGCACCGATCGAGCCGGCGGCGCGCGAATTCGAGCTGCCGTTGCGACAGCGTAATTCCGGTGAATTCGCAACCGTGACGGAATACGATCCGCTCCGCCAGGCTGCCCCAGCCGCAGCCGATTTCGAGCACATTTTCCCCGCCGGACAACGCCAGCAGTTCGCACACCCGATCGAGCTTGGCCTCTTGTGCCGCCTCGAGCGTCTGGTCCTGTTCGCTGAACAATGCAGACGAATAGCTCATGCCGGCGTCGAGCCAGTGCGCATAGAATGCGTTGCCGAGATCGTAATGGGCCGCGATGTTGCGCCGGCTGCCCCACCGCGTATTGCGGTTCAGGGCATGGCGCGCCCTGCGCAGCAAATCCGGTGTGCGCAGGCGCCGCACCCGCGCCTCGGCGGCACTGTTGCGGAGCCCAAGATCGAGCACGGCGCCGATGTGCGGTGACGACCACTCGCCCGCCACATAGGACTCTGCGAAACCCATATCCCCGCCGGTCACCAGGCGCCACAGGCATCGCATGCTGTAAATCGTAAGCCAGGCCTGCGGACCCGGCTGCGGGCCGGCCATCACCACCTGCTCGCCGGCCGGCGTCTCGATCACCAGCCGGCCGCAGTCGAGCGGCGGAATGAGGCGCCGCCACAGCGTGGCCGCGACCGAATTGGTGTCGTCGGCATCAAGGCTACGCGCGGTCGACGGTTGGATTTGCATCGACATGGTCAGTCCAACTTGCCGGAAACGGGAATGATCGAGATCGCGGACGCGGGCAGTGCCGGCGGGCTGCGGTAGCGAATCCCCTTGAGCCACAGCCGCAAGGCTTCCCAGTGGATCGCCGTCATCACTTTCATGGTAACCGCCGGCACGGTGAAAAACCTCCGCATCAGGTTTAAGTCCTTAAGGTCTTCGCGGCAACCCGCGAGAGCGGCGAGAAACATCGGCCCCTCCGGAGCGCGGGCCCCAATGGCCACGGCGCAGCGCGCGCCCGGACCGGTGATCCGAAACTCATAGGACATATTCATATCCATGAACGGCGAAACGTATAATGATTTCCGGCACCGCTGATGCACCGCGCCGGCGCCCCGCTGCGCGGCGATGAGATAACTGTGCCGCTCGCCGAAGGTGTTATGGACCTGGTAGATCAGCGCCGCGAGCGAACCATCAGGATGGTAGCAGAAATAGATGCTCAGCGGATTGAAGCAATACCCGAGCGTGCGCGGCATGCAGAGCAGCCGAATTGCGCCGCCGGCGAGATCGATCCCGGCCAATGCGAGTTGGCGCTCCGCCTGCAGGCGCAACGGCGTCGCGCTCCCGTCGCCGTGATCGGAATCGTACAGCGAAAAAATATTGGGGCGATTATGAGAAAACAACCGCAAATGCGCGTCGAGCTGCGGCAACTCGTCAAGATCGACCAGCAGCCAAAAGGCACGATAGCGGAAATGATGGACGCGCGGGCGCAACCGCCGGTGAATGACGGAGCCCACATAGAGGCAGGAGCAGAACACGGATCGGGTGGTCATGCCGGCACCGGCTCGCCGCGCGCCGCCGCACCCGCGGCAGGCAAGACGATCCGCCCGGATTCATCGGCCACGTTCCAGGGCCGGCGAACGCCGCCGAG
Source organism: uncultured Alphaproteobacteria bacterium (assembly GCA_963802745.1). Taxonomy (GTDB): domain Bacteria; phylum Pseudomonadota; class Alphaproteobacteria; order Rhizobiales; family Xanthobacteraceae; genus JAJPKK01. The sequence continues at coordinate 107,057 of CAWDKL010000086.1, read as the reverse complement.
CTGCTCCGCCACCGCGAGCCCGGCCTGCAGCCCATCCTCGTGAAATCCCGCACCGAAATGCGCGCCGCAGAACCACGTTGCGCGCTGCCCCTGCAGCGACCACAACCGGCGCTGCGCCGCAATGGCCCGTTCATCGAAGATCGGATGCGCGTAGAGCTCGCTGTGCAGGAGGCTGCCGCCGTGGGGCGGGCGGGGCGGATTAAGCGTGAGGAATATATTCCGCTTGGTCGCGAGCGGTTGCAGCCGATTCATCCAGTAGGTCACGCATATCCCGTCCCGGACCGCGTTGCGGGTGCCGATATAGTTCCAGCTCGACCATACAGCGCGCCGCTTCGGCATCAGGCTTTCGTCCATATGCACGACCGCGAGATTGCGGCTGTAACGGAATGCGCCAAGAATGTCGCGCTCCGCGGCGCTCGCGTCCGCGAGGATTTCCAGGGCCTGGTCGGCGTGGGTTGCCAACACCACATGATCGAATCGCTCCGCCTGACCGGTACGATCGATGATGACGGGGCCTTCGGCGGTACGGTGCACGCCGACCACGGCGCTATCCAACTTGATCCGGCCAGCCAATTCCTGGCACAGACGCTCGACATAATTGCGGCTGCCGCCGACGACGGTCCGCCACACCGGACGGCCGCGCAGCCGCAACAGCCCGTGATTATGGTGGAACCGGATGAACGCGGCCGCCGGGTAGGACAGGATTTCCGCCGGCGGCGCCGACCAGATGGCGGCGGCCATCGGCAGGATATGATGATCGCGAAAGGGGGTGCCGTAGCGACCGCGTTTGAGGTAGTCGCCAAGGCTTATGCACTCGATCTCGCGCTGCGCGGCGTCGCGCGAAGCTTCCCGGTAGAAGCGCACGAGGTCCATCAACATGAACCAGAATGCGGGTCGCGCCAAATTGGTCGCCTGCCCGAACAGGCCGGACAGGCTGGTCCCGGAATATTCCAGTGCCCCGTCGTCGAGGGAAACCGAAAACGACATGTCGGATTTGGCCGTCGGAACCTCAAGGAATTCAAACAATGCCGTCAGGTTCGGGTATGCACCCGGGTTGAACACGATAAATCCGATATCGACCGGGACGCGATGACCGTCAACGGACGCCAGCATGGTATTCGTGTGACCACCAATTCGATCGGCACTTTCGTAGACCGTCACATCGTGGCGCGTCGCAAGCAGCCAGGCAGCGGAGAGTCCGGATATGCCGGAGCCGATCACGGCGACTTTGAAGCGGGGTTCGGGTCTCATGTTCGGTGATGGTTCCGTGCGGCAGATGGGAGGACGACGGCAGGTGCACGTCTGCGGGAGGCGGCAGGGAGGTTGGGGTTCCCGGCTCGTTCCGACGTTCAGCGCGCAGCCCGTCACCTCGAAGCGCGAGCGCGCGGAACGCACCGGCGCCGTCTTTCAAGATCGCCATCGCTGCAGCGGTGTCGGAAAAAGATCGGAAAGTGTTCCTCAGCTCCCTGCCAAGTCAGAACGGCCGAACGCGGCATTTGGATCACCCGGTGATCCAAATGCCGGAACGGCGCGTTCTGTGACACATGCAGACCGCAGTCCGATGTCCGCCTCCGGTTGCCGTGCTCGTTCCGGCGTCGCGATCGGGTCGGAACGCGGGACGCGGCCGCAAGCGCGCGCCGGTCATGTCCGTTGAGAACGACGATGCGGCCCGGCATGCGGCCTCCGCGGAATGGGCCGCCCTGATCGCGGCCATCGGGGCGCGCGGAGATCGCGCCGCATTTGCCCGCCTGTTCGAATATTTTGCGCCACGCATCAAGACCTACATGCAGCGCTCGGGGCTCACGGAAGCCGGTGCAGAGGAATTGGCGCAGGAAACCATGCTGACGGTTTGGCGGAAGGCAGCCTTGTTCGACCCTGCGAGCGCCGGAGCCGGCGCCTGGATTTTTGCGATCGCGCGCAATCTGCGGATCGACGCGTTTCGACGGGAAAACCGCCGCGGCGCCGTCACGCTGTCCGAAATAGAGGCCGAGTTCGATATCGACGACATGCCGCTGCCCGACTCTCAGGTCGCCGTTGCGCAATCGGAAGCGCGGGTGCGTTCGGCGCTCAAGCTTTTGGGCCCCGATCAATTGCGGGTGGTGGAGCTGTCCTTCTTTGAGGAGAAGGCTCATGCGGAAATCGCCCAGCTTCTTGAAATACCGCTCGGCACCGTCAAGTCGCGTTTGCGCCTGGCGATGAACCGGCTGCGCAGCCTCCTTGGTGATGAACCATGACCATTAGGCACCATCCGGACGAACCGATGCTGGTGGCGTTTGCGGCCGGTACGCTCGATCTCGGCCAACATGTCGCCATTGCGACGCATCTGGTTTCCTGCGCGTCGTGCCGCGGCTTCGCCCATGCTATGGAGCATGTCGGCGGCACCGTCGTGATCAACCTGCCGCCGGCCCCGATGGCGGCGAATGCGCTCGCCGAAGTCGAGGCGCGCATCGCCCAGCCGCAAAATGCTGACGACCTCGACGACGCGGCGCACGAGATCGGTGTCGCCGCAGACGTTGCCGGCCTGCCGAAGTTCTTGCGCCGCTATCGGTTCGGTGACTGGCGCTGGATCGCCCCGCGCGTGCATCTGCGCCGGATCGACCTGCCGTGGCCGAGCGCGACGCGGGTGTTCCTGCTGAGATCCGGGCCCGGCACGAAAATGCTTCCCCATTCCCATACGGGAATCGAGATGACCTGTGTTCTGGCGGGCGCATTCCGGCATACCGGAGGCCATTTCGGTCCGGGTGATTTCGACCTCGGCGACGAGACCGTCGATCACCAGCCCGTCGTCGATGCCGGCGCGGACTGCCTTTGCCTCGTCGCCATGCAGGGCGAGTTGCGGCTCAAGGGCGCCATCGGCCGTCTCGTTCAGCCGTTCATCCACCTGTGATCGAGCCGGCCGATGAGCTTCCTTCACCTCGTGCTCGTCGTGCTCTGCGCAACCATCGCGCTGGCCGCCATCATGGCGGCGGCGTGGTGCTTCCAGCAGGCTTATGACCGCACCGGCTGGATCGACGTCACCTGGACCCTCGGGACCGGGGGCGTCGGACTGCTCGCCGCATTGGCTCCGCTGGGGCACCTGGCGTGGCCGGGCTGGCGCCAAGTCGCCGTCGGCATTTTGGTGGCGGCCTGGAGCCTGCGGCTTGGGCTGCATATCGCGGCGCGCTCCCGCTTGACCGGCGACGATCCGCGTTACCGTCAGCTGATCGTGCAATGGGGAGCGGACGCCAAGTGGGGCATGTTCGGCTTCCTGCAGTCGCAGGCCGCCGTCGGCGTGATATTGGTGGCCGCCGTTGCGCTTGCCGCCCACAATCCGGATCCGAATTTGCGTATCCAGGACCTTTTGGGCGTCGCCATCTTGGCCGGAGCCATTTTGGGAGAGGCAATCGCGGACCGGCAGCTGCGGCGGTTCAAATCCAATCCTGCGAATTGCGGGACCGTGTGCGACGCCGGCCTGTGGCGATGGTCGCGGCACCCCAACTATTTCTTCGAGTGGCTGGCCTGGGTCGCCTACCCGGTGATCGCCGTTGACCTTGCCGGTTACAATCCGTTCGGCTGGTTCGCCGCGCTGGCGCCGCTGTGCATGTATTGGGTGCTGGTGCACGTCTCCGGCGTGCCGCCGCTCGAAGAGCATATGTTGCGGACGCGGGGCGATGCATACCGCGCCTATCAGCGCCGGACCCGGCCGTTCCTGCCGCTCCCAATCTGGTGATCGTGGGCCGACCTCCTCACCTGTTCACCTCTCACGAAGTGAGAGACGCTGGAGCTCAGGACCGTGCCGATCGGGATGTGAGTATTGATGGGCGCACCGCGAAGGCAGTGACACATAACCAGTGATCCAAAGCCCGGCTGCGCTCGTTTCATCGTAAGGAAGGTGCGGCGCACATACACAGAGCCGCCGCGCAATACGGCGAGATGCGAGGCCCGAGAATGAATGCTGTCGTCCACCCCATCGGTCGCCATTGCGGTGCGAGTGCGAGTGCGACGCGCTGAGCGCGGGAACGTGAGACCGTCCGATAAGGAAGCCGAGGACGCATTCCGCATCATTCTTCGCTGGATCGGCGAGGACCCCGACCGGGACGGCTTGCACGAGACGCCTTCACGACTGGTTCGTGCTTACCAAGAATATTTTTCCGGCTACCTCCAAGAGCCGGCAAAAATACTGCAAAAGACGTTTTCGGAAACCAGCGGGTATGACGAAATGGTGGTGCTCAGGGGCATCCCATTCGAAAGTCATTGCGAGCACCATGTGGCGCCGATCATCGGCCGCGCATGGGTTGCCTATGTACCCGATCAGCGCGTTGTCGGCATTTCCAAGCTCGCCCGCGTGGTCGATGCCTATGCCCGACGGCTACAAATCCAGGAACGGCTGACGGCGCAGATCGCCGACACCATCCGCGCGGCGCTGGAGCCGCGGGGGGTGGCGGTACTGATCAAGGCAAAACACCACTGCATGACCAGTCGCGGCGTCCACAAGCACGGCACCGACCTGATTACGAGCCGCATGCTCGGCTGTTTTCGCGATAACCCGGCGACCCGCGCGGAGTTCATGGCGGTCGTGAATGCCCCGGCGGAACCGTGAGCCTGCCACAGGCAAACGTCCAAACATCCATAAAATGAGGCGCCGATGATCACCTACGTCACCGCATATGCGGCCGCATTCGTGGCCTTCGTGGCAGCCGACATGGTCTGGCTCGGGTTGATGGTGAACCGGGTCTATCGTCCTGCGCTCGGCGATATACTCATCCCCGGGGTCAACCTGCCGCCGGCCATCATCTTCTACTTGCTGTTCCCGGTCGGACTTTTGATCTTCGCCGTGCTTCCCGCGCTTAAAAGCGAATCAACCGCGATGGCGGTGGGTTATGGTGCGCTGTTCGGCTTCTTTACCTACGCAACCTACGATCTCAGCAATTACGCAACGCTGCGGAATTGGACCGTTCAGGTCACCGCAATCGATATGGCCTGGGGCACCGTGCTCGGCGCCATCGCGGCGTTGGTGGCTTATTTGGTAACCGCTAAGGTCGCCGGGACGGGTTAAACCGCAGGCGTTGGTTTCTCGTTGCGATCGATAAGCGGGCCGGTGATTTTCAATGGAGCTTGACCTGCGGTTCGGTGCGCCGCGTCAAAGCGCGGGCCAGGGTATCGAGAGTGACTTTCAACGGCCCGTGCAGCGCCAACTCGTGCATCTTGTATAGCGACCGGTACATCAGCCGTGCCACATACCCTTCGATCATCATCCCTTTGCCGGTGACGAACCCCATCAAGTTGCCGACCGTGGAAAACTCGCCAAGCGATACCAGCGACCCGAAATCGCGGTAAACGAAAGGTTTTGGCGGTTCGCCCTTCAATCCGCGCATGATCTGCTTTAACAGGTGGGATGCCTGCTGATGTGCCGCCTGGGCGCGCGGCGGGATCGGGCGCTGCTCTCCCTCCGGCACTAACCACGCACAGTCCCCGATGGCGAAGATATTGTCGTCGCGGGTCGTCTGCAGCGTCGGGCGGACCACGAGTTGACGCGACGGGCTTGCTTCCAAGCCATCCAGGTCTGCGAGCACCTGTGGGCCGCGCACGCCTGCCGCCCAGACTACCAGTTCCGAAGGCATGAACTCACCGCTTGCCAACAGCACGCCGTCCGGCCGCACCTCCGTCACCCTGGCACCGGTCCTGATCTCGACGCCGAGCCGGCCGAGCAGCGCCGCCGTTGCATTGGATAGCCGCGGCGGGAGTGCCGGGACGATCCGGTCGGCGGCTTCCACCAGCGTGATTTTCAGGTCCTTGTCCGGATCGATTTTATCGAGCCCGTAGGCGACCAAGCCGCGCAAGGTGCGGTGAAGTTCGGCCGACAGTTCCGTCCCGGTGGCTCCCGCTCCGATGATGACCACATGAAGCTGCCCCGGCCGGACCGGCTCCTGCTGGGTGTGGGCGCGTATGCACGCGTTGATGAGGCGCCGGTTGAACACCTGCGCCTGTTCCGGCGTATCGAGCGCAATCGCATAATCCTTGACGCCGGGCGTACCAAAATCATTGGTGACACTGCCGATTGCGATCACCAGCGTATCATAGCCGAACGACCGCACAGGCGTAATGACACGGCCGGCCTCATCGAAATTCGCCGCCAAATGCACAAGCCGTCGCGCCCGATCGAGACCGATCATCTCGCCGAAGCGATAGCGGAAACCATGCCAATAGGCCTGGGCCAGATAGTCGAGCTCGTGCCGGGACACGTCCATGCTTCCGGCAGCGACCTCGTGCAAAAGCGGCTTCCAGAGGTGGGTGCGGGCTTTCTCGATGAGCGCGATATCCGCCTTTCCGCGACGCCCGAGCCGATCGCCCAGGCGCGTTACCAGTTCGAGTCCCCCGGCACCGCCGCCAACGACGACGATTCGGGGAAGTTGGCCGCTTGGCGGATTAGTCGCGAAGGGCATACCAACCGAAGCGGTCGTCATCGCAAAAGTCCCCGGTCCCGCGATTTCGCCTCCATCGCCACTCCGCCCGCGTAAAGCCTATTTTGCCTGCTGCGCGGTGCGACTTGCCGCTAGGCGGCCTGCCGAAGGCCGAAATCCGACCACACCGCCGCGAGCGAACGCACCAGATGTGCGATGTCACTATCGCTATGCAGCGGCGTTGGGGTCAACCGCAGCCGCTCGGTGCCGCGCGGCACCGTCGGATAGTTGATCGGCTGCACATAGACGCCGTGATGGTCGAGCAAGCGATCGCTGATCATTTTACACAATGTTGCATCGCCGACGATGATGGGAACGATATGGCTTTGGTTGGCCAGATGCGGAACCCCAACGGCGTCGAGTTGCCGACGCAACATCGCCACACGCTCCTGGTGACGTTGCCGTTCGAGCGAACTTTGCTTCACATGCCGCACGCTGGCGAGCGCACCCGCCGCCACGGCCGGCGGCAGCGACGTGGTGAAGATGAACCCCGACGCACAGCTGCGAACGAAATCGCAAAGCGCCGTTGAAGCCGCGATATAGCCGCCGACCACGCCGAAGCCTTTGGCCAGCGTCCCTTCGATCACCGTGAGCCGGCTGCTCAGGCCCTCGCGTTCCGCAATGCCACCGCCGCGTGGGCCATAGAGGCCGACGGCGTGGACTTCGTCGAGATACGTCATGGCACCGTGCGCCTCGGCCACGTCGCACAACTCCGCGATCGGCGCGATGTCGCCATCCATGGAATATACCGATTCGAACGCGACGAGCTTCGGCGTGTCAGCGTCAAAGGCCGCGAGTTGCCGGTCGAGATCCTTGGGATCGTTATGCGCAAATATCTGCTTTTGAGCACCGCTATAGCGGATGCCTTCGATCATCGAGGCATGATTTTGCGCGTCTGAGAATACCACGCAGCCGCGCAAGCTTGAAGCAAGTGTGCCCAGCGTTGCCCAATTCGATACATACCCGGACGTAAATAGCAGCGCATCCGGCTTGCCGTGCAGATCAGCGAGTTCGCGTTCGAGCAGCACATGATAATGGTTCGTGCCCGAAATATTGCGCGTTCCGCCGGCTCCGGCGCCGCACCGGTCAAGCGCCTCGTGCATCGCACCGACCACATCCGGATGCTGGCCCATCCCGAGATAATCGTTGGAGCACCACACCGTCACCGTCACCGGACCGCGACTGCTGTGGTAGGTCGCGCGCGGAAAGTCCCCTACGCTGCGCTCAAGATCGGCGAAAACGCGGTACCGTCCTTCCTTTCGCAAACCGTCGACATGACCTTTGAAAAAGCCTTCGTAGTCCATTGGACACCTCAGTTTGCCAGCAGCGGTTGCGAACGCTTGTGATGATCCGGCGTTAGCGGATCGGCCGCCGCCCGATATGCCCCATCGGCGCGATCCGGTCGCAGCGCCGGTGCCGGCAGGCCGGAGCGGTCACAAGCCCCGTCTCGTTCGGCAATCCGTACCGCGTCCGGACAGGCGGACGCCTCTACGGAGCCGATCTGTGGCGCTCGATCGGACCGCATGCTCCACTGCCACAACGCCCCAATCGGCAGCGGAACCACCATGAACCAGTGCTCGATGATCGCGAGGCCCAACAGGGTCGCAAGCAGCATATACTGCGCCGCCGCGAATGCCCCGCCGACGGATGAGGCTTGCATCACGAGCCACGAAGCGGCGACCGTCGCGCTGGTCACAGTCACCGGAAACAGCACGTTCGTCGCTCGGCGCACAAAAAAGGTTTTCAGATGTTCGAGCGGCCGGGGCAGAAACTCGTCATTGAGGATCGGAACGCCAAGAAACAAGTTTAGCTTGGCGCTCAGTCGCATAGTCCATAATATCACGAAGGTTGCGGTTGCCGTCTGGTTGCTTCCGTCCCACGTTAGGGTCACGACCAATGCCGCCAACGCGAGTAACGCCAGCTCATGGTAGAGGATTGCGTTGATGGCATGTCCGGCGCGGCGAAAGCCGGTGCAGCCGGGCGGACAGGGACGCGCCTTCGGTCCCGTGAGCAAACCGGACAAGAACGTGATTTCCGCCCAGCTCCAGATCAGGATCGCGCATGCGAACGCCAGATAGGCGCCGGCGACGGTCGAGAGCTGCTTGCCAACCATCAAACCCATGGCCGCTGCCGCCAATACGATTGTGGCCGCAGCATTAACCAGAGTCGCGTTTTCGAGCCTCACGATGTAAAGTACCGCCCCGGTGCTAAACCACCAGACGAACAGTCCGAACAGAATTGGCGGGGCGATTTGCGACATGACCGTTACCAGGCCGGCTGCAAACGAACATGCTCCGGCAGCGCGTTGTTCTTGGCGGGCAGCAGATAGAGCCGCAATAACGTGGCCGCCGCAGCGGCGACCAACCCGGCACGCTTGAACTGGTTGACGAATCCGCCCTTGGCGCGCGCCTCGGCGATCCCTTCCGATATCCGCCATAACCGGTCAAGTCCGGCCTGGAACTGCGGGCTGTCGATATCCAGCGTCACGGGAAACACTTGCCGCGAAATTTCCGACGTGATCCGGAACACCGTCATGTCGTAATCGGTCGGGTCTACGCCCAATGCGGCGTGGAATTCCGGACGCCCATGGTCGCGCACATACATCGTGGCGAACACCGCAAGGACGAAGAAGCGGACCCACAGCTTATTGATACCGGTCAGCAATTTTGGATTGGCCCGCATCAGCAGTGCAAAAGCTTCCCCATGCCGGAATTCGTCGTTGCACCACCGATAGAACCATTTGAAGATCGGATGAAACCGCCGATCCGGGTGCCGCTCCAGCAGCCGGTAGATCGTGATATAACGCGCGTAGCCGATTTTTTCCGAAAGATAGGTCGCGTAGAAAATGAACTTCGGCTGGAAGTAGGTATACTTCTTGGTCTTGGTGAGGAACCCCAGATCCACGCCGATGCCGAAGTCCTTCAGGGCGTCGTTGATGAACCCGGCATGCCTTGCCTCGTCCCGCGCCATGAATCCGAACAGATCGCGGATATCCGGATTGTTTGCCCGCTTCTTCATTTCCGCATAGAGCACACAGCCGGAAAACTCCGCGGTGACGGAGCTGACGAGGAAGTCCACGAATTCCTTGCGCAGCGGAGCCGGCAGCTGCTCCAGGTCCATCTTGAACTCGTCGGTTCGGATGAAATGGCCTTGGTTGGGATCGCTGCGCATTTCAGCCAGAAGCTCATCCCATTCGGCACGCACCGGCGTTACATCGGTAGCGTCCAGCGCAGCGAAATCAGTGGTATAGAATTCTGGACTCAAGATCGTATCATTCTGAGCCGATCTGGTCGTCTCGTTCAGCGCACCGCCGCCTTCGATGGGGATCATGATGCTCTCCCGTCAGAGAATCCAACTTCGTAAAGCTCCGTGAGCTCAAGATAGCCGCGCACATGCGCCATCGCCCGCGACAATACCCCGGCGCGTACTACGGTCGCACGTCCGCGCTGAACGATGCGCTCTCCGAACGGCACGGCGGCAGGAGCGTCGTGCACGCGCACCTCATCGCCCGGCCGGATGTTCAACACCCTCAAGCTCCACATAGGCATGCAGGCTTGCGGCCGTGTGCTCGATCTCGATCGTGCACGGCACTTCGAAGGTTCGGCCCGAAATCCATTCCATATTCATGGGATGGCACTCCTCGCATGATCCAGCACCCGGCCGAATGCCTCCGCATTGGTGGGGCCGAACGCGCCAAGATCGATGCGACGTCCGGTGGCTTCGTCGTCAAGCAACAGCCGATTGTCGGCCCACCGGGTCAGCCGAAACGGAACCTGTTCCCCAATATCCTCTCGCTTGCGTTCCCGTGCCAAGCCGCGCAGCACGCTACGCAAAAATCCGTTGGTTCCCGGCGCGATCACATCCACGACCTGGCCGGATCCGGCGTCGGCTATCACCACGGCACCGTCGCCGCGATCCGTGAAGCGCAGTTCGCTGCTCGCCACCGGCTGACCTGCCGGCCATTCACCGGCGCCTTGCTGCGTGAGCCTACCCACCGCGGCCGTCACAAGACTAAAAGTGATGAGGGCTGCCGCCCCAATGAGCGCTCCCCGCGGAAACTGCGCGACAGTCGATTTGGTTTGCACCGCCGCCTCCCTCATCCCATTGCCGGCGCCAGCGGTTGCGGGGCGCGCGAAATCGTTTCTGGGTGATCGACAATAGCCTCACCCGGCTGCGTGGCCGCCATCATGGCGCTCGACAAAATGCGGGCGACGTGCTCGGCATCCGCAACAGCCCGCAACATCGGTTCCGGACGATTGATCCGCCACGGCCGCGCATGCGGCCACAACACCGCATACGCGATGTGGTCGGTCCCGGCGAGCCGAAGCGGGATATCCCCCGTTCCGTCGTTCCTTAGCGAAACTGCCGCCGCATCGACACGGCAGAACGGTATGTTCAGCGTCATCGGCAGTGCGATGCCAAATCGCATGATCACCCGCCGGCTCGTAATCGTGTAAATCGTCGTGCGCGCCGAAGACCACGCCAGCACGAAGAGCACACCGCAAGCAATGAGCGCGATGGCCGCCAGCCAAACCACGGCCATAGCGCTGCTGAAAACACTCCCGACCGCCGCGTATTCGCTGCCGGCGCGCCATATCGCGAGGATTATGAAATAGGCTAAGACCTCGCGGATATGGTACGCGTGAAGGGCAAGCGATAAGGCCTGCGGTTTACCTTGCCACAGCATGCGCTCGCCCTCCGGAAGACGCTCCGGCAGGCCTGGGGCGTATTCGGTCTCGAACTCGCTCACAGCAAAGGCTCCGCTCGGTCCGGTGACGCGTAAAGGGTTCCGCCGGCGAAATATCCCGTGATGCGATCCTCTTCGAGCTTGGTCACCTGCGTCGGATTGGCGAGCGCCGGAATATCGGCGAATTGGCGGGAGAAGATGGCGTCTACCTTGACCTGGCGACGGCGCCCATCGATGTCCACCATGAGCGCCGGCACCAAGACGCGCTTGGCTCCAGCGTCCGCACCGACCTCAACCTCAAGATAGCGAATCTGCGGCTCGGTGCGATCAACCCAGACATCCACCACCGTTCCGGCCCGTACCCGGTCGGCAGCGATAACCGCCATGCCGCGCGGATCGGAATCCTCCTTGTCAACCGAAAATTCGGTTGCAACCCGCATCGGCACGATCGCCGGCAGCCCGTTCAACGGTCAGATCCGGCACATCGGCGCGTTCCGCGTAGGATGCCGGGCCAACGCCATCCAGGAGCGGATTTCCGGTGGGTGCGAGCGCAGAGCCGGGCCACGGCGCCACGGGCGCCAAGGCGATCGGACGGCTGTCCGGTGCTCGCGGAACCGTCACCGAACCGCCGTGGGCAAGACGAAAGGTCTTCGGACTCGGCATCATGGGAAAGCCCTGAACGGGCACCCGTTCCGGACGCTCCGTCTCAAGCGGATAGCCCTCACGCTTGTCCTCCTGCCGCAGATAGATGATCAGCAAAGCGAAAAATACCCAGAAAGCATAGAGCGTGACCTGCGCCACATCTATGTAACCGGTGATTTGACCTGCTTGCATGGCAGCCTCCATCTTAAACCCGGTCACCCGGGGAACTCGGCGAGCCCGAACCGGGTAACCGATGCCAATTTCAACGTCGGAGTTGTCTTCACAAGGGGGCCGATCGCGGCCAGCGTGATGAACAGCGAAACGATTTCGATGGTGTAGACAAAGCCGTACCCGGTCGATGGGACGGCCAGGGTGGATCCCAGTGCACCGCGGATCGCAAAATCGGACACCAGATCCCGGATCGCACCACCGAGCGCGATCGCGGCACCCGCCGCCGAGGCTTGCACCGCACCCCAAGCGCCGAGTGCCAATCCGCTATGCCCCTCGCCCGCAAGGGTCATCGCGGCGGTCATGGTGCCAACCGCGAACAGTCCGCCTCCGAAGCCGATCAGAACCACGCCGATACGAAACAGGGGAACGCTATCAAACGGGGCAGCAAACAGCACCGCCGAAAAGGCTGCGATGCCGGCAATAACTCCGACTGCCGCGAGCCGGTAATGATCCATCCCCTTTCCGAGCCATCGCGCCGCGAGTGCAAGTCCCATCAAGGTTCCTCCGGCCAGCATCGCCGTCAGCGCGGTCGTCTCGCCAACCGTCAGACGCAGAATTTCACCCCCATAGGGCTCCAGCAGAATATCCTGCATGCTAAAGGATGCAGTGCCGACACCGACCACGATCAGCGCGCGCCGCGATAGACCCGCCGCCCGAAACGCTTCCCAAGCCTCCCTGAAACTCACCGCTTCGGTTTCGTCGATCGACCCGCCCGGACGACGCGCTTCCTGCTTCCAAAGCGCCACGGTGTTGAAGATCATGGTCAGCAAAGCCGCGCCTTGAATGACTTGAATGAGCCGCACTTCGCTGAATTCCGCCAGCGCAATGCCGAATACCAGCGCACTGGCCACGATACCGGCGAGCAGCATCACATACAGAAAGGCGACGACGCGTGGCCGGGACGGCTCCGGCGCGAGATCGGTCGCCAGCGCGAGACCCGCCGTCTGCGCCGTGTGCAAGCCCGCCCCGACCAACAGAAAGGCCAGGGCGGCGCCAAGTTCGCCGATATACTCCGGACCATTGCTGTCGCCGGACAACACGATCAGGGCAAAGGGCATAATCGCCAAGCCGCCGAATTGCAGCAGCGTGCCCATCCAGATGTACGGCACCCGGCGCCAGCCCAATGCCGAGCGATGCCGGTCCGATCGAAACCCGATCAAGGCACGGAACGGGGCGAATACCAGCGGCAACGACACCATCAGGGCGACCAGCCAGCTTGGTACGCCGAGTTCGACGATCATCACGCGGTTCAGCGTGCCGTTGAGCAGGACGATCGCCATGCCGACCGACACCTGAAACAGCGACAGCCGCAACAGCCTTCCCAGCGGCAGCTCCGCGGTCGCCACATCCGCGAACGGCAGAAACCGCGGGCCGAGCAGCTGCCAACCTTTGGCGAGCGTATCGTTGAGACGTTTCATGCGCAGACGAGTTCAAGGGCTTGGGAGGTGTAGAATCCGATGGCAACCCGGCGGGTGCGCCGCAGGCGCCAAACGCTCAGCTCAGCGTCCTTGGCGATCAGATCCTGCAATCGCTCCTCCGCAACAGGTTCGATGGCGGGGGCACGGTCGCCGCGCGGGAAGACACGGCCGACGGCGTGCATGACCGCCAAGGCCGGGGTACGCGGCGCAAAGGTGAACAGAACACCACGCCGGGTTCGCGTCGCCAGCTGCGACAGCGCACGGACCACATCCTGCGGCCGGTAGTGGATGAGCGAGTCCATCGCGACCACATAATCGAAGTGGCCGAGCGACGGCGCCAGCATGTCGCCGACATGGAAATCCACGCGGCCGGGCCCGATATCGGCCGGCATGCGCTCCTCGGCGAGTTCGACGAGGGTTGCGGACAGATCGATCGCCAGCACGTGCGCGCCCCGGCGCGCCGCCTCGATCGCCAGCATCCCGGTTCCACAGCCGGCATCAAGCAGCCGCATCCCGCGCATGTCGTCGGGAAGCCATCCGAGCAAGGTGCCGCGCATCTCGTCGCGGCCGGCGCGCACGGTGGTACGAATACGTCCCAGCGGTGCATTCGAGGTGAGCCGCGACCACGCCTCGACAGCCGTGCGGTCGAAGTAGGTTTCGAGCTGGGCGCGACGCTCTGAAAAGGAAACGGTCGGCATCAATCGAACCCCAATAAATCGAAGATATCCCGATCCTTCATCGGCGCCACCGGCAACGGGTCCGTCCCGGCCCACAGCGTCGCTGCGAGTTTGAGATATTCCTGCTGGACCGCCTCGACTTCGGGCGAGGATTCCATCTCGAACAAGGTCATCTTCTTGAGCCGGCTGCGGCGGATGACATCGAGATCGGGAAGCCGCGCGATGGTCTTGAGACCGACGACGGCATTGAACTTGTCGATCTGATCGGTTTGCGTACTGCGGTTGGCGATGACGCCGCCGAGGCGGACCGGATAATTCCGCGCCTTGGCCTGGATCGCGGCCACGATCCGGTTCATCGCGAAAATAGAATCGAAATCGTTGGCGGCGACGATCAGTGCCCGCTGGGCATGCTGAAGCGGCGAGGCAAAGCCGCCGCAAACCACATCGCCCAGAACGTCGAAAATCACGACGTCGGTGTCTTCCAGAAGGTGGTGCTCCTTCAAGAGCTTGACGGTCTGGCCGACCACGTATCCGCCGCAGCCGGTACCGGCCGGCGGGCCGCCGGCTTCGACACACATCACCCCGCCATAGCCCTGGTAGACGAAGTCTTCGACGCGCAGTTCCTCGGGATGGAAGTTCACCGATTCGAGTACATCGATGACGGTCGGCACCAGCTTTTTGGTCAGCGTGAAGGTCGAGTTGTGCTTGGGATCGCAGCCGATCTGCAGCACGCGCTTGCCGAGCTTGGAGAATGCGACGGACAAGTTCGACGACGTCGTGCTCTTGCCGATGCCACCCTTACCGTAGACGGAAAATACCTTGGCGGTATCGATCTTGAGATCGGGATCGAGATGCACCTGCACGCTACCCGCACCATCGGGCGGCACCGGTCGCGCGTTGAGCAGTTGTGGCCGGGTCACGATTGTCATGCTGCTTGTTCCTCAACGACGCCTTCGAGCCGGTCTTCCAGTTCATCGCCGGCGCGGCGCAACGCCTCAAGCGTAGCGCTATCCGGGGACCAGTAGTTCCGTTCATGAGCTTCCAGCAGCCGGCTCGCGACTTTCGCCGACGCCGTCGGATTCAAGGCGGAGAGGCGCTCTCGCATCTGCGGATCGAGCACAAATGTATTGGACAGTTGCGCATAAACCCACGGCGCCACCTGGCCGGTGGTCGCCGACCACCCCATCGTGTTGGTCACATGTTCTTCGATCTGGCGCACGCCCTCATAACCGTGTTTGAGCATGCCCTCGTACCATTTCGGATTCAGCGCACGCGTCCGGGTTTCGAGCGCGACCTGCTCGGACAGCGTGCGCACCGTTCCCTCCCCGCGGGTCTGGTCTCCGATATAGACGGAGGCCGGCGCGCCGCCGCGCGCCTTCTGGACGGCGCGGCTGATGCCACCGAGGGAGTCGAAATAATGGCTGATCGTCGTGACGCCAAGTTCGACCGAGTCGAGGTTCTGATAGGCGAGATCGACATTCGCCAACACGCTTTGCAGCATCGGCACATTCTGCAGGGCGCGGCCGCTGCGGCCGTAGGCAAAACCTTTGCGCCGCATATAGACTTCGCCGAGTTCGCTTTCGTCGCTCCAGCGGCCGTTTTCCACCATGCTGTTGACATTGGAGCCATAGGCGCCCTCGGCATTACCGAAGATGCGGAGCGCCGCCGTTTCCAGGTCGCAGCCGTGGCGTTCCTGATAGGACAGGGTGTGTTTGCGGACGAAATTGCTATCCAACGGTTCGTCCGCCGCCGCCGCCAGATAGCAGGCTTCCGCCAAAAGCTTGATCTGCAGAGGCAGCAAATCGCGGAAGATGCCCGATAGGGTGATGACCACGTTGACGCGGGGGCGCCCGAGTTCGGCGAGCGGAACGAGTTGCGCGCCCGCTAACCGGCCATAGCTGTCGAACCGCGGCAACGCACCGATCAGCGCCAGCGCTTGTGCGATCGGGCCGCCCTCGCTCTTGAGGTTATCGGTCCCCCACAGCACGATGGCGACGGAGTCCGGAAACGGCTCTCCCTCCGCGATGTGCCGATCGAGCAGCCGCGCGGCCTGCCGGGCGCCGTCGCGGATCGCGAATGCGCTTGGAATACGGAACGGATCGAAGCCGTGGAGATTGCGGCCGGTCGGCAGCACCGCCGGCGTGCGCAACAAATCGCCCCCCGGCGCCGGACGGATGAATCCGCCGTCGAGCGCATGCAAGATTGCCGATATCTCGGTATCTTGGCCAAGATGCCGGTTAAGCGTTACGAGTTCCGACAGCATTTTGCTGGTGCCGTCGGTCCCTTGCGAAACCGCTTCGCCCCCGCGTACGATCGCCTCCACGGCCTCCCGCGCGGGGCGTTCCCCATGGAGCGACTCCGCGACCGCAATCAGCATATCGACGCGCTCATGCTCTGAAAGCGGCGCGCCGACCACATGCAGGCCGTGCGGAATCAGCGTATATTCGAGCTCCAAAACCTGCTGACCGAGCGCCGCGATCAGCGCTTCCGCTTCCGTGCCCCAGACGGGTTCCGCGGCACCGAGGTCAACGGCCGCAGCCTGAGACTGGATGAGCACCGCCAGCTCCTGCCGCTCGGTGCCGGCGTTGGGATCGAGCTGGCGCCACCGGTCGATCGACGCCTTGAGATCGAGGAGCCCGCGATACAGTCCCGCATGGGCGATCGGCGGGGTCAGATAGCTGATGAGCGTGGCGTTCGAGCGGCGCTTGGCGATCGTGCCCTCGGACGGATTATTCGAGGCATAGAGATAGAAATTCGGCAAATCGCCGATGAGCCGGTCCGACCAGCAGCCGCCCGACATCCCGACCTGCTTTCCGGGCATGAATTCGAGCGCACCGTGGGTGCCGAAATGCAGGACGGAATGCGCACCGAAATCTTTCCGCAGCCAGCGATAGAACGCCGAAAACGCATGGGTCGGGGCAAATCCCCGTTCGAACAGCAGCCGCATCGGGTCGCCTTCATACCCGAATGCAGGCTGAATGCCGACGAACACATTGCCGAACCGCTCGCCGAGAACGAATATCGATGAGCCGTCACTTTGTTGACGCCCCGGTGCCGGGCCCCATTGCGCCTCGATTTCGGCAAGCCAGGTTTCATCGCGGACATGGTCGCCTGCCGAAACCCGGGCATGGACATTGGCATGGGCGCCGAAGCGGCGCGCATTGCCGTCGATAATACGCTCCCGTAAAGCATCGACGCTCGGCGGTACCTCCACCGTATATCCGGCGGCCTTCATCGCCGCCAATGTTTGATGGAGCGATTCGAATACGGCAAGGAATGCCGCGGTGCCGACGTTTCCGGCGTTGGGCGGAAAGTTGAATAGCACGATCGCGACCTTGCGATCGGCGCGCGCCGTGCGGCGCACGGCGACCAGACGGGCGACACGCGATGCCAGGGACTCGGCGCGCTCCTGGCAAACCTGCATATTCAGGGCCGCTTTCGGACCCGCGAACGATCTCCCGCCCTTTCCACCGCCATTTTGGGGCGCCGTGGATCTGCCGCCAAAAACGGTTGGGCTGGTGGCGCCATCGAGTTCGGGGATTGCCACCATGATGGTGCTTTCCACCGGCGTCAGCCCGCGCTCGGAGGACTGCCATTCCTCGAGCGTCTGAAACTCGAGTGGAAGCGCCGAGAGGTAGGGAACATCGAGGGTCGCCAAAATGTCCTCGGCGGCCTTGGCGTCATTGTAGGCCGGACCGCCGACCAGCGAAAACCCGGTCAGCGACAACAGCGCATCGATAGTCGAGCGGCCGTTGTGCAAGAAATATTTTTCGATCGCGGGCCGCGAATCGAGACCGCTGGCAAATGCGGGCACAACGCGAAGACCGCGCGCCTCGAGGGCGGCGATAACACCATCGTAATGCCGGCTGTTGTCTGCCAGCAGATAGGAGCGCATCAGTAGCAGCCCGACGGTTCCGCACGTTCCCGGTCCGGAGGAGGGAAGCTGATCCAGGCGCTCCACAATCGGCTGTTTGAGCCGCGGATGATAAAGCCCCACATCCGGATATACGATCGGCGCTTTAGCCTTCACGACGCTGCGCAATCCGCGCCGGGGGCCGTCGGCATATTTTCCGATCAACAGACGCGTCATATTCGCAATGTTGTCGGTCGAACCCGACAGCCAATATTGCAGGGTCAGGAAATAGCAACGAACGTCCTGGGCAGTGCCCGGAATGAACCGCAGCAGCCGCGGCAGCTGCCGCAGCATCTTCATCTGGCCGTGGCCGCTCGATCCGCTGCCCTCGCGCTTGCCGCGCAACCGCTTGAGCCACGCGATGGCGCCAATCGCCTCCGTGCTCATGTTGAACTTGCCGATCCGCGTGAGACGCACAACCTCCGCGGCCGACAGGCAGCATACCATGGCGTCGCAGCGGTCCCGCCGCGCCGCAAGCGCGGGCAGCACGTCGCGGATGTGGTCGTCGAGAAACAGCATGGCCGCGATCACGATATCGGCGTTCGCGATGTCGTCTTTGCAACGTTCGAGCGCGGCTGCGTCCGCGCCCCAAACGTCGGCGCTGTGCAGCGTCAGCCGCAGGCCGGGCAACTCCCGACGCAGTATATCTTCGGCGCCGGACACCACCCCGAACAGGTGGCTGTCCATGGTTACGATAACGACGCGAATAGGCGTAGCGTCAGCGGCCGAAATGCGCTTTTGCATCGTACAGCGTCTCTACTGTGATCGTTTCGACCCCGCGCTCATGCGCGTAACGCTCGGTATTTCTCCGCGCCTTGCCGCGCACGAAGAACGGGATTTTTCGTAGCTCCTTCTCGGCCTCCGCCGCCCATTCCGGGACAACCGAAACCGGCGCGGCCGCGACCGCATCGACCAGTTCGGAAGTATCGTGGCGCGTTGCTTCGCTTACTTCGGAACGAGGCGTAGGAGCCCCGCCGTGCCCGAGATGCGACGGCGGCGCCTCGTCGTGAAATTCAAAATCGTCCCGGAACATCGTGAGCAGATGCTCCTCGAGTCCCATCATCAGCGGATGCACCCAACCGTCGAAAATCACGTTGGCGCCTTCGAAACCCATTTGCGGCGAGTACCGGGCGGGAAAATCCTGCACATGCGCCGGCGCCGATATCACCGCGCAAGGAATGCCCAGCCGCTTGGCGATGTGGCGTTCCATTTGGGTGCCGAGCACCAGTTCGGGCTGGACCCGCGCGATGGCGGCTTCGACCTCGGCGTAATCGTCCGTAATCAACGGCTCCACGCTATGGATTTTAGCCGCATCCCGCACGTCCCGAGCGAACTCGCGCGTGTAGGTTCCGAGCCCCACGACGGTGAACCCGATTTCGCTCGCGGCGATCCGCGCGGCGGCGACGGCGTGGCTGGCATCCCCGAAAATAAAGACGCGCTTTCCGGTGAGGTAGGTTGAATCGACCGAGCGCGCGTACCATGGCAGACGGGCGCCGTCCTCCACGCTGGCTATCGATGCGTCACATCCTGCGAGCGCTACCACTTCGGCCATGAATTCGCGCGTCGCGGCCATTCCCAAGGGCACCGTTTTGGTCATCGGCTGACCGAACGTTCGTTCCAGCCACTTGGCTGCCGGAAGCGCGATTTCCGGATACAGCACCACATTGAAATCGGCGTCGGCGAGACGCGCGATATCGGCGGGTGTCGCGCCGAGCGGAGCGACGACATTTACCCCGACGCCGATGCGGGCGAGCAGACCGGTGATCTCGGTCACATCGTCCCGGTGCCGGAAGCCGAGCGCGGTCGGGCCCAAAATGTTGCAGGTTTTCCCGGACGTCCGCAGCTGCTGCCGCGCCGCGCCGTCGTCGGAACGAACCGCACGCGCCAGCGTGCGAACCACCTGATAAAATGTTTCCGCCGCCCCCCAGTTTTCCTTTTTCTGATAAGCCGGCAATTCAAGCGGGATGACCGGCACCGGCAGGTCCAAAGCCTTGGCGAGGCCTGCGGGGTCGTCTTGCAGCAGCTCGGCGGTGCACGATGCCCCCACCAGAATGGCCTGCGGCCGGAACCGCTCATAGGCATCGCGCACCGCATTCTTGAGCAACGACGCGGTATCGCCGCCCAGATCGCGGGCCTGGAATGTCGTGTAAGTGACCGGCGGCCGCTTGCTGCGGCGCTCGATCATGGTGAACAGAAGGTCCGCGTAGGTGTCACCCTGGGGGGCATGCAACACGTAATGAACGCCCTCCATCGCGGTAGCGATCCGCATGGCGCCCACATGGGGCGGACCTTCATATGTCCAGAGGGTCAGCTGCATGGGATCAGGCCACCAGCCGGGTTCGCCGCACCAGCGGACGGGCGAACAATTCCGCAAGGTCGGCGACCTGTTCGTAGCCCTGGGTCGGCGTGAACAGCAGCTCGATGGACCACTTGGTCGTGAGACCCTCGGCTTCCAGCGGATTGGCGAGGCCGAGACCGCACACCACGAGGTCGGGCCGCGCCGCGCGGCAACGATCGAGCTGCTTTTCGACATCCTGCCCTTCGCTCAGCACCGTGCCGGCCGGGAGCAGAGCCAGCTCGGGAGCGAGATGTTGACGGTGCAGGAACGGCGTGCCGACTTCGATCAATTGCATTCCAAGCTCCCGTGCCATGAACCGCGCCAGCGGCACCTCAAGCTGGGAATCCGGAAACAAGAACACGCTCTTTCCGCTCAATATGGCGCGGTAGCGATCGAGCGCCCGGGTCGCTCGTTCGCGAAATCGTGCGGTCGTCCCGCGCACGTGCGCGGGATCAATGCCGAAGGCCGCGGCGACCGCCTCTAGCCAGAGCGTCGTCCCCTCGACCCCAATCGGGAGCGGCGCCGCCAGCCGGCGCGCACCGCGTTCTTCAAGGGCACGCGCGGTGTCGGCGAGAAACGGCTGGGCCAGAATGAAGACCGTGCCCTCGCCAACCGGCGGCAGTTCGGCACTACGGCGCGGCGGGAGGAACCGCACCGGGCCGACCCCAAGCTCGTCGAACTGCCGCCGGAACTGATCTTCCACGATCTCCGCCAGCGCGCCGACGACCAGCAGCGAGCGCGCGCGGCCGGCCTCCGGCAGCACCGGCACCAGCGAAGCAAGGCAGGCGTCCTCCCCTTGCGTGAAGGTCGTCTCAATGCCGCTTCCGGAATAATTCAGCACCCGCACCTCGGGCGCATAGGACCGAGACAACCGCGCCGCAGCGCGGCTGAGGTCGAGCTTGATGACCTCTGACGGGCAGGAGCCGACGAGAAACAGCAACTTGATGTCGGGCCGGCGGACAAGAAGGTCGGCAACGATACGGTCGAGTTCGGCATCCAGATCCGCCAAACCGGCGAGGTCGCGCTCGTCGATGATCGCGGTGGCAAATCGCGGTTCGGCGAATATCATCACGCCCGCGGCCGACTGCAGCAGATGCGCACAGGTGCGCGAACCGATCACCAGGAAGAACGCATCCTGGATTTTGCGATGCAGCCACACGATGCCGGTAAGGCCGCAGAACACCTCGCGCTGGCCGCGCTCGCGCAGCACCGGTGCATCCAAGCATCCGGAGGCGGCTTCGGGCCGGGCTATCGTGACTGCCGCGGTCATTGGGCGAAACTCGCGGTCGGCGCCGTCGCGGCAGACTGGGCGTCGCTCCGTCCGATGCGGGCAGCGCGCAGCTTGAGCAAGAACTGCGTGGCATTGATCACGTAGGTGGCATAGGCCGCGAGCGCCAAATACATCTGGCCCCTGGACCCCAACGCTCCGGTCGCCAATGCCGCGAGGTAGGCGGCGTGGAGCGCCAACACCAACATGCTGAAAACGTCTTCCCAAAAGAACGCCGGCGCAAACAGATAACGGCCGTACACGTCGTGTTCCCACAGCGAGCCGGTAATCATGATGGCATAAAGCAAGCAGGTCTTGACGACGATAGAAGCCGTCGCCGCCGCCAACCCCTCGCCGGTCGTCAAATAGCGGATGACCAGGCCGACACTGATCAGAAATACCGCGAACTGCAACGGCGCCAGGATACCCTGCACAAGCGTCCACGGCGAAGCATCGCGGCGGCGCCGTTCCTCGGCGGTGTAAAGCGGCCTGACAGAAGAGCTGTTGCGCGCCCGCAAAGGTTTATTGTCATTCGCACGTCCGGTGTCAATTTTCGGCACAACAGCGGCCGTATGTTCGTAAAGCCTACTTGACAATTGTACGCCGCAGCCGTTCGATGCCGGCCCGGGATCACCCTGGACTGCAAGACCTGCCGAGCCGGCTCCGCTTTCGCAGGACGACGCACTCTTCAAAGGTCCCGTCCGTTCCGCTTGCTGGTACATCCAGGTTCACCCGGCATTGGCTATCGTAGGCAAGCTTAGGCCGGTCACTTACGACTGTCAACCAACATTTACGTAAATTATTGTTGACGGTCGCTGCGGCACAGTTTTTACTGTGGGAGGGAGGAATGACAATGGACAGTCTCGTGCAACGAGAGATCGTGCGGTCGCCTGGTCTGGATGCCGACGCCGGCCTCCGAACGCATGGGGCCGAACAAGCGAACCTCCGACGGGGGTTCGGCCGACGGCGCGCGACCATCGCCGCGCTGGAGAGAATCATCCACGTTGAACGTCGTGCCGCGGTTGGTGACCGCCCGCCGCACCGCGTTGACCAATCAGCAGTGGGATTGGGGAACGGAAGGAAACACCAAGGCGCAACAGGTGGCCGAGCTCACCCACGCACTGCTGACCGACGGCGATTCGGCGGCCTACGATTACGTAGATGCCGTGCGAACGCGAGGCTCCACGCTGGAACGAATATATCTTGAGCTGATCACGCCAACCGCACGTCACCTCGGAGAGCTTTGGGTCGAAGACATGTGCGGCTTCACGGACGTGACGGTCGGCCTTTGGCGTTTACAACGTATCGTCCGCGAGATGAGCCCATTATTTCAACTCGACGCCCTACGCGGCTGGTCGCAGGATCAAATATTATTGGCTCCAATGCCGGGTGAGCAGCATACCTTCGGACTCTATTTGGTGGCGGAATTCTTTCGCCGCGACGGGTGGAATGTCACAAGCATGCCTGTCCAGAAGGCTGATGAACTGGTCGCGCTCGTTCGTAGCGAGTGGTTCACGTTGATCGGGCTGTCGCTTGCTTGCTCGAGTAGGCTCGATGAATTGGCAGCGGAAATCCAGGTGATCCGCCGGTGCTCCTGCAACCCGGGCATCGCCGTCATGGTCGGGGGGGCCGCTTTCATCGATCATCCCGAGCGAACCCGCATGGTAGGCGCCGACGTGACGGCGGTGGACGCCAAGCGGGCGCCCATGGAGGCGCATGATCTCGTCACATCGATGACGGCGAATCGATAACAAGACTGCAATCTTTGAGCGGGTGGAGGGACGCGTGAGTTTGGCGGTCGTTATGTCAGATGAGGAGCCGCTTTCTCGTGAAGCCATTCGAAACCCCCGACCAAACCCTCGGCACGCTCGACACCGATGCCGTGGCAAAGCTGATTGCCGCAACCGCCGACGTGGCGCTGATCATCGACCGTGACGGCGTCGTCGTGGACTTGGCTTTTCATGACCAACAACTCGGCACCGAGCTTACCGGCTCGGCGCAATGGATCGGAATGCCGTGGATCGAGACGGTGACGCCCGAAAGTCGCGCCAAGGTGACGGCGTTGCTGGCGGAGGCGGTTGGCACCGTGGTGCCACGATGGCGGCACATCAATCATCCGGCGTCGAACGGATCGATGCCCATTCTCTATACCGCCGTGCAGGTCGGGGATGGGCGGGTGGTAGCTGTCGGCCGCGACCTCAAACCGCTCGCATCACTGCAGCAGCGGCTCGTCGAGGCTCAGCAGTCCATGGAGCGCGATTACTCGCGGCTGCGCCATGTCGAAATGCGGTATCGCCTGCTGTTTCAAATGTCGCTCGAGCCGTTCTTGATTATCGACGGTACCAGTCTTCGGATCGCCGAGGCGAACCCGGCGGCGACGCGTCTGCTGGGGCAATCCGCCGCCCAGATAACCGGGCGCCCGTTATCGGAAGCCTTTGCGGCTGAAAGCGTGCAGGCCATTTCGGCGCTGCTTTCGGTGATCCGGGCGACCGGACGGGCCGACGACGTCCGTGCCCGGCTTGCGGATTTCGGAATTCGAATTCGACGTATCGGCTTCGCTGTTTCGCCAGGACAGCGCGCAGTTCTTCCTGGTGCGCCTGTCGCCCGTGCAAACCGCCGCCGCTCAGGTGCCGAAGATCAAATGGAAGCTGCTAAAACTCGTCGAGAGCGCGCCCGACGGCTTCGTCGTCACCAATGCGGAGGGCCGGATCCTGACGGTCAATAGCGCATTTTTGGAAATTGCGCAGCTTTCCGCCCCCGAACAGGCCGAGGGGGAGATGTTGGAACGATGGGTCGGCCAGACCGCCGTCGATCTCAACGTGCTCATCACCAATCTGCGGCAGCGCGGCTCGGTGCGTTTGTTCGGGAGCGTGCTGCGTGGCGAACACGGTGCGTCGACCGCGGTCGAGATTTCCGCCGTTTCGGTCATGAACAGCGAGCGCGAGTGCTTTGGATTCTCGATCCGCAATATCGGACGGCGTCTGAAGAGCGCGTCGCCCTCCCCCGCACTGACACGCTCCGTCGAGCAACTCACCGAATTGGTCGGACGGGTGTCGTTGAAGGCCCTGGTGCGCGAAACCACCGACATCATCGAGCGCCTATCGATCGAAACGGCGCTCGAAATGACCGGCGACAACCGGGCCTCCGCCGCCGAAATGCTCGGGCTCAGCCGGCAGAGTCTCTACGTGAAATTGCGGCGCTATGGTCTCGCGGAATTTGCCGCTGCCGGGCGGGAAGGAAGCTGAGGTCATGGCAACGTATCCTACTGCCGCCTACCCGATGCCCTCGGCCGTCCTGGAGCTGCTTAAACCCGTGACCTGGTTTCCGCCGATGTGGGCGTTCGGTTGCGGAATCGTATCCTCCGGCATTTCGGCCCAGGGCCGCTGGCCGGTCATCATATCGGGTGTGGTGCTGGCCGGACCGCTGGTGTGCGCAACGAGCCAGGCGGTCAACGACTGGTTCGATCGCCATGTTGACGCCATCAACGAACCGAAACGGCCGATTCCGTCGGGACGCATTCCGGGCCGCTGGGGCTTGTATATCGCCTTCGGCTGGACCGCACTTTCCCTCGCCGTCGCCTCCATGCTCGGCGTATGGGTTTTTGGCGCCGCCATCTTCGGGCTGACCCTCGCCTGGGCCTACAGCGCACCGCCATTCCGGCTCAAGCAAAACGGCTGGTGGGGAAACACGGCCTGCGCGCTGTGCTACGAGGGACTGCCCTGGTTCACCGGCGCCGCCGTCATGGCGGCCGCGATGCCCGACTGGCGAATCGTCACCTTCGCCCTGCTGTACAGCGCCGGTGCGCACGGCATCATGACCCTCAACGATTTTAAGTCCATCGACGGCGATCGCCGCATGGGGATTGGGTCGTTGCCGGTGCTTTTGGGTCCGGAACGAGCGGCTACCTTGGCCTGCGTGGTGATGGCGGTGCCCCAGGCGATCGTGGTGGCTCTGCTCGCATCGTGGGGCCATCCGGTGCATGCCGCGACCGTCGCGATCGCGCTGGTCGCTCAACTGCTGCTGATGCAACGGCTGCTGGAAAGCCCGCGAGAACGCGCCCCCTGGTACAACGCGACCGGCGTTAGCCTCTACGTGACCGGCATGCTGGTCAGCGCATTTGCGCTGCGAGTCGGGTGAGGCGGCGCCATGCGGGATGCCACGATCGGATGGTTCGGCATTTTTCGGCTGGGCTTGGTCCAGGCCTCGCTTGGATCGATCGTGGTACTGACGACCTCGATCCTCAACCGCGTGATGGTGGTCGAGCTTGCTCTGCCGGCCTTGCTACCGGGCGCGTTGGTGGCGCTGCATTTCGGCCTGCAGGTGCTGCGGCCGCGTCTCGGTTAC
Organism: uncultured Alphaproteobacteria bacterium; assembly: GCA_963802745.1. Classification (GTDB taxonomy): domain Bacteria; phylum Pseudomonadota; class Alphaproteobacteria; order Rhizobiales; family Xanthobacteraceae; genus JAJPKK01. The sequence continues at coordinate 81,100 of CAWDKL010000086.1, read as the reverse complement.
GGCTCGGACACGGGCGGCCGGACCGCGCTTTGGGTCATCGGCGGGATGGCGGTCCTTGCCGTCGGCGGCGTCGGTGCCGCAGTGGCGACCGCGTGGATGGCAACCAACCCGCTGGGCGGAATTGCGCTGGCCGTTCTGGCCTTCGTCCTGATCGGAATAGGCGTCGGCGCGGCCGGAACGACGTTGCTCGCCCTGATGGCAAAATGCGTCGCCCCGGCGCGGCGTGCCGCCGCCGCGACCACCGTCTGGGTGATGATGATCTCGGGGTTCATCGTCACCACCGGGATCGCCGGGCACTTGCTCGATCCCTATTCGGGGCGTCGGCTCATTCTGTTGTCGGTCACGGTGTCCGCTCTGGCTTTGATCGCGACCGCGCTTGCCGTGTGGAACATCGAACCGGCCGGTGCGGCAGCCGATCGACGGCAAAGCGAGCGGGATGAAACACCGTTCCGCGACGCGCTGCGGCAGGTGTGGGGCGAGCCGCGCGCCCGGCGGTTCGCGGTCTTCGTGTTCTTCTCGATGTTGGCCTACAGCGCACAGGATCTGATTCTCGAGCCGTTCGCCGGCATGGTGTTCGGCTTCACGCCGGGCCAGACGACGCAATTATCGAGCATTCAGCACAGCGGCGTGCTGGCCGGCATGATCCTGGTGGCGGTCCTGGCAACCTCGGTGGGTGGCGAATTGCTGGGCTCGATGCGGCTGTGGACCATTGCGGGATGTGCCGCGTCGGCAGCCGCTTTGCTGGGATTGGCGATCGGCGGATTGGTCGGCCCGCCATGGCCATTGCGTGAAGCAGTGTTCGGACTCGGCGCGGCGAACGGCATTTATGCCGTTGCGGCAATCGGCTCCATGATGAGCCTGGCGAGCGCCGGCCGCGCCGGCCGCGAAGGTGTTCGCATCGGCTTGTGGGGCGCGGCGCAAGCGATCGCGTTCGGGCTCGGCGGATTTCTCGGCGCGCTCGCGAGCGACGCTGCGCGCCTGCTGATTGCGGCTCCAGGCCCTGCCTATGCCTGCGTCTTTGCCGCCGAGGCTGTGCTGTTTCTGCTGTCTGTCTGGCTTGTCAACCGCACCGACCAGAGGGGCTCGGCAAAAGCGGCGGTCAGTGCCGTGAAACCATCAACGCAATGCAGGTGATCGCCATGAACGCATCGGCTCTTGAGACATTCGACGTCGTGGTCATCGGCGGCGGGCCGGCCGGCGCCACGGCGGCTCGCGATCTGGCGGAGCGCGGGCGATCCGTGCTGCTGCTCGATCGCGCCGGGCGTATCAAGCCGTGCGGTGGCGCTATCCCGCCGCGGCTGATCCGCGATTTCGCCATTCCGGACGCGCTTTTGGTGGCCCGCATCAAAACGGCGCGAATGGTGTCGCCGAGCGACCGCGGCGTCGATATGCCGATCGAGAATGGCTTTGTCGGGATGGTCGACCGCGAAGTTTTCGACGAATGGCTGCGCGACCGCGCGGCCGGCGCCGGTGCGGAGCGCCGGAACGGCACCTTCCAGTCGTTCGACCGCGACCAAGACGGCACCTGTATCGTCCGCTACCGGCAGGCCGGCGCCGCGGTGGGCGAAGCATCCGCCGCCGTGCGGGCGCGCACCGTGATCGGCGCCGACGGGGCCAATTCGCTGGTCGCCCGGCAAGGTGTTCCGGAGGCCGGCCGGCCGCGCTATGTATTTGCCTATCACGAGATCGTACGTTCGCCGGCCGTGGGCGCCGCGCGCGTCGATGGCCGCCGCTGCGACGTCTATTATCAAGGGACGCTGTCGCCGGACTTCTATGCCTGGATTTTTCCCCACGGCGACACCATCAGCGTCGGAACCGGGAGCGCCGTCAAGGGGTTCTCGCTGCGCGATGCGGTCGGCACCTTGCGCAAACTCACCGGTCTCGACGCCACCGAAACGATCCGGCAGGAGGGCGCGCCGATCCCGCTGAAGCCATTGCGGCGATGGGACAATGGCCGGGACATCGTGCTTGCCGGCGACGCGGCCGGGGTGGTGGCGCCGGCGTCCGGGGAAGGAATTTATTACGCCATGGTGGGCGGACAACTGGCCGCCGATGCCGTCGCCCAGACCTTGGAGACGGGGGATGCGCGTGCGCTGAAGACGGCGCGAAAGCGCTTCATGAAAGCGCACGGGCGCGTGTTCTGGATTCTCGGAATCATGCAATGGTTCTGGTACTGCAACGATCGGCGTCGGGAGCGGTTCGTCAGTATCTGCCAAGACCGCGACGTGCAGCGGCTTACCTTCGAAGCCTACATGAATAAGGAGCTGGTGCGCCGGGATCCGCTTGCCCATGTGCGTATCTTCTTCAAGGATTTGGCTCACCTGGTCGGCGTGGTGCCGCCGTGATAGGGCAGGCGCCGTTTGCATGACAAGCTGAGCATCACCGCGTGAAGCAATGGACGCACTCTTTCAATCGGGCTGTATCGTTGACCTTATCATTGGATTGATGGTGATCGAAACGGCGGCGCTCATTGCGTACCGGCGCTTTACCGGACGCGGCATCGCCGCGGCGGCACTGTTGGCTAACATGGCAGCAGGAGGTTGTCTGCTTCTGGCACTACGCGCCGCGCTGGCCGGAGCCAACTGGACGTTGGTCGCAATTCCGGTTGCCGTCGCCCTACCGCTGCATCTTTTGGATATGCGCGGCAGATGGAACACTTGAAGGCGATCGCGCTTTCGAGACGACGGCGACGGGCTTGCTTTACATGTCTCGTGGGAGGACGTTGAGGCAACTTCGGATATATGTCAATTTTTCTTGACTAAGACGGGTTGTTCTGTCACTGGGACTCTTTGAATGCTTGACACAGTGTCATGATCGCAGGCAGAGGTTCCGACAAATCCCGCGACAACATTCGTGACTCTTACGGCCGGGTGTCCCGACGTGAACATTACACAACCCGATGTGACCCTTCTGTTAGATATGGAAGGGGTAATCAGGGACGTGAGCTTCTCCAGCTCAATCCCGGGGGACGGTGCCGCAAGCTGGCTGGGGCGCCGGTGGGTTGACACTGTTCCGGACGTAGGCGGCGAGAAGGTCCGCCGCATGATCGAAGATGCGGTCAAGAGTGGGGTGTCGGCATTCCGGCAGATCACCCAGCGATTCCCCAGCGGCATCGAAATTCCGATGGAATATACCACTTTGCTGCTCGGCGGCAAAGCGGGGCTGATGGCGATCGGAAAGAACCTCCAGGCCGTTGCCGAACTGCAGACGCAGTTGATCGCCGCGCAACAGACCATGGAGCGCGATTACTGGAAGCTTCGTGAAGTCGAGACGCGCTATCGGCTGTTGTTCGAATTGTCGAACGAGGCCGTGGTATTGGTTCGCGAGTTGAATCTGCGCATCGTGGAAGCCAACCCGGCCGCCCGTGAAGCGCTTGGGCTTGGCCGGCATTCCGCCGAGGATGTCGTCGGGCGGGAAATCCTCGCCGAACTGCCGCCTCAGGAGCGTGATCCGTTCCATGCCATGCTCCTGCGCGTGCGGGAGCAGAGCAAGGCCCCCGGCATCATGGTGCATCTCGGGCAAGAACGTATCGGCTGGATCGTCCGCGCATCCTTGATCGCCTCGGATGCGGGACCGATTTTTTTGCTGCAACTTTCACCCGCCGGCAAATCAGCCCTCGCGACTTATCCCGTGGATGCGGCCCCCCTCGACGACATCCTCGATCGCTTGCCGGACGGTTTCGTCATCGTTGACCGGAAGGGTATCATACAACGTGTCAATCGGGCTTTTCTTGACCTGGTCGAAGTTGGTTCCAAAGGTTCGGTTATCGGCGAAAAGCTGGGGCGATGGCTATGGCGTCCAGGTGCCGATATGTCGGTGCTGCTTGCCAACGTGAACCGTCATCGCGAGGTGCGGCTGTTTTCCACGACCATTCAAGGCGAGCTCGGCAATGAGGCACAGGTAGAGATTGCAGCTGCCGGTTCGTCAGATACCGAGCCGCAGCACTTCGGCCTGCTCATCCGTGACGTCGGCCGGCGGCTTTACAGCCCGGCAGACGAAAGGCGGCTGTTGACGGCCTTCGGAACCATCACGGAGCAGATCGGCAAGACTCCGCTGCGAAAACTGGTGGATGAGACGACCAGTGTGGTAGAACGGCATCATATTAAGGCCGCTCTCGATCTGACGAATGGAAACCGAACAGCCGCCGCCGAAATTTTAGGACTAAGCCGCCAAAGCCTGTATGCTAAGCTAAACCGGTATGGACTTGACGCCGATACTGAGCCGGTATCGGAATAGAATGTCCCGGTTAGTGGGAGGTACAGGATTTGGTGGCACGTCCGGTGCCGACGCCCGCGTTTGGCCAAGCAGACCTGTCCAACTGCGAACGCGAGCAAATTCAGCTTGCCGGGTCGATCCAGCCGCACGGTGTGCTGCTCGCGATCCGTGAGGACGATTTCGTGGTCGAGCAGGCGAGCGATAACGTAGCTGCCTTCTTGGACCTGGAACATTCGCCCATCGGTCAGCCGCTGGATTGCTTGGGCGATCTGGCCGAGCATCTACGGCCTCATCTCAAGGATTCGCTCCACGAAATCCCCCGCGCCGTGCGCTGTCGCATCGGCGCCCGCGAATACGACGTGCTCATCCACCGTCCTGCCGAAGGCGGTCTTATCGTCGAACTCGAGCGTGCGGGACCTACCGTCGATCTGTCGGTGAATGTCGCCAAAGCGGTACAAACCGTGCTGATGGCGTCGTCGCTGCGGGCCTTATGCGACGAGACCGCGAAAATATTCAAGGATCTCACCGGCTACGACCGAGTGATGGTGTATCGATTCGACGACAAGGGTCATGGTGAAGTGTATTCGGAGCGGCGCGAGCCGCATCTCGAAGCCTATCTCGGCAACCGCTATCCGGCCTCCGACATTCCGCAAATCGCCCGGCGCCTGTACGAACGCAACCGCGTTCGCGTTCTTGCGGATGTCGCCTATGCGCCGGTTCCGCTGACCCCGCGGCTGTCGCCCCTTACGGGGCGCGATCTCGACATGTCGCTTTGCTTCCTGCGCAGCATGTCGCCCATTCACGTTCAATATCTCAAAAACATGGGCGTCGGCGCGACGCTGGTCATCTCGCTCATGGTCGGCGGCAAGCTTTGGGGCCTCATCGCGTGCCATCATTATGTACCGCGATTTGTCCATTTCGAGGTGCGCGCAATTTGCGAACTGCTCGCCGAAACCATCGGCACGCGCATTGCCGCGCTGGAAAGCTTCGTGCAAGCACAGGCGGAGCTATCGGTTCGCCGCCTTGAACAACGCATGATCGAGACGATTTCGCGCGACGGCGATTGGCGCATGGCTTTGTTCGAAAACTCGCAAACCTTGCTGGCGCCGGTCGGCGCGACCGGCGTCGCACTCATGTTCGAAGATCAAGTGTTGACCACCGGGGACGTCCCGGCGACGCAAAATTTGCGAGAGCTCGCGTTATGGCTCGATGGCGGCGATCGCAGCCCCGTTACCGCGACCGATTCCCTCGGGATCGATGAGCCCAAATTTGCACCGATCGCTTCGGCCGCCAGCGGCCTGTTGGCGACACCGATCTCCACGTCGCTCGGCGAATACATCATCTGGTTCCGCCCCGAGCAGGTGCGCACGGTGACCTGGGGCGGCGATCCGTTGAAGCCGGTCCTTATCGGCGACGATCCCGCGACCCTGTCTCCGCGCCGCTCCTTTGCGCAGTGGCATCAGGTCGTCGAGGGCACCTCCGAGCCATGGACGATTGCCGACCTCACGACAGCACGACTGATCGGCGAAACCGTGGCCGACGTGCTCCTACAGTTCCGCTCCGTGAAGATGCTTATCGCGCAAAACCAGCTTGAAAGCGTGACCCGGCAGGTTCGCCTTTCCGAACAGCCGGTCATCGTGGCGGATGCTGACGGAAGAATCCTGCTTATCAATGAGGCATTTGCGCGACTTTTGAAAACGACCCGACCGTCCCTTGAGCACCTTGACGACCTACCGGCCCTGTTTGCCGATGCGCCCGAGGTACGGCGCCGCCTTCACGACCTGGTGACGCATCTGCGGACTTGGCGGAAGGAGGTGCGGCTCTACGTTTCGCCTGGAGAGACCAAACCGCTGCTCTTGCGCGCGGATCCAATTCTGTCGTCGCCTCGCCGTGCGTTCGGGTTTGTCATCCTACTTACGGATTTGACGGACCGTAAAGCCATGGAATCGGCACGACGAAAATTCCAGGAAGGCATCATCGAACGGCACCGCATTGCTGCCGTGCGGCTCGAACTCGGACGCGGATCTGGTATTTCAGAACCTTCTGCGTCCGATCATCGAAAATGCCCAGTTGGCGGCGCTCGAGATCACCGACGGTGTGGATATGGCGCGCATGCCACGTATGTTGGAAAGTGTCAAATCATCGGTCAGGCGGACGGCCGAACTGCTGGAGATCTTAATCTGGCATGCAACGCGCTCAAAGGATCAATAAGCGGATCGCAACGACGCGGAATGTACCGCCTTTGACAAGGCAATGTTGAGTTCGAATGCCCGAATCGCCTCATCGACGATTTGATTAACGTCGTTTCCCGCAGCGCACCGGTCCAACGCGTTTCGAAACTCCGCCTTGAACGCCGCGGCATCCGAAATGCCGGGGAAATCATAGAACCGAAGCGCGCATTCATCCAAATTAAGCGATTTGGCCAGCAAGCGCCTCATGATTTGGCCGCCGCTGAGATCGCCAAGATAGCGCAGGTAGGCATGGGCGATCAGACGAACCCCGTCACCGGCGGCCACCTCCGCGATCCTCTCCGCATACTGGCTGCCTTCCGGCAGCAGCGCGAACACCTCTCGCCATTTTGGTCCGGCCATCGCGACAAGATCGGATTCTATCGCATTCGCTCGATAGAGGGAGGGGTTCGCAAACGCACCGATAAGCGGCGAACCGATGTGCCGATCGAGCCCGCGTTCCAGTTCCCAATACGCGGGCAGCAAGTTGCCGAGAAGTAACCCGTAGCCGTGCCGTGTCCCGCCGCCTCGCAATATTTCCCCAATAATGCCGCTCCGCTCAGCCATCACGTGCAGGGCTCGGGTGCGATCCCGCAAAAGCTCCGAGAGCATCTCCCCAGCGTTGGAACCGTCTCCTATCGGTCCCTCGCCCGTTACCAGCCCGTCCATGATGTGCCGCCGATCAGTTGGACCGGCACCATAACATGAAGCGCCGGACGATACAAAACCATCCGGCGCCCACGCTTGGCTATTTCGAGTTTTGAGCCGGGCCTGCAAGCTCCGGATAATCCTTCAACATGCTCACGCCGAATAACGGCTTACTCACACCACGGTGACAGGTCCCGCAGCTGACTTTAGGTACATCCCCATGGGGCCCAAGCCGCTGCTGCGGAAACACGTCCTTCAACGAGTTAAGCGCACCGGTGTTGATTTCCCGCACCAAGCGAATACCATAATAAGCGGTTTCACGGGCCGGGGTGCTTTGGTCCCAGTCGAAGAACGAACGGCTGTTATGACAGTATGTGCAGTTCACCCCGAGAGATTGGGATATCTGCATCATCAGCGCATAGGTCCAGTCGGTCTGCTTGATCGAACTGCGATCGTTCTCCGGCAGGGCTGTCGTGGAGACGACACGGACATCGTTGGCGTTAGCACCGAAGAAGGGAGTCATCGGATCAAATGGCAACGCGGTGAAGCCCGCGGCCGGAGCGGGCAAATTTTTGCCCGTCGGGGTGCCGACGACCCCTTCAGGCTGCCGCGGGTCGGGATTATTGAACCACACAACAGCCGGAACTGGTGTGCCACGGTGACACGTGTAACAGGTGACACCTGTCGAGCCGACATGCTTCTTCCAGTTCGCATTAATGTCACGCGTCATCTGCAGCATACGCCGCGCCACCACTTTGGTGTAAAGCTTGTCCGACGAGAAATCCTCGCCGTCCGCATGACAATATCCGCAGCCTTGCTCTGGGGCGACCCACTCCGTCATGGCCAGCATAAGACGCGTCAGCTGATTGGAGGTGAGATCCGTGAGCACCTTCACGTTCTTGTATTCGGCGGTCGCCATCGGACCACCCGCAGGGGCCGGATCGACCGGCATCGGAACTTCGTTCGCAGCCCGCAGCGCGTCCCGATTCGCCTGATGGAACAGTTCATCCATCCCAAGCCCCCGATAACCAATCTGTACAGACTGCACCGGAGGATGCTCGAAGGTGAGCGCAACCCCCACGGTCAATGCCGCAGCGATTGCTCCACCCATCATGATTCGAAAATTCATCGCGCAGCTCCCGTCAACGTGGCCGGATCGACAACGGTCGGAAACACATGAGGGTAAGCCGGCGCAACCCCATGTTTGACGGCCCAAAGGTACCAATTATCAACGGCCGTGCCGGTGAGCAGAATTCCGATGCCTCCCGTGAGCGGGCAAAGCACCGCAAACCACCACGCCCAACGATGGATCGATTCCACGGTTGCGTTGAAGCCCATGGTCCACCGCCAGAACAATGCCGCGCGTTCAGCCGCTGTTCCACGATCGACGATCTGTTCGATCTCGCGCTCACCACCGAAACGGGTAACCGCCAAAATGGTTGCGCCATGCATAGCGAACAGCAGCGTCGATCCGTACAGAAACGCGATCGACAGCATGTGGAACGGATTGTAGAAAAGATTTCCGTACCGAATTGAAAATGCCGCCGTCCAATCGAGATGCGGGAAAATCCCGAACGGAACGGCCTCCGCCCAAGCCCCCATCAGCAGCGGCCGGATGAAGCCGAGGACGAGGTAAAGCCATATGGCGGATGCGAAAGCCCAAGCAACGTGCGTCCCCATGCCGAGCGCAAGCGCACGCCGATAAGTCCTCACCCACCACAGAATGATCGACGAGGTGAGGAAAAAGCCCGCCATCAACCACCAGCCCCCGGCCGCAAGCGGCGGGATGCTGAGCCCGTAAGCGGGCGCCGGCGGCTCCAATCCCAGCCAAGGCAACTGACGCACGAATTCAATCGGGCTCCAATTTACCGAAGCCCACATGTTGATCCCGATGATTTCGATCGCCACGAGACCGCATATGATCGAGGCAACCCCGGAAACTCCAAGGTAGATGGGCCCGATCTGTGCATCGCCGATCTTGCCGAGCAGGTACGAGAAGAATGGTTTCCCCTCGCGAGGCATTTCGTTGCGCCCGAGCGGTACGCCGGCATAGGCGGGCGCACAAATCTGGACGCGTGTGAAGATATTTTGATACGCGGGCATTTCGGTCTCCCTTTATCGCCAGATCGGTAGGTCAAGCCACCAGGTCCACCATTCCGGCCACCCTCGCGTCCAGAACGGACCACTGATCACGATACAGACTGCACTCCAGAATCCGGCAGACAGGGCGAGGAACAATCCTAGCCGATGAATTCCAAGCGTTCCGATCGAGTACCCGATCTGGTCGCGGAAAAATGTATTCTCGTGCTCGGGAGTTTTGACCGTTCCACCGGACGGTGGATTGACGGCCGAAAGCACCAATCCGCCATGCATCGCCAGCGCGAGGGTGGTGGTAAAAAAGAAGCTTACGGCAAGCATATGTGCCGGATTGTAGTGGAAATGGAGGTACTGATACCCGGTGTTGGATACCCAATCCAGATGACTGATAATCCCATAGGGGAACCCATACCCCCAGGCCCCCATCAGCACCGGCCGAATGACAACCAGCGCAACATAAGCCAAAATTGCCACACTGAAGGCCGCCGGCACATGAAAGCCGATCCCAAGCTTACGACATATCTCGACCTCCCGCAGAGCCCATGACACGAACGAGCCAAGCGCGCAAATGCTGATCACTTGCCACAGGCCACCTTCCATAAGCGGCGCGAAACCCAGTCCATAACTTAAATCCGGCGGCGCGATGCTGATCTGCCACAGGTTCCAGGTGGGCCCCATCGCGGCGCCATAAACGATCAGGGAGACGCCGACAATGATGAAGAAAATGGTCGTTACACCGAAGAACCCGACGTAGAACGGCCCTACCCAAAAGTCGAACAGGTCCCCGCCGATAAGCGTTCCGCCGCGGACGCGGTATTTCCTCTCAAAGCTGAGCATTGCCATCGAACCATCCTCCGCACCCACGACACGCCCCGTAAGCGAGTCGAAGCCGTATCAACAATTTGGGGTGGGCGAGGAACAGGCCCTCGCCCCGACCGTTTAGCGGGCGCCGCTATTTGGAGAGCGGCGCATTCTGGACGGCGGTTCCGCGCGCTGCATGCGGCCCGTCGAGCCAGTTGAAGCGATCCGTGCTCAGCAGGATGAAGTGAATCACCAGCGCCAGCGCGAACAGAAACGCGAACACGGCAACAAGGGTTCGACGCGGGTCGAACAGCAGCCACATCCTCCACATTTTCCTGCTCCTAGCCTATGAGCGCCGTCAGATAGGCGGCGACGTTCGTCAACCCGTCGATTGCGGATTTATAACCGTTTGGCCCGGGCAGCCAGGGCCGCCACTGCCAGACGAGAAAATGCGCAACGATCGCGATGACCGTGAAGATGATGAAACTCGTTACGAAGATGCTGTGGAACTCCTTCGCCTCCGGTTCCGTAAGCCCCGATAACGAGCGAGGTCTGTCGTCTCCTGCCATACAAGTTACTCCGATTTTTAAGCCGTGCGGCCGTTGCCGCGCAGGTCCCGCGCAGCTGGGAAGTTCGTCCTGCCGCGGCAGGACGAATGGGTGATGGAACTAACTTCAGCTCATGAAGGCGAACGGGATCGTCCGGTGGGTCGCAGCAAGCGCCTGCGCGAATACCGACCGCTTCCGCGTTTCCGCCTGCCGCCACGGGCTCAGGCGCGAAACGATCGCTCCCAGAAGGAATGCCACGAAGCTGACGCCGAAGATCAGCCGGAACTGGGCCACCTCAAGCGTTCGATCGGATGAATGTTTCGCCGGTTGGATGTCACCCATGCTATCCTCCTTGGCAACTCACCTTGCCTCGTTCGATACGCCGTCGGCCTCATTCGCCGACGGCGCCGTCATGCAGCCTCGGCGTCACCGATTGCGCTCTGTGCCATGATGCGCGTAGCCGTGACGCGCTCCTCGCCGGCCCGCCGGGCAGCGCGTTCGGCCGCATCGCGCAGCCGCTTTGCAGCCGATATGCGGATGAGAACCGGCTGCCGCTCCACCATCGCGTCGAGTGCAGCCTTCGCGTCGTCGTCCCAAGGCAGTTCGCGCACCATGCGCGCCGGGGTCGCCTCGACCTTATCGAGCGCGGTTCCGAGCGGCAGGATATTGAACAACGCATCGAACAACGCGTTGCAGACTTCCTGCACGATGTAGGTCGCGCCCGCGTATCCCATGAAGGGCGTGCCGGTATGCCGGCGGATAATCGCCCCCGGAAAGGATGCCGGAATATACATCGCGCGCGAACCCGCTTCGGCGAGATACATCCGTTCGTTATAGCTTCCGAATAGGATGAGCGGCGTGTTCTCGTGGACCGCACGGCGCACCGCGTCGTTATCCGGCTTGACCCCGGCACGGCGTGCAAACGCGAAGGTGCAGGGCAGCCCCATCTCGGTTTCGAGAAAATGCCGGACCCCGCGGGCATAGGTTTCGTTGGCGACGATCGCAAAGCTCGCGGTGCCGAAGAAATCCTGGGTGACCGAGCGCCACAAATCCCACAGCGGCTTCACCGTGGTGTGCTTTTCCTTGGCGATGAACGGTTCCGCATCAAGCCCAAGAAGCTCGCCCAGCTTCTGGAGAAATTTGGTCGTGGAATGCAACCCTATCGGCGCCTGCAGATAGGGACGTTCCAACGCCTCGCAAAGCAGTCGGCCGAATTCGCGATACATGCAGATGTTAACGTCGGCGTCCGCCAACTTCGGTACGTCGGCCACATGGCTGCCGAGCGGAAACACCATATTCACTTCCGCCCCGATGCCCTCGACCAGGCGGCGGATTTCCGCCAGATCCGACGGTGTATTGAAGGTTCCGTAGATCGGCCCGATAATATTGACCCGCGGCTTTTCATCCGGTCCCCGCGGCTTACGCTTTGCGCCCTTCTTCGGCCCGTATTCTTTCCACAGCCAGAGCATGGCGCGGTTGGCGCTCTGCCATTGATCTTCGTCGATGGTGCGGGGCAGAAAACGCTGAATATTGGTCCCTTCCGGCGTAACGCCGCCGCCGATCATTTCGGCGATCGACCCGGTGACCACCACGCTCGGCAACGCCGGATCGAGCGTCCGGTGTGCCCGCTTCATCGCCTGTTCGGTACCGTGCTGGCCGAGTTCTTCCTCCGACAGACCGGTGACGACGATTGGAAGCTCATCGGGCGGCAACGCATCGGTATAGTGCAGGACCGCGGTCACCGGCAGGTTTTCGCAACCCACCGGACCGTCGATGATGACCTGCAATCCCTTCACGGCGGTGAAGACGTAGACGGCGCCCCAATATCCGCCGGCCCGGTCATGGTCGAGGACAAGCATCAGACCGGCTCCTCGACTTTCGACGCCGCCGCATTCTTGGCGAGTTGCCGCTTGCGGAATTCCGGTCGATCGGTTGGGATTTCCTCCCAGATTCCGGATGCATGCCCCTGCCCGACGCCGCCGAAAAAGGCTTTCATCTCGTCGAAACGGCCTTTGCCGGCCGCAGCCGTGACGATGACTTGCGCGAGGGAACCCGCACCGGCCGGCCCCATGAGGGGGCGCGCCGAAATGAGATTGGTGAAATAGAGCGCCGGAATTCCAAATTCCTTGGCGTTCTGCACCACCGGCGTGGTCCCGATCGCAACGTCCGGACGGAATTCCCGAACGGCGGCGATATCGTGCTCAAGCGAGGCGCGAAATTGAACGGCCACGCCTTTGGCGACCAGCCATTCGCGGTCAACCTCCGACCACGGCGTGCGCGGGCACGCCGTGCCCACATAGCGCACGTCGGCGCCGCTTTCCACCAGCAGCCGCGCCACCAAAAGCTCGGAGCCCTCGTATCCGGACAGCGTGACGCGGCAATTAATGGGTGCTTTCGCGAGCGCCTGCTTGATGACCGGAAGGCACCGGTTCTTGGCCTCGGCGCATGCCGCCGCGCTCACGCCGCAGGCGTCGGCGACGGCTTCCAGCCATGCCGCTGTCCCATCATGGCCGACCGGCGCGGAGCCGATGATTTTGCGTCCCGCGGTCTCAAACTCGCGGAACGACGCCATGTAAAACGGGTGGATCGCCGCAACGGCGGCACAGTCAAGCGCCGCATAGAGCTCCCGCCATTCCCGCGTCGGCACCACGGGGCCGGCCGCAAGCCCGAGCGGCGCCAGCAAGCTGCCGATCCCTACCGGGTCGGCCGGAAACATCTCGCCGACCAACGTGATCGTGGGCTTTTCGTTGCGGCCATCCCGCGGTGCCTGGACCGGGCCCTGCTCGACCTCCTGGCGGGCGTAACGCAGCATCGCGCCCGCCAGAACATCCTTGGCTTCGGCGTGGGTCGGCACACCGAACCCCGGAACGTCGATGCCGATGATGCGGACGCCGTTGATCTCCTTGGGGAGAAGTTGCAGCGGCACCCCGGACGCGGTTGGAACGCACAGATTGGTAATGACGATCGTATCGTAGAGTGCGGGGTCCGCGAGCCGGAATACCGCCTCGCGGATATCCTCGAACAGCTTGCCGGTGACGAGCGTCTCGGAATTGAACGGCACATAGCCGACGCTGCGTCGCGCGCCGTAGAAATGCGACGTAAAGGTCAGGCCATAGACGCAGCAGGCGGACCCCGATAACACCGTCGCGGTGCGCCGCATGCGCAAGCCGACTCGTAGCGAACCGAATGCCGGGCACATGCTCTGCGGCTGATCGTGCGGGCCAAGCGGGTAGTCCGCCGCGTATTGGGCAAGCGTTTCGCTCTTGCCGGCTGCGGCAGCGGCATTGCGCATTTCGGCCTTGCCGGCGTGGCACCCGATCTCCGTCCCCGTGAGTTGCCGCGAGGCCTGCGGAGGCTTCCGGCCGAACGGACAGTTCGGCAGAATCGATCGGCGCAGCGGCCAATTCCATCACGGGCGCATGCGCGGCGGAATCGTAGATAACCTCACCGCCCGCTGCGGAGCCCGACTCTGTCGATAGATCCAGTCTGGCCATGATGGTTTCGCTTTCGAAACGTCGCGGGTTCAGATGGTTTCGTAGACGACTTCGAGTGATGGCTTTTCCACCACGGCCCCGCCGCACATGTCGGCTGGCGTGGCAGGATCAAGCACGACACCGCGACCGACGGCATCGCCTTTGAACAGGCCGAGCAGCCCCTCCTGGGCGAGCGGCTTGGGCCGCACCGGCGGAGCTTCCGCAACATTCAAGGCAAGCGTTTCGAACAGCGGCGCCCATTGGGTTCCGGGCCGGCCGATGATCTCGTAATTTGCGCTCTTGCGGCGGATATCTTCGTGCGCCGGAATGGCGGCCAGCACGGGTATTCCAACAGCGTCTGAAAAGGCTGCCGCTTCGCCGGTTCCGTCGTCCTTGTTGATGACCATTCCGGCGACCCCGACATTGCCGCCGAGTTTCCGGAAATATTCGACCGCCGAACATACATTATTGGCGACGTAGAGCGATTGCAGGTCGTTCGAACCGACTACGATTACCTTTTGGCACATGTCCCGCGCGATCGGCAGGCCGAACCCGCCGCAGACGACATCGCCGAGAAAATCGAGCAAGACATAGTCGAAGCCCCACTCATGGAAACCAAGTTTCTCCAGCAATTCGAATCCATGGATGATGCCGCGCCCGCCGCAGCCGCGGCCGACTTCGGGGCCGCCCAATTCCATGGCGAAGACGCCATCGCGCTTGAAGCAAACGTCGCCGATCTTCACTTCCTCGCCGGCAAGTTTTTTGCGCGAGGAGGTTTCGATGATGGTCGGACAGGCGCGCCCGCCGAATAGGAGCGACGTGGTATCGCTTTTGGGGTCGCAGCCGATCAACAATACGCGCTTGCCCTGTTGCGCCATCATGTAGGACAAATTCGCAAGCGTAAAACTCTTGCCGATTCCGCCCTTGCCGTAGATCGCAATGATCTGCGTCTTTTTGCCCGGCGCCTCCGTAGACACCGGATCCGGCGGGATCGAGGCCTCCGCGCGCAGCCGATCCTTCATGGAAATCTGCGGAATCGCGTTCATGACAGAGCGCTCCAATCGAGGATCATCTTCAGGCAGGCGGGATCGTCGAAAGCCGTCCGATAAGCGTCTTGGGCGTGCTTCGCCGGCTCAACGTGAGTGATCAGGCCATCGAGCGAGAGTTTTCCGGTCGCCATCAATTCGCGAACCGCCACCAGGTCGGGTTCTTTCCATTCCGCGGCGACGCGAATTCGTGCCTCGCGCATGAAGGCCGGCGGAAATGCAAAGCCAAGCGGCGCACTGTAGAAGCCCGCCAGGACGATCTCGCCGCCGGGGGCAAGGCGTCGAATCAAGGCGTCGAGGATGCCGCTATCGCCGCTGACATCGCAGATCACCCGATAGTCGTGGCGCGTATCTTCCGCCGGATCGATGGTTTGATAGCCGAGCGATCCCGTGCGGCGCGATTCGTTGCTCTCCCACACCGTCGGCATGGCCCCTTGAGCAACCGCAAGGCGCGCCAGCAGGCGACCAAGCACCCCATGACCGATGATCAAATCCGGCGGAGAGGCACCCGCGGTCGCGTGGTAAGCGGTCGCGGCAAGCGCCAAAAGCGCGGCCTGCTCGCCGAGAGCCTCACCGACCGGCAGCGCCCGCTGCGCCGGGATCACCAGGCGCGATGCAGCGCCGCCGAACAAGCCGCGCACATCCTTGAAGCAACGCGCACCCGGCACGAAGACCTGTTCGCCGATTTGGCGGCCCGACGAAGCCCCGGCAAAAGCAATGCGGCCGACCAATTCGTAGCCAGGCACAAGAGGATAGCCCATTCCAGGGAAATGAGGCATGCGCCCGGACCACAACAATCGCTCGGTCCCGGTGCTGATCCCGCTCCAAGCGATGTCGACGACGACATCGCTGTCCTGCGGGGGCAACAGCGCCACCTCCTGCAGCGAAAGTTCTTCAGGTCGTTCGATGACGACCGCCATGGCCTTCATCTTGGGCTCCCTGGTACCTGCTCTAACCGATATGTGTCATCTTAAGTTTACTATCATGACTGTCAAGCACAATTAACATAGGGGCTGAAATTGTTTCAGATGGCCGTCGCCTTCAGGGCGCGAACCAGCAGCGGGGTGCGAGTCCGCAAGGCCCGTATCTGATCGAACCCGGAATGCTTCAGGAGTTTGGTGATCTCCGCAAAGGAGCGGGGCCGGCCGCTGCCCATGGCGAGCAGATAAAAGCCAAAATACGCCGCGCCGGCCGGTTCGGCGCCCGGGGTTTCGGCCATCGGTTCCGCCAACAGCAAGACACCGCCGGTCGGCAAGGCGCGTCGCGCCGACCGCAAGAGCGCGAGCGCGGCCCCGTCATCGTGGTCGTGCAGGACCCGGACGAGCGAGATGACGTCCGCGCCTGACGGCAGGGCATCGCGGTGGAAATCACCGGCCGCGACCGTCAGGCGATCTCCCAAGCCTTGGGCGTTAAGATTTACCCGTCCGCGTTCCGCGACCGCCGGCAGATCGAACAGCATCAGCTGAAGGTGCGGGACGCGCCGTGCCGCCTCCGCGAGGAATGCCCCCTCCCCGCCCCCGACATCGAGCAGGCAACGGTATGACCCCAAGGGAAATGCATCGAGCACCTCGGCGGCGATCAACGATTGCGAAACCGACATCAGCGCGCTGTAGGCGGCCACCTGATCGGACGTCACCGCATCGGCGGACGAACGGGCATAGGGCCAATAGCGGCCGAGCCCGGTTTGCGTGGCATCGCCGCGCAGCAGCGCCACCGGATCCTCAAGGTCGCCATAAAGCACGCTGTGATGCTCGACCATGGCGGCGATGGCCGGGTGGCTGGTGAGGGCCGCGCCGAGCACCCCAAGTCCGTAGCATTCTTGCCGCCGTCGCTCCACCAGGCGCAGGGAAGCGGCGGCGGCCAGCAACCGCAGGGTCGCCAGCTTTGGAAAGTTCGAGAGTTGCGCACAATTCATCGACCGTCCGAGGCCCCGCACGCAATGCCTCGAACAGGCGTAGACGCACGCAGGCGAGCAGCACCTGCGAATAGACAAAGCCCGCGCACAGATCGAAAAGCGCGCGCGACCGGCGCCTGGCCACGGGCCTCGTGAGCGGAAAGGCCGTGGCCCAGCGATGAAACCGGGGATCCGACAGCAACCGGTCACGCCACCCGAACCACCGGTCGGATAGCGCCGCAAACGTTTTCAGGCCGAGCCCGGTCACCTGCTCCGGACCGCTTAGGCGGCTTGTTGAGCCAGCTTCTTCGGCATCAGGCGCTTGGCTTCGAGCATGATCAGCGCCTGCAATTCGCCCGCACGCGGACAAACCGGGATCGAGTTCGATCGCTTCCGCCACCAGCCGCTCCAGCCGCTTCACCGTGCCCTCGATGCCGAACATCGTCGCCGCGCTCGGACGATCCAGCGCGATATCGCGGCCGATCGGCTTCCCGATCTCTTCGGGGTCGGCGATGGCGTCACGCAGATCGTCGGCCACCTGGTAGGCCTCACCGATCTTTTCCCCGACCGTGCGCCAGGGCGCCGGGTCGGCACCGGCGGCGGCGGCGCCCACGACCGTGGCGGCCGCAAACAGCGCTCCGGTCTTTTGCCGATGATAGGTCGAGAGGTCGGCCTTGGACTCGCATTCCCAGGCTTGGCCGGCCACGATTCCGGTCGGAACCCCGACGGCGCGGGTGATGGTCAAAAGCGTCGGGCTCAGCCGGCTGGCAGCACATGAAACCTGGGCAACCACATCGAAGGCCAGCACGATCAAGGCATCACCGGCCAGAACCGCCAGCCGCTCGCCGAACGCATGGTGCACCGACGGCCGCCCGCGCCGCAGTTTGGCGTCGTCGAAACATGGCAGGTCGTCATGCACCAATGAGGCGCAATGCAGGAGCTCGATCGCGGCGGCGGCGGCATCCGTCAGCCGGGGTTCATCCTCATCGCAGGCGGCCGCCACCGCGAGACAAAGCCGGGGCCGAACGCGAGCGCCGCGCGGAAATACCGCATGACGCATCGCCGCCGCAAGCCGCGGTGGCGCATCGATGCGATCGGCCTGCGCCACGGCCTTCACCAGGGACTGTTCGATCCGCGTGATTGCATCCATGATCATCCGACTCCGGCTGTAAATTTTTGTTGTCACAAATAAGTGTAATGTATAATTTACAGTCCGGCAAGCGCGACTGCTGCTGTACGGGAAATTTTTGCCGATGAACTCGCAACCCGTCGCCGTCATCGGAGCCGGCATCGGCGGTTTGGTGGCCGCCGTGCTGCTGGCCGGCCGTGGGGTGGAAACGGTCGTCTTGGAGCGCTCAGGCACGCCGGGCGGTAAAATGCGTGAAGCGGAGGTGGACGGTGCGCGTATCGATTGCGGCCCGACCGTCTTCACGATGCGCTGGGTGTTCGACGACATCTTCGGCGCGATCGGCGAACAGCTCGACAATCACATTTCCCTCAGAAAAACCGAATTGCTGGCGCGCCATGCCTGGGGGCCCGGCGAACAGCTCGACCTGTTCGCGGATCCGCAACGGTCGGCCGACGCGATCGGGATTTTCGCCGGCACCGCTGAGGCGCGGCGCTATCTCGATTTCTGCGCCCGCGCCCGCGGCGTTTACCAGACCCTGGTCGGTTCGTTCATTCGCGCCCCGGCGCCCAGCGTCGGGTCGCTGATCAAGCATGCCGGCATCAGAGGTCTGGCCGGCCTTGCCAGAATCGCTCCGTTCGAGAGCCTGTGGTACGTTCTGGGCGAATATTTTCACGATCCACGGCTGCGCCAGCTGTTCGGGCGCTATGCCACTTACTGCGGTTCATCCCCGTTTCTGGCACCCGCCACGCTGATGCTGGTCGCGCATGTGGAACAGGATGGCGTTTGGCTCGTGGAAGGTGGCATGCATCGCGTTGCGGTGGTGCTCGCGGCGCTTGCCGCAAAGCGCGGCGCAGCGATCCGCTACAATACCGAAGTATCCGAAATCAGCCTCGGCGCCGGGCGTGTGCGGGGCGTTAAGCTCGCCAACGGCGAAATGATCGAGACCGCCGCCGTGATCGTCAATGCCGACACGGCCGCCATCGCCGACGGATGTTTCGGACGCGACGTTGCGGGCGTGGTAACTCCGCTCGCACGGGCGCAGCGGTCTTTGTCGGCGATGACCTTTGCCATGCGGGCGAAGACCGGCGGTTTTCAACTTGCGCACCACAACGTTTTTTTCTCCTCCGACTATGCGGGTGAATTCGCAAGCCTGCGAAGCGAAAGGCTCGCCAGCGAGCCGACGGTCTATGTTTGCGCTCAAGACCGTGACGAGTCGGCACCGATCCCGCCGGCACACGAAAAGCTATTCTGCCTCATCAACGCGCCGCCGAATGGCGATACCGGCGCTTATTCGGAAGCGGAGATTGCTGCATGCACCGCGCAAGTCCTTGGCCGCCTGCAGCGCTGCGGCCTCGCCCTGGAACCGACAGCGCCCGCGGTGGTGACGACGCCGGCGGATTTTCATCGTCTGTATCCGGGGACCGGGGGTGCGCTATATGGTCCGGCCTCGCACGGATGGACGGCTTCATTCCGCCGACCCGGCGCGCGCGCGAAGATGCCTGGCCTCTATCTCGCTGGGGGCAGCACCCATCCGGGGCCTGGAGTCCCGATGGCGGCACTGTCGGGCCAGCTGTCGGCAGCGGCGCTGCTGGCGGACCGCGCTTCGATGCGCCGGTCCCGCTGAACGGGTACACTTGGTGGTACGTTCAACGCATTGAGCGACGACGGCCGGTACGGAATCACACTGATCGCCTTCATCGGCAGCGTGTTTTCGCCCTACTACGCGTTCCGCCGCCGGAGCGGCCGCATCGATCCGCTCGATCATTGCGCCCTCAACGTCGCGCTTTACGGGGGCGGGCAGAGGCGATGGACCATGACGGAACGCGGACGCTCCGCCGTGCACCGGACCGGATCGTCGCTCGCGATCGGGCCGAGCGCGCTGTGGTGGAACGGTGACACGCTGACGATCCGGGTCGATGAAACCGCAATGCCGCTGCCGTCGCGGGTACGCGGCGTGGTGCGGCTCTACCCCGCTGCGATCACGAATTTCGTGCAGACACTCGATACCGCAGGACGTCATCATTGGTGGCCGGTCGCGCCTCAGGCCCGCGTCGAGGTGGCATTCGATGCGCCAAGCCTGAGTTGGAGCGGACGCGGCTATTTCGACACCAATTTCGGCGCCGAGCCGCTGGCCGACGGTTTCACCCGCTGGGACTGGTCGCGCACCGGTTCCGCCGATCGCACCGCGGTTCTGTATGACGCCGTGCGGCGGGACGGCAGCAACCTGTCGCTCGCGGTCCAATTCGATGCCGGCGGCAATGCCGTGCCGTTCCCGAATCCTCCGCAGGCGCGGCTCCCGACGACGTTGTGGCGGCTGCCGCGGCAAACGCGCGCCGATGCCGGACATACCGTTGCGGTGGTGGAAACGCTGGAAGATGCGCCGTTCTACGCCCGTTCGGTCATCGCCACCCACCTGATGGGGGAACCCGTCACCGCAATCCACGAGAGCCTGTCGCTCGATCGTTTCCGTGCGCCCTGGGTGCGGATGCTGCTGCCGTTCCGCATGCCGCGGGTCTGGTCTCGCGGCGCTGCCGCGGAGCGGTCATGACCGGCCGGTGCCGGGGTCGCCGCTATCGGCCGGATCTCGTTGCGTGACGCGTTTCTTGTCGAGCCGGCGGGCCACGAGTTCGAGAATGCCCAATCCGAGCAAAAATCCCACGGCGATGATCATGTCGAAGAAGGGAAACAGGCTGTTGTCCATACCCACCTCGCCTCTACCTGAATTTTGCAACAAGAAAGCCCAATCCGTTCAATGAGCTGTGGGACCTGCGTTCTGCAGCACGATTTTGTAGGTAGCAAAGATGCCGACCGCAACCGAGGTGAACGCGAACGAGATCGCGAACACCTGAAAGGAGCCGAGCGTCCGTTTCAGCTCCGGCTGGTAGCCACACTCTTCGCAGAAATCGTCGGCAGCCGCTGCGGGCTCAGAAACTTCCACCATCTTAGACATCTCGACTTCGCTTGGAGGGGGGCTTATTGGCGTGTTCGTTCAAGCTTAGCACGGTGTATCGGGATGGATCGAGACCGGGCCGCGCGGGCTCTCCCACTTTGCGCCCTTTATCGCGGTGATGAGTGCATCCACATCAGTCGAGCCGTCGGCCTTCTTGAGCGCCTCGCAAATGAGGTGCATGCCGTCCGAATGTGTCCACATATGCCCGAATTCATCGCAGACGAGTGACAGGCAGAATAGAAACCGGCCGTGACGATGCCGATGGTCGGGGGCCGCACGTGAAGCTGAGCGCCATCATCATCACCAAGAACGAGGCGGCCAACATCGCGGCCTGCCTGGAAAGCGTCGCGTTCTGCGACGAGCGCATCGTCGTGGACTGCGGCAGCGGCGACGATACGGTGCGCATTGCTGCGGCGGCTGGCGCGACGGTCGCGACGCATGAATTTGCGGGTTTCGGCGCCCAGAAGAATTTCGCGCTGGCGCTGGCGCGCGGCGCCTGGGTGCTGTCGATCGATGCCGACGAGCGCGTCTCGCAGCCGCTGGCGGCGGAAATTGTTAAGGCCGTCGCCGGCGGTTCCGCGAACGCTTATGAGGTGGCGCGGCTGTCAACATTCCTCGGCCGGCCCATGCACCATTCGGGCTGGTTTCCGGACTTTGTGCTGCGCCTGTTCCGCCGCGACAAGGGGCGGTTCACCGACGATCGCGTGCACGAACGGGTGGTTTGCGAGGGACCGGTCGGCCGGCTCACAGGCCTTATCCACCATCACCCGGTGCGGCGCCTGGAGGATGCGCTCGCCCGGGTGGACAGCTATTCGACCCTGGGGGCGGAGAAACTCGCGGCCTCCGGGCGCCGGGTTTCGTTTGCCAGCGGCCTCACTCACGGCCTGTGGTCGTTCTTGCGCGCCTATATATTCCGGCTCGGCTTCCTGGACGGCCCGGAGGGGTTTTTGCTGGCCGTCGCCAATGCCGAGGGCACTTACTATCGCTACATGAAGGCGTGGCTCGCGGGGCGCCGCCGTGAATGAGCTGATTTCCGTGATCGTATCGACCTACAATCGCGAGGATGCGCTCGACGCAACGCTGCGCGCGCTGTCGCGCCAGTCGGACCGCAATTTCGAGATCGTCGTCGCCGACGACGGCTCGGGTCCCGCGACCGCCGCGGTGGTGCAGCGGTGGGCCGCCAAGACCGCGGTGCCGGTCAAGCATGTATGGCACGAGGATGTTGGGTTTCGCCTGGCGGAAATCCGCAATCGCGGCATTTTGGCGAGCCGTGGCCGCTACCTCGTTTTCCTCGACGGCGACTGCCTGGCGCGGCGGCATTTCGTGGCCGCCCATCGCCGTCTCGCCGAACCGGGATGGTTCGTCACCGGCAGCCGCGTGCTGCATGTCGGCGGAGCTGACGGAGCGCATCCTCGGCGGCGGGCTGGAGGCGGAAACCTGGGGGCTCGCGGAGTGGCTGCGCCAGCGCGCGCGCGGCGGCATCAACCGGTTTGCGGCGCTCGCGGACCTGCCGCTCGGCGCCCTGCGCAAGACGAACGCGCGGCGCTGGCGCGGCGCGCGCGGCAGCAACATGGCATTCTGGCGGGCCGATCTCGACCGCGTGGATGGGTTCGACGCCGCCTTCAGCGGCTGGGGCCGGGAGGATTCCGATATCTTCATCCGCCTCATCCGCGCCGGCATTCGCCGCAAGGATGCGCGCCATGCCGGCGCGGTTTTGCATTTATGGCATCGCGAGGCCGACCGCGCCCGGCTTGCCGACAACGAGCGCCAGCTTGACGCTGTGCTGCAGTCCGGCCGGATCACGGCGCGGCAGGGCCTCTCCGGGGCGAACGGAGCGCAGCGTATCATAGCTTGAGCGGCTCTGATCGCCATATCGCAAATGTGGACGTTTTCGATTATTACATGAACGGCAACCTTCGGCTTAATTGCGCTGCTTTGTAAGGATTTCGCAGCCGCGTTAGGTATCATGTGCGGTAATGCGCTTTATCAGCGAGCACACAAACTTGTTGGTCTTATGAACCGTTGTAACTGCGCCGGCCAGTGGAGTAAGAAGGGAATATGGCAGAGGTCCCTGAAGTCACGAACGTTGAAAATATCAATGTCAGCCTGCCTCAGGACATGTTGCGTGCCATCCGCGAGAGCATCGAGGCGGGAGAGTACGCATCCACCAGCGAGGCGGTAAATGATGCGTTGCGGATATGGCTGCGGCAGCGCGCGGAAAACGCGGAGCGGCTCACTGCCATCAGGACACGTGTGCGGCGCTCGCTCGACGACCCAAGACCTGGCGTTCCGCTCGACGATGCCTTCGATCGAATCGAGAAGCTTCATGCCGACGCCATGAATGCGCGTGGGGATGCGTCGGCTTAAGGTTATCCTCCGCGAGGAGGCTATTGCCGACCTGGCCGATATTTACCACCACATCGCTCGTGTCAGCGGCAGCCGTGGTACCGCCATCGGCTTCGTTCGTCGCATCAAGGCGCGCTGCCGGCGCATCGGTCTTGTGCCGATGGGAGGTATGGCCCGCAGTGATCTGCGGCCAGGTCTGCGCACCGTTCCATTCGAACATACCGCCGTGATTGCGTATGTGGTCGAGGACGATCAGGTTTCCGTGACCAACGTGTTTTACGGCGGCCGGGACTACGAGGCCCTGTATCGCACCGGCGCGCCCCCGCAACCGGACGAGGACGAATAGCCCACTCTCTCGCACGCGTGTTTCCGGCGCCCCGCCCTCGTGTTAATTCGCCCGGATCCGGCGGAACGTGCATCGTCTCCCTCGGTCAAAGGTCAACAAAGCGGGTTTCGATTGCTTCGATTGCGGCCGATCTCACCTCCTCACAAAAAGCTCATCGGATCGACATCGACCTCCATCTGTATCCCCGCCCCCGCCTTCGGCGCGATGCTAAGCCACCCGCGCAGATAGCCCGACAGATCGAAACCGCGCGCGGCCTTCACCAGCAGACGGAACCGGTGGCGGCCGCGGATCACCGCGACCGGCGCCTCCGCGGGCCCCAGCACCCGCGCGGCCTCCGCGACTGGCGCGGCGGCGGCGAGGCGGCGGGCGAAGCCCTCCGTTGCGGGGCGGTCGGGGCCGGAAATGACCAGGCTCGCCAAGCGGCCAAAGGGGGGATAGCGCGCCTGCTCGCGCGCAGCGATCTCGGTGGCATAGAAGGCCTCGCGGTCGCCGGCGATCAGGGCGCGCATGACCGGGTGATTCGGCTGGTGGGTTTGCAGGAACCCAAGGCCGCGGCCGGATTCGCGGCCGGCGCGGCCCGCCACCTGGTGCAGCAGCTGGAATGTGCGCTCGGCGGCGCGCGGATCGCCGTTGGCAAGCCCGAGATCGGCATCCACGATGCCGACCAGGTTGAGTTTTGGAAAATGATGGCCCTTCGCCACCAGCTGGGTGCCGACGATGATGTCGAAACGCCCCTCGGCGACGGCCTGCAATTCCTCGCGCATGCGCTCGGCGGTGGCGATGAGGTCGCTCGACAGCACCATGATCCGCGCCTTGGGGAACAGCGCGGCGGCTTCCTCGGCGATGCGTTCGACGCCAGGACCGCAGGCGACGAAGCTTGCCGCCGCGGCGCATTTTGGGCACGCCGCCGGCTGCGGCGCCAGGAAGCCGCAATGATGGCAGACCAGCTGGCGGCGAAAGCGGTGATCCACCAGCCAGGCATCGCAATGCGGGCAGGAGAAGCGGAACCCGCAGGCGCGGCATAGCGTCAGCGGCGCATAGCCGCGCCGGTTGAGGAACAGGAGCGCCTGCTCGCCGCGCCCAATCGCAGCCGTGACCGCCTCCGCGAGCCGCGGCGCGATGAAACGTCCGCGCGGCGGGCCGGCGCGGGTAAGATCAATCGCTTCGATGACCGGCAGATGCGCGCCGCCGAACCGTTCGGGCAGCGGCAGCCGGCGGTAGCGCCCGCGCCGGGCGTTGACCTCGGTTTCGATCGAGGGTGTGGCGGAGGCGAGCACCACCGGGATTTTGCCGATATGGCCGCGCACCACTGCCATGTCGCGGGCATGATAATGCACGCCGTCCTCCTGCTTGTAGGCGGCATCGTGCTCTTCATCGACGATAATGAGGCCAAGGTCCGCAAACGGCAGGAACAGTGCCGAGCGCGCGCCGGCGACCACGCTCACCGCGCCTTCCGCCACCGCATGCCAAATGCGGGCGCGCTTGCGCGGGGTCAGCTCTGAGTGCCATTCGGCGGGCCGGACTCCGAACCGTGCCGCGAAGCGGTCGAGGAATTGGCCCGTCAGCGCGATCTCCGGCATCAGGATCAGGCTCTGGCGCCGGCGCGCCACCGCCTCGGCCACCGCCTCGAAATACACCTCGGTCTTGCCGGAGCCGGTGACGCCGTCGACGAGGGTGACGGAAAAGCCGTTGCGCACCGCCTCGCGCAGCGCCGCGCCGGCCGCCGCCTGGGCGGGGGTGAAATCCGGAACCGCATGAGCGGGATCGGGCGGCAGCGCGACGGGATCGGCCGGCAGCGCCAGCACCTGCAGCGTGCCCTCGTCGATCAAGCCATCGACGGCGCCGACCGACACGGCGGCCTCGTGGGCGGCTTCGGTTTTGCCGCGGGCAAGGCCATCGGCGAGGAGTTGCAGCACCCGCGCCCGCGCGGGCGTCATGCGTTCCGGCGGCGGTCCGGCGAGCCGGACTCCGACGCGTAGGCGTTCCGGGCCAAGCTGTTCGCCCATCCGCAGCGTCATCCGCGCCACCATGCCGCGCGGGCTCAGCGTATAATCCGCGACCCAATCGACGAAGCGGCGCAGTTCCTCCCGCAGCGGTGGCAGGTCGAGCTTGGCGGCCACGTCTTTAAGCCGATTGTCGAGCCGCGGATTGGGATTTGGGTTGTCGGCCCACACCACAGCGGTGTATTCGCGCGCTCCCAGCGGCACCCGCACGATGTCGCCGGCGCTGAGTTCCATCGGGTCCGGCACGCGATAGGAATAGGCCTGGTCGAGCGCGACCGGAATCAGCACGTCGACGATGCGCTTTGCCATGGCGGGTCCGACCGGGCGGGTTAATCAAGTCGCCACCAAGGGGTGCGATAACGCACGGGGTGTCAAGAAACTTCGAATTTTCAATCCACCGGGGCACCGCGGTGGCCAGGTTCGCCATGAGGATGTCACTTTGACAGCGCGCAAAGCAGCCACTCCCGAACTGCCCTTCGCGGCGCCCGAGGTGGCGACCGAAGTCGGTGCCTGGCTCGCTTATCTCGCGACCGAACGGCGCATGTCCGCCCACACCGTCGAGGCCTATGGGCGCGACGCCCGCCAGTTCCTCGCCTTCACGGCTGAGCATCTTGGCGGGCGGGTGACGCTCGCGGCCTTGCACGACCTTGCACCCGCCGATGTACGCGCCTTCATGGCCTGGCGCCGCGCCGAAGGCCAGCGCGGGCCGCTCGCTGATGCGCCAGCTCGCCGGGGTGCGATCGTTCGCGCGGTTCCTCGAGCGCGAGGGTAAGGGCAAGGTCGCGGCGCTCACCGCCGTCCGAGCACCCAAGGTCGCCAAAAGCCTGCCGAAGCCGGTCGCCATCGCGCCGGCCAAGCGCCTCGCCGACGCCGACCTGCGCGCCGGGGAGGACCGCCCGCCCTGGGTGCTGGCGCGCGATGCGGCCGTGATGGCGCTGCTCTATGGGTCCGGCCTGCGCATCTCCGAAGCGCTCGGCCTCAAGGTCAAGGATATCCCGGCGCCGGGTCAAGGCGACACCATCACGGTCCTCGGCAAGGGCAACAAGACCCGCATGGTGCCGGTGCTGATGCCGGTGCTGCGGCTCATCGCCGACTACATGGCGCTATGTCCCTATGCGCGTGCGCCCGACGCGCCGGCCTTCGTCGGCGCCAAGGGCGGCCCTTTATCGCCGCGCATCATTCAGCTCACCATGGAGCGGCTGCGCGGCGCCCTCGATCTTGCGGAAACCGCCACGCCGCATGCGCTGCGCCATTCGTTCGCGACCCACCTGCTCGCCCGCGGCGGCGACCTGCGGGCGATCCAGGAACTGCTCGGCCACGCTTCGCTTTCGACCACGCAGATTTATACCGCCGTTGACACCGATCGGCTCATGGAGGTCTACCGCAGCACCCATCCGCGGGCCTCGTCGCGATAACTGCGAAAGGTCCGCGGCGCGCCGTGAGCAGCCCAAGTTTCCTAATGCAATCACGGGAAGGATCGCCTTGAATGTGTGCCCGGATTCTTGATAGACAACGCCACGGAGGCAAGTCCGCCTCGGCTCGGTGATCCGTTATGGAGAACACCGTTGTCTGATTGGGGCGCGGACGCCTCGCCCATTCGCCAAGCAGCGACGAAGACTTTCAAACCTCGCCAAATCTTAATAGTTTCAGAGGCGTATGCGATGAACCGAAAAGCAAGGCGAGCCCAATCTAAGCAACTGCCTGAATCGGAATCGCGAGCACCCTCTCACGTCGGCAAGGCCCGCGACTTGGCCGCTGCGGGGTTTATGTATCATCAGGCCGGTCGACTACTCGAGGCCGAAAAATCATACTTGGATGCCCTTCAAATCGACCCGGACAATATCGATGCATTGTATTTGCTGGGAATCATATTTTTTGGCACCGGCCGCAGGGATGCGGGTATCAAGCAGATGCGGGCAGTCCTAAAGCGGCAGCCGCAAAACCCGAACGCGCTTTATTCGCTGGCCGTGGCGCACCATGAAGAAGGCAAGCTCGACGACGCCATAACGCACTATACTGAACTTTTACGCGTCAAACCGGACTATGCCGAGGCGCTCAACAATCTCGGTGTGGTGCTGCAAGAACGGGGCAGGCTCGACGATGCCGTTGCGCGCTATACCGAGGCGCTGCGCATCAAACCGGACCACGCACAAGCGCTCAACAATCTTGGAGCCGCGCTGAAAGAGCAGGGCAAGATCGACGAAGCGATCGGACGCTTCAGCGCATGCCTGCGCATCAAACCGGATTACGCCGAAGCGCTTCACAACCTCGGATCGGCGCTTCAGGCCCAAGACAAGCTCGACGACGCGATCGCGCGCTATACCGAGGCACTGCGCATCAGACCGAGCTATGCCGAGGCGCTCAACAACCTCGGCGTCGCGCTGAAAGAACAGGGCAAGATCGCGGAAGCGATCGGACGCTTCACCGCATGCCTGCGATTGAAGCCGGATTATGTCCCGGCGCTCTACAACCTCGGCTTGGCGCTGCGAGAGCAAGGCAAGGTCGCCGAAGCGATCGCCCTGTATAACCGAGCCCTGCGCCTGCAGCCGGACTATCCCGACGCGCTCCTCAGCCTCGGCACCGCATTGAAGGAACAAGGCAAGCTCGACGAAGCGATCGCCAGTTATACCCGGGCGCTGCGCGTCAAGCCGGACTACCCGGATGCGCTCATTCAAGCGATTAATCTGCGCCGGCAGATTTGCGATTGGCGGGAGTTTCAAAGCGATGAAACCCGCCTGGCCGGTCTCGTCAATCAAAGCATTCCGCCGTTCTTCGTCGTGGAATCGGCCACGACCCTGGAAAATCAGTTAGCCTGCGCGCGGAACTGGATCGCCAGGAGAACAGGCTCCATTCGACCGCTGCCGGAGCACCGGCCACCTTCTCAACCGGGGCAGAGAATCCGCATCGGCTATCTGTCCGGCGACTTTCGCGAGCACGCCGTGGCTTACGCCACCGTTGAATTGTTCGAATGCCATGATCGTTCGCGGTTCGAAATTTTTGGGTATTCATTCGGTCCGGATGACGGCAGCGAAATACGTGGGCGGCTCGCCGCCGGCTTTGACCGTTTCATCGATGTCGGAAATCTGCGACATTCCGAGGCTGCGGCGCGGATTCACCGCGACGAGATCGACATCCTGGTGGATTTGACGGGGTTCACCGCGGGGGCCAGAACGGAAATTCTAGCCTACCGTCCGGCGCCGATCCAGGTCAATTATATCGGTTATCCGGGAACGATGGGGGCCGCGTTTATCGACTATATACTGGCCGATCCGGTGGTGGCACCGTTCGAACATCAACCGTTCTATCGTGAACGTATCGTCCACCTGCCGGACTGTTACCTGCCATACGATACCAAACGCGTCATCGCCGACGCCACCCCGTCACGGCAGGATTGCGGGCTGCCGGAACAGGGATTCGTGTTCTGCTGCTTCAACAACGCCTTTAAAATAAGGCCCGACATTTTTGCTATTTGGATGCGGCTACTAAAAGCGGTGCCCGATAGTGTTATGTGGCTTCCTGATGCGAACGCCTGGGTCAAGGTCAATTTGCGTCGCGAAGCCGAGGACCGCGGCATCGCGGCAACGCGGCTGGTTTTTGCGCCCAGGGTATCGTTGGCGGAGCATCTGTCGCGTCATCGTCAAGCCGATCTGTTTCTCGATACGCTTCCCTACAACGCCCATAGTACGGCCAGCGACGCCCTATGGACGGGACTCCCGGTCGTGACCTGCATGGGGCCGGCCTTCGCGGGGCGCGTTGCCGCCAGCCTGTTGCAGGCGGCCGAGTTGCCGGAATTGATCACGACGACGCTCGCCGACTACGAAGCGTTAGCGTTGAAATTGAGCACCGATCGCGTTCAACTCGCTGCGGTTAAGGAAAAACTTGCGGGTAACCGCAGGCGCGCAGCCCTGTTCGACACCGCCCTCGTGACGCGCCGAATCGAGGCCGCGTACACCCGAATGTGGGAGATCCGGCGCGACGGCAAGCCGCCGGTTGCTTTTGCGGTCGAGGCCGGTGATCGCGCTGCAGCGGCATCACAATGACTTGATGATGTAAGGAAGCGCCGGAAGTAATCGCGTCAATTGGGTGTCGTCGCCCGCGAACGAACGCGCGAAGAAATCTCCCGCCGAGGCGGCTGTGCGCGTCCCCTCTCCGTGCGGCGTTCTTCATGCCGTGAGGAGAAGCGGAAATCCAAGTTACAAGGGTCAGGGTGAGCGGCAGATGCCCGCACTGACGGCGCGACCGATCGTCTCCTGTACCAGCGGCGAAATCTCCCCATCGTGAAGAACAATGGAGAGACGGGAGGCGTGCAAATCCGATTAGGTGAACGGTATTGCGCCTAAATGCGGAATTCGTCCCCGCGCTTGCGGCCCTGGAACACGGGCAGAAACAATTCGTCGAGCGAAAATTTGCGCGGCAGCAAGCCTTGCTCGAAGGAAAACCCCGCCAGCATCTCCAGTGTCTTGCGGTTTTTCTCCGTGATCCCGTATTCCCACGGATCATCCCCGAGAATCTGCTCCTGTTCTTCCATCGCCTCTTGGTACCAGGCGAGCGGCACCAAGCGCGGATTCATCGCCTTCTCCATGCCGATCGTCTTGGCCTTGTTGAAGGCATGGAACATGTTGATCGGCAGCCACGGATGGCGCTCCACGAGTTCGCGCCGGATGCCCATCACATGCATGATCGGGAAAATGCCGGTGCGGCCGTAGAAGGCGATTTCCTCCTGCTTGTAGTTCGGCCACAGCCGGCCGACCCGCGGGTCCTTGGCGACGAACGGCTTGATGATGTCGGAGTGGATCACCGCGTCGAGTTCGCCCTCGGCCAGCATGTCCTCGACCGACCGGTCGGGCGGCAGGCGCGTCAACCGCAGGCCCGGCGGTGGCGTGAAGTCCACGTCCTCATCGAGTTCCGCGACCCATTCGACGGACCGGTGCGGCACCCCGTATTCCTTCTCCAACAGCCCGCGCATCCAATGGATCGCGGTCACCAGGAACGATTTTATGCCGATGCGCCGGCCGATCAGGTCGGTCGGCTTGGTGATGCCCTTTTGCGTGTTGATGAACACGAAGCCGTGGCGGAAGCGGCGATGCAGGAACACCGGGATCGCGTCGATCGGAAAATCGTGCCCGCGCGCGACGATGTAGGAGGAGGCCGAGGTCTCCGCCATGTCGAATTCGCGGTTGCGCAGAAAGCGCCAATGGCGGGTGGTGGAATCCATGTCGGTGAGGACGGTAAGATCGACCCCGTCCGGCGTCACGATGCCGTCCTTGAGGGCGCGGGTAATTTCATAGTTGCCGCAGGCCAGCGTGATCGGGATATTCTTGGCCAAGATGTCGCTTCCTCTTCATCTGTGTTGGTTCGTGGCGCGATCCGTTCAGGGGCTGCCGCATCTATGCACATATCCTGCGATTGCGCACCCACTCACCTCTCCCTGAACTCCCCGGAGCGGAGAGGCCGCATGCGCCCGGACGGGGTCAGATCGCGGGGAGCGCAGCTCCGGGAAACCAAGAATGCAACATTTCAATTCGAGCATGTAGCTGGGCATCGAGCGACGCTTTCTTATCCGGGTGATTGTCCCGGAAGCCGACCCCGGCACGTGACGGGCAATAACGCGAATCTTCCTCGCCGCAATGTTCCCGATTCGGGAACAGGCCTTTCTTTCTCAGGGCAAGCCTGGGCGTTTCGGTCTATAATACCATAGTTTTGGGCCGTCCCTGCTCGGATGGCGCACAGCCATACATTCGCCACCCCATCAAGATTGTGCTACCAAATCCCTATTGGCTGTGCCGAGATCCCGCGCCGCACCTCCCAACCTTGCCGCAATCTGGTTCCAACACGCCTCCCGTGACACGATCCCGCACCATAATGGTTAGCTACTTCTTGGTCGGCCTCGCCATCGGCGGCGCCAGCTTGCCGTATGGAGCGACCGCACAGTCGATTCCCGATGATGATGACGCCGCGACGGCATGCCAGAAGCGGCTGTCGGCCAACCGCGCCGTGTTCAAGCCGCTAGGGGTGTTTCAAAGTCCGGCCGGATGTGGCGGTCCCGACTTCATCTACCTCGAACGAATCGTCTTGCCCAACCACAGCGAAATCGCAATCGAACCGCCGGCAACTCTGCGGTGCGAAATGGCGGAGGCGCTGGTGTCGTTCGTGCGCCAGGATTTGGCGCCGGCCGCCGCCGCCATGGGGGCGCCCCTGAGTGCGATCGAAAACTACAATTCCTATGACTGCCGCGGCCGCAACCGCCAGGTCGGTGCAAAGATGAGCGAGCACGGGCTCGGCAATGCGCTCGATATTCGCTCGATCCGGCTCAAGGATGGCCGCGTCGTGCATCCCACCGACACGGATGCGCCGCACCCGTTTCGCGTCGCTATGAAAGCCGCGGTCTGTAATCGCTTCAACACCGTGCTGGGTCCGGGATCCGACGGCTACCACGAGGACCATGTGCACATGGATATTGCGGAGCGCGATCGGCGTTACAACGTATGCCACTGGAATCTGCACGACGAGTCGCACGCGGCCGTCGCCCACGTTGCGTCACGGTCGTCCGCAGAAACCGCGCCGCCCGCGCATGCGGCAACCGTGTCCGCGTCATTCCGGGTGCCGCTGCCGCGGTCCCGGCCGTTCTCCTTGGGGCGCGGGCGGGCGCCACGGATCGAAAGTCGCGAGCCATGACGGTGATCAGCAATCGCGCGCGCCGCGACATTGAAACGCTGGTGCACCCGTACACCAACCTGGCGACGTTCCGTGATAGCGGTCCGCTGGTGATCGAGCGTGCCCGCGGCGTCTATGTCTATGACGCCGACGGCAAGGACTATATCGAGGGGATGGCCGGCCTGTGGTGCACGGCGCTGGGCTACGGCAACGAAGAACTGGTCGAGACCGCCGCCGCGCAGATGCGCAAACTGTCCTTCGCGCATCTGTTCTCCGGCCGCAGCCACGACCCGGCTGTCGAACTGGCGGAAAAGCTGAAGGAAATCTCTCCCGTACCGGTATCGAAAGTGTTCTTCTGCAATTCCGGCTCCGAGGCGAACGACACCCAGATGAAGCTCGTCTGGTACATGAACAACGCACTCGGCCGCCCGCGCAAAAAGAAGATCATCAGCCGCCAGCGCGCCTATCACGGGGTCACCGTAGCGGCGGCCTCGCTCACCGGGCTGCCGGCCAACCACGCGGATTTCGATCTGCCGATTGCCGGCGTCCTGCACACCGCCTGCCCGCATCACTACCGTTACGGACTGGACGGGGAGAGCGAGGAGGCGTTCGCGACGCGGCTTGCCGCCGAACTCGAAGAGCTGATTCTGCGCGAGGACCCCGATACGGTCGCAGCCTTCATCGCCGAACCCGTCATGGGGGCGGGCGGCGTCATCGTGCCGCCAAAAACCTATTTCGAAAAAATCATGGCCGTTTGCGACCGCTACGACCTGCTGATGATCGCCGACGAGGTCATCACCGGCTTCGGACGGCTTGGCCGCATGTTCGGCAGCGAGGCACTCGGGTATCGGCCGCATGCGGTTTCGGTCGCCAAGGCGCTGTCGTCGGCCTATCTGCCGATCGCCGCCGTGCTGGTACCGGAGCGCATGTACGATGCGCTGGTGGAGGAGAGCCGCAAGATCGGGACATTCGGCCACGGTTTCACGTATTCCGGTCATCCGGTGGCAGCGGCCGTCGCCCTGAAGACGCTGGAAATTTACGCCCGCGACCGCATCGTCGATAAGGTGTCGGCGCTGGCGCCGCGATTTGCCGATGGGCTGCGGCGGCTGGGCGAACATCCGCTCGTCGGAGAGGCGCGTGGGCTGGGCCTGATCGGCGGACTGGAACTGGTGGCGGATAAGCCTAGCAAGCGCAGCTTCGACCCCAAGCTCGGAGTCGCGGCGCGCTGCGTTGCCGCCGCGCAAGCCGAAGGGCTGATCGTGCGCAGCCTAGCCGGCGATACGGTGTCGCTATGCCCGCCGCTCATCATTTCGGCGGCGGAATTGGATATGGTCTTCGAACGGTTGAGCCGTGCGCTCGACCACACCCTGACCTGGGCAAAACGCGAGCGGCTTATCGCCTAATATGTTTCGCTAACGTCGTTACACCGGCGCGGCATCCTGCAAAACTTGATCCAGCAAGGCGTGCCGGCGCGCAAATTCTGCGGCGCTCCGACCCGCAAGCCGGCCGAAGGTCGCGCCCGACATCAGGCCGGTACCGCTGGCATAATTGTGGAAGAACAGCCCGCCGACCATTTCCCCGGCCGCATAAAGCCCGGGGATGATGCGGCCGTAAAGATCCTCGACCTCGCCCTGCTGGGATATCTTTACCCCGCCGAACGTGAAGGTCACGCCGGTCGTGACGTGATAGGCGTGGAAGGGTGGCGTATCGAGCGGGTTGGCCCAGTTGGTCTTGTCGATGGCCAGGCCTTCCGTGCGGCGGCCGTCCAGCACATTGGGGTTGAACGGCACGTCGGTGCGGCAGGCGGCGTTGAATTCACGCACGGTTTGCAGGAACGCGTCCGGATCGACGCCGTCGAGCTTGCCGGCGAGTTCCTCGAGCGTATCGGCCTCCGCCTTGGTGACGCGGCGGATGCGGTATTCGCCGCGCAGCAAATGGCTCACCTTGGCATCGAAAATCTGCCAGGCGAACATATTTGGCTGCCGCATGATCTCGCCGCCATATTTCGCATAGGTGTGGCTGTGGAAATTGGCGCCCTCGTCGACATAGCGCTCGCCCTTGGCGTTGACGATGATGCCGTAAGGGTAATTGTGCTTCTGGAACTGATCGCCGACGGTGAGGTCGCCATAAGGCGGCGCATTGACGTCCCACGCCACCGAATGGCAGCCGGACCAGTGGCCATAGGGCCGTGCCCCGACGTCGAGCGCGGCTTTTAACCCGGCGCCCATGTTGAAACGAGTGCCGCGAATCTTGGCGAGTTCCCATCCGGCTCCCAGATAGCGCGCCCGCATTTCCGGGTTGGACTCGAAGCTGCCGCAGGCGAGCACCACAGCGCCGGCGCGGATCGGGACGGCCGCGCCGCGATGTTCCGCCACGACTCCGGCCAGCCGTCCATTGTCGCGAATGAGGCTGATCGCCGGGGTTTCGTAGAGGATATTGATGCCGCGCCGCTCCACATTGGCGTAAAGCGCGCGCAAAAGTTCCGGGCCGCCGCCCCAGATGTGCAGCGCAAGGCCGCCCCAGAACTTGAACTTGCCGTCGACCTGATAGGCCTGCCGGCCGAGGCCGGGCTGCAGCTTGACGCCCTGCCGCGCCACCCACCTTGCGGTGTCGAGGCTGCCGCGCACGAGGATTTCGGCGAGGTCGGGGTCGGAGCGGAATTGCGTGAGGGCAAACAGATCGTCGAAGAACTGTTCCTGCGTATAGGTGCCGAAATCGACGTTTTCGAGGTTTTCCTGCGCCAGCGACGGCAGCACCGAGATGAGATCGTTGACGCCCGCAAACGCGAAGCGGAAAGCGCCGCCGGTGAAATGCGAATTGCCGCCGCGCTCCTCGAACGGGGCGGCTTCCAGCATCAGCACCCGCGCGCCGTTTTCGTGCGCCGAGATCGCCGCGCACAGCGCCGCGTTGCCGGCTCCGACGACGAGGACATCCGGCGGATCGATCGGCAATGTGGCGGATGTCATGATGGCCTCGGACGGTTGCGGCGCGGTGTGGAGGCCGCACGGTTAGACGGGCGAATTGGCGCTGTCCAGAGCGTGTGCAGATGGCGTAGAATTGATCTTGCAAGCACGCATGCGCTTCCAGCCCAGGGGCAGGCCACGCGGCGTGCGCCAGCCAACCGGAAACGACTTCATGATGGCGTCCAGGTTCGAGCGAACGTCCAGGTCGATCATCGTCGCGGTGGCGGCGGCCTGGATTGTCTCATGTAACGCCCCGGCGGCTGCCCAGGTCTATCCCACCCGGCCGGTCACCGTGGTGGTGCCGTTCGCGGCAGGCGGCGGCAACGACATCTTGGCGCGGCTCATCGCCCAGCACATGGGCAAGGCGCTCGGCCAGCAATTCGTGATCGAGAACCGCGCCGGGGCCGGCGGTACGATCGGGGCACGCGCCGTCGCCAAGGCGGCGCCCGACGGCTACACCCTGATGGTCGGCCATTCCGGGGTGTTCGGTGTCGCGCCCGCGCTTTACGCCGATCCCGGCTACGAGCCGCTGCGCGATTTCGCGCCCGATCGGGCTGATCGCCTCCTACCAGCAGGTTCTCGTCGTCCATCCGTCGCTGCCGGTGCACAGCGTTGGCGATCTCATTGCACTCGCCCGCAAACAGCCGGGCCGCATCACCTATGCGACGGCCGGCGTCGGCTCCGGATCGCACCTTTCGACCGAATTGTTCGCCGTCATGGCCGACATCAAGCTGACCCATGTCCCCTATCGGGGGACCGGCGCCATGCAGGGCGATCTCGTCGGCGGCCACGTGGATATGTCGATCACCACCTTCCCGTCGGTATTCGGGCAGTTGCGCAGCGGCGGCCTGCGCCCGATCGCAGTGACGGGCGAGCAGCGCGCGGAGATCATGCCGGCCATCCCGACGGTGGCGGAATCCGGCGTGCCGGGCTATGTGGCGGTGATCCACTACGGCATGGTGGCGCCGGCGGCGACCCCCCGCATCATCGTCGCGCGGCTCAATACCGAGCTGCGGGCGGCACTCGCCAGCGAGGATGTGCGCGCGCGCATCGTCGAGGAAGGTGGCGAGCCGCTCTCCGGGCCGCCCGACCGCCAGGCCGCCGACATGGCCGAGGAAGAAGCCAAGTGGGGTGCGCTGGTGCGCAAGCTGGGCATCCGGTCGGAGTGAGGGATCGGAGCGCCCCTCACGCCCCTCACACGCCGAACTGCTCGCGCAAAATGCGCTCGTCGAGATTGTGCCCCGGGTCGAACAGCATGCGCATTGCGATGCCGTGCTCCATACGGATGTCGACGGTCTGCACGAAGCGCACCTCGTCGTGGTCGGCGACCGCCGCGACCGGGCGTTTGGCGGCTTCCAGGACCTCGATCGTCACGATCGCGGTATCAGGCAGCAGCGCGCCGCGCCAGCGCCGCGGCCGAAACGGGCTGATCGGCGTCAGTGCCAACAGCGCCGCCCCGATCGGGATGATCGGCCCCTGCGCGGAGAGGTTGTAGGCGGTGGACCCGGCCGGCGTTGCGACCATGATTCCGTCGGCGTCGAGCTGGGCCAAGCGCTCCTTGCCGTCCACCAGGATGCGCAGGCGCGCCACCTGATAGGTCTGGCGGAACAGCGACACCTCATTGATGGCACGCGCCGCGTGGGCATGACCGTCGGCGTCGATCGCCCGCATGGCGAGCGGGTGGATCACGCTCTCCTCGGCCGCCGCCAGGCGGTCGGCCAGCGCGTCCTCACGGTACTCGTTCATCATGAAGCCGACGGTACCGCGGTTCATACCGTAGATCGGCTTGCCGGATCCCATGAATTTGTGCAGAGTTTGCAGCATCAGGCCGTCGCCGCCGAGTGCGACGATGACGTCGGCCTGCTCTGGCGCCACATCGCCGTAACGGCGCGTCAGCGTCTCGCCGGCCATGACGGCCTCGGGGCTCGTACTGGTAACAAACGCGATGCGATCGCGGCGCTGGCTCATGGCCTCACATGCGTTGGCGCGGACGGTGGTCGGCGGGGATTGTCGATTTTGCCGCGGCGGCAGCCGCCGGAGGATTGGAATGGAACGCGCGGTGTTCGTCTATACGACGTTCCCGTCGGTTGTCGAGGCCGAGACCGCCGGGAACCGCCGGGAACGCGCTGGTAGCGGCGCGCCTTGCAGCTTGCGTCAACATCCTGCCGGGCATGATTTCGGTGTACCGCTGGCAGGGTGCGGTGGAACACGCACAGGAAGCCGTGATGATCATCAAGACACGGGCCTCGCTCGCAGAAGCCGTGCGCGCCCGCGTCAAGGCCACGCACCCGTACGATACGCCGGCCATCGTCGTGCTGCCGGTCGAAAGCGTGGATCAGCGCTATTTCGCCTGGATCATCGCGGAAACCGAGCCTGCGGAGTGACGGCGACGGTTGCCGGGTAATTCGGTTGCCGGGCCGCGGGGACTCGCGCACAGCGGGTTGGCACGCAACCAGCTTATCTAAGCCGCTTCCGGGCCACATGCACCGCTGAAGTTTCGCAAAGTGTCTTGCCAAATTCCGGGGGGGCTCATAGGTTCGCCTCGCCGTTGCGCAGCTGTAGCTCAGTTGGTTAGAGCGCCTGACTGTGGATCAGGAGGCCGGTGGTTCGAGTCCACCCAGCTGTACCAACGACTTAGGTCGATTGACGCCAAAAACGTTGGCACTGGTGTGCCACTGACATTTTAATTTAAGCTATTGACCGTATTGAACTTTTTTTGTTTTGAGCCGCAAGAAGGGAGCCGTAAATCAGCCCCGTCTTTGTCAGTTCAAATATTCAATTGTGGTACTAAGCGGCAGGGAGCGCTCCCCGTGACGAGCCGATCCGGTCCGAATCAGATATCGCGGACCTGCATCATTTATTGAGATGACGCCGTGGAAATCGCGGTGAGTGTCGGAACCGTTGAGGTATCCTCTGTCGTGTCGGTATCATGTGCACCGAACACAGGCGCATCTCGCAGCGTACGCGTTGAGGTGGATGTGAATCTTGTTGCACTGGTTGCTACGTAGGCAACGGTGTCGATTACGGCAGAGCTGGTGTCGATCTGGACCGAAGAATGCGAAGCAAAACCCCACGTCATGCGCAACGAGCCTACGAACGATTTCATAAGCCGTTCGGAGCTTTAATGATGAATTTTAATTACCTGGAGTGGGAGATGAACCACCTATTCTGGTGCCTAAGCAATATCAATGAATTTCATAATGCACAGAACCGGATGTTGCAGGCAAGAACTTTTGAAAAACGTATATCCCTTATCGAAAAGAGTGGGCAACTAAAGCTTCGTAATCAGCGAGGATGCTCAAGGCTGAACCGCTTGGTGACGCGGCTGCGGGAGGTGAACGAAAAACGCAATGACCTGATTCACGGAATGTGGGTCTCGCTCGGCGTTCCCGCAAGCATTCTGCGGCACAAGCCTCCAGATCAATGGCTTCAGCTTAGCGCCACCCCTGCGTCCATCCGTGCCGATTCTATCAAAACTCTAAGGGTAGCACTCTCAGTTCGCCGACTCTCCATTCATATCCTGAAGAATAAGAAACGGGAAGGGCAGGAGAAGGCCCCTCCTTAGCAGATTTTTGATTGGGCTTCATTAGAGTAAGCTGAACCCTCGACGGGACCACGGCACGCGCCTCGCTGCGCGGCAGCGGATGACCCTACGGCTTCTCCCGACAAATTGCGACCACCAACATCGCCAACGCGCGGACCTTAACTGCGATGCCCGCCACCGTGCGCGCCGGGACGCCACAAACTGTTGCATTGTTGGCCAAAGGTTCTCTTTTTGATGAACCATGAGCGGGACACCAAGCCCCTCAATTTGGGCCTCCGTCGCCTAAGCGGCGCGGAATCAAGCGAACCATAATGGCAAACCTCTTGCGCGATGTCGGTCACTCCCCGTTCTCCCGGAAACCGCTCATCTGCTCTGCCACTGTCACATCGGCGCGGAGGCGTTCGATTTCCGCGATGGCATCCCTCAACACCGCAGAGGCATCGAATGGCTCATCTGTGCGGATAATGAATGTCTCCCCTGTTCCCATGACATTGACCCACTTTCTTAGCCTGTCCACAATGTCTGTCACTGTGGCGATCTCCAGCTGGCGCAGCTCATGGGTTACGCGTGAGCCCCAAAGAACACCGGGCGCATCGCATCGCCCGGTGAATCGCCGAAGTTTAGCGCTTTCCTGATTTACTCGTGCGATAGCTGAAAATCGGGATGCATACCATGAACCGGCTCGGCCGAACTCGGCACGTTGGGCGAATAAAGGGTCTGAGCCGACGTAGCCGGTGCGGCCGCGGTTGCCGGCGCGACGGCGGCGCGGTTCGCCGCGACCACGGAGTTGGCGGGCGCGACGGTTTGGCTCCGGTCATTCGGTTTTGCCATAGATGGGGCCGCCAGCAGCGCTAAAGCTCCGGCCGCCGACAGGATTCTCGTCAAGTTCGCATTCATGCTGCACCACCTCGAATAGGAGTATGACCGCGTCGAAACGAAAGGGTTATTTGGTCGTTTCGTAAGGGGAGCAAAAGTTGCGACCGCCCATTGTCATCGCCGGCATGTCTCGGGCGATCTTGTTGAGGCGGACGCAGTTCATCGGTTTTCCGGATGGCGCCGGGACAAGCCCGGTCATGACCCGTAGGAACCGCCACGAGTTTTGCCCCCTGTTACGTCGTTTCGAGCATTGGTTTCCGACCTTAATGTCGCACTTGCCCCTCACAAGCTTGACCCCGCCCCCGAGGTCGAAACCAAGCTGTTTGCGAATCGTGACCATTCCGTGGAAGCGGAAGCGTATCGCCAACGAATGCTGAGCGACTGTTGCAATTTAGTCACTTGAACTGGCGCGGCTCAAGGCCGGCCGATTCGAATTCGGCCTTGCTCAAGGATGCCAGCCAAATTTTCCCAACCGGCTGGCAAAATTGCGAATTCTTTATTTTGATCCGAAGTAATACGGGTCTTTGCGCCGCCGCCCGTAGGCCTAGGCGCTAACGCAGTTTTGATGATGCGCTACAATAGCGCCGGATCGGCAATACGATGAGCGAAATCGTCGCCCATGGCACTGCGGCTGTAATCGAACCGCTTGCGCGATGGGGTTTCTTTTTTCGGCGGCAATTCTCCTCGCACTCATCCTGATCTGGTTTTTCTTCCGACGCGGCGGTTACAAGCGGCCTGTTGCCAGCGGATTGGTTGTTGCGCTCCTTCAGTCCCCGCCTGCGACCCGGGGCGGACGACCGGCGGTGCGTCTTCGCTGGGGCTTCTCCTGCCGTGCAGGCGGTACATCGGGCGCGGAAGGATCGACCTATAACTGTCAATTTCAGCGACGTGCGGCACTGCGGGCTTCCGAGGTGGCCCACCGCGCCGTTGTTCTGGTATGGAGCATCGTTGCGCCGTTGGCGCTTTAGGATCAATCCCGTCATGCCGGTCGCTTTTCCGTTTTCCGCCATCGTGGCTCAGGAGGAGATGAAACTTGCACTGCTGATTGCAGCGGTCGATCAGACGGTGGGCGGCGTGCTGGTGTTCGGCGACCGTGGGACCGGAAAATCGACGGCGGTGCGCGCGCTTGCGGCTTTGCTGCCGAAGATGCAGGTGGTTTTAGGGTGCCGCTACTCCTGCGACCCGGCGGCGGATCGATCGCTATGCGTCAAAGGCTGCGAGGCGCGCGGAGAGGGAAAGACCCAGACGCGTTCCGTGCCGGTCCCGGTGGTGGACCTGCCGCTCGGCGTGACGGAAGACCGCGTCGTCGGCGCGCTCGATTTGGAGCGGGCCTTAGCGCAGGGCGTGAAGGCATTCGAACCGGGGCTGCTCTCCCGCGCCCATCGGGGCTTTCTCTATATCGACGAAGTCAATCTGCTCGAAGACCATATCGTCGATCTGCTGTTGGACGTGGCGGCATCCGGCGAGAACGTCGTCGAGCGCGAAGGCGTCAGCATCCGGCACCCGGCCAAATTCGTCCTGATCGGGACCGGCAATCCGGAGGAAGGCGAATTGCGGCCGCAGCTCTTGGATCGTTTCGGCCTATCCGTCGAGGTCAAGACGCCGGAGGATGCGAAGACGCGCATCATGGTGGTGCGGCGGCGCGACGATTTCGAACGGGACCCGGCTGCCTTCGTGGACCATTGGAAGAAGGAGGATGCACGCATCCGCCGGCGCATCGTGGCGGCGCGCGAACGGATCGCCGCGGTCACGGTTCCGGATGCGGCACTGGAACGCGCGACAGAGCTCTGCATGCGCCTGGGGGTCGACGGGTTGCGCGGCGAGCTGACGATGGTGCGTGCCGCGCGCGCGCTGGCGAGCCTCGACGGCGAAACCGTGGTCGGCGATTCGCAGCTGCGCCGGGTCGCGCCCTCGGCGCTGCGGCATCGGCTGCGGCGCAATCCGCTCGATGAGGCCGGGTCGAGCGTGCGGGTTCAGCGCGCGATCGATGAATTGTTCGCGTCATGAGTGAACCTGTCCAGAAACCCGACCGCGTGGTCCGACGCCGTTCAGGCGGCGGCGATTGTGGCGGTCGATCCGGCCGGCATCGGGGGCGTTTCGCTGCGCGCGCCCGCCGGTCCCGTGCGCGAGCAATGGCTGTCGCTGCTGCGGCAAATGTTGCCGGCGTCGGCGGCGCTGCGGCGGTTGCCGCTCAACGTGACCGACGGCCGCCTGCTCGGCGGCCTCGATCTGGCGGCAACGCTGCGGGCGGGCCGGCCGGTCGCCGAGCGCGGCCTGCTGGCGGAGGCAGACGGCGGGATCGTCGTCGTCGCCATGGCGGAGCGGTTGCCGGCGGGAACCGCGGCGCGGCTTGCTGCGGCGCTGGATACCGACGAATTGGTTATCGAGCGCGACGGCCTGACCGGGCGTCAAGCCTGCCGGATCGGTGTGGTTGCGCTGGATGAAGGGATTGATGACGAACTGCCGCCGCCGGCGCTGCGCGAGCGATTAGCCATCCATATCGATCTTGGCGGGGTTCGGCCGGACGCCGACTACTCGACCGGGCTCGAAGCGGAGATGATCGACCGGGCGCGGGCGGGCCTCAGCCTGGTCGAGGCGGACGACGAGGTCGTGACGGCGTTATGCGAAGCATCGGCGGCACTTGGTATTGCGTCCCTGCGCGCACCGCTGTTCGCGTTGCGCGTGGCCCGCGCCAACGCGGCGCTGGCCGGCCGCGACGAGATTGCGCGCGAGGATGTCGAGATTGCCGCCCGGTTGGTATTGGCGCCGCGCGCCACGCAGTTTCCGGCCCAAGAAGAACCGGATCAAGAACCGGATGAAGAACCGGAAGAGCCGCCGGATGCCGGCGAGAATCCGGCGGCCGGTTCCGAGCCGGCAAACGGTGACGATCAGGATCAGCAGGATGACGCCGAGGTCAGCAACGCGGAGGCGCTCAACGACATCATCCTTGCCGCGGCCAATGCCGCGATGCCGGCCGATGTTCTGGCGCGCCTGAAAGTGGCGCAAGGGGCGCGTTCGCGTTCGCCCTCCGCAGGACGGGCCGGCATCACGGCAGCGTCGTCGCGACGGGGGCGGCCGATCGGTTCGCGGCGGGGCGAACTGCGCGCGGGGGCACGGCTGTGCCTCGTCGATACCCTGTTGGCGGCGGTTCCATGGCAGGGGCTGCGGCGGCGCGAGACCGCGGGAGGTGGCGCTGCCGGACGGCCGGCGCGCATCGAAGTGCGGCGCGACGACTTTCATATCACGCGCTTCAAGCAGCGCACCCAGACCACCACGATCTTCGTCGTCGACGCATCCGGTTCGGCGGCCCTCAACCGGCTCGCGGAAGCGAAGGGAGCCGTCGAATATCTGCTCGCCGATTGCTACGTCCGCCGCGATCAAGTCGCGTTGATTTCCTTTCGCGGGCAAGGCGCCGAATTGCTGCTGCCGCCGACGCGGTCGCTGGTCAGGGCCAAGCGCAGCCTCGCGGCATTGCCGGGCGGCGGCGGTACGCCGCTTGCTTCCGGAATCGATGCCGCTCGCGCTCTCGCGGAGGCGCTGCGCCG
Organism: uncultured Alphaproteobacteria bacterium; assembly: GCA_963802745.1. Lineage (GTDB taxonomy): Bacteria > Pseudomonadota > Alphaproteobacteria > Rhizobiales > Xanthobacteraceae > JAJPKK01. Next base: position 37,794 of record CAWDKL010000086.1, on the reverse strand, counting down.
GCGGGGCGAAACGCCACTCGTCGTGGTGCTGACGGACGGACGTGCCAATATCGCGAGGGACGGCGCTGCCGGACGGGAGCGCGCCGAAGAGGATGCGGTCGCGTCGGCGCGCCTCATGCGCCACGATGCGGTCGGCGCGCTGCTGATCGACACCTCGCCGCGGACGCAACCCTTCGCCCGCAGACTGGCCACGGAAATGGCCGCTACCTATCTGGCGCTTCCGCACGCCGATGCCGCGGCCGTGTCGAAGCTCGTGCGTGCCAATGCGGACGCGCGCAGGCCGGACACCGTGCGGCAGCGGTAGGCTATAGCGTTCGCCGATATTCGCGGATCCCGACTTTTCCTTTCTGCGATGAAGCTTTGAATGCCGCCATCGCAAGCGTTAGTGTTTGCTGCGCCGATGCAAAGTTGCGCTGATGCAAAGCGGTGCCTTTTGTGCCTGCGCCTGTGGGAGTGAGCCGGTCGATGTGGATGACCGCAGAACCGTCATGGGAGCGCGATGGCCGCGACTGGCCGAACCGCGCGGCGAGCCGCTTCGTCAAGGCTTCCGGGCTCAAATGGCATGTGCAGCAAGCCGGAAGCGGCCCCAGCATCGTCTTGGTGCACGGGACCGGGGCGTTGACCCATTCCTTCCGTGACCTTTTCCCGCTGCTGGCGCGCGATTTTACGGTCGTGGCACCGGACCTGCCGGGCCACGGATTTACCGACGTGCCGCCGTTTCGCGCCTTGTCGCTGTCGGGCATGAGCACGGCCTTGGCGGGACTTCTGCGCAAGCTGGACGTCAAGCCGGCCGTTGTCGTCGGGCACTCCGCGGGCGCTGCGATCTTGGTCCGGATGTGTCTTGATGGCGCGATTGCGCCGTGCGCTGTCGTCAGCCTGAATGGAGCGCTGTTGCCGTTTCCGGGCGTCGCGCGGCACCTGTTTTCTCCGGTTGCGAAAGTGCTCGCACGCGTGCCCTTGCTGCCGCAATTGTTTGCATCCCGCGCATCCGATCGGGCTGCGATCGAGCGCCTCATCAACGCTACGGGCTCGCGCATCGACGCGGTCGGCATGGAGCTATACGGCAGGCTTGCGTCGAAACCATCCCAGATCGCGTCGGCGCTAGGCATGATGGCAAATTGGGACCTTGAGGCCTTCGCGCGCGATCTGCCGCGGCTCAAGACGCCTTTGGTGGTGGTCACCGGGACCAACGATCTGATGGTGCCGCCCGATCAACAGCGCCGCGTCCGCAACCTGCTGCCGCGTGCCCAAATGGTGTCGCTGCCCCGACTGGGTCACTTGGCGCATGAGGAGAAGCCGGAGGAGGTGGCGCAACTGGTGACGCGGCTTGCGGCTGACTGTCAATCAGACGGATAATTAAAAGTTGTCATTGGATCAAATAGCAATCCTTGGGAGAAGGCGCTAAAATCGAACATGGACGCCATTTTTCGGCTAGGCAGAAGTGTCAATTTGTTGTTACACACCTCCGTATGAACATGTTGACACCAAGTCAATTTGGCATGGCGCCCGCGGCCCGGCGGAGGCCGCATGCCGTGGTGATCGGCAGCGGCTTCGGCGGGCTTGCGGCGGCGATCCGTCTCGGTGCCCGCGGCTATCATGTCACCGTGCTGGAGCGATTGGATGCGCCCGGCGGGCGCGCCTACGTGTTTCGTCAGGACGGATTCACCTTCGATGCCGGGCCGACGATCGTAACGGCCCCGTTCCTGCTGGAAGAGCTTTGGGCGCTGTGCGGACGGCGCATGGCCGACGACGTTGAATTGCGGCCCATATCGCCATTCTACCGTATCCGGTTCGACGACGGGTCGGTCTTCCACACCAGCGCCGACACCGCCGCCATGCGGGCCGAGGTGGCCCGGTTCTCGCCGGGAGATGTCGCTGGTTTCGACCGCTTTATGGCGATGAGCGAGCGGATTTTCCGGGTCGGCTTTGAGCAACTCGGTGACGCAGCATTTGATTTGTTTTCCGATATGATGCGTATTGCACCCGATATGTTGCGGCTTTCCAGTTTTCGTACTGTTTACGGAATGGTATCAAAGTATATTCGCGACCCGCGGCTGCGTATCGTGTTCAGCTTCCATCCGCTTTTGATCGGCGGCAATCCGTTCAGCGCGAGTTCCATTTACTGTCTGATTGCCTTTCTGGAAAAGCATTGGGGCGTACATTTCGCCATGGGGGGCACCGGGCAACTGGTCCGTGGACTTGTCCGCCTTATCGAAACGCAAGGCGGAACCGTGCGTTGCGGTGCCGAGGTAACCGCCATCGACGTCAAGGACGGGGCCGCCGTCGGGGTGCGCCTTTCCTCGGGGGAATATATTGCAGCCGACATCGTGGTTTCCAATGCCGACTCGGCATGGACCTATCGGCATTTACTGCCGGCGCATGCACGCCGCCGCTGGACCGACCGGCGCGTCGATCGTGCCCGTTATTCAATGAGCCTGTTCGTTTGGTATTTTGGCACACGCCGGCGCTATGACGATGTTTTCCACCACACGATTCTCCTTGGGCCGCGCTATCGTGAGCTGCTGCGCGATATCTTCGATCGGAAGGTGTTGGCTCCCGACTTCAGCCTCTACCTGCATCGCCCGACGGCGACCGACCCATCGCTCGCGCCGCCCGGCTGCGATGCCTTTTACGTCCTTTCGCCGGTACCCCATATGCAGAGCGGTATCGATTGGAATGAGCGGGCGGAGCCCTATCGGCAGGCCATTGCGCGGCGGCTCAGCGAGACTTTGCTCCCGGATCTCGAACGCGAAGTAGTGACGTCACGCATGATGACGCCGTTCGACTTTCGCGAGCGCCTGCTTTCCGTGGAGGGGGCGGCGTTCGGTCTCGAACCGGTGCTGCGTCAGAGTGCGTGGTTCAGGCCGCATAATCGCAGCGAAGATGTCGATCGCTTGTTTCTCGTCGGCGCCGGCACGCATCCCGGTGCCGGCCTGCCCGGCGTGCTCTCCTCGGCGCGGGTACTCGATAGGTTGGTCCCTCATGCAGACGCCTTTGTTCGATAGCGGTCCGCAGGCGCGAGCGGATCTCGCCGCCTGCCGCGACATGTTGCGCGAGGGGTCGCGCACGTTCCTGGCGGCATCCTTCGTGCTGCCCGCGGCCATCAGCGAGCCGGCGTGCGCGCTCTACGCGTTTTGCCGCATGGCCGACGATGAATTCGATCTCAATGACGGCGGTTCGGACGCCCTTGCGGCGCTAAGCGACCGGCTCGATCGCATCTATGCCCGGCGGCCATCCGTTATCGCGGCGGACCGGGCCTTCGCGGAGGTGGTCTGGCGGTTCGGCATTCCCCGCGCCATTCCGGACGCACTGCTCGAAGGCTTTGCCTGGGACGCCGCCGGCCGGCGCTACGAGACGCTTTCGGACCTGAAGGCCTATGCGGTTCGGGTAGCAGGTACCGTCGGCGCGATGATGACCCTCTTGATGGGCCAGCGTTCCCGCGATGTCGTCGCCCGCGCCTGTGAACTGGGTGTCGCCATGCAGCTGACCAATATTGCGCGCGACGTTGGCGAGGATGCACGCGCCGGCCGGCTCTATTTGCCCCTGCAATGGCTCCGCGAATGCGGCATCGATGGCGATGCATTCGTGGCCAAGCCCACCTATAGCGACGCACTGGGATCGGTCGATCCGGCGCCTGCTGGGGGCGGCCGACATTCACTATGCAAGCTGCGAAACCGGCATAGCCGGGCTGCCGCGGGCATGCCGTCCGGGCATTATGGCCGCCCGCACGCTCTATGCGGAAATAGGACGTGAGGTCGAGCGCGCCGGGTGCGATTCGGTTTCCAAGCGCGCCGTGGTGCCGGCCTCGCGCAAGGTGCTGTTGCTTGCACAATCCATCATGCGGGCGATGACATTGGTTCCGGGCGGCGGGTACGCGCCGATTTCGGAGGCGGAGTTTCTGGTCGACGCGGTCGCGCGCACCGAGCCGCCATATATTCGGCGGCCCGAGCCATTGCCATGGTGGAATTTCAACAGCCGTCTGGTCCGGCTCATCGAATTGTTCGATCGGCTCGAGCGCCGCGAACAGGCCGAGCGAATTCAAGCTTAGTACTACTGCGTCATAAACTCGCTGGCGCCCGCCATGGAGCCGCGGCACCGCAGTCTTCCCGCCATGTGATGGTGCGCCAGGATTTCGCCCGCAAACCGAGGGCGAGGTCTTTGACCGAAATCGTATCGGGAGCGTCGCGGCGTCCTTTTTTCGGCGCAAGCCTGCGCCGCTCGCCCGGTTTGCACACCAAGGTTTGCGGCTGGATGCCGGCCACATGGGCCTTCCCCAATTCCGTCACCCCCGCCCGCAGCTTGCCGTCTAGCGATCTTCCCGGTGGATATCTCCGTGGCTCGGCACCCTAGCCTTGCCGACGCCCGCGGAGTTGGAAAGATTGACCCGACACCGACATGATTCGCGGGAGCCCTGACGTGAAGCCATCGAAGGCGGAACTCGCCCGGCTGGCCCAGTTGGTCGAGAAGGACTTGTCGCGCGGCCAGCTATCCGCCAATGGGCGCCGGGCGATTGAGCAGTTGAAGGACCATCCGGCCGTTGCCCTTAACCTGCTTGAATTGGCCTTGGCGGAGGCGGCAAACGGCCGGGCCAAGGAGCCGCGGTTTGCGACATTTGATTTTTTGTTCGGCAAGGCGCTCGAAGCTCTGCGGCAGCGCATCGACTCCGGCCAAAAAAGCGTCGTCCAAATTGCGGAAATGGTGCGCATGCGGCTCCTCTGGGCCAGCGGCGAGGCGCTGTATGATCCGAGTGTGATCCTGTCGCTGCTGCAGTCTTTGGGCAGCGCCAAACTCGATCTCGGTGCGGAATTGCAAGCTGTCGCCGCCAGACTGCAGGCAAGGAGCGGCGGGACCGGCGGAGGCGATCCGAACCCCACCGACCTCGTTGCCGCGGTGGTCGCACTCGTGGCGGAGGCCGATGCCGATGCGTTTGCGCTGTTCTCTTTGCTGGCGGAGAACGCGGTCGGGGTAACGGATGCGCCGCGTGCCGCCATGGCCGCGGCGTTGCTCAATTCCGGTCATGAGGTGGCGGCGGAGGCCGCGCTCGGATGGCTCCTAGACAGGGCGGCGACCGTGCGGCGGTCCGTGGCCGCAGCCCTTGCGGACTGCGCCGAGGTCGGCAAAGTCTCGCCGACGATGTTGCGCCGCATGATCACGCTGCGCAACTGGATACCAAATGATGACGCGCGCTTCACCCTTGTCGCGGCGATTGCAGCGGCACGGCGGCGCGGCTTGGAGCCGGCGTCTTGGGATGCCCCGGATATCCGCAAGCTCGCCACCACCGGAGTCGATGGCTCGGGGACGATCGGCATCGTCGGGCATTGCCGCGACGCACGCAAGAACATGCTCGCCGTCGCTTTGCTCAAGCACGGATCCGGCGTGTCCGATGCCTGGGCGCGTTCCGGGGTGACGGCCAAGGACATTCGCAGTGCTTTCGGCACGACGGGCGCAACCGGTCAGTTTGCGGCCGCACCGGATTTCGTCGGCAAGGCTGTTGGGCATTTCCTGGCCGTCGGGCATCAGACCGGCACCATGCCGCAGTTCGGGCTGATCCGCTTCCTTGAGGCCGTCGGGCTTGCCGAGGTTCGGTCCGAGGCGACCAGCCCGATTTCGCTGCTCAACGCCATCGAGGAAGGCCGTGCGATCAGCCCCGCTGCTTTCAAGGCCTTGCTGGCAAAGGGCGGCAGCCTCGCGAAAAATTATCGGTTCCTACAAAGCTGGTTCGAGGTCGGCGATACGGTCGATGCCCTGCTTACGCGCAATCCGGGGCCGCGCCGGCAACGCGAGGCGCTGATTTTGGCGAAGGTGGTCGAGCCGCGCCGTCAGTGGTGGCTGCAGGCGGCGGCTTGGTCCGCCTATATCCTGTATCGGGCCGGCACGCAGGAATGCTGGCACGAACTCTTCGTGGCGGCGGCGGCACTGGCCCAAGGACGCCCGATGGACGAAATCCCATTGATGTCCTGGGTTGCCCGGCAGACCTGCGCGGCGTGGGAGGAGCAGGCATTGGTTGCCTAGCGGCGCGCGATTATCCGTCCTCCGCCGCGTCGTCCATCCTAAAGCCGCGAAACGCCCACCCGGTGGCAATTCCGAAGATCAGAAGCGCGATCGGCGGGCCGAACAGAAGCACGGGGACCACCAGCAGATTGCGATCCCTGAAGCCCTCATTAAGGGCGTCAACAACCAAATAAATCGCCCAACTCATGATCCAGGCCGTGGATGCGAGAATCCATACGCGGAACAGTCCCCGTCGCCAATTCAAAGGAGCCGGTTCGGTGACCGACGCGCCGAACGGACGGCGCGGAACGCTGTTAAGCGGCATCATCTGGGTTCTCCGGTCGAGACGACCCAATCGGCATCCGTTTCAATGCCAATCGGCAAATTGTAAGTTTAGACCGGATTCCGGTCACGCACCGGCATCCTCGCGGCAGGTACGGGAGCCATCTCCCGACTGCATTTTCTCGTTCCACGTGCACGCAGCCCCTCAACCGGTTTGCGACCCGACACGCATCTAATGGGCCTGTGGTACCGCCGGTGCGGTGACGACAGGTTCGGAAACCGCGCCGGGAACGTTTGCCGAACCGGAGCCGGCATCACCGGATGGAGATAGGCCCGCAGGCCCTTCGGCGCTGTTCGTGGTATCACGGCGCTTGCGGGAATTGGGCGACAGCGTCTTATCGGCTTCCGAGATCGCCTTGTCGAGGGCCAGTCCGGAATAGACGTAGGTGCGCAACCGCCCCGACAAATCCGCCTCAGATGCCGTCGGGGCCGCTGCTGGGGTCGCGACAGCGACACGACTTGCATCGGTAGCGGCACTTGTAGCCGCACTTGTAGCCGAACTTGGCGCTTGCGGGGCGGCGGGAGCAGCCGGCGCCGCCGCAACCGCTGCGCCGCCGTTTGGTGACCGCCGCGGATTGCGCGGATCGAGCGGCCGTGGATTCGCAGCATCGCCGACGGACTGGGTCGCAATCGTGGCGCGCCGGCGCACTGGCTGATCGTCAGCCCCGCGAGGGCTCGGCCGGCCATCCTCCGCGCCCGCCGCAGTCTCAGCCTCGCGCCGGCTCCGCGGCACGGCCGGGCGCCGCTCGCCCGTCGGTGGTTCCGCCGCGGTGGCGGATGCGGCCCGATTGCGGACGTCTGCAGGGCCGCGACCGGAAAATCCGGACACGTAGGCCGCCAACGCTACCGCCAACTCGGCCTTGGTCGTGTAGTGCTCACGCAGAAAACCGGCGAGCGTCGCCACGTCGCGATTCTTGGCCAATCCGTTCGGTGTGCGATGACACTCGGAACAATCCGAGCGGAACAGTTGCGCGGGCGTCTTTCCGGCAGTGAAGTCCTGCGCCCACCCGCTGGGGGCGCCCAGGGCCACTACGGCCCAAAATCCCACACCGACGATCTGCTTCACGTGCTGAGTCACTTCGCCGCCATCCCAGGTCCGTTAGTCCGGTTAAGATTCTAGCCATTCAATGTGCGGACTGTGAGGCCTTTCGATGGCAGCGATGCGGCGATGCGGGTCCCGTCGCGTGAGGGCGAAGCGTTTTCCCGGCCATCGCCAAATGGAGCATTTGTCGGACTGCACCGCGCTGTCGAAGTCAAGGTCCCGCCGGCGTCCTCCCGGAAAAAGGCTCGGCTCATTGGTGAAAAGGCGGAAAACTGACATCCTCCGCTCCCCCGGCAGCGAGCTTCATGCTTAATTGCGGCTTATCAGGCTCATGCGGATGGTGATCCGGCTCAACGGCAGGCCGCCGAAGGTCGCACCGTTGATGGCGATCTGCTTTGAAGGCATGCAACCGAAGGGCGACACGCGATGGCATTGGAATTGACCGCACGAAAACGGGATCCGGCTGCGACCCCGGCCCTTCGTACGGCCCCGCACAATATCGAGTTGGAGCAGGCATTGCTCGGGGCCATTTTGGTCAACAATGAGGCGTTCTACCGGGTCTCGGACTTTCTCGAGCCGCGGCACTTCTTCGAGCCGGTGCACCAAAAACTGTATGACATTGCGGGCAGCTTGGTGCGCGTCGGCAAGATCGCAACGCCCATCACGGTCAAGACCTTCCTACCGTCGGATATGGACATCGCCGGACTGACCGCCGGCCAATATCTGGTTCGTCTCGCCGCCGAGGCGACCACGGTCATCAACGCTCTCGACTACGGACGCACCATTTACGATCTCGCCATCCGCCGCTCCCTCATCGGCATCGGCGAGGAGATGGTCAATGCCGCCTACAGCGCGCCGGTGGACGAACGCCCACAGGATCAGATCGAACAGGCCGAGCGCAGCCTCTATGAACTCGCCGAAACCGGCCGCTATGACGGCGGCTTCCAGCGCTTCGCCCAGGCCCTGACCACCGCGGTCGAGATGGCAGCGCATGCTTACCAGCGCGACGGGAAACTATCGGGGCTGGCCACCGGGTTGCGCGATCTCGACCGCATGATGGGTGGGTTGCAAAAATCCGACCTCATCATCCTCGCCGGGCGCCCCGGCATGGGCAAGACGGCGCTCGCGACCAATCTCGCCTACAATGTGGCAAAGGCCCAGGAGAGCGGGCCTCCGCGGCCAGATGGCCGCATCGAGTCGATCAACGGCGGCATCGTCGGCTTCTTCTCCCTCGAAATGTCGGGCGAACAGCTCGCCACCCGCATCATCTCGGAACAGACCGAGATCGCATCCTATCGCATCCGCCGCGGCGAGATCGAACCCTCCGACTTTGAACGTATTGCCGAGACCGCCCGCGAGATGGAACAGATACCGCTCTATATCGACGAGACCGGCGGCCTTTCCATCGCCCAGCTGGCGGCGCGGGCGCGCCGCCTCAAGCGTCAGCGCGGCCTCGATCTGCTGGTCATCGACTATATCCAGCTGCTATCGGGCTCCGGCCGCCGCGCCCAGGAAGGCCGGGTACAGGAGGTGACGGAGATTACCACCAACCTCAAGGCGCTCGCCAAGGAACTCAACATCCCGATCCTGGCGCTATCGCAGCTCTCGCGTGCCGTCGAAAGCCGCGACGACAAGCGCCCGCAGCTGTCGGATTTGCGCGAATCCGGCTCGATCGAGCAGGACGCCGACGTGGTGATGTTCGTGTTCCGGGAGGAATATTATCTCAAGAACAAGGAACCGCGTCCCGGCACCGAGGAGTATTTCAAGTGGCAGACCGAGATGGAGGCCGTTCACGGTCGCGCCGAGGTGATCATCGGCAAGCAGCGCCACGGTCCGACCGGCACCGTGAAGATGCAGTTCAAGGCCGATGTGACGCGGTTTTCCGATTTGGCGGAAGCGGATTTCTTGCCGGAGCGTACATCGTAAGCAAGCGGCGTCACGCGCCGATCCGGATTGCGTCCGCGCGGCTATGCGCGCAGCGATCGGAAATACCCGATGGTGGGCTCGAGGCCCTGGCGTAGCGGTACCGTCGGAATCCACCCCAAACGCTCTTTCGCCAAGGCGATATCCGGCCGCCGCTGCTTCGGATCGTCTTGCGGCAGCGAATGGCAGACGAGCGGCGAAGCAGACCCGGTTTGAGCGAGCACGAGCTCCGCCAATTCCCGTATGGTGAATTCGTTCGGGTTGCCGATGTTGACCGGACCGGTGAAATCGGCCGGACTTTCCATCAGCCGAATGAGGCCGTCGACCAGGTCGCTGACATAGCAGAACGACCGGGTTTGGCTGCCGTCGCCGTAGAGCGTGATCGGTGCGCCCTGCAAGGCCTGCACGATGAAATTGGATACCACCCTTCCGTCCGCGGGGTGCATCCGCGGCCCATAGGTGTTGAAGATCCGCGCCACCTTGATCGCCAAACCATGCTGGCGATGATAATCGAAGAACAGCGTTTCGGCACAGCGTTTGCCTTCATCGTAGCAGGAGCGCGGACCGATGGGGTTGACATTGCCCCAATAGGCCTCGGTCTGCGGATGCACCGACGGGTCGCCATAGACTTCGCTGGTGGAGGCCTGCAAAATTCGACATTTCAGCCGCTTGGCGAGACCCAGCATATTGATGGCGCCGTGCACCGACGTTTTCGTCGTTTGCACCGGATCGTGCTGATAGTGGATCGGCGATGCCGGGCAAGCCAGATTATAAATTTCATCGGCCTCGACATAGAGCGGGAATGTCACATCGTGGCGCAGGAATTCAAAATGCTTGTGTCCCAGCAGATGCTCGATATTGCGTTTCGTGCCGGTAAATAGATTATCGACGCACAGGATTTCGTGTCCCTGCTCCAACAGGCGATCGATCAGGTGAGAGCCGAGGAATCCGGCGCCGCCGGTCACCAGGATGCGCTTACGACTGTCATAAAGGCGCGCCATTGGGTTGCTCCGATCGGGCTCAAGTCAGCGGTCCGTCAGCGGCCGGTAAGGCGTTTAATGGTCCGTCTTAGCGGCCGGTCTTGATCCGGGTCCAGAGCCGATTTATCAGCCGGGTCGTCTTGGCGTCGTGGGCGTTGATGGTGTAAAGGCGCGCCATGGTGGTCTCGTCCGGATACACGGTGCGATCGGCAAGGATTGCGGGGTCGATCAGGGCCTGGCTGGCAAGATTGCCGTTGGCGTAGGACAAGAAATTGGTGTTCTTCGCCGCCACTTCGGGTCGCAGCAGATAGTCGATGAACGCGTGCGCCTCGGCGCCGTGGCGCGCGTCCTTGGGGATCGCCAAGTTGTCGAAAAACATCTCGGCGCCTTCCACCGGCACCGCATAGGCGATCTCGATGCCGTTGTGCGCCTCCGCGGCGCGCTTCTGCGCCTGCTTTACGTCGCCCGACCAGCCCAAAACCAAACAAATCTCGCCGGTCGCGAGCGCATTGAGAAATTCCGATGAGTGGAACTTGCGCACCGCGGGCCGCACCTTGGCCACGAGGTCCGCCGCCTTTTCGAGGTCGCCCGGATCGGTCGAATTCGGATCCCGGCCCAAAAAGTGCAGAGCCGCCGGCAAGACATCGTCGGATGAATCCAGCATGTGTACGCCGCAGCCCTTGAACTTGGCGAGTTCGCCGGGCGCGAATATGGTGTTCCAACTATCGATCACACCGGTGCCGCCAAGTATCGCGCGTGCCATCTTGACATTGTAGCCGATGCCGACCGTGCCCCACATGTAATTGACGGCATATTGGTTTCCAGGGTCATAGGCCGCCAAGTGCTTTGCGATCACGGGCCACACCGCACCAAGATGCGGGAGTTGCGTCTTATCGAGTTTCTGAAACACGCCGGCCTTGATCTGGCGTTCGAGGAAATAGGCCGTCGGCACCACCACGTCATAGCCGGACTTGCCGGCCAGGAGCTTGGTCTCCAGCGTGTCGTTGGAATCGAAGGTGTCGTAGCGGACCCGAATGCCGGTCTCCTTGGTGAAGGCTTCGATGATTCCCGGTGCGATATAATCCGACCAATTATAGACGTTGACGATACGCTCCTGTTGCGCCGGTGCCACTGTGGCAACAGCCCCGATCAGCGCAGCGCCTGCTGCGGCAAGATAAAATCGCGCCATGATCCACCTGCCTGTCCGAAAACCGGTGTCAGCTGAGTCCGGCATGGCTATGCTTCGTGCGGCGCGGCGCATAATGCACTGCCGCCGGAACCGGCGGCACCCATGGATTTTGAATACAGAAGCCGCCGATCCCGCTCAGCGTCGCCATGCATTGCTGGTAGGTGTAGAAGGCGCAGCTGCGAATACCACTGCGGTCATAATATTGCGCGCACCAGGGCAGGTTGAAAGCCGCCGCCGCCGGTCGCGGAGCGAGGGAAACGGTGACCAACGCCAACACCGCCAAGGCTAAAATCCGCATTTTCGTTCTCCAATTGTTCACACCGGAACGGCGGCGTGACGTGTTTGCCACCAAAGGCGCTTGACCTTGGCGCCCATGCTCGTCGCGGCGGGTGGGCCCCGATCATGCCTCGACCGGAAATCCCGCAGCTTTCCAGGACGTGATTCCGCCCGTAAGATGAGCGTCATAGGCGAGGCCGGCGGTTTGAGCAATCTCGGCAGCCTTGATGGACCGCATGCCGGAGGCGCAGACGAATACGACCGTACGCCCTTGAGGATCCGGCAGATCCAATGCGTCGAACCGCGACAGCGGCGCCAGCAGTGCGCCGAAGATACGCTCGCGTGCCGTTTCGTTGGGTTCCCGGACGTTGACGAGCAGCATCTTGCCGGCCGCAAGCCCTTCCGCGACCTCTTCCGGCGCCAAGCCACGAATGGTGCCGCGACCGAACAACCCGAACATGACACTCCTCGTCCTCGATTCGCCGTCCGCACCTACTTATGGCCGAAGTGGGTCCGAAATCCAGCCCCAGGGGTGGACGATTTGCCGACGATTGCCCCCCGTTGAAAGCGCGTCGTCGGCGATCGCGCCTGTACTCAGATCGTCACCTGGGTTCCGACTTCGACCACGCGGCCGGTCGGGATTTGGAAATAATCAGTAGCATCATTGGCAGCGCGGGCCATGGAGATGAAGAGGCGATCCTGCCACTTGGGCATTCCGGAGCGTGCCGCCGGACGCAATTTGCGCCGCGACACGAAAAACGAGGTTGACATAATATCGAACTGCCAGCCCAGCTTGCGGGCAATCCCAAGCGCCTGGGGTACGTTTGGGCGCTCCATATAGCCGAACCGCAGTGCGATCCTGGAAAATGTCTGCCCCACCGGTTCGATCCGCACCCGCTCCTCGGGCGGGACTCGCGGCAGGTGGTCGGTCTCGACCGAGAGAATCACGTTTTTCTCATGCAACACTTTGTAGTGCTTGAGGCTGTGGAGCAGCGCACTCGGGGCGCTGATGGGATCGCTGGTCAGGAACACCGCGGTGCCGGGCACGCGCAGCGGCGGCTTCTTTTCCAGCATTGCGACCAGGGCATCGAGTGGCGTTTCTTGCCGGCGGGTCTTGTCGAACAGCAATTTGCTGCCGCGCCGCCACGTATACATGATCACCATCATGACGCTCGCGAGCGCCAAGGGCACCCAGCCGCCCTCGACGACCTTCAGCAAATTGGCGGTCAGGAATGTCGAATCCACCAGAATGAACGGGGTGATCAGCGCGACGGTGGCCGGCAACGACCAGCCCCATACCCGGCGCACCACGATGAAGGCCATGATGGCCGTCACCACCATGGTTCCGGTTACCGCGATCCCGTAGGCCGAGGCAAGCGCACTCGACGACCGGAACAGCGCGACCAGCAGCAGCACGCCCATCAACAGCGCCAAATTGACATGCGGCATATAGATTTGCCCTTCATGCTCGGCCGATGTATGGCGGATCTCAAGCCGTGGCAGCAATCCAAGCGCGATCGCCTGCCGGGTCAGCGAATACGCACCGGTGATCACCGCCTGGCTCGCAATGACGGTGGCGACCGTCGCCAGCAGCACCATGGGAAGCCGCAACATTTCCGGATAAAGCAGGAAAAACGGATTTTTGATCGCCTCCGGGTGTGCAAGCACCAGGGCGCCCTGGCCCAGATAATTGAGCGCCAGTGCCGGGAACACGACAATCAACCAAGCGAATTGAATTGGGGCGCGGCCGAAATGGCCGAGATCGGCATAAAGCGCTTCCGCCCCGGTGACCGCCAGGAACACCGCTCCGAGCGTGACCAACCCGGTAACGCCGTGGCCAAACAGAAAGGTCAGGCCATAGAACGGATTGAGGGCCAGCAGGATGGTGGGGTTGGATATAATCCACGCCACTCCCGGCACCGCGATAGCGATGAACCACACCGTCATCACCGGACCGAAGAAGCTCGCGATGCCGGCTGTGCCGCTTGACTGGAATACGAACAACAGCACCAAGATCGCCACGGTGAGCGGCACGATATAGGGATCGATCTGCGACCCGATCCAATCGACATCCTTGAGGCCCTCGATCGCCGACAGCACCGAGATCGCCGGGGTGATCAGCGCGTCGCCGAAGAACAGCGCCGCCCCGATGATGCCAAGCATGACGACGAACGCGGTGTGACGGCCGGTTGCCTTGCGGGCGAGCGCCATCAGAGTGAGCGTACCGCCCTCGCCATTATTGTCCGCCCGCAACAGCACGATCACATATTTGAAGGTGACGATGAAGATGAGCGCCCACAGGATGAGCGACAGGACGCCGTAGATCGCGCCTGATGCCGGCGCGGCACGGCTACCCGCTGCGGCGGCGTTGACCGCTTCGCGAAATGCGTAGAGCGGGCTGGTGCCGATGTCCCCATAGACCACCCCGATGCTGCCGATGGCGAGCCCCAGCAATCCGGCGATGGATGGAGCGGCGGATTGGCTCAGCCCCTGGGTCGCGCCGTCGGACCTCCTCGCCTCGTCCGCCAAATGCGGGACGGCGATGCTTTTGGACATGTGAGAACCTATGTTGCGCTGCACAAATTGCCGCTGCGGTTTCTAACATTAACGCGTTGGGGCGTCTACGGCACAGAGATGCTTCGTAATTCCGGGCGGAGAGCGGCGGAGTTGGCCGGTCGTGCCCCGTGTATCCGCGCGGACGACCTATCGAACGATAGCGATATGGGCTGATGTCCATGCACCGTCAACGCGGGCGTGCGACCCAAGGCGGCAAGCTCACCGGGCCGCCTGCGAGGCTTCGCCGATCGGCCCATATTTGGTTTCCAGCGCGGCGGTCGTCAGCAGCCGGCGTTCGAGTTCCCGCATGGCGTCGTAATCCATCAAGCGCATGATGGCGTCGATGTCGACCGCCAGATCCGGCCGGTCCGCCGGTTCGCCGCCGGCGATCACGTCCTTCATCGCGTCGAGCGCACGCATCATGCCGTGAATGGCCGCGGCCGGAAGCATGCGCGGCAGCGTCACGCGGCGCACGCCGATCTCGGCAAGGCGCTTGATCGACATCAGCGGCGTGGTCGGCCGCGCCCGGATGCCGAAGCCCATATTGACCGTGACGGGAACGCGCAGCCGTATCGACCAGACGCTTGATCTGGTCTTCGGTGCGAATCGCATCGGCGAAGATCATGTCGGCGCCGGCTTCCGCGTAGGCGCGCGCCCGCTGCAGCATGCCATCGACGCCCTCGATCGCCAGCGCGTCCGTGCGCGCGATGATCGCAAACGCATCGTCCCGGCGCGCCAGGCACGCCGCTTCGATCTTCTTGACCCCCTCGACCAGCGGTATCACTTCCTTGCCCGGCATGTGCCCGCAACGCTTCGGGTGCACCTGGTCCTCGATATTGATGCCGGCAAGCCCCGCCTCCTCGAACATTTGCACCGTGTAGTGCACGTTCATGGGGTTGCCGTAGCCGGTGTCGGCGTCGGCGGTGAGCGGGATGGCGAGGGTGCGAGCCAGCATGCGGCAGTGGTTGACGTTTTCCGAGAGTCCCATGACGCCGATATCGTCGATGCCAAGCAGCGAATTGGAAATGCCGGCCCCGGTGGTGGCCGCCATCTCATAGCCGGCTTGCTCGACCAGCCGGGCACTGTAGCCGTCATAGACACCGGGAGCGACGATCAGCCCGCCTCTTGCCAGCAGGGCACGGAATTTCTTGGGGCCGTCGGTCATCGTGGGTCTCCTCCGAGCTTGCGGGCACGCGCAGGCCGCGATAGCTCAGCCCAGAATAGAGTATGGTCACTGCGGCGCACAGCCGCCCGCCGACGCAAGGCATCACGTTCGCCGCACCGGCCGGTGCTGGTGCCTGCCAAGTTCCCGCGCGACGGATGGCCGGGCAGAATTTGCTAATCCCGCTGCGTCGCACGGCCAGTCAGTTGATGGTGTCGATCACCAGCCCGGTTCGGCGGCTTGTGGGTTGCTTAATCGGCCAAGCCGCAACGGAGCCCCATCACAACCCGTTTCGGTAATGATCGCCGTGCATGGCACGCGCATGGCAGCTCAGTAGATGGGGTAACGGGCCGGCGCCGCGGTAAGCGGCCTGTTGGCGCGGTGGTGGTCGTCCCCAGATTGATGGTGTCACGTGATCGGAGTCCGGCATTGCCAGCTCCAAGCATCGTCGAGGGACGACCATGAACGACTATGCAGGAATCGACGTGTCTTTGGAAAGCTCAAGCATGTGTGTCGCGGTACCAATCCGGAGAGACCGATCGCATCGGGCGTATCTCCAAGGCTGGCGACGGCTCGGTGCGGTGGGTGCTCTATGAGGCCGCGCACCTCATCATCACCAAGCCGCTCAAAGGCTGCACCGGCTTGAAGAGCTTACGCGATGCGGCTGGTCGAGCGTGGCGGGATCAAGAAAGCCTCGGTGGCGTTGGCGCGCAAGCTTGCGGTGATCATGCATCGGATGCTGGTGGACGGCGCGCCGTTTTCGACCACCGGGAAGGTAGCGCCGTGCTCGGCACCGTAAAGGACGCGTTCCGCGCCGCCTCCGGCGGTGGCCTTCGGCCATCCCCCGCCTTCGCAGGGGCAGGCTCTTGACGGTGCCTGCGCGCGGCGCACGAGCGGACGTTAGGTCGGGACGTAAGAATGGGCCATCGCGGTCGAACAAAGGAATGGGACTAAGAAAGTAAGCTAACCGAGACCAGGAAGGAGAGCTCACCGGGGCTTTCGGGCGGGTCATGACACCAGCCTTCCCGAAGCGAGGTCCCGACGCCGGGACGATGGATCAGGTCAGGCCGCATTGCTCCCTGTGGTTCAACCACGCACCCGTAGATTGGCCGGCCGATCCTCATTCTAACCCCATCTGGTGGCGGCCTTGCGCCGACCCCGTACAGAAGCGTGACCCGGCGAAACGATGTCGCAAGTGAAGAAAGGGGTTGACAACCCAAGGCCCGTTACAGAAGGGCGCAATAAGCGCAGCGCATTGCGCCGCCGCGCCGCGGGTCAGCGCCGGTAGCGGAAACCGGTGCAGTGCGCTTCGCTTACTGCACCCTACGTGCTCAGTCATACAGACTGAGTCCCTCAAAGCCGGGAAACGCCGTGGCCGCCGCCCCACCAACGGGAGACCCTAATTTGGGCCTCATGCCGAATGATCGCGCCGGCTGCAGGTCCTGCTGCGAAAACGTGCTGCGCGCCTTGTTCGTCAATCGGCCGGAATGAGGTCGGCGCTGACCCGGCATTGCCGTTCGAGCTGCGAGAGCAGATTGCCCGCGTCTTTGAACTGGCCGGCTACGAACGCCGTCTTGATCGCATCCCAGGTCTCCTTGAGATCGGGGATCAGCATCCAGTCGGGCGGTTGCGCGGCGGTTTCGATCGCCACGACGAAACATAGCCGAAGGTGCGCGTGCCGCCTCCGGCAAGCGCACCCGCCAGGTTCGCGCCTACGCCCCCAGCGCGCCGCGCACGCGGTCCGGCGCGAACGGGAGTTCGTGCAGGCGCACGCCGGTGAGCGCCGCAATCGCGTTGCCGACCGCCGCCGAGACCACGGGCACGCCGTCCTCGCCGGCGCCGGTCGGGGGATTGTCGGTCGAGACCACCCGCACCTCGATATTCGGCACGTCGGACATGCGCGTCACCTCGTAGTCGGTGTAGTTCGACTCCACCACGCGGCCGCCCCGGATGGTGATTTTTTCGCGCAGCACGTGGCCGAGGCCATAGATCACGCTGCCTTCCATCTGGGCTGCGATGTTGCGGGGCTGCACCGCGAGGCCGGCGTCGATCGCGGCCCAGAAATTGTGGACCTTGATCTTGCCCGTGGCGCGATCGACCGAGACCTCGGCAACACCCGCCGCCAAAGTGTCGTCCTTCACCATGGTGCCGACGCCGAGCGCGGCGCCGGTGCGTTTCCGCGTCCAGTCGGACATCTCTGCGACCGCGCGCAACAGCGTCTGCATGCGCGGCGCGCCCTCGGCGAGCGTGAGGCGGAACGCGATCGGATCGAGGCCGCGATCCTTGGCGATCTCGTCCAAAAAGCTTTCCACCGCGAAGGCATTGTGGGCGTTGCCGACGCCGCGGAAGGCGGCAAGGCGCGCTCCGCGGTGCTCGATCACGTGCTCGGCGAGCTTGTGCGGGATCGGGTATTGCGGGATCGGCGAGCCCTTCATCACCACGCGGTCGAGCGGCGCCGGCGGCGTGCCGTTGGCGATCGCCGTATAGGCCGCGACCGATTCCGCCACCACGCGGTGATGCCAGGCGATGAGTTTTCCCGAAGCATCGAAGCCGGCCTCGATGTGATGCGCCGTCATCGGGCGGAACTTGCCGCCCGCCACGTCGTCCTCGCGGGTCCAGATCAGCTTGACGGGTTTGCCGACGGCCTTGGAGAGGCGCACCGCGTCAAGAATGACTTCGTGCTGGCTGCGCCGGCCGTAGCCGCCGCCGAGGAAATGCTGGTTGAGCTTGATTTTTGCGCGGTCGATGCCGAGCACGCGGGCGACCTGCGCATGCATCGAGGTCGGCCCCTGGGTGCCGGCCCAGATTTCGACCGAGCCGTCGGGGGCGACCGACGCGGTGGCGTTCAGCGGCTCCATCTGGGCGTGATAGAGATAGCGGGTGCGGTATTCGCCGCGGTAGATTTTCGCCGCGCCGCCCATGGCGGTCTTGGCGTCGCCGACGGGCTCGTAGGGCACGCCGGTGCGGCTCTTGTCGCGGCCGATGGCGGCGAATTCTTCCAGCGCGGCTTCACTATCGTAATGCGCGCCGGTCGCCTCGCCCCAGGTCACCTTGAGCAGGTTTTTTGCGGCCTGCGTCGCCTGGAAGCTTTTCCCGACGATGCCCACACCCTCCGGCAGCTTCACGATGTCGGTGACGCCAGGAACCTGCCGGGCGCGGCTGTCGTCCACGGTCTCCGGCGCCCCGCCCGGATAGGGGCATTGCAGCACGGCGCCGTAGACCATGCCGGGGACCTGCACGTCCATGGCGTATTTGGCGGCGCCCCGGACCTTGAGCGGCACCTCGACGCGGGGAATGTCCTTGCCGATCAGGCGGAAGTCCTTTGCGGGCTTCAGGTCCTTGTCGGTGATCGTGGGCAGTTCGGCCGGCGCCTTGGCGAAGGCGGCGATCTCCCCGTAAGGGATGCGGCGGTTCGAGGCCTTGTGCACCACCACGCTCGGCTCGGTGGAAAGTTCCGAGGCCGGTACGCCCCATTTGGCCGCGACCGCGTCGATGAGCACGCGCCGCGCCTGCGCGCCCGCCACCCGCATGGCCTTGAAATAGCCGCGCGTCGCAAAGCTCGCCGAGGTCTGGAAGGCGTAGTTGTTTCCGGGATTGCCGTATTTTCGCTCGTTCCACTCCGGCGGAAATACCGGCCTGACCTTGGACCAGTCGGCGTCGAGTTCTTCGGCGATCACGGCCGGCAGCGTGGTGAAGGTGCCCTGGCCCATTTCGGCCGCGGGCGACACGATGGTGATGGTGCCGTCGGTCGCAATCGTGAGCCAGGTGTTGGGCGACAGCGGCGCTTCCGCCAGCGCTTCGCCGCTCTGGCCGAGCGGCGCCAGCGCATCGGGCGCAACGGTGAGCGCCAGCGTCAGGCCGGCGGCGGTGCCGAGAAAATCGCGCCGGCTCAGCGCCGTGCCATCGGCGGCGATGTCACGGGTGTCGATGTGCTTGGTCATGGCGTCAGCCCTCCCGCGCCGCGCGCTGGATGGCGCTGATGATTTTCAAGTAGGTGCCGCAGCGGCAGATATTGCCGTCCATGTGTTCGACGATGTCCGCGCGGGTCGGCGCCTTGTTGCGGGCGAGCAGTTCGGCCGCCTGCATGATCTGGCCGGACTGGCAGTAGCCGCATTGCGGCACCTGCTCGGCGACCCAGGCTTTTTGCAGCGGATGGCTGCCGTCGGGCGAAAGTCCTTCGATCGTTGTGACCGCCTTGCCTTCGACCGAGGACACTGCCGTGATGCAGGAGCGCACCGCCTGCCCATCGACATGCACCGTGCAGGCCCCGCAGGAGGCAATGCCGCAGCCGAATTTGGTGCCGGTGAGCCCCAGATGCTCGCGCAGCACCCACAGCAGCGGGGTATCGGCATCGACGCCGACCTCCTGGCGGGTTCCGTTGACCGTAAAGGCAACCATGCAAATCCTCCCTTTGGGTTGCGGATCGGCTGGCACCACGGTGCCAGCCGATCCATCGCGCATAGGCCGATCGTAGTGGATTTAGGCGCGGCGGGCGAGGGCGGCGCGCAAGATCGGTAAGAGAGCGCTTCCCGCGACGAGGTCACCGTATTTCGGGGTCGCCGAGGCCAGCTTGACGGTTTATGTGAAATATCACATAAACCGCACATGGTTCGAAACCCCGACGAGCCGAGACCTCTGCTTTGGCGCGGAACTTCGAAGACCGATTTCATGGCTTTTCCCGCAGACGTACAACGGGAGATGGGCTACGCGTTATACTTGGCCCAGATGGGTGAACGCCATGTCACAATGACAAAGACGCTCCGCGGATTTGGCGGAGCTTCGGTCATGGAGCTAAAGGAACGCCAAGCTGGGAATGCCTATCGCGCGGTCTATACGGTGCGCTACGCCGAGGCGATCTATGTGCTTCATGCGTTCCAGAAAAAATCCAACCAGGGAATTGCGACACCCAAAGCGGAAATGGACCTGGTCGAGCAGCGTCTCAAAGAATTGGTGACGGAAAAAGAACGGACCGGCAAGAAGGCGAGAGGATGATGAAAAAGATGCCCGCCGCTAAGGACCCGACGCGGAACGTATGGCTGCAACTCGGATTCCCCGATGCGGAAGAGCATTTCCTGAAGGCGGAACTCGTGCTTCGTTTGGACAGGGCCATCAAATCCATGGGCCTCACCCAGCGCGTCGCCGCGCGGCGGATCGGGACCACGCAGCCGGAGCTTTCGAAAATTCTTGGAGGAAAATTCACCGAGGTTTCGCTGGAACGGCTTATGCGCTTTCTGACGGCATTAGGATGCCGGATCGAGATCCGGATCGGCCCCGGACAGGTGAGCGAGCCCGGCGAGGTCACCATCAGGGATGCGCGCCGGGCGGCAGCGTAGGCCTCCAGCTATGTCGCTTCGGCCTGCCTGGCATGATGCACGCCGCCAGCCGTTGCCAAGATACACTGCCCCAATGCACCGTTTCCAACCGCCTAGCGCCCCATGAGGAGCACACCGATTGCCCGACCTTGCTGATTTGCGATATGACGGCGACGTGGCGATCGTCACCATCGCCAATCCCCCCGTCAACGCGCTGAGCCATGGCGTCCGCGCTGCGCTGCAGGACGTGCTTGTGCGCGCTGGCGGCGATGCGGCCGTGTCGGCAATCGTGATTGCCTGTGCGGGGCGCACCTTCGTCGCCGGCGCCGACATCGCCGAGTTCGGCAAGCCGCCGCGCGAGCCCGTGCTGACCAACGTCATTGCGACGATCGAGGCCATCGGCAAGCCGATCGTTGCGGCCCTGCACGGGACCCCGCTCGGGGGTGGGCTGGAACTGGCGCTCGCCTGCCATTTCCGCGTCGCCGCGCCGGGCACGCGTCTCGGGCTGCCGGAGATCAAGCTCGGCATCATCCCGGGCGCCGGCGGCACGCAGCGGCTGCCGCGGCTGGTCGGCATGGATAAGGCCATGGCGATGATCCTCTCCGGCGAACCGATCGGCGCCGCGGAGGCGCACGAGGCCGGCCTGGTGGACGACGTGGTGACGGGTGATCTCCTGACCGCCGCCGTCGCGTTCGCACGGCGGGCGGCAGCCGAGCGGCGGCCGCTGCGGCTGGTGCGCGACCGCGACGACAAGCTTGCGCAGGCGCGCCACGATATCGCGGTCTTCGAAGCGGCTGCGGCGCCGTACATCAAGCGCGCGAAGGGGCAAAATGCCCCGGCCGCGGCGGTGGAAGCGCTGCGCGGCGCACTGACGCTTCCGATCGCGGATGCGCTCACGCGACGAACGGCAGCTGTTCCTCGAACTCGTGGCCGGCGACCAGTCGAAGGCCCAGCGCCATATCTTCTTCGCCGAACGCGAGGCCGCCAAGGTGCCGGACATCGCGGGCTCCAAGGCCCGCGAGGTGAACCGCGCCGCCGTAATCGGCGCCGGCACCATGGGCGGCGGCATTGCGATGTGCTTCGCCGCGGCCGGCATCCCGGTCACCGTCGTGGAGACCAGCACCGAGGCGCTCGCCCGCGGCCTCGACACGATCAAACGCAACTTTCAGGCGACGGCCGCCCGCGGCGGGCTTGCCCCCGGACGAGATGGAAGCACGCCTTGGCCGCATCACCGGAACCACCGATATGGCCGCCGCCGCGGATGCGGACCTCGCGGTCGAGGCCGTGTTCGAGGATTTTGGCGTCAAGCAGGAGGTGCTCGGCCGGCTCGATCGCCTGCTGAAAGGCGATGCGGTGATCGCCACCAACACGTCGTATCTCGATGTCGATGCGCTGGCGCGGGCGACGACGCGGCCGCAGTCCGTGGTCGGGATGCACTTTTTCAGCCCGGCGAATGTGATGCGCCTCGTCGAGGTGGTTCGCGGCGCGGCTACGTCGGCGGAAACGCTTGCCACCGCAATCGCGGTCGGCCGCAAGCTCGGAAAAATCCCGGCGGTGGTCGGCGTCTGCCACGGTTTTGTCGGCAACCGGATGCTGCGGATTCGCACCATTGAGGCCGAGCGGCTGTTGCTCGAAGGGGCGCGGCCGCAGGACGTCGATGCCGCCCTCACGGGTTTCGGGTTTCCGATGGGACCGTTCGCCATGGCGGATCTGGCCGGCCTCGACGTGAGCTGGCGCATGCGCAAGGCGCAAGGGCTGAGCGCCCCGATCGCCGACGCGCTGTGCGAGCGCGGCCGCTTCGGGCAGAAGACCGCGCGGGGGTTCTACCTCTATGAAGCGGGTTCCCGCACGCCGAAGCCCGACCCTGAGGTGGAAATCCTGATCGCCGCGGAGGCGGCAAGGCGCGGCGTCGCGCAGCGGGTGCTCGACGCCGGCGCGATCGTCGAGCGGCTGCTGTTTCCGATGATCAATGAAGGCGCGCGGATCCTCGCCGAGGGGATCGCCCGCCGGCCCGGCGACATCGATGTCATCTGGGTTTATGGCTACGGGTTTCCGGTGTATCGCGGCGGCCCGATGCATTACGCCGACAGCGTCGGGCTGGCATCTATTTGCGACCGCCTGATGGGTTTTGCCGCCAGCACCGGCGACGACCGCCACCGGCCGTGCCCGCTCTTGGCGCGGCTGGCCGCGGAGGGAAAGGCGTTTGCAGCGTTGACGGCACAAACGTGACCGTAGTGACGGATCGGGGTTGCGTCACGCCACCGAAACCTGGAATCGCAATCGCTGCCGTAATCCCGAAACACAATCGTCAGACCACAATGACGATGTCGCTATAAATCGCTAGCGCCCTGTCCGCCGTCAGGAGCCGCAACGGTTCCGACAGCGCTTGCGCGACCAGCATCCGATCGAACGGATCGCGATGATCGCGGAGCGCCAAGCTGCGCGCCGCGGCAGCATGCCGCCAGGTGATGGGAAGTTCCAGAAACCGCGCCGCCTGAAATCCGTTCAACAAATCCGCCGGCTCGACTTTGATCCTGCCATGCAATGCCTTGATCGAGATTTCCCATGGAGATACGGCACTAACGTAGACGGCATCGGCTTCGTCGATCAAGCGCTTGGCCTTGGCCGAGAGAGTTCCGAGCGTTGCCCAAACCGCGATCTGAGTATCCAGCAGTAACTTCACGTGGGCGGTTCCAGCGAGAGCTGACCGCCACCGCTTTCAAATACGTCCAAAACCTCATTCGGCAGCGGATCGTCGAAATTGTCGGCGATCCAAATTTTGCCCTTCAACGTTCCGTACTTGATCGGCGGAGGCTTCGCACGGTCCAGCGGCACCAGCATGGCGACCGGTGTGCCGGACTTGGCGATGATGGTACCCTCGCCGCGCGTGGCTGCATCTACCAGCGCGGAGAATTTCGCCTTCGCTTCGGCGAGGTTGAGCTGTTTCATGTCGCATTGGCCCATGGCATTGCCCCGTAATCTATTTCTCAATAATAGGGATTGACCAGGGTTGGTCAAGTCGCGTTCATGCATGCACGTCAGCCGGTCGAAAGCCTCGACTTGGTATCGTGGCCGGCTATCCGTCGTCATGTCGGAAATAAGACCTACCTGCGCCCTTGGTCCTCGTGCTCACACTGATACAATGCCTCCAACCGACCGTGGACTCCCATGCTCTTGACCGAAACAATTCCTTCAGAGGATGCCCCTTGGCGCGACGCGCTCGCCGCCATCCGTGCCGGACGCCCGTGCGGAACGGCCAGCGCAGCGTATTGGGACGGCATTTTCGGACCCCTGTGCGCCGGGCGGATCGATGATCTTTTGGTGATCGGGCAGATCGGGCAATCGCTCGATGGGCGTGCCGCCACCACCACCGGGCACTCGCACTACATCAACGGCGCCGACGGGCTCGACCACCTGCACCGGCTGCGCGCCCTTATGGATGCCGTGGTGGTGGGCGTCGGAACCGCGCTGGCCGACGATCCGCTGTTGACGGTGCGCCGCGTCACCGGTCCGCACCCCGCGCGCGTCATCATCGATCCCAAGCAGCGGCTGCCGGCGACCGCGCGCGCCCTGCGTGACGACGGCGTGCGCCGGCTGATCATCACGGCGGATGGCATGGATGCGCAGCTGCCGGCCGGCGTCGAACGTATCGAACTGGCGACGGTGCATGGCAATCTCGACCCGGTTGACATTCTCGCAAGCCTGGCGGCGCGCGGCCTGCGGCGAATCCTGATCGAGGGCGGTCCGGCGACGGTCGCGCGTTTCCTGGAAGCGCGCTGCCTCGACCGCCTGCATGTGGTGGTCGCGCCGATCATCCTCGGCGGCGGCCGTTCGAGCCTGGACCTGGCCCCGATCACCCATTGCGACGAGGCGTTGCGGCCGCAGACTTTTACCCACGTGCTGGGCAATGAGGTGCTGTTCGACTGCGACCTCTCGGCTCAGCGCCGGCCGGTCGGGCGGGCAAAAAAGTCGATGTGACCGACCCGCATCTGCGAGCGCCCCTCGTCCACATGGCGGCGACGCTCCTCCAGCCATTCATCCAAAGCCGCGGCGTCCATGCCGATCTCGCCGGCCGCGCCGGCCCACCCGGCCAGCATCTGCAATTGAATATCGCGGTCGTGCGGCCCGAATTGCCAATCCGACCGGCCTTCGACCACCGTAAAGCCGGCGGCGCGGAACAGTTTTGGTGCCGTGCGCGCGGCGTCGGGACCGAGCGCCGGCCCGAAGCCCTTATCGGTGCGCTGGTGCCTGTTCACCGCGTCGATTACCGCCGCGTCGTGACGGACGGCGGGTTGAACATCCGCGGTCCCATCGTAGCTCAGCGCCGCATAGAAAGGACAAGACAAACCCACCACCTGCGCAACGAGCCGCTCAAGCCATGCCTGCGACACCAGGTCAAGCAAAGCCGACGTCGCGATCAGATCGCAGGGGACGAGAACATGGCCGGCCTCGCGTGCAAGATCGGCCGCGGCGGTCGTAACATCGAGCGCCGATGCGGCCGCGAGCTTGCGGGCGGTGGCGAGCAGCGCTTCATCATGGTCGATCAGCCGCCAATGCTGCATCCGCGGCAGCCGCGGTGCCAGCGCCCGCAGGGTCGATCCGGTACCGCAGCCGAGGTCCGTCACCGTCACACGCGAATGCCGGGCAAGCGCGGCGGCGCAGGCATCGAGCACACTGCGGCTGCGCGCCGCCTGGTCGTAGGGCTCGCGCAGCGCCAGCCATTCGGCGGAAAAACCGCTCATGGGAGCGTCTCCAGCACATGCAGAAAGGCCTGCGCGGCATCGTCCCAGGTCGGCAGCACCGCGCTGCGCGCCGCGGCCGCGCAACGCCCGCGCAAATCGTCGTCCGCGATCATCACGCGCAACGCATCCGCAAACATCGGCACATTATCCGGCGGCACCAGGATTCGGGCGCCTTGCGGCACGGTCTCCGCAATGGCGCCGGCCATGGTCCCGACCACCGGCAAGCCATGGGCGATCGCTTCCGCATACGCCATGCCATAGCCCTCGAAGCGCGAAGCCAGCACAAATATATCGGCGGCATCATACAGGCCGGAAAGTTCCGCTTCGCTGACCGCCCCGATCATGCGCACACGCCGCCCAAAGCGCTTGCGCGCCAGCATGGTGGCGATCTCTCCGGCGGTCGCGCGATCGCGCGTGCAATCGCCCGCGATGACCAGCCGCCAATCGAGATCGGCGAGCCGATCCAATGCTTCAATCAGAATGTCGTAGCCTTTGCGCGGGATCACCGACCCGACCGCAAGCAGATTGATGGTGCCGTCCCCCGGCCGGTGCGCGATGGGCGCGCGGGTGAAGCCCGGCTGCGCGACCGTAATGGCGGCGGCCGGAACTGCGAAATCGGCCACGAGACCACGCGCCGTCGCCGGGCTGGTGACGATGACGTGGCGCACCGCCGCCAGCGCGGCCCGCTCGCTTTGCGTAAATGCGGCGGCATCCGCGGGTGCAATTCCCGATTCGAGCGCTAAGGGATGGTGGACCAGCGCAATGATCCGGTGGGTGGCCCGCAATGCCGCGGCGGCTTCTGGCAAGACCCCGAGCGCCAGTCCATCCACCACGATGGGGCGCTCGGCCGGCACCTGCCGCAATGCCGGCAAAGCGGCAGCCGCGACGGCCGGCGAAGGCCGTGGAAAGCCGTCACCGAGGTCGATCACGTCCACGTCGCAACCGCGCTCCCGCAATGCCCCGATCACATGCCGGTCGTACACATAGCCGCCGGTCGGTTGATCGAGATTTCCCGGAACCGCGAAGGTCACCGCGGCCACAGGTTGCCCTCATACCAGGCGCGCGCGGTCGGGGATTCGGAGACGGTCACCCGGATGCCTGCGATTTCACGCCCATCGCGGCCGAGGTCGCCCTTCTTCACCGCCTCCGCCAATCCATCGAACACATACCGGGTAAGGAATTCGGTGGTGGTATTGATGCCGGAGAATGCCGGAATGTCGTCGAGATTGCGATAGTTGAGCGGGGCCAGCACCGCGCGCAACACCTCGAAGGCCCGCCCGATGTCCACCACGATTTCGTTGGCGTCAAGGTTGTCCGCCAGGAAGGCGGCGGCGACAGCGAAGGTGGCGCCGTGCAGGCGCTGGGCGGGGCCGAACACGTCCCCTCGGAACGAGTGAGCGATCATGATATGGTCGGAAACTTCGACGGCGTACACGCAATTTTCCTTTCGCTGAGTTGCCGGTCGCTTGAACGCGCCCTTTACGATCTGCGGGGAGGTCCCGCCTGCTCTTCGGCGGCCGGGTAACGGATGAGCTGGCATAACACGCCGCTGCGCTCGCCAAAAATATCCGGTAGCCGCGCCGGCAGGTCGTGGAATTCCACCGCCGGGGCGATCAGGATATCGAGGGCCGGATCGGCCAAAAGCGCGATCGCCGCCGCCATGCGGCGGGCATAGGACCAGCGCGGCCGGTGCGACGGCGCGATCTGCCCGACCTGGCTCGAAATCAGGCGCAGGCGGCGGCTGTGGAAGGCTTCACCGAGCGGAGCCGCGACGGCCCCTTCGCCGTACCAGCTCAGCTCGATCACCGTCGCCTCGTTGCCGGCGATTTGCAGCGCGGTGGCAAGCCCCGCCGCAGCCGCACTGGCATGGATCACGAGATCGCAGTCTTGCGGCGCCGCATCGGGCGGCGCAAAGCCCACCCCGAGCACCGCCGCAATCGCGGCGCGGCTCGGATCGATATCGATCAGCGTGACCTCGGCGCCGGGGAGCCGCCCCGCCAGCCACGCGCACAGGGCGCCGACCACGCCTCCGCCGACGACGGCAATCCGGTCCGCCGGTCCGGGCGCCGCGTCCCAGATGGCGTTGAGCGCAGTTTCCATGTTGGCGGCCAGCACCGCGCGATGAGCGGGGATTTCGGCCGGCAGCAGGGCGATCCGGTCGCTGCTCAAGGAAAACGCGGTCTGATGCGGATAGAGCGCGAAAGCCATGCGGCCGATGAGTTCGTCCGGTCCCGCCACGATACGGCCCACTGTCGCATAACCGTACTTGACCGGGAACGGAAATTCTCCCGCCATGAACGGCGCGCGCATGCGGGTATATTCACTTTGCGGCACCCGGCCGGTGAAGACCAATCGCTCGGTGCCGCGGCTGATGCCGCCGAACAGCGCGCGCATACGAATTTCGCCGGGATTCGCCGCACCGGTCCCGGGGGCCGCGGGCTCGGGACGAATTTCGGCGCGACTGGGGCCGACATACCAAAGCGCTTGCGCCGGTTCATTGGTCTGCTCCTGCACCCACCCGCCTCCGTGTTGGACTTACCCGTGCCTGACCCGCTATATGTCCCACCCCCGCACAATTCCGAAGCATTTTTCGCCATGACAGAAACCCAGCTTGCAACCGAAGCCGGTTCCCTGAGCGGACCCTCGGCCGCGCCGGCGCCCCCAATGGTGGTCCCGCTCGGCATCAGCGGTTGACCGGCCGACCTCACCGGACGGCGCGTGTTGTTTGCCGTCCTGACGGTCGCGACCATTGCGGTGGTGCTGGGGCTCACCGCGGCCGCACTGTTGACGGATGGCCTCGGTGCCCTGGATATCGTGTTGCTGGCACTGCTGCTGATCGTCCTGCCATGGTCGGTCACGACGTTTTGGAATGCGGTTATTTTCCTGGTGCTTCGCTTTACCACCGACCCGCTCACGGCGGTGTTGCCGGCGGCGGCCCGCGTTCGCGGCGACGAACCGATCACGGCCTCGGTCGCGCTGATGATGTGCATCCGTAACGAGGACCCGGCACGGGTGATCCGCAATCTTGGCCCCATGCTCGACGGCCTCGAGCCGGTGGGCACGCAGTTTCATCTCTATGCGCTCAGCGATACCAACGACCCCGAAATCGCGATCGCCGAAGAAAAAACTTTCAGTGAGCTCGCCGCGGCGTGGCACGGCCGGATCGCGGTGACCTACCGCCGCCGCGATGTCAATACCGGCTTCAAGTCCGGCAATATCCGCGACTTCTGCCTGCGGTTCGGCGGCAACCATGAGTTGGGCGTGACGCTCGACGCCGACAGCTTCATGCCGGCGTCGGCAATTCTGCGCATGGTGCGCATCATGCAAGCCGCCCCGGAGATCGGCATATTGCAGGGCCTCATCGCCGCCATGCCGTTGACCAGCGCGTTCCCGCGCCTGTTCCAGTTCGGCATGCGGCTGCGCATGTGGTCCTTCAGCATCGGCAACGCCTGGTGGCAAGCCGATTGCGGCCCGCATTGGGGGCACAATTCGGTGCTGCGCCTAAAACCGTTCACGGACTATTGCGATATTCCGCCGCGGCCCGAAGGCGGCCCGCTGGGCGGCCATATCCTCAGCCACGATCAGATCGAAGCGGTGCTGATGCGGCGCGCCGGCTACGAAGTGCGCGTGCTCCCCGAGGACCAACTCGGCTGGGAGGAGAATCCCGCCGACCCTGCTGGAATTCATCCGCCGCGATGTCCGCTGGTGCCAGGGCAATCTGCAATACTGGTTCTTTCTCACCATGCCGGGCCTGAAAGCCTGTCAGCCGCTATCAGCTCGCCTTCGCGATCTGGATGTTCTTTCGCGCCCCGGCCTGGATCGGACTGCTGGTGCTCGGCACCATCGGGGTGGTGACCGCCGCCACGCCATCGGCCTTCATGGCGCCGGGTCCGGCGCTCGCGGCATTCGTCATCGTTATGGTGACGTGGTTCGGGCCGAAGCTCGCGACCGTGGCCGATGTGCTGTCGCGCCCGCAGATGCGCCGGCTTTACGGCGGCGGACCGCTGTTTCTGCTCAATGTCGCGATCGAGACCGTGTTCCACCTGATGCTGCTGCCGATCATGTGGCTCTCGGACACGCTGTTCATGGTCAATCTCCTGTTCGGTCGCGGCGTCGGCTGGGGCGGCCAGGCCCGTGACGACCACGCCGTGCCGCTGTCGGCGGCTATCGCCAGACTGTGGCCGCATACTCTCCTGGGTTGCGCCTGCCTGGGTGCCCTTGCGATCTGGGCGCCTGTCGCCATTCCCTACGCGCTGCTGATCTCCGGCGGCCTCGCGCTGGCGGTCCCGTTTTGCGTGATGACGGCGAGCCCAGCCGTCGGCGCGGCCCTGGTGCGCGCCGGCATCGGCCGGCTGCCCGAGGAAACCGCTTCCTCACCGCTCGACGCCCTGCCGCTGCCGGCGCTGTGGATGATCAAGAAAGGCTGGCGCCCGTAATGTTCGACCGCCTCCGAGCGGCGCGCGGGGTCGTCCGCTCGCTGCGCATCTATTACGGTGATCGGCACCGGCGCGGCGCGCTCGACCGTCACTATGGCCGCTTCGCCGGCCGCGGCGATTTGGTGTTCGACGTCGGCAGTCATGTGGGCGATCGCGTCGCGGCCTTCCGCCGCCTCGGCGCACGGGTGGTGGCGGTCGAGCCGCAGCCGGCGCTCGCCACGACGCTGCGGCTGCTCTATGGCCGCGACGCGGCCGTGACGGTGGAACAGACCGCCGTCGGCGCCCGAGAGGGCGCGATCGTCCTCAAGCTCAATCTTGCCAATCCGACCGTGTCAACTGCGTCCTCGGCCTTCATTTCCGCGGCCGAAGGGGCACCCGGCTGGGAGGGCCAGCAATGGACCCGCTCGGTCAACGTACCGCTGACGACGCTCGACACCTTGATACGGCGGCATGGCGTGCCACGTTTCATCAAGATCGATGTCGAGGGCTTCGAGGCCGAGGTGCTGGCGGGACTGTCCACGCCGGTACCGGCGCTGTCGTTCGAATTCACCACCATCCAAAAAGATGTTGCGCACGCATGCATCACACGCTGTGCCGCGATCGGCTACAGGGGTTTCGAAGCCTCGCTGGGTGAGAGCCTCGCCTTCGCGCATGAGCGCAAGCTCAGCGCCGACGAGATTGCGGCGTGGGTTACGGCGCTGCCGAACCGTCGCCAATTCCGGTGATATTTATGCGACGCTGGCGTGAGCCGATGAGGTGATCCGCTACGCGCGCCGCAGGTTGCGTCATCCGCAAGACGTTGCTTCAGGGATGTCTTCACACGCTCCTTCGCGGGCAATGATAACCAATTGAAGCGCTTATTTCCCCGCGAATCCGAACCCGATTTCAGTTACCTCTTGGAATATCCTTGGTTCCATGCGGCTCGTCGTCGATGAGTTTGAACTGCAGCAGGATGGTGCGCTGCAGGCGGGAAAAATTATCGTCCGAAATCATGGTCAGGATGGTGCCGCCGTCCGGCCCGGTGTGAGCGCTGAGCCCCTCCATATTGTCGATTTGGTAGGCCATATCGGCGACCATGAGCGCCGGTCCGTCGACCAGGGCGCCGGGCACGATGTCGGACGACGCGATCCGGCGCAGCCGCATGGCGATGCCGGTGAGCCAGGTGAAGCGGCGCTCCAGCAGCAGCACATCGCCCGACGGCAGCGTCACGCAGTCGCTGATGTCGAATTCGTCGCGGCGTTTGACCGAAAACTCCCCCGGCAGCGCCCCGCCAATCAGGAAAGCCCGCAGATTGTGGTTGCGATCGAGACCACGCTCCGAAAACGCGATCAGGGCCCCGTCCAATTTGCTATGCTTCGGCGCGAAAGTGAGCGCTTCCAGGCCCTTGTTGTAGGGCAGGCGGGCAAGGCCGGGCGGCGTCGCCACCACCTCGGCGCGCGCCAAAACGCCCTGCCGGGCGAAATCGAAGCGCACGATCCGGTTCACCCGCTCGATACCGACGTAAAACCAACCATCCTGTTCGGCGAGCGACTCGGTATCGTACCATCCGCGCTGGGCGAGGGGGCGGCCGTCGGGTCCGAGCAACGGCGCCATCGCAGCGTCGGCGATGGCGCTGGGCCGGCCGTCCTGCGACACGATGCGCCCGGTCAACCAAAATCCCCTGTCCGTAACGGAGACGAATTGCTCGCCGTCCGGCGCCACGCGGATGGCCGAAAAGCCGCCGAAATCCGCAAACATGGACGTCAATTCGAGGCCGCCAAGATATTCGAGCTGGCCGAAACGGCGCTCATCCGGAGCCAGCGGATTGAACGCCGTGATGGATTTGGCGGTCACCGTGATGGGAACCGGTGAATCGAGGCCGCCGCGCTGGGCGGCGGCCGGCCATGCGAATGCCGCCGCAGCGCCGGCGACAACGCGTCCGAACCTGCGCCGGCCCGGGTCAAAGCGGCCCGGCGGCGCCGCCGAAGTCGAATCCCGGGCCATCATGCACACCATCCAGCCGCCTGTTGTTCGGTACGATCCTCGATCACGAATGCAGCCGCTGCCGCTGCGGCCGGCGCACCGGCTCCGGTTCAGGCGTCTCTTCGAACAGCTCGGCCAATTTCTCGATCATGGCACCGCCGAGTTCCTCGGCGTCGACGATGGTCACGGCGCGCCGGTAATAGCGCGTCACGTCGTGGCCGATGCCGATGGCGATGAGTTCCACCGGCGAACGCTCCTCGATGTCCTCGATGACCCAACGCAGATGCCGCTCGAGATAGTTCCCGGCATTGACCGAGAGCGTGGAATCGTCGACCGGCGCACCGTCGGAAATCATCATCAGGATCTTGCGCTGTTCCCCTCGCGCCAAGAGGCGCTTATGCGCCCAATCCAGCGCCTCGCCGTCGATGTTTTCCTTGAGCAGGCCCTCCCGCATCATCAGCCCAAGATTGCGCCGCGACCGCCGCCAGGGTGCATCGGCGGATTTGTAGATGATGTGGCGCAGGTCGTTGAGCCGTCCCGGATTGCCGGGCTTGTTGGCGGCGAGCCAAGCCTCGCGCGATTGGCCGCCCTTCCAGGCCCGCGTGGTGAAGCCGAGGATCTCGACCTTGACGCCGCAGCGCTCCAGAGTGCGCGCCAAAATATCGGCGCAGGTGGCCGCCACGGTGATCGGCCGCCCCCGCATCGAGCCGGAATTGTCGAGCAGCAGCGTCACCACGGTGTCGCGGAACCGTGTGTCCTTCTCGCGCTTGAACGACAGCGGATGCATCGGATCGATGATGATGCGGGCGAGCCGCGCCGGATCGAGCAGCCCCTCTTCGAGGTCGAATTCCCAGGAGCGGTTCTGCTGCGCCATCAACCGGCGCTGCAGCCGGTGGGCGAGGCGCGCCACCACGCCCTGTAGGTGCGCAAGCTGCTTGTCGAGATTGCTGCGCAACCGATCCAGTTCCTCGGGCTCGCACAGTTCCTCGGCGTTGATGATTTCGTCGAATTTGGCGGTGAACGGCCGGTAATCGGGGCCGCGCGGCTCGTTGCGCAGGCCCGGGCGTGGCCGCCATGGCTCGGCGGCGTTCTCAGAATCGCCCATTTCCGAATCGTCCGGCATGTCGGACGCGGGCGCGTCGGTTGCTTCCGCCACGCTGTCGGGAACTTCCTCGCTCGACGCTTCGGCCTGTTCGAGGCTCATGCGCTGGTTGTCTTCGGACTCGGACGAATTGCCGTCTTCGCCCTTGTCGTCCTGCCGGCCCTCGTCGTTGCTTTCGTCGCTGTCGTCCTCGTCGTCGTTGCCGCGATCCTCGCCCATGTCGAGCGATTCGAGCAGATCATGCACCACATTGCCGAATTTGCGCTGGTTTTCGATGCTGTCCTCGAGACGATCGAGGTTGCGCCCGGCGCGGCCTTCGATGAAGCTGCGCCACAGATCGACCATGCGCCGCGCGGCCGGCGGCGGCGGCCGGCCGGTCAGGCGTTCGCGCACCAGCATGGCGAGCGCCTCTTCGATCGGTGCATCCTCGCGCTCGGTAATTTCGTCGAACTTGCCGCGATGGAACTTGTCGTCCAGCATCGCGTCAAGATTGTCGGCGACGCCCTGCATCCGGCGCGCCCCGATCGCCTCGACCCGCGCCTGCTCGACGGCCTCGAACACCGCCCGCGCCTGCTGGCTTGAGGGCAGCAGGCGGCGATGCACCGCACCATCGTGGCAGGCGACCCGCAGCGCGATGGAATCGGCATGGCCGCGCACGATCGCCACGTCCGTCGCCGTGAGCTTGCGCGGCGGCTCCGGCAGCCGCGCGGTGGTGCCGGCGAGCCCCGGCCGTTCGGCCGCGAATGCCACCTCAAGCTCGGGGTGGCGCGCCAGCGCCCGCAGACACCCGGTTACGGCGCGCTTGAACGGCTCGTTCGGGGCTTCCTTGGCGGGGGTCTTGGGCTTGATGTTGGAGGACATGGGTTGTTCCGACATGGAAAGTTCGAGGACGTCACGAAGCGGAATCTTTATCGCCCTAGCTGGAGAGCCTATGTTCGGTCATCTCGACAGAGGATATCGCAATGGCCGAGATTGAGAACCATGCCCTTCGCTTGCTGCAGGACATCCGGAACGCCATTGGGGCGGTAGAGAGCCGCATCGATCTGCTCGATAAAAAAGTTGACCGGAACCATGAGGAACTCAAACAGCGCATCGAAAATCTCCGTCAGGCCGCCTTTGGGGAAAGCGTATTGGGCCGCTATGCAGCCGCGGAAGTCGAGGAGCGGCTTTCGGTGATCGAGTGCCGTCTGTCGGCGCTTGAACAGCGGCGGTGACGTTTTGGACGTTACGCCTCATTTCGTCTCCGAGCCACATTCACTGACGGTTTGCGCCGCCCACATCATGCTCGGAGTGGCTTCGGCAGCCATGCGGGCGCCGGCGAGGCCCGGCCGCTCCGCCGCGAACGACAGCTCAAGTTCGGGGTGCCGCGCCAGCTTGGGCTTGATGTTGGAGGACATCTCGATTACCTTTGTTCTCGGAATGTTCACACCTGTTTCGCGTGTCAACTCACGAGGAAGTTCCATGCCTGAGCCGGAAAATCATACGCTTCACCTGCTTCGCGAAATCCGCGGAGCCATTGCGGCACTTGAGAGCAAGTTGGACGTCAAGATCGACAGAAACCATCAGGACCTCACAAAGCGCTTCGACAGTATTCGTCAAGCCATGCTCGGCGAAAGCGTTCTGGGCCGCTCCGCAACGGCAGAATTCGACGAGCGGTTGGCCGCCCTTGAAGAGCGCGTTTCCGTGCTCGAGCGCCGCTGAAGAACGTGGCCGGCTTATGGTTGCCGACGGCACGCATTCAATAACGAAGCCGCTCTCTTCATCACCCTAAGTGTAGAGCCTATGTTTGAATGCCTCCACAGGGGATATCGCAATGGTCGATCCTGAGAATCATACGCTCCACCTGCTGCGAGAACTCCGCGGCGATATAGCGGCGCTCGATCGCAAGCTGGACCACAAGATCGATGCGCTCGACAAGAAGTTCGAAAAAAAGATCGATCTGCTCGACAACAAGATCGATCTGCTCGACCAAAAGGTCGACCGCAACCACGAGGAACTCAAGCAGCGCATCGAACGCCTCCGCAAGGCCGCGTTCGGCGAAAGCGTGTTGGGCCAAGATACCGTCGCGGAAGTCGAGGAACGGCTTGACGCCATCGAGGGACGCCTATCGGCCCTCGAACAGCGCCGGTGACGATTTTTCGCGGGTCCGCCTCACTTCACGTCAGCACCACATTCACCGACGACTCCGGCAATTCCTGGCCGAAACAGCGCTGATAGAATTCTGCCACGATCGGGCGTTCCAACTCATCGCATTTGTTGAGGAAGGTGAGCCGGAACGAAAACCCGACATCTTTGAATATCTCGGCATTTTCCGCCCAGGTGATCACCGTGCGCGGGCTCATCACCGTCGAGATATCGCCGTTCATGAAGGCATTGCGGGTGAGATCCGCAACCCGTACCATCTTGCTCACGATATCGCGGCCGGCCTCGTTGCGATAGTGCCGCGCCTTGGCGAGCACGATCTCGACCTCGTTGTCGTGGGGCAGATAATTCAAGCTGGTGACGATCGACCACCGGTCCATCTGGGCCTGGTTGATCTGCTGGGTGCCGTGGTAAAGTCCAGAAGTGTCGCCGAGCCCCACCGTATTGGCGGTCGCGAACAGCCGGAATGCCGGGTGCGGCTTGATGACCCGGCTCTGGTCGAGCAAAGTCAGCCGGCCGGAGGACTCCAGCACCCGCTGGATCACGAACATCACATCCGGACGTCCGGCATCGTATTCGTCGAACACCAGCGCGACATTGTGCTGATAGGCCCAGGGCAAAATCCCGTCACGGAATTCCGTGACCTGCTGGCCGTCGCGGATCACGATGGCGTCCTTGCCGATCAAGTCGATGCGGCTGATGTGGCTGTCGAGATTGACCCGCACGCAGGGCCAGTTGAGCCGCGCCGCCACCTGCTCGATGTGGGTCAACTTGCCGGTGCCATGATAGCCGGTCACGATCACGCGGCGATTGCGGGCGAAGCCGGCCAGGATCGCCAGCGTGGTCGGGCGGTCGAATCGATAGTCGGAATCGATCTCCGGGACATGCTCGTCCGGTACCGAATAGGCGGGCACCTCCAAATCGCTATCGAAGCCGAACATCTGTCGGACCGACACCTTGATGTCCGGCAGCGGCGCGGCAAGTGCAGTTGCGGCAGTCATTGATCCTCCGTGTGTGGCCCCCAGTGGCCGTACAAACGCGGGGGTGGCGCGAACAGCGCACACCCCTCACTGGGGAATTACGGCACCTCGACACACGGCATCGGCGGAAGCGCTGATCGGCGCGAAGGAACGGGTCGCATGTCGCCGCACAACTTAGCAGAAGCGGCGCGGTAGATGAAAGCCGAGATGACGGGATCGGACCGATCCGATAACGTGCGGTCACGATCGCATCGCGTGAGCCAATCACGCGCCCCGCAGGGAGGCAAGCCGTGGGCATATATACACCAACCTGCACGATGGGGCGTGCGTCATCGCCGTGCCCGTTGCGGGCGTCCACGTTCAAAATGCCGTGCAAACTCAAAGGTGTCAACGGCCTGGACAAGCCCCGCCATGACGATCCAGGTAGGCCTCCGGCAATCCAGGCCGGAACGATGCGTGCAATTTTCACCGGCGCCCGCCTGTTGACAGAACGGATTGCGGCGATCGCGGCGCATCCGGTAGTCCGCTTATCGTTGGCTCTTGCGCTCATGGCGGCGGCAGTTCCAGCCGGTGCCACGGTTTTCGACGACCACGACACCGCGCGGCTCGCCGCCATCAACGAAGCCATCCAGGCCTTCGAGGACGACGTGGGCTCGGCGCTGCACAACCTATCCCCCGACGACGCCGGGCTGATCGAGTCCTACGCTTATGTGGAGCTCAATCTCGAAGCCGCCCACGAACGTTTGAACACCATTTTCATGATGGTGGCGGTATCGATCTATATGGAAGCGCCTGCGGATGAGTTCCTCATCCTCGACATCATGCATCGCCAGCTGCTGCCGCGGAGCAAGAATTATCTGGCCGTCAAGAGCGACGCCGTCGCCAGCATGGCGGCGGCACATCCGGAGAATAAAGTATTTGCCGAATATACGGCCCGTGCCGGCACCCTCCTCGGCCAGCGTGCCATGACCCTGCTCGACGAGCTTTTTGGAAGGATCGAGACCTTGCGGCGGTGAACGCCGGCAAAGCCCTACGCGGGATCATCGGGCTCATCTACATCCACTACACCCACGACTTGCTAGCTAAGCTAGATAGCTTAGCTAGCAGGATGCGT
This sequence comes from uncultured Alphaproteobacteria bacterium, assembly GCA_963802745.1. GTDB lineage: Bacteria > Pseudomonadota > Alphaproteobacteria > Rhizobiales > Xanthobacteraceae > JAJPKK01. The sequence goes on along the minus strand of CAWDKL010000086.1, from coordinate 543 downwards.
CCGGACAGTCCGGTAGCTGTCGCGTTCATGCAGGTCCAGATTGCGGGCGTCATCCCCAGAATCGTGTCTGCTGCGATGCAACAAAGGGGGCATCGATGCTCCGCTGCTTTTGACCCAGAGCCGAAGTCGCGACCTCGCCGGCTCACTCGCCCTTGATGTTCGCCGCCTTGATGATCGGCCACCATTTTTCGATCTCGGCTTTGTGAAAGGCGGCAAGCGCCTCCGGCGTCTGGTGTTCTCGCGGAGGAATTTCTTGGCCGAGATCAAGGAGTTGGGAACGCACCAACGGATCGTTGAGAGCCTCAACGACTGCAGTATTGAGCTTGGCGACAACTTCCTTCGGGGTACCATGGGGAACCCAAAGTGCACGCCAATTCGACGTATAGAAACCCGCTAATCCCGCCTCATCGACGGTAGGAATTTCGGGAGCCGCTGCCAACCGCGCGTTCGCCGTGACCGCGTATGCCCTTATGCTCCCGGCACGCACCTACGGTAGCGAGGTCGCTGGGCTGTCAAACTTAATATCGATTTGGCCTGCCACTA
>CAWDKL010000085.1:0-16257 GCA_963802745.1 uncultured Alphaproteobacteria bacterium | reverse complement strand
CGCAGGGCTTATGCCGTTCCCAAGCACAAGAGGTAATTTCCAGCCCTTCCGAATCAAATAAACGAAAATAAACTGGACACAAGAATAAAACCACACCCTGCCCTTGCATGTACCCCGGCTATGCGATCGGTCAACCTGAACGATGCCGTGGCTTGGTCCGCGCATGATGTGCACCCGGGGCATCATCGGCGCCGATACGCAGCCGAAACTGGCCGGAGCAGCGGGCGGCATGGGACCCGAACGGATTTGCCCTGATTTATCGACCCAATTCGTGCCGGCGGCACGGGCCAGTCGGGTCATGATGCGATTCGCGCTGTTGTTGCGCTTCCGCAACAACACGGACGGAAGCGGCGCGAGCGTGCACCAAGCCGGCTATCTCGGATCGAGGGGATATGTTTACATGTCGTCGCCATTATGGTTGCCTCCGTGATCCTGATGGCCATCGCGCCTTTGGCCCTCGTTGGCGTTGATCACGCCGCGAGGGTCCTTTTTCATCTGGGGCCCCGATCGTTCTGATTGCCTCTGGCAGGCCGATCGATGCGGAGCGCATCCTTGGCTTATGGGCGCCATGACGGTGCAAAGAAAAACCCGCCAACTGGGCGGGCGTGGTTGGGCTCATCTCACTCAATACACTCCCCAAGACTGGAAAAGTATGGGCGTTGGATCACGGGGAGGCCGCAAGCTTCTCTATCGGCCGCGTTGCCATGGTTTCATACCGTGTGGGCGAGGCGAGATTAGGGCATAGCCTCCCCGCACGCAGATGAGCGGTGCGACGTAAGCTGCACCGGCGGCTTTGTGGGCTTCGATCGCCGCGAAGATCGGGTCGGGCGCCTGTTGTACCGAGGCAACAGCGGCGCCGGGACCGGCGCATGCGACCCGCCAGGTCGGCTAGCGGCGTGATATGCTGAGCCATGATAGTTACCCCTTTCTGGCCTCCTGACGTTTACGCGTCAGTGGAGGCCGTGTCTTTTCCGGCGGGTGCCGGATCGCCGGAAGGGTGCGCCGCTGCGCAGCGGGGCTGCCCACCAACTGCAATCACCCTAGACTAAGGCGGCTGGTCGGTGGCACGACCATTGCCCGCGCACGCGTCAGTGCAGGCCCACACCGTGGAGGGAACGTTGAAACAAACGTTGCAGGATGATCCCGACAGTCCGTCCCAGCGGATGGAAATGCGCATGACGAAGGAACTTTTGCGCAGGCTCGACGATTGGCGTCGGCAGCAACGGGATATCCCATCGCGGAGTGAATTGGTTCGACGGTTGGTGGAGACCGCCCTCGCAACGGGGCAAGAGCCCGCAGTACCCGCACCGAAGCCCAGGGCGAGCAAAAAGCCGCCGAACGGAAAAGCTTCCGGATTGTGACATTTTGCTCCCTCCGCTGGCATCGCTCATCGCATCGCTCCGCTGTGGGCGGCGCGGCGGCGAACTCGCCGGCGGCCGCCCGAAAAGCGGGGCAATATGGCCGCGTCGAAAAGCTCCGTTCTGGACTTCACCGCAGACCAAATCGGCCAACAGCTCGGAGCCCTGCGGCAAGGCGGGCCATCGTCACCGGGCGCATGGCCACCACAGCTTGCGCGGCGTTCCGACAGGCCGGGCGGCACGAAGCGGGTGTAGTCGCCGGCCGCGGCATAGGTATTCCACGCCTCGTAGAATCCATCGATCCGCGCGATGATCGGATCATCGGCCGCGCGGACCGCGACCCACCTTCACGGCATGATGCCGGCGGAACTGCCCCGCGGGTAGCACGGGCCGCGTCGGCCGAGCAAAGTGGCGATGGCAGCCGGTGCGATGGCGGCAACAGCGATGGCAACGGTGAGAGCGGCGGCAACGAGAGCTTGGAAATGCTGCAAAGAAAAACCCGCCAAACTTGGCGGGCAGGCGTCACTTGCTCTCGTTGGCAATAAAAAGCTCCCCAAGGCTGACAATGTTGAGGGAACCGTGGGGAGGCCGCAGCTTCTCTGTCGGCCGCGTGTGGATGTCCGTTATAGTGCCGACACGAAAGGCGAGATTAGGGCGGGACCGGACCAAATCGCCCAGGCCGTCCCGCCGTTCCCATGAACGCCGTTCGATCCGGTAAGGGGCGATCGAGCGCTACGAACCTTAGACTAGGAGAAAGGATCTGAAATGAAATCGTCAATCGTGCCCATTGCAGTGATGATCCTGCTGGCGGGAATCCTCACTACGGCGGCCCAAAGCACTCATAGCAAGCGGGTTTCCAGTACCACAGGCGATGCTGACACCGCTGATTCGCGCTCCGAGAGGACATATGGGCTCCCGAGCGTGATTAGGAACTGCGAGCATCCGGCGGCCTGGTTCTGCACTGACGGGCCGCCGGCCGCTGCAGGCGAAAGTCGGCGGGTACGGATACGCCATCGCAGCTGGGCATGGTAAGCCGCGGCGCGGCGCGTGCGAGCGATCGGCGCGACGGCGATAATACCGCGACCGGCGGCCCGAACCGTATCGAGGCAAGGGAAACGTTCGGTTCGGGCCGCCATCGGCCTTGGTCCCTCAACCGAGCCTGCTCGCGGACCGGCGGGCGGACCATTGACGGGATCAAGGCCGGATTCCGAGCACGTCCGACGCTGCGGAGCGCCAGCGGCGTACTATGTTTAGCGCTTCGCGTAGTTTTTCGCTGAAGACGAAGAGAACGAGGTGCTCTCGGATTTGGCGGTTTGCACCCGCCCTTGGTTCTGAACCTGTCGCTGGTTCGCAAGGATGGCTGCGGTATATTTTGATGACACACCGGCAGCGGATGATCCTGCATGGGCACGGTCCGAAATCAACGATCCCAGTGACAGGATGGCGAGCGCAACAGCCATTATCCCAGCGCAGTTGCACATTGTTGGCCTCCATTGTGGTTCACACCCGGCCAATCAAGGATGCGGCGGAAGGGCATAAAAACTCCATTCGTGCGCCATTGCTTAAAAATAGGAATCTCAAAATGAGTCCTCTTGCGCGGTGCCGGTTAGGCGCGGCCTGACCCATCCCGCGACAAGCGCAGACGGTAAATCCTCAGGACGCCCACCACTGCTAATCGGCAAAAGAATCCCGCCATCACGGGCACACATCGCGGCGGTGACTACGCTGCGATGGTCAGTAATCAGCGGCGCTCCGGTCGGAATAGCTTTCTGGACTTGCAGGTGACAACCATGTTTCAATCCGCCCGCGCAAACAGGTTCCGCACCGTCGGCTGTCGCGGTTTCCTTGTACTCGGCAGCGGGATTCGTGCCCTTCGCCACGTCGCCCATGGTCGCCGAGCGCGTGCGATAGTTGGATAGCTGGAAGCCGCATCGAAATACACCTACGACAGGCACATGGCAGAAATCGCACTGAACCAGGAACTTGCAGCACTATGACTGAGAAAACCTTCGGCAGGGTAATGTGGACTCTCGGTTTCGTGACCGGATTCTGCGCGGCCTTAATTCTGTTCATGCTTGCGCATCGAGCATGACCACCACTATGACCGACAACAAACCAACACCCCCACGCGACCCCGCATCAGTCCTTCCATTTTACGCCGCGCGTGCCAAGGCCGCCGCGGACGCGGGCACAAGTCCGGCGCCGCTTGTCCCGCGGTCGACGCATGATTTGCGCCGAACGGCGGCCACCGGATTGCAGCGCCTTGGCGAGCGGCTTGAGGTGACCGGAGGCTTGTTGGACCCTATCAGCGGGAGCCACGGAGGCATGGCCGCGATTTACCAGCGCTACGATTGGGCGGGTGAGAAACGAGCGGCGCTTGATGCATGGGCCACGCACGTCATAGCGGTGGCACAGGGCCAAGCTCCGGCGGGCAACATCGTGCAATTGTCCCGTGCGGGCTGAGCCGTGGCCGGATGACATTCCGGTTCCGGCGTCCGGACCGCCCCTGGTGTGCACCTGACGCATGGCCGAATTGGCGCGAGCACGCGGCGCACAGCAGGTGAGGCAATCGGCGAAGCAAGGCCGCACTACGCGGGGTTGGTTGAGGGACGGAAGTACGCTGGCGCGCCGCAGGCACGCCATGGCGCTCACCTGTTGAGCAACGGACAGTCGCTATCCTTGAGCGGAAATGCTTCATCGTCAGTGATGGTTGCACGGGTGTTGTAGACGATCTGGACGGCCAGGAGCCCGGCAGCGCACAAAAAATTGACGGCGCGGAAGTTTCATGGAGTGCTTCCTGCAATACTGAAGCTACCGCAACATCGGTGCCCTTGGTAGGGCTGTGATGGCGGGAAATCGTGAGGATCAGTCATGCCCGCCAGGATCATTGGAATGATCGGAGTGACGCCACCGAGCAGTGACACCACGTTGCATGTCATCGAAGGTGGACTCTCGCCCAACTACGTGACGCAGTTCGCTCGTGCGCACGAGGACGCCGGCTTTGATTTTGTACTCGTGGGCTATACATCGTCGTCCGCAGAGGGGTTCCTGGTTGCGCTTCACGCCGCCGAACACACGAAGCGGCTCAGCTACCTCGTGGCACACCGGCCGGGGTTTGTTGCGCCGACCTTGATGGCACGCAAGATCGCGACATTCGACCATTTGACCGGTGGAAGGCTCGCCGTGCACATCATCACCGGCAAGACCGACGAGGAGCAGGAGGGAGACGGTGATTTCACTCCGAAGGTCGAACGCTACCGTCGTGCTGCAGAATATCTCGAATTGATGAAGCTCGCCTGGTCCAGCGAACGGCCATTCGATTTCTCCGGTGAATTCTACCGGGTAAAGGGCGCGGATTCGGATGTACGCCCGCTGCAGAAGCCGCACCCGCTGCTTTTCTTCGGGGGCGCCTCGGATGGCGCACTCGCGATGGGTGCCAGACTTTGCGACGTCTACGCCATCTACGCGGAGCCGCTTGCATCCACGCGCGAACGCATGGAGCACTTGCGGGTTCAAGCGGGGGCGTTCGGGCGGACTCTGGGTTTCAACGTTTCGCTCCGGCCGATTATCGCGGCGCGCGAAGGAGATGCGTGGGACAAGGCCAACCGGATTCTGGCAGCGATGACCGGCAAGAAAGGGTGGAGCCGCCAGGAAGAGGTGACGGGGCCTGTTGATAATGCCGGGCGACGGCTGATGCACTTTGCCCTGGACCGCGACGTGCATGACGAACGTTTGTGGATGCCGATAGCGCGAGCGACGGGTGCACTCGGCAATACCTCATGTCTCGTTGGCACGCCCGAGCAAGTCGCCGAGGCGATCCTCAAATATTACACGCTGGGGGTGGACTCGTTTCTCATCCGTGGGTTCGACCCGTTCAACGACACGCTCGAGTTTGGCCGAGAGTTGATACCACGGATCAAGGAGGGTGCCATCGACATCGATCGGCGAAGAGCTGCCGAGTGATACCAGAGAGGTTCATGATGACTCCTGGGATGGCTCGGCCTGCGGAAATGACAATACACAGCGCGTTGTTGCGCACGCTCGCGGCCCTGGTCATGGGATGGTATGTCTTGCTCTGGCATGCTGCCCCCGCAAGAGCCCAGAGTTGGCCGTCGCAGCCGATACGCATCATTGTCCCGTTCCCGCCGGGAGGCGTCACCGATCAAATTGCGCGGCGGGTTCAGTCACTCCTTGAGAGAAACCTGAAAACGCCGATCGTGATCGAGAACCGCAGCGGCGCTTCAGGCTCGATCGGCACGCAGGTTGCGGTCCGGTCGCGACCTGACGGCACGACGTTCCTGCTGGTGTTCGACACCCACGGAGTAAATCCGAGCCTTCGCCCGAACTTGCCATTCGATACGCTGAAGGATCTGACGCCAATTATGCTGATTGGCAAATCGCCCATGGTTATCACCGCTCATCCTACGACTACATACAGAAGCTTTGCGGATGTGGTTGCTGTGTCGAAGGATAGGCCTGGCTCAGTCGCTTATGGCACAATCGGCTCGGGCAGCCTCGCCCACTTGGCCATGACCGAGATTGCAAATGCATTGAATGTGACGATGACGCATGTTCCCTATAAGGGTGGCGGGCCACTGACGACCGATGCGCTCGGCGGGCATGTCCCGATAGCGATCGCCTCGATATCCCTTCTGTCACCTCATATTGATGCCGGAGCGCTCCGGCCGCTGGCCGTGACCTCTGCCAAACGTTCGGCAGTGTCGCCGGACGTTCCGGCCATTAGCGAGCTCGGTATCATGGGCTTCGATGCTGAGGCTTGGTGGGGTTTGCTCGCGCCGGCGAAGACGCCGGCTCAGATCGTCGCACGAATGAACGCGGCCATGGCCCAAGCCCTGCAGGAGCCCACCGTCAAGCAGAGCTTATCCGAACAAGGGATCGACTATCAGTTGTCCTCTCCGGAAGCTTTCGGCAGTTTTCTGGAAGGCGAGATCGTACGCTGGGCAAAGGTGGTCAGAGACAACAAGATTGTGACCGGTGAATAGCCGTAAAAATTACGAGTAATCGCACGCCGTGACCGCCTTCTATAAGCTTCGCAACTTCCTGCGTGCGCGGGCTGTCCTTTTCTTTGTTTAGGGTATATATTACTGCGAATCACCTCTTCAAGGTTCAAACACAATGGCACGTACAGCAACGGCACGATCCGACAAGTCCGACACCTCCGACACCAAGTTGGAGTTGAAGTCCGTGAACGAACTGATTGCTCTTCATGAAGAGATCAGCGAGACCCTTAACGCAAAGGTTCTCGAACAGCGCCGTTCACTCGAATCGGAACTTGCGAAGCTCAATCGTTTTCGCGGTAGCTCTCTACGCTCAAAGTCAGCCGGTGACGGACGCACGCCGGTAGCGCCGAAGTACCGCAATCCGGAAAATCCGAGCGAGACTTGGGCCGGCCGTGGATTGAAGCCTCGATGGCTGAAGGCGGCGATCGAAACCGGCAAAACGGCCGACGATTTCCTTATTTCCCGTTCGACACCATCACCGAAAGTCGTCGAGCGCAAAAAACTCGGCAAACCCCGCAAGTGAAGTACCGGATAATCAAGGCGCAGCGCAGCCACAGCAACTCGCGCGGCGTCAAGACTCGGATGGCCGGGGCATGTTCCGGCCGCCGTGTATCCGATTTTTTGGGGCGAGAGAGTGCCTATCCCGACCCATTAGCGAGAGATCGCTTCGGCGTTTAGGCGGCAAGCCGGCTCGTTATGTTATAGTCCGAATGCGTAAAGCACGGTGGCGTGGCGCTGTTCCTTGAGTTCCGGCGTGGTGATCGGGCTGCGCTTGCCAAAACAACTCACTCCCGAGGCAATTGCCAGATATTGCCCGCCGCCAACCGCGAATGTCATCGGCGCCGAGAAGCGGGAGCCGACGTTGATCTGCTACAGCTCATCCAAAGTTGGTGTCGTCGAAAGCCGCGACCGTGCCGTCGTGTCAAGGAGTTGAGCCCAAAACCTCCGGCCCTGCCCCTCATCCGGACCGGCCCGTCACCCGGCGCGCGACCCCGCACCCGGAGGGAAGAACTGAAGCCGCAGCTACTCCCGCTCCACCGCAACCACGCGGCCGCGGTCAACCGCGAGCGCCAGCTTGCCGCGCTTGAGCGCGATGGCCTGGTCGCCGAACATCTCGCGGCGCCAGCCGTGCAGTGCCGGCACGTCGGCGCGATCGTCCGACGCGAGGCGTTCGAGGTCCTCCACGGTCGCGATGACCTTGGCGGCGACGCCGTGGCGCTCCGAAGCCATGCGCAGCAGCACTTTCAACAGTTCCACGGTGGCGTTGCCGTTCTGGCCCTGCCGCGGCCGCTCGATCGGCGGCAATCCGGCCGGATCGCGGGCGAGCCCGCGGGCGACGGCATCGAGAATGTCCTGGCCCCATTTGGAGCGCTCGAAGCCGCGCGGCAAGGAACGCAGCGACGCCAGCCGCTCCGGCGTAGTCGGAGCGTGGGTCGCGATGTCGCCGATGGCGTCGTCCTTGAGCACGCGCCCGCGCGGTACGTCGCGCGACTGCGCCTCGCGCTCGCGCCAGGCCGCGATCTCGATTAGGACGGCGAGTTCCTTCGGCTTGCGCACCCGCGTCTTGAGCCGCTCCCAGGCGGTGTCGGGGTCGGCGCGGTAGGTGTCTGGCGAGGTCAGGATTTGCATCTCCTCGCCGACCCAGTCGTCCCGCCCGCGTTTGCGCAGTTCGGCCGAGAGCGAGAGGTATACATCGCGCAAATGCGTCACGTCCGACGTGGCATAGCGCAGTTGGGCGTCCGACAGCGGCCGCTGCGACCAGTCCGTAAACCGGTTCGATTTGTCGAGCTGATCCCCGGTGATGCGCTGCACCAGCTGGTCGTAGGAAATCGAATCCCCATAGCCGAGCACCATGGCGGCCACTTGGGTGTCGAAAATCGGCTGTGGAATGAGCTTGGCCTGATGCCAGATGATCTCGACATCCTGGCGGGCGGCGTGAAAGACCTTGATCACCTCCCGATTCGCCATGAGCTCGTAGAACGGCGCCAAGCTTAAGCTTGGGGACAGCGTATCGATGACGACGGCTTCGTCCACCGTCGCCATTTGGGCGACGCAGAGGAGCGGATAGTAGGTGGTCTCCCGCAGGAATTCAGTGTCCACGGTGACGAAGGTATGCTGCGCCATCCGCGCACACACTGCCGCGAGATCGAGCGTATCGGTGATGAGATTCATGCCGGGTCTCTTACCGGAGCGGGCCGGCCCTGTCGCGGACGGAATGCGGAGGCCGTGCTGTCCGACGCGTGGAGCGCGGCCCAATCGCATTCTCCGTGATGGCGCCAGAATAAGGATTTTGCTCCAGGTGGCAATGGCCCGTTGTGGCGTTGTGCTGTCGGTCGTGCTCACGCGTTTGGCAAACCGAACGGCCGCGGGAATTCCGGATCTGGCGGCGCGGGACGCCTGGCATTCATCCGGCACTCACTTATAATGCGCGCGATGCGCATGACGGGCCGGGATCGGTCGTGCTGGCTCAAGATCCCGAGCACCAACGGGACGAAACGCAAGGCGGGATGGCGTGGCCACGCGCGCCCGGCCGGGAGGGTGGTCATGAAGCGATTTATTGTTGTCTCCGCTATCGGTTTCGCGCTCGGCACCACGTGGATGCTGAACTGCGGCGCCGTATTCGGACAGGCGCCGCAGCGTGTCCAGGTGCCAAAATTTCAATACGATCCGTCGTTTCCACAGCCGCTGCCGGAAAAATGGGCGATCGGGGCGATCGGCGGGATGGCGGTCGACAGCCACGACCACATCTGGGTGCTGCACCGGCCGGCCCCGCTGCAGAAGAACGAGCGTTTCGCCGGCGCCGCCATGACGCCGCCGCGGGCCGATTGCTGCATCCCGGCGCCGCCGGTACTGGCATTCGATCAGGACGGCAAGCTACTCGCCGCATGGGGCGGTCCGGGTGAGGGCTACGAGTGGCCGTTGACCGAGCACGGCATCTTCGTCGATGCCAACGACAATGTTTGGCTGGCGGGAAGCGGCGACAAGGACGACCAGGTCCTTAAATTCACGGCGCAGGGCAAGTTTTTGGCGCAGTTCGGCCATCGCGGCAAGAGCGGCGGCAGTTCCGACACGGCGAATCTCGGCGGCCCCGCCAACCTGACGGTGGATTCCGCAAATAACGAGCTCTACGTCGCCGACGGCTACCGCAACCGCCGCGTCGTCGTGATCGATACGCGCACGCTCGCCTTCAAGCGCATGTGGGGCGCCTACGGCAACAAGCCGGACGACAAAAACCTCGGAGCCTACAATCCGGATGCGCCATTGGTGCCGCAATTCCGGCTGCCGCACAACGTCGCGCTGTCGAAGGATGGCTTGGTGTATGTCGCCGACCGCGTCAACGATCGCATCCAGGTGTTCGATAGGGACGGCACGTTCAAGCGGGAAGCATTCGTCGCGCCGCGAACGCTGCTCGCCGGCTCGACCTCCGGGCTCGCACTCTCGCCGGATCAGCGCTTCCTTTACGTGATCGACGGCGCCAACCACCACGTCTGGATTCTGCTGCGCGACACGCTGGAGGTGGTCGATCGCATCGGCCAGCAGGGCATCTTCGGCGGCTCGCTGAACGTGCCGCATGCGCTCGCGGCCGACAGCAAGGGCAACATTTATGTCGGCGAAAATTTCGACGGCCGGCGCTTCCAGCGGTTCGTCTACAAGGGAATGGGCGAGCCGACCGGCAGTACGCTGCCGCCGCCGAAACCTTGAAGCATGCGCGCGCCCGTGGTGCCGGCGTGGCGCGGCCGCGCCGATACGATGCGACGCGGTTTGCATGCGCTCGGCGCGCCGATGCGCCCCCGATGGACGCCAACCGCCGCCCGCGCTAAAACGGCGGCCGATGCGCCGTAGGGCTAAAAATGCCGGCGGCACCAAGGGAGGACCCCATGAAAGCTCTGATGATCGCCGCGCTGGCGGTGCTGGCCGTGCCGGCGGCTGCCCAGCAAAGCGCCCCGGAAATCGTCTTTGATTCGGTTGCCAACTTCCCGAACCTGCCCGACGGGATGAATTTCGGCGAGGTGCCCGGCGTGGCCGTCAATTCCAAGGGCCACATGTTCGTGTTCACGCGCTCCAACAGCGCCACCGGTTCGGCCTATGCGCCCGCCGCGGCGCAACTGCTGGAGTTCGACGCCAACGGCAATTTCGTGCGCGAAATCGGCAAGGGCCTCTATGCCTGGTCGTTCGCCCACAGCGTGCGGATCGACAAGAACGACAATATCTGGGCCATCGACAAGGGCTCGGACATGATCGTGAAATTCAACCCCGCCGGCCGGGTGCAATGGGTGTTCGGCCGGCGCAAGGAATCGGCGGAAGCGGAAACCAAGCCGTGGGAGCACGTCAATCCGCCGCTCCCGCCGATCGACGGCATGTTCCGCCAGCCGACCGATGTGGCCTGGGATTCCCAAGGCAACATCTACATCACCGACGGCTACGTCAATTCGCGCGTCGCCAAATACAGCAAGGACGGCGACTGGCTGAAGTCCTGGGGCGAACCCGGCACCGGGCCCGGACAGTTCCGCACCGTGCATGCCATCGCGATCGACAAGAACGACAACATTTATGTGGGCGACCGCGCCAATCACCGTATCCAGGTGTTCGACACGGACGGCAAGTTTCAGCGGATGTTCTCGATCGACATTCCGCCGGCACCCGGCACCAAGGCGGTTTACGGCAACACCCCGACCGGCGAGCGCCTGAAGCAGGTGATCGGCGCGCCGAACTCGCTCTGCATCCCGCCCGGCGGCAGCAGCGTGATGTTCGTCGGCGAATTGACCTTCCCGGGACGCATCTTCAAGGTGTCGCTCGACGGCAAGGTGCTGGGCGTGATCGGCCGTTCGGGCCGCAACCTGAAGCAGTTCTCCGGCGCCCATGCGCTGGCCTGCCCGTCGGAGAACGAGATCTACGCCGCCGAGACCGCCAATTGGCGGGTGCAGAAGCTGCTGCTGCAACCGCAGACGCAGTAACGCGCGGCGGCCGCCGATAAGTGCCGCCTGCTCGGATTTGGGCGGCACGGTTTGCGGTGGAGGGTCGGACCGCGGGGTGCACGGCAGACGCACCATGCACTTCCCTCCGCGCCCGCGCGTTGCTACATGCGGGCCATGACCACCGTGCCCATCGACAATATCCGCAATTTTTCCATCGTCGCCCATATCGACCATGGCAAGTCCACCCTTGCGGATCGGCTGATCCAGCTCACCGGCGGCCTCTCCGAACGGGAGATGGTCGGCCGCGAGCAGGTCCTCGATTCCATGGATATCGAGCGCGAGCGCGGCATCACCATCAAAGCCCAGACGGTCCGGCTGCGTTATCGCGCCAAGGACGGCAAGGACTACATCCTCAATCTGATCGACACGCCCGGTCACGTGGACTTTGCCTACGAAGTCAACCGCAGCCTAGCGGCTTGCGAGGGCTCGCTCTTGGTGGTGGATGCGAGCCAGGGCGTGGAGGCGCAGACGCTCGCCAACGTCTATCAGGCGCTCGACAACAATCATGAGGTGGTGCCGGTCCTCAACAAGGTCGATCTGCCGGCCGCCGAGCCGGAAAAGATCCGGCAGCAGATCGAGGACGTGATCGGCCTTGATGCCTCCGACGCCATTTTGATCTCGGCCAAGACCGGCCTCAATATCGGGCGGTGCTGGAGGCGATCGTCACCCGCCTGCCGCCGCCCCAAGGCGACCGCGACGCCACCCTCAAGGCGCTGCTGGTCGACAGCTGGTATGATCTTTACCTCGGAGTCGTGGTGCTGGTGCGCATCGTCGACGGTACGCTGAAGAAGGGCGTCCGCATCCGCATGATGGGGACGAACGCGAGCTACGAGGTCGATCGCGTCGGCGTGTTCACGCCAAAACTCACCGAAGTGGCGGAGCTGGGCCTGGGGAGATCGGGTTTCTCACCGCCAACATCAAGGAGGTGGCCGACACCAGGGTCGGCGATACCATCACCGACGACCGCAAGCCCGCCGCGGCGGCGCTGCCGGGCTTTCGCCCCGCGGTGCCGGTGGTGTTCTGCGGACTGTTTCCGGTCGATGCGGCGCAATTCGAGGATTTGCGCGCCGCGATGGGCAAGCTCCGCCTCAACGATGCGAGCTTCTCCTTCGAGATGGAGACCAGCGCCGCGCTCGGCTTCGGCTTCCGCTGCGGATTCCTTGGGCTGTTGCACCTCGAAATCATCCAGGAGCGGCTGGAGCGCGAATTCAACCTCGACCTGATCGCGACCGCGCCGTCGGTGATCTACAAGATGCACCTGAGCGATGGCAGCGAGATCGAGATCCACAATCCGGTCGATATGCCGGACCCGATGAAGATCAAGGAAATCCACGAGCCGTGGATCCGCGCCACCATCCTGACCCCCGACGAATATCTCGGCAGCGTATTGAAGCTGTGCCAGGACCGCCGCGGCAACCAGGTCGAGCTCACCTATGTGGGCAATCGCGCCATGGTCAAATACGACCTGCCGCTCAACGAGGTGGTGTTCGATTTCTATGACCGGCTCAAATCGGTGTCCAAGGGCTACGCTTCGTTCGACTATCAGCTCACCGACTACAAGCCCGCCGACCTGGTCAAGATGCAGATCCTGGTCAACGCCGAGCCGGTGGACGCGCTCTCCATGCTGGTCCACCGCACCCGCGCGGAAAACCGCGGCCGCGCCATGGTGGAAAAGCTCAAAGAACTGATCCCGCCGCACATGTTCCAAATTCCGATCCAGGCGGCGATCGGCGGCAAAATCATCGCCCGCGAAACCGTGCGCGCCTTCCGCAAGGACGTAACCGCCAAGTGTTACGGCGGCGACATAACCCGCAAGCGGAAGCTGTTGGACAAGCAGAAGGAAGGCAAGAAGCGCATGCGCCAGTTCGGCAAGGTAGATATCCCGCAGGAGGCATTTATCGCGGCGCTCAAGGTGGATACGTGAGTGGCGGCGGATGCTGCGCCCAGGGGCCACTGACGAAAATTACCTCCAATCGAGCCTACAACATCGCTTATCTTCGCCGCGATCGAGCGGACGAACGTGGCAACATTCGCATAAGCGACGATTTGACTATCGATATGGCCCCGGATGGTCCCGTCGCGACATCGAATTGCTCAACGCCAGTGAGCAATCGGGGCGCGGGAAGACGCTGTTATGGCAGAGCAATTCCCTGCCAGCAGAGAAAAGAGCAGGGAATTTCGCATTTTTTTGCGTTGTCTGCTTCTCCCATGCCTAAAGTCGAAAAGCACACCCTTTACCTCTCTTCACTTGCTGATATGCACTTGATGGAATCATCTGTATCGGCTTCGCCCGTTTCACGATCGGCCGCGCCAGGTGCCAGCCGCGTGAAAGAAGTAGCCTATAATGATAGTCCGCTTCCGTCAAGGTAGCAAGAAGGTGCCGGAGCTTTGTGCGCAGGCATCACGGATACCAGCGCGCGGTGTCCGTGATGACGCGGTGGATATCCATCAATGCATCGACGCCCCCGATTGCCGCCGAAAGATCTATGGTAAAGGCCATGCATGCCAGCGCTCGAGCCCGGTCAAGCTCTGCGACCGTATCGATCAGTGAAGAAAAGGCGTCATATTGATTTGTCGCAACGTGAGGCACGAGACCTCGGAGCGCGAGCTCACGGTCACCCGCTCCGCCGAGCGCCTTTGCGTCGGCCAGCGCCTGGGCAATCTCGCCTTGTGAGAGGTGAGGTGCGAGCAGCGTGAGTGCGAACGCGCGATAGCTCTCACTGCCAATCGCCTCCGCTGCGGCGAACGCCTCGGCGATTTGGTCTTGTGAGAGGTAGCTTGCCAGGGCGCCGAGCGCAAATGCCCGGTCCAAATCGCTGCCGATCCCCATGGCGTCGGCAAGCGCCTCTCCGATTGCCTCGGACGGGATATGAGGTGCTAGCGCCTTGAGATAGATCGCGTGAACAAGCTTGCTGCTGATCGCCCTTGAGGCGGAGAATGCCGCGATCAAATCGTCTGACCGGAGGTAAGGCGCGAGGGCTGCGAGCGCTATTGCATATTGCTGGTCATCACCAGCAGCCTTTGCGATGGCGAGCGCCTTTTTCAGTGCGGTGACCTTTTGCTCGATTGGGAGATGAGATGCGAGGGCTACGAGTTCGCGCGCGCGGCCGCTGCCATCGTCGATGGCCCCAACGGCGGCGAGGGCCTCTGCCAGTACGGTAGCCTTTTGATCGGACGAAAGATGAGGTGTGAGGGTTGCGATCGCATATGCGCGGTCCCCCTTTTCGCCAATGGCCGTGGCGGCGATGAGCGCTTCTGCCAGCACCACGTCCCTTTGCTCGTACGAGAGATGAGATGCAAGGGACACGAGTGCGCGCACGCGATTACTCTCACTGCCAATGGCCCGTGCGGTGGCGAGCGCGTCGGCAATTTGGTCCTGTGACAAAAGCGGTGCAAGGACTTGGAGCAAAGTGGCGCGTGTCATCTCTTCGCCTATTGCCTTCGCGCCGGCGAGGGCTTCTGCCACCGCGGCGGCCTTTTGCTGGTACGGGAGATGAGGTGCCAGGGCTGCGAGCGCGAATGCGCGATTGCTCGCATCGTCCATGGCCTGGGTGGCGGCCAGCGCCTCTACTAGTGCTACGGCCTGTTGCTTGGACGGAAGATGTGGTGCCAAAGCTACCAGTGCTCCTCCCCGCTCTCGCTTATCGCGAATGGTCTTGGACGCGGTAAGCGCCTCGGCGATTTGGTCTTGTGCGAGATGGGGTGCGAGAGCAGCGAGCGCTTGTGCTCGATTGCTGGTATTGTGTAACTGCCCAGGTGCGAGAAGGGGCGGACTGGGTGCGGCAAATGGAATCGCTTGATGGATGCGGCATTGCGCGAGCCGTAAAGGCGTGAATCCTACCAGGGCATGTCCTGCCCTCCGGCACACAATTCGCGCGACGAAGCCGCCCCGGTCGCCGGGGATGTGGCATCGGTCATCGCGGCATTGCGGAAAGAGAACGCAGTGCTGCGGGAACAGAACGCCGCGCTGCAAATTCTGGCAACCCTTGCAGCGCAGCTCGAAATCCTTACCGCGCAGCAGCAAGCCCTGATCGCACAGCTTCATGAGCGGATCGCGCAGCTGGAACGCCAGCTTGGGCTCAATAGTGGCAACAGCGGCAAACCGCCTTCGAGCGACGGCCTGAAGAAGAAGCCGGTCCGCGTCAGCAGTCTCTTCCTGCTCCGCCTTCGTCTCTGCCACCTGTTGGGCGTAACACTTTTCGATGGCTGCGAGGATGTCCGAGCGAAAACCCAGGCGGGGAGAAATGTCCATCCCCGTCACGAACCTAAGATCGTTGACGGTATGGAGATTTTGGGGCTCCGCCATCACAGTAATGATCCGGCCGCCCTCGCGGATCAGCGGCAACACGCAGTAGCGGACGGCAGCGGCGCGAGGAACGAGCTCCAGAACCGCCTTCTGACGGCTGCAAAGCGCGGATCTACGAAACGAAAGGGTGTCACTTCCTCAAGAGCGGCAATCAGGTCGTCTCGGGACACCAAGCCCCGCTCCAGAATGCGGCCTTCGAGGCGGGCGGTCTGATCGCCCAGCCGCGAGGCCATCCAGGCATGTGCGCACTCATGGACACAGAGCGAAAAGAGGAGAATCACGAACTCGAAGACGGCGACAATCAGTGCGGTCTGTTGCAAATGAAGACTCCACGGGCTGAAGACTCAGGTTAGCATGGAGGGTCGCGGAGATTCTTGCCGGAGATGGGAACAAAGCGCGGGCCGGCGTTGTCTAAGGTGGTATCGGGCCAGATGATTTTGCGCGAAAGGAGAGAGTCATGCGGAGATGGATTGCGGGAGTTTGCCTGTGCCTTGCGGTCACAGCGGGAATGGCCCAGGAGGATGAAGCTGCGCGGGCGAATGCGCTCTACAAGGCGGGCAAGAGGCCGGAGGCTCTGCCGCTCTATGAGGATCTGG
>CAWDKL010000084.1:0-16136 GCA_963802745.1 uncultured Alphaproteobacteria bacterium | reverse complement strand
ACTCCCCACATCCAGCCGAGCGTGATAATCGTGATCAATATGGCGACCGGGCTGAGCATCATTCGCCGACCAACCACGAAAGGAATGAAGCCCTGCCAACACATCGTCATTGCAATAAAATAGATTATCGGCGCCACCAACACCGGAGCGAGGCTATCGAAAGTTAGAATACCTGCCAGAGTAAGAAGGATGACGATGGCGACCTCGCCAACATAGGGTGCAAAACTCAACACGGTGGCCATGGCACCCCACAAAAACGGGTCATGGATGCCGACAGCTGCTGTCGTCGCCGTCACGACGAGACCAATAAAGATATTAATTGCGGCAACCATGGAAAGATAGAATGAAATATCAATTTGTATATTTCTGACAATATCGACCGCGCGTTTCTTGTCTTGGAGCAACGGAGTGACCAACACGAGCTTTCGCAAAAATGTATCACCGGAAACCAAAAACATATACAGCAGCGTTATGATCGCACCGATGGTGAACGCCGCTTTCCCGAAGCCGGTTGACAGCAGGCCCGCCAACTGCGGTTGCCTAATGTCAACCTCCTGGATCGCCGGCCCGACCGTTGGGGCCATTGCCTTTCCCACCTGCGCGATCGCATATTGCAGCTTTTCGAGCGGCGCCGCGATAGGACGCAGCTTTTCCTCCAACCGTGAGAACCGCTGCGGCTCCGTCAGCCAACTCTGAGCGGGACCGCTCAGGCTGGCCGCGATGCCGAATAATGACCCTACGGCCGTCACCACGACGATCAGTGAACCTAAAGTCCGCGGCACGCGAAGCCGCCCCATCAGCCCCACCAACGGCGCCAACAGCATGCTCAGCAACAACGCCATCACGATTGGGATGAGGATCGGGGATGCAAAATACAGGAAATGGAATACCAGCAAGGCGACAATGATGAGGATGGCTCCGGATTCACCCCGCTTCAGAGCCTTCGTAACGGGAGCGAACTCGGTTGGAGGCTCGGGTGTTTGGACGACCAAGTCCGACATCCATGCGGAACGCATCATGTGGAGCCGGGTCTTCAGACCCTCCAGCACTTTGCTCACGTGAACGCGTTCCTTTCGGCGCACGATCGAAACAATTTAGGGGCCGCGCCGTCCGCGGGCGCCCTCCTAGTCATTCCAGTCATTGCGCACTTTTAGGGCCGTTGCTCTTGCTTCAGGCCGTTCTAATAGCACAAAGATACGGGCATTCAACACCCTATGCAATTGACTTAAGTCAAGACGAAGTCATATCCATTACCTACTGCGGGTTGTTGTTTTTCTCGCAGCTGATAATCGCTCGGTCGGTCGATCCAAGTCAACGACGGCTGGCGGGACATTCAAGCATATAAGCTGGCACAAGTTAGAGGACACAGACGACACTACGGCCCCACCTCAATTGCCCAGGGCGTTAGTGGAGAGCACAAATCATGGACAGGGAGCGCATCCTCGGATCGGCGGTGCAAATCCAAGGCGAAGTGACGCAAGCGGTCGCCAAGGCGGTCGGTGACGCCAAGCTGGAGTTCGGAGGGCAAGGCCGACAAGGCAGAGGGCAAAGTTCAAAATACCGTCGATGGCCTCAAAGACGCGCTCAAAGGGAAATAGGGGTTGAAGAATTAGGGACTGCCTTCTTCTCGGCAGCGATAGGCCTATGGCCATCCTCATATGCGACAGACGACCGCCTAACCCCCATGGTCACCCGGTTCGGCTTGGCGATCTCACTGGCTGACTCGGTGTGGGCCGCAAGACAGCCGCGATCTCCGTTCAATTCGCCGGGCGGTTCCGGTCTCCGAGCAGTTTCGCCGGCGCGGCCGCCCGACGCGGCGCGGATCGCCGCCGGCACGGGCGACCGCGCGATTGACCTCCTCGAGGAAGGTCAGCGGACGACGCGCCCGGCCGTTGCCACGGCCGCGCGAGCGGCCCACGCGCGGCTCGAATGCGGTGTCGTCGTCGCGGGTCATGATGAAGATATTCGCCGGCCAATCCGCCCGCGCAAGGAGCCTCCAACCGCCACCCGCAAAGCACCCGCCAGATCAACGGCTTACGGCAAAAGCGCCAGCCGGGGCACTCCCCATGGTGCCACTCTGGCACCACAAAAAAACAGTGTGCAGACAACTACTTAGGCGGCAAGAGACGGCGCGAACGACGTTCGCTTTATCTTGCCATCACCAATACACCCGCCGATCCTGCGCCACACTACGACCACCTGCGCCGAACCCAATCACGCATCGGTCGCTCGACCTGCCGGCGCGCTGCATCCGAGGCGCCGTCGATGCGCAGTAGATTGATCCTCACGGGCCGGTGTAGAGGACCTCTGCATCGATCGATTTCAAGGTCCGCGCATCGTCAAAATGGAACTTGAAGGCAAGGGATTTGCTCGCGAGATTCGTGCTTCCTTGCAGCTTGCGCGCAATCGCAAATACCATTTTCGACCGCTCTTCAAAGCTGAATTCGAGGCCACGCTTGGTCAGATAATTCTCGACCGCAGCAAGAGAACTGCCGGCGGGCAGCGCTTCTCGAACCTCGCGCTCCAAAGTTTCAGCGTTCATTGGACTACCTGTCGCAGCGCCGTTCGTCGGTCCCGTCTGAGCGGGACTCCGAACCGCCAACATGCATGATACCACCACGACACAGCTCACTCCGATCGCAAGCAACGTCAATATTCTGGGCCACCCGAACATGATCGATCCTATTTGGCCGGCGGCCCGCCGCCCTCGCCAGCATAGGCCGCAGGACTGAGCAAGGAGCCGCTGGTCGAACCTCCGCCACCTGCGCCGCCTCCACCTGGCAGCGGCAGTTGCGTGCCTGCTCCAGGCGCCCAGACCGGCGGTGTTGGAGCCGTCAGCCCCAACGATTGGACGGCACCGGCTGCGTATGCGTTGCTGTTTGTGCTGAACGGGTTGTAGGGAATGCCAGCCGCATTAACGGCGTTCTGATACTGCGTGAGCTGGTTGATGTACCCAGCAGCCGGCAAATTATTCGACAGCACTGTGACCGATGCAGCCGGCGAGGTCGTATAGTCAACAGTCCCGGACACGTAGCTCCCACTGTTGGCATATAGTTGGCCAAACGGCCCGGTATTCGCGCCGACGCCGCCGGGGCCACTGCCGGGACTCGATCCGTTCGCCGAGTTCGAGTTCGATCCAACGGACTGCCCTGAAGATCCGCCAACACCAGAGCTGACGGCACCAGAGGATCCAGACGATGGTCCGCCTGCTGATGGACCTGCACGGAAATAAGTCTGCGCTCCGTTTGTGTCGGTCACAACTATGTACGAATGCGTGTACCCTAAGATGCCGCCGATGTTGTTGTACTGGACCACGATTTGCGCGAGGCCGAACGGGTCCACATTGTTCAGCGGATCATTATCGACATAGGCGTACAGATTCATCCCGCCCAGCGTCCCGATCGGGTCCGCCTGCAGAAACCGCCCCAGCACCGGGGAATACATCCGCGCGCGGAAGTCGTACAGCCCGTTGCTCTCCGCATCGATGCGGGCGCCGGTGTAGCGGAAGGTGCCGGCGGTGGAGGGGCTTTCGCCGTAGGGCTGGTAGCCGGTCTTGGTGATGGCGCCGGTGCCGGAATCGAGCGCGCCGATTACCGAGCCGATGAGGTCCGGGACGTAGGTCACCCGTGTATTGGCGGCGACGTTTAGCTGGGTGAGGGCGTCGTTCGGCCCGGCGCCGAAGGCGTACCAGTCGAGCACCGCGCCGGTGGCGCCGTTATAATCCAGCAATGCCCGGTTGCCTCCGTCGCGGACGTAGATCGCCGTCGTGGTGCCCACGGTCTTGGACTTGCGGTGGCCGAGCGCGTCATACGCATAGGTCGCGACCGTGGTACCGCCCTGGGTGACGGAGGTCAGCCGGCTCTCGGCATCGTAGCCGTAGGTGAAGGTGCCGTCGAACGTCAAATTGCCGTTGCCGTCATAGGTCGGCGTCACCGCGCCCACAGCGGTGTATTGGTCGAGGCTGTTGGCTGTGTAGGCGACCGTTGTCGCGGTCGCCGTCGGGTACGCCCACCAGGAATTGTCGGTCGCGGTGCCGCCGATGCGGCGATTGGTCGCGTCGTACGCATAGGCAAAGCCGCTCTGGCTCGCCGTCGGCGTGGTCTGCGCCGGCGCCGGGCCGAACGTGAACCCGAGTGGCCGGTTGGCCTGGTCATAGGTCATGGTCACGGTGCCGAGCGTGCCGGCGGGCGAGGCGGCGGCGGTCATCGCCGCGCTGGTGTCGCTCGCCGAGGTCAGCCGGCCCGCCAGATCATACGTATAGGTGACGGTCGGCTCGGAAGGCGCCGCCTTGGTCGAGAGCCGCTTGAGGGTGTCGTAGGTGAACGTGATGGTATCGCCCTTGCGGGTTTTGCGCGTCAGCACATTGCCGTCGAGGGCTATATTGCCCCTGTGATCCATGCGAAGACTTCGACTGGAGTGAATGGAAGATTGACAATGATCGGGATATTTTTCACTTCTCCGGGCCTGCCCAATGAGCCGTGGATTATATATAGTACTCCATTGTCATAGCTAATTAAAAAAGCTCCGGTTCCACCATTTGTATAAACGGCCCGCACAAGAATCGGTTTTTTGTTTGCATCGCACGTGTAATGACCGCCAGTGAGAAAATCGGCATCTGAGCATGTAAGAACGGCGAAGGGCTTTTTTTCAAGATGCCAAGCAAGCGCGGTGTCGATCTTGGTGGGTACGACTTCATAGATATCGGTCTTTGGGACTTTCGGCAAGTTTACTCTGTTCTGCATTTGATCTGTCGCTGGCCGGCGTTGCCAGAAGTTAGTATCTGCAGCGTGCCCATAAATGGGCGACGTCATAAATAATGCGAAAACAAACTTCAGCCCTCGCTTCAGGAATATCATTCGTAAATTTGATATACATGTTCCGCTGTTGATCATCCTAAGTCTCCCCGTTTGTCGCCATTTTCACTATCGTGATCATCGTTATTTGGAAGATGCTTGCTCTCGGGATCATAGCCGTAAGTGAAGGTGCCGTCGAAGGTGAGGTTGCCGTTGCGATCGTAAGTCGGGGTTACCGCCCCACTGCCGTGTATTGGTAGAGATTGTTGGCCGTATAGCTCACCGTGGTGGCGGTCGCCGTGGGGTACGACCATCAGGAATTGTCCGTGGCAGCCACAGCGTGGCCGGCGCACGGCGCCGGATCGCGCACCTCCCTCTCCCCATCGTTCTTCACGATGGGGAGAGGGTTGGGGTGAGGGGCGGATGCGAGCACGGACGGATGGACCGATCATTGCTGTCGCGGAGACGAACGCGGCGGTGCCGCAAAGCCCTCACGCGCCCCTGCCCCTCACCCTGACCCTCTCCCCATGGCGTGAAGGACGCCATGGGGAGAGGGGACGCGCGCATCCCCGGCCGTTGAAATACCCGGCGCCGCATCCTTGAAGGATAACATCCAGCCTTCTGCTATTTGTGTCAGTTCCATTTTTTATCACCCTGGGTATCCAAGGGGTATCCAAGGGGCCGAAGCTCGATCCTTCAGCCGTGGGGATCCGCGTGCGTCGAGAACTCGTCGCCAGACCAACTGTACCAAGCCGTAATATCGTCTTGCGGAGGATGCCGTAAGCCATTGATCGGACAGCAATGTGCGTCGAAATTCCTGCTCATGCCAACTTTATGGGAAGCGTCGGCCGGTAAAAAATTGGCCCCGAACCTCAGGCAGATGGCCTGGTGCCGCTTTGTGGTCGCATCCGTTTGCGCACAGGCTCCCAAACCAGAACCCCCAACAGCGCCTTCACGTTCTCCCTAACCCCAGCTTGACGTCGGGAACAAGTGGCGCATCGCCTCACACCGCACCCTTCAGCCTATCGAACAGCGGGTTCTCCTGCGTAAAAACATAGTCGATCGCCGCCACGATCACGCTCTCGGCGCCATGTTGGCGCAGAAACCGGGCCAGTCCATGGACGTGGGCGGGGGGGCAGTGTAGCGTCAGCATGCCGGACGAGGTCGGGCCGCCGAACGGCGTCACCACGCCGAAGCTAGCTTTGGCCGCCGCCAGCAATTCATCGTTGCAGCCGGCGAACCTTGTCCGCACCTCGCGGAACAGGCGGGCGCGCCCTTGCGCCGCGATGCGGTCGAGGATGAGGCGCGCGGTTTCCAGCGCGTCCTTGCTCCAGGCTGCGCCGCGGGCGGCGACCAGGTTCGCCTGCGAGCGCAGGATGACGCCGTCCTCTACAATCTTTAGGCCGTTGGCGGCGAGCGTCGTGCCGGTGGTGGTGATGTCGACGATCAGTTCCGCGGAGCCCGCGGCGGGCGCGCCTTCGGTCGCGCCGGTGCTCTCGACAATGCGGTAATCCACGATGGCGTGGCGGGCGAAAAACCCGCGGGTGAGGTTGAGGTATTTGGTAGCCACCCGCAGGCGGCGGTCATGGCGGGTGCGGAACGCGGTTGCCACATCGTCGAGATCCGCCATGTCGCGCACGTCGATCCAGGCTTCCGGCACCGCGACCACGACATTCGCGTGTCCAAAGCCCAGCCCCTCCAGCAGCACCACCTTGTCGTCGGCCGCCGGGATCATCTCGCGCACAAGATCCTCGCCGGTGATGCCGAAATGCACAGCGCCGGCGGCAAGCTGTTCGGTGATTTCGGAGGCCGAGATGAACGCCACTTCGACGCCGTCGAGGCCTTTTACGGCGCCGCGGTAATCGCGCGCGCCGCGCGGCTTGACGAGGTCGAGCCCGGCGCGGGCGAAAAACGCCTCGGCGTTTTCCTGCAGCCGCCCCTTGGCGGGCACCGCCATGACGAGCGCGCTCATCGCTCCCCTCCGCTCGCGCGGGAGTCCGACGCCAAGGCACCGCCGCAGGCCGCGAGCCGTTCGATCCAGACCGCAAAGCCGACGGCCGGGATCGGCGCCCGGCTGCCAAGGCGGGTGAGCAAGCCATCATAGCGGCCGCCCGCCACCAAAGGACCGCCGGCGCGGTCATGCGGATCATGCAGCTCGAACACGCAGCCGGTGTAATAGTCGACGCCGCGCCGGAATGCGGTGGCAAAGCGCACGCCCCGCAGATCGATCCCGCGGTCGGTGAGACAGGCGTTGCGCCGCTCGAACAGATCGAGCGCGGCCCCGAGCGAAATTTTTGCCTCCACTTGCAGTGCCCGCAACGCCGCGGCGGCTTCATCAGGTGAGCCCGCGATGGCGAGGAAGCGCGCGATCAGCGCACGAATTTCGCCCGGCAGCCCCGTGGAGAAACCGAGTTCCGCCTGCTCGACGAAGCGGTCGGCGATTTCCTCGATGCTGCGTCCGCCGACCGTGGTCTTGCCGGCAATCGACAACAGATCGCTCACCAGCGCCTGGGCGGCCTTCGGATTGGCATTGGCGAAGGCCGCCAGCACGCCGTGGTCGTTATCGCGTCCCTGGCGGGCGCCGCGTTCGGGCGCCTCCAGTCCGGTGCCGGATGCGTTATCGATCGCGTCGCTCAGATAGCGGGCCTGCGCCGCCGGGCGATGAAAATCCTTGCGCAAGCGGCGCTTCCACGCCGGCACCAGTTCGAGCGCGTCGATGAACGCGGCGAACAGCCCCACATCGCCCATCATGATCGTAGGTGCTTCGATGCCGTAATGGGCGGTCGCCGCGAGGCCACGGGCCAGCGTCTCGGCATCCGCGGCTGCGGTATCACGATTGCCGAAAAACTCGATCCCGGCCTGCATGAACTCGCCTGCTGCTCCCCCGTGGTCGCGAAACACCGCTCCGAGATAACAGAAATTCGCCGGCTGTGCCGGGGCGCCCGCGTCCAGGTAATGCCGCGCCACCGGAATCGTCAGGTCCGGCCGCAGGCAGAGGTCGCGCCCGGCCGCATCGGTGACCAGATACATGTGCCGCCGCATATCTTCGCCCGAGAGGTCGAGGAACGGCTCCGCCGGCTGCAAAATCGCCGGCGACAGCCGCGCATAGCCGGCGCGCATGTAGGCGGCGATCAGCAGATCGGCCTTGGTGGGAATGTCGATCGTCGGTGCGGCGCTCATGAGGGTCCATCGGTTCCGGCGCGGCTCTTAGCATGGGATGACGCCGCACGCGACGAGAACGAGGGAGCGCGAAGGCACTTGCACCATTGCTCGACGGTGCTCCAAGTTCGATTATTTCGTTTATTGTGGCTGTTTCGATAATGTGCTAGGCGAATGTTGGAGGTAAAATTCATGAGCCGCTCCCTCCCGACCCGATCATCCCGTCGGTTCAAGATACGGTCCTTGCGGCAAGCGCGCGCCATGCCATTGCGTCCGGTCAAAACATAACGATGCGCGATCTGCCGCCGGTCGTGAGGCGCCTGCTCGTGGACATTCTGAAGGAAACGGAAATCGGCAACGCTGTCGCGCTCATTCCGGTCGAGGCTGAAATCACGACGCAACAAGCCGCCGATCTTTTGCAAGTGTCGCGGCCGTTCGTCGTCGGCCTGATCGAGAAGGGGATGCTTGCGGGGCGCACGGTCGGCAAGCACCGGCGGTTGCCTCTGCGTGACGTGCTTGCCTACAAGGCCGCTCAGTTCGCCACACGCGAGCAAGCGCTCGACGAGATCGTCGCCCTGGATCAGGAATTCGGGCTTTTATGACGGAAACGCCTGCTCTTACGGCGTTTCTCGGCGCGAATGTTCTCTATCCGGCGCTGCTTCGCAGTTCAGCAAATCGTGGCTGCGAAGAAATCAAGCCCAATTCAGCCGGACGGGCCGGAGGGGCGTTCAATGCAACGTTGCCAGCGCGGCTCCGAGCATCGCTCCCGGCTTTTCCAAGCTGCCGCGTTGCACGATGATTGCCACCCCGTCGATGCCGGCGAACTTGATGGCATCGATCGGCACCGTAAATGTCTCGGATTTGCCGGACCACGTGCCAAGTTTCACCCAGCGCCGCACGACGTTGACATAATTTAACATTTTACCACGATTTTCGCCACGACCGACTCCGACGGCCACGGAGCGGCTCAACGGACATAGCCACGCCTCTCCGACGACCGCCGTGTCGCCGCCATCACGGTCCGGCAGCGTCACCGTCACCCGTTCGTCGGACACCACCACCTTTATCGGCACCGACAGGAGCAATCCACGGTTACGGCTTTGCGCGATGGCCTTTTCGATTTCGTCGCGATCGCTGCCCAGCGCCTGGGCAACGCCGTTGACGACCACTTGCGGCGTATACACCTCGCGATCGCCGCGCACATGCGCATAGGCCTTCTGCCGCGCGGTGTGGCCGGGGATGGCGAGCGTGTCTTTCCAGCCGAGATAATCCCAGTAATCCACCGGAAGGCTGAGGGCAATCAGCGAAGCATCGTTACGAAATTCCGACAGCAGCTTGTCGGCGGGCGGGCAGGACGAACACCCTTGACTGGTAAATAATTCGATGACGGCGCGGGGATCGGCATGCGCTAATGACGCAGCGGCAAAAGCAAGAACGCTCACCACCGTGTCGATAATCAACCGCGATGTCTTCATGCTCGTCGCCTCCCCAGAGTGTATTCCTGTTACTCTCCATACGTCGCGGGAGGTTCACCGGCCACTCACTTCAAGGTGAGGTCGCACCAAAAGCAAAAGGCCGCCGGACGTACGTTCCGGCGGCCTTGCGTGAACCGGTCGGGCGGCGTTAGGCGGCGAGGTGGCGCAAGACGTATTGGAGGATGCCGCCGTTCTTGAAATATTCCAGCTCGTCGAGCGTATCGATCCGGCACACCAGCGGCACGCGCTTGAGCGATCCGTCGGCGCCGATGATTTCCGCCGTCAAGCGCTGGCGGGGCTTGAGATCGCTATGCAGACCACGGATCGTAACCTGTTCATCGCCCTTCAAGCCGAGTGTCTGCCACGAGGTGCCCTCTTCGAACACCAGCGGGATCACACCCATTCCGATCAGGTTCGATCGGTGGATGCGTTCGAACGACTGGCAGACGACGGCGCGGACGCCGAGCAGAACGGTCCCCTTTGCGGCCCAGTCGCGGGACGACCCCGTGCCGTATTCCTTGCCGGCGAAGATGACCAGCGGGACGTTCTCGGTCTTGTACCGCATCGCGGCGTCGTAGATCGGCATCTGCTCGCCGGACGGATAGTGGATGGTGACGCCGCCTTCGACGCCCGGAACCATCTGGTTCTTGATGCGGATGTTGGCGAAGGTGCCGCGCATCATCACTTCGTGGTTGCCACGCCGGGTACCGTACTGGTTGAAGTTGGCGGGCTTGACCTTGTGGTCGATCAGATATTGGCCGGCCGGTGAAGATGCCTTGATGGATCCGGCCGGCGATATGTGGTCGGTCGTGATCGAATTGAGGAACAGCCCGAGGATGCGGGCATCGACGATGTCCCCGACTTGCTCCGGCGTGCGGCCCATGCCGACAAAATAGGGCGGATTTTGCACATAGGTCGATTTGCGATCCCATGCGTAGGTGAGGCCGCCCTTCACGGCGATCCCGGTCCAGGCCTCGTCGCCTTCGAAGACGTGGCCGTATTTGCGTTCAAAGACTTTCTTGGTGATCGTCTTCTTGACCACCGCCGCGATGTCGTCGCTGCTCGGCCAGATATCCTTGAGAAACACCTTCTTGCCGGCCTTGTCGGTGCCGAGCGGCGTCTTGGCGAAATCGAAATTCACGGTGCCGGCGATCGCATAGGCGACGACGAGCGGCGGCGAGGCCAGATAATTGGCCCGCACGTCCTGATTGACCCGCCCCTCGAAATTGCGGTTGCCGGACAGGACCGCCGCTGCGACGAGGTCGGCCTCGTTGATGGTCTTGGAGATTTCCGCCGGCAGCGGTCCGGAATTGCCGATGCAGGTGGTACAGCCATAGCCGACCAGATTGAAGCCGAGCTTGTCGAGGTCCTTCTGCAGGCCCGACTTCGCCAAATATTCGCCCACGACCTGGGAACCGGGCGCGAGCGACGTCTTGACCCACGGCTTGACGGTGAGGCCTTTGGCCACCGCATTGCGGGCGAGTAGACCCGCTCCTACCATGACGTTGGGATTGGAGGTGTTGGTGCAGGAGGTGATGGCCGCGATGACCACGTCGCCATGGCCGAGATCATGCCCGCGGCCCGCGACCGGCACCCGTTTGTCGGCCTCCGCCCCCTTGCCGAACTCCTTGTCCAGGGCGGCGGCGAAGCCCGCCTTCACGTCCTTGAGGGCGACGCGGTCCTGCGGACGCTTCGGGCCCGCGAGCGATGGTTCCACCGAGCCGAGATCGAGCTTCAGCACGTCCGTAAAGACCGGATCGGGCGTGTCCTTGGTGCGGAACATGCCTTGCGCCTCCGCATAGGCCGCAACCAATTTCACGCGCAACTCGGGGCGCGCGGTGTTACGCAAATAATCCAGCGTGTCGTCGTCGATCGGGAAGAACCCGCAGGTCGCACCATACTCCGGTGCCATATTGCCCAGGGTGGCGCGATCCGCGATCGTCAGGCTGGCGAGCCCGGGTCCGAAGAACTCCACGAATTTGCCGACCACGCCGCGCTTGCGCAGCATTTGCGTGACGGTAAGCACCAAGTCGGTCGCCGTCATGCCCTCCTTGAGCTTTCCGGTGAGCTTGACCCCGATCACCTCGGGCAGCACCATGGAGTAGGGCTGCCCGAGCATGGCCGCTTCGGCTTCGATGCCGCCCACACCCCAGCCGAGCACCGACAGGCCATTGACCATCGTGGTATGGGAATCCGTGCCCACGACCGTGTCCGGATAGGCAACCGGACCGGTCACTTCCTTGCCTTCGACCGCGACAGTGCCTTCCGCGGTGAACACGGTTTGCGACAGGTATTCGAGATTGACCTGGTGACAGATGCCGGTGCCCGGCGGCACGACCCGGAAATTCTCGAACGACCCCTGCGCCCATTTCAGGAACCGGTAGCGCTC
The DNA here is from genome assembly GCA_963802745.1 of uncultured Alphaproteobacteria bacterium. Classification (GTDB taxonomy): domain Bacteria; phylum Pseudomonadota; class Alphaproteobacteria; order Rhizobiales; family Xanthobacteraceae; genus JAJPKK01. The sequence goes on along the minus strand of CAWDKL010000084.1, from coordinate 4,320 downwards.
GCCGTTTTGCTTGTATTCCTCGGCGACGTTTTTGCCGAACGCCTCGTTGTCGCCGAAAAACGTGATCGCGACCGAATGGTCGATGACGAGGTCGACCGGCACCAGCGGATTGATTTGCGTCGGATCCCCGCCGAGCTTTTTCATCGCGTCGCGCATCGCCGCCAAGTCCACGACGGCCGGGACGCCGGTAAAATCCTGCATGAGGACGCGCGCCGGGCGGAAAGCAATTTCCCGTTCCGAGGTTTTGGTCTTGACCCATTGCGCACAGGCCTGGATGTCCTCCTTGGACACCGTGCGGCCGTCCTCGTTGCGCAGCAGGTTCTCAAGCAGCACCTTCATGGAGAAAGGCAGACGGGAAATTCCCTTGAGGCCGTTTTTCTCCGCGACCGGAAGGCTGTAATACGTATAGGTCTTGTTGCCCACCTTGAGGGTGCGCGCGCATTTGAAGCTGTCGAGGGAGGTCATGTGGTTTTCCATTCCGGCGGGCGGGGAGGCCGGTGCTCCGACGCGTTTCCGCGGGTTGACGGGCCGCGATGCGCGCCCGGCCGCGCGTGCATGCCCATGAAGCGCGCAGGCACAAGTTTATAGGCAGATTCGGCGAATGTTACCAGATGAACGATGGTTTTGGCTGCGCGGCGGCAGCAAAAAAACGTCGGTACGCACACCGGCGGCCATTGCGCCGAAACAGAATCGGACGGGACCTTTGTCGTCATGAACCTGATCGGGGTGGACTTGACCTGCGTCCGTGGCGGTCGCCGGGTATTCTCAAAGATCAATTTTTCCGTGACCGCCGGAACGGCGCTGGTTTTGACCGGTCCCAACGGTGCCGGCAAGAGTTCATTGCTGCGCATGATCGCCGGCCTGATTTCACCAACCGAGGGCCATCTCGCGCTCAATGGTGGCGACGGCGAAATGAGCGTGGCCGAACAGACGCACTACCTCGGTCACCTCGATCCGCATAAGCCGGCGCTGACCGTGATGGAAAATTTGGCGTTTTGGGCGCGGTTCCTCAACGGAAGCGCGGTGTTCGACCCCGCGCGAATCAATCGCGGCCTGGAGGCGGCCGGCCTGGCGGAGCTTGCCGATCTTCCGGCCGGTTATCTGTCGGCCGGACAGCGGCGGCGTCTCTCGCTCGCGCGGCTGCTGGCGGTTCCCCGGCCGATCTGGCTCCTCGACGAGCCGACGACGGCACTCGACGCGGCCTCGCAGGAGCGGCTGCGCGGCGTTATGCACGCTCACCTGGCGGACGGCGGTTTGGTGGTCGCCGCGACCCATGCGCCGCTGGGGCTGGATACCGCCAGCGAGCTTCGCCTCGGCGGGCCATCTGCCGACGTCAACGCCGGTCCCGACCACCCGCACCCCGCAATACCGGAATTATCGCTATGACGGCTCTTGCATCCCTGTTCGCGCGCGACACCCGTATCGCGCTGCGCGTCGGCGGCGGCGCCATGATGGGTGTGCTGTTCTTCCTCACCGTCGTCACGCTGGTGCCGTTCGCCATCGGCCCCGATTTGGCGCTGCTGCGCCGGATCGGACCCGCCATCCTGTGGCTTGGCGCCCTATTGTCCTCGCTGCTGACGCTCGACCGCCTATTCGCCACCGATCATGAGGATGGTTCGCTCGACCTGATCCTGACCGCGCGGGCACCGCTCGAACTGGCCGTCGCCACCAAGGCGCTTGCCCATTGGGTGACGACCGGCCTGCCGCTGGTCGTGGCCTCGCCGGTGCTCGGCCTGTTTCTCAATCTCGAACCCGCGGCGCTCGGCGCCACGGTGCTGACGCTGATGGTTGGAACGCCGGCGCTCACGCTCACCGGCGTCATCGGGGCGGCGCTGGCCGCGGCGTTGCGGCGCGGCGGTCTCTTGCTGCCGGTTCTGGTGCTGCCGCTCACCATTCCGGTGCTGATCTTCGGCGTGGCGGCCACCAACGCGGCGGTGTCGGGGCCGATGCCGTTCGCAACGCCGTTCACTATTTTGTGTGCCCTGACGCTGATGAGCCTCGTCATCGGACCCTTCGCCGCTGCTGCAACACTCCGCTATGGCATGGAATGAGGCTTGGCGCCGGTCGTCTTGCCGCAGGCGACTGCGCGGTTGTGGACATCGACCAGAGCCAGACGGCATGATGGCCCTCGCCAGGCGTCCATCGGCGTCCGCGCGGCATGGTGCAAATCAGCTCCATCAGGATCGATCAAGATCGCTTCCGCACTTGCGGCCCAGGAACCGCAACGCTATAGAGGGCGCACCAGAGACGTCGGAGTGTGGCTCAGCCTGGTAGAGCACCTCGTTCGGGACGAGGGGGTCGCAGGTTCAAATCCTGCCACTCCGACCATAATATCAATTAGCGCGTCGCCGCCGTCCGTGGCCAACAGCGACCCATAGCGCAAACCGAAGAGCAGTGCCGCAGGCGCGGACCGTTTACGCCCGTCAGTTGACGGGCATCCGGCAATCGACTGATGCTCGGACCAATGGATATGATGCCCAACGCGTGACTTCGCTGACGAACGCGGAGATTAGAATTCCTTTCCCCCGATGCTCAATCCGGAATTCCGTCGATCGCAAGTGCCAATAGCTGCCGGCAAAGATGGCACCGGCCGCGCCGCCGCGGCTGTCGGCGCCAATTGGATCGCCAGCCGGAAAGAGACGGGCACCAGCCCGGCTGCGATGGCGAGCGCGATCAGCACCCCCGACAGCAGGATGCTGAGGGGGGCCGGCCAGCGCCCGCGGCTGGAGAGCTTGTGACGCATATTTCAACAGCGCTTAGCGGAACCTTTTTGCGCCCAGGGCGTTTTGGTGCGTGGGCCTGGGTCCGGCAGCGGCGGCATTTTGCTCTATTACACATGATCGGCGCCTGCTGCGGGCGCCGTATCCCTCAACATTCCAGGAGATTTAAAATGGTTATCACCGTCGATCACCTCGCGCCGATCGTCTCACTCATCGCCGGAATTTTGATCCTCGTCATGCCGGCGCTGTTGAATTATATTGTCGCATTCTACCTCATTGCAGTGGGCTTGATCGGACTTAATGGTATCTACCATTTCATCCACTAAATTAGACTGGCGCCTTTACCGCACGCGCCGACACGTAGCGACGGCTGTCCGGGTTGCGCTGCGATCAATGGCGAAGCGGCGCCGGCGCGTCGCTTGTTCCGCGCGGCTTCTTCAATTGCTCAGTTTGCCCGCATTGCTACCACTTTCCACGCGCTCGGGCCTTCGGCGTGCGAGACACGAACGCGCGGCGGATCGGCACCAGTTGGTGTACCGGTCCCAAATTCGGGGACCACGGGACTGGTCCGCGCCATCTTTAAACAGGCGAAATGGACGCGAGATTGAGGTAGCTTATGCCCCACTATGTGGCGATCGTCGAGGATGCCGGGCCGGAAAACGCTGTTGGAGTTCTGGTTTCCTGATCTGCCGGGTTGCTTCTCGGCCGGCGATGACATCGACGATGCGTTGCGAAATGCGGGGGAGGCGCTGGTGCTCTACGCCGGCTCGTTGGCAAGGCAGGGCCGCGCCCTTCCGGTACCACGCACGGTATCTGCGTTAAAGGGCGATCCGGCGGTCGCGGCCGGTCTGCGCGACCATGCCCTCGCCTTGATCGCATTGCGCGAAGCGGCGGCGGAAGCCGCCTGAGTAGACCAAACACAAGCCGATGACGCGGACCTCGCCCAAGCCCTTGAGGCTGAACGGCAAAGCATTTGGTTTTGGGCGTCGCCTATTCCGGGTGATGTGATTTATCGGCGCGCGTGCGCCCAAGAGGGCATAATGACGTTTATCGAGGCGCATTACGTCTCGATAAACTCGCATATATACGTATTATTTGGGGGGAATTTCAACGAGTGTAAAGCTTCCCGGCACGGCCTCGTTCAGCGCGACGACGACCGTGTCAACATAGCGGCGCAAGACCGGCCATTGCGCGTTCCCTAAAACCACGACGGCAATCTTGCGACCCGTCAGGTTTTGCTGGTGCCGCATGTTTTTTGTCGGCCGTCACCAGTATTTCGAAGGCCGCGGCTTCTGCCACATCCAGCAGGGCGCCGTTGCCGAGCTTATCCCACCCGAGCGCGATCGCTTCGACAACAGTGTGAGATGCCAATGCGTGGCGCAGCGGGGCCGGCGTACTGTGATCAAACAGAATGCGCATCAACCGTTGGCGCATTGAATTGCGGACGGAGGGGCGGGTCGGCTCCGGGCCGCAAATTCCAGCACGGAAGCGATCTGCTCGTGTGTCAGATGAAACCATTCCATGATGTCGTCGATCGTCGCCCCCGCTTCCAGATTTTCGAATACGAGAGCAACCGGCATGCGGGTATCCTTAAAGACCC
>CAWDKL010000083.1:0-92187 GCA_963802745.1 uncultured Alphaproteobacteria bacterium | reverse complement strand
GATCCAGACCCGCGCCACCGCCGGCGTTGCCGGGGCGACCTATATCTTCTGCCTGCCGGGCTCGCCCGGCGCCTGCCGGGACGCCTGGGACGACATTTTGGTCCATCAGCTCGATTACCGTTACCGGCCGTGCAACTTCGTCGAGATCATGCCGCGGCTCGATGAGCACCTGCGCCGCGCCAAGGCCCAGGGGGCAACCGTGTAGTCTGTTGGTTCGATATCGCTAGTGGCCGGTTCTGGCACCGCGCGGCAGTCAAATCGGCCACGTCTTCAAAGCCAAATTAGCCAAAGTCTTCTGACGGTCCACAATCGTCGCGACCGTCCAGGCGGGAAGCCCGGCGATCTGGCTGGTTAAGACATAGGGAGAATCCCGATAAATTTTCTTTTTAACGTCAAACGGAGCGCTCTTAAGATTGGAATTATCGCTCGCTCTCAAAAGAGATTGATTACCTAGCCGCGTCGCATACATCGCAACTTCATCCTCGTTGAAGGACGGCCAGTTGCCTTCGGGTTTTCTCGGCAGAACGTGCTCTAGATTTATGACGGAACGATCATCTATCGGCATGAACCATGGTTCTGATTCTCCCTTGGCTGTCATTTCAAGGGAGCGCAAATAATACCGCGCCAATTGAGCTTTTGAAACTTTAGCAATTTCGAATGCCATTCGAAATTCATCGTCGGGTGGGGTAACATCTCCTAGCCGTTGCACAAGCCCGGCGGCCAGATCTATCCTCCCGGTGAACACTTCATTTGCTGCCGCGGCCAGAGGGGTTTCTACCGAACCGCTGCGCGTAGAGCTCGCAATTAAAAGTCTGATCCCAAGCGACACTAAGAATTGATATGCCTGAGCCGCCTCTTTAGGTTTAAACTTCGTTGCTATTGACAAGAGCAATGGTCGCATCGGTTTAATGTTCAAAAGATTAAATACCTCAATTGCCCTTCGCACCATGTCTGGATAACCATTCCATTTTTCATGCTCCGGATTAAATATTGCCACGTAGGCGTTCGCTAGGACTTCTAGTGTGGATGAAAATGTTATCGCCGCTTGCTCGCCTTTAACCATATCCTGCACAACATCAAAGACTTGCGCTTCTCTAGTGAAGCCACGAGTGGCGATTAGGGCATGGCGGAGAAAATCAATAGTAATATTTTCTTCTTCAAGACTTTCAAGTGCGCCACGCATATATGCCCATTTTGTTTGCACTTCTAGGATTCGGTCTCCTGACCGTCCAAACAAATAATTTTTTATCAAGTCCGCTTGCGATGTTCGCAACCCGCGATCGTTTAGAGTTTCAAACATTTTATATGCATTAGCATCGTTAGGAACCCTCAATAGAACAACTAAGGCGCGGTTTTCAACAAACGAAACCCAAGTATTTAATAAGTCGCCATGATCCTTGGAATCAAGCGTCGAAACGATATTGCGGACGTGACGCGTCGCTTCAGCATAGGCTTGTCGAAGTAAAGTATGCGACTCTCTTGTGGTCTCAGGGTCCTGTTCGTCTTGAGGACGCGCAATAATCCAATTAAATAAATTATTATCATCCACATTCAAACGTAACTTTGGGATACGCGAACGCTTGGATCGATCAATCCCCGTAAGGAATTCATTATTTATTGATTCGACAAGCACGTCCTCTTTGCCTTTGAGATAGTCACGAATCGCCGCAAGAAGAATTGCCGTAGTGGCCAGCCGCTGTTGACCGTCCACGACCTCAAGATGTCCCGTCGCTCTGGGAATTGTCACTATTGTTCCTAAAAAATACCCCGGCTCGTCGTCTATAATTGCCTTCGCGAAGTCCTGGAATAATTGCGTGACTTGACGTTCCGTCCACGAATACTCTCTTTGGTTTGTGGGGACAACAAGCTGATTGTGCTTGAGAACGCTGCCGAGTCCGCACTGCTCGAAGGCGATTTGACTTTTAGTGTCACTCATCGGAGCCACTCAAACGGATCGGCTTCACAAATGGTATTTTTTGGCCAGCACTTTCAAGATCACGGATCGCCGCCAGTCGAAGCCGTTCTCTCACCCATGATGAGAGGGGGATGCCGGCCAGTTCCGCTGCGGCCGAGAAGCCCCGCTTTTCATCCTCTGTCAGTCTGATTTGCAGCACTTGTTCCTTCGACATGGGACATGTAATGCATTTCCAATTACAAATGTCAACGCTTCTTTCTATTGTGCTGCAGTTTGCAGGAAGGGCAAGCTCGGACGTATCACCTTGGAGGTATATTGTTAATACGGCGGCGTGCCCGGCACGTAGGCATCGAAGGCGCCCCAAAACTGGCCCCTGAACGTGTCGCGTTCCATCAGCAGTTCGTGCTTCGCACCGGGCACGATGAGGTGCGAGCCGATCCGCAAGCGGCGGCCGAATTCCTCGATTGCCAATGTTGACACCAGCTGGTCGCGGCCGCAGCCGATCAGCAATATCGGCTGCCGCAGTTTGGTGGCAAAGCCCGGCTTGGCGAACTCCGCCATGGCGTCGAATGCGGCATCGACCCAGGCGACCGTCGGGCCGCCGATGCCCAGAGCGGGTTGGGCCTCGATGATGGCCGCCGTGCGGGCGTGGCGCAGCGGATCCGAGGTCACCGGATTGCCGGCGAACGGCCCGCTCGCCAGGCACGTCCGGCCGCCGCCGCCGGGGGCAAAGGTCCTGCCCAACCCGAGCGAACGCAAGGCCCGCGCCAGCGCCGGCGCGGCCGGAAGCAATGGTCGCGGGGCGAATTTCAGCATCGGGGCGCACAGCACGAGGCGCTCGAACCAGCGGTGGCCGAGCGCGGTCGCGCGGAGCAGCACCGCCGCCCCCATGGAAATCGCGAGAGCGAACAACGGCGGCGGACAGTCCGGCAGCACGACCTCGCGCATGAAGGTCTCCAGGTCCGTCACGTATTCGGCGAAATTGCCCACATGCCCCTTGCGGCGATCGCGCACCAGGCGATCCGACAGGCCTTGCCCGCGCCAGTCGAAAGTCGCGACGGCAAATCCGCGCGCCGTCAGGTCGCGGACGACCTCGAAATATTTTTCGTTGAACTCGGTGCGGCCGTGAAAAATGCACACCGTCCCCTTGCGGCCCGGGGGCGCCGGCCACCGGGCGAACCGGATCGAGACCCCGTCGGGCGTTTTCACCCTGCCGGTCACCGCGCCTTCGGGCACCGGATTGGCCGGAACGGAAATCAGCGTCATGGGTCGGTTGCTTCCGTGGATCGGCGCAGTGGGACGAGGTTGCGGGGACTTGGCTAAGGCGCACGATTCGATGCCGACGCCTGCCCGGACTTCACCGCTTACTGGAATCGTGCACCGTGCTCAATCCGAATTGGCAGGCGGCGGCGCAATCGCCGCGCCCCACAAGACATCGCCACAGCCCTCTTGAAACCGCATCGAGCCTCCCCACATGCAGTCTGCGCAGGCCAACCGGCTGCGCTGACCGGTCCGGCCCTTGGGCGGACCAACTGCATGTCGCTTCAAGGAGGATATGCCATGCGTACATTCGACCTCTCCCCGCTGTACCGCTCGACCGTCGGTTTTGACCGGCTGTTCTCGATGCTGGACAATTCGGCCGCGTTTGAAGGCGGCGGCTCGCCCTACCCGCCCTATAACATCGAGCGCACGGGCGAAAACGCCTACCGCGTGACGATCGCTGTGGCCGGGTTTGCGGACTCCGAACTGTCGATCGAGACGAAGGAAAATACCCTGACGGTGAAGGGCGAAAAGCGCTCCAAACCCGATGGCGAGCGATCCGAGGTGCTCTATCAGGGCATTGCGGCACGCGCCTTCGAGCGGGTATTCCGGCTTGCCGACTTCGTGGAAGTCAAGGCCGCCGCACTCGAGAACGGTCTGTTGCACATCGATCTCGTGCGCGAGATCCCCGAGGCAATGAAGCCGCGGACGATCCGTATCAACGGCACCACGCCCAGGATCGTCGAGACCAAGGCTGCCGCCTAACCGTCGCGACGGCTACGCTACCAAAGCAGCGGTGATTAGATCGCAGCGCCCCGGTCTTCCGGGGCGCTTTTGGCGTTCGGCGCACTCCTGTCCTGGGACTCGGCGGGAATTTCGTAGGGCGCGCAAAGGCGCGGGCCGGCCCTGCCGGCCGGTCAGTCGCCATGACGGTTGGACATGACGGCCGACCGGGCCAGGGCGGTGAACGTCTCGACATCGGCGTCGGTGGTGGCGAACGAGGTGACCAGCCGCGCCAGCACGTGGCCGGGCGGAACCCGCGCCGGATCGGTTTGATGGGTGTGGATCACATAATAGTGAGCGCCGGCCTGCTGGAGGCGGTCGTGCACCCGCTGCGGGAGCAGCAGAAAGATGAGATTGGCCTCCACGGGCCACAGCGGCCTGAGCCCGAGCGATGGTCAATCCGGCGGCCAGACGATCCGCCATGCCGTTGGCATGCGCGGCGAGCGTGAGCCACGTCTTGCCGGTGAGAAAGGCGTCGAACTGCGCCGCCACGAAACGGTGCTTCGATAACAGGTGACCGCCGCGCTTGCGCCGCTCCGCCATTGCGGCGCCGCGCGCCGGATCGAAGAACACCACGGCCTCCGCCCCCATCGCCCCGCCTTTGGTCGCCCCGAACGACAGCACGTCCACGCCGGCCCGCCAGCTGAAGATCCGCCGGCGTCGCGCCCAGGCGGGCGACCGCATTGCCGAAGCGGGCGCCGTCCATGTGCAGCGTCATCCCGCGCGCATGGGCGAGGTGCGCCAGCGCCGCGATCTCCTCGGTGCGGTACACGGCGCCGTATTCGCTCGCTTGCGTAATCGTGACCGCCGCAGGCACCAGCTGGTGCGGCCGCAGTCCGAATTGCTGGTCGAGCGCGGCCGCAACCGTCGCCGGCGCCAGCTTGCCGCTGTCGCCCTGCAGTCCCTACCAGCCGCAATCCATGGCCAAAAAATTCCGGCGCGCCGCATTCGTGGACCATCGCGTGGGCTTCCGCGTGGCCGAGCACCGCCCCCCAGGGCGGGCTGAGATGCGCCAGCGCGAGGGCGTTCGCGGCGGTTCCGGTGGTCACCAGGAACACCGCAACGTCGCGCTCGAAGAGCTCGCACATCCTCCGCTCGAGGCGCTGGCTGATGGCGTCGTCGCCGTAGCCGATGGCAAACCCCGTATTGGCCACCGCGATGGCTGCAAGAATGGAGGGTGCGACCCCGGCCGCATTGTCACTCGCAAAATTCATGGGCTTCGTTCCCGTCGGTTCCCTGTTCGATGGCAAACCCATAGCCTGCGACCGAACATCGGCGATAGCGGCCGGCGGCAAACCCACGAGCCGGTATCGTGGAAACGAAATTTTGCCTGCGGTGCGCCTTGAATTTATGCCAAAATTTTGGCATGGTCCGTTAGGTCAGGATTGCTGTCCCAGTTTGGCGCTTTTGTCCGGTGGCGGACCGGTGGCTGGGCGAGCGCCGCGCAGCTCGGCTGACGAAGAACGGCGCGGTGCATGAAAATCAGACTGGCGAGACGGCTGCCTACTTGACATAGTGAAGGTTCGGGCCGCAGCGCCGCCATTCGGTGGCGCGGGAAGGAACGATGCGCCGGTTGGCCATGGCTGTCGGGAGCCATGGCTGTCGGGAGCGAGGCGGAACAGAATGGGCACGATGAGGTCGGATCACGAGCAAGGCACGCAGCCGCGGCTGGTGTCGGGGTGTTGCAAACCTGATGCCGCCGCTTCCTTGCGCGCCCCGATCGCTGCAGCACGGTCGGCCAACGGCACCGCGGATCCCGGCACTCCGGCGGCGCGTGGCCTTTATGATCCGGCCGTACGACAAGGATTCTTGCGGCGTCGGCTTTCTCGCCGACATCAAAGGCCGCAAATCCCACAAAATCGTCGAGGATGCGCTGACGATCCTGTTCAATTTGGAGCATCGCGGCGCGGTCGGGGCCGATCCGCGTGCCGGCGACGGCGCCGGCATCTTGGTGCAAATCCCGCACAAATTCTTTGCCAAAAAGGCGGACGAGCTGGGTTTCGTGCTGCCCGCACCGGGGGACTATGCGGTTGGGGCGCTGTTCATGCCGCATGAGGAGGCGTGGCGCCGCGAGATCCAGAATGTCTATGCGGAAGAGGTCGCAAACGAAGGCATGCAGTTGCTTGGCTGGCGCCAGGTACCGACCGACAATGCGAGTCTCGGCTGGTCGGTGAAGCCGACCGAACCGTTCCACCTGCAGGTCTTCATCGGCAAGGGCAGCAAGCCGATCACGACGGATGAGTTCGAGCGCCGGCTCTACATTCTGCGCAAAACGATTTCGGGCCGCATCTATAAGATCCGCGAACGGCGTACGTCCGGCTACTATCCGGTGTCGATTTCGTGCCGAACGATCATCTACAAGGGCATGTTCCTGTCCGACCAGCTCACCCTCTATTACCCCGATCTCCACGATCCGGATTTCGAAAGCGCGCTGGCCCTGGTGCACCAGCGCTTCTCCACCAATACGTTTCCGACCTGGTCGCTGGCGCATCCGTATCGGATGATCGCGCATAACGGCGAAATCAACACGCTACGCGGCAACAACAACTGGATGGCGGCGCGCCAATCCACGGCGCGGTCGCACCACTTCGGCGACGACATCCGCAAACTGTGGCCGATCTCCTATGAAGGGCAATCGGACACGGCCTGCTTCGACAACGCGCTCGAATTTTTGGTCCAGGGCGGCTATTCGCTCGCCCATGCGGTGATGATGATGATCCCGGAGGCGTGGGCCGGCAATTCCCTGATGGATGACGAGCGGCGCGCCTTCTATGAATACAATGCCGCCCTGATGGAGCCGTGGGACGGCCCGGCGGCGATCGCATTTACCGACGGCCGGCAGATCGGCGCGACGCTCGACCGCAACGGACTGCGGCCTGCCCGATATTTGGTCACGCGCGACGATCGCATCCTGATGGCCTCCGAGATGGGCGTGCTGGATATCCCCGAGGAGGATATCGTCGTCAAATGGCGCCTGCAGCCCGGCAAGATGCTGCTGGTCGACCTTGAGGAAGGCCGGCTCATTCCGGACGAGGAAATCAAGGCCAAGCTCGCGCGCCGCAACCCTTATGCGGATTGGCTCAACAATACGCAGATCATTCTGGAGGATTTGCCGCCGGCCGAGACCAGGCCGGCGCTCTCCAATCTGACGTTGCTCGATCGCCAGCAGGCGTTCGGTTACACCCAGGAAGACCTGAAAATCCTGATGTCGCCGATGGGAACGACGGGCGAGGAAGCGGTCGGCTCCATGGGCAACGACACGCCGATCTCGGCGCTGTCGGACCGGCCGAAGCTGCTGTTCACCTATTTCAAGCAGAACTTCGCCCAGGTGACGAATCCGCCGATCGATCCGATCCGCGAAGAGATCGTGATGAGCCTGGTGTCGATCATCGGCCCGCGACCCAATCTGTTCGATCTGAAAGGGATATCGACGACGAAGCGGCTGGAAGTGCGCCAGCCGATTCTCACCAACGCCGATCTCGAGAAGATCCGCTCGATTTCGGAGGCGACCGACGCGCATTTCAAATCCAGGACCCTGGAGGCCTTGTGGCCTGCGGATCGGGGCGCCGGGGGGCTCGCTCCGGCGCTGGCCGAGCTGTGCCGGCAGGCCGAGCAGGCCGTTCGGGATGGCATCAACATCATCATCCTGTCCGACCGCAACGCCGGATCCGATCGCATCCCGATGCCGTCGCTGCTCGCCTGCGCGGCCGTCCATCATCACTTGATCCGGGAGGGCCTGCGCACCTCGGTCGGGCTCGTGGTGGAGTCCGGCGAGCCGCGCGAAGTGCATCATTTCTGTTGCCTTGCCGGCTACGGCGCGGAGGCGATCAATCCGTATCTTGCCTTCGAGACGCTGATCGACATGAAAAGCGAGCTGCCGCAGCCGCTCGATGATAAGGAAATCGTCAAGCGCTACATCAAGTCGATCGACAAGGGGCTGCACAAGGTGATGTCCAAGATGGGCATCTCGACCTATCAGTCCTATTGCGGCGCCCAGATTTTCGACGCGGTCGGATTGCGTACCGATTTTGTCGACAGCTTCTTCACCGGAACCGCGACCCGCATCGAGGGCGTGGGCCTCGACCAGATCGCCGAGGAGACGGTGCGGCGCCATCGCGAAGCCTTCGGGGATTTGCCGGTCTATCGCGATGCACTCGATGTCGGCGGCGAATATGCCTACCGGGTGCGCGGCGAGGCGCATGTGTGGACCGCCGCGACGGTGGCCGCGCTGCAGCATGCGGTGCGGGGCAATTCGCGCGACCAGTATCGCGCCTATGCCAGGATCAGCAACGAGCAGACCGAGCGGCTGCTGACGATCCGCGGGATGTTCCGCATCAAGACCGCTGCCGACGACGGGCGCCAGCCGGTGCCGCTGGATGAGGTCGAGCCGGCGAGCAAGATCGTGCGGCGGTTTGCGACCGGTGCGATGTCGTACGGTTCGATTTCCCGCGAGGCGCATACCACGCTCGCGATCGCGATGAACCGCATCGGCGGCAAATCCAACACCGGCGAAGGCGGCGAGGAAGCCGACCGCTACAAGCCGCTGCCGAACGGCGATTCGATGCGCTCGGCGATCAAGCAGGTCGCCTCGGGCCGCTTCGGGGTGACCACCGAATACCTGGTCAATTCGGACGTCATGCAGATCAAGATGGCGCAAGGTGCCAAGCCCGGCGAGGGCGGGCAGCTGCCGGGCCACAAGGTCGATCGCACCATCGCCAAGGTGCGGCATTCGACGCCCGGCGTCGGGCTCATCTCGCCGCCGCCCCATCACGATATTTATTCGATCGAAGACCTCGCCCAGCTGATCTTCGACTTGAAGAACGTCAATCCGGCGGGCGACGTCTCGGTCAAGTTGGTGTCGGAAGTCGGCGTCGGTACCGTCGCGGCCGGGGTGTCCAAGGCCCGCGCCGACCACGTGACCATTGCGGGGTTCGAGGGTGGCACCGGCGCTTCGCCGCTCACCTCCATCAAGCATGCCGGGTCGCCGTGGGAGATCGGCCTTGCGGAAACCCACCAGACGCTGGTGGCCAATCGGCTGCGCAGCCGCATCGCGGTGCAGGTCGACGGCGGCATCCGCACCGGCCGCGACGTGGTGGTGGGCGCGCTGCTCGGCGCCGATGAGTTCGGGTTCGCGACTGCACCGCTGATCGCCGCCGGCTGCATCATGATGCGCAAGTGCCATCTCAACACCTGCCCGGTCGGGGTCGCAACGCAAGACCCGCTGCTGCGCAAGCGGTTCACCGGCCAGCCCGAGCACGTCATCAACTTCTTCTTCTTCGTCGCCGAGGAAGTCCGCGAACTGATGGCGGAGCTGGGATTCCGCACCTTCGACGAAATGATCGGCCAGATGCAGATGCTCGATCAGCGCCGGCTCATCGATCATTGGAAGGCCAACGGCCTCGATTTTTCAAAGCTGTTCTACAAGCCAGCGGCACCGCCGGAGGTAAAAATCTTCCACTGCGAAGCGCAGGACCACAAGATCCACGACATCCTGGATCGCAGGCTGATCGCGGATTCCCAGCCTGCGCTCGATCGCGGCGCGCCGGTGCGGATCGTGACAACGATTCGCAACAACGATCGCGCTTGCGGAGCCATGCTGTCGGGCGAAATCGCCAAACGCTACGGGCATACGGGACTGCCGGACGACACCATTCATGTCAAATTGACCGGAACGGCCGGACAGAGTTTTGGGGCCTGGCTTGCGCGCGGGGTGACGCTCGAGCTCGAGGGCGAAGGCAACGACTATGTCGGCAAGGGCCTGTCGGGCGGTCGGCTGATCGTGCGGCCGCACACCCATTGCGGCATCACGCCCGAAGAGTCGATCATCGTCGGCAACACCGTCCTCTATGGCGCCATCGCCGGCGAGTGCTACATCCGCGGCATCGCGGGCGAACGGTTCGCGGTGCGCAATTCCGGCGCCATTGCGGTGGTCGAGGGAGCCGGCGATCATTGCTGCGAGTATATGACCGGCGGCATCGTGGTCGTGCTCGGCAAGACCGGGCGCAACTTTGCGGCCGGTATGTCGGGCGGAATCGCGTATGTGCTCGACGAGGACGGTAAGTTCCCGTCGCTCTGCAATATGGCCATGGTCGAGTTGGAGCCGCTGGCCGAAGAGGAAGAGATCAACGCTACGATTTATCATCAGGCAGGTGATCTTGATGGTCTCGGCCGCGTCAACATCATGGCCGATCTCACCAGCTTCGATGCCGCCCGGCTCCGCCTGCTGATTACGCGCCACGCCCGCCTGGCGGGTTCGCGGCGTGCCGCGCACATTCTTGATCATTGGGATCAATTCCGGCCGAAATTCCGCAAGGTCATGCCGGTCGAATATCGGCGTGCCCTGGTGCAGCTTGCCAAGGAAAAATCCGCCAATATGCAGGCGGCGGAATAGGCAAATGAACGCGGGGCGTTCGCGGGCCTGGGGGCAATTCCAGCGGGACCGCGAAGGTTTTCGGAACGGAATAGGCTTCGGAACGGAACGGTATGGGTAAAGTAACGGGCTTTTTGGAATTCGAGCGCAGCGACCGGCACTATGCTCCGGTCGCTGAGCGCATTCGCCATTGGCACGAATTCGTGTTGCCGCTGCCGGAGCCGGAAACCCGGCAGCAGGCCGCGCGCTGCATGAATTGCGGCATCCCCTATTGTCACACCGGCTGTCCGGTCAATAACCAAATCCCGGATTGGAACGATCTCGTCTATATAGGCGCATGGCGGGAAGCCGCGCGCAACCTGCATTCGACGAATAATTTTCCGGAGTTTACGGGGCGCGTTTGTCCGGCGCCGTGCGAAGCGTCCTGTACGCTCAACATCGACGACAACCCGGTCAGCATCAAAACGATCGAATGCGCCATCGTGGACCGTGCCTTCCAGGAAGGCTGGGTCAAGCCGGAGCCGCCGGCGGAAAAAACCGGCAAATCGGTCGCCATCATCGGCTCGGGTCCGGCCGGGCTTGCCTGTGCGCAGCAGCTCGCCCGCGCCGGCCACGACGTTCATGTCTACGAAAAGCACGCCAAGCCGGGCGGCCTGCTGCGCTACGGCATTCCGGATTTCAAGATGGAAAAGCATCTGGTCGAACGGCGCGTTGCGCAGATGGAGGCCGAAGGCGTACGGTTCCATTGCGGCGTGCATGTCGGTGCGGATCGTCCAGCCGCCGATCTCGTGGCCCTGTACGATGCCGTCGTGTTGGCCGGCGGCGCCGAAAAGGCGCGTGACCTGCCGGTGCCCGGCCGCGATCTCGATGGCATCCATTTCGCGATGGAATTTCTGCCCCAGCAGAATCGGCGAGTCAGCAACGAACCACAGAACGGGGCAGAACCGATCCTGGCGAGCGGTAAACACGTGGTCGTCATCGGCGGCGGCGATACCGGTTCGGACTGCATCGGCACCTCGATCCGCCAGGGCGCGCTGTCGGTTACCAATTTCGAAATCATGCCAAAGCCTCCCGAAAAGGAGAACAAGGCGCTGACATGGCCCGATTGGCCGCTCAAGCTGCGCACCTCGTCCAGCCATGAGGAAGGCGCGGAGCGGGATTTCGCGGTGTTGACGCGGGAGTTCTACGGACGGGACGGCAAAGTCACGGGGTTGCGATGCGTACGGTGCGATGAGAAATTCCAACCGATTGCCGGTACGGATTTTCATATTCCGGCGGATCTTGTGCTGCTGGCCATGGGCTTCGTACATCCGGTGCATGAAGGCATGGTGACGGAACTCGGAGTTGCCCGCGATCCCCGCGGCAACGTCAAGGCCGATACCAACGCGTACCGCAGTTCAGTGGACAAGATTTTCGCCGCCGGCGACATGCGGCGCGGCCAATCCCTGGTGGTGTGGGCAATCCGCGAAGGCCGCCAAGCCGCCCGCGCGGTCAACCTGTTCCTGATGGGAACCACGAACCTGCCGAAGTAAGCGCCGTTCCCATCCGCGATGCATGCTGCGCGCATGCGCTGCGAGCCGCGCGAAAGCGTGGGAGGCCGGGCGGCCCGACCCGCGGCGCGCAGCTATCCGATCTTCTCGACGAATGCGGCGAGATCGCTCAGGCGGTGCTGCCAAAACAGGTAAACGCCTTTGTTCTCTTGTACATCCATGAGGTTGGCGGTGGCGTACACACCGCTAAGCACAGCGCAGGGGACGACTTGCGCGCGGCCAAGCTGATTGTACCAGTGCGCGGCCTTGCCGCCGGTATCATGCACCAAGCGTTTGAAGGAATTCACGGTCGAGTTCGATACCTTGCATTCGATCGCCATGACGCGCCCATCGGCGAGGCGCGCCACCAGATCGGCCCGCGTGCCGGCCAACCGAGTCTCTCCGCAGAATTGACGCGGCGGCGGCGCGGCGGTGAGCATCGGAATGTCTTTCGCGCCGACTTGGTTCATGCCGATGCCGGCAAGAATATCTCGGACGGCCTGCTCCTGCGCCACCTTGGAGGTGTTGCGGCGTGTTGCGCCCACGTCGCTCGATGCCGCAAGTGCCGCGGACGCAATCACGGCGCGTTCGCGTTCGTCCGGGGATGGCGCACGCCCCTCTTTGAGCCACGGGAATCGGTGCGGGTCGATGATCGTCAGCACCGCATCGCGAATCCGCTTGGCGCTGTCCGGATCGTCGCGGAGTCGCGACGGCGTCAGCGCGGCGTCGGCGACAGTTTCGAGATCGTCTTCCGAGATCGGCGGGGCCGTCAGGTAACGAAAAGCCTTCTGGGCATTGCGGCCATCGACCAGGTCCGCGATGAGCCCGGCATCAATCGGCTCGGCGGCAATCTCCGGCAATTTGCCGACGAGGTCGCGAAAAATGTCGGCGAAGGTCGTGAAGAACCGATTGTAGAGGTCGAGCGGCTCCAGCAAGCGCTCATGTCGAAAAATCCGCTTGGCCTCCGCTGCATCGGACTCCAGTTCCGTCATCGACCACAGCGTCGGGAGCAAATTCGTTTTCTGCGAGGTAGCCATGGAGGTCTTCTAGGCGCGGCATAAGGATTCGCTCAAGCTCCCTGGGCTCGAATTTGACAAGTCCGCCGGCATAGGTTCGTCCTCCGGCGGTGCTCATATGCCGCCGCAGGTAGGTCAAAACAGCCGCGAAGGCGGCCTCGCTCAGCGTCTCGCGCGGGTAGAGACCATGGGCGATGTTGATGTGGCGGGCCTTGACGCGATTGCGCACGAATGCCGGGGCTCGGCGCGCCATGTAGGTGCAAAGAATCGGTGCCGGCGCCCGCAATCCAACCGACCACCAGGGGTTGCGGTGCCGCGCCGTATAGCTCTCATGCGCACCGTGACGCCTGGCGAAGGCCAGGAACCGCAGCACGGCCTTGCGCGACATCGGCATCGAGGGCATCGAGTTCGCGCGGCAAGTCGATCACCCGGTTGAGGCCGGTTGTCGCGCTAAGTTCGACGCCCGCCGCCAGCAACTGGCGGGCGCTGGTAACGGCGAATGGTTTATACCGTTTCGGAATGTCGCGCGCTGCCTCGTTATCGATCCATACGGCATTGAGGCCCGTGACTTGGCCGCGGTGAACCCGAAACAACTCCCCAAGTGCGATGAATCCGGCCGGTGCTGCTTTGTGCTCGCGGACCAGCACCGACCATTTGCGGGCGCTGGCGAGCTCGCTGAGAGCCACCGCGCGGCCGCGGGAGAGCGGCGCGAGATCATCGAGCGAGGCGACCGCACGCATGGCAATTCCGCTCGGGCGATTGCCGACCCGGAAGCACGTGATCGCAGCCGTGGTCATTGCATCGGCAAAAGGCTGCGCTTTGGGGTCGATGATGTGCACCGCGGTGCCCCCCAAGCTGTCCGCGAGCAGAGCGCGAAGCGCGCCGCCGTAGTTCACATCGAGCCATTCGGCGGCGGTGATAAAGGCACCGTAATCGCCCGACCGGGCAAGTTCGCGGGTCTTGAAAAAGAAATGGATGTGCAAACCGGCGAGCTTGCTCGCCGAAAGGCCGTAGCGGCCGGCCGCGGCGGCGAACCACGTTTTCCATGGCTCGCCGATAGCGTGATGGCGCACGTAGGGCGGATTACCGATGAACAAGGTCGGCCGTGGGATGACCGGAAGGGCAAGACTGCGATAATCTACAAGGTGGACCGTCAGCCGGTCGGCAAAGCCCAGGACAGCGGCGTTGGCGCGCAGCATCAGGCGTAGCCAGCGGGTCCACATCGACCCCAATGAGCTGGGCGCTCGGAAATTTTTTGGCGGCGGCGATCAGGAATTGGCCTGAACCCGCCCCCGGGTTGACGATGCGAGCGGGCGCTGACATTTCGGAGAAAGCCCATGCCACCATGGCGTCTACGATAGGCGCCGGCGTGTAGGTTGCGCCGCGGCGACGCCGCTCCTGCACATTCCTGAGCGCGCAAAACGCGGTGCCGAGGACATCCATGCCGGCTGCAATCTGATTACGCGCGTGGCCGATAAGGCACGCCTCGACCGCTTCGGTGCGCGCAACCAACTTGGCTTCGGCGCCCGATAGTCCGACGGTATCGCCAATTAACGCCGCCGCCAGTGCGACCAGACGACTTTCGTGGCCGACGATAACGTCCGGGGCGGACTGTACGGGACGTGATGATGCCGTTGGTCCGCGTCGGCCTCCATCTTGCTGGCCGGCGGGCGAGATGGATGGGGAACGGAGACGAGGAAACATGGAACCTTACCCCTGAGCCTCCTCATCACCGACAGGTTGGGAAATCCGTTCGTAAGGCCGATTTGCGCGGGAATTCATGGCCGGCCTTGCTGGTACATATCCGCGCAGAACATACCAAGAACGTAACGCATTTCTTGGCATTTGTCGAGATTGGACTCGTGTCGCCGACACCAGCTTGTGCAAGATTGGCGGTTCGACCTTCCGGTGAATGAAGTGATGATTCGGACGAAGGGTGTCAAAGCCACAAACTGAAGTAATCTAGTAGCATATCCCTGTCCGAGCGAGGCGATTCCTTCGCAAAATCGCGACGATGCAGCCTCAACGCGGATAGTCACAAAAAAATGCCCGGCGCGCGAAACTTTCCGCAGCACCGGGCACCAAGGACGACCGAATCAATGGGTGCGCATTCTCGCGACCCGTGCCGATTCGATCATTCAGCAGCCTCTTCCACCCGTGACATCATCATCCCAGGTCGCGCCGATTTGGCGCGGCCAGCAATCCCGATCGACATTGCGGCCGCAGCATACCACTGATCGGTTTTGAACATCGCTCGTTTGATCTTCTTGGCCGGCTTTTCGATCGACGCCACCTTGCTGGCGACATTCGGTCTCGAACTAACCTTTTTTGACATCATCGCGCCACTCCAGTTCCTGCCCTGGTAACACACCCTTAGCATAAACTTGCGCCGCCGTCACAGTGTCACCAAAAAAAAACCTCATGCTTGGCGACGCTGCGGCAAACAGAAACATGCATCACAGGTTGTATGTATCTTGTTTTCTCTTTTTGATCCAGGGTGTGCTGGCAATGAGTACCATGGCTGCAGGTCTGGCGCCGAGCCGCGTGCTCGCGTATAGCCGCCTGCGATAAAATATAACTGGGCATCCCGTGGCCGCACCAAACTGTATCTCCGCCGTCGTCGGCGGATGACGAAAGGCAACCCGCAATGTCGGTTTGGCGATCGATTTCCTTCGCTGCCTCGTCCATCTCCGGTGCGTGCGCCATCGCGATTCGATCAAAGGAAGCATGACATGGCCAATGTGGTTGCGATTATTGCCGCCGGCGAAATGGGATCGGCCGTGGGAGCGCGGCTGGCCGAGCATGGCGTGAAGGTCACGACCTCGCTCGCCGGGCGCTCGGGAGCCAGCGCAGCGCGGGCCGAGCGCGCCCGCATGGTGCCGGTCGCGGACGACGACACGTTGGTCGGGGAAGCGGATTATGTGCTGTCGATCTGCCCGCCCGGCGAGGCGGTCGCGCTGGCGGAGCGGCTCAAGCCGGCGCTGACGCGGGCGGCCAAAAAGCCGATCTATGTGGATTGCAACGCGGTTTCGCCGGAAACCGCGCTTCGCATCGGCGCCGTGCTGGAATCGACCGGCTGCCGCTACGTGGACGGCGGCATCATCGGCCCGCCGCCGCCGCCGAACGGTACCGCGACGCGGATTTACGTGTCGGGCGCCGCCGCGCCCGAAGTGGCGCGCCTGAGCGCGTTCGGGGTTGCGTTCCCGGCGCTCGACGGGCCGATCGGCGCGGCGTCGGCGCTCAAAATGTCCTATGGCGGCATTACCAAGGGATTGACCGCGATCGCGGTCGCAACGGTGCTCGGCGCCACGCGCGCCGGACTGGCTCCGGCGCTGCATCGGGAACTCGAGGCCAGCCAGCCGCATTTGCTCGCCTGGCTGACCCGCCAGGTGCCCCGGATGCCCCCGAAGGCCTACCGTTGGGTGGCCGAGATGGAAGAAATCGGGCACTACCTCGGCGACGATACGCCGGCCGGCGATATGTTCGCAAGCATCGCGCGCCTTTATGAAGGCATCGCCGCCACCGTGCAGGCACCGTCGCCCGACGACGCCGTGGCGCAACTGGCGGCATTTTTCACCAAGCCGGAGGAGCAGGAGCGCAAGCGGGCGTGAGCGCAGCGTAGTAGCCCGCATTGGAGCGGCGCACGTAGGGCGCAATAAGCGAAGCGCATTGCGCCGCGGCAGCGGTGTAAGATGCCGCGCACAGCACCGTCCACGCTGCGGAACGCATGGGCAGAGGCTTTGACAAATCCAGGCAGGCGGCGCAATGCGCTTCGCTTATTGCGCCCTACAAGCGTCCTATATCCGCTCTCGCATCGCCAGCACCCGGTCCACCATTTCGCCGGCTTGGCCGAGATAGTTCGCCGGGTCGCAGAGCTTCTCCAGCGCGGCGCGGTCGAGGTGCTTGGTAATCTCGAAGTTCTCGGCCAGCAGATCGACCAGCGGCCGGCCGGTGGCGATCACCTGCCGGCAGATGTCGTAGACGAGGTCGTGGGCGTATTGGCGCCCGATATGGGGGCCGAGGCCCATCATGACGGCTTCCGACACGATGAGCCCACGGGTGATGTCGAGATTGGCCCGCATTTTCTTCTCGTCCACCTGCAGGCCCGACACCATGAACCGGGTTTGCGCCAGCGCCCCGGCGGCAAGGGAAAAGATTTCCGGCACCGCGATCCATTCGATTTCCCACGGCCCGGTGGCGCGCTCGTGGTCCTCCACCATGGCGTCGAGCAAGGCCGCGACGTGCTGGCGGACCAGCGACGCGGTCGCGGTGATGTAGACGCGAGGAAATGGGATTGCGCTTCTGCGGCATCGTGCTCGACGAGCCGCGGCCTTCGTGGAACGGCTCGTAGACCTCTTCCACCTCGGTCTGCATCATCAGCTTCACATCAAGGGCGATTTTGGCGCAGGTGCCGGTGACGAGGCCGAGGAAGCAACCGACCTCGGCGATGCAGTCGCGTATCGTGTGCCAGGCGATGGCCGGCTGCCCCAGCCTAAGTTCCCGCATCAGGGCGGCCTGGACCTCGAGCCCGCGGTTGCCGAGCGAAGACAGCGTTCCGGCGGCGCCGCCGAATTCGCCGACCAGCACGCGCGGCCGCAGTTCGCTAAGGCGCTGCCGGTGCCGGTCGAAGGCCGCCAGGTAGGTTGCGACCTTGTACCCGAAGGTGATCGGGACTGCCTGCTGGAGATTGCTGCGGCCCGCCATCGGGGTGTCGCGGTAGCGTTTCGCGAGATCCGCAAGCGCGTCCGCGATCGCCACGAGGTCCGCCTCGACGAGTTCGAGCGCCTCGCGGATTTGCAGCACCGTCGCGGTGTCGGTGATGTCCTGGGTGGTGGCGCCCCAATGGCACCATTCGCCGAGACCGCCGCGACACAGCGCCACCAGCTGTTGCACGACCGGCAGCACCGGATAGCCGATCCGCTCGGTCTGAGTCTTCAGCTTGGCGAAGTCGTATTCAGCGATGGAACAATGGCGCAGAATTTCATCGCAGGCGTCCTGCGGAATGATGCCGAGGCGCGCCTGCGCCCGCGCCAGCGCCGCTTCGATATCGAGATATTTTTGGATCCGGTTCTCGTCCGCGAAGATGCGCCGCATCGGCTCGGTGGAAAAGATGTCGCGGAAGATGCCGGAACTCACCCCAATGGCGGTCATGCGCTGGTGCCTTTCGAGAGCCGTGGGCTAACGGCTGCAATGGTGGCTCTCGGTACAAAATGCGCGGGCCGCGGTCCATATGGCGCTTGTGCGTGAAATCGAACCAGTTCGCGCCGGTGCCGATGGAGTGCGAAATCCGGCGGCCAGCATTGGCCCATCCATGCGCACAACTTTCCCCGGCGGACTCCTTCACCTCTCCCCTGCAGGGAGAGGTCCTATGAGCTTTGCAAACCTTGATGGATAAAACCGCAGGTTGCGGCAGGGTGCGCAAAGGCGCCTGCTCGGGCCGAATCGAAACGCATCGGCGGTTCGCGCCGTGCGCACCATGAGCGCTGCCGGTGCGCACGGCGCGACCGGCCCTCGGAGACTCCCATAGGCCGGCGCACGCGCCTTTGCGCACCCCTATGGTGGTGTCACGCTTGCGGTAGCGGGGCCAGCGCCAGCCGGCGCGCGCGAATCCGCTTTCGCCACCGTAAGTACCGCTCCGTCGTCCGCTCGGTGGTCCGCTTGATCGCGGCACAGAAGCCGAATACCGTAAACAATGCCGTGAACATCCAGCTTATAAGATCGATCGCCGCCATCGTCAGCGCAAAGGCGGCACGTCCGGCGAGTTTTAGGATCGCCCGGGTCTTGCCGCCCTTGGTCTCGGCGAGGCGAGCAAGCCGGGACACATCCTTCGGACTTTCGGACAGCTTGAGCCCTTCGAGCGCCGCGCGGGTACCGGCCTTGCTTTGTACACGACCCAAGTCCCGCACCAAGGTGACGATGCCCTCGGCCCGTTCGACCTTGACGGCGTCGCGTGCGGCGCGCAACGCCACCGTCGGCGCCGTGATGGAGACCTTGCTCAGCGCCGCTCCGAACGCCTTGGTATCGACTGCCTCGCGGACCGCGCGGGTCATCCACTCCGCGACCGGTGCCGCGAGCCGGCCGGTCTTGCGCGCCGCCTTGACGAGCGACAGCCCGATCCGCGCCGGAGCGCCGGCGCCGAGGGTGGCGTAGGTTCCCGCAGTCAGGGCGATGCCGGCGCCGGCAAGCCCGAGGACGAGTTCGTCCGCGGTTTCGCCACGCGCCATATGGATACCCTCGCGGACTGCATCGCGCACATCGCCGAACACGAACAGATCGCCCGCCGCCGTACCGGCGAAACCGGCAAGGTCGTCCGGCGCGCCGGTCACCAATCCGTGGCCGAAGCTCATCGCGGCCCGCACCACCTGGGCGCCGGTCGCATTGGCGGCCTCGACCCGGGCGGCGAGCGCCGGATCGACCGCCATCCCGCGATCGCGCGCCAGCTCAAGGAAACTCGCGGCCATATCGGCATCGCCGGATGCGAGCGCATCCTCAATCTCCTTCGCCGCCACGGACGGGGATAGCTTCTTGGCGACCGCAATGTCCGCGAGCGCCACGGGATCGTCCTGCGCCTCAAGCAGCCCATATGAATCCGCCGCGCGCGGCAGCACCGCGTGGGTCGCGGTGGCAAACGCGATAAGCGCCATCAGAGGGAAGAAAAGTCGCATGCGAAGTTCTACAATCCTCTTTTACAGTCTACATGCACCAGCCGGCGTTGTGGAGTGGGTTTTTGCCCGGCAGGGATGGCCGCGCAAGGTGGCTCGCGATTGCCTTAACGTTCCGTGACCGATCTATGATTTGCAATCGTCCGGCGCTATGGTCCGCAGCTCTTTACAGCGGAATTCCGCACCGCGCGACCTTGGCATTGGCACCTTCTGTCAATGAGCCGTTACCGATGCCGTGCAACCGGAAACCATTGTCTTTGCCGCGCCGACGTTGCACATCGGTGCGGCAAATCCGCGACATCCGGAACGAAAGGACACGCTATGGCGGAGCACATCGTGCCGCATTTTCACAATGATGCCGGGGTCGCCGCGATTGATATCGGCGCCCGCGAATTCATGTGCGTGGGGGCGCTGCCGCCGTTCGATCATCCTCACGTCTTCCTGGACATCGGCGGCGACACCGAGATCGTGTGCCCTTATTGCTCGACCCTCTACCAATTCGATCCCACGCTGGCGGCCGGCACGGCGCGCCCGCCCGAATGCGTGCTTCCGAGCCTTGAAACCGCGTAAGCTGCAGACCTGTCCGAGCATAATGACGGGGGATACGGGATGCTTCGATTGGCCGCGCGGGTTCGACCGGAGCCGGCGTGATGGTACCGGACCGCGTGCTGATTGCGGGCGCCGGCATCGGCGGATTGACGGCGGCTTTGGCGCTGGCGCGGCAGGGGATCGCGGTCGCGCTGTTCGATCAGGCGCGAAAGCTGGAGGAAGCCGGAGCCGGCGTTCAGCTTGGGCCGAACGCGATCCATGTGCTGACGGAATTGGGTCTCGCCGATCGCCTCAAATCCGCGGTCGTCGCACCGTCCGCGATCCGCGTGCGCTCCGGCCGTTCCGGCCGCGGCGTCGCCACGATGCCGCTCGGCACCACTTCGATCGCCCGCTTTGGGGCGCCGCACTGGCTCATCCATCGGGCCGATCTGCAAAGTGCGCTGCTCGCAGCGGTTGCGGATGAACCGCTTATAACGTTGACCCTCGGCGTCAAGGTGGATGATTTCGCGATCGAGCCGGCCGGCGTCCGTGCGATCGTCGCGGACGGCCGCAGCAGCGCCGATTGCGTCGGCTCGGCCCTGATCGGCGCCGACGGGCTGTGGTCGCGCCTGCGCGCCCGCCTCGGGGACGCCGCGGAGCCGCGCTTTGCCGCCCGTACCGCGTTCCGGGCGCTTGTCCCGGTTGCCGACATGACACCGTCCGACCGCGACAGCGTGGTCAATCTATGGATCGGCCGCAATGGACATGTGGTGCATTACCCGATTCGCGCCGGCACGGCGGTGAACATCGTGGCGGTCACCAGCAATCGCTGGCGCAGCCCGGCGTGGAGCACCGCTGCCTCTCGCGAGGAAGTGCTCGACCGTTTTCCTGAAGCCATATGGGCGGCGCCGCTGCGACAACTCCTCGCGGCGCCGCGGCGCTGGCAGAAGTGGGCACTGTATGACCGCCCGACGCTACGGACCTGGGGGCGCGGCCCGGTGACGCTCTTGGGCGACGCCGCCCATCCGATGCTACCATACCTCGCCCAGGGCGCCGGCATGGCGATCGAGGACGCCGCGGTGCTGGTGCGCGAACTCGCGCGTTCGCCGGACGACCGCGCCGCCGCGCTGCGCCGCTACGAATTGGCCCGGGCGCCGCGCACCGCGCGGGTTCAACGCGCCGCCCGCCGCAACGATGTCACCTATCATCTCGGCGAACCGGCCGCGTTCGTGCGCGACACCGCGATGCGCGTGCTTGGCGGGAGTCGGTTGCTGGCGCGCTTTGATTGGATCTACGACTGGCGGCCGTGATGCCTGACCGGGGTGGTTTTGCCTTCGGAATGAACGAACGAGCCGTGGCGGGCCTATAGCCAACGCGCTGTCCGCCGCGGCAACGACGATGGCAGGGCCATCGTCAATACGCCGTGAGCCTTCATGTCCGCCGTGGGCGCGGATTGCGATGCTGGTATAAGTCATCCCATGACACTGGCGGATGAGGGCTTTCTGGACACCGGCGCGAGCCGGCTGGAATATCGGATGATCGGCCCGCGGCCCGATCAGGCCCCGACCATCGTGCTGCTGCACGAGGGGCTCGGCTGTGCCGGGATGTGGGGGGATTTTCCAGCCCGTCTGGCGGCCGCAACCGGGCTTGGCGCGTTTGCGTATTCGCGCGCGGGCTACGGGGCTTCCAGCCCGTCCGCGCTACCGCGCCGCGTGACCTTCATGCACGAGGAGGCGCGCGACGTGCTGCCGCGGGTGCTGGACGCGATCGGCTTCCGCCGCGGCATCCTGCTCGGCCACAGCGACGGCGGCTCCATCGCCGCGATCTATGCGGGCAGCGTCGCGGACCACCGCGTGCGCGGCCTCGTGCTGCTGGCGCCGCATTTCTTCGCCGAGCCGTTCGGCGTCGCCGAGATCGCCCGCATGCGCGTCGCCTATGAGACCACGGATTTGCCGGCGCGGCTGGCGAAATGGCACCGCAACCCGGACAACGCGTTTTTCAGCTGGAGCGGCCCCTGGCTCGACCCCGATTTTGCCAAGTGGGATATCACCGAGGAACTTGCCTATATCCGAGTGCCGGTGCTGATCGTACAGGGCGAGGATGACCAATACGGCACGCTGCGGCAGATCGAGGTTGCCCGCGAGGCGTGCCAATGCCCGGTGGAGGCTGAAATCCTGCCGGGAACCCGGCATATTCCGCACCGCGAGGCCGCGGAGGCGACGCTTGCGGCTGTTGTCGATTTTGTCGGGCGACTGCACATAACGTAGGAGCGCCGCCACGTGACATTATCGCCCGGCCGCACCGAGCGATAACATTCCTACTTTGTTTTAGGCAGCGACGTGTCCTTCCGGTGCCCGCAGGTGACGAAACCAATGTACCGCAACCGCCGTCTCGAGACTTTGCACAAGACCGCTGACGCGCTGCACCACGTCGGTGCGCTGGACACGGCGATGATGCGGGATATCGCGGCATTTTGCCGAACCGAGGTTGAGGTGCTCCGCGGTGAGGTTGTGGCTCGCCGTGCGAGACAAACATCACCCGGATCGGCGGCCCAAAATGATCAGCGGGAGAAGCCACATGGCCGAAGCCGGCGATAAGCTTGCGAATGGGCGGACGCGGATCGATTTCGCCACCGATCCGTCGCGCTACCGGCATTGGAAGCTTTCCGTCGATGGCGCGACTGCGACCTTGACGATGGATGTCGACGAGAAGGGCGGCCTGTTCGAAGGCTATGACCTCAAGCTCAATTCCTACGATCTCGGCGTCGATATCGAACTCGCCGACGCTTATGAGCGCATCCGTTTCGAGCATCCGCAGGCGCGGGTGGTGCTGCTGCGCTCCGCCAAGCCGCGGGTGTTCTGCGCCGGCGCCAATATCCGCATGCTGGCGGGCGCGAGCCACGCCCACAAAGTGAATTTCTGCAAGTTCACCAACGAGACCCGCAACGCCATCGAGGAGGCGAGTGCGGCGTCCGGCCTGCGCACCATCTGCGTGATCAACGGGACCGCGACGGGCGGCGGCTATGAACTGGCGCTTGCCGCCGATCATATCATCCTCGTCGATGACGGCACCTCCGCGGTATCGCTGCCCGAGGTGCCGTTGCTGGCGGTGCTGCCGGGCACCGGCGGCCTCACCCGGATCACCGACAAGCGCAAGGTGCGCCGCGACCGCGCGGATGTCTTTTGCACCACCGAGGAGGGCATCAAGGGCAAGCGTGCGGTCGCGTGGCGGCTGGTCGATGAGGCGGTGCCGAATTCTCAGCTCGAAGCCGTGGTGGCGGCGCGATCGCAGGAATTCGCCGCGGCTGTGGCCTCAAGCCTGCCGGGCACCGACATCGGCGGGGTCGTTTCCGGCATCACGTTGACGCCGCTGCGCCGTGCGATCGCGGCCGATCGCCGCGATTATGAATATGTCCGCGTCGCCTTCGACCGCGCCGGCCGTATTGCCACCGTGACGCTGCGTGGACCGGAAGCTCCGCCACCAAGCGCCGCGGCGGAGATGATGGACCTCGGGGATGCGTTCTGGCCGCTTCAAATCGCGCGCGAGCTTGACGACGCCATCCTGGATATCAGGCTGAACGAATACGATGTCGCCACCATCGTCTTCAAATCGGAGGGCGATCTGCGCGCCGTCCTCGACTACGACATATTCCTGGACACGCACAGCCGGCACTGGTTTGCGCGCGAAATCCGGCTGAAATGGAAGCGCGTGCTCAAGCGTCTCGATCTCACGGCGCGCTCCCTTGTGACGCTGGTCGAGCCCGGCTCGTGCTTCGCCGGCACGCTGGCCGAGATTCTGTTCGCCGCGGATCGCTCCTACATGCTGATCGGACCCCGCGACGGTGACAACCGGCCGCCGGCCGCAGTCGCGCTGGGCGGCGTCAATCTTTGCGGGGCGTTGGCCATGAGCAATGGGCTTAGCCGGCTGCACACGCGCTTTCTCGGCGAGCCGGATGCGCTTGACCGAGCCCAGGCGTCGATCGGCCAGGTGCTCGACGCCGTAGCCGCGGAAGCGCTCGGGCTCGTCACCTTCGCGCGCGACGACATCGACTGGGAGGATGAGATCCGCGTGTTCCTGGAGGAGCGCGCGAGCTTTTCCGCCGATGCCCTCACCGGGCTTGAGGCCAACCTGCGTTTCGCCGGGCCGGAAACGATGGAAACCAAGATTTTCGGCCGCCTGACCGCGTGGCAGAATTGGATCTTCCAGCGCGCCAATGCCATCGGCGAGGCTGGCGCATTGTCACGCTACGGCAGCGGCCGCAAGGCAGAATTCGATACGAGGCGGACGTGATGGGTCGCCGGGCTTGTTCCCGGCCACCGATCGGTTGCAAACGTACGCCCTTCCGCAAGCTGGCTCCCGCGATGTATACTCCGCGCACTCGCGTATTTGGCACACGAATTGCGTCTCGTTGGAGAGGAACCGCTGGGCTTCATTCGGGCTTGTCGTTCGTCGAAATGGGCTAACGCATATGAGGGCGCATCGAATCTTAATGAAGGTCTTCGAGGCGGCCATAGCTGTCGGTCTTACGATTGCCTATTGTTCCGCCATTGTCGGCCTGATGGGGCTGCTCGGAGCACGCCAAGTGTCTCTCTATGCACTCTCTGGCGGTCTCGTCGCGCTGATCGGTACGGTCGGCTATTTCGTGATGTCGGATCGAGAGATCAGGCGCCGCTTCAAATCGGCGGGATGATGGCGGCGATGCGGTATGTGGCTCCGTCCACGATCAATATCGTGCCACCCCGATCAACAGTATATCGAAGTCCTGTCAGTCTTGGAATTTTTGCGACAATAGGCTCCGGCAGCATGGACAAAGATGTCACCGGAGCAATTTCGCCGATTTGATACACTGGTGACTCCGCCACGCGAATCGGTTTGATAAATTCTCGTATAAGTTGCTTTTCACCATCAGTGAACGTGATCTCATACAGAGGCGTAGGGCCTCTAGGAGGTACAGGTACGACGAGCGGATTCGGCTGCTGCTGTAATGACATGGCGCTGAGCCGTGCCTCAATGCGAGAAAGGGCGCTGGACGCAGTGACTCCAGATGCCAAGACGCTCTCGACACTCTTGTCAATTCGGGTCACACGCTCATTGATCGTGGCAGCCGTCGTTTTGACGACTGCGACGTTTGTTTTCAGATCACCGATTTGTGAATACAAGGCGAACGCACCGGTCACCAGGGCGCCAAGGAGCCCTATCACAGCCCAAACCATCTTTTGTACGAGATCGACGCGCGCCTCAATCCCGCCGAGAACAAGATTTGTCTCGCGAAAGCTTTTCGGCTCAGTCGTCATAGCTGCGTTTAAGCCTCCTCGGCTAAATTTAAACGATCAAATTCGGTCGCGCGATCTCGCATTCGGCTACTCGGTCGCCGCACCCTTTGCATCACCGTACCACCCTTGCAACCGCAGCGCCTGCGCAGATGCTTGCATGCACCACCTTCCGCGAGTTGGCTCGCGCGATGTATAATCCCGTGGCGCCGTTGATGCGACGCCAATCGACAAGCTCCGGACCGGGGCGGATCAAATCATCTCGGGGAGGGCCGCATGGATTTTCGCAATGTCGCAGGCGTGATGACGCCGGTGGTGCTGGTGGCGCTGTCGCTGGCAACCGCCGCCGTGGCGCACGACGAAACCAAATATCCGGATCTGTCCGGCGTCTGGCGCAAGCCGCCCGGCATCGGCAATCAGTGGGACCAGACCAAGCCCTTGGGACGCGCCCAGGAGCCGCCGTTCACGCCGGAATATCAGGCCATCTTCGAGGCGAGCCTGGCCGACCATCGCGGCCGGCGGGCAGGGTAACGACGCCCCCTCGCGCTGCGTGCCGTTCGCGATGCCGCGGGTCATGACGGTGGTGTTCGACATGGAAATCGTCGTCACGCCGCCCGCCACCTACATGCTGTTCGCCCACTCGATGCCGCGCCGCATCTTCACCGACGGCCGCGACTGGCCGGCCGAGATCGAGCCCACCTTCCTCGGGCTGTCGATCGGCAAATGGCTCGATACCGACGGCGACGGCCGCTTCGACATGCTGGAGATCGAGACCCGCGGCCTAAAGGGTCCACGCACCTATGAGGGCACCGGCATGCCGTTCCATGCCGACAACGAAACCGTAGTGAAGGAGCGCCTCGCCCTCGACAAATCCAACCCGAACGGGCTGACCGACGAGATCACCGTGTTCGACCATGCCCTCACCCGGCCGTGGACGATCGTCAAGCGCTATCGCCGCGACCCCGGCGCGGCGCGGCTGGAATACAATTGCTCCGAAGACAATCACCACGTGCTGATCGGCGGGCAGGATTATTTCCTCAGCGGCGACGACACGCTGATGCCCTCCAAGAAAGGGCAGCGGCCGCCGGATCTGCGCTATTTCGACCAGGGGGCGAAGTAGGTCCTGCCGCCGTCACGGTAGCCCGGATTGAGCCCTTGCGAAACCGATACTGAACCGTGATGACCGGCGGATGACGCTGCTCGATCCGGTTGCCGCTCTCACAGCAAAATCCGCTTGACTCCTACGATGGGGGCGGAGTCGCCCAATCGGCGGTCCAAGGTGCAAAGCGTGGCGCCGTGTTCGGCACAGATAGCCAGGTGCAAGGCGTCGCCGGCGCGCAGATGCGATCCCGGCTGATCCGCAAACCGCGCCGCGATCCGGAACGACTCGCGTTGGACAGGCACCACTTGCAATGTCTCCGCTACCAGGCGGGTGAACGCGGACAATACCGACGCGCGATGCTCTGGCCCCAACAGCCCGTTCCGCAGCTTAATCGAAAGCGCGCATGAGAATTCGGTTACCACCCAATCGCTGATCGTCAACGCGTGGCAATCCTGGCCGGCCAGCCAAGCCTGCGCCGCGGCCGTGCCCGTCTCGTTGGTGAGCGCGCTTACCAATACCGACGTATCGAGGTACAATATCAATAGCGTGCGCCGTCGCGCCACGACCGTAGCCAAATTCCGGCAGGCTCCGGCTGGAACGGCATCGCATCCGTCAGCGCACGAAGCGCGGCCAGGTCAATCGGCTTCGGCTCCCGGTTGACCCCGGTTATCACCGCCACCGGTTCGCCATGTCGGGTTATCCGAATTTTTTCGCCTTGCATCGCCCGGTCCACCAATTCGCTGAGATGCGCTTCAGCGTCCGCCAAGGTAACATCACCCATAACCGGCTCCTGACTATTTATTCGCTCATTTATAACAGGGTGATGCCGTTCGCCAAGATCGGCTCGAAGCGCCACAACGGCGCCTTAAGGCCAAGAGCTGGATTTGCACCGGCAGCAGACGCGTAGGATGGGTTGAGCGGTAACGCTCAACCCATCCTATCAGTAGGGGCGGGCTTTGTGTTCCCCATCTGGAAACAGCTTTGCCACGTCCCGCCCCGTCCCGCCCACACAAGCTTGGCGCGGCATGGCACGGTGCCCTATACGGGTCCGGTTCCGTAACACCCACCACAGGCACGCCATGCTCGACGCTTCTGCCGCCGCCGGCGGCGGCCATGCCACCAAAGAAACGGCGTCTCGCCGTCCGGCACCGGATTTCCAGGCCCATCTCGCCGACCTCGAAGCCCGCGGCCTGCTGGTGCGTATCGACAACCCGATCGACAAGGACACTGAACTGCATCCGCTGGTGCGCTGGCAGTTTCTCGGCGGCCTGGCCGAAGACAAGCGGCGCGCCTTCCTGTTCACCAATGTGACCGACGCCAAGGGCCGGCGCTACGACATGCCGGTGGCGGTCGGGGCGCTGGCGGCCTCGCCGGACATTTATGCGGCCGGCATGGGCCAGCCGGTGGACAGCATCGGCGCGGCCTGGATGCGGGCGATCGCCAATCCGATCCCGCCCGTGGCGGTCACCACCGCGCCATGCCAGGAGGTGGTCATCACCGGCGACGATTTGCGCAGCCCCGGCGGCGGGCTGGCACGGCTGCCGGTGCCGGTGTCGACGCCGGGCTTCGACGCCGCGCCCTACCTGACCGCGACGCTGTGCATCACCCGCGATCCCGACACCGGCGTGCAGAACATGGGCATGTACCGGGCGGCGCTGAAGGCGACCGACCGGCTTGCGGTGCGCATGGTGGCGCGGCCCTCGGGCGGCGCCGGCGGCTATTACCATTGGCTGAAATACAACGCGCGGCGCGAAAAAATGCCGATCGCCATCGTGGTCGGCGCCGCGCCGGTGGTGGCCTTCACCAGCCCGCAGAAACTCGCCATCGATCTCGACGAACTGGCGGTCGCGGGCGCGCTCGCGGGCGCGCCGATCCGCATCGTCAAGGCGAAGACCGTGGACCTGCATGGTGCCGGCCGACGCCGAGATCGTCATCGAGGGCTTTATCGATTGCGAAAAGCTCGAGCCCGAGGCACCGTTCGGCGAAAGCAACGGCTACGTGGCGCTCGAGGCCTACAACATGCCGATGCAGGTGACGGCGATCACGCAGCGCCGAACCGCGGTGTTCTGCTCGATCATCAGCCAGGTGACGCCGAGCGAATCGAGCGTCATCAAGAAGGTCGCCTACGAGCCGCTGTTCTTGGAACATTTGGCGACAGGGCTTTCCGTCAAGGGCATCCGCCGCGTCGTCATGCATGAGCGGCTCACCAATTTGCGCCCGGTGATTTTTTTGCAGTATGCCGCCGATACCCCGCGCAGCGAAGTGTGGCGCGGGCTTTCGGGCGCTTCGACCTTCATGTCCGGCTGCGGCAAGATCGTCGTCGCGGTGAGCGAGGACATCGACCCGGCCTCGACGGACGCGGTGCTGTGGTCGCTCGCCTACCGCTCCAACCCGATCGAGGACGTGCATATCTCGCCTTACCGCGGCAACCTCCAGGGCGCCCAATACGGGCCGCGCAGCGCCGATTCCTCCATGCTGATCGACGCCACCCGCAAGCGGCCGATGCCGCCCTTGGCGCTGCCGGCACGCCAATTCATGGAGCGCGCCCGCGCGATCTGGGACGACCTCGGCCTGCCGGCGCTGGCGCCGCAATCGCCCTGGCACGGCTATACGCTCGGCGACTGGACCGACACTTTCGAGACCTTCGCCCGCCGCGCCGCCGCCGGGGACTGGGAGGCCACCGGCCGCGAGACCTTGGCGCGCCAGCGCGCCGGGGTGACGCCAGAGACGCCGACCCGGGAAGGCGCGGCCAAGATGGCGGAGTGAGCGCCCCTGTCGGCGGGAATAAGCGGCAATACTGCCGTTTATCCCAACCGTATTGTCCGATGGCACCGAGGAAATCGAATCATGCAGCGCGCGCGAGCGGATAGGCCGCAGACCCCGCATCGCACGTCCACACAATCGTCAGGTCACCAGGGAGCTGGGCGTCATCCAATTGTCACACAACGTCGTCTCTAACGGTTATCAGTGTGCACCCTGAAATGCTGGGGCTGCGGCAACCGGCCCATGATCAGCGCGGATCGGCACACCCACTAACCCGCAGAGGCCTACCGCATGGACTTCCACCGGCGTTTTACATTTTTGGTGTGCGCGCCGGCTTTTGACGCCGAGGACCTTGAAGGCCTGCGGATCGGGCAGATCATCGCCGCGATCGAGAAACTCGGCTTCCAGGTGGTGCGGGCGCGGCGGACCGAGGATGCCGAGATCGCGGTGCAGACCGACGCCGCCATCGGCTGCATGGTGGTGGACTGGGGCAAGAAGGGCCTCGAAGGCAAGACCGCCGCGCTGATCAACCTGATGCGGCGGCGCGGCCTCGAAATGCCGATCGTCATGCTGGTGCGGCGCAAGCGGTTCGAGGACATTCCGGTCGAGGTGCTCGATTATATCGACGGCTATATTTTTCTCGCCGAGGAAACCCCGGAATTCATCGCCAGGAACCTGGTGAGCCGGCTCAAGCAATATGCCGAGACGCTGAAGACACCGTTCTTCGGCGCGCTGGTCGATTATGCCGAGCGTGGCAACCAGCTGTGGACCTGCCCCGGCCATAACGGCGGCGTCTTTTATAGCCGCAGTCCGATCGGCCGCATCTTCGTCGAGCATCTGGGCGAGGCGGTGTTTCGCGACGACCTCGACAATTCGGTGCTGGAACTCGGCGATCTCCTGGTCCACGAAGGGCCGGCGCTGAAGGCGCAGCAGGAGGCCGCGGCGATTTTCGGCGCCGAAAAAACCTATTTCGTGCTCAACGGCACCTCGTCATCCAACAAGATCGTGCTGTCCGCCCTGGTCGCCGAGGGCGATCTCGTGCTGTTCGACCGCAACAATCACAAGGCGGCCCATCACGGCGCGCTGTTCATCGGCGGCGGCATCCCGATTTATCTGGAGACCGACCGCAACGCCCACGGGCTGATCGGCCCGATCTATCACGAGGCGTTCGACGAAACCCGCATCCGCGAAAAAATCAAAAATCATCCGCTGATCGCCGACAAGGACGCCTGGCGGCGCGAGCGGCCGTTCCGGGTCGCGGTGATCGAGCAATGCACCTATGACGGCACCATCAACAATGCCCGTCTGATCGTCGAGAAGATCGGCCACCTGTGCGACTATGTCATGTTCGACGAAGCCTGGGCCGGGTTCATGAAATTCCACCCGTTATACGCCGGCCGCTTCGCGATGGGGCTCCACAATCTCGGTCCTGACGCGCCCGGCATCATCGCGACCCAGTCGACCCACAAGCAGCTGGCCAGTTTCTCCCAGGCCTCGCAAATTCACGTCAAGGACCGCCATATCATGGGCCAGCGCCGCCGCATCGAGCACCGGCGGTTCAATGAATTCTTCATGCTGCACGCCTCGACATCGCCGTTCTATCCGCTGTTCGCCTCGCTGGATGTCGGCGCCCAGATGATGAAGGGGCGATCCGGCGAAGTGCTGTGGGACGACACCATCCGGCTCGGCATCGAACTCCGCAAAAAAGTACGGGCGATCCGGCGGGAATTCGAGGAAAAGGAGCAGGACCCGGCGCGGCGCTGGTTCTTCGAGGCATTCGTCCCGGACCGCGTGGCCTATACGGACCATGGCGGCACGAACTCGGGAAATTCCTTGGGAACACGTGCCGACGGACGATCTCGCCGGCGACTCGCGCTATTGGGAGCTTGCGCCCGGCGCGCGCTGGCATGGCTTCACCCATGTGGCCGACGGCTACGCCATCACCGATCCTAACAAGCTGATCCTCTTGACCCCGGGTTTCGACCGCGACACCGGCGCCTACGCGCCACGCGGCGTTCCGGCCCCGGTGGTGGCGCAATTTCTGCGCGAGAACCGGGTGGTGCCGGAAAAGAACGACCTCAACGCGCTGCTTTTCCTGCTCACCCCGGGGGTCGAATCCAGCAAGGCCGGCACCTTGCTGAGCGCGCTGGTGGCGTTCAAGCGGCATTACGATGATAATGTCCGCCTCGACGACGCGATCGGGGAATTCGTGCGGCGGCGTCCGGCGCGCTATGGGGGTGTGCGGCTGCGCGACCTGTGCGCCGAGATGCACGCATTTTTCCGCGACAGCGCCACCAGCACGCTGCAGCGGGCGCAATTCGCGCCCGCGCACCTGCCGACGCCGGCGATGCCACCGCACGAGGCGGTGCGGCAGATGGTGCGCAACAATGTGGATTATGTTCCGATCGACGAGGCGTTCGGCCGCATCGCCACCACCATGTTCGTGGTCTATCCGCCGGGCATCGCCACCATCGTGCCGGGCGAGCGGCTCGACGACCGCGCCCGCCCGATGCTGGATTATCTAAAAATGTTCGAGCGCAGCGCCAACTTGTTTCCGGGCTTCGAGGCCGAAATCCAGGGCGTCTACCGGGAGACCGGGGCGGACGGTGCGGTGCGGTTCTATACCTACGTGGTGCGTGAGTAGGACGGCCGGAGCCCGCGAGTAGGGCGCCGCGCGATCCTCAGAACGCGGTTGGGGCCGCAAACCGGACCTGGCCGGTTGCCCTTGATCAAGAGCGCTCACGGCCTGCGGCTGGCAGCGTTCCAGTATGTTTCCAGATTGGCGATCAGCGCCGGGCTGAAATGGCAATAGGCCTGCTCGCGCGCATAGACGGCGAAATAGTCTCGGAACATGTTGAGCGGCTCCTGGGCGATGCGCAGCGCGCGCCGGTTCGCCGCCGGGCTGACCACCCCGGAGCCCGTCAACCCTGTCACCACGCGCTCGATCGCCGCGTCCATACCGCCGGTTTCGACGATCTCGTCGCAGATGAGCCGCCCCTCCGGGCTGTCGCAGAGAAACCGCCGATCGTATTGGATCGCCTGACGCGCCAAGCGGTCGCCGACCGCGCGCGGCAGCCGCATATTGGCGGCACCCGGAATGATGCCCTCCTTGCGCGCCGGCAAGGTCATGTAGGCACCGGTCTCCGCCAGCACGTAGTCCACCGCCAGCAACAGCTGGCAGTGGCCGCCGATGGCAAAAGATTCCACGGCGGCGATCCAGGGTTTCTCGATGGTCAGACCGCCGAATTCATCCGGCGGCGGGCCGTCGGGCACCGCCAATCCGCGATAGAGCTTGTTCACGTAGCCGAGGTCGCGCTCCAAATACCAGAGGAACGGGATGCGCCCATGATAAAGATGGGTCAGGTTGATGCCCGCGCCGAAAATGCGGCGCCCGAAATATTTCGGGTGCTCGACCGGCATCCCGCGCAGCACCGCAACCTCGATCCGGTCGTCGAGCAAAGCGAGGTTGACACAGGTCTCCATGCCGGCCAGCGTGGTCTGGTCCTCGGCGTTGAGGAACCGCGGATTGCGGAACATCACGACGGCGGCCTTGCCGTGCCGTTCGATGGTGGCGCCCGGCAGTTCGACCCGGCCGTCCTTGACGAATTGCGGCAACAGCGCCTGGGCCTCGGGCTTCGGCAGCAGCATCGCCTGGCACAGATGCGGTCCCGCCTGCCGGCTGCGCAGGATGGCGGACAGGAACAAGCCTTGATCGATCTCCAGTCCGGCCTTCTGGCTTTGCAGCAGTCCATCTTCGGCGGCGATGTCCTGCGATGTCGGCACCAGGCCGGGGACGAGCCGCGCGGCCGCGTCCACGAGCTCCCCAATCCGCACGAAGCGGGACCGGTTGGCGGTCAGCGCGTCGTAGACCGCGTCGGCGTGCCGATGCAGAAACGCCGCCCGCAACCGGCGTGCGCCGGGGCTCACATCGCGGGAGGAAAGCCCCGCGGCGGCAAGCGATTGCATCGCGCTCGGCTGGTTGTCGCTCATGGCGGGCACTCCTTCGGCAGCGATCGGCACCATTTACCGCGCAATCGCGGCTGCTACTATAGCGGTGAGATTTCACATCACAGGATCGCCTTGCATGAGCCCGGCCGCCGAACCCGTGAACGCTATGTTCGACCGCGCCGCCGAGGGCATGCCGCGGCCGGAACTGGCTGCGCTTCAGCTGTCGCGGCTTCAGGGGCAACTGGCTTTTGCCTATGCCAAGGTACCGCATGTCCGGTCGAAATTCGACGCCGCCAAGGTCGCGCCCGGCGCGATCAAGACGCTCGATGATATCCGGCGCTTTCCCTTCACCACCAAGTCCGACATGCGCGACGCCTATCCGTTCGGCCTGTTCGCGGTGCCGCGCGAGCAGGTGGTGCGGCTGCATGCCTCTTCCGGCACGACCGGCAAACCCACCGTGGTCGGCTACACGGCGCACGACATCGGCTTGTGGAGCGACCTGATGGCGCGCTGCCTCGCCTGTGCCGGTGTGCGGCCGGGCGATGTCCTGCACAACGCCTATGGCTACGGGCTGTTCACCGGCGGACTTGGCTTTCATGATGGCGCCGAACGCCTCGGCTGCACCGTGGTGCCGGTGTCCGGCGGCATGACGGAACGGCAGGTCACGCTGCTGCAGGATTTTGGCGCCCATGTCCTGTGCGCGACACCCTCTTATGCGCTCGCCATCGCGGAAATCGCCGAAGCGATGGGTATCGACGTCCGGAAACTGCCGCTGCGAATCGGGATTTTCGGCGCCGAACCCTGGAGCGAGGCCATGCGCCGCGACCTCGACGGCCGGCTCGGCATCGCGGCGGTCGATTGTTATGGCCTGTCCGAAATCATCGGGCCGGGTGTCGCCTGCGAATGCGGCGTGGCGCGCGACGGCCTGCACGGGTGGGAGGACCATTTCCTGTTCGAAGTGATCGATCCCAAGACGCTGGAACCGGTACCGGCCGGCGAGCCGGGCGAACTGGTCATCACCACGCTGACCAAGGAAGCGCTGCCGATGATCCGCTACCGGACGCGGGACATCACGCGCCTGAACGACGCTCCCTGCGCCTGTGGCCGCAGCCACCTGCGCATCATGCGGGTCACGGGCCGCAACGACGACATGATGATCATCCGCGGCGTCAACGTGTTTCCATCGCAGGTCGAAGCGGTGCTGATCGGCATCGCAGGCTTGGCGCCGCACTACCAAATCGTGCTGACGCGCGAGCGCGCACTCGACGCCATGACCATCGAGGTCGAGGAAGCGCCCGGATCGCCCGCCGACGCTTCGCGGCGCCTCGGCAAGGCGGCGGAGATCGTCCGCTACGTCAAGGCGCGGCTGGGGGTAAGTTGCACGGCCGTCATCAAGGCGCCGGGCGAACTGCCGCGTTCGCAGGGCAAGGCCGTGCGGGTGAGGGATTTGCGCAAGCTGACGTGAGGCGTGGGGCGCGCCTACCTTGCTCCGAATGGGCACGATGGCCGTTTTGCTTCGCTGACCGATTTCGTCCGCAACGGCATCGCGACGGCGTTACAGCCGAATTGCAATAAATCAATGATAATACCCGATGTGATGTTTTGTACGTCGTCGCGGTTCCTTGGTTTTCCAGTTGACCAGCCGGTGCCGGCGACCGCCTCTGTTTGAATAGCAATGCGGGTGATCCATAATAAAAATGTGCGATAATTCATCGAATTGAAACACAAATTATATCATACTGTCATGTTGGATTCGGTAGGTAAACGCGCCGCTTGCAATTCGGCAGCGTGGAGGCCACCGGTGCAGATGAACATCCAGGTTCATGAGCAAATTTTGAGACTGACGACCGCGTTTTTTACTCCGACCATCGCCATATCCGCTCTGGTGCTCGGCACTGCCGCCGGCACCGCCGCGGATATCGATCAGGCGGACGCCGTGGCAACGGCAAGCCCGATCAAGCACGTCATCATTCTGATCGGCGAAAACCGCGGCCTGGATCACACCTTTGGCGTCTATAAGCCGAAAGGGGCCGGCCAGACGATCTCCAACTTGCTGTCCAAGGGCATCGTCAATGCCGACGGGTCTCCGGGTCATAACTATGCGCTGGCGCAGCAATATTCGGTAGCGAGGCAGACGACTTGGTATTTCGGCGCCCCGAACGCGGCCAAAAGCCCGTACAACGCCGTCAACGTGATGCCCCAGCCCAACACCAACGGAGCACCGAATGCGC
Source organism: uncultured Alphaproteobacteria bacterium (assembly GCA_963802745.1). Classification (GTDB taxonomy): domain Bacteria; phylum Pseudomonadota; class Alphaproteobacteria; order Rhizobiales; family Xanthobacteraceae; genus JAJPKK01. The sequence goes on along the minus strand of CAWDKL010000083.1, from coordinate 56,810 downwards.
CACGCAACACCGAGGCGCCGTTCACCACGGTGGCGGAAGCGCTGGGGGATGCGGATATCGATCCGAGCAACGCCTGGGAATTGACCACCGGCGCCACCGGGTTGCCGGCCGGCGTACTCGACACCCGCGTCCCGGGTGCCGGCACCCTGACCGGGCCGTTTCAGCTTCTTGGACCAAACCTTGGCGATGACGACTATACCGGCGACATGACGCACCGCTTCTTCCAGGCCGCCCAGCAGCAGGATTGCAGCATCACCAACGCAACTCCCGCCAATCCGACCGGCTGCCTCAACGATCTGTTTGCGTTCGTGATGGGAACCCATTCGGCCAGCGACAACAGCGAAGGCAACGAGATGGGCTTCTACAACGCCGCCCAGGGGCAGGCCCCGTTGTTGAAACAACTGGCCGACCGCTTCACGCTGAGCGACAATTTCCATCAGGCGTTCCTGGGCGGCACCGCCGCCAACCACGTGATGTTCGCCACCGGCGACGCCATGTTCTGGACGGACGGCAGCGGCACCCCCCAGACCCCGCCGGCCAGCGCCATCGCCGACCCGAATCCGAAGCCCGGCACCGTCAATCAATACAGGAGCGACGGCAATTTCGTTGACTGTGCGGACCCCACGCAACCGGGCGTATTACCGATCATCGTCTATCTGGAGCCAGTTGCCGTATCGGCCAGCACCGAATTGCCAGCAAGACCATTACTATATGGTCAACAATGTCAGCCCCGGCTATCTGCCGAACGGCGCGCTCACCGCCCCGCTGGGCAGCGCTTATGTGATACCCCCGTCGCCGTTGCGGACCATCGGCGACGCGCTCAACGATCAAAACATTTCCTGGGCCTATTTCGGCGGAGCCTATAACGATGCCGTAACCCTGGCCGATGCGGCTGTTGCCGCGAATCCCAACAATCCAAACCTCGCCGCGGCCGCGCTCGCCGACCCGGCCCATGCGCTCGGCACCGCCTACTGCGACATCTGCAACCCATTTTCCTACGTCACGTCGATCATGGGCAACCCGGCGATGCGGATGCAGCATATCAAGGATACGGCCGATCTGATCGCCGCTATCCACAACAACACGCTCCCCTCGGTCGCGATCGGCAAGCCCGACAGTCTGCTCGATGGCCATCCGGAGAGTTCGAAGATCGATTTGTTCGAAGGCTACGTGCAGAATTTGCTCGATGCGCTGCAGAAGAATTCCCACCTGATGGGCGAAACCGCGGTGTTCATCACCTTCGATGAAGCCGGCGGCTACTATGACTCGGGCTTCGTGCAGCCGATCGACTTCTTCGGCGACGGACCGCGCATTCCGCTCCTGATCCTGTCGCCCTACTCGACCGGCGGCATGATCAACCACGCTTACGCGGACCACGTATCGCTGCTGAAATTCATCGAACGCAATTGGAATTTCGGTCCGATCACCGACCGCAGCCGCGACAATCTGCCGAATCCGACCCGCAATCCGAACAGCGCCTACATCCCCGGCAACATGCCGGCGATCGACGACCTGTGGGGCGCCTTCGACTTCAACAGAAAGCTTGATTCAGTCCTATACTGAATAACGCCGCCGGCTGGTGCGTATCGGAACGATGGTTCCGGTACGCATTGGATTAATCGGTCAAGCTGCCGGCGTCGATTATGCCTTTGGCGTATCCGGCGCCGGTTGCGTAAGGGATTCAACGTCTTGCCAAATATCTTGCTGGTCTCGATGCCAAAAATGGCCGTCATGATTGCGGCGCGGGTCATGCTTGGGATCGTGGCCTGTTGCGCGGTTTCCAGCGCTTCCGCACAGTCACAAGAATTCTCAGCAGATCTCGTGATTAGGCATGCCGAGCACGCCGAGCACGATTTCGTTCCGGCAAATGGGAAACTGAATGTGTCGGGCCGCAAGGTCAGGATCGAAACGCCGGACTTGGCGACGGGCTATTTTATCATCCGCGACGATGTCGGTGCGGCTTATTTCGTCCGGCCGGTGCAGCGGGTATTCATGGATGCATAACAGTCGAGTCAATTGACTGAGGTTTTGGTCCCGGTCGATCCGAATGATCCGTGCCGGCAATGGCAAGCTATGGCTCAAATCGCCGGTGCGGCTCGCGACGGCACCGAATGGCGGTGCGAACGCATCGGTTTTGATCGGGTCGATGGGCGCGACACGATCCGGTATCGTGTGATGTCGCCGGTCAATCGACAGTATCTTGGTTGGATCGACCCGCGGCTTGGATTTCTGATACGACTTGAAGCCGAGGCCGAAACCACGGTTGATGTCGTGAACATTCATGAAACGCCGCAGTCGAAGGAGCTGTTCGAGATTCCGCCGGCCTACCGAAAGTTCGACCCGCAACGGCTCATCGACCGCATCCGGCAGAGCGACGTATGGGTCGAGCCCGTCCGGTGAAGCGGGCAGGCAGCCGCCGCAATATCGGTGCAACAATCGAGATGCCCATATAACTGGTATTTATATCGGTGGTTTCTAGACCGGATTCCGGGTCAGATCGGAACACCTGGCGTCATGCCAGGCTTGTCCGGGCCGGCCATCCACGTCTTCCTTGCAGAGCCGTCGCAAGCAAGACGTAGTATGCCCGCGGCAAGCGCGGGCATGACGCCCGCGAGTGTGATTCGACCTGATCGAAATGCAGTCTAGAACAAACAGTTGATTTGGTTCGGCGAATGGCAAAGCCATTGATGATGTGTAAGTATTTTACGGAAACGACGATCAGCTGAAATCTGTTGACATAAATGTCGATCGTCACGACAAGGCGCCTGGCGGGCGTGTTTCGATGCCCCGGTCATGTCGGAGCCCGTCATGAAAACAAGTCGCATCATCGTGCTGGCTACGGCGCTGCTGGCAGCGCTCCCGGCCGCAGCCCAAACCGGCAACGCCGGGGGTGCTCCGGCCAACTCCCGGCCGAACCCGCAAGGCGGCGGCACACCCGACGTGGCGCTGTGGCCGGCGCGTGCGGTGAAAATCACCATTCCGTTCGGCCCCGGCTCGACCCCCGATCTGGTCGGGCGCATGATCGCCGAAAAACTCCAGCAGAAATTCGGCCAGCCCTTCGTGGTGGAAGACAAGCCGGGTGTGAGCGGCAATCTCGGCACCGACGCGGTCGCCAAGGCGGCGCCGGACGGCTATACGCTTGGCCTGAGCATCGCCGGTCCGCTGGCCATCAATGCGTTGCTGTTTAGCCGGCTGCCCTATGATCCCCGCACCGATTTCACCTACATCACCATGGTGGCGACGCAGCCGAGCGTGCTCGCGGTCAATGCCCGTCTCGGCGTCGGCACCGTGGGGCAGTTGATCGATCTCTTGCGCCACAACCCCGGCCGCTTCAATTTCGGCTCGATCGGCAACGGCTCGGTGTCGCACCTCGCCATGGAAGCCATCGCGCTCGCCAGCGGCACGCAGATCGTGCACATCCCCTATACGAGTTCGCCGCAGGCGATGACCGCTCTGCTGCGGAACGACGTGCAGATCGTCTGTCTGCCGGCCGGCGGCGTCGCCCCGCAGATCAACTCCGCCGAGATCAAAATCCTGGCGGTCACGACGGCGCAGCGGTCCGCGCTCTTCCCGGAGATTGCGACGCTCAAGGAAAGTGGCATCGACGTCGAGGTTGACACCTGGATGGGCATGATCGCGCCGGCCCGCCTGCCGGACGCCCTGGTGGCGAAGATCGCCGGCGCGGTCAGCGAGGCGATCACCGCGCCCGACATGCGCGGCAAACTCGCCGCACAGCTGATGGAGCCGATCCCGACCACGCCGGCCGCATTCCGTGCCCATATCGAGGCCGATCTCGCGCGCTGGGCGCCCATCATTGCCGCGGCGAAGATCAGGGTAAATTGAGGCCGGCGGCATACGCCATGCTCAGCGCCGCGGCCTCCTGCGCTTCGACTTGAACAATCCGGATGCACCTCCGATCCGGTCCCATTAAATGGAAGGCGGCAATGTCCTCGCGTCGTCCGCCCTCACCCCCTTCCGCCGCGAATGAGCTTCAGCCGCTCCCGTGGCAGCAGTGCCCGCGGCAAGTCCGGAGGCGCCGGTGACGCGAGGTCGGGCAAGTACGCCGCGCAGGCAATGCCGCGATGGCGCTCGGCACGGGCGCGGCACGACGCCGAGACCGCCGCGAGCACATCCTGCAAATCCGCGTCGGCGCCGAAGCGCTCGGCCAGTGCCGCAAGGCGATAGCGCCCCGCCCGCGGACATTCCCGGCAGGCAAAGCGCACCACGATATACGGGTAGTCTCGAAGCCGCATCCGCGACTAGGAACATAACGAGAACACGTGAGTCAAGCCACCGCTCCCGCCGGTTCCGCGGCTTTGCCGCCCCTACGCCGGCTTTGCCGCCTTCACATCCTTCACGTCCTGGAATACCATTCCCGGTGCGCGCTCGCGCGTATAGTCGAGATAGAACTGGCTGCGGGCGAGGTAGACGAGATCGCCGTCGAGGTCTTCGGCGATGCCGGAGCGGTTGGCCTCGACGAAGTCGTCGCGCTTCTTGCGGTCCGCGGCGGACAGCCAGCGGGCGAGCTGAAACTCGCTTTGGTCGAACTCCACCGGCAGGCCGTATTCGGTGGCCAGCCGGTCGCGCAGGACGTCGAGTTGCAGCGGGCCGACCACGCCGATGAGTGCCGGCGAGCCGTCGAGCGGGCGGAACACCTGCACCACCCCCTCCTCGGCCATCTCCTGCAGCGCCTGCTTGAGTTTCTTCGCCTTCATGGCGTCGGTGAGCCGGACCCGGCGGATGATTTCCGGCGCGAAGCTCGGCACGCCGACGAAATTCAGATTTTCGCCCTCGGTCAGCGTATCGCCGATGCGCAGACTGCCGTGATTGGGAATTCCCACCACGTCGCCCGCAAAGGCCTCGTCCGCAATGGCGCGGTCCTGGGCAAAGAAGAAATGCGGCGCATGGATGCCGATCGATTTGCCGGTGCGGATGTGGCGCGCCTTCATCCCCCGGGTGAGCTTGCCGGAACACAGCCGCGCAAAGGCGATGCGGTCGCGGTGGTTCGGGTCCATATTGGCTTGGATTTTGAACACGAACGCCGTCATGGCGCCTTCGTCGGCCTCGACGCGGCGGGTGTCGGCGGCTTGCGCCCGCGGCGCCGGGGCGTAATCCGCAAAGCTGTCGAGCAGATCGCCGACGCCGAAATTCTTTAACGCACTGCCGAAATAGACCGGCGTCAGGTGGCCCTCGCGAAACGCCGTCAGGTCGAACGGCCGGCAGGCTTCCCGCACGATGGCGAATTCCTCCTCAAGCGCACCCGCGTCGAGGTTCGGATTGAGCGCCGCAAGCGCCGCGGCATCCATCGGAATGGGCGCGGTGGTGAGGCTCTGTCCGCTCGCTGCGCGGCCGGTGCTGTCGATGAGCCGCACCCCGCCGGTCGCCACCTCCATGGTGCCGATGAAATCGCGGCCGCGGCCGATCGGCCAGGTCATCGGGGTGGTGTCGAGCGCCAGCGTCTTTTCGATTTCGTCCAAGATGTCGAAGGGGTCGCGGCTCTCCCGGTCCATCTTGTTGATGAAGGTGATGATCGGAATATCGCGCAGCCGGCACACCTCGAACAGCTTTCGGGTGCGCGCCTCGATGCCCTTGGCGGCGTCGATCACCATCACGGCGGAATCGACCGCCGTCAGCGTCCGGTAGGTGTCCTCGGAAAAGTCTTCGTGGCCGGGCGTGTCGAGCAGGTTGAACACGATGCCGCGGTAGGTGAACGTCATCACCGAGGTGACGACCGAAATGCCGCGCTCGCGTTCGATTTTCATCCAGTCGGAGCGGGTGTTGCGCCGCTCGCCCTTGGCCTTGACCTGGCCCGCCAGATTGATGGCGCCGCCGAATAGCAAGAGCTTCTCCGTCAGCGTGGTCTTGCCGGCGTCCGGGTGCGAGATGATGGCGAACGTGCGCCGCCGCGCCACCTCGGCGGCGAGCGGGGAGAGCGGCGCGGTTTCGGGCTCAGGGCCGGGCACCGGGGGGGGGATCGGCAGGGCGTCGGTCTCGCGGCGACTTGGCTCGTCCCGGCTCGGCGCAACTTGCCCAAGCGAGGTTTGCCCCGGTTCCACCTCGGCTGGCTCAGCCTCATCTGGGATAATGTTGGTTAGCGGTTTGTTCATGCGCAGCATGTCGCATTTGGCGGCCATAAAATCAAGGCGAACCAGGCGGAACAAGCCCGCCCGCGGTCAAAGGACGACCAGGTGATCCGGCCGCGCACCGCGCACGACTGTAGACGGTATTGAGCGGTCGAATGTCACGAGGCGCCCGTCATGTTTGACAGCGAGTGCCAAAAGGTAAACATCGGTGAGTTGCTTTGGTCCGAGAATGTGGAAGCGAGCGATCAGGCGTTCGTCGAGAAGGGATACGTCATCCGGCCAGAAGATATGATCGGTCCCATCTATAAAATCAGTAAGGAGATCGAACGCATCGGCTGCCTCCATTGAAGATTGGAGTCTCATTTGCATGACCACTCTGAGAAATCCATTTTGCGTCAGCGGACAGGATGCCCATCCTTCGTCATTGTTCTGCCGCCACCAGGTGTGGGCGCGGTCAAAATGAACGTGCTGATCTTGGAGTAACGCGATCAAAACGTTTATGTCGAGCAACGACCGCACGGGCTAAGCATCGTCCTCCAGCAGCCGCTCGACCAGTTCAGGCGTGACCGGTTCTATCGAGCTTGGCATCAGCCGAATGCCGTTACGATATTTTGGCGCGGCGCGCTCTGTTATCCGGGTCAAACTTGACCTCGCGAGGTCTGATATCACCTGACCTGCCGTGCTCCCTCGCACCTCGGCTAGTCTCTCCGCCGCGGAAAGCACATCGTCGTCGATGTCGAGGGTCGTGCGCATGTGTCATCGGCTCGCTTCGGTCGCCCGCTCGACGCGTGCATTTGCCAACGCGTCTCGTCCAAGGGCAGCAGCAAACCTCATCATTGGCGCACCCGACGCAGAATCGCAAGGGCTCTGAAAGCACCCGACGTTCTTGAGGTCCCGGTCATACGCGGCGCCATTTCGGGAGGGCGGCCGCAAGCCGAGAGCCCGTAGCCCGCGTTCTCCGATCTAGCGACGGCACCTTCCGGAATTAATGTAGCGTCACCGCACCGCCGGCGCGACATCGACGCCGACCAGTCCGGCCTGCGCGATCGACTTTGCGATCAGGCCCGATGCTTTGGCCTCGGCGATCACGCGGTTCGCGGCGTCGATCAAGGCGGCATTGCCCTTGGCGGCGACGACGGATTGCTCGACGCCGTAAAAATTGTCCGGCAGCAGGCGATAGCCGGGGGTGCGGGCGGCCAGGTCGGTGAGCCGCGCCCGATTGGTGCCGTAGGCATCGACGGTGCCGTCGCGGAGCCATTTCGCTGCGGTGTCCATGGAGCCGGTGGAATTGCGGATCAGGCTCGCGGACTTCAGCGCGCGGGTGAGGAACAGGTCGGCGGCGTCGCGTTCGGTGACGCCCACCTTGACGCCGGCGCGATCGACATCGGCGACGCTACGGATCGGCGAATTCGCCGGCACCAGATAGCTGTTCTGCGCGAGCGCATAGACCGCGGAAAAATCCACCTCGGCGGCGCGGGTCGGATCGAAGGCCAGCAAACCGAGGTCGGCCTCGCCCTTGCGGATGCTGGCGATCACCGCGGCCGGACCGGCGACGCCGGTGATGGTCACCGGCACAGCGAGGCGCGCCGCGATCGCGCGGACCACGTCGGCGCCGGGGCCGCGCACCTCGCCGGTCTTGGCGTCGACGAAGGCCTGGACCGGATTGGTGGCGATGTAGGCCACCCGCAGCGTTCCGGTCGGGACCCGCTCGTCCGCCCGCGCCAAGCTGCCCAGGCCGACCGCAACGATAATCGCTGCCAGCAAGAGGGAATACCTGCGCATCGTCTTCTCCTATCCGCAACGTTGCTCGGACAAACTATCCGAACCGTTCCCGCGCCAGTTTCGCCCCGGCGCCGAGCGCTTCGAGCTTCGCCGCCGCGATGTCGCGGCGCATCGGCGCCATGCCGCAATTGGTGCAGGGGACGATGCGCTCGCGGGGAACATAACGCAGCGCCTCACCAATCACGGCCACGACCTCCTCGGGCGTCTCCACCGCGTCATCGGCCACATCGATGACGCCGAGCAGTACGTCCTTGCCGGCCAGCAGGCGCAGCAGTTCGAGCGGCACCTTGGAATTGCGGCATTCGAGCGAAACCTGGCCGATCCGGCTTTGCGCGAGCGCGGGAAAGATTGTTTCGTACTGGCGCCAGGACGCCCCAAGCGTCGCCTTCCAATCCACATTGGCCGGAATGCCGTAGCCGTAACAGATGTGCACCGCGGTGGTGCAGGAAAGCCCCTCGATCGCGCGATGCAGCGCCGCAATGCCCCAATCCGCCGCCGCGTCCATGTAGACGTTGAAGGCCGGCTCGTCGAACTGGATCGTGTCAACGCCGTCGGCCGCGAGCGCCCGCGCCTCCTGGTTGAGCAGGTCCGCAAAGGCGAACGCCAGTTTCACCCGGTCGCCGTAGTAGCTGTCCGCGATGGTGTCCACGATGGTCATCGGGCCGGGCAACGTGAGCTTCAGCTTCCGGCCCGTATGCGCGCGGGCGAACCGCGCCTCTGTGGCGTGGACCCGCCCCTTCAGCGCCAGCGGCGCCGTTACGGTCGGCACCATCGCCTTGTAGCGATCGTTGCGGATGCCCATTTCCATGCGCTTGCCGAAATCGATGCCTTCCACCTGCTCCAGAAAGCCGTGGACGAAATGCTGGCGCGACTGTTCGCCGTCGGTGACGATGTCGATGCCGGCGTCCTCCTGCAGCTTGATGGCCAAGAGCGTCGCATCGCGCTTGGCGGCGTCAAGCTCGGCGCCGGCGAGCCGCCACGTGGGCCACAGCTTGCCGGGTTCGGCAAGCCAGGAGGGTTTTGGCAGGCTGCCGGCGATCGTGGTGGGAAACATGCTTTGCCTTTCCGTGCCGATCGGGGGCCGACGCCCCGTTCGGGCCAGATGATACGCGATATCGATACCGGCGTTGGCGGTTGCCGTGCAACGGGATTGATCGACGCATGCTCCCGCATCACAGCCGCCATCCGTACCGCCAATCCGCAATTGCGGATTGGCGGCGTCCGGCCCAAGATGCGATTCAATCCGGCGTCACCATAGCCTGCGGCGTCGTGGGCACAACTTTTAGGGAGGTTCCTCATGTTCAACCGTCGCAGTGTTTGCGCCGGCCTTGCGGCCGTCGCCGCCGCGCCGCGCTTCGCCTTCGCCCAAGCCGGCGGGCCGAAATCCGCCTTTTACTCCGGCGTCGGCAATGAACTGACCCACTACGAGGTCGATCCCGCCGCCGCTCAGCTCGCCAAGCGCGGGTCGATCAAGATGCCGGGCGGCATCCAATATGCCTGGCCGCATCCGTCCAAGAAATTTCTCTATGTCACGTCGAGCACCGGCGGCCCCGGCTTCACGCCCGGACCGGGATTCCCGCCCGACCAGCACCACCTGGCCGCCTTCCGGGTCGGCCCGACCGGCGAGCTCACGCCGCATGGCGACATGGTCAAGCTGCGCTGGCGGCCGATCCACTCGAGCGTCAACAACACCGGCGAATACGCCCTGGTCGCGTATAATTTTCCCGCCGGCCTGAGCGTCCACCGCATCAAACCCGACGGCACGCTTGGGGACGAGGTCCGCCAGCCCGACAATCTGGAAAAAGGCATCTATTTCCACCAGATCCGCGCCACCCCCGGCAACAAGTCCATCCTGGTGGTGGCGCGCGGCAACAATCCGGAAGGCAGCAAGCCGGAGGATCCGGGCTCGCTGCATGTATACGGATTCCGCAACGGCGTGCTGTCCAACATGCGCAAGATCGCGCCGAACGGCGGCTACGGGTTCGGCCCGCGCCATCTGGACATCCACCCGACCAAACCACTGGTCTATGTGTCGATCGAGCGGCAGAGCCAGCTCATCGTCTATCGCCTTACGCCCGATGGCGATCTGGTGCCGGAACCGCTGTTCACCACGTCCACGCTGGCGGACCCTGCGCACAAATTCCGCATCCAGAGCGCCGGCCCGATCCACATCCATCCGGACGGCCGGTTCGTCTATCTCGGCAACCGCTCCGGCACCGCCGCGGCGGCCGGGCCGGGCGTGGAGAATGTCAACGGCAAGCTGGTGTTCAGCGGCGGGGAGAGCAACATCGCGGTGTTCGCGCTCGATCCGGCGACCGGCGAACCGACCGCGATCCAGCATGCCGATATCCGCGCCGCCCATCCGCGCACCTTCGCGCTCGACGCCGGCGCGACAATGCTGGTGGCCGCCTCGCTGGCGCCGACCGCGGTGCGCGAGGGCGGCAAGGTGGTGGACTTGCCCGCCGAACTCACGGTGTTCCGCGTCGGCCCGGACGGCAAGCTCGATTTTGCCCGTAAATACGATCTCGATCTTGGCAACTATCTCCAGTGGTGGAGCGGCATGATCACCCTCGCGTGAGACGGATAACGAGGAGGTGGTAGGGACCGCTGCTCGCGGTCCCGCTTTTCACCGGGGCTGCTCTGGCGTAGGCTTGCGGCATCGAAAAACAGGCTTCGGAAGAGGCGGGCAGGCCGGCCGCGCTGAGCGGCTGCGCCTCGATATCGGGAGGACAAAGATGATGCGACTTTCGATCACGCTGGCGGCGAGCGTGCTGGGCTCCACCCTAGCGGTTGCCCAGCAGACGAACCCATCGGTGCTGCGGCTCGATCCGGCGCTCGATGCGATCGTCTCGGCCGATGCCAAGGTTGAACTCGTCAAGGGCGGCTTCGGCTTCACGGAAGGCCCGGTGTGGGTGCAGAAGGGCAATGAGGGCTACCTGCTGTTCACCGATATTCCAGGCAATGTGGTATGGAAGCTCACGCCCGACGGCAAGGCATCGGTCTATCAGCAACAGGTCGGCTATACCGGGCCGGAACCGTGGCGCTGGGGGGGCATCCAAAACAACGGCTTTCCCCGCGACGATCCAAAATTCGAGGAATTCAACCAGATCGGGGCCGACGGCCTCACCATCGACCGCCAGGGCCGGCTGATTCTCGCCACCTTCGCGGGCCGCTCGCTGATGCGGATCGAGGACGACGGCAAGCGCACGATCCTGGCCGACCGCTGGGAAGGCAAGCGCTTCGGCGGCCCCAACGACGTCGTGGTCAAGAGCGACGGCGCCATCTATTTCACCGACACCTTCGGCGCCTTCCGGCTGCGCGACAAGGACCCGCGCAAGGAACTCGACTTCAACGCGGTCTACATGTGGAAGGACGGCAAGCTGTCGCTGGTCGCCAAGGATATGCCGAGCGTCAACGGCCTCGCCTTCTCGCCGGACGAAAAATATCTCTACGTCAATGCCGGCCGCGACAATTACGTCAATCGCTACGAGGTGCGCGCCGACGACACGCTCGCCAACGGAAAACTGTTCTTCGACCTTCGCAAGGCGACCGGCGGCGGCGTCACCGACGGCATGCGGGTCGACACCAAGGGCAACATCTACGAGACCGGTCCCGGCGGCACCTGGATCATCTCGCCCGAAGGCAAGCACCTCGGCACCATCCGGGCGCCGGAAGTCTCCACCAATATCGGCTTCGGCGACGCCGACAAGAAGACGCTCTACATCGCGGCACGCACCGGGATTTACAAGATCCGGGTGAATACGCCGGGGATTTAGACTCAGGTTCCGCTGAGGTCGGAGAAGCGAGCGGTGTAGGGTGGGCAAAATCGCCCTGCCCCGCGTGAGGTCTGGCAACGTTGCTTCCGGCGATTTTGCCCACGCGGTCGCCTCCTCCTGGGATGTCCGCGCGGGCAAAGTCGCCACGGGTCCGGGCGCTTCCGCTGCGCCGAGGCAGGGCGATTTTGCCCACCCTACAACCGGCGCAGGCATCAATGCGCCATCAGCACAGGCACCGTCATCGATTGCAGGATACGGCGGGTCGCGCCGCCGAGGACGAATTCGCGCAAGCGCGAATGGCCGTAGCCGCCCATGACAATGAAGTCGGCCGAACTGTCGGCCGCATAGGACAGGATGGTGTTGCCGACGTCGACGCCGTCGGGAACCAGCCGCTTGACCTCGACCTTGAGATCGTGCCGCGCCAGATGTTCGGCAAGGTTCGCACCCGGCAGTTCGTCGGGATTGCTATCGCCGCTGCTCACCATCACGATTTCGACCGTGTTGCCGCGCTTGAGGAAGGGCAGCGCATCCGCAATGGCGCGTGCCGCATTGCGGCCTCGATCCCAGCATACCATGATACGGTCGAGTTTGAGCGGCCCTTTTTGGATGTAAGGCACCACCACGACCGGACGGCCGGATTCGAACAGCGCGGCTTCGATCACCAAATCGTCCGGTCCGATGCGCTCGGGATCCGTCTGGCCCGTCACCACAAGGTCGAAATGCCGGGCAATGCGCGCGAACCGATTCGCCGCTCCGCCGAGGCTCGACTCCACAACCCGGTGCTCGGCGGACAGACCCTCGCGCCTGACGGCGGCTTCAAAGCGCGCAATCGCGGCCTCGGCGGCGGCGCGGTTTTCGGCGCGCTGGGCATCGATCCAGACGGCGGAAAGTCCGTCCATGACGGTCGGGGTGACAACCGGGTCGAACGCGAACGCAATGCCGGCGATATGTGCGCCGAACGTCTGCGCAATCGACACGGCAAAGGCCGCCGCCGGATCGTCGCCCTCGCCGAGCGTCAAACTTACCACGAGATCCTTGATCATGGTCCGGTCTCTCCCGAGTTGGGGGTTCTGCGGGACCTTAGACCAAGCCGCACGCCCGGTCTTGATCCGCGTCAACCGGACCAAGTGGGGCGGGCCAACCCGCCCCACTTGTTTCCTATTTCTTCCAGCAGTTATCTCTTCTTGACGTTACTTCTTCTTGATATTGCCGTCCTTGTCGAATTGCGACACATAGGCCCACAGATCGTCGCGTTCCGTGCCGCTCTTGATGCCGGCGAACACCATCTTGGTGCCTTTGACCACGTTCCGCGGATCGTTGATATACTCCTTGAACTTAGCTTCGTTCCAGGTGATGCCGGAAGCCTTGTTGGCATCGCTGTAGTTGAAGCCCTCCACGGTGCCGGACTTGCGGCCGTCGAGCCCGTTGAGCTCCGGGCCGACCTTGTTCATGGCATCCGGGCCGATGGAATGGCACGGAGCGCATTTTCTGAACGAAGCCTCGCCTTTTTCTATGTCCGCAGCGAGCACTGCTCCGGTTGACACCACAAGGCCCACGGCCGCAAACACGAGATGTCGCATGTTGATTCCTCCTGATGATCACGTCAGCTGCCCGGAATGGCAACCCTTCGGCGCTCCCGATCGAAGGCGCCGCCAAGGAGGGTTCGAATGGCGCCGTTGAGGGCGCCTGTCAACGGTCAACTCAGCGGAAAATTCGCGCCGGTTTCAGGTTTTGGCGGCACTGTGTCATTTCGGATCGCCGCATTCCCGGTTCGCCCCTCGGCGGACACGAAGTCCGTCCGTCTTGAGCTTAATGCCGCCATCGCTCCGCGCTATACGGGCATGCAAACACGCTGCAGGAGGTCGCATTGCCGGTGGGAATGCCAGCGCCAGACCCGGAGGTTCTCGGTCGCCGCCGCGAGATCGTACGGGCGCTCCGCGCCATGCTGCCGGCGGAAGCGGTAATCGATACCGAACGGGAGATGCGGCCTTACGAATCCGATGGCCTCACCGCCTATCGTCAGCTTCCGATGGTGGTGGCGCTGCCGAGTACCACCGATCACGTCGCCCGCGTGCTGCGCTATTGCCACCGGAACGGCATCAAAGTGGTACCGCGCGGCGCCGGCACCTCGCTGTCCGGAGGGGCGCTGCCGCTCGGCGACGGCGTCCTCCTCGGCATGGGAAAATTCAAGCGCATCCGCGAGGTGGACTTCGCCAACCGCGTCGCCGTGGTGGAGCCCGGCGTCACCAATCTCGCCATCACCCAGGCGGTGGAGCACGAGGGATTCTATTACGCGCCCGATCCGTCCTCGCAGATCGCCTGCACGATCGGGGGCAATGTGGCGGAGAATTCCGGCGGCGTGCACTGCCTCAAATACGGGCTGACCACAAATAATGTGCTCGGCTGCGAGATGGTGCTGATCACCGGCGAGGTCCTGCGGCTCGGCGGCAAACATCTCGATGCGCCCGGCTACGATCTGCTCGGCGTCATGATCGGATCCGAGGGGCTGCTCGGCGTCGTCACCGAGATCACGGTGCGGATTTTGCGCAAGCCCGAATGCGCCCGCGCCCTGCTGATCGGCTTTGCCACCGTCGAAGAAGCCGGCGCCTGCGTCGGCCGCATCATCGCCGCCGGCATTATCCCCGGCGGCATTGAGATGATGGACAAGCTGGCGATCCATGCGGTCGAGGAATTCGTCCATGCGGGCTATCCGCTTGACGTCGACGCCATTCTGATTGTGGAACTCGACGGTCCGGTCGCCGAGGTCGATCACCTGGTCGAACAGGTCGCCGGCATCGCGCGCGGCTGCGGGGCCACGACGCTGCGCGCCTCCGAATCGGAGCGCGAACGCCTGCTGTTCTGGGCCGGCCGCAAGGCCGCCTTTCCCGCCATGGGCCGAATTTCACCCGACTATCTCTGCATGGACGGCACCATCCCGCGCGCCATGCTGCCGCGGGTGCTGGTCCGCATGCGGGAGTTGTCGCAGAGCTACGGGCTGCGGGTCGCCAATGTGTTCCACGCCGGCGACGGCAATCTGCATCCACTGATCCTTTATGACGCCAACACGCCGGGCGAACTGGAACGCGCGGAGGCGTTCGGGGCCGATATTCTCAGATTTGCGTCGAGGTCGGCGGCGTGCTGACCGGTGAGCATGGCGTCGGCATCGAGAAGCGCGATCTCATGCCGGCGATGTTTTCGCAATGCGATCTCGACCAGCAGCAGCGGCTCAAATGCGCTTTCGACAATGACGGCCTGCTCAATCCCGGCAAGGTGTTCCCGACATTGTCCCGCTGCGCGGAATTGGGTCACATGCACGTCGCCGGCGGGCGGCTGCCGTTTCCCGACATTCCGAGGTTTTAGTTCATGCCGAACTCCGCGTCAGGCGTAGGGTGGGCAAAATCGCCTTGCCCCAGCGGGGCGGGTTGCGCCAAGACCCGTGGCGATTTTGCCCACGCGGACAACCACAGAGGCGCAACCGCGTGGGCAAAATCGCCGGAGGCATCGCGTTATATACTGCGCGGTGCAAGGCGATTTTGCCCGCCCAACGCCGCAAGTCATTTCGGTATCGGCGCAATTTCGTTTTACCAACGGTATCGATCGGGACAGCATGGCAGACGGGACGATGCCGGACATTCTTAAGCCTCGCGATCATAAGGACATCGAAGCGGCGGTGCAGCAGGCGTTCGCTGCCGGCAAACCGCTCGAGGTTGTGGGGCGGGGATCGAAGCGCGGCATCGGCCGTCCGGTCCACACCGGCACCACGCTGGATCTGTCCGAGGTCACCGGCGTCATCTTGTACGAACCTGAGGAACTGGTGCTGTCGGCGCGGGCCGGAACCCCGCTTGCGGACATCGAAACGCTGTTGGCCCAAAACGGCCAGGCCCTTGCGTTCGAACCCATCGACTACGGACCGCTGCTTGGCGGCGAGCAACGTCACGGCACCATCGGGGCGACACTGGCGGCGAATCTTTCCGGGCCGCGCCGCATTCGCGCCGGGGCGGCTCGCGATCATTTTCTCGGTTTCGTTGCGGTGTCGGGGCGCGGCGAGACCTTCAAATCGGGAGGCCGGGTGGTCAAGAACGTCACCGGTTTCGACCTTTGCAAGCTGATGGCCGGCTCCTGGGGCACGCTCGGCATCATGAGCGAGGTCACCCTTAAGGTGCTGCCGCGGGGGCAGAGCGAGGCCACGTTCATAATCTTCGGCATGGATGACCGGGCGGCGGCAGCCGCCATGGCGGCCGCTTTGGGATCGACGCTGGCGATTTCGGCTGCGGCCCACGTGCCGGACTATCTGGCCGCGCGATTCGCGGGCCTTGCCGGCGGTGAGTTCGCCACGGTGTTTCGGCTCGAAGGTTTCGCTGCATCCGCTCCGGACTCGTTCGACGCGCTGGCCAGCGCCGTGCGGCCGGCGGGAGCGACCGCGGTTCTGCAAGATGGCGAATCGCAGCTTCTGTGGCGCGATATCCGCGACGTGCGGCCGTTCTGGCCCGACGGCCCGTGCGGCGACCGTCCGGTGTGGCGGATTTCCACGGCTCCCAGCCGCGGCTGGGAGATGGTGGCTAAACTGTCCCCGGCCGTGCAAGCCTTTTACGATTGGGCCGGCGGGCTCGTTTGGGTGGCGGCGCCGGCGGGCCGCGATGGCTGCGCCGGCGAGATTTGTTCGGCCGTTGCCACCGTGGGCGGCCACGCCACGCTGGTGCGGGCGGCGGGCGCGGTTCGGGAGGCCGTCGATCCGTTCCCGCCGCAGGCGGGAGCCGAGGCCGCGCTCGCGCAGCGAATCAAGCACGCCTTCGATCCAAAGGGCGTGCTCAATCCGGGCCGGATGTGGGCGGGTATGTAGACATGCAGACATCCTTCAGCCTGGCGCAACTGGCCGACCCGGATATCGCGGCAGCCGACAAAATCCTGCGCGCTTGCGTGCATTGCGGGTTTTGCACGGCCACCTGCCCGACCTATGTGCTGCTTGGCGATGAGGACGATTCCCCGCGCGGCCGCATCTACCTGATCAAGGAGATGCTGGAGAAGGCCGAGCCGGCGCGCTCGGAGGTCGTCAAGCATATCGATCGCTGCCTGTCCTGCCTCGGCTGCATGACCACTTGTCCGTCCGGCGTGCATTACATGCACCTCGTCGATCACGCCCGCGGCCATGTGGAAAAAACCTATCGCCGCCCCGCCATCGATCAACTCATGCGCACCGTGCTGCTGCGGGTGATGACCGAGCCAAAGCTGTTCCGGCTGGCGCTCGTGGCGGCCCTTGCGGCGAAGCCGCTGGCACCGGTGTTTGATGCCGTCCGCCTCAAGCCGCTGGCCGCGATGCTGCGGCTGGCGCCCTGGCGGCTGCCACAGCGGCGCGGCGCGATGCCGCCGCGCGTCGTTCCGGCGGCGGGTCCAAAGCGCGGACGGGTGGCGCTGTTGTCCGGCTGCGTCGGCAATGTCCTGGCGCCCGGCATCAACGAATCGGCGATTTGGGTGCTGACACGCCATGGATTTCGAAGTGATTCTCGCCCGCGGCGAAGGCTGTTGCGGCGCGCTCGCCCATCACATGGGCCGCGAGGACGAGGGACGCCGCGCCGCATCGCGCAATGTTGACGCCTGGAGCGCTGAGATTGCGGGCCAGGGACTCGACGCCATCCTCACCACGGCGTCGGGTTGCGGCACCACCATGAAGGACTACGGCTTCATGCTGCGGCACGATCCCGAGCAGGCGGACCGTGCCGCAAGGGTCGCGGAAATCACCTATGATATTTCTGAATTCATAAGTAAAATCAATGATTTGAATTATGTCAAACGCCCCGCCATGCGGGTTGCCTATCATCCGGCTTGCTCGCTCGCCCACGGTCAACGCGTGGTCGCCGCGCCGGCGGACCTGTTGCGCAAAGCCGGGTTCGTGATTGCGGACCTGCCGGAAAGCCATTTGTGCTGCGGTTCCGCCGGAACCTACAATATATTGCAGCCGGAGCTCGCAAATCGGTTGCGTGATCGTAAAATTGCAAATATTCATAAAGTGATGCCGGAGTTGATCGCGACGGGAAATATCGGCTGCATCACGCAGATCGCCGCAGGCACGCAAATCCCGGTCGTCCACACGATCGAGTTGATCGATTGGGCGACCGGCGGAGCGGCGCCGAAGGCTGTGAGGCGGATGGCATCCTCCCGGGTCGTCGAAACATCGGTATGAGGCCTGAGGAACGTTTGATCACGGCGGCGGCGAATTATGTTTGATTGTTTGCGTCTGCATCGAGCATTCCGCTGCGCCGATTCGGAGGACGGATATGGCGAAGAAAGAGGAGAAGGCTAAGAAGGCGGTAAACACCGAGAAGGAGAAACCAAGGGAACAAAAGACGCAGTCATTGGCGGACACCAAAACGTCCGCGGCAAAGACTGTGAAGAAAGCCTCGGAACAGTTACCCGCGAAGCCGGCTACAAGCGAGACAGCGAAGTCATCGGGGACGGCCACGAAGGCGCGGACCGTCGGGGGCGATGCCAAAAAGGCGCCTGCGACCAAGGCCAAGACTTCGATCGAAAGGACTTCGATCGAAAAGGCTTCCGCCGAAAAGACCGCGGCTTCCGCCGCGACCACGAGGGCAGCCAAGGCCAAACCCGCGGCCGCAAACGGCAAGGCTCCTGCGGCCAAGCCGGCGGCAGAGAAAGCTGCGGCACCGGCCAAGACCGGCACTTCCACAGCCACCGCGGTCAAGCCGTCCGCCACGGCAACGAAGGCCACCGCCGCGATCGCGAAGCCGCCGGCCGGCGGCACGCGTAAGCTGCCGGCGGCGGCAAAGCCGGCGCAACAAGCTGGGGCCAAGTCCCCGGCCAAATCTCCGGCCAAGTCCCCGGCCAAGTCCCCGGCCGCCGCAGCTGAGCCGATTGCCGCTGCTTCCGCATCGAAGCGAGTCCGATCCGCCGCATCAGCAAAGCCGGCCGGGGCGGGACCGACCGCGTCGGGTTGATCGGTGCGCGTTCGGCCCGCCGCCACCGGTTGACGGCGCGGCGGGCCGAGGCGCACCATCGCGACCGCATGACCCGGGAGGTTGAGGTGATGACAACGAACGTGCATCGCGCGGCCGCAGCGCCGGGCCCGGAGGTAGCGGCACGCTTGATGGCGGGGTGCCTCGCGGCCATGGTGCTGGCGTTCATCCCGTTTGCCACGGCTTCCGCTCGCGCCCAGGACACTCGCGCCCAAGACGCTCGCGCTCAGGACACCGGCGAACTCCTCCGGGGCCCGGCGGCCTTTACGGATTGGCATGCCGACCGGCCGGGTCTGCGGCGGCTCATCCGGCCCGGCGACCTGCCGGCCGCGAATCTTGCCGGGTTGACCGGCAACGGGGTGCGGATCGTACGCCGCACCGCCGATCAAAAGCCGGTGGTGCCACCGGGCTTCACGGTGACCTTGTTCGCCGAGGGGCTCGCCGGGCCGCGCCTCATCCGCGCCGCCCCCAATGGCGACATCTTCGTGGCGGAGAGCGGCGGCGGGCGGGTGCTGGTGTTGCGGCCGACGCCTGACGGCAAGCCGCGCGAGGCGGTGTTTGCCGCAGGGCTCGGCGGCCCGTTCGGCATCGCGTTCTACCCGGCGGGTCCGGAGCCGCAATGGGTCTACGTCGCCAACACCGGATCGGTGGTCCGCTTCCCGTATCGCAACGGCGATCTGCAAGCGCGCGGCAAGCCGCAGACCGTGGTCCCGATGCTGCCGTCCGGCGGCAATCACCGCACTCGCGATATCGTCTTCTCGCCCGACGGCGCCCGCATGTACGTATCGGTCGGCTCGGCCTCGAACGTCGCCGAGGGTATCGGCAAGCTCGACCGCGCCGCCATGGCGGCGTGGACAGCCCAACAGCCGCTCGGCGCCGCCTGGGGCTTCGAGGCGGAGCGCGCCGACGTCCTGGTGTTTGATCCGGAAGGCCGCAACCGCCGCATCTTCGCGACCGGCATCCGCAATTGCGTCGGCTTGGCGGTTTCGCCCGCCGGCGAAGTGTGGTGCTCGACCAATGAGCGCGACGCCATCGGCGACAATGTGCCGCCCGATTACATCACGCGGGTGCGGGACGGCGCCTTTTACGGCTGGCCGTGGTATTATATCGGCGCCAACGAAGACCCGCGGCACAAGGGGGCACGACCCGACCTCAAGGACAAGGTCACGGTGCCGGACGTGCTGCTCGAAGCGCATTCGGCCTCGCTCGGACTCACCTTCTACAATGCGGAGCAGTTTCCTCCCGCCTACCGCGGCAGCCTGTTCGCGGCCGAACACGGCTCGTGGAACCGCAGCAAGCGCACCGGCTCCAAGGTGATCCGCGTCATCATGCGCGATGGCGCCCCCACCGGCGAATACGAGGATTTCGCCACCGGCTTCGTGGTCAACGACGCCGCCGCATGGGGCCGCCCGGTCGGCATTACGGTCGCACCCGACGGGTCGCTCTACGTCTCCGACGATGCCGGCGGCACGATCTGGAGGATCGCGGCGAACTAATTCGGCCTGCCGATCTCAGCCGATCCATAGGATCGGGGCAGCCACCGCGCAGAGAGGCGGCGCGCGCCCTCTCGCCACGGCGTGAAGACGCTGCGGGAGACTTCGACGACGTGGACCGTTTCCGGCATCATCGCCATGAAGCACGACCACGGCGAGGCGATCGTCGATGTGCAGACCTGCAGCGAGAAGGACGACGTGCCACCGGCGACCGCGATGGGCCGGTGCATCCGCCTGCGCGTCTCGATGCGGGTGTTTTCCGGGCGCACTCCCTGGGCCTCCATGGGGGGTGCGCGGCATTTTGCCCGAGAGCGGCGATATGGTGATTTCGCTCTCATTTCAGCGCCATGTCGACGCGACCGGCGGCGAACGCGAGGCTTACCTGAACGCGCGAGCGCGCTGCGTGCCGCGGCAGCGCCCGCCGCTTCCTCCAGTTGGGCCAGAATGCCACGTGCTTGGGCGTAGAAGGGATAAGGGCCGAGCCGGGCCCGCCCTTTGTGCAGTGCAGCGAGGCGCATGTCGTTCACGGCCAGAAACCCTTGCAAGTCCTGCATTAAGTTTGCGTAACTTCTTAACTCTCAAACGTTCACACTCCCGTTAACATGAGAACATGGCGCTTGTGCAGCGCGACATGAAGGGAGATATTTGGTACAGCAATGATGCTCTTCGGAAAGAGACCGGTCCTAGGAACGCCACGATGATGCGTAGCGTGTTTTGGTAACGGTTCCAGGACGATATTCCGTAGGGCGACCGCAGAGGTTCCAGGCGTGTCCGGATGGGGAAGCCGCGACTTGAGGATCCGCTTATGAAGCGAACGTGGAGCTTGTCGAGCGCCGGGCTTGCCTGCGCGGCGCTGCTAGCGGCGGCGGGCGGAGTGTACCCCGCGAGCGCCAGCGTGCCGTTGCCGATGATCGAGCGCGCCAGCGGAATGCCGAGCCTCGCGCCGGTGATCAAAAGGATCGCGCCGGCGGTGGTGAGCATCGCGATCAAGGCGAACCCTCCGGAGAGCGCGCCGACGCAACGTAAAGCGAAGGACGCCAAGCCGCCGGTTCCGGACCGTCAGCCGCATGCGGCTGGTTCGGGCGTGGTGATCGACGCGGCCCAGGGTATTATCGTGACCAACGCTCATGTCGTCGAGCATGCGACCGAGATCGACGTGCAGCTGTCCGACGGCCGCGAATATCAAGCCACGATGCTTGGCGAAGATCCGGATACCGACGTGGCCGTGCTCAAAATTCCGGCCGAGGATTTGGCGGCGGTTCCGATCGGCGATTCCAACAAAGTCGAAGTTGGCGACTTCGTGCTGGCGATCGGAAACCCGTTCCTGATCGGGCAGACCGTGTCGTCCGGCATCGTGAGCGGGTTGCATCGCAACAATGTCGGTCTCGAAGAGGTCGAGAATTTCATCCAGACGGATGCCGCCATTTATCCGGGCAATTCGGGCGGCGCCCTCGTGAATCTGCGCGGAGAACTCATCGGCATCAATACGGCCTTCGTCGGTGCCACCAACGTCAATTCCGGTATGGGATTCGCCATTCCGATCGATATGGCACGGACGGTTGTCGACCGCATCATGGAGACCGGCGACATTCACCGTGGCAAGCTCGGCATCACCTTCGAAGATGCCACCCCGGCGCTGATCCGCGAATTCAAGCTCGGCGGCGTAGCGGCGCCCGTGATCACCAAGGTGGAGGCGGGATCGCCGGCCGATCATGCCGGTCTCAAAACCGGTGACGTAATTACCGCCTTCGACGGAGCAGCGGTAAGTGATATGGCCGGCTTGCGGGTCCGATTGGCGCTGATTTGGGTGGGAGAGACGGCGGAATTCTCGGTGCTGCGGGCCGGCAAGCCCTTAGTCGTGCGCGCCGTAGTGGCGGAGGTGCCCCGCCCTGACCGCCGTGCCAAGGCAAAATAGCGCTTTGTAACGGATGTGAGTGCGCCGAATTTGGGAGAGTTCCCATGAGCTTCGCGCACCGTGATGGATGAAACCGCAAATTACCGTGGGGTGCGCAAAGGCGCCTGCTCAGTCCGAACCGGAACGCACCAGCGGCTTGCGCGCCGTGCCCGCCAGCGGCGCTGCGGGTGCGCACGACGCAACCGCCCTCGGACACTCCCGCAGGCCGGCACGTTCCCAACCTTTGCCGCTGCTTAGAATTTTTCCACCCAGGGCCGTACCTCGATCTCCCAGGTCCAGGCGCTGCGGGATTGCCTCAGCAGAAACAGATAGCTTGACGCGATGGCATCGGGATCAAGCGTCGCATCGGGGCGCTCGGGGGATTCCGGGTACCGGGCCGAGCGGATGCCGCCATCCACGATCACATGGGCGACATGAATGCCCTGCGGCGCCAGTTCGCGCGCCATGCTTTGCGCAAGCCCGCGCAGCGCGAACTTGCCCATGGCGAACGGCGCCGACTGGGCGTAACCCTTGACGCTCGCCGATGCGCCGGTGAACAGAATGGTGCCTGCCCCCTTAGGCAGCATGCGCCGCACAGCCTCCTGCGCCACCAGGAAGCCGCCGAACGCCGTAACGGCGATCGATTTTTCCACCTCGGCGGGATCGAGATCGACCAGCGGACCGCGCGTGCGGTAGCTCGCATTATAGACGACGACGTACGGATCGCCGGCTGTGCCGGCAACATCCGTATAAAGCTTCTTGACCGCAGCCGGATCGGTCGCATCGGCCACGAAGGTGGCAGCCCCGATCTCGGTCGCCAGCGGACCGAGATCGCCGACGCTGCGCGCCGCGAGCGCAATCTTCATTCCGGCGCTTGCGAAGGCGCGGGCAATTGAGGCCGAGAGCCCCGATCCGGCACCGACGATCAAGGCAACTTTGTCTTTCAGATCGGTCATGTGCCCTTACCTCATCATGTCAACGGCGGCGGTCGGTTTGTTCCAGGAGGCCGGCTCGCCCGCCTGCTCCGGCGGATGGCGGTCGCACCACCCGGTCGCGGCGCAATAGGCCTGGGCCACGCGGTAGACCATCGGCTCCGCGAAGGCGCGCCCGAGGATTTGCATGGCGGTCGGCATCCCGTCCGCGGTGAAACCGGTCGGCACCGCAATCGCCGGCGTCCCGGTGACGTTGAACGGCATGCGGGCTTGCCGCTCATAGGTTTTCGCAATCGTTTCATCATCGTCGATGCGGCATGGCATGTCGAGGCTAGACAGCGTGATGGCGGCGTCGAGGCCGTGCATCGCGGCGGCGAACTCTTGGCACAGCGCGGTGCGCAGCTGCTGCGCCTTGACGTAGTCGGCGGCGGCGATGAACGCGCCGGGCAGCAGCTTGCGTCGCGTGATGGCCGCATAGTCCTGCGGGCGCTCCTGCAGGTCGCGCTCGTGGATCGCATAGGACTCCGCGAATTGGATCGTGCGCCCGCATTCGCTGTAGCGCTGCAGCGGCGACAGCCGGATATGCGTTACCTCGGCGCCGAGGCGGCGCAGCACGTCGGCCGCCGTCGCGATTGCTTCGCACTGCTCCGGCACGGCGATCATGTCGGTCTCGTAGAAATGCGCAATGATCCCTATGCGCAGGCCCTTGACGCCGGCATCAATCTCGCCCCGGAAGTCGGGCGGTGCCTGCCGCGCGCTCGCCGGATCGGCCGGGTCGTGGCCGGCGATCGCCTGCAGCATGATGGCGTTATCCTCCACCGTGCGGGTGAGCGGGCCGACATGATCGAGCGAGAAGGCGAGCGGAAACACGCCGGCCCGGCTCACGGTGCCGTAGGTCGGCTTCATGCCGACGACGCCGCAGCAGGTGGCTGGGTTGCGCACCGAACCGCCGGTATCGGTGCCGAGCGCGCCCGGCGCGCTGCCGATCGCGACCGCGACGCCCGAACCGCTCGATGAGCCGCCCGGATGCAGGTCGCGGTTCCAGGGGTTGCGGGCGGCAGGCCACGGCAGTTCGAGCGTCGGACCGCCGGTAGCGAATTCGTGCAGGGCCAGTTTGCCGAGCAGCACCGCGCCGGCCTGGCGCAGCCGCACGATCGCGGCGGCATCGGTCGTGGCGCGGTCGATCCATGCGCAGCTTGGAGTGGCAGGTGGTGGCGGTGCCGGCGACGTCGAAAATATCCTTGGCGGCGTAGGGGATGCCGTGCATCGGCCCGCGCCAATCGCCGCGCATGATCTCTGCCTCCGCGGCGCGCGCCTGAGCACGCGCCAGATCCGCCGTCACCGCGATATAGGCGTGGTAGACCGGCTCGGTGGCCGCGATGCGCGTCAGCAGCGCCTCGGTCAATTCCACCGGCGACAATTTGTGCCCCCGGATGAGCCGCGAGGCTTCCGCGATCGTGAGATAGGCCAGATCGGTCATGCGGGTGCTCCGGGTTTGCGGTCATTGCCGGGGCCGGCCTGGTTTGCGAATTGGCCGGGATCGAATACGGCCGCTGGTTCCGTCACCGGAGAGAAATCCGCGGGCAGCGGGCTCAAGGACGCCGTGCCACGGGCGACGGCGGCGGCGACCGCGTCAGGAAACAGCGCCTGCGCGCGATCGAGCCCGCGTGCGCGGGCGAGCGCACGGACCCATTGCGCGGCGGTGATCTCGGCATCCGGCGGTTCGGTCATTGGGGCATCCTCACTGTCTATCGGCCGGCAGGAACGCCGGAAATTTCGGCTTCGTCAATGCCGCATTCCGGCTTCTCGTTGTGCCGTTCGGTTTTCGCTCACATCACCATGCGGCGGATCGCGCGGATCACAGCGGCTTCGAACTTATTCGCCCGCATCACCGCCGCCGCGTGTCGCGGAGCGCACGCGTTCATAGCCGGCGAGCGCCGCCTTGCGGGCTTGGTCGTGATCGACGATTGGCCGTGGATAGGTGCGGCCAAGCTCGACCCCGGCGCCTGCCAAGATCGCGGGCGGGGCCGCGAACGGCGCATGGATGTGTTCGTCGGGCAGGTGCGCGAGTTCCGGACACCAGCGGCGCACATAGTCGCCATGGGGATCGAATTTCCGGCCCTGCACCACCGGATTGAAGATGCGAAAATAGGGTGCCGCGTCGGCACCGCTGCCGGCCACCCACTGCCAGCCGGCGGCGTTGTTGGCGAGGTCGGCGTCGACGAGCGTGTCCCAGAACCAGGCCTCACCGATCCGCCAGTCGATCCGCAGGTGCTTGACCAGAAAACTCGCCGCGACCATGCGGACGCGGTTGTGCATCCACCCGGTCTGCCACAATTCCCGCATGCCGGCATCGACCAGCGGATAGCCGGTGCGCGCCGCGCTGCCAGGCGGCGAGGTCGTCGCGGTCGTTGCGCCACGGATAGGCATCGAAGGCGCTGCGCCAGTTGCGCTCCGGCAGTTGCGGAAAATGATAGAGCAGATGGTGGGCGAATTCGCGCCAGCCGATCTCGGCGAAGAATTTGTCGACGCTGTCCTCGCATCCGAGGACGCGTGAAGCCATCCCCACCCGCGCCCAAACCTGCCGCGGCGAAATTTCTCCCCAATGCAGGTGCGGCGACAGTCGCGAGGTCATGTCCAGACCCGGCCAATCGCGCAGACCTTCGTACTCCGCAAGATTATCGGCGATGAAGTCCTCCAGCCGGGCCAGCGCGCCGGCTTCACCCGGCTGCCAAAGCGTCTCCCAGCCTGCCGCCCAATTCGGTTTGACCGGCTGAAGCGACCAATCCTCCAGCGCGTCGCCGGCGGGAGCCGACCGATCGATCGCGAGGGGCGGCACCGGGAGCGGGTCCGCGACCCGTCCCACCATGCACGCCCGCCAGAACGGGGTGTAGACCCGGAACGGGCCGCCGTCGGCGGTCGCCACCTCCCAGGGCTCGCGCAGCAGGCTGCCGTTGTGGCTGTGCACGTCGATGCCGTCCGCCTGCAGGGCGGCCTTCAGGGCGGTATCGCGCGCGATCGCGAACGGCTCGTAGCAGCGGTTCCAGTGCACCGCAGTGGCGCCGGTGCGGCGTATCCACGCCGGCAGGACGTCGCGCGCATCGCCGCGCAGCAGCGTGAGTTGGCCGATGTCCCGGCGCAGCGCCGCAAGGCTGTGATGCAGCCACCAGCGCGAGGCGGCGCCCCAGCGCCATGGCCCCGGCGTCACGTCGTCGAGAATGAAAACCGGCAGCACCGGTCCGCGCGCGGCCGCCGCCGCGAGTGCCGGGTTGTCGCGCAGCCGCAAGTCCTGGCGAAACCAAACGACGCTGGTCATGCATCACCCTCGCGGCACCGACCGGTAGCTTCGGGCGCGGATCCGGTCGGCTGCGGCGGCGCGGACCCGTTTCATCAAAGCCGCGCTGAGCAATCCGATCGGCCGGGTATCCGCGATGTGTGGGGAATTCGCCAGATCGTCGAGGTTCCATTCGTCGACCATAATCCAGCACGGAATTGACCGGCCGAGCCGGCGCGCTTCGATTTCCGGAGTTGCGAGCGCCGTCCGGTCGGCCGACGGCGGCTGGCTGGTGATCGGGAACAGCGCCACCACGGTTCCCTTGTCGCCGTTCGCCGCGATGATCTGGACGCAGGCGGGCCGCGCCTTGCGGCGGGATTCCTCGTCACGGTCATATTCGCGCGCCCACAGATAATTGTAGGAGATGACGAGTTCCGTTCTCGGGCCTGAACATCTCACGGTTCATCGTCCTGCGTCAGGGCGGCCAGCATCATCGCGGCGACCGGCTCCGGGGCGTCGTCGGCGTGAAACGCGCGCCGTTTATCGGCGGCGCGCACCAGCCGGTCGTAGTCCTCGGCGGTCAGCAGCATGAACTTGCGCTTGCCGTGCCGTGTGATCTCGACCGGCCCACGGAACGCCGCCTCGACGACCTCGCCGAACCGGTTGCTCAGGTCGGTCAGGGAAAAATGGGCCATGGAATATCTCCTCAAGACAGGCCCCCCATGCACAGAAGGCTCTTGGAATTGCAGTTTTCCATAAATTAGCTAATTTTCGAAGCCCTTCAAGTGCGGCGCTATGCGTCCGCGCAGGCGAACGACCGGAACACCGCGTCGGCGTTGCGCGGGTCGCTGTCCGGGCTCCCAATTTCCGCACGTGACCGGAACCTCCAAATCTGCACCATGCCGCAAGTGCTGACCCAACGGCACGCTTGAGCCTGCACGATCCTCGTGGTTGATCACGCACCGCCAATGCCAAAATCCCTCCCACCCAGCGTGGCCCCATGTCCCTTCCCCTTTCCGGCCTCCTTGTCGTCTCCCTCGAGCAGGCGGTCGCCGCGCCCATGTGCACCTGCCGGCTTGCCGATGCGGGGGCGCGTGTCATCAAGATCGAGCGGCCGGAGGGCGATTTCGCCCGCGGCTACGACAATCTGGTGCATGGCGAAAGCGCCTATTTCGTCTGGCTCAACCGCGGCAAGGAATCCGTGGTGCTCGATCTCAACGACCCCGCCGACAAGGCGCTGCTCGCCGCGATGCTGGCCAAGGCCGACGTGTTCGTCCAGAACCTCAAGCCGGGGGCGATCGCCAAGCTCGGCTTTGCGCCGGAGCGGCTGGTCCGCGATCACCCGCACCTCATCATCTGTTCGATCTCAGGCTACGGGGAAAGCGGGCCGTATGCGGAGCGCAAGGCCTACGATCTCCTGATCCAGGCGGAATCGGGCCTCGCCTCGGTCACCGGCAGCGCCGAGGCGCCGGCGCGGGTCGGCGTCTCGGTCGTGGATATCGCGGCCGGCATGAATGCCTATGAGTCGATCCTCGAAGCGCTGATCGCGCGCACCCGCACCGGGCAGGGGGCGGTGCTGTCGGTGTCGATGTTTGACGCTATGGCGGATTGGATGACGGTGCCGCTGCTGCAGCACGAAGGCGGCAAGACACCGAAGCGCGTCGGCCTGGCGCACCCGACGATCGCACCCTATGGGGTGTTCGTATCGCACGACGGCGTCCCCATTCTGATTTCGATCCAGAGCGATCGCGAATGGCGCATTCTCGCCAAGGACGTGCTCGGCGACGCGGCGCTCGCCGCCGACCCGGCCTTTGCCACCAATGTGGAGCGGGTGAAGCGCCGCGCCGACACCGATGCTCGGGTGCAGGCGGTGTTCGGCGCCATCGACGTGGCACCGCTGTCGGAACGGCTCGCCGCCGCCGACATCGCCTTCGGCCGTGTCAGCGACACCGCGCATCTGGCCGTGCATCCGCAGTTGCACCGTATCACGGTGGAAACGCCGTCCGGACCGGTGTCCTATCCGGCACCGCCCCGTGCGCATCCCGCCCGCTATGGCGCGGTGCCGGCGCTGGGTGCGCACACGGAAAAAATCCGGGCGGAGTTCGGCACTTCGCTCGGATAACTTCGCCGCCGCTCCAGCCGTTCCTTGCGAGATCGTCGATCCAGCGCCCGGCAGGTCGCAAAGACGGATTTCCGCAGACGCAACGTCACGCCACGCCGGCCCGCAACAGGTCGTGCATGTGGAGGATGCCGACGGCGTGCTCGCCATCGACCACGAACAGCACCGTACGTTTCAGAGAGTTGAGGATTTCCAGCGCCTCGCCGGCAAGCTGATCCGGGCGCACCGTATTCGGCCCCCTGGTCATCACATCCTCGACCAGCACTTCGAGCAAGTCCGGCCGCATATGGCGGCGCAAGTCGCCGTCGGTGATGATGCCGATGAGCCGCCCCGCGTCATCCGTGATGCCGACGCAGCCGAACCCCTTGGCGGACATTTCCACGATGGCGTCGGACATTTTTGTGCCGGCCGGCTTGAGCGGCATTGCGGCGCCGCCATGCATCAGGTCGCGGGTGAAGGCGAGCGCGGCGCCGAGCCGCCCGCCCGGATGCAGATCGCGGAAATCCAGCGCCGTGAAGCCGCGGCTTTCCAACAGCGCAATCGCCAGCGCGTCGCCGATTGCGAGCTGCATGAGCGCCGAGGTGGTGGGAGCGAGGTTGAGCGGGCAGGCTTCGCGCGCCTGCGGCAGCACCAGGGCGATGTCGGCGGCGCGGGCGAGCGCACTGGCGGCATCCGCCGTGACGGCGATCAGCGGGATGCGAAAGCGGCGCGAATAATTGATGAGGCTCTTCAGTTCCACGGTTTCGCCGGACCATGACAGCGCAACGATGACGTCGTCCGCCGTAATCATGCCGAGATCGCCGTGGCTTGCCTCGGCCGGATGGACGAAATGCGCCGGCGAGCCGGTAGATGCGAGCGTCGCGGCGATTTTTCGGGCGATGTGGCCGGACTTGCCCATGCCGCTGACGATGACACGGCCGCGCGCCGCCTGCATCATGTTGACGCTAAGCACAAAGGCCGGGCCAAGCCCGTCCGCGACCGCGGCCGTGAGCGCCGCGAGCCCCCCCGCCTCGGCCTCGAGCGTGCGCAACCCACAGGCGATAATCGCCTGGTCGCGCTCGCGGGCCGCCGGAACTTCGGTGTCGGGCATGCGGATCGAATCCAGCGGAATCAAAAACACTACTCCGCCGCCAGCGGGGCGGCGGCGTCGCGGGGCACGAATTGCTTGCCCCGCGGGATCATTTCGAGGCGGCGGCGGTGGAACGCCGCAAGCGTCGCGCGGTGACCGATCGATACGATCGTCGCCTCGGGGAGGCGTTCGGCAAGCATCGCATAGAGTTCGGCCTCCAGCTTGTCGTCCATCGCGGACGTCGATTCGTCGAGAAACAGCCAATCGGGCCGCATCAGCAGGGCGCGTGCCAGCGCGATGCGCTGCTGTTCGCCCCCCGAAAGGCGTTGCGACCAGACATCCTCGCGATCGAGCCGATCGGCAAAACTGCCCAGTTGAACGTCCATGAGCGCCTGGCGGATCGCGTCATCGGAATACGCGTCGGGCGCGGCCGGATAGGTGACGGCGGCCCGCAACGGAGCGATCGGCAGATAGGGCTTCTGCGGCACCACCATCACGCGGGCGCCCTGCGGAATCCGAATCCGCCCCTCGCCATAGGGCCAAATGCCGGAAATCGCACGAAACAGGGTCGATTTTCCCGATCCCGACGGCCCCGCCAGGAGCACGTTCTCGCCCCGCGTCAGGGTCAGGGTCGTGGCCTCGACGATGCGCCGGCCGTCCGGGAGGTCGATCGCGACATCCGTCAGCGCGATCTGGCCGGCGTCGGCGGCGCCCGGCACGCATTGTGGGCCGGCGGCGTCGAGCGCTTGAGCCTGTTCGATCGCGTGATCGAACGAGGTCAGGCGATCCACCACCGATTTGAACCCGGCCAGCGAGGTGTAATAGGTGATGAAGAACGTCAGCGCGTCCGCCACCCGCCCGAATGCGGTAGCAGTCTGCGACATCACGCCCAGGGTAATCGTTCCGGCGAAATAGAACGGTGCCGCGAATACGTAGGGAATGATCGGCGACGTCTGGTTGAAAATCGACGTGAAGCCCAACAGCTTTATGCGCCGGTGGATCAACGCAATGTAGTTGGCGATGAGGGCGCCGAAGCGCCCTCCGAGCACCTGCTGCTCGGCGCGCTCGCCCGACAACAGCGCAACCTGCTCGGTATATTCGCGCAACCGCGCCAGCGAAAAGCGGAAATCGGCTTCCCGGTGCTGGCGCTCGAAATACAGGCCGATCAGCGGCCGGCCGATCAGGTGGGTCACGAGCGTTCCCATCCCGGCGTAGAGCAGGGCGACCCAGAACAGGAATCCCGGCACCTTGATGACGGTGCCCGGCAGGGTGAAGGACTCCGACAATCCCCACAGCACGATGGCGAACGACACCAGCGACGACAGCGTTGAGATCAACAGAATCGAGTAGGAGTAGAGTCCATAGGCTGTCAACGAGCCGTCCGAACCGCCGTCGATGAAGCGGTAGACGTCTTCGGCGATACGCTGGTCGGGATTGTCCTCCTGCATTCCGGTGAGGCTGATACGGTAGTGGGTGTGTCCCGCGAGCCAGCGGGCGACCAGGTGCTCGGTCAGCCAGCGCCGCCAGCGAATGACCAGCATCGACTGGGTGAAAAATTCCACCAAGGCACTGGCGACATAGACGAAGGCCCATGGCGTAAAAACCAAATAAAGCTGCTGCCAGAATGCGCTCGCATTGTGATTTTGGATCGCATCGAACCAATCGCGGTTGAAGAACGACAGCCTCACCAAGATGCCGACCTGCGCTTGATTGATGAGCACGAGCAGGACCACCATGGCGGCCGCGATTTGCCGTTCGGGGGCAGCGAACGGCGTGAACGGCCAGATGCGGGCCTGCGCATGCTCTTGCGCGGCGAAATAGCGGTCCGCGATGGTGGTAATCTGCCTCACCACCGCCAGGCTCGACAGCACGTAAACGATGATAGAGAAGATCGCGACCGTCAGCGGCAGGGATTCCGGCGGCAGGTATTCCGCATAGGCCGCGGGCCATAGGCCGGCCTTGCCGGCCAGCACCGTAAGGCCGAAGACGATGGTCTCGGCCGAGAAGATGGCGACGAATATTTTCAGGAAGCAGGAAATACCAATCGCGCGGTAGGTGGTGAAGGCGCAGCCCAGTGCCACCACACCGAGCACCGCGGTGATCACATCCTTACCGGTCTCGGCCAGCACGAGCGCGGCACACCCGAACACGGCGACCGCAATGCTTAGAGCTTTCATCGGACGATCCAGGGTTGCGGCGCCACCGGGCACCGGCCGTCGCCATCAGGGTCGCGGCACCATTCATATCGGCGCCGTTTCCGCGGCGTCCATGGAGGTCTCGATTGATTGATCGCCACTGAATGTGACGGCACGCGCACCGCTCATTCGCCGGCCGGCCCCAACAGCGCGGCATCACCGGCCGCCGGCGATGGCCGTGCGGTCGAGGTGCATCATCTCGAGCGCGGCACGGCCAAATGGGCCGTAGGGATTGTTCAAGGTCTCGCCGATCTCGAAATGATTATAGCCTTCGGCCACGATCAGCCGGACCGGCTTGCCGGCGGCCTTCATGGCGGCGGCGAAATCCCGGGTCTGGCGCTGGAATTCCGGGGTCTCCAGAGTACCGTGGAGCACCGTCACCGGACAATTGATGCGGTCGAGGTGGCGCTGCGTGCTCAGCGCATCCTCCATCGCATCGGTGAATTTGACATAGTCGGACCGCTTCGACAGCCGCGCCGGCTTGAGGTCGTACATGCCCGAGCACAGCGTCGCCCCCTTCACGGTATCGGCCGGCATGCCGAAATCCTTGACCCAGTCGGTGATGAGCACGCAGCCGCCGAGGTGGGCGCCGGAGGAATGGCCGACGACGTAAACGCGGTTCGGGTCGCCGCCGAAACTTAAGGCATTCCTCGCCGTCCAGGCGACGCCACGCCGGATCTGGCCGATCATCGGCATCAGGTCGCCGCCCGATTCGATCACATTGATGAAATCCAGCACCACGAAATGCGCGCCGGCATGCACGAAGGTCTCGGCCCCGTAGGCGGAGCCCCGGGCGGAATTGCCGCGCCAGGCGCCGCCATGTACGAACACCGCGATGGGGGCATTCGGCTGGGCCGTCGCGTAGATATCCAGCATCTCGATCGGTGTCGGTCCGTAAGCAACGCGCTTGGGCTCGCCGAGCCGGGCGCGCACCAATTCGCTGTTGGTGGCACGGCGCTTGCTCATCTGGTCGCGATTGGGAGCATAGACCGACTGGTCGTAGGCGTCGTCGAGTTCCTTCTGGTCCAGGTCGAGCCAGACGCGCGGGCCTTTGACGCGCTCCGCCGATTCGGCGGATGCGCCCGACACCATGGTGGCGGCGGCTGCGCCCATGACGGTGCGGCGGCTCATCAGGTCAACCTCGCTGCGATCGCTATGCATGGTTTTCCTCCGGCGGTGCGGCGGCTATGACCGCGATCCGTACCGGAGTTTAGCGCCTTATCGTCGCAAGCGTGATGTTTTTTGCGCCATCCCGGCGCATGACACTCGTACGCGGCCGTATGTACAAAATTATCGGTGGAAAACGCATCGGAAACGCGGCGACAGCGGCCGCGCCGTCTTGGGCCCGATCGACAATGCCGGCGCACGCCGATACCCGAAGCCGTCGGGGCGCCGGCTTCACGCCCGCTGGGCGATGACGTAATCGTCCGCCGAAAGGTGGCGTACCGTGCGAGTGAGGGTCGTTCCGCACTGCACGCAGCCATGGGTTACATCGTCGAGATCGTTCGAACCGCCGCCATTCGGATACCTCACGGGGGTAACGGCCGTCACCGCCATCCGGTGGCCGCAATGCGGACACGGCAGAAGGAAGGTCGGCAAACGCGACGGCGTAACGTCCTTGCGATGCATAGACCGCTCCCGATTCCAAGGTGTCTTTGTAGTTCAAGTCCGCATTTCCCGGCCATTTTAAACAGGAGTCAAGAAAAATTTGTGCAATGCACATAATTTCGTCGCATCGCGGCAACAATATGGTAAATTTGCGTTTCGCCGGTGGCTGAGGCGGGGCTGGACGCCGACGCGCACCAGCGGCTTGCGTGCGGAGGCACAAAAAAGCCGCCCGCGCGAGCGGACGGCTATTTGGGGGGGAGCTTTGGTTCTTTTTGCTCAGGCCCAGCCCGGAGGGGGCGATCCACGACTGAACCCGTGGCAAACATCTAATGCAGCGCGTCGCGAAGCTGAAATCACGAAGGCGCGAGCAGTCGCGGACATTCTGTCGCGGACGCGCCGCGAAGAGCACCGCGCATCTCGCTCTTTCCATCGTTCTTCCACGATGGAGAGAGGATTAGGCATGAGGGGCAGACACCCGGACACGTCGGTTCGACCGATCTTTCCTGTAGGGTGAGGAACGCAACGATGCCATAAGGCCCTCACGCGCCCCTGTCCCTCTCGCTCTGGCGTGAAGAAGCCGTAGGGAGAGCGGGCGCAACTTCGGCGTCAGACCTCCGCGAGCACGGCTGCGGCGGCCGTCATTTCGCCCAAGCGGTAGGCGCGGCGCGCCAGGCTGATGTCGTCGCGGCCCCAGTGCTCCATGTTCCAATCCTCGTTCAACGTGGGCCGCCTCCCAGGCGGCATCGGAGCCGATGTCGCCGCGTGCCACCGCGAGCGCGAGCAGCGCCGACCCCGTAAGCGTCGTCACCGCATGGACGGCGCCGAGCCGCCATGGTTCGCGCGGGATCGCAGTGGCAGCGCGGGCGATGGCCTGCTCCGGCTGGGCCACGTGGACGATGCCGCGGACGACCCTGAATTCGGCACCGAGCGTCCGTTGCGCCCAGGCGATTACGGGATCCCAGTGAGCCGCCTGGCGCGCCACCAAGCCTTCCGGGCTCGATGCCCGGTAACACACCAGATCCGAGCCGAGATATTTGACGACTTCCCCCGCCACTTCGTCCTGGGCGGCCGCAACGCCGTCGATCACGGTGTTGGATAGCCGCGTCATCGGCATCGCGGCTGGATCGATGAATTCGGTTTGCGCGCGCCACTCCGCCGCCATCGCCTCGGCCAGCGGCCGGGACGGCGCCGCCAGCAGCCGGCGCGCCGGAGTGCGGATCGGCCGGCCATCAAGCACCACCGCGAAGCCCGCCGGATCGTCGCGCACCGCGGCATCCTCATAGAACCGACGCTTGAGCGAGCGCATGCTGCGCCGCGCCGCCTCGGTCGGATCGAGCCTCAGCGCTTCCGCCTCCGGGCCGAAAATGTCTTCGAATACGTCGCGCATGCGGCCCTTGTGGTGGCGGCAACCGGATTGCCGGGTGTTGCGAGGTGCCGGTGGCTTTCCAAGTTATCCGGTTTTGGGCATTCTTGCATGCACGCACCGATTCCGTAAATCGCTTCCGTCACCTTGGACCGGGCCCGTCGGCGAAAGATGACGAGCTGCGGCCCGGCAGATCATGGACATAGATGCCGGCGGCGGGGGCTGCAGCGCAGCACATGCCTGTCGGCCTCGCACAACGCTGGAATGAGGACGTGACGCAAGTAAGCACGATCTACAAGATATGCACGGACCGCGCATGGGCCGAGGCGTGCCGCGCCGGTGCGTTCCACGGCTCGGCGGCCGATGTCGCCGACGGCTTCATCCATTTTTCCACCGCCGCGCAGGTTGCCGAAACGGCGGCGAAACATTTTGCCAAAATGCCCGATCTTGTCCTGATAGCGGTCCGCGCCGAGGCATTGGGGCCTGCGCTGAAATGGGAACCTTCGCGCGGCGGCGCGCTATTTCCCCATCTTTACGGTCCGCTCGCCGTGGCGGCGGCCTGTTGGGTAAAGCCGCTGCCGCTTGATACGGATGGGCGCCACGTGTTTCCTGCGCTGGAGGCTTGATCGAGCCGCGCGGTGGGGCAGGGTGAAACTCAGGTTTCCCTCAAACGAGCGATGAGCAAAACCATGACCGGCTATGACGGGCGCAATGTGGTAATTACGGGCGGTACCGGCGGCCTCGGCGGCGCAGTCGTGGAAGCGCTGCTGGCGGCCGGGGCCGCCTGCCACGTTCCCTATCTGGTCGAGGCCGAAGCGCGCAGCTTCAGGCACCGCGACCATCCACGCGTCACACTCCATGAGCGCGTTGACCTGACCGACGAGGATGCGGTCGGCCGGCTTTACGGGCAGGTGCCGCGGCCCTGGGCCGCCATCCATTTGGTCGGCGGGTTCGCCGCAGGGCCGATCGCAACCGCCGGCAAATCGGTTCTGGCCCAGCAGCTCAATATGAATGTGGTGACATGTTATTTGAGCTGCCGCGCCGCCGTGCTCGCGATGAGCGCCGGCGGCGGGCGCATCGTCAACGTCGCGGCGCGGCCGGCGCTCGAATGGCGTAGCGGCACCGGCATGGTGGCCTACACGGCTGCCAAGGCTGCCGTCGCGGCGCTGACCGTAGCGCTCGCCGAGGAGGTGGTGAAGGATGGCATCCTGGTCAACGCGGTGGCGCCGTCGATCCTCGACACCCCGGCGAACCGCGCCGCGATGCCCGGCGCCGACCACGCGGCGTGGCCCACGACCGAAGAGGTGGCGCGGACGATCCTGTTCCTGGCCTCGCCCGACAACCGGGTGACGCGCGGAGCCGTAGTGCCGGTCTATGGGCGGGCGTGATCCAAGCCGGATCGCGCCACAAAATGACCGTCGTGCTTAGTTCGACACCATCGCGAGCGCGCGCGACGGGCGCGCCAGCTTGCGGATCGCACTGGCGGCGGTGACGGTGCGGTTTTCCGCATAAGCCTCGTGGTTCTTCTCGATGTCGCCCAGGTCGTAGAGATAATTGACCATCAGGCCGTAGCTTTGGGCGCGGCCGCGCTCGGACAGGTCCGCCGGCCAATCGAGCCGCTCCAGGCGGGCGCCATTGCCGAGGTGAAAGCGGGCGACGGAATTGAGCGGCGAGCCGCGGGCGTTGCGGCCGGTCATGAAATAGGTCGCGGCGGCACGCAGCATCGGTTCGTGCATCGCATCGACCGCCGCCTTGTCTTTCCACCACTCCGCCCGATCGAGGCCGGCGAGCGCGGTGCGATCGGCTTCCGCGAGTGTCGGCGACGGCTGGGAGCGCTGCTGTTTGAGCCAGCCGGCAAAATTCGGCACCGGGGACAAGGTGACGAAGGTCGAGAGCCGCGGAATCTCGCGGGAAATATCGGCCACCACCTGCTTGATCAGGAAACTGCCGAAGCTGACGCCGGCAAGGCCGCGCTGACAGTTGGAGATCGAGTAGAACACCGCCGTGGTGGCGCGCTCCGGGTCGAGCGGCTCGCGCTTCACAGCCAGAATAGGCGCGATCGCCCCGGGAATTTCGCGGGTCAGGGCGACCTCGACGAAGATCAGCGGTTCATCCACCAGGGCCGGATGAAAGAACGCATAGCAGCGCCGATCGCGCGAATCGATGCGGGCGCGCAAATCGACCCAGTCGCGGATCTCATGCACCGCCTCGTAGCGGATGATCTTTTCCAGGATGACGGCGGGCGTCGACCAGTCGATGCGGCGCAGCACCAGGAAGCCGCGATTGAACCAGGATGCAAACAGCGAGGCGAAATCCGCATCGATAGCGGCGAGGTCGCCGCGGCGCGGCAGCACATCAAGGAGTTGCCCCCGCATTTCCACCAGGGCGCTGGTCCCCTGCGGCGCCAGATTGAGCCGCCGCAGCAGTTCCTGCCGCCGGGGCTCGGCGGCAGCATGGAGGTCGGCGGCGGCCGCATCGGATGGCTTGGTCCGCCACGCTTCGATCGCTTCGTCGATCCGCTTCTGGTCGCTGCCGAACCGCGTCGCCAGGGCTTCGAAAAATGCAATCCGCGGCCCGGTGGTCAGTTCCGCATAGCGGCTGAGGATTTCCCGCGCCAATGCGACACCGGAAGCTTCACCCCGGTTCGACAGCAACTCTTCACAGAGATCGGCAAGGTTCTGGCTGCTTTCGGCGCCGTTGTCGCGCCGGTCGCGGACGATCAGCGAGCGTCCCCGCTCGGAAATCGTCTGCAGTAGTTCGCCGAAGAACGACGTGTTCATACCATCAACCCATTACGGCGTCCGCGAGCCAGGTCACGATTCCCGGGAATATACATAGCAAGATCACGGCAAAAATCATCAACCCAACGAAGGGGAGGACGCCGAAGATGACATCGCGCAGCGGAATGTCCGGTGCGATGCTCTTGATCACGAAGAGATTCAGCCCAACCGGCGGATGAATCAGGCCCAATTCCATGACGATCGTCATGATGACGCCGAACCAGATGAGGTCGAAATGTGCGGCCTTTAGCGGCGGCAGAATGATGGGGGCGGTCATCAGGATGATTGATACCGGCGGCAGGAAGAAGCCCAGCACGACCACCATCAGCAGGATGGCCGTCAGCAGCACCCAGCGGGATAGATCCAACGATACGATCCACTCCGCGGTCGACTGGCTGATGTGCAGATAGCTCATGACATAAGAGTACAGCAGAGACATGCCGATGATGAACATCAGCATGGTGGATTCGCGCAACGTCGCCGATAGGATCGGTGCCAGATCGCCGGGCCTCCAGACGCCGTAGATGGACGCAATAAGCAACAACGCAAGAACTGCGCCAAGACCGGCGGTCTCCGACGGGGTGGCAAAGCCGCCGTAGAGCGCGATCATCACGCCGGTGAGCAGGATGACGAACGGCAGCACCCGCGGCAGCAGGGCAAAGCGGTCGCGCAGCGTCATGTCGTCAACGCGCAACAGTTCCGACATGGCGCCGGTGCGCTCTTGCGCAATGGCGGCAGCGCCATATTCGAAACGGTATCTCCAGCCCGTATAGGCGGCGAACAGGATCACCAGCACCACCGCGGGACCGATCGCGGCCAGGAACAGCCGTCCGAGCGACTGCTCGGCTGCCACCGCATACAGGATCATGGTGATGGATGGCGGCAGCAGGATGCCCAGCGTGCCACCGGCCGCGATGATCCCGGCCGCGAAGCCGCCGGAATAGCCGTGCTTGCGCATTTCCGGAATACCGGCCGATCCGATCGCCGAACAGGTCGCCGGCGACGAGCCGGCCATTGCGGCGAACAGCGCGCAGGCAAACACATTGGCGATGCCGAGCCCACCCGGGATGCGGTGCATCCAGGCATGGATCGCGCCGTAGAGATCCTGCCCGGCACGGGAACGGCCGATCGCCGAGCCTTTCAGGATGAACAGCGGGATCGACAGCAAGGTAATTGACGCCATCTCCTCGTACACGTTTTGCGTGATGGTATCGACCGAGGCCGCCGGCATGAACGCGATCATGAACACGGTGGCGACCGCGCCGAGCGCGAAGGCGATCGGCATCCCGGCGAACATGGCGACGAGGGTGGCGGCGCCGTAGAGCAGTCCAACCGTCGCGGTGGTCATTGCGGCCGCCTTGCGGGCACAAATTCGGCGAGGATTTGCATCAGAAGCTGCAGGCCGAGTAAAGTCATGCCGATTGTCATCAGCGCATAGGGAATCCACAGCGGTGGACCCCAGGTCGATTCCGAATGGAAGTTTTCCGTCCAGGCTTCGTCAAGCAGCACCCAGGACTTCCAGGCAAAAAACGCGCAGAAGGCAAAGCTGGCCACGTCCACGACAATTTGCCGTATGCGGTTGACGCTGGCCGGCAGCAAGGTCGAGATTGCCTCGATCGCCACATGGCCGCGCCGCGCCTGGATCGCGGCCGCCGACATGAACACTGCCCCGACGATCAGGAACACCGACAATTCATCCTGCCAATCCGTCGAGAAATGCAGGAAATAGCGGCTTGCCACGCTGTACGAAAGCACAAATGCGGCGATCACCAGCGCGATCGAGGACAATCGCACGATGACGGTGTTGACCAACGCGAGCGCCCGCCCCACCGGACCGCCGGCGACGGTTGCGGGAATCGGCGGGCTTTCGACCGCATCGAAGCTGTGAACCATTGATCCCCCTGTTTCCAGATCGATTCACAGCCGTCATAGGGTGGACAAAGGTGCCAGGCACAGCCGGCGAGATTAGGATCTCGGCACTTGCGCGCCGTGCTCACCATCGGCGCGTGCCGGTGGGCACGGCGCGGAAAATGCAGCGCCCTACAGCAAGGCCGTGCTTCGCGCCTTTGCCCACCCTACGTCGCGCGTGACCGCCGCTACGCTACGCGAACCTGTTCGGCGAGTTTGAGCAGGTCCGCCGAGAGCGGGGTCTTCTTGGCGTAATCCTTCCATGCGGTATCGCGCGCGATGGCCCGCCATTTGTCCACGGTGGCCTCGTCGAGATCCGCGACCTTGGCGCCCTTCTTGGCATAGACCTCGGCGACCTTCTGGTCGTCTGCCATGGCCTCCTTGGTGCCGAACGCTTCCAGTTCGGCGCCGAGCGCCACAATGGTGTCACGCTGCGCCTTGGGCATAGCATCGAGGATTTGCTTCGACATGATCAGCGGCTCGAGCATGAACCAGTAGGACTTGCCGCGTCCGGTCGTGAGGCTCTTGGCCACTTCCTCGAGGCGGAATGAAATCAGGCTGGTCGATGACGTGATCGCCGCATCGCAGGCGCCGGTCTGCATCGCGGCATAAAGCTCGTTCGACGGCGTCGAGAGTGTTGTCGCGCCGGCGGCCTGCAGCACCATGTCCATTTCCCGGCTGCCCCCGCGGATCTTTAAACCCTTGGCGTCCTGCGGATTGACGATCGTCGCGTTGCGGCTCGCCACACCGCCGGCCTGCCAGATCCACGACAGGATCACCACGCCCTTTTCGGCCAGGAACGCGCTGAATTTCTGCCCGACCGGGGAATTCTTCCACGCCGCGCCCTGCTCGTAGGAACTCACCAGCCCGGGCATCAACCCGATGTTCAATTCGGCGTATTCACCGCCTCCGTAGGAGATCGGATAGAGGCTGATGTCGAGAGCGCCCTTCCGCACCGCGGAGAACTGCGCCACCGTCTTCATCAACGAAGAGTTCGGATAGACTTGCGCCGCCACCGCGCCATTGGTTCGCTTTTCCAGCTCGGCGGCAAATTTTCGGCACAGCCGGTCGCGGAAATCGCCATCGTCGATGGTCCCGCCAGGGAACTGATGCGAAATCTTCAGCGTCTGCGCCGCGGCCACCGAACCCATGCGCGCCGAGGCCAGCAGAGCCGGCGCCGCCAGGGCTCCCGACAACATGTTGCGTCGCGAAATCATCGTGGCATTCCTCCTCAC
This sequence comes from uncultured Alphaproteobacteria bacterium, assembly GCA_963802745.1. Taxonomy (GTDB): domain Bacteria; phylum Pseudomonadota; class Alphaproteobacteria; order Rhizobiales; family Xanthobacteraceae; genus JAJPKK01. Next base: position 16,331 of record CAWDKL010000083.1, on the reverse strand, counting down.
GCTCTGGTCCGGTCCTGTCCGCTTTAAGAATACCGAACGACAATGGAGCTCGAAAGTCAAAAGATATGATCGGCACCAACGGAGTTCGTTTCGTCTACCACGCCGGATTTCCGCTTGTGCCAAGTTACCGCATGGTTGACTCCCCGCCGCGCTTCGATATCCACACCCAATGCAACCCGTTCATATCATCGGCGGCGGTCTCGCGGGCAGCGAGGCGGCGTGGCAGATCGCCCGCCGCGGCGTGCCTGTGGTGCTGCATGAAATGCGGCCGGAGCGCACCACCGCCGCGCACAAGACCGACCGGCTCGCCGAATTGGTGTGCTCCAACTCGTTCCGCTCCGACGATCGCGACCATAACGCGGTCGGGCTCCTGCATGAGGAAATGCGCCGCCTCGACTCGCTGGTGATGCGGGCCGCGGATGCCAACCAGGTGCCGGCCGGCGGCGCGCTTGCGGTGGACCGCGACGGTTTTGCGCTGGCGGTCACGGAGGCGCTGGCGTCCCATCCGCTGATTGCGATCGAGCGCGGCGAAATTGCCGGGCTGCCGCCCGCCGACTGGGACAACGTCATCGTGGCGACCGGCCCGCTCACGTCGGCGGCGCTCGCCGCCGCTATCCGGGAGGTGTCCGGCGAGGACGCGCTGGCGTTTTTCGACGCCATCGCGCCGATCGTGCATCGCGACTCGATCGACATGGGGGTGGCGTGGTTCCAGTCGCGCTACGACCGCGCCGGTCCCGGCGGCACCGGGACCGATTACATCAACTGCCCGCTCAGCCGTGACCAGTATGAGGCGTTCCTCGATGCGCTGCTCGCCGCCGACCGGGTGTCGTTTCACGAATGGGAGGCCTCCACCCCCTATTTCGACGGCTGCCTGCCGATCGAGGTGATGGCGGCGCGGGGCCGCGAAACGCTGCGCTGGGGGCCGATGAAGCCGGTCGGGCTGACCGACCCGCACCGGCCGGGGGTGAAGCCCCATGCGATCGTCCAGCTGCGCCAGGACAACCGGCTCGGCACGCTGTTCAACATCGTGGGCTTTCAGACCAAGCTCAAGCATGCCGAGCAGGTGCGGGTGTTCCGCATGATTCCGGGCCTCGAACAGGCCGAATTCGCGCGGCTCGGCGGACTGCACCGAAATACCTTCCTCAATGCGCCGAAATTGCTCGATCCGGTGCTGCGGCTCAAGGCGATGCCGCGGCTGCGCTTTGCCGGACAGATCACCGGCTGCGAGGGCTATGTGGAGTTGGCTGCCATCGGACTGCTGGCCGGCCAGTTCGCGGCCGCCGAGCGGCGTGGCGACGGCCCAAAGATTCCGCCGCCGACCACCGCCTGCGGGGCGCTGCTTGCTCATATCACCGGCGGCCATGTGGAAACGATCGACGCCGGCCCGCGCTCGTTCCAGCCGATGAACGTCAATTTCGGGCTGTTTCCGCCGCTTGCCACCTCGGCGAGCCGCGGCCCCGACGGCGAGCGGCTGCGCGGCACCGCCAAGGCGATGGCCAAGCGGCTGGCGCTTACGTCCCGCGCGCTCGCCGATCTCGATGCCTGGACGCATGGCGCTCCTCGATGTGGATGATCTGGCACGCGGCTACATTCCGGGCAGCTATTTCAAATCGTACCGGCGCTGTCGCGCACCGGCGCCGGCCAGGTCCGGGCCGACATCCTGCGGCGCATCACCGCCAATCAGGTGGACGCCATCGACGCGCTCATCACCTCCGAGGCGGAACGTGCGGCGGTCGTACCCGTTCTCACCGGCCGGCTCAATTTTGGGGAGCGGTCGTGCTGTAGGATGTGGCGAACTAAACGGCGGGCCATCTCCGCGCCGCTCGCCACAAGGCCCATTGGCGCCGCCATTGCGGAACCTCGATTGGCGCCAAAGGATTAGCGGCGGCGTCGAGGCGGTCTAGCCACTGCGGCACCACGGCGGCGACCAGGAGGGCCGGAGCACAGGCCTGCGGCACCGCGCGGGCCGCAGCGCGAAACCGTTCGAAGGCCGCCCGCGCATGCTCGCGCAGCGCCGCAAGCGCGGCGCGCAGGGCGGCCGTGTCACGGCGTGCGTCGATCTCGCCCCGGGTAATGCCGTGTTGGGCCGCAAGGTCAAGCGGCACGACCAGGCGGCATCGCTTGGCGTCGCGCGGGGTCTGGAGCAGCCGCGCCATCCCATACGCGATACCGGCCGGAGTGGCGGCTGCGGCGATCCGGCCGGCGTCGTCCGCAGTGGCTGGGGCGGCAAGGATACGGGCTCCCAACGTAAACAGCGTCCCTTCGGTATGCTGCAGATAGACATCGAGATCGGCCAGGCTCTGCATCGCCTCGTCGTACAGATCGAACGCGTGCGCATCGATCAGCGCCATCAGCGGCTCGGTCGGAAGCCCACATGCCGCGATCGTGTCCAGCAGCGCGGCGGCAACCGGATGGCCCGTCACGTCGCCGCGCGCGTCCCCGCCGAGCACATCGCGCCACCACTGCAGGCGGATTTCGCCGGCCAAAGGCTGATGTGCCCGCTCCGGCACGCGCGCGATCTCGGCCGCGAAAGCATAGAGCGCATACAGATGCCGCCGCGCCGCCGCCGGCGCGAACAGGGCGGCAAGATAGCGGTCTCGGTCCGCAACCCGGACCAGCGCCTCACAATGGGTATAATAGTCCGCCACGGTAATTTAGCTACTTTCCGGCGCAAAATAGTGGGCCTGCTGAGGGCGCAAAAAGGGATTGGGCCCTACGGGAGCTACGGAGCTAATCGGCGAGCCTGGTGAATTGTGGCCGCCAGATGCCGAGCACGACATTGGCCGTCGCGACCGCGAGTAGCACCCACAGGGTCGTTTGCTCGGCTGCGAGCGAGCCGGCCAGTGTCGCCGGGTCGATCTGGCCGGCGAGCGCACCGGCGCTGCGTTCCGCCTCCTGCTGCATCGGGCCCTGGACGTTCACGAGGCCGGCCTCGAAGATCAGGATGCCGGAGGCGAGCTTTGCCCAGGCCCAGCCGGCATTGTGAAAGCCACGGTTCACGGCGATCGCCAGCAGGCCGGCGATGAGCGTGACCGCGAGCGACGGCATGAAAATCCATGAGGCGATGGCACCCATCGCGCCGCGCATCATCGCATAAGCGCTCAGCGACGCCGGCAAGGGAGCGAGACTGAGCAGCACGAGCAGACACGCCGCCGCGCCCATGAGCCCGACAGCGCCCATCGTGTGCAGGAATTTCAGCAGGCGTCGCACGGGTCCACATCAGTTTAGAGGGTTGGCGCATAAAATGCTACCTTGATCGAAGATCATTCGTACGGTAGTATAGTTTCCGCCGATATCCAGCTTATCTTTTGGTAGCAAGGGGCGCAAACGCTTTCATGGTAGCGCCATCTCCTCGCTACGCAAGAGCCCCCCATATGAAGGGTGAAGCAAGTGAAGCCCTTCGGAAGGTTCTGTTCGTTGGGCTCGGACTGGGAATTGTCAAGCGTGATCACCATGAACCCGGAAAAGCACAAGAAACTCGCAGATCGCGTCATCAAGGCCGCCGAGGCGGCGCTCGCGGCGCAAAACTATGTGGCTCCTGTTAACGTGCTGGTCGGAATGAGATGGCTTGATCCGTCAGCCTTAAAGCGCTGGCGGCTGGGACTGGCGGATCATCTTGAGGGCGTCATTCAGACCAATCCGCTGCGCATCTCCGAGGCCATGAAACTGTTTCGCTCGTGGGCAGCTGCCAAGGGTTTGAATCCGAGCGAGACCCATTATGTCGCCAGGACGGCGGGGCGCGAGGCCCTGCGGTTTAGCGCAAGTGGGGATCCCGGTGTCGAGCGGCTGTACCGAACCCATTGGGTTTCTCCCACCCTGTCCGAGGCCAAGCGCAAACGGGTGGAAGAAAAGGCGAACCGCGCGCCGGAGTTGGTCGTGATCCAGCCGTTGAACGACGATTGGAGGTGCCACCGGTGTGGAGATACTGGTGGCTTTCTGATCATGGAGCCGCCCGGTCCCGCATGCCTGCGCTGCGCGGGTCTCGACGACCTCGAATTCCTCCCCGCCGGAGACGCGTTGGTCACGCGCCGCGCCAAGGCAAGGAGTGCGAAACACGCCGTGGTGGTTCGCTTCAGCAAGAGCCGGGGTCGGTACGAACGGCAAGGTCTGCTGGTCGAGCCACAGGCTTTGGCGCAAGTGACGGGGGAACCCGCCGAGCGCGCCCAGGTGCACGCGGATCCGTAGCGCATTGAAGCTGCTGAGGCGGCACAATAGTCGCGCGCCGTCCGGCAGTGGCCGGCCGGTTGCATGAGGGATTCGCAATGGAATCCAACGGAAAGCCGGACCCGCACCACCTGCAGCGCTTCTTGGACGCGCAGGACCCGGTCTATGCCAAGGTTCGATCGGAGTTGCAGGCCGGCCGCAAGTCCAGCCACTGGATGTGGTACATTTTCCCGCAGATCGAGGGACTGGGGCAAAGCCGGCTTTCCCGGACATTCGCGATCGCGTCTCGTGGTGAGGCCAGAGCGTATTTGGATCATCCGGTTCTCGGGCCGAGATTGGTCGAATGCACGCGGCTGGTCATTCTGGCCGATGCCCCTTCGATCGATCGCATATTCGATGATCCGGACGACCTGAAATTCTTCTCGTCGATGACATTGTTCGCGCAGGTAGCAGACGATGGCAGTATTTTTCACCAGGCGCTGCAAAAATATTTTCACGGCGACATGGATAAATTCACGCTCGATCGCCTGTGAGAGGGAAGCCTTTCCGGCATCGTCGAGAATTCCGGCTCGGTCAGGTCGGGCGGCGCCGGCCGGGGTGCTCGCACCGGCCGCCGGAATCCGGCCGTCCAGCCGGCAACCAGCCAATAGGCGAGGCCGGCCGCTAGGCCCGCGGCGACGAGAATCCGGGGTTCGGCCAGAAACCCGTAGTCGTAGCGGTCGCCGGCGTCCGGGTTCTGCGTCAGCACCCAGCCGATCCACGACGCAAGGGCGCCATTGGCGGCGTGGAACAGCCACGAGCGGATCGCCAGCGCTTCGGAGATCACGATGCCGATTGCCGCGGGCGCCGCCATGTGGACGGCCCAGGCGGAGAGCAGCCAGACCAGCGCCGGACCGGCAGCCACGAGCGCGAACAGATAATCCTGCTGGCCTTGCGGGTCGGCGTCGGCAGCCGCGTGAGGGCGTTCCAATGCGCCATCACGATCACGGCCGCCGCGGCCGCAACACCGGCGGCGGCCCCGAGCGGCACCAGGATCAGGCGGGCGAACAGGCGGATCACGTCATGCATGCGGCTGCCCGAGCGGGTTGTCGCGGCAACGTGGAGGTCGCGCTCAATCCGTCATCGCCATGGCGCGCAGCGCCAGCCGCTCGCGCGCGGACAGTTTTTCGGTCGCGCTCTTGAGCTGGCCGCAGGCGGCAAAAATGTCGCGCCCGCGCGGGGTGCGCACCGGCGCCGAATAGCCGGCGTCAAATACCACTTCGGAGAATTTTTCGATCGTCTCCCAGTCCGAGCATTCGTAGGGTGCGCCCGGCCACGGATTGAATGGGATCAGGTTGATTTTCGCCGGGATGCCGGCCAACAGCCGCACCAGCGCCTTGGCGTCGGCGAGCGAATCATTGACGCCCTTGAGCATCACGTATTCGAAGGTGATGCGCTTGGCATTGGTCAGCCCCGGATAGTTGCGGCAGGCCTCCAGCAGCTCCGCGATCGGATATTTGCGGTTGAGCGGCACCAGGGTATTGCGCAGGTCGTCGCGCACGGCATGCAGCGAGATCGCCAGCATGACGCCGATCTCCGCACCGGTGCGTTCGATGTTCGGCACCACCCCGGACGTCGATACCGTGATCTTGCGTTTGGAGATGCCGATGCCTTCGTTGTCGGCCACCACCAGCAGGGCATCGCGGACCGCTTCGAAATTATAGAGCGGCTCGCCCATGCCCATCATCACGATGTTGGTGATGAATTGCCCGCCATCGGTCGGCACCGCGGCGCCCACCGGCGCCTCGTGGCCCGGCCAATCGCCGAGGCGGTCGCGCGCCACCATGACCTGGCCGACGATTTCCCCGGCAGTGAGATTGCGCACCAGCCTTTGGGTGCCGGTATGGCAGAACGTGCAGGTGAGCGTGCAGCCGACCTGGCTCGATACGCACAGCGTGCCGCGCCCGGTTTCCGGAATATAGACGCACTCCACCTCATGAGGATGCCCGCCGGTGTTTTCCCCCGGCAGCCGCAGCAGCCATTTGCGGGTGCCGTCGGCGGATACCTGTTCGGCAACGACCTCGGGGCGCGCCAGGGTGAAGCGGTCCTGCAGCGTGGCGCGCAGTTCCTTCGACATGTTGGTCATCACGTCGAAGCCGGCGGCGCCGCGCACATAGATCCAGTGCCACAGCTGCTGCATCCGCATTTTTCGCTGTGCCGGCGGCACGCCGACCTCGGCCAGCGCCGCGATGATCTCGGCGCGCGTCAGCCCGACCAGCGACGGTCTGTCCGGCGCCACATAGCGTGTGAGCGGCGCCTTCTCGATCACGGCCGGCATGGGCACGGAGTCAGCGGTAACGGTAGCGTCGAGCATGGAGGTCATGAAATCCTGTGCCGCAAAGGCAAGCCGGCAGTCCGCCGTTGCGGGAACATAAGCATAAGGGAAGCGAAACGCCACCACGGCGCATCATCCGGGTCGTCGGGTGGTTCGACGGCGCAAGACCACGCGGCGCCATCAGCAGGTGGCCCAGAATTACCGCCAGACCATCACGCACGGATCGCGCTCTGATGGAGCAAAGACTGCGCAGACCGATGCTGCCGACCCTAAACGTCATGGCGGGTTGTCGCTATCATTTTCGTATGCATCTGATAAATTTATAAATAAGTCAGTAAACATAATGCGAGAGTCGGCTAAAGGTTTCTCATTAACGCGTCACGCAGCTTCGCGAGACTGGTCATCTGCGCAGCGGCGGAGTGCATGTCAGCTATTTCCGCCGGCGAGCGCCGTACACCGGAACCCCAACTTGCGCCAACCTTCTGCTGTAGTGAAACCGACTGGCGGTTGATCTCACCAAACACACCGCTCAAATCGGTAAGCTTTAACGCCTTCAAATCATCGATACCAGAAATGCCGTAGTAGCCGCTGAAGCCATATTCGACGGACTTTGCTTCCGCTTCTTTGAGCGCATCGGCGAGCTTGCCTCGAAAGACTACGCTCAGATGATTGTTAAGAGACAGGATCACTGCCCCTTTCAGCCCGTTGTTGTCTTGCGCAAGAAACAAGGTGATGTTTTGGCGGGCGGGAATCGCGTGACTGATGGAAGGTGCCACCGGTGAGTCTCCGATAAATGAGCCCGCGCTGAAATATGGTAACCAAGTAAAAGTCTGCAAGGGGTGAGCCCCATTAGATTCTTGGGCGTCCTCCCTACTTCCGCTATTCGACAAGCAGACTTGGCCGGTGTATCGGCAGGAATTGGGCCTTGCAGCGCCTTGCAGCGGGAGAGCGACCACCGCTTCGAATCGACATTGCGGCATGGCTGCGGGCACGGTGGCGGTGATCGTCGGGGAATGGGCGGCTTGGTGCCACCATTGATGTTTCCCGCGTCAGCCCCAGCGCCGATGTTATCGGCAGCCCTTCATATTCGATAATCACGGAGATGGAGAAGTCTAGCGTCGAACTCACGCCAACTCGATATCGCCATCGATCTCAATTTTCATGTTGATGTCGCCGATCGTTACCACTGCCTTCGCCGGCAAAGGTGCGTTGTCTTTCAGCAGCCCTTTGGCGTCAGCGTCACGTACGGCCTTCTCGATCTCCCGCTGTGCAGTAACGCCCAGCTTCTTTAGGAACTTGCGCAAGCTGCTGTTGAGGGCTTCCTCATCCATGGCTACTCTCCAACACGAACGCACTTGTCAGTTTTGCGCCCGCGGTGCGCCCCCAATTCAAAAAAACTGGCCCGCGGAGGCGGCTCATAATGCCGTCAAGCTATTGATTTCATTGGTGCCCAGGGGCGGAATTGAACCACCGACACCGTGATTTTCAGTCACGTGCTCTACCAACTGAGCTACCTGGGCGCATCGTCGGCCGCGAGGCCGCGATGGATTGCGGCTTATAGAGCCTTCGATCGGGACTGTCCACCGTCTGCGCGCGAGGCGGACGGAGAAATCGTCGCCGCGACAAAAATTATGATCGCCCGGGCGTCAGAGACGGATCCGAACGCGGATCGATGTTGCAAAAGCACAGCGCGATGCAACGGAACCGCCGCGCGGAACGCGATTTGCGTTTGGGCCCCACAAGTTGGGCTCCCCCACCTCCCCGCTCACGCCTGCCCGAGTGCAAGCGCGGCCGAAGGGACTTCGCCGGGAGACGCCGGTTCACCCGGCTTCCCCGTTCGGGAATGCGGGTTGGCCGTCCTCGTCGTCATCTTCCACCGCCGGCACCGCATAGGCGCCGGACAGCCAGCGGTGCAAATCGACATCGGCACAGCGGCGGGAGCAGAATGGGCGCAGCCGCTCGTCCTGCGGTTTGCCACAGATGGCGCAAGGCTTTGGCTGCTCATTGGGGTCGCGGTCTGTCATGGCGGATTTCGGTGCGTACACCAGGCTGGGCGGTTTCGACTCTGCGTGATCTCTCACGCTGCCGCCGGTGCGACCGAGGCTTCCCCTTGTCCGCTGGCCGCCAGCGCTTGGGCGACGAAACCCGAAGCCTTCAGCTCTTCGATAAAGGCGCGCAAATACGCAATGCCGGCGGGGCGGCCCTTCGGGATGCCCATGGCCTGCTCGATCGCCATGAAGCGCCCCGGGATGAGGCGCGTTTGCGGATGCGCCTTGGCAAAGGCCGCGATCGGCTGGCGCACGCCCCCGGCCGCCTCGAGGCGATCGTGCAGGAACATGTCGAGCGCTTCCGGCCCGCTTGAGCGGCGCATGAGTGTGGCGTGCTTCAAGGCGCGGGTGAGGTAGAGATCATAGGCGCTGCCTTGCGCCACGGCCACGCGGATACCGTCGCGGTCCACGTCGGCGACCGTTTGCAGCGGCGAATCCTTCGGCACCACATAAACGCCCTCGATCACCACATAGGGCGGCGTGAAATCGATTCCCGCCGAACGGACCGGGTCGATGGCCAGGAATGCCACGTCCCATAAGCCGGCCTTCACGGCTTCGAACACCTTCCCGGCGGCATCGAAGGTGACATAGTCGATGCCGACGCCGAGACGGCGGGCCAATTCGCGCGCGAGCTCCGCGGAAACGCCGCGCGGCGCCCCGCCGGCGGGGTCGGCCTGGGCCAGCACGGAATTGCCGAAATTGATGGCCGCGCGCAGCCGGCCCGTGGGGGCAAGTTCATTGACGAGGGCCGGTGAAATTGAGTCCGCCATCTGATCTCCACTTGGTTTTGCAGGCATTTGCGCTATCGTTGCGGCAGAGTCGCGTCCCCATCACGCCCCACGCATGGGATCGAAGCCGAAGGGCCCGCGAGCATTTTCATTTCAGTCATCCATGGCGTTGCCGGACGCCACGTTTTCGCCCCAGGTGCATTCGGTTCGCTCACGTTTTAGCGCCCAGCGTATCGGCGCTCGATCTCGGCGAGAAAGCCGGATTTCGCCAAATCGTCGAGCAGCCGCATATCCACATAATCATCGATATTGCGGGTCTTCAGGTCCGAAAACTGATCGATAATATTTTGCGCCGCGGCCCGCGTCGGCGCGAGATTGGCCGGCGACTGCTGCTTGAAGTCATTGTAGCTGGTATCGATGATTTTGGCGTCCGTGATCCGCGCTTCGCGCGCCAGCACCGCCTTGGCGCGCACTTCGTCGGTAAGCGCCAGGTAATTGCCGGCGATCGAGGCCTTGAGGAAGCGCGTCAGCACATCGCGGCGCCCTTCGATATCGCCGGTCTTGACCACGATGCTGCTGAACAGCCAGGGAATCTTTTCCACCACGAGATCGACCATGGGGTGCAGGCCCGCCTCAAGGGCGAGACTCGCGACCGGTTCGTTGATGGCGGTGCCCTTGATCGCGCCGGCTTTGAGCGCCTCCAGGCGGCGCATGCCGCCGCCGTATTCCCGCAGCACGACGTCATCGCGGCGCATGCCGAGGCGTGCGAGCGCCAGCGTCACGGTGGAATCGCTCTCGGAACCGAAGGCGCTCACGCCGACAATGCCGCCCTTGAGGTCTGCCGCCGAACGCACCCCGGGCGCGGTAAAGAACGTGAAGCGGATCACATTGCTGAGCGAGGCGACGGTGCGCAGGTCGCCGCCTTCCCGGTTGAGCTTGATGACCGAGGAGAGTCCCACATGCATGGCATCGATGCGGCCGGCCTGCAGTTCCTGGGCGCCGCGGCTGCCGCCGTTCATGCTGACGATGTTGACGCGAAGCCCCTGATCGGCGTAGAAGCCGCCGGCTTGCGCCATCCACAAGGCCAGCACGGTATTGACGGGCTCCGAGATGCCGACCCGGAACGGCGTCAGTTCCGCGGCGTTCACAGTGTGGCCCCAGCCGGCGAGCAGCACCGCCAACGCGACGACAAAGCCCCGTGTCGCACCACGACCATCATCGCGATCCTTCCGCATTCCGTAGGTCCTCCCGAATCCCTCGCCGCCCAAGTCCGCACGACTCCCGCAGCGGGGGCCGCGTTATTGTCCCCACCGTGCGAACGCGGCCGCGAACGCACGCTCGCCGCTGGAGCCCTTCTCGGCCGCGACGCTCGCCCGCCGCCCATCGGCATAGCGAAGACGGATGTCGAACCAGGGCTGCTCATTCAGCAGTCGGATGTCGGACTGCATGTCCCCTTCCCGCGACAATAGAACGCGCTCGGCGCTGCCGGGGCAGGGTTTCCGCGGCGCTTACCGTGTGGCTCCAACCCGCGACCAGCGTCGCCAACGCGAGCGACAGGCCTCGCGATGCACCACGACCATCACGGCGATCTCGCTGCATTTCGCAAGTCCTCCCGCAACCCGCAGCTGCCCGGAACTGGTTCGGCGCGGCGTTCACGGCGAGGGGCCGCGTCATTCTCCCCATGCGGCGAACGCGGCTGCGAACGCACGCTCGCCGCTGGAGCCCTTCTCGACCGAGACAATCGCCTGCCGCCCATCGGTATAGGTAAAAAGGATGTCTAACCAGGACCGCTCTTTAAGTAATTGAATATTATACTGCAAATTCCCTTCGCTCGACAACAGCTCCCTCAGGAAAAAATTGTTTTTCACTTTGACGCCCAGCCCGCTGAGCAAGCTTCCGGCACTGTTTTCGCCCTGCTTCATCGATATCCCGCGAATATCGCCGACGGCTCCATGCACAAAATCCGCCGGCACCGCAAATGTGATCTCGATCGTATGACTAAACAGCGACTTAGGATCATCGTCGCGCTTCAGCGACCAATGTATCGCCATCCGCCGCTCGGGAATTTCGATATCGGCCCGTAAGGTTAGGACGGGCTTCTGCCCGGGCACCGCGGGTACGCTCTCGGTCCGCCATGCTACCGTGCCGAGAAACCGATCGGAATTCGATTCCTCTATTTCTGAAAGCACCGCGCGGAGCGCCGAGCTTGCGCCCTCGCTCGCGCCCTGAGCAGCGGTCGGAAGCCGCTCAGCGATCTTGCCCCGCGTGCCGCCATTGGACCGTACCGCCGGGTCCGCCGACCGGTTGACCTCGGCAGCGCCAGGCGGCACCGCGCCTATCCCGCCGATCCAAATTCCCGGCCCCTTCCATAGCGACGCCACCGTCGCGGCCACCAACGCCAGCGCCATGATGCCGAGCCCGACGATCCGCTTGCGGGTGCTGGACTTCTTTGCAGCCGACCCGGGCGACCTGGCCACCGAGCCGCGCTCCGCACCAGGGACGTCCTCGTCCGCAGGCACATAGCCGTGCGCATGCTCGTTATCTTCGAAGGACGGCGGCTCATTCGTATGGCTCCACCAGTCGGACGCCACCGAATCTTGGCCCGGCCCCTGCGGCACCTCGTCACGCTCGGCGAACGACCGCGAGGTTTCCTGCCGGCGCGCCGGTGCGCCCAGCCCGGTTTCGCCGGCCGGTTCGCGGCCGCGCATCCAGTCCGGCAACTGGTTGGCCGGTTCCGGCTCGTTCAAGCGGCCGGTCTCGGGAGCCGCCATCTGGCGGCTGTCGAGGCGCGGTTCTCCTTGCCGGCCCTCTGCTTGCCCGGCCGCCGCGTGGCCGCGGCTGCCCGGATATGACGGCGCGGCGGCGCCGTTGGGGGCGAATGGCTCATCCGCCTGCCGGCGCGCGCGTTCCACCCACCGGTCCGCAACGGAGCCAGGCGGCTTAGGAGGTTCCAGCGGCTGCGGCACGGCAGTTCGCCTCGCCGGCTTCGCCGGTCCCGAATCATCCCGATCGTCGTTCGGGCTGGCCGCGGCCGCCGGCTCGGGCCTCCATTGCGATTGACCGGCACGCGGTGACGGCTGAGGAGGTGCCGCATCCGGTGCGCCAGGCAGGGACGCGCCCCGCGGATCGTTGCCGCGCGCCGCCGGCGCGCCGCTCTCCGACTCGCGCGTCACCGCGTCGGCCTCGACGCGGCGGATAGCCTCCTCAAGCGCCAAGCGTTCGCGGGTGATGTCGGGTTCGCTCAGGGCGGGTTGGACGGAACGCAACTGGGTCAGCAGTGCCGTGCGGGCACGGTCGTACAACACCCGGCGCGTCTGTGCGGTGCTCGGTTCGAGCGCCGTCACGGCTTTGAGGATCAACGGGTAATATTCGGCCATTTGCCCTTCACGCTGCAGTTCCGGCGGCTCGCATCCTACTACATTTCGAATGGGTTTCGCATCAGGATTGTATCCTCGCGTTCCGGACTCGTCGACAGCAGGGCGACCGGACACCCGACCAGCTCTTCGATTCGCCGCACATATTTGACCGCCGGCGCCGGCAGTTCGGCGAACGACCGGGCACCGGCGGTCGGCTCCCGCCATCCCGCGATCGTTTCATAAACCGGTTCCACCCGTGCCTGAGCATGTTCGCCCGCCGGAAGGTAGTCGATCACGCGATCTCCGAAACGATAGCCGACGCAGACCTTGATTTCCGGGAATCCATCGAGAATATCGAGCTTCGTCAAGGCCAACCCGTCGATTCCGCAAATGCGGACAGTTTGCCGCACCAAAACCGCATCGAACCAGCCGCAGCGGCGCGGCCGCCCGGTAACGGTGCCGAACTCGCGGCCGCGTTCCCCGATGGTGCGGCCGATCTCATTGATCTGCTCGGTCGGAAACGGCCCGGCCCCCACCCGGGTGGTGTAAGCTTTGCTGATCCCGAGCACGTAGCCGATCGTCGAAGCACCGACGCCGGAACCGGTCGCCGCCTGGGCGGCAACCGTATTCGACGACGTTACATACGGGTAGGTGCCGTGATCGACGTCGAGCAACGCTCCCTGCGCGCCCTCGAACAGGATCCGCTTGCCCTCGCGGCGTTTGCGGTCGAGCAGCGACCACACCGAGTCCATATAGGGCAGTACCCGCGGGGCCACTGCGGCGAGGGCGTCGTAAATCGTCTGCGACGCGATCTCCGGAAGGTTCATGCCGCGCCGCAATGCATTGTGATGCGCCAGCAGCCGCTCGATCTTCGCCCCAAGCACCGAGAGGTCGGCGAGATCCATCAGCCGGATGGCACGCCGCCCGACCTTATCTTCGTACGCGGGACCGATGCCGCGGCGGGTCGTCCCGATCCGGGTACCGGTGCTCGACTGCTCGCGAAACGCGTCGAGCTCCTGGTGCAGCGGTAGAATCAGTGTCGTATTTTCAGCGATACGCAGCGAATCCGGTGTGACGTTGACGCCCTGGCCTTCCAGCCGTGCGATTTCATCGAGCAAAGCCGCCGGATCGAGCACGACCCCATTGCCGATCACCGATAGCTTGCCCGGCCGCACCACGCCGGAGGGCAGTAGCGACAGCTTGTAGGTGACGCCATCGATAACGAGCGTGTGACCCGCATTATGGCCACCCTGAAAGCGCACCACGATGTCGGCCTGCTCGGAGAGCCAATCGACAATCTTTCCCTTGCCTTCGTCCCCCCATTGGGAGCCGACGACCACCACGTTCGCCATAGGAACCCTCAATCCGTGACCGTCGCAGGCGGATCGGCGTCCATGCGGATTCGCGCGAGCGCGCAACCAGACGGGCGATGACGCCGCGTTAAGCCCGCCGCCTCTGCCGATTACACGTCACCTAAATCTGCTCGGGCTTCGGATATCGGATGACGGCTTGCCAAGCAAGCCGCGCCGGGTGGGCGGAATGGCATTTCGTAGAGCAATGGATCGCGTCGAATTCGGACTAGCGGTTGCCGACAATGCTGGCGTATCTGTCGCTGACTCGCGATTAGCTTGACCGGCAGTCGCTCCGGGCGCAAAAGATAGCCGAGATCAGAGAGCGAAGGCCAAGCAGCCCTTGTTCATGCCAATGCGCCCGCTTGCGACCGGCGGCATGTGCTACGCCCAGCGCATGGACTTGCAGGCAGCCATTGCAGGCAAGATCACATGGGCGGAGTATAAGCGAAAGTGGGGCGCTCTTCACTGTCGCTGTGAAACTTGGGTGTGTTCGCACCGCGATCAATTCCGACCAACGCGGGATAGCATGACCCTCATCGTCGCTGGCACTAGTGCAGGCATTGTGTGGATGGTTTCAGACACATTGATTACCGGCGGCGACATCTCGCTGCGGGATCGACACTATCAAATCAAGTGCGTGCCGTCGAACGACGCAAAAGCTCTAATCGGGTTTGCAGGTGACCTTCATCACGGAGTACGGTTGATGGAGCAGGCGGCACATATGCCAAGCGGCGAAAGCGTTGTACGAGTGTTAATGAAAGCGCAGCTTGAGCATGCCAGCGTCGATTTTCTATATGCATTCGTAGATCATGAAGTGCCGCGCCTTTTCAAGATATCGAGTGGCAGCGCCGCTGAAGTACAGGCTACGTACGTCGGACATCAAGCAGCTTTCGAAGACTTCCAATTTATTAGGCATGCCGCCGAATTAGACCCGGTTCCAAAGGCCCTGGAGACATTTATGTTTGGGACCAAAGCGCCCAGCCACATTCCAAAAGATGTGAGCGCAGTTACTTTATCGATGCTTCGGCTATTTATGCAGCGCGGCGAACGGGACGTAGGAGGCTGGGCGGTACCGCACGTACTTGTGAGGGAAGGTGCCTTCATGTGCGGGTATTGTCACTCAGTTTCTGATCCCATTCTCGATAAGATTTTTCCGGGGTCGATAGTTCCTCACGGGACAGCTGAAGCGGGTGGCTATGGACTTTCGGTGACGGAGTTTGGAAAAGGGGAAGGATTGGTAGTCTATTGGCGCCAGAAGCCAGGGGGACTTATATTAACGAGACAAGACAGCGGCCATGGTAAGATTGAAATCACAGGCCATCCGTCCGAATTTAAAAATAAAGCACTTGAGGCTCTTGGTAAGTCTGTTGACATTTTTTTCGGTGACCTGCCCTCAGGACAACCTGAAAGCTTATTAATTTTAGTCGGTGACAATGGAAAACCAGTAGCGGCAATAGCTAAACGGGGGAGCGATCTTATCAATATCCGTTTTAAACGTTGAAACCGCATTTAAAGCGAGCGGAAATTTAAATTTGTTTGAAAAAGGACTAACAACTATGACGGTACAGAATCTCACTCTCACATTGGCCGAAGACAAAAGCCATGTGCTCCTGAAATTGGTGGAAGACGGCGAGCCCGCAAGCCAAGCTACGCTCAATGCAGCCGAGCTGGACAGCGTAATCGCAGGCCTCGGCGAGCTCCGCGCGTCATTAGACGACTTGGTTAGCGCTGAGCCAAAGAAAGCTCCGGGATCACGTGAGTTCCTCGTAATCGATCCGGCGTGGCGAACCGAGAGGTCACCTCATGCTGGGATTGATGGCGTGCTATTGCGCCTACGGCACATAGGTCTTGGATGGGTGTCGTTCCTCCTACCGCGGAAAGAAGGTTCGGCGTTAGGCAAATGGCTCTATGATAATTCTAAGACGGAAACAGAGGATACTTGAAACTCAAGTAGCAGTGTTCCCGAGTAACCGGACGCATCGCACGGGGATCGCCGGGGTTCCACCAGCCAGCTTGCCCAATTGAAGGCCGCCGGATGCACGGGTATCTTCCGCCGAGAAAGTCAGCGGCGCCTACCGCCCCGCAGCTTCGCAAATTGATGACTTCCGTCAGTGATGACGACCGAGCGATCCAAATTTGAACCGCCGCTTGAACCGGGGTGTCATGCGCGCGCGGGGCCGCACGGCTTCGATTCGACCTTCGGTCGGAGCTTCGATCCGAACCGACCTGAGACCGTATGTCACGACCCAGCTCGATCTACCTGTAGCCAGAGCGTAGCCGAGCCTGCACCGCGACGGCGCCCAACGCCGTATAGCCTACGCCGCTCCAGCCGGCCACCGCCTTCCCCGGCGGTGGCCGGATGCGCGCTT
>CAWDKL010000082.1:0-11719 GCA_963802745.1 uncultured Alphaproteobacteria bacterium | reverse complement strand
TCACCTTCACGGTCGGGATGCTGAACTTTTCCGCCACCGACGCGATGGCGTGCAGTTCGGCGGGCGTTGTCAGGCCGCCCCACATGCGCGGCACCACGCTGTAGGTGCCGTCCTTCTGGATATTGGCGTGGACGCGCTCGTTGACGAAGCGCGAGCGCGAGTCGTCGCGATATTCGCCGGGCCAGGCGCACAGCAGATAATAATTCAGCGCCGGGCGGCACTTGTGGCAGCCCTCCGGCTTCTTCCAGCCGAAATCCTGCCGCACCGCGTCCATGGATTTGAGTTTGCGCGCCAAAATGCCCTGGCGGACCTCGTCATGGCCGGCGTCGGTGCATTCGCACATCGTCTTCTTGGCGGCCTTGGCGTTGACGCCGGCCGCGAAGGCAAGCAGCGCCTCAACTTGGTTCGTGCATTGTCCGCACGAGGCGGAGGCCTTGGTATGGGCGCGCACCTGGGCGAGCGAGGCGAGTTTCTTGTCGCAAATGGCACGAACGATGGTGCCCTTGGCGACGCCGTTGCAGCCGCACACCTGGGTATCGTCCGGCATCGCGGTGATATCGGTGGTGGCCGGCTTGCCGGCGACCGCTTCCGCAATGGCGCGGCCGAACACCAGCCGTTCGCGCAAGGCACTCACGTCCTTGTGGTCGCGCATCAGCTGCAGGTACCACGGCCCGTCGGCGACATCGCCGTAGAGCACGGCGCCGACCAGCTTGCCGTCGCGCAGCACGATCTTCTTGTAGACCCCGCGGGAATCATCGCGCAGCGTGATCTCGTCGTCGGCCGCGTCCGCCGCCGTCAGCGCGCCAGCCGAAATACATCGACGCCGGTGATTTTCAGGCTGGTCAACAGCGCGCGCGGGGCGAACACCGCCGCCTCGTCGCCGGCCAGCTGGGCGGCGCACACCTTGGCCTGATCCCACAGCGGTGCCACCAGGCCGAACACCTGGCCGCGGTGCTCCACGCATTCGCCGACCGCGAAAATATCCGGGTCGCTGGTGCGCATGTCGTCGAACACCTTGACGCCGCGGTTCACCTCCAGACCGGCGGCGCGCGCCAGGTCGATGTTCGGTCGGATGCCGATGGCGAGCACCACCAAGTCGGCGGGAATCGTCCGCCCATCCGCGAGTTGCACGCCCTCGGCGTGGTCGGTGCCAAGAATTTCCTCGGTCTGGCCGTTGGTGAAAAAGGCGATGCCGCGCCGGTCGAGGTCGCGCTGTAGCAGCTGGCCCGCCGCCGCATCGAGCTGACGCTCCATCAGCGTCGGCATCAGGTGCACGAGCGCAACCGACATGCCCTGCTGCTTGAGCCCCCAGGCGGCTTCCAGCCCCAACAGCCCGCCGCCGATCACGACCGCGCGCTTGTGGATGCGTGCGGATTCCAGCATCTTGCCTACGTCGGCGATGTCGCGAAACGCGCAGACGCCGGGCAGGCCGAGGCCCGGAATCGGCGGCGCCAGCGGCCGCGAGCCCGTAGCGAGCAGCAGGCAATCATACGGAAGCGTGCGACCGCTCGCCGCCGTGACGGTCTTCGATCCGCGATCGATGCGCGCAACCGGGTCGCCGGCATAAAGCCGGATGCCGTTGTCGTCGTACCAGTCCTGCGGATTGATGACGATGTCGTCGAGGCTCTTGTCGCCGGCCAGCACGCTGGAGAGCATGATGCGGTTGTAGTTCACATGCGGCTCGGCGCCGAACACGGTGATGCGATAGTGGTGCGCCTCGTCACGGGCCAACAGTTCCTCGACCGTGCGCATGCCGGCCATGCCGTTGCCGATGACGACGAGATGTTTTCGCGGGTCTGCGATCATGTTCATGGCCGGCCCCCTTAAACGCGCACGCCGGCGAGCGCGGCGGCATCCCGCCGCCAGCGCAGCCGCACCCCCGCGATCCCGGCCCAGGCCGCCAAGGCTAGAGCCGCGAACAGCACGAAGCCGACGGCGTAGCTGCCGGTAAACTGCTTGGCGTAGCCGAGGCTGGCGGCGAGGTAGAACCCGCCGACGCCGCCGGTCATGCCGACCAGGCCGCTCATCAGCCCGACATCGCCGCCAAAGCGCTGCGGGACGAGTTGGAACACCGCGCCGTTGCCCATGCCGAGCGCCACCATCCCGATCATCAGCGTGGCGAGGGCGGCTTCGGCCGGCAGCACGCCGCGCGAAACGATGAGCAGCAGGGCCGCGACGAGGGCATAGATGAACGACAGCGTGCGGGTGCCGCCGACGCGGTCGGCCAGCGCCCCGCCGAACGGGCGCGCGAACGAGCCCACGAACACGCAGGCGGCGGTGAAGTACCCGGCGGTGACGGCGGAAAGCCCATATTGATCGTGGAAATAGATCGGCAGGAACGACGACAGGCCGACGAAGCCGCCGAAGCTCACGCTGTAGAAGAACATCAGCCACCAGGCGTCGGCCTTGCCGAGCAGGCGGGCATAGTCTGCCATGGTCTTGCGCGGCGGGCTTTTTGGGCTGTCCTTTGCGGCGAGCAGAAAGTAGACGAACACGGCGATCAGCGGCAGCGCGGCCAGGCCCAGCACGTTGCGCCAACCGAACATCACGGCGAGCGTCGGCGCCAGCAGCGAAGCGAACACGGTGCCGGAATTGCCGGCGCCGGCAAGCCCGAGCGCAAAGCCCTGATATTGCGGCGGATACCAGTAAGATACCATCGGCATGGCGATGGCGAAGGATGCCCCGGCGACGCCGAGCACGATGCCGAAGGCCAGCACCTGGGGGAATCCATTGAGGCCGAGCATCCAGGCCGCCAGCAAGCCGGCGATGACGACCACTTGCATGAACAGGCCGACGCGGCGGGCATTCCACTGGCCGACCAAAATGCCGTTGACGATGCGCAAAGCCGCGCCCGCCAGCACGGGGAGCGCCACCATCAGGCCCTTCTGGCCGGCATTGAGACCGAGGTCTTGGGCGATGAAGACCGCCAGGGGGCCGAGCAGCACCCAGACCGCGAAGCTCAGGTCGAAATACAGGAAGCAGGCGATGAGGGTCGGCAGATGACCCGCTTTGAGGAAAGCGTCTTTTTTCATGGGTGCGGTACTCGCGTTCAGCGCAAAGACGCTGCCGGACTGTTCCGGATGCGAACCGCCATTAGCTCGCCGTGAAAACGTAATGTGCGCGAAGCGTGCCCGCCGTTAGGCAGCTTGGCGGCAGGCCGGGATTGCCGGCTGCCTGGGCTGGTTGGCAGCAAGGGTCGTGCCAAGCGGAAATAGGTTCTATAATGCCAAAACTGGCGGGAAAGACGGAATTCTGCCAACGCAGTGCAACATAATTTGCCTTCGCTCCTGTTCATTCGATCTAAAATTTGTGCATCGCACAAAAAGATTGCATGTGCACGGCCTGTCAGGGGAATGGAACTATCGTGTCCTACACCGGACTCTGAATTCAAAGGCCATGCAGGGCAACACTCTTTGCATGGTAGATTGCCCCCCGCGTAGTGCCGAAGCGTTCATTGATGCTGGTGGGGCGGACGCCGTTACGCTGATCGTTCCCAACCGGCCGGCATCGCGCAACCTGTCGGAAGCGATGCTCGGCGAACTGATCGAGGCATTCGCCGCCATCGGGAGCGACAGGTCCCTCCGCGCTGTCGTGCTCGCGGCGGAAGGCCGGCCTTCTGTTCCGGGCACAAACCTCAAGGAATTTACCGCGCGGCGGTCCGACCCGGCCGGAGGACGCGCCTTCTTCGACGCCGTCTGGGCGAAATGCAGCACCATGATGCAGGCGGTGGTGCGGCTACCGCAGCCGGTGATCGCCTGCGTGCAGGGCGCCGCCACCGCGGCCGGATGCCAGGTCCTCGCCGCCTGCGATCTTGCGGTCGCCGCGGAGAGCGCAACCTTCGCAACGCCCGGCGTCAATATCGGGCTGTTCTGCTCCACCCCGATTGTGGCGCTGTCGCGCAACGTGGCGCCCAAGCACGCGATGGAAATGCTGCTGACCGGCGACGCGATTTCGGCCGAGGAGGCGCTGCGCATTGGCCTGGTCAACCGCGTGGTCCCGGCGGCCGCCGCGCGGGCGGAGGCGATGGCGCTTGCCCACCGCATCTGCGCATTCCTGCGCCACCTGCAAAAACCAAGCGGCCGCTGGTGCTGACCGTGAACGGCAAGGCTGCCGCCGTGGTCCAGGACGCGGAAGCCTATCAGCATCTGCTCGATCTCGCGGCCGAAGCCAGCGCGCCGAGGGCATCCGGCAGGGCCTTGACGACGTGGCCAGTGGCCGGACCCGGCCAGCGCGCGAGGTGCTCGACGAGATCCGCGCCGAAAATGATATACTGCGTTGAGCTGACAATGCCGGTGAGCCGAAATGTGCGACGCATCGTTCGGCAGATCAACGCGGAAAGCTCCCCGCGGGCATTCCCATGGTTCAACGAGATCGGGGCGGGGATTCCCGGTGTGGATGCAGCGCCCGAAGGCAATATGGGCATGCGCAGGAACGGACCGGCTAAACCGCGTTTTTCGCAATGGTTACTTATACGAGCGGAGCAATTTCGTCCCGTAGCGCCTGTGGTGCTCTCTTCTCCAATCCAAGAGTTGATGCGCCTTGTCTAACAGACTTTTCCGAGTTTTGGATGACTAGCAAGCACTCCCGACAAACTAAGTCTAACAGCGAAAGTCCATATATTGGCGTTTTCCAAGCTTTTTCTTTTTGTTTGAGCCTATTCTCCACAAGATGCACAAACGTCCAGATAACGCCCGGCCTTCCGGTACGAACAAGAAACGTTGTGTATATGCCGCTAACCCGGATCATGCATCACGCGGCGGTTTTTTAGCGGCCTTGCCGGCGGGCGCGCGGGTGCGATCCGTCCAGGGGGATCGGTTTAAGGCTACTCGCGATGCAACGCGTTCGGGATTGATCTGCCCGTGCGGGCGGTTCTTTGGGGCCCCTGGCCCCGCGGCTCATGGGCCTGCCGGCATGAGGCCGAGCGCGATGGCTCGGAACAGTCCACCCTCCGGGCAACTGGTCGGCAGCTGGATGCGGATGCGGGCGATGTGTTCGATCACGCGCGCCCCGATCTTGATCAGGCGCTCCCGGATCGTCGCGAACTCGGCACTGGCAAGCGGGCTCGTCCGCGGGATCGCGGCGCGTACGCCGTGCATCAGCCAGAACGCGGCGGTGTGGAGGACGAGCCGTACCTGATTGGCGGTCGCGCTGTGACACGACATGCGATCCGAGGCCAACTGCGCTTTGTGCAGCTTGATCAGGTTTTCCATCTGCCCGCGCTGGCAGTAGACGGTCTCGTAAAGGTGCTGCGCCGAGCCTTTGAGCGAGGTGACGACATAGCGGATGTCAACCTCCTGGCGCATGCCGGTCTCTCCGGCGATCGGCTGCAGCGAACATTCCAGCCGCGCCACCACTTTGCGCGGTCGTTTCCAGCTGCCGGCTTGGTACATAAAGCTCGCATAGCTGCGCAGCTTCGTCTGGCTGCTCTTGGCGTGATGGAAGCGCAGATTGGCAGCGGCCTCTGCCACCAGGGCGTCGAGCGCGGCATTGCCGGCGAGGCCGAAGATGTAATCGGCGCCGTTATCCTCCGCCCATTCCATGGCCTCGACGCGGCCGTAATGGCCGTCGCCGCGCCAGATGATGCGGGTCCTGCGCCAATGTCCCCGCAGACGCTTCGTTACGTGCTTGATGACCGTCCTCACCTCCGTGCCCTTCGGGGTGCGGGCCGGGCGCAGCAACGTCACCACCGGCGTGCCGCTCCCGGCGTCATAGATGTGCATCGGGGCGAAGCCGCGCTCGTCGTGATGGGCGTTCCAGAATGCCAGCTGCTGGCCGCCATGCGCGGCGCAGAACGTGTCGTCGATATCCAGGATCGCCTGCCGGCCCGGCTTCACGGTGGCGGCGAACTGGTCGATGAGAGCCGCGGTGAGCCGTGCCGCTTCGATCTTGCTCGGCGCGTTTTCCAGGCGGCTGATGGTCGATTGCGAGGCCAGTGCCGCACCACTCTGCGGACAGCGGCCGACCGCAAGTTTCATCAGCGGGTCGTGCCGCAACCGGTCAAGGTCGACCGCATCTTTATGCCCGCACGCAATCGCAGCGGCCCGCGCCATCACCATCTCGAGCATCGCGTGCCTTACCCGGTCGGGATCGCGGCGATCCGGCATCGCTTCCGCCAGCCGCCGGCATACCCCAAGCCGGCGCTCCGCCTCCCGCAGCAGCAGCAGGCCGGCATCGGAGGACTGATTGCCGCCACCAAAATCGACCGTGACTTTCTTGCGGCGAACGGCGGGGAGGTCAAAGGGGAGCAGCGGATCGAACGGTTCGTCAGTCATGGCGGCTGTGGCGCAGAGCTGAAACGCAGGGCTACCGAACGCAACACCCGATTTGCTACGTGAGTTGCTCGCTTTGCGCCACTGTCGTCGCCAAAAATCTCATGCCCGATGCATAATCCAGGCTAAGGGTGGCTGAAAAGAGGGTTACCAACCCCAGCCATGCAACAGAAATAAAGCCTCGCACCCGGAGTATTTCGGTATAATATCCTATAACCAACATTATAATGCAACTTGTGGTCAACACTGAACACATTAGTAGTGTTGCTGTTCTAAAACTACTGATTCCCTTCTCTAACATTATCACGGTATTTATCTTCTGAAAATCGTCCGCAAATGAACCATTCTGAAAATCATCCATAAATGAAACACGGCTACGCTCCTGCATAACACGCCGCAATCTTTGGAATGCGAGCATTATTCTGCAACTAGCGCTTACAACTAAGAAGTACGACTTCATATACGTCCTCTTAAGAAGCGCAAAATCCTCCCCAATTAGTTCTGCAAAAAATCGAACCGCGCGACCCTCTGACCATAGCTTTTCATAGACATTTTTTCGATCGACCGTACGATATAATGACGCTGTCAAAGAATTTGCATGAATTAATACTATCCAGGCTACTTTGGCAATCATATATTCATAGAACTGCTTATGCGGAAGCCGCAGATTGCTCGGTCCGCCCGCAGGGTCGGGCACGAACATTCCGGCGCTTGCGATTTCGTTTGATATCCTTTCGCAACGATCCACCCTGGATTTATCACGAAACCTCTCCTCGAATTTCCTCATCGCACCAACGACGTGAGATGGTACTCCATCAGTCTGAAGGATACGAAAGACGTCATCGTAGGTTTGAAGGATCACGGTATTAAAGGCGTTACGCGAAATGGTATTTCTTGCGTCCGATCCCGCCATTCGCCAAACGACCAATAACGTGAATATCTCCCGAGCTTCGCGCGGCAGAAGAAGATAGTTGGCGTCTGGAGGGGCGCCGGACGACTGTTGGTCTCGCTCGATCTCCTGCTCCTTCCTACGATAAGTCGCTTGTATATAGCGTTCAAGGAGAATAGCGCTGGTAATTTCGTAACCCTGTTCCTGAAGCATTTCGATTGAAGGCCATATCGTTGCAACTACAGGCAGCATAGACGGACGAGAAACGATCTCAAAAAATGCTGGGTTCGCATCGACGGCCTCGATCATTGATTTGCCAAGTTCGGCACCGTATCCCTTAGCAACCTTATTAACCTCTTCTTTTGTAAGGCGCTCAAGCTCCCACAACTCGGTAAATGCGTTTCCAGCTGCCCCCTCATTCGGGTCGGTCCTCAAGGTTCGATTCTTTTCTTTCTCATCCAAGAAAAAATTAGGCCGTCCGGTAAATATTAATTTAGTGCCCGGAAATCCCATTCTCCAGAGCGCGTTGAAATGTTCGTGCCGATCGTAGGAGCGTCCGGCATTTCGTAGTTCATCAAATCCTTCAAAAATCACTATTGCTTCGCCGGCTCTAATAAGATTATACAGTTGCCTGGAGGGGAGCCCATAGCGCACGGCCCAAGCCGCCAGAAAAGATACCGGGTCGTTTTCAGCTGGGCTTTGACCACGCAGCTCAATAAGCAGAGGTACACGTTCGTTAATAGCGTCACCAGAAAGATAACGTCTTGCCCAACTGACGCAGAAATCCAGCATCGCGGTACTCTTACCCTGGCCATATTCTCCGGTAATGGCCAAATGCCTGCGGCTTGTATCCGTCACCCATGAGGAGAGAACACTAGATAATGGAACGCGAACTTTCGAGTTCGATGCGTGAACATGGGCCTCAACGAAGGTGTCAAGGAGCGTGGCTTTTGTGCCACCCAGCGTCTCCGAATCGAATCTTCTGATAAGGTCACGGGCGTATTGAGTTAGTTTCAATCCACTGGTCATGATCGTCTGAAATGAAAATATCTCTATGGTGTGTTTACCGATCACAACCGTTCGTTTTCTATCGTGATTTGATCGAAATACAGCATATATCTTTGTTTTGTCTGCGATGGCACCATCAGCTTGGATGACATCAAGTCGAGCCTTCAAGTCTAACTCTGAGGGAGGATTCTCAAATACGAATAGAATTAGTGGAACTTTCATAGTCGGACCGATATAGATGGCACCGACCCAAGCATGAAATCGATCGCGCCAACCACTTTCAGACAATTCCGAACTCGGCAAAAGCTGCTTCGAAAATGTTGCGAGCAAACTGATGCCAAGCAGGTGCCGGCGGCGCTTCGCTCTGTCTGTGCAGCCAATTGACGGCAGCATCGCTCGCCACCGGGTCACGCTTGCCCGCGAGTAGACGTTTTGCTTCTACGCTGGCGAGAGCCAAGAGATTGTTGTCCTTTTCCTGTTTGGCCAGTTCATTGACATTTACGGTGACTGGACCGTCCCATGATCGAATTGCGGTTGTCGCAAACCTATAGATCAACAACGTAGCCAAGACCGTAGAAACGAAGCCGAAAGCCATGGCAGCGGCTCCCGGAGCATCAGGAAACGTTGGAATCCAATCGAATCCCGTGACGCTCTTGGTGCCGGAAAGAACAGCATTGATAATCTGAAGAGGGACTGGACCGGACAGAAATGTCAGGAGGCCGGCCGCGCAGGATGCAAGGGTGAGGACCGTCAACAGAGCGAAGCGCGCCTTGGACACCGCCATCTGATACCGGAGCCACAGCCAGAGGCCCATCATTACCAAAAAAGCAACAAGCAATGCGACTGCGAACGTCGGGTCGGTCAACCAGGCCATTTGAGTTGTCCCGCAATCATCTCAATCCATGGCTTTGTAGTCAGCCCGCCCCGATTGCCTGGAGCGCAGCAATCGTTCATTGACGAGCAAATATACGATATCACATCGCTGTGGCGGCGTCACTCCGCAGTGTTTACCCCGCCGCCAACGCCTGCTCCAAATCCCCAATAATATCCGCCACATCCTCGATCCCGATCGAGAGCCGCACCGTGTCCGGCCCGGCGCCCGCGCGCACCTTCTGCTCGTCGGATAATTGCCGGTGCGTGGTCGAGGCCGGGTGGATGATGAGCGAGCGCGTGTCGCCGATATTGGCGAGGTGGGAGAACAGTTTGACGTTCGATACCAGCTGCACGCCGGCCTCGTAGCCGCCTTTGAGGCCGAAGGTGAACACCGCGCCGGCGCCCTTGGGCACGTATTTCCGGGCGAGCTCAAAATAGCGGTCCCCCGGCAAGCCCGGATAGCTGACCCAGGCGACCTTGTCGTGGGCGGCGAGCCAGGTGGCGACCGCGAGTGCGTTGTCGCAATGGCGCTGCATGCGCAGCGGCAGGGTCTCGATGCCGGTGAGGATCAGGAAGGCGTTAAACGGCGACAGCGCGGCGCCGAGATCGCGCAGGCCCAGCACACGGCAGGCGATCGCGAAGGCGAAATTGCCGAACGTTTCGTGCAGCACCATGCCCTGGTATTCGGGTCGCGGCGCCGACAGCATCGGGATAGCGGCCGCCCTTCGACCAGTCGAAGGTGCCGCCATCGACGATCAGCCCGCCGATCGAATTGCCGTGGCCGCCGAGAAATTTGGTCAGCGAATGCACCACGATATCGGCGCCGTGGGCGATCGGCCGGCACAGATAGGGCGTCGCCAGCGTATTATCCACGATCAGCGGCACACCGGCCGGTGGGCGATCGCGGCGATCGGCGCGATGTCGGTGATGATGCCGCCGGGGTTGGCGATCAACTCGATGAACACCGCCTTGGTCTTCGGCGAAATCGCGCGGGCAAAACTCTCCACATCGGTGGGTCCGCCCACACCACGTGTCCAGCCGAAATTCTTGAATGCGTGGTTGAACTGGTTGATCGAGCCGCCATAAAGCTTGGCGGAAGCCACGAATTCGTCGCCCGGCGTCATCAGCGCGTGCATCACCAGCACCTGCGCGGCGTGGCCGGAGGCGACCGCGAGCCCGGCGGTGCCGCCTTCGAGCGCGGCGACACGCTCCTCCAGCACCGCCGTGGTCGGATTGCCGATGCGGGTATAAATGTTGCCGAAGGTCTGCAGGCCGAACAGCGACGCGGCATGGTCGGCATCGTCGAACACGAACGAGGTGGTCTGGTAGATCGGCGTCGCCCGGGCGCCAGTGGTCGGGTCGGGCTGGGCGCCGGCGTGGATGGCGAGTGTCGCAAAGCCGGGTGTACGTGTCGTCATGCTGTTCCTCCTGGCGCCGGGCCGGTCACCGGCCCGTCTTCGCGGCGGCCGGCGTCGCCGGTGATTTCACCGCCCGCCGACGTGACGCGGGCGAGCGACAGGCGCTGTACGCCCCCGGGCAATTTGGTGCGTTTGGAGCTGAGTGTACGCGAATTCACGCCCATCCAGGAAATCTCTGCCGACAGCCGGCCATATTCGATCTTCGGACAGCGGTTCATCACGACCTTCAGGCCCTCCGCCTCGGCGCGACGCGCCGCCTCGTCGTTGCGCACGCCAAGCTGCATCCAGATCACTTTTGGCCGCGGCTGCATCCGCAGCGCTTCTTCCACGATGGGCGGCACGTTTTCGGAGGCGCGGAAAATGTCCACCATGTCGACCGGCTCAGGAATGTCGCGGAGCGTCGCATAAACCCGCTGGCCGAGCAGTTCCTGCCCCGCCAGTCCGGGATTGACCGGGATCATCCGGTAGCCGCGCTCGAGCAGATATTTGAACACGAAATAGCTCGGCCGCACCGTGTTGGCCGAGATCCCGACCACCGCGATGGTTTTCACCGTCGTGAGAATGCCGCGAATGTCATCGTCGTCATAGCGGTCGTGGTTCATTAAGGTTTTACCTTAGGGTTCGGCTAGACCCAATACCGTTCTTTTAACACGGCGATGCGCACGTCCCCTCTCCCCATCGTCCTTCACGATGGGGAGAGGGTTAGGGTGAGGGGCAGGTGCCCACCAGGACATCGGGGGTACCTGTGCATTCGCTGCGGCTACAAAGGACGATCGGTCGCGCCGTCGGGGCGTGGTTCTGCCCCTCACCCTAACCCTCTCCCCACGGCGTGAAGAACGCCGCGGGGAGAGGGGACGCGCGCATCCCCGGGCTAGTGAACAGTTGCGGTCCGACCGCACCGAGCGGACAGATCAATCGCATCCTGCCCGCTGCGCCACGCGCCTTAGCGCCGCGACCGCGCCGGAGTCGGCGCGGGCGAACCCATGACAAGCTTCTTGCAGGCGGGGGTCAGCTGGTTGACGTTGCGCACAAGACAATTATAGACCTTCTCCTTGTCCGGAATGTCATCCGGGCAATAATTTTGGGCGTCGTTGCCGCAGGCGTCCCGCTGTTCCTTGGTCTGCGCATAGGCGCTGAAACTTCCCAGTGACAGCATGGCCGCGATGGCGGCAGCGAGCACGAAGCGAAGCAACATAAGTCCTCCTCGGTACAGCATTGATCCTTGGGCGTAACGCACCGCCCGCCTGTTTCGCCGTCGCGCG
>CAWDKL010000081.1:0-101749 GCA_963802745.1 uncultured Alphaproteobacteria bacterium | reverse complement strand
CGCCGCCGCTTTACCGGTTGACAGCGCGAAGCCCCGAACAGTGACTGATTGCCGAAGAGGTCGGATCGCGCAGCGGACGCGGGGTCCAATACGCGAACCCCGCAAACCGTCCTTACCGCTTCGAGAACTGGAACGAGCGGCGGGCCTTGGCCTTGCCGTACTTCTTGCGCTCGACCACGCGGCTGTCGCGGGTGAGGAAGCCGCCCGGCTTGAGGACGCTGCGCAGTTCCGGCTCGAAATAGGTGAGCGCCTTGGAGAGGCCGTGGCGCACCGCGCCGGCCTGGCCGGACAGGCCGCCGCCGGAAACGTTGCAAATCACGTCGTATTGGCCGTTGCGGTTGGCGAGCGCCAAGGGCTGGCCGATCATCATGCGCAGCACCGGGCGGGCGAAAAATACCGTGATGTCGCGGCCGTTGACGGTGATCTTGCCGGTGCCGCGCTTGAGCCAAACCCGGGCGACGGCGTTCTTGCGCTTGCCGGTGGCGTAGGCGCGGCCATATTGGTCGAGCTTTTGCACGTATTTCGGGGCTTCCGGCGCGGCCGGTTTGAGGGCCGAGAGTTGCTCCAGCGATTGGATGATTTCGGCCACGGTCAGCTCCTGGCGTTCTTGCGGTTCATGCCGGCGATATCGAGCGGGATGGGCTGCTGCGCCACATGGGGATGGTCAGGGCCCTTGTAGACGCGCAGATTGCCGAGCTGGCGCCGGCCCAGCGGCCCGCGCGGCAGCATGCGCTCCACCGCCTTTTCGACGATCCGCTCCGGGAACCGCCCTTCCAAAATATACTTGGCGGAACGCTCCTTGATGCCGCCGATGAAGCCGGTGTGATGGTAGTAGATCTTCTTCTCGACCTTGCGGCCGGTGAGGATCACCTTCTCGGCATTGATGACGATGATGTTGTCGCCGTCGTCCATGTGTGGGGTGTAGCTGGCCTTGTGCTTGCCGCGCAGCCGCATCGCGATGATGGTGGCGAGGCGGCCGACCACGAGGCCTTTGCCGTCGATCACCACCCATTTTTTCTCGATGTCGGCGGGCTTGGCCGAATAGGTGCTCATGAGCGTGTCCGGTTGTTGTCGCATCAGCAGTGGATGGGTTTCGCGCAACCCATCGATCGAAATTCCCGAAGGGGCGGTGGAACACGGCGCGGCGAACCCGTCCTGGACGGCGCGCCATAGCACGCCCTTCCGCGATATCGATTGGCCGAGCCACCGGGCGGTCCGCGACGGGTTTCGCAATGCTTGACCCACCGCGCGCGTTCCGCTCGCAGTCGCGGGCGCAGCTTTAGCTTGGACGCGCGCCGCGGTCAACACCAGGCGATGTCATTTATGGTCTATATTACAATGACTTATAAATATGGTAATATGTAACCTGGAACTAACGCCAGGACGGGATGGAATAAGTCGAGGTGGCATGCGCCACGAGGCCCGCGCTCTCAGCCGACCGGATGCCCACGTCGCCGACCGCCAAGCGCTTGCCGAGCTTGAGCAATTTCGCCTCCGCTACGAGGTCGGCGGCAGCCGGCTTGCGCAGGAAATTGATGGTGAGGCTGGTGGTGACGGCGAGCGGTACCGGCCCGATGGCGGACAGCACCGCCGCATACATGGCAAAATCCGCGAGCGCCATCATGGTCGGCCCCGAAATGGTGCCGCCGGGGCGCAAAAACGCCTCCCGATAGGCTTGGCGCACCCGCGCCCCGCCATGCCACACCGCTTCGATCGCGAGCCCGCTGGCGGGGTTGAAAACCTGCGGAAATTCCACGTGCAGGAAATGCGCCAGCGCGTCGGCGTCGAGCGCAGGCTGGCGGGGGGCATGCTCTGTCATGGCGTGCAGCGTTCATCGCGCAGGAGCGTGGAAGCTTGCCACGCGCGGATACGAACCGTCATTCATGGCTTTCGCTTTGCCCATCTCGCTTGACAGAACGCGCCGTGGCGCCCGGTCACCCGTCGCCGACCGCGATGAGCAGCGCTCCGGCACGCCGCCGTTCCCCAAGCAGAATGTTGTAGGTATGCACGGCGGCGCCGGTGGTCATGACCTCGAGCGCGATGTGCCGCGCCCGGAATAGGTCGCGCAGCGCCCGGGGTGCCACGGCCGGCTCGCGGCCGGCGCCGATCAGGAACTGATCGATGACGGTCTCTGGCCGGAATACCAGCGCCAACGCCGCCTCGTCGAGATCGGCCAGCTGCTTGACGCCGCTCGCCCAGATTCCGGCCGGCAAGCATAAGAGCGAGCCGCGATGGGACAGGCCGGCGAAGCGAAATCCGCCGTTGCCGTAGGCCTCGATCGGCGCCGGAGCCGGGAGATGGCGGCCGGCCGCTTCCATGCGCGAGGCCGCCGGGTCAGCGCCGCGCCGGGGCGGGGGCCGGCGTACGGACCGGGGCGGTCGGCGGCGATTCGACCGTTACCGTCTCGGCGGTATCCGGGGCATTCTGCCGGGCCGTGCCGACGCCGAGATAGATCAGGATCGGCGAGGCGATGAAGATCGAGGTATAGGTCCCGACCAGCACCACGCCGAACATCATGGTGGCGGTGAAGCTGCGGATGGCCTGGCCGCCGAACAAGAGCAGCGCCAGCAGCGACAGCGACACCGTGACGTGGGTGACGATCGAGCGCGACAGCGTCGCGTTGATCGACACGTTGAGCAGGTCGGTCATCGGCATCTTCTTGTAGCGCCGCAGCATTTCGCGGATGCGATCGTAGATGACGACGGTGTCGTTGAGCGAATAGCCCAGAATGGTGAGCAGCGCCGCGATGCTGGTCAGATCGAAATCGATCTGGGTGATCGACATGAATCCCATCGTCAGCACGATGTCGTGCACGTTGGCGATCATGGCGCCGAGCGCGAATTGCCATTCGAACCGGAACCAAAGGTAAAGCAGGATCGCCGCGATGGCGGCGAAAATCCCGATGATGCCCCAGTGCAGCAGTTCTCCGGAGACCCGCGGCCCGACCACCTCCACGCGGCGATAATCGACGCTGTCGCCGAGCGCACCCTGCACTTTGAGCACCGCCGCCTGCTGCGCCAGCTCGCCGCCCGGCTGCTGGGCCAGGCGGATGAGCACCGTCTCCGGGCCGCCGAATTCCTGCAGTTGGACCTCGCCGAGGCCGAGTTCGGACAGCGTCGCGCGCATCTTCGACGTGTTGACCGGGCCCACCTTGCTCTGCGCCTCGATCAAGGTGCCGCCCATGAAGTCGATGCCGAAATTCAGCCCATGGGTGAAATAGAGCGTGATGGCGAGGATCGACAGCAGCGCCGAGATGGGAAAGCTCACCCGCCGAAAGCGGATGAAATCGAATTTGGTGTCGTCGGGGACGATTCGAAGGAGATGCACGTTTTTTCTTCCTGACGATTTAATTCCTGACGATGGTCGCGATCACGGCAGCCTAGGATGGGCAAAGGCTAAGCTCTTCGCGCCGTGCCCACCGGCGGCGCTATGCCCACCCACGGGATTTACCCGAAACATCGGCTAGATCGGCACGGTGCGCGGACGCACCGAGCGGACCCAATACGACATGATCAGCCGGGTCATGGTGAAGGCCGTGAACAGGCTGGTGATGATGCCGATGCCGAGCGTCACCGCAAAGCCCCGCACCGGGCCGGTGCCGATCATGAACAGCACCGCGGCGGCGATGAAGGTGGTGATGTTGGAGTCCAGGATGGTGGCGAGTGCGCGGGTGAAGCCGGCGTCGATCGCCGCAATCGCGCTGCGCCCGTTGCGTACCTCTTCGCGGATACGCTCATAGATCAGCACGTTGGAATTGACCGCGATGCCGACCGTCAGCACGATCCCGGCGATGCCCGGCAGCGTCAAGGTGGCGCTGAGGAACGACAGGATTCCGATGATCATCGCCACATTGATGGCGACCGCGATGTTGGCGAACAGGCCGAACAGCCCGTAGGTCGCCAGCATGAACACCACCACCAGGATGGCGCCGGCGATCGAGGCGGTTTCACCGGCGCGGATCGAATCGAGACCGAGGCCGGGGCCGACGACGCGCTGTTCAATCACCGTAAGCTTGGCCGGCAGCGCGCCGGCGCGCAGCAGGATCGCCAGATTGTTGGCACTTTCGACGGTGAAACTGCCGGAAATCTGCCCCGAGCCGCCGAGGATCGGTTCGCGGATGACCGGCGCCGAGATCACCTCATTGTCGAGCACGATGGCAAACGGCCGGCCGACATTTTCTTGCGTGGCGCGGCCAAATTTGCGCGCCCCGATGCTGTTGAACTTGAAGTTCACGATCGGCTCGCTGGTGCGCTGGTCGAACGAGGCTTGCGCGTCGGTCAGGTCGCCGCCCTCGACCAGCGCCTGCTTCTTGACCAGAAACGGAACTTTTTGGTCGCCTTTGCCTTCGAAGAGCACTTCGTCATCCGCAGGCGGGCGTCCCTTGAGGGCGTCCTCGGCGCTCATGGTGGTATCGACCAGGCGAAATTCCAGTTTCGCGGTTTGGCCGAGGAGCTCGAGCAGCCGGCGCGGGTCGCCGAGGCCGGGCACCTGCACCAGGATGCGATCGGTGCCCTGACGCTGGATGGTCGGCTCCACCAGCCCGAGTTCGTTGATGCGCTTCTCGATGATGGGGATCGACTGATCGATGGTCTGACGGGTGCGTTCGATCATCCCGGCATCGCTCGGCGTCAAGCGGATCAGCCCGCCGCCGGCATCGAACACGTCGAGGGTGCGCTGGCCATTACCCTGCAGCACGCCGCCGAGCGGCTGCGACAGGTCGCGCAGCTTGTTGTAGGCGGCCTCGAAACCCGGCCCCTCGCGCAGCCGCACCTCGACGCTGTTTCCGCGCACCGCCGGCGCATTGGCCCAGGTGATGCGGGCCTCCCGCAGCGTGCGCAGCACTTCATCGCGCAGGGTGTCGAGACGCTGCTTGCGGATGTCGTTTTGGTCGACTTCAAGCAGGATGTGGGAGCCGCCCTGAAGATCGAGGCCGAGCACCAGGCGCCGTTGTGCCCATGCCGGCCACGTCTTCACGACCTGCTCGGGGAAGAAGTTCGGTATCATGAAGCTGCAGATGACGAGCGCCGTCAGCAGAATGGCTGCCGCCTTCGTGCGCGAAAAATACAACATGGCCGTCCTCCCGGACTTTGTCCTAACCGATCCGCCGCGCCGAGGCGAATCGTTCTGCGTGGGATGTGGGTCAGCTGCCCGCGCTCTTGTCGTCCTTCACCGGCTCGCCCTTGGCCCGCACGGTCGTCACCATGCTGCGCACCTGGCGTACCTTAATGCCGTCCGCGATCTCGATCTCGACCTGGTCGTCATCCACCACTTTGGTGACCTTGCCGACCAACCCCCCCGATGTGATCAAGGTGTCGCCGCGGCGCAAGTTCTTGACCATCTCCTGATGCTCTTTGGCGCGCTTCTGCTGCGGCCTCAGGATGAGGAAATACATAATGACGAAAATGATAATCATAGCCGGAATCGGGGACGAAAGGATATCGGAGGTGCTGAACCCCGCGCCCTGTGCGTAGGCGGGTGTAATCATACGGGTCTATCTCCTTGATGTCGCGGCCCGCTGCCCGATCGGCTGTCAGTGCCGTTAGCGCGAATCCGCGATCCCGACGGCGATCGGGCACGGTTCCGGTTTGATTGCAAGGGGCCTCGCATTGGCAAAGCCTCTTGTAGGTCAAGCCCATGTCGCTTTGCCTCGCGCGCGAGGACATGCGAACGTGATCGCCGTCGCAACGACGCGCGGGCCGCAGCGGCGCGACTATAGCGGCCGCTTGCGCGAATGCAACGCCGCTGCCGTCGGGTGTTCGCCGGATGTCGTAAACGCAAAAGTTGTGCAGGTGCCAACCTTCGGACTGCATGCGCTGAAAGGCGATTTCAGACGCGGAAAGGCGATTTGGAGAGCACTTGGGCGGTGGCGGTACGCGCCAACTGGCGGGTGATTTTCCGGTTTGAGGACGGGCAGGCGCGTGATGTCGATCTGGCCGATGACCGCTGAATGGGGGGTGAGGAGTCATGGACATGAAGAATCCGCCGCATCCCGGCGAACTGGTCGGGCGACAATCTGGAGGCGCTTGGCGTGTCGGTGACGGACGCCGCCAAGGCGCTCGGCATCTCGCGGCAGCAACTCCACAACGTGATTGCGGGGCGCTATGGCATTACGCCGGAAATGGCGGTGCGGCTTGAGAAAGCGCTTGGCAGCACCGCCGACACGTGGCTCGGGATGCAGATGAATTACGATCTGGCGCAAATTCAGGCCAAGGCCTCGTCGCTCAAAGTCACGCGGCTGGCTCCGGCGTGAACTCGATAGGGATGTGCAAGATGGAGCGCGTCGTGGCGGAGCGCCCTTCGGGCGGCGACGACGTAGCGGGCGGCGTGTGTCAGCCGTCGTGATCTGTCACAATACGGGTCTCTTCATGGTGTGCTGGCAGAGACCACGGAGTCCATCAGTCGAAGAAAATCGTCGTTATCGGAGTCGCCCTTCCAACGATTGGCAAATTTACAGACAACCTGAAGATTGCCTCTTTCGTAATGACCATTTGAATCAATGCGATCGAGAGAGCAGGCGAATTCTTGATCCCCGTCCTCGCCATCTAAAATCATGCGGACGTCGGTGAGCGCACAGAGCCCTTCTTGGGAGTTTAAAAGTTGGCCAATGTAGCGCTCTAAATCGAATTGGTCGCTAAATCGGAATTCTTTCTCCTTTTGCACCGCCGTTGAAGCGGCCCCTCCGGCTTTCACTGTGGCCATTGCTGTCATCGCCATTCGCGCGATTGTCCTCTGACGGGCATCGAAGCGCCTCACGGGGGATTGCTTTGCGCGCGCGGCCTTCGATTTCCAATCCGGTCGATTGTGCCAATCTAAGAGAACTTCCCCGTTGATCAACGCCTCAGCATAGGCGGCATTATCGCCGGAAAGTTGTTGGCATGTCCCTTCAGTGAAGAGAAATTCCTTTGCGCGCGGGTGTAAGCTACCCCAGCTCAGATGTCGTCCTCGTTTGTCACGGTCAGACCATCCGGAACACGGCTTATAATAAACATAAATTTTCGCGGGACCAGCCCTAGGGTTTGGGTCGTCAATAATCTCTACGCTTGGCGGCAGATCGCTTGATGATGTCCACCATAGCTCTTCTTTCTCCCTGTGAATCCAGACATCGCCCGCTGTCTGCATAAAAACATCGTTGAGATTGAACCACCTCGAAGCAACGGGCTTAGTCACCGGGCTCCCGTCAGGCCGCCGCAACAGTTTCTGTGTTTCTCTAATGTAGCCCTCTTTGTCGCCGGTCTTCCAAAATGGATGAAGTCGGACGTCGTCCATAACCGCGAGCGCCCGCCGCCGAAGGCACTGCCTCCAAGCCCAGTTTCCCCTGCCGAAGTTTGCAATATAAACTCGCACGCGCCGATTCCTTAACTGAACTTGTACAAGGTCAAGATAGGATTACCCCCTGGGGAAGCAAGCAGCTGACGGCGACCGTGTGGGGAGGCCAGAAGCTGGAAGGCGGCGCGGGCGCGGCGTTAGTTGCATCTATCCAATTCCTCAAGCAGTGTACGGCCATATTCATCAATCGTGACGTAATCGTTGAGCAATTGGCTGTGGAATTCGACTTGGGGCGCGTCAAATATCGAGTGCGTCATGCCCGGCACGAACTGGCAAAGCTTCAATTGTTCGACTTTGATCTTTTCGTACTCCTTTTGATCGCTTAGCGCGGGTTCTCCCATTTTGCCTTGTCGAACGCCTTGTACTTGGCGATATTGCCCTTGGGAACGACGTACGGCAGGATATACAGCGGTATCCGGTGCGCAAGTGAATCCAGAAAATCGATTAAGTTTCCGAGCCACTTCTTCTTTTCATCTTTATCTAGGTAGTCACGAAACTGTTGGGTGAGTGCCTTCCGCAATTTCTTCTTTCCTAAGCCGGACCTCCTTAGGGTCGAGTTCGGTCCCATTGTCATTTCGAACATTTTTCTCGTAAAGCCATATCCAAGCAATATTTTCTAGGCAACCAAAAGCGTTCATCACAAAGGCCTGAATTGAGATGGTTGCGTCTACGAATTCTTATTATCCGGTATCTCTTCTTGCTGCGGCGGCAGTAGCTCGTAGACCTGACCGACGGCTCGAACGAGCGTGTCTAGCCTTCGGCAGAACCCGTGCTTGGCATACTCCTCCCCACGCTGGCTCTTGTACGTGCGGAGAAAAAAGCGCTCTTGAAGGTCTCTGAACTGCCTGTAAACCTGCTTTTGGTTCGCAT
This sequence comes from uncultured Alphaproteobacteria bacterium, assembly GCA_963802745.1. Classification (GTDB taxonomy): domain Bacteria; phylum Pseudomonadota; class Alphaproteobacteria; order Rhizobiales; family Xanthobacteraceae; genus JAJPKK01. The sequence continues at coordinate 93,553 of CAWDKL010000081.1, read as the reverse complement.
TCAGCTCCGCAATTCGCTCCGCCGAAAAATACTTGGTCATTAGACACCTTACTAAGGTGAGAGGGTGAAGGTACTTATACGAGCCTCGAAATCGTCGCGGCGCCGACATCGTAGGTGCGGGCAATCGAGCGCAGCGTTTCGCCGTCCTTGTCCCGCCGCCGGATCGCCTCGCGCTGCTGGTGCGGGGCGAGCTTCGGCCTGCGTCCGAATTTCACGCCCTTGGCCTTCGCGTCGCTGCGCCCGCGCTCGGTGCGCTCCTTGATGCGGCGGCGTTCCAGCTTCGCGGCAACGCCAAGCATGCCGAGCACAAGCTCTGTCAAGGCGATGACGCTCATAGCGAGAATTTCGCCTTGATCGCCGCGACAAAAGCCTCGGCTTGTGAAACGGCCTCCTTGGCATCGGCCTCATCTGGAGCATCGGCGGTGTAGTCGGCGAGCACGCGCGTCTTCTGCACATGGCCGAGTGCGCGTCCATGTGCGGCGTCGAGGACGCCGGTTTTCACGAGTTCCTGCCCAAAGAAGGAGATCAATCCCCCATGACTTTTTATAACGGTGCCGGTTTCTTGCAACCCAACCATCCACAAAGCGGCATGGGCGGCGTGGAACATGGCATAGTAAGCCCGATTGCAAGCGTCCTCAGTGTCGGATTCGGCGAGCGACCGGCGCGCGGTCGCAAGGGCGCGGTCCGCCTTCCGAATATAGCTGGCGGCTGTAACGGGCTTGATCACAGCCGCACGCCTTCGCGCCGGATGTTCGCGATCAGCCCCGGATTGCTGAATTGCTCCGGTCGCTGCAATTCATCTTCCCACAGAGGCAGCGGATCGATGAGTACACCGGTCTCAAGCATCACGTCGAAGGCAATCTCCGCCATGTCGCCGGACACCTTATAACGGTCGCCACGCTTGCCTCTCAGGATGACGGCGATATCGGCGTCACTGTCCGCCCTGTGGTCCCCACGGGCGCGGCTGCCAAACACCACACCCTCGATGAACGGATACTTGCCTTCGAGGCGCCGCAGGAAAGCGCGCGCCGCGCGTTCCGTCGCAGCGTCAAGCGCCGCCAAGGCGCTTTCGGCCTTGGCGATGTAACTTGCCGGAGCGAGTGGCGGAGTCACAGGCGCACCCCTTCGCGCTGGATATTGGCGATCAGCGCCGGATTGCTGAACTGTTCCGGACGTATCAGGTCGCTTTCCCAAGGCGGCAAAGCTTGAACGCGGATCCCGGTTTCAAGCAAAACATCGAAGGCCATGCCCGACAATTCGCGCTTTATTTCCCAGCGGTTGCCGCCGTCTCCTTCCATCACCACGGCGATATCGGCGTCACTGTCGGGATGGTTGGTTCGGCGTGCGCGGCTGCCGTACAGGATGGCTTCACGCACCGGATAGCGCCCTCCAAGATGGCGCAGGAAAGCCCGTGCCGCGCGTTCAGTGTCGGCATCGATTCCCCGTCTAGCCGGTGTCGTCGGCAACACCGTCGGCTTGTCCGCCACCCGCTTGACCAGAGCTTCGGGTTCTTGAGACAGATTACCCATGGAATGGTAGTTTACACGGAACAGCGCAAGATCGCAGCCGCGAAATCATCGCGGTGCGGCTGCGGCGGGTGTAATCGGGGCAAAAATCGGCCGGAAGGGGCCGCGCCATGACATTGGAACCACTTTTGCTCCTTTTACCGGCGGGTCAATGACGAGCTTCGAGCGCTCTCGCCCCGTATCAAAATCCGCAACGCCGTGAGCGCCGCGCGCCCTTGCGGCACGTGCCATACCGGGCTAAGCGCACGGGGCAACAAAGGCGCTTCAATGTCCCTGTCTCAAACCCCGGTTTCCGCGGTCCCGATCGACCTCCTCGAACGCATTGCCGCCGCCCTGGAACGGCTCGCCCCGGCGCCGCCACGGCAGCCTGGGTTCGATACGGCCGATGCATTCATCTGGCACCCGGCCGGCCGGGTGCTTGCGCCGGTGCCGCGCGTCAACCGCGTGGAGATGTCGCTGCTCAAGGGCATCGACCGCATGCGCGACATCCTGGTGGAAAATACCGAGCGGTTCGCCCGCGGCCTGCCCGCCAACAACGCCCTGCTCTGGGGCGCGCGCGGCATGGGCAAGTCCTCGCTCGTCAAGGCCGCCCACGCGGCGGTGAACCGCAGCCTCGGCGCCGATGCCGGGCTCCTCAAGCTCATCGAAATCCATCGCGAGGATATCGAAAGCCTGCCCGACCTGATGGCGCTGTTGCGCGGCGCGCCGTACCGATTCCTGGTGTTCTGCGACGATCTGTCCTTCGACGCCCAGGACACGTCGTACAAATCCCTCAAGGCGGTACTTGAAGGCGGCATCGAAGGCCGGCCCGACAACGTGATCCTCTACGCCACCTCGAACCGGCGCCACCTGCTGTCGCGCGAGATGATCGAGAATGAGCGCTCGAGCGCCATCAATCCGGGCGAGGCGGTGGAGGAGAAGGTGTCGCTGTCGGACCGCTTCGGCCTCTGGCTCGGCTTCCACCGCTGCAGCCAGGACGAGTTTCTCGCCATGGTGGAGGGCTATGTGAAGCATCACGGCGTTCCGATCGATGCGGGCGTGCTGCAACGCGAGGCGCTCGAATGGGCGACGACGCGCGGGTCGCGTTCCGGCCGCGTCGCCTGGCAATATGTGCAGGACCTCGCCGGCCGGCTTGGGGTGACGCTCGCCGAGGCCGGTCCTTAAGTGTCAGCAACGCCGAGAAACGCAAGTGTGGGTGCGGGGCCGGCGGCGCGGCCGCACCCGGTGGAGAAAGCGCTCGATGCAGCGTCAAAAGATCGCCCGGTGCGTAGCCGGTCCGGTTCGGTCCGGTCCGGTCCGGCGCGGTTGGTGCACGACCAGCAGCGCCATTGCCGCGTCATTATCTTGTTGCCGTTCGATGCCGATAAGGATGACCCCGCGCCGAGGGTGTGATTACTGGGATCGGAACCCGTGCTCGTATCGCCGCCCGGTTCGTTGCCAATCAGGAGACATGATCCATGAAATTAGCCGAGGTTCGCGCCAAAGCCTTTGCGATGCCGCTCAACGATCCGGCCTATCCGCGGGGGCCGTATAAATTCTACAATCGGGAATTCATCGTCATCAGCTACCGCACCGACCCTGAGCGACTGCGTGACGTGGTTCCGGAACCGCTTGAGGTCGTAGGCGACATCGTCAACTACGAATTCATCCGGATGCCTGAACTCCACGGGATTCGGCGACTACACCGAGACCGGCCAGGTGATCCCGGTGCGGTTCAAGGCCGCGGACGGTACGGTGCAGGAAGGTGGCTACGTTCATGCCATGTATTTGGACGACAACTCGCCGATCGCGGGCGGCCGCGAAATCTGGGGTTTCCCGAAAAAGCTCGCCAGTCCCAAGGTGACCCATGAGAGCGAGACGCTGGTGTGCACGCTGCACTACGGCTCCGTGCTCTGCGTCAGCGCTACCATGGGCTACAAGCACCGCGAGATCGACCCTGCGCCATTATTCAAGAGCCTGGCCAAGCCGAGCTTCATGATAAAGATCATCCCGCATGTGGACTGTACGCCCCGCATTTGCGAGCTCGTCCGCTACTATCTTGAAAACGTGACCGTAAAAGGTGCCTGGACCGGTCCCGCGGCCCTGCAATTCTTCGCCCACGCCATGTGCGACGTAAACAGATTGCCTGTGCGCGAGGTGGTGTCGGGCACGCATTACGTCACCGACCTGACGCTTGGCCTCGGTGAAGTGGTGTTCGACTATTTGAAAGAGGCGTGAGCGACGCGGCCGCAGCAGGTAGGGCGCAATCGCTTTATCGTGCTGTCGCCCGATGCGTATCAGCCGGCACGCTGAACGGCGCAATAAAGCGATTGCGCTCCACGCGTCCTGCGCCCCAAAATGCCGCTGCCAAACAATGCATCCAGGAGGACACGCCCATGGTGAGAAGGAATACTGCGCTCAGTGCCACGGCGGCAATCCTGCTGTCCGGCGTGTGGTCTTCGGCCAATGCGGCGGTCAGCTGCGCCGATTTGGCGAACCTGAAGATTCCGGCGAGCGACATCGCCCTACCCAGCGGCGGCGCGACGATCGCCTCCGCGCAGACCGCAACCGTGCCGGCCGATCCGCTCAATCCGGGCGCGACGCGCGACTATTGCAAGGTGCTGGGGGCGGTCGCGCCGATCGATCCGAACGCGCCGCCGGTCAATTTCGAGGTCAACCTGCCCACCGACTGGAACGGCAAGGCGGTGCAATATGGCGGCGGCGGCTCGAACGGCGTGCTGATCACCGGCTTGGCGCCGTTGCGCGATGCGCGCCGCGACACGCAGGTGCCGGTGGCGCGCGGGTTCGCTACCTGGGGCACCGATTCCGGCCACGACAATAAGAAGCTTCCGCACCCGCGGGCGTTCGCGCTCAATGACGAGGCGCTCGTCAATATGGCCTATGCGGCCTATAAAAAGACCCATGACGTGGGCGTGCGCCTCGCGCGGGCATTTTATGATCGCCCGCCCACCAAAACCTACTTCTACGGCGGCTCGGAAGGCGGGCGTGAAGCCCTGATGATGGCGCAGCGCTTCCCGGCCGATTTCGACGGCATCGTCAGCGCCGTGCCGGTCGCCAATTACACCGGCGGCAATCTCATGCGGGCAAAACTCGCGAAGCTGCAGCGCGACGGCGGCTGGATCAATCCGGCCAAGGTGAAGCTGATCCAGACCGCGGTCAATGCCGCCTGCGACAAGCTCGACGGCCTCGATGATGGTGTCGTCGGCGCTTATGAAAAATGTTTGGGCGTGTTCGATGTGGGCACGCTGCGCTGCCCCGGTGGAGCAGATACCGGCGACACCTGCCTGTCGGACAAGCAGATTGAAGCCGACCTTCTGGTGCACCGGCCCTACGTCTATCCGTTCGCCATGAAGTACGGCGTGGCCGCGTTTCCGGGCTGGACCTATGGCAGCGAGGTGCAGCCGGGCGGGATGGTCAACACCATCACCGGCAAGGCGGCGCCGCAATTCCCGGTTCCCGACGCGAAGACGCAATCCGTCGCCTGGGTCAATGCGGACGGGTTCGTGCGCTATTTCTTCGCCCGCGATGCCAAGTTCGACCCGTTCCAATTCGCGCCGGAACACTTCGCCGGCCGGATCAAGGAAATTTCCGAACTGTTCGACACCACCGATCCGGACCTTTCGGCGTACCAGGCGCGCGGCGGCAAACTGATCCTGAAAGGCAACGGCGCCGATTATCAGCGCAGCGTGCTGCAGGAAATCGACTATTACAAATCCGTGGTCGGCAAAATGGGACAGGACCGGGTCGATCAGTTCATGCGCTTCTACGTGACGCCGGGCGTCAACCATCCGGGCAACGGCGTCATGAAGGACGGCAAGGCGGTGCCGGCCAAGGTCGATCTGCTTGGCGTCTTGGACGCCTGGGTGGATGCCGGCAAGACGCCCGATATTCTCACGCAGGTGAGTCAGGAGGAACAGGCCCCGTTCAAGACCATCGCCGCGCGCCCGATGTGCCGGTATCCGCAGATCCCGCGCTATGACGGCCATGGGGATCCGAGCCAAGCGGCGAGTTTCGCCTGCGCGAAGCAGTAAGCGCCGCCAGACAAGGCTCGTTGGATTGCAGGCGCGCAGCGCTTCCCGGGACACTGGGGTCACGGGACGGTGGTTCCGGCGTGCGCGTCTGGTGTTTATTTGGGTGCCGCGCCCCGCATCTACGGAAGCTCGTAGCGGCGAACGATGATTTTAGAACCCTCGGCGAGGTCAACGTCGATGGCCTGATTGATCATGTCTGGATTGATTGCGATATCGTCCAGGGCGGCCTTGAACAGATTCAGCTGCTGTTCTCGCCGCACCGATGGCAACAAGAAAACAACACCAGGATAAATCTTGATTGCGCGGTACCTTGAACGAAACTCGACAGCATTGTTGGTAACAAGTATCCACTCATGTTTGTCGATCACGTCAAGGATATCCCAGTCCGTCCACGCGCTAAGGCCCAGGCGGACCACATGTGTGGCTTCGAAACCGCGCTGATGTGCGGTCTCCGGCAGCTTTACCGAGAGGTTCTCGTCCACAAGAAAACGCGGCGCCGTCAAGCGTCGCGCTCCTCCATCGTCCGTGCCGAGCGTGGTTCGGTATTGCGCCAAGCGGGCTTGCGAGGTCTGCCGCGACGTGGATGTGCCTTCGCATAAACGGCGGCCGCGGCGATCATGGCGCCTGTCAGACGCGGGTAGTCCTCCTGTAGTTCCGCTTCGATAGCGCCTTGTGCCATAAGGTCCGCAATGGTCTGCACGAGAATACGCGTCCCCCGGAACGTGGCGGCACCAGCTTGCACGTTCGGCGCTTCGACGATCAACTGCATGGCCTTTCGGTATTTTGCTAGGTCCGCATCCACTTCGCTGGCCAAAGTCCTCACATCCACACTGTATTGTATGATACCATGCGTGCACGTAATGACACGCGACGACTTTGCCGTTCCGATCTGTGCATAGAGCTGTTTGCGAACCGTAATGGGTACGTCCTTCGGCATTTTGTGATCGATCACAACGCAAACCGCCCCCCACCGGGAAAGCAGGCGCTTGCGGCGCTTAAATACCACGAGGCTATCCGGCAAGCGTTCCTTGATCACCTTATAGACCGACTTCACCGGAACGCCCGCGACGGCTCCGATCTCGGCAGCCGAAAACACCTCGACTTCAGGCATCATGAGCCTCAAAAAATCACTCCCTTTGCGAGGAACTCATTAATGTCCCCTTTATGAAATTGCAAGGTCAAATTCGTTCAACGTGGGCGGGCTGACGCGACGAGCGGGCGTTGAACGCCAAACAATTTGAGGTATATTTATTAGCAGCATTAAGGTACCAGCAGATGCGTCTTGCGCTCCATCGCAGCCCCCCATAGCGCTCCTGAGAGCGAAACCGGAGCATATATGGAAACCCATGTGGACAAAATTCTCCCCGACCGGCCGTCGTGACGATCGCCGCCGTCCTTGCCGCGCTGAGCCTACCGCAGGCCATTGCAGCGGAGGCCGTGGAAACGCGGGTCTTCACCAGCGCCGCGCCGCGTGGCATTGTGCGCGAGATCGCCCCGGTTTTCGAACGCATGACCGGCCGGCGACTCGCAATCGAATCCGCCTTCGCGGCCGAGCTCAAGCGCCGGATCGAAGCGGGCGACCCGTTCGATGTGGCCATCCTGGCGCCGGACATGGCTGACGACCTGGTGCGGCAGGGCAAGCTCGTTGCCGGCTCGCGCGTCGATCTGGGCCGCACCGGCTTGGGCGTCGCCGTGCGCAAAGGCGCGCCGCAGCCCGACATCGGCACGGCCGATGCATTCCGCCGTGCGCTGCTGGCGGCGCCGACCGTCGCCTACGCCGATGGCGGCGCGAGCGGCGTGCAATTCCATGCCATCCTTGCGCGGCTCGGAATTGCCGCGGCGATGCAGCCCAAGCTGCGGCCCTATCCGTCGGGCGGCGCCGTCGCGGCGCTTGCACGCGGCGAGGCCGATCTTGTGGTGATCGGCATCGCGCCGATCCTGTCCGCGCCGGCGGTCACGCTGGTCGGCTGGCTGCCGCCGGAACTGCAAAACTACATCGATTTCACCGGCAGCATCGGCACCGCGGCAAAACAGCCGGACGCCGCGCAAACCCTTTTGAACCTGCTGACATCTCCGGCTGGAATGGCGTTGTTCAAGTCGCAGGGGTTCGAGCCGGCGCCACGCTGAGTTTTGCAGCTTAGACCCAAGACCGTTCACTTGGGTTGGGGATGCGCGCGTCCCCTCTCCCCGCGGCGTTCTTCACGCCGTGGGGAGAGGGTTAGGGTGAGGGGCGGGAGCACGTGAGGGCTTCCGGGCCGGCAATCGGCAAAGCTACAAGAGACAATCGGCCGCGCCGTCTGTGCTGGCACCTGCCCCTCACCCCAACCCTCTCCCCATCGTGAAGAACGATGGGGAAGGGGGCGGGCGCATCCTCGGGTTAAGTGAACGGTATTGCGCTTAGACCGGATTCCGGTGAGGTCCGAACACGTAGCGCACGCTGCAGGCCTTTGGTTAGTAGCGCCGCGATCGCGACGCCACGCGATAATAACGTGAGCGGCCGACCGCGTGCGCAAAATCGCCGGCGACCGTGCCGTTTGCTCCGCCGTGCCCGGGCGATTTTGCACACCCTAGGACCTTGCAATTCGATGCGGCCGTAATTGGTATAGCTCTATTTTGCTTGAGGCCGCATCGGGCCAAGCAGGCGTAGCGCGTAAGGCTACTGTCCGGGGTCCCTGCGGGGCGGGCAGTCATGGGCGAGGCCCGTCGATCACGTTCGCACGATCAGCCGTCCTGGCTGACATCGCCGGCGCGCCCGTCCGCGTGCGCATAGGCGCCGCGCTCCGGCTCGAACGGCGCGTGCGCAAAACTGAGCCGCGCCCCGAGCCCGGCGAGCATCTGCTTCAAGCACATGATCGCGTCGCATGCGCAGCCGGTCGTGAAAAATTTCCAGCTCGGTGTGGCGGTTGCCGAGATGCCAGGCGAGTCGGGCCAAAGCCGCCGGGTCCGCCGCCGCAATCTCCACCACCGGCTCCGGCTTGGCGATCACGGCCACCAGAGCGCCGTCATCGAGCGCAAGCGCGTCGCCGTCGCTGCAGCGCGGTCGCTTCCGGCAAATCGAGCAAGAACCGCGTTCCGCCTTCGCCGGTGAGGACGACGCGACGGCGGAAGCGTTCGTCGGCATCGAGCACGACGCGATCGACCGCCTTGCTGCCATCCCACGCACCGGCGCGGAAAACCCGCGACGCCCGGCGGACGGCGCGGATGCGCGCCAGCGCGTCGGGGTTCATCAAAACAGAAAATACCGTTGCGCCATCGGCAGCACCTCCGCCGGCGCGCAGGTCAAGAGCTCGCCGTCCGCAACCACCTCATAGGTTTCGGGGTCGATGCTGATATCGGGCGTGGCATGGTTGTGCACCATGCTCTTCTTGTTGATGTCCCGGGTGTGCTCGACGGCGACCAACTGTTTCTCGACGCCGAGCTTGTCGCGCAAACCGGCCGCCACCGCGGCCTTGGAGACGAACACCAGGGAGCCTGCAGTGAGCGATTTCCCGAACGCGCCGAACATTCTTCGATAATGCACCGGCTGCGGCGTCGGGATCGAGGCGTTGGGATCGCCCATCGCGGCCGCGACGATGGTGCCGCCCTTGATCACCATGTCGGGCTTGACGCCGAAGAACGCCGGCGACCACAGCACCAGGTCGGCGAGTTTTCCGGGCTCCACCGAGCCGATGTGCTTCGCCACGCCGTGCGCGATGGCCGGGTTGATCGTGTACTTCGCCACGTAGCGCTTGGCGCGGGCATTGTCATTGTCGCCGGTATCGCCGATGAGCCGGCCGCGCTGCTGCTTCATCTTGTCGGCGGTCTGCCAGGTGCGGATGATGACCTCGCCGATGCGGCCCATGGCCTGGCTGTCCGACGACATCATCGACAGCGCGCCGAGATCGTGGAGAATATCCTCCGCCGCGATGGTCTCCTTGCGGATGCGGCTTTCCGCAAAGGCGAGGTCCTCGGCGATCAGCGGATCGAGATGATGGCACACCATCAGCATGTCGAGATGCTCGTCGATGGTGTTGCGGGTAAACGGCCGGGTCGGATTGGTGGAGGAGGGCAGCACATTGGCAAGCCCCGCCACCTTCATGATGTCGGGCGCGTGTCCTCCGCCGGCCCCTTCGGTGTGGAATGCATGGATGGTGCGGCCCTTGAAGGCGCGGATGGTGTCCTCGACAAAGCCGGATTCGTTGAGCGTGTCGGTGTGGATCATGACCTGCACGTCGTAATCGTCGGCGACCGACAGGCAGCAATCGATCGCCGCCGGCGTGGTGCCCCAGTCCTCGTGCAGCTTGAGCGCACAGGCGCCGGCCTTGATTTGCTCTTCCAGCGCCGCCGGCAGCGAGGCATTGCCCTTGCCGGCAAAGCCGAGATTCATCGGAAACGCGTCGGCGGCCTGGATCATGCGGGCGATGTGCCATGGCCCCGGCGTGCAGGTGGTGGCGTTGGTGCCGGTAGCCGGACCGGTGCCGCCGCCCAGCATCGAGGTGATGCCGGACATCAGGGCTTCCTCGATCTGCTGCGGGCAGATGAAGTGGATGTGGGTGTCGAAGCCGCCGGCGGTGAGGATTTTGCCTTCGCCCGCGATGACCTCGGTGCCGGGGCCGATAATGATCGTTACGCCCGGCTGGATGTCCGGGTTGCCGGCCTTGCCGATAGCATGGATGCGGCCGTTCTTGAGGCCGACATCGGCTTTGACGATGCCCCAATGATCGAGGATCAGCGCATTGGTGATGACGGTATCGACCGCCCCATCCTGGTTCGTAACCTGGCTCTGACCCATGCCGTCGCGGATCACCTTGCCGCCGCCGAACTTCACCTCCTCGCCATAGGTGGTAAAGTCCTTCTCGACCTCGATGATGAGGTCGGTGTCGGCGAGGCGCACGCGGTCGCCGGTAGTGGGGCCGAACATCTCGGCATAGACGGCACGGGCGATGCGGGTGGGCATGAGCAAGGAAACCTTCAGATGGGGAGGTGGCGGAATGCGGGAACCTTTGCGGCTGCTTTATCAAATGTCACAGTCGTCTCGCATCCGAAGACGGCGTGATTCATTTCGCCGATCAGGCAATCGGCGAAATCCGCCGCGCCCATCCCATACTGTTCGACAGCACGACCGGTCGCCTGCGGATTGGCAAGGGTGAACTCCGGCGCCGCAACGATACCAGCCAGGTGATCATAAACCGTGGTACGATCAAGCTTAAACGTGGTCCGCAGGGTCCACGCGAATTCGGCGAGGACGATCGGATGAATGAACACCGGCGCATGGTCGCGCACGAACTGTTGTGCGGCGGCGGTTTGTGCAGCGTCGTCGTCCACTTCGAAGAATCTCAAAAGGACGTTGGTATCGATCCCAATCATCGGGGACGCTGGCTCCGGACCCGCTGTTCCTGTTCATCCATGGCCTCGCCGATTGCCGCGTCGATGTCCGCCCGGGTCACCGGCCGGCCGATCGACGGCAATTTCAATTCGCTGAGCCGCTCGAAGATGCTGCGCCGCCTCACTGGTACGATCGTCATCTCTCCGGAATCCGACACGTGAAATTGCAAACTATCGCCGGCTAAGACCCCGAGTTTCTCGCGGATCTCGGCGGGCAAGATCACCTCACCGTTGGATCCGATGATCGCTGTCGCCTCATGCTCCATAGTGGCCTCCTGGCAGGTTTCATTCCGAAACTATTAACGCGCATATAAGGAGGGGATTGGTATCGAGGCCAGTCCAAATCCTACCTCGTGCCGCGCGGCTACCGTTGCTCGAACGCGTGACGCTCCTTCCATTCGCGGCTAATCCGCTCGTGCTTTTCGGTCATAGTCGCCGATAGCGTCATCCATCTCCGCCACCGTCACCGGCCGGCCATTGGGCGAGGGCGGAAGCTTAAACTCATCCAGCCGCTCAAAAATGCTCTTGTTCCGCGCCAACAGCGTGACGGAACGTCCGGCGTCATCAACATAAAAATCGACGATGTCGCCGGTCTTCAAGCCGAAAGCCTCACGTATGGCTGCAGGTATCGTCAGCTGACCCTCGGCGGACACCTTGGCCTGATAATGCCGCATCCCACACTTCTTTCCGCTTTTGTTCCGTAAGAGAGTCGAAGGTCGTGGCGGCCCATTCGTCATCGCCGAGCTTGTCCCGGGGATCTCGTTCAGCAAGGCATGGTGTGCCGATTATCGAGTTGGCCGGGCCAAGCCCGGCCATGACCACGTGGCAGACGCCGCCACGTTTGCCCCTCGCACTTTGTTCCTCTGAGGTAGCGCATCGCATCAGCCCACGGCAAGAGCGTCCAGGCGGCCTACGGCCTACTTCTGCGCAAAGATGCGTTCCAACCTACCCAAACACGCGCCCGAAGATCGTATCGACCTCTTTAAAATGGTACCCCAGGTCGAAATTCGCCGCAATCTCGGCTTCCGAGAGATATTTCCGCACATCCGGATCGGCCGCCAGCAGGTGCTGGAAATCGCCGCCCGGCCTCCCACACCTTCATGGCGTTGCGCTGGACCAGGCCGTAGGCCTCCTCCCGCGACGCACCCTTTTGCGTCAGTGCGAGCAGGACGCGCTGGGAGTGCACCAGGCCGCCGAGGCGGTCGAGATTTTTGCGCATATTTTCCGGATAGACCACCAGCCGTTCGATCAGCCCGGCCAGGCGGTTGAGCGCGAAGTCCAGCGTCACGGTGGCGTCCGGGCCGATCATCCGCTCCACCGAGGAATGCGAAATGTCGCGCTCGTGCCACAGCGCGACGTTTTCCAGTGCCGGGTTCACATAGGCTCGCACCATGCGGGCGAGGCCGGTAATATTTTCCGAGAGCACCGGGTTGCGCTTGTGCGGCATGGCCGAAGAGCCTTTTTGGCCGGGCGAAAAATACTCCTCCGCCTCCAGCACCTCGGTGCGCTGCAGATGCCGGATTTCGGTCGCAAGCCGCTCCATCGACGAGGCGACCACCCCAAGGGTGGCAAAATACATGGCGTGGCGGTCGCGCGGGATGACCTGGGTCGAGATCGGCTCGACCGCGAGCCCCATCGCCTTGGCCACATGCGCCTCCACGGCCGGGGCGATCTGCGCGAAGGTGCCGACCGCGCCGGAAATCGCACAGGTCGCCACCTCGCGGCGGGCGGCCAAAAGCCGCTCGCGGCCGCGGGCGAATTCCGCATACGCATAGGCGAGCTTGAGCCCGAAGGTGGTGGGCTCCGCATGGATGCCGTGGGAGCGGCCGACCGTCGGCGTCATCTTGTATTCGAGCGCGCGCCGCTTGAGGGCAGCCAGCAGGCGGTCCACATCGGCGATCAGCAGGTCGGCGGCGCGGGTGAGTTGCACGTTGAGGCAGGTGTCGAGCACATCGGACGAGGTCATGCCCTGGTGGACATAGCGGGCTTCCGGCCCGACGATCTCGGCCAGATGCGTGAGAAACGCGATGACGTCGTGCTTGACCTCGCGCTCGATCGCATCGATGCGATCGATGTCGAAGGTGGCATCCCGGCCCTTGGCCCAGATCGCCTGCGCGGCCTCCTTCGGCACCACGCCGAGTTCCGCCAGCGCATCGGTTGCATGGGCCTCGATCTCGAACCAGATGCGGAACCGCGTCTGCGGGTCCCAGATCGCGGCCATCTCGGGGCGGGTGTAACGGGGGATCATGCAACCCTACCTTATCGGGGTAATTCGAGGTTTGCGGATGCGACCTTATGGGTCAAGAGTTGCCCATTCGGGCGCGCATCATGCTGATCGGAGGCCACCATGCAAGGCAAAGTCGTTGTCATCACCGGAGCCACCTCCGGGATCGGGCGGATCGCGGCGGAGCGGCTTGCCGCGCTGGGTGGCAAAATCGTTCTGGTGGCCCGCGACCGCGGGCGGGCGGAGCAGACGCTCGAGCGGCTGCGGGCGGCCGGGCCTGGGGTCGCGCACCGGGCGCATATCGCCGAACTGTCGGTGATCGCCGAGGTCAAACGCGTAGGCGCAGAGATCGCGGCCGCGGAACCGCGCATCGACGTGCTGATCAACAATGCCGGCAACGTGTTTGCGAGCCGGGGCGTCACGCCCGACGGGCTCGAGCGCACCTTCGCGACCAACCACATGGCGTATTTCGTGCTCACGCAGGTCCTGCGCGAGCGCCTTGTGGCATCGGCGCCGGCCCGCATCGTCAATACCGCCTCGCGCGCTCATCGCGGCCGCAGCCTGGATTTCACCGACCTGCAACTCGCTCACCGCTACAGCGTGATGGACGCCTATGGCCGTTCCAAACTCGCCAATATCCTGTTCACCCGCGAATTGGCCCGCCGACTCGCCGGCACCGGCGTCACCGCCAACTGCCTGCATCCGGGCTTTGTGGCGACCGGTCTCGGGCAGCGTTCCGGCGGGCTGTTCGCCACCTTCGCGCGGTTTGCCATGCTGTTCGCGGGCAAGCCAGAGGCCGGCGCGCAGACGATCGTGTATCTCGCCAGTTCGCCGGAGGTGGCCGGCGTCAGTGGCGCCTATTTCGCTGATTGCCGGCAGGCCGAACCAAGCCCCGCCGCGCAGGACGATGCCGCCGCAAGACGACTTTGGGAAGAGAGTGAGAAGATCGCGGGTTTCGTGTCGTAGACCGGGCTCGGATTTCCCCTCCAGGGCTTGCGGCTTCGCGCCATCACACCGCCTCGCCTCGCGCCAGCATGGCTGCGTTGCGGATCGCCGCGATGTTCGCCGGATAAGCCGACGGCCCGCCCCTGAATACGGCGGAGCCCGCAACCAGCACGTTGGCCCCCGCCCGCACGACCTCCGCCGTGGTGTCCGGCGTCACGCCGCCATCCACTTCGATGTCGATGGGGCGTCCGCCCGCCATCGCGCGCAATCGCCTGATCTTCTCCACCGCCGCCGGAATGAATTTCTGGCCGCCAAAGCCCGGATTGACCGACATGACAAGGATCAGATCGACCAGGTCGATCACGGGCTCGATCATGCATTCCGGCGTGCCGGGATTGAGGGTGACGCCGGCCTTCTTGCCCAGTGCCCGGATCGCCTGCAGCGAACGGTGTATATGAGGGCCGGCCTCCACATGCACGGTGATGAGATCGGCGCCCGCCCTGGCGAAGGCTTCCAGATAAGGATCGCACGGCGAAATCATGAGATGCACGTCGAACGGCTTTGCGGTATGCGGCCGCAACGCCTTCACCACGTCGGGTCCGATGCTGATGTTGGGCACGAAATGCCCGTCCATCACATCCACATGGATCCAGTCGGCACCCGCGGCGTCGATGGCGCGAATCTCCTCGCCGAGCTTGGCGAAGTCGGCGGCCAGGATGGACGGGGCCACGGCGAGGGCTCGATGCACGGGAACCTCCGGAATTGTCACGGCGTCGATTGCGACGGGTGTCCGTCGCCGCCGCAATTGCGCCAAGCAACACTGCGTCAATGGGAAGAGCCATGCAAGGCAGCAGCGCCCGGGTCGCACGGGCCGCTGCGGTGCTTTCCGTCATGCATGGGGCAGGACCCACCAGGCTACTCAGCCAACCGCGCATGAAGGACAATCCATGGCCCGTACCGATGCGATCGTGCTTGGCTCCGGAATCGTGGGCGTCTGCGTGGCGCTGCACCTCGTCAAACGCGGGGCATCGGTGGCGCTCCTCGACCGCGGCGATCCGGGGCGGGGCACCTCCTACGGCAATGCCGGCATCATCGAAGGCAATACGCTGTTTCCGGCGACCTTCCCGTCGCGCCTCGGCGCCCTGCTGCGGATCGCCCTCAAGCAGGCCCCGGAAGCCAATTATCACGCCAGCTTTCTTCCCCAGGTGGCGCCCTGGCTGTTGGCCTTCCGCCGCAATTCGGCGCCGGAGCGCCTGGTCGCCACCATGCAAGCCATGCGGCCGCTATTCTCTCGGGCCGTCGCCGAACACGAAGCCCTGATGGCGGAATCCGACGCGGAGCGCTACCTGCGCCGCACCGGCTGGCTCAAGCTTTACCGGAGCGACGGCGGTTTTGCCGCGACCGGGCGCGAACGCGCGATCGCGGCGGACCTCGGCTTGCCGGTGCGGGCGTTGGACGCGGATGCCGCGCGGGCGCTCGAACCCTCGCTCGCGCCGGTGTTCCGCCACGCAGTGTTTTGGGAGGACGCCGCGAGCGTATCCAACCCGCTCGCCGTTACCCGCGCCTATGTGCGGCGGTTCGAAGCCTTAGGCGGGGTCGCGGTGACGGGCGATGCGCGCAGCCTGCGCCGCACCGGCACGCGGTGGCGGATCGAGACCGATCAGGGCGCGATCGACACGGACGCCGCCGTCATCGCGCTCGGACCGTGGGCACCCGATGTACTCAGTCCGATCGGCATTCGGCTGCCGCTCGGTATCAAGCGCGGCTACCATCGCCATTTCGCCGCGCGCGGCAATGCGAGCTTGGCGCGACCAATTCTCGATGCCGACATCGGCTATTGCATCGCCCCGATGGAGCAGGGCTTCCGCATCACCACCGGCGCGGAGTTCGCCCCGCGCGATGCCGCGCCGACGCCGGTGCAGTTCGATCGTGTGTTGCCGGCGGCCCGCGACCTGTTTCCGCTCGGCGAGGCGGTCGAGGACCAGCCTTGGCTTGGCGCGCGGCCGTGCTTTGCGGATTCGCGCCCGGTGCTCGGCCGCGCTCCCGGCCAGCCGAACCTCTGGCTTGCCTACGGCCATGGCCATTCGGGACTGACGCTCGGTCCGGTCAGCGGCCGGCTGGTGGCCGAGATGATGACCGGGGCGACGCCGTTCTGCGATCCGGCCCCTTACGCGGCGGAACGATTTGGGTAGGTTTAGACCAGCTTCGGTGAGGTCGGAGCGGGCGAAGCGGCGTAGGGTGGGCAAAATCGCGTTCCCTATGCTAAGGCCAGCGCCGCCGCTCCCGGCGATTTTGCCCACGCAGTCAAACCCTTCTGTGTGGTCCGCGTGGGCAAAATCGCGGTGGGTTCGGGCGTATTCGCTTCGTCGAGGCGGGGCGATTTTGCCCACCCTACGCCGCATCGCCCTCATCGAAAGTTGGCTGATCTACCTCACATCCGCCAGTGCAAACCCGGCGATGCGCTTATAGTTGTCCGACAGCGCCCGCAGTTCATCCTGGGTGATGTAGCGGTCGAGATTGTCGAACGGACGGTCGCCGACCAGCTCCTCGACCTTGATGTTGATGAAATCCGGCGGGTGCGCCCGGTTGGTCAGCACCACCTTGTTGGCGACCGGCAGGCGCTGTGCCTCGTAGGCGCGCAAAGCGTCACGCGCATCGCCGTGGGCCGCCGCGGTGGTGGCCAGGCAATCCGCCAGGGTGCGGGCATCGATGGCGCCCTGGGCGGCGCCGTTGGAGCCGCGCGGATACATCGGATGCGCGGCATCTCCGGCGAGCGTCACCCGGCCGAAGGTCCAGCGGTCCACCGGGTCCTTGTCCACCATCGGGTATTCCAGGATCTGGTCGGCGGTGCGGATCAGCTCCGCCACATCGAGCCAGTCGAACCGCCAATTCTGGTAGATCGGATAGAAATCCGCCAGGTTGCCGGGCTGATTCCAGTCGTTCTTCGCGAACGTGTCGCGCTGGATTTCCGCCATCCAGTTGATCAGCTGGTTGCCGTCGCCATCGACGTCATCGATGATCGGATAGATCACGATCTTGCCTGTGAGGATCGACCCGGTGCGGGTGTAGCTTTTGCCGGAGAGAAACGGCTTGCGGCGGGTGATGCCGCGCCAGGTATTGATACCCGCGAAAGCGACCTCGTCATCGGGATAGAATTGCCGGCGCAGCGCCGAATTGACGCCGTCGCAAGCGACGATCACGTCGGCGCGCACCGGTTCGAGCGCGCGGCCGTTGCTGGAGGCGCGGAAAAAGGCGGTCGCGCCGGTTTCGTCCTGCTCGACCCGGACGCATTCATGGTCGGTCCGGATAGAGCCGGCACCGAGACGCGCCAGCGCGGCGCGGTAGAGGATCATGTGCAGGCGGCCGCGATGAATGCTGACCTCCGGATAGGCGTAGCCGGCATGCTGGCCGCGGTCTTCGCGGTAGATCAGCTGTCCGAACCGGTTGAAAAAGCAGCTTTCGCGAATCACCACCCCGGCGCCGACCAGTTCGTCCTTGACTCCGAGCGCGGCAAATTCCCGCATCGCATGTGGCAATAGGGTGATTCCAACCCCAAGTTCGCGGATCTCGGGCGCGCGTTCGAATACACACGCCCGGATTCTACGCGCGTGCAAGTTCATGGCAAGCGACAGGCCGGCGACCCCGCCGCCGATGATGGCGACTTCCATGATAAACTGGTAACTCCGTGGATGCGGTGCACAGGATAGCCCGGGCGCGACGGCAACGTCAAAGCGGGGTTCGTTCCGGCGCAAAAGCGGCGGGTTGCAGGTTCGCGAAAGCGCCGAGGACAAGAAGACCGTAGGAGGGCCTATGAATACCTACCGCCCCGATGGGTCGGATGCCGCTGCTGCGCACATGCACCACACGGCGGATTTGCGGATGTGTGCGCCGGCGCGACCAAATGTCCGGCGGCACAAAGCCTCTTCCGCCCGCACGGCATCCGGCTGTAGAATTTGAACTAAGAACAAGCGGAGCCGGTATGGCCGATATGGATGGGGGCCTGTACTCGCTCGCCAAATCCTTCGACGCAAGAATCGGATGGGGCCGGGTCGGGGTATTACTGAGTGTCGTCATCATCGCGGTCGCCGCGGTGGTGCTGTATCGCATGCTTGGCGATCTCGACTTCGAGGAAGTCATCGACGCCATCCAGGCGGTCGAGAAACATGATGTCGTGCGCGCCGCGATGTTCGTCGCGGCCGGCTATTTTACCCTGACCTTCTACGATCTGTTCGCCGTGCGCACCATCGGCCGTGCCGATGTGCCCTATCGGGTGGCGGCGCTCGCGGGCTTCACCAGCTACGCGGTCGGGCACAATATCGGCGCCAGCGCCTTTACCGGCGGTGCCGTGCGCTATCGCATCTACTCGGCATACGGCCTGTCCGCGATCGACGTGGCCAAGGTGTGTTTCGTCGCCGGCCTGACTTTCTGGCTCGGCAATGCGACCGTGCTGGGGCTTGGCGTTGCCGTCAACCCGCGCGCCGCCTCGGCGCTCAATCACTTGCCGCCGCTGGCCAATCGGATCTTGGCGGGCGGTATTCTCGGCGCCCTTGCGGTTTACGTGGTCTGGGTGTGGCATACGCCGCGCGCGCTCGGGCGCAGCAATTGGGTCGTCACCCTGCCCAACGGGCCGCTGACTCTGCTGCAGATCGCCATCGGGATCATCGACCTCGCCTGCTGCGCGGCAGCCATGTATATGCTGGTGCCGGACGACCCCTATATCGGCTTCGTGTCGCTTGCGGTGATTTTCGTATTGGCGACGCTGCTTGGCTTTGCCAGCCATTCGCCCGGCGGCCTCGGGGTTTTCGATGCCGCCATGCTGCTGGCGCTCTGGCAGTTCGATACCGAAGACCTGGTGGCGGGATTGCTGCTGTTCCGCCTGCTCTATTATTTGGTTCCGTTCGCGCTGGCGCTGGCGATTCTCGGTGGGCGGGAGCTTTGGCTCAGCTGGCTTGGCTGGCGGCGCAACCGTGGTGCGGCGGAGCGGTAAGGCGGCAGCACACAACGCATTCGCCCTGAGCTTGCCCGATACCACGGCCTTCGATCGCACCGAATCGGGAATTGCGTCATCGCTTTGTCATGGTCGCGGCGTCAGGTGAAGGGCTTCGCGTTTTCACCTTTTGCACTTTCACGTGGGCAATCGCCCCGCATCACCGCCCGCGTCCGGGGCGGCGGCCTGCAATCCGATGGCGGTCCAGGAACATCGAACCGATCCGGGGCTGGCGCGCGAATTCCGGCGCCTGCGCGCGCGCCCGGCCGTGCTGGTAACCGCCCTGGTGTTCGCAGCACTGGCCGGTTTCGGCGGGCTCGGTGTCGTGCCGGCGCTCATGGGATTCGCGGCGATCGCGCTGGCAGTGCTGGCGTCCGCGCCATCGCCGCCGGACCGTGAGGGCGTCATCATCGCCCGGACCGACAGCGCGGCGCGCCTCCAAGGTGCGGCGCCGGCCGTCGCGGATCGGTTAGTGGAGGCGGTCATTTCTGCACTGCCCCAGCCGGCGATCGCGCTCACCACCGAAAGCCTGGTGGTGACCTTCAACGCCGGCGTGCAAAGCATTGCTCCCGGCATTTTGCGTGGCGAGCCGCTTTCCTTCGCGTTCCGGATTCCCGACGTGCTCGAAGCGATCCGCGCGGTTGCGGCAGACCGGCAGATCCGGCAGGTCGAGTTCCTGCAGCGCGTGCCGATCGACCGATGGTGGGAGGTTACTATCACGCCGCTCCCGCTGCCGGGGACGGCACCGAACGCGGATCGCAACCTGATCCTGCTGACGCTGCGTGATCTTACGCCCTTGCGGCTGGTCGAAGAGATGCGCAGCGATTTCGTCGCCAATGCGAGCCACGAACTGCGCACGCCGTTGGCGTCGCTGTTGGGGTTCATCGAGACGCTGCAAGGCTCGGCGCGTGCCGACGCGCCGTCGCGGGATCGTTTCCTTGCCATCATGAAGGAACAGGCGAACCGCATGGCGCGCCTGATCGACGATCTCTTATCGCTGTCGCGGATTCAGCAGAAGGCTCACATTCGTCCGGAGAAACCCGTTGATCTCGTAGCGATCGTCCATGAGGTCGCGGCCGGCTTGGCGCCGCTGGCCCTCGAACGGGGGGTCGAGATCACCATCGCGGACCAGGCGGATCGGCTCGCGGTCCCGGGCGATCGCGACGAACTGATCCGGGTGTTCGAAAACCTGATCGAGAACGCCCTGAAATATGGTGCAGCCGGCAAGCGCGTCAACATTACCCTGATGCGCGAGCCGGCGACCGGCAATGCCCGGGAAGCGCTCATCTCGGTCAGGGATTATGGGTCCGGGATTGCGCCGGAACACTTGCCGCGGCTCACCGAAAGATTCTACCGCGTCGATAACGCGGCGAGCCGCGCTCAGGGCGGGACCGGACTGGGACTCGCACTGGTGAAGCATATCCTCAATCGCCACCGCGGCCGCCTGCTGATCGAGAGCGCACCGGGCACCGGCGCCAATTTCACCGTCCGCCTGCCCTTGGCGCCGCCGCCGAATTCCTGAAGATTATTGATATAAATCAATCTCTTATTGTGTCATGATAATGTCATTTCACGTACATAAAAGGATGGTGTCGGCGGGCCTAGGGTCGAAATGTACTTGGCACTTGGCGGTGCACGCGCCCCGATAACAATGTCTCTTGCCCCATGGCAAAACATCATTGGGTGACAAGCCGCACCGCAAGGAGAAGCAAAATGCAGATAACGCGATCCTCCGTGATCCGGTCGCTTGCCGTGGCGGTCCTCGCCATCGGCGCCGGTGCAGCTGCGCCGGCCGCTTGGGCGGTCAACATTTCCGGCGCCGGCGCGACCTTCCCGTACCCGGTCTACGCCAAATGGGCGGACGCCTATAAGAAGGCGACCGGTGTCGGCTTGAACTATCAGTCGATCGGGTCCGGCGGCGGCATCAAGCAGATTCAGGCCAGGACCGTGGTGTTCGGTGCGACCGATGCCCCGCTCTCCGGCGAAGAACTGACCAAGAGCGAACTCGTGCAGTTCCCGATGGTCATGGGCGGGATCGTGCCGGTGATCAATCTGCCGGGCGTCGCCCCGGGCAGCATCACGCTCGACGGTCCGACGCTGGCCAAAATCTTCCTTGGCCAGATCAAGTCGTGGGACGACGCCGCCATCAAGGCTCTCAATCCGAACGCCAAGCTGCCGCGTCAAGCCATCGTGGTGGTGCACCGGTCGGACGGTTCGGGAACCACCTTCAACTTCACTGATTACCTCTCCAAGGTCAGCGCGGACTGGAAGGCGAAGGTCGGCTCGGCAACGGCGGTCGAATGGCCGATCGGGCTCGGCGCCAAAGGCAATGAAGGCGTGGCCAATAACGTCGCCCAGACCCGCGGGTCCATCGGCTACGTGGAATACGCCTATGCCAAGCAGAACAAGCTCAATTTCACCAAGATGATCAACCGCGACGGCAAACCCGTTGCTCCGGTCTCGGAAAGCTTCCAGGCCGCTGCCGCCAATGCGGACTGGCACTCGGTGCCAGGCTATGGTGTCGTCCTCAGCAACCAGGCCGGAGCCGCGTCGTGGCCGATGACGGCGGCCACTTTCATTCTGATCCCCAGGCAGCCGAAGGATGCGGCGACCGCCCGGGAGGCGCTCAAGTTCTTCGACTGGGCTTTCACCAATGGGGCTAAGATGGCGGAGGATCTGGATTACGTGCCGATGCCCGCCGCTGTGGTGCGCTCCATCGAGGCAAGACTGGTCCAAAGACATAACGGACGCTGCCGGCAAGCCGCTCTACACGGTTTCCCACTAAGGTCGGGTCCGTGGCGGGGAGCCGCATGTCTCCCCGCCCTTCTCTGCAGGCCGGCTATCTCCCCGTCCGATGATTCCGGATACCGTCGCCTCCCCGGGGATGCGTGGTTTGCCGCAAGAATGCCTTCGGGGGCAATTTGGCGGGCAGTGTTGTTCATTCTGGCCGCGGTGACCCAACTCGGCAGCCGTGGGTATCGACGTAACCGGAACCAGGAGGCCCACAGGTGGTCAACCTCGCTTTATCGGGTAACATCGCCGCCGCCTCCCGCGCCCGGACTTTGGGCCGGTTGCGAATAAGCGACCTGACGTTTCATTTCTTGACGCGCGCCGCGGCGATCTTGGTCCTGGTGCTGCTCAGCGGCGTCATTCTGGCGCTGATCAAAGGCTCCTTGCCGGCGTTCCAAGCCTTTGGGTTCAACTTTCTGTTCGAGGAACGATGGAACCCCGTCACCGAGAAATTCGGTGCCTTGGCGCCGATCTATGGCACTCTGGTAACATCGTTCATTGCGATGCTGATAGCCGTGCCGCTCGGTCTGCTGATTTCGCTGTTCTTGACCGAACTCTGTCCGCTGTGGCTGCGGCGGCCGATCGGCATCGCCATCGAACTGCTCGCCGGAATTCCGAGCATCATTTATGGTATCTGGGGGCTATTCGTGTTCGCTCCGTTTTTGCAGCGGACGGTGCAGCCCTTCCTGATCGACACCTTTGCCGACGTACCGGTGCTGTCCAGCCTGTTCGAGGGTCCGCCATACGGCATCGGCATGCTCACTGCGGGGCTCATCCTGGCCATCATGGTGCTGCCGTTCATTACCTCGATCTCGCGTGACGTGTTCGAGGCCGTGCCGCCGGTATTGAAGGAAGCCGCCTATGGGGTCGGATGCACGACGTGGGAAGTGGTGCGCAATGTCGTGCTTCCCTATGCGCGGGTCGGCGTCATCGGCGGCATCATGCTCGGCCTCGGCCGGGCGCTCGGCGAAACCATGGCGGTTACCTTCGTGATCGGCAATGCCCACAAGGTTTCGGCATCGCTCTTGGCGCCCGGTACGACGATTTCGGCCGCCATCGCCAATGAATTCACTGAAGCCGTCGGCGATCTCTACACCTCCGCTCTGATCGCGCTCGGCCTGATCCTGTTCGGGATCACCTTCATCGTGCTCGCTGCGGCAAGATACATGCTGATGCGCATGGAACGACGGATCGGATGACCGCAATGGACCTCTATAGCCGCCGCCGCCTTCGCAACCGGGTCATCATGGTGCTGTCGATCGGTGCCACCGTCATCGGACTGGGTTGGCTGGTCCTGATCCTCGGGACCCTCGTTTATGAGGGCTTGAGCGGGCTTTCGCTCGCGGTATTCACGCAAATGACCCCGCCTCCCGGCTCCGACGGCGGCCTCCTCAACCCCATCATCGGTAGCCTGATGCTGACCGTGCTGGGTGTGGCGATCGGCACGCCGATCGGAATCCTCGCCGGGACCTATTTGGCCGAATACGGCAAATTCGACCGGTTGAGCGTGGTCGTCCGCTTCATCAACGACATCCTGCTGAGCGCACCGTCGATCGTCATCGGTCTGTTCATCTACGAAGTCATGGTCGCCCCGATGGGACATTTCTCCGGGTGGGCGGGAGCGGTGGCGCTGGCCGTGATCGTCATACCGGTGGTCGTGCGCACGACCGAGGACATGCTCGCTCTGGTGCCCAAGGAATTGCGCGAAGCCGCGGCGTCCATCGGCATGCCGCGCGCCCATGTGATCGGCTACGTGTCGTATCGGGCGGCGCGTGCCGGCATCATCACCGGCATCCTGCTGGCGATCGCCCGCGTCAGCGGGGAGACGGCGCCATTGCTGTTCACCGCTCTCAACAACCAGTTTTTCAGCAGCAATCTGAATGGACCGATCGCCAGCCTGCCGGTCGTGATTTTCCAGTTTGCGCTCAGCCCGTATGCGGACTGGCAGAAGCTCGCCTGGATCGGCGCGCTGATCATCACCTTCGCGGTGCTGGCGCTGAGTATCACGGCGCGCGCGCTTGCAGCCTCAGGGAAATCGTCATGAACTCAATGACCGGCATCGAGAACACGGCACAACCTCCGGTGCCGGCCGCGCGACCGGCCGAAGCGATCGGAAAGCTGACCGAAAAGGTCCTGGTGCGCGATCTGAGCTTCTACTATGGCGACAACAAAGCGCTAAAATCCATCAATGTGCCGCTTTACGATCGCAGGGTGACGGCCTTTATCGGTCCGTCCGGGTGCGGTAAGTTGACGCTGCTGCGTATCCTCAACCGTATCTATGGACTCTATCCCAATCAGCGGGCCGAAGGCGAGGTTTTGCTGGACGGCAAAAACATTCTCGACCACGGCCAGGATTTGAATTTGCTGCGGGCCCGGATCGGCATGGTGTTTCAAAAACCCACGCCGTTTCCGATGTCGATTTACGAAAACATCGCGTTCGGGATTCGGCTGTTCGAAAAGCTGACGCGCAGCGAAATCGACGACCGGGTACAGACCGCGCTACGCCGTGCCGCGATCTGGGACGAGGTCAAGGACAAGCTGCAAGCGAACGGACTGAGCCTATCGGGCGGGCAGCAGCAGCGGCTATGCATCGCCCGCACCGTCGCCGTGAGGCCGGAAGTGATCCTGCTCGACGAACCGTGCTCCGCGCTCGATCCGATCTCCACCGCCAAGATCGAGGAACTGATCGACGAGCTCAAGGATGATTACACCATCGCGATCGTGACCCACAATATGCAGCAAGCCGCCCGGGTCTCCGACTACACGGCGTTCATGTATCTGGGCGAACTCGTCGAATTCGATACCACGAGCAAGATGTTCACCACGCCTGCCGACCGCCGGACGCAGGATTACATCACGGGTCGCTTCGGCTGATCCGCAACCCGTCCGGCCGCCCGAGCCGATGACCGGGCGGACAGCGTTGGAGCGCAAACGGAGATGGCCGCCATGACCGAGCATACAATGAGGGCGTTCGACGCCGATCTCCAGGAATTGGCACGCATGATTGCCGAAATGGGCGGGCTCGCCGAGCGGCAGATCGGCGATGCGGTCGATGCGCTCAGCCGCCGCGATGCGGACCTGTCCCGCACCGTCATAGCCACCGACGCCAAGATCGATACCCTGCAGCGCACCGTCGAGGACAAGGCGATCCTGACCATCGCGCGGCGTCAGCCGATGGCCGTGGACCTGCGTGAAGTGGTCGGCGCCTTGCGGGTATCCAACGATCTCGAGCGGATCGGCGATCTCGCCAAGAACATCGCCAAGCGTGTCGAGGTGATCGACCACGACTTGAACCTGCAAACGGTCATGCGCGGCGTCGAACACATGACCGACATCGTGCTGACCCAGATCAAGGACGTCCTCGACGCCTATGCGCGGCGCGATGCCGTCAAGGCGCTGGAGGTCTGGCGCGGCGACGAAGAAGTCGATGCCGTCAACAACTCGCTGTTCCGGGAATTGCTGACCTACATGATGGAGGATCCGCGCAACATCAGCGTGTGCATTCACCTGCTGTTTTGCGCCAAGAATATCGAGCGGATGGGAGATCACGCCACCAACATCGCCGAGAGCGTCTACTTCATGGTGGAGGGGCGGGCCCTGCCCGACGAACGGCCCAAGGGGGACACCACCAGCACCACCAATATTCCGTATTTCGCTGAGCGCCCGTAATCACCGGCAGACGAGGATCACATGACGGCTCGTATCCTGCTCGTCGAGGACGAAGAACCCTTGACCATGCTGCTGCGCTACAATCTCGAGGCCGACGGCTATGTGGTCAACGCCGCGATCCGGGGCGACGATGCCGACCTCAAGCTCAGGGAACATATCCCCGACCTGGCGATCATCGATTGGATGCTTCCGGGCCTGTCCGGGATCGAACTGATCCGGCGCGTGCGGACACGGCCCGAAACCGCGGCGCTGCCGATCATCATGCTGACCGCGCGGGGCGAGGAATCCGAACGGATCCGCGGCCTCGCAACCGGCGCCGACGACTATATGGTCAAGCCGTTCTCGGTTCCCGAGCTGCTGGCCCGCATCCGCGCCCTGTTGCGGCGCAGCAAGCCGGAGCGCATCGCCGGGGTCTTGGCCGCCGGCGATATCGAACTCGACCGCGAGAAGAAGCGCGTGGCGCGGGCGGGCCGCGACGTCCCGCTGGGGCCGACCGAGTTCCGCCTGCTCGAATTCCTGATGGAGAATCCCGGCCGCGTGTATTCGCGCGAGCAGCTGCTCGACCGCGTCTGGGGCCGCGACGTCTACATCGACGAGCGTACCGTCGATGTTCATGTCGGCCGCCTGCGCAAGGCGCTCAACCGCGGCCGGGCGTCCGACCCCATTCGCACCGTCCGGGGCGCCGGCTACGCGCTCAACGATCGCTTTACCAAGAGCGCGTAACGTCAGCGGTCACGGTTTGACGCCTGCTCATGCCTGCGACCGTTCAACCCTGTGACGCTTGCCGTTCGCGCCGACGTTCCGCCACCGGTTGATAGGCCATGCGGCAGTGATGGCTGCAATACGGCAACCCGTCGGCCGTCCTCGCCCCGCAAAAGTAGAAATCCGCCGCGACCGGATCGCCGATCGGCCACTTGCACTTGCGCTCCGTCAGATCCAAGATCGAGCAGCGCTGCATCAGCGGCACAATTTCAGCGGTCGCCTCGGCCGACGGCTGCAGTTCGGCTTCATAGCAAACGATCGGGGCGAGAGCGGTGTTGCCGTGGCTGGCGGGCTGCGCCACCAGCATCTGCTCTTCCTCGCAGAACGCGTCGGAGCGGACCGCGCGATCGCGCGGTGCCGCGGCCGCGCCACGGGATCGCCCGGATAGCCCCAAACGATGGACTTTGCCGATCACCGAGTTGCGCGTGACCCCGCCAAGAGTCTCGGCAATGCGGCTCGCCGACAACCCGTCGCCCCAAAGCTTTTTGAGCAATGCGACGCGCTGCTCCGTCCATCCGGAAATTTCTTCCTTTTGCATCGCGCGATCATCCCCGCCAACCAGCAAACCTTCGGCCCCCACCGAAACCTCCATTGTTCCGGAGCCGCCTTAGGCTCCTGGCAACATCCAGAAAATACAACCCAGAGGGCGTCCTACCGAGATGTCGTAGTCCATAAAACGGAAGCTACAATAACTAGTGAGTTGTGCGCAAGAGTTCGCCTGGCGCGCGACGGGTTATCCCCATCAAAATGCACCCGGCGCCGGCATTCCCCAGCGCGGCGATCACGCCGCGTCCCCTCTCCCCGCGGCGTTCTTCACGCCGTGGGGAGAGGGCTAGGGTGAGGGGCCGGGGCGCGTGAGGGCGTTGGGGCGGGCCACCGCTGCGGAGCGATCGGCCGCACCGCCGGTGCTCGCATCGGCCCCTCACCCCGGCCCTCTCCCCATCGTGAAGGACGATGGGAAGAGGGGGCGCGCGCGCGGGGTGCGAGGTACCGCGCGGCGGATGGTGTGAGGTCAGCGAGCGGCGGTGCGGCGCGGGGAGTGGCGGGGTGAGGGTCAGCCGGGGCGGTAGGCTGGGCCGGGCTGGCGCGCCGCCCGCCGGCCGGACCGACGTGAGAGGCGTGCGCGTGGCGGCGGGCGCCCCTCTCCCCGCGGCGTTCTTCACGCCGTGGGGAGAGGGTTAGGGTGAGGGGCCGGGGCGTGTGAGGGCGTTGGGGCGGGCCACCGCCGCGGAGCGATCGGCCGCACCATCTGCGCCCGCATCTGCCCCTCACCCCGGCCCTCTCCCCATCGTGAAGGACGATGGGGAGAGGGGGCGCGCGGGCGCGGGCGGTGCAGCTCAACCTTGCGGCGGCGACCGCTTGGGGAGCTCCGCCTCCGCGCGGCAGCCATTGCGCATTGACGGGCATCCATTCGTCCCGCCGAGCCCACCCGGCGAGACCGAGCCAGCCGAAAATGTTGACATGGACGGTCGCTCACGTAGGATCATCCTGTGCCGCCCGGAGGGGCGGCACATTGCATTTTCCGCCCAGAAACGATCGTCACCGTCGACGACGCCACAAACGAGCCATGTCGTGACCTCGCATCTATTGCCGACTTATGCCCGCGTCGATCTTGCGTTCGAACGCGGTGAAGGGCCGTGGCTATTCGCGACCAATGGCGATCGTTATCTCGATTTCACCGCCGGCGTCGCCGTCAACGCGCTCGGTCATGCCCATCCGAAACTGATCGAAGCGTTAACGACCCAGGCCCACAAGCTTTCGCATGTATCGAACCTGTTCCGCATTCCGGAGGCCGAACGGTTGGCCGAGCGGCTGTGCGAAGCGACATTCGCGGACCTGGTATTTTTCTGCAATTCCGGCGCCGAGGCCATGGAGTGCGCAATTAAGGTTGCGCGCAAATACCAATATGCGTCGGGACGGCCGGAACGCTATCGGATCGTGACGTTCGAGGGCGCCTTTCATGGCCGCACGCTGGCCACGCTCGCAGCCGGCGGGCAAAAGAAATATCTGGAAGGTTTTGGTCCGACGGTCGAAGGTTTCGACCAGGTGCCCTTTGGGGATATCGACGCGGTCAAAGCCGTGATCGGCCCGCAAACCGCGGCGATCTTGATCGAGCCGATCCAGGGCGAGGGCGGCGTGCGGGTGGTGCCGGCGCCGTTTCTGCAGGCGTTGCGCGAGCTGTGCGACCGCCACGGCCTGATGCTGGTGTTCGATGAAGTTCAAACCGGTGTCGGCCGCACCGGCAGTTTTTTTGCCTATCAGCACCTCGGCGTCACGCCCGACATTATGGGCGTCGCGAAGGCGATCGGCGGCGGATTTCCGTTGGGTGCGTGCCTGGTCACGGCCGAGGCCGGCAAGGGAATGACGCCGGGGACGCATGGGTCGACGTTCGGGGCCAATCCGTTGGCCATGGCGGTGGGCAATGCCGTGCTCGACGTCGTGCTGGCGCCCGGCTTTCTCGACAAGGTGCGCAGGTCCGCCGGCCTGTTCCGGCAGCGGCTCGCCGAGATCAAGGATATGCACCCGGACGTGGTCGCGGATGTGCGGGGCGAGGGGCTGCTGCTGGGCCTCGTGGCCGCCTGCCCGAATGGCGATTTGGTTACCGCGCTACGCGCCGAGATGATGCTCGCGGTCGCGGCCGGCGATAATGTGGTACGCTTGCTGCCACCGCTCATCGTCGAAGAATCCGAAATCATCGCGGCGATCGGCTGCATCGATCGCGCTGCGCAACGGATCGAACGCGACCGGCGCGCGAAGCAGCAGGCCCAGGCCTTGCCGCATACTCCCGAGCTAAGACCGTGAGCGTTTCCCCTCGGCACTTTCTGGACTTGATCGATATTGCGCCGGGCGACCTGCGCGCCATCATCGAAGACAGCCGCGCCATGAAGCAGCGCGGGCGCCAGACGGCCGCTCACCCGTTCGCCGGCAAAATGCTGGCGATGATTTTCGACAAGCCTTCGACCCGCACCCGGGTATCGTTCGAAGTAGCGATGCGCCAGCTCGGCGGCGATACGATAGTGCTGACGGGGCAAGAAATGCAGCTCGGCCGCGGCGAGTTCATCGCCGATACGGCCCGCGTGCTGTCACGTTATGTCGATGCCGTCATGATCCGTACGCTTGACCATGAGATGCTGCTGGAGCTGGCGCGTTATTCAACGATTTCGGTGATCAACGGGCTGACGCGGCTCTCGCATCCGTGCCAGATCATGGCCGATGTCATGACCTTCGAAGAACACCGGGGGGCGATCCAGGGCCGCAAGGTGGCATGGACCGGCGATGCCAACAACGTGCTCGCGTCCTGGATGCATGCGGCGCGGCAGTTCGAGTTCACGCTGGCGATCGCGACCCCGGCGGAGCTTGCTCCGCATAAATCGCTGCTCGATTGGGTCAAATCGGCAGGCGCCGACATTCGCATCGGCTGCGACCCGGAAGCCGCCGTCAAGGATGCGGATTGCGTCGTCACCGACACCTGGGTGTCGATGGGCGACCGCGATGGCCAGCGCCGGCACAACCTGCTCAAGCCTTACCAAGTCAACGCCAGTCTGATGGCCAAGGCGAGGCCGGAAGCCCTGTTCATGCATTGCCTGCCGGCCCACCGCGGCGATGAGGTCACCGACGACGTGATCGACGGGCCACAATCCGTGGTGTTCGACGAGGCGGAAAACCGGTTGCATGCGCAAAAGGGCATTTTGGTTTGGTGCCTGAATGCGGGTGTGCGATGACCCCGCCGGAGACCATCTCGCGGACGCCGATGGAGCGGGCGGTCGACGACACCGTTTTGCCTTTCGAGGTGGCGTCGCTGGACTTGCGCGGCCGGGTCGTCCGGCTCGGGCCCGCACTCGATGACATCCTCAACGGCCATGCCTATCCGCCGGCGATTTCCAAGCTCTTGGGCGAAGCGATCGCGCTGACGGTGCTGCTCGGCTCCTCGCTCAAATTTGATGGCCGCTTTATCCTGCAGACGAAGAGCGACGGCCCGGTGCGGATGCTGGTGGTTGACTATCGCAGCCCGGGCCGGATCAGAGCCTGCGCCCAGTTCAACGCGGCGGATGTCGCGGCGGCGCCGCACGACCGGGGCACCGATCAGGCCGGCCGGTTGCTCGGTCGCGGGCACCTCGCCATGACGATCGACCAGGGTCCGGAGATGAGCCGGTACCAGGGCCTGGTGGCACTGACGGGCGGCAGTCTCGAGGACGCCGCCCATGAATATTTTCTGCGCTCCGAGCAGATTCCGACCCGGGTGCGCCTTGCTGTCGCCGAAGAACTGTCGGCGGCTGCCGGCGGTCCCCGCCACCGCTGGCGCGCCGGCGGTATGCTGCTGCAGTTCCTGCCCAAGAAGACCGAGCGGATGCGCGGGCCCGATCTCGATCCCGGAGATGTACCGGAAGGCGTGACGCGGCATGTCTATGCCGGAGGATGATGCCTGGATCGAAGGACAAACATTGATCGCAACCGTCGAAGATATCGAGCTGATCGACCCCGATGTTTCGAGCGAGCGCCTCCTGTATCGGCTCTTTCACGAACACGGCGTGCGGGTATTCACGCCGTCCGAGGTCGAGGCGAAGTGCTCGTGCTCCCGCGCCAGCGTGTCCGGCATGCTGATGAGCTTTCCCAAAGACGACCGCGACCATATGATTCAGGACGGCGTGATTTCGGTGACGTGCGAATTCTGCAACGCGAAATACGTTTTCACCCCGGACGAGGTGGAACTCACGGAACAGTCGTGACGGGAACCGCGGCGGTCTGCCGCGTCTAGCTAGCGACGGTTTAGTTGACGGTGCGTTTGGTGTCTGGGCTATCAAGGGAAAATGCTGGAATATCGACAACGAAATGCTCGCCGGTCGCCGTCACCATTCCGTAGGTGCCGACCATGAAACCCGACGGAGTTGGCAACGGCACACCGCTGGTATATTCGAATGACGTACCGGGCTCCAGTACGGGCTCCTCGCCGACGACGCCGGCGCCGCGTACTTCCTGCTGGCGGCCGAACGCGTCGGTGATGCGCCAGTGGCGGGTTTTGAGCTGAACCGTCGCGCTGCCGCGATTGCTGATTTCGATCGTGTAGGCCCAGAAATACTCCCGCTTGTCGGCCGACGACTGCTCGGGCAAGAAGCGTGGCAATACGGTGATTTCGATGTCGCGGGTTACAGCACGATACATGGCGGTGTCGTCCATCGCGGTGACGGTGAGGGGGTGTGTACCGGAAACATCTCGACGCGATGGGACGGTCGCCCAATGGCAGCTTTTCGAGCCAATCGTCGCGCCGCGGACGTTCGCCATGTACTCCCTTGCGCCGCGGTGTCAACCTCACCTAAGCATCGGCGCTGCACCCGGCCGAGGCAGCCGGTGTTTTAAGGAAGCTTGATGTCTCTGCCACAACTGGGCGAACGCGATCTTCGGCTGGATCTGTTCCGCGGACTGGCTCTGTGGCTGATTTTCCTCGACCACATTCCCTCGAACATCGTCAGCTGGATCACCATTCGCAACTACGGGTTTTCCGACGCGACTGAAATCTTCGTTTTCATCTCGGGCTACACCGCCGCGTTCGTGTACGGGCGGGCCATGCGCGAACATGGCGCCATGGTGGCAGGCGCCCGTATCCTCAAACGCGCGTGGCAGGTCTATGTCGCCCACATTTTTTTGTTTGCCATTTATACGGCGGAAATATCTTATGTGGCGCACAGCTTCGAGAATCCGCTCTACAGCGAGGAGATGGGCATCTTCGACTTCCTCCAGCAGCCGGACGTCACGCTGGTTCAGGCGTTGCTGTTGAAGTTCAAGCCTGCCAACATGGACGTGCTGCCCCTCTACATCGTACTGCTGGCGGCCTTTCCGCCGATGCTATGGCTATTGTTGCGCGCGCCTGTATTCGCGCTCGCGGGCTCGTTTTTGCTTTACGCCTTGACGTGGCATTTCCAGTGGGCCCTGCCGGCCTATCCGAATGGTACCTGGGTATTCAATCCGTTCGCGTGGCAATTGCTGTTCGTGTTCGGTGCCTGGTGCGCCTTGGGCGGTGCCGAGCGGCTGTCATTCGTGATCATGTCGCCGATCACGGCCGTCCTCGCAGTGCTGTTCCTCATCTTTGCGTTTCTTGTCGCATTAACTTGGTACGTCCCGGGTCTCGATACGATGATACCTAAGTCGCTTGAAGAATGGATGTATATCGACAAGACCAATCTGCATATGTTCCGATTTGTGCATTTTCTCTGCCTGGCGGTGGTGACGGTCCGTCTGGTGCCCGTTCATTGGCGGGGATTGCGGTCCGTCTGGCTGCGTCCCGCGATCCTGTGCGGCCAAAACTCCCTCGAAATCTTTTGCCTCGGCGTGTTCCTCTCCTTCGCGGCGCATTTCGCCCTGGTGGAAGTCAACGAGGGCGTCGCTATGCAGGTGGCCGTGAGCATTTTGGGCCTTGCGATAATGATCGGGACAGCCACCCTGTTGTCATGGTACAAGCATATTGAGGGGAGGAGTCCCCGATCACGACCTGGGCCACCAGGCGCCACCCTCACGGGAGGAGGGGTATGAAAGCTTTCGTCGTTGCACTGGTGTTCGCGCTGGCCGGTGCCGCATCCGTCGCCAAGGCGGAGACGGAGTGCATCAGCAATGCCGGTGCCGCGGGACCGGACTTCGGTCTGCCCCAAGTGGCCCGTGCGATCGCCAAAAAGAAGCTGAACATCGCGGTCGTGGGGAGCGCATCTTCGCAGCTCAACGGACCGACCGGTACGAACATCGCCTATCCGACGCGGTTGAACGCGGCGCTGACCGCCCTCCTTCCGGGCGTCGACGTCAAGGTTTCCACCTTCGCCCGCGCCCGCGAAACCGCGCACGACATGCAACTCAAGCTTGCTGGTTTTGTTGCGGAGTCGAAGCCCGCGCTGGTAATATGGCAGACTGGCACGGCCGATGCGATCCGTGGCATGGACCCGGAAGAATTTCGGGCCGCACTTGACGATGGCGTCGATGTCCTGCAGGCCGCAAAGGTCGATGTGGTATTCATGAACATGCAATACAGCCCGCGCACGGAGGCCATGCTTGCCGTCGGAGCTTATGCCGACGCCATGCGGATCGTGGCGCTGCAGCGGGAGGTCAATCTGTTCGACAGGTTGTCGATCATGAAACGATGGAATGAAGCCGGAATTTTCGACCTTTATGGTGCGACCCGCAGTACGATCATCGCCGAGCGTGTCCATGACTGCCTGGGGCGGCTATTGGCGGATCTGGTCGTCACCGGTGCCAAAGTCGCGAAGGCAACCCAGAAGAATGTCCCTTGAGTCGGTGGCTCCATTGAAAACCTTGATGCACATATGCCTGGCCGCAGTGGCGGCTTCCGTCCTTTACGCTCCGCCGTCAGCGCGCGCGCAAGCGGCCACCTATGTCTGCCGCGACGCCCCCAAGCAGACACGGCTGTCCGCGCCGCTCGTGCACATGCGGCGGCTGATTACGAACGGCAAACCGGTCACCATCATGGCGCTGGGATCATCATCGACCGCCGGCGCCGGTGCGAGTTCGCCGCTCACGTCCTATCCAAGCCGTCTTGAGGTGGAATTGCGGGCGCACTTGCCGGGAGCTGCCATTACGGTCGTCAATCGCGGCATCAACGGGGACGAGGTGGCCGGTATGCTGGCGCGGTTCGATCAATTGGCCCCGGTCAACCGGCCGGACGTGGTGTTATGGCAGCTGGGCACCAATGCGGTGCTGCGTGACGATCCGCTCGGCTCGGTCAACCGTCTTATTAATAGAGGGCTTACAAAGATGCACGCGCTCGGCATCGATATCGTGCTGATCGATCCGCAGTTCGCCCCGAAGGTGCTCGCCAAAGCGGACGCTGAAGACATGGTAGCCGTGATTGCGGCAGCCGCTAACCGGCACGCCGTCGATTTATTTCCACGCTTCGCGGTCATGCGCCGCTGGCATGAGGCCGAGGACATTCCGTTCGCGGCGTTCCTGTCCCCGGACTTGCTTCACATGAATGATTGGGGCTATGCGTGCTTTGCAAAGCTGCTCGGCGCGGCGATCACGGAAGCCGCAACGCGACCGGTGACCGCTGCACGCAGCACAACGTCAAGGTGACGATGACGCTGTTTCCCCACACGATCTTGGGCGGAGCGCTCAGCTCGGCGTCATGCACTTGTAGAGGAACGACCAGCTCTTGCGGCCTTTCAGGTTCTGCTCGCTTGCCTGTTTGCGGCAATCGGCCCACTGCTCTTTGTTCCTTACCCATTCCTTTCTGGCGGCTTCAAACTTCTTCTTGGTCCATTTATCAACCTGATCCACCGCCTTCGACAGTTGTTCGGAGGCGGACGGTTCGGCCGCCGGCTTGCTTTCCGGAGCAGCAGGGGTTTGGGCGGGAGCAGCAGGGGTTTGAGCGGGAGCGGCAGGGGTTTGGGCGGTCGCGGCATGCGAGATCATGATCGCCGCTAACGCAAATGCCGTCAGGCAGAACCGACTACGAGTCATAGGTTTCATTCTCCTTGGCGTGATTTTAAATCGCAGGCGAGGTCGATGCAGAGCGCCCTTCGATCAGACACGCCGCACCAAAGCATATCCAAAGAAATTTGGTCAAGAAACACGTAAAAAATTGTGCCGCAATTTCTTGTTGGGAAGACCGATCGCGACGTGCCGAAACGTGCTCCTTCGCGCCCCTCACAGCAGGCATTTGCGTTTGCCGCGACCAGGAACCGGGCACCAGCTTTTAGTGGAGACACGCGTCTGATGAGCCGATCCTCCCCCCTTGCGGTTTGGATGACCCTCACGTCGATCGCCGGGATTATCACGGCCTCGGCGGAGAATTTTCCGGCCCGCCCGCTCACCCTGGTGGTGCCCTATGCGGCAGGCGGCACCAGCGACGTGATCGCCCGCACCATGGCGGAAGGCATGCGCCCAACACTCGGGCAGCCCGTCATCGTGGAGAATATCGGGGGCGCCGGCGGCATGACGGGATCGAACCGCGTCGCCCGTTCACCGCCCGACGGCTATCTGTTGGTGCTGGGCAATGTCGGCACCCATGCGCAAAACCAATCGCTCTACCGGCGCGCGCTCTATGATGCGGCGGCGGATTTCGCGCCCATCATGCTGGTCACCGAACAGCCTTTCGTGCTGGTGGCCCGCAAAGGGCTGCCCCGCGGCCTTGCGGCCTTCACGGCTTACGCGAAAGCCAGGCCGGCGGGTCTGCATTTCGGATCGGCCGGGACCGGCGGCTCGAACCATCTCGCCTGCGTACTGTTCAACGCCGCGGCCGGTATCGACGCGGTCCACGTGCCATATCGCAGCGGCGCCCAGGCGATGGCGGACCTGATCGCCGAGCGGCTCGACTACCAATGCCCGACCGCGACCGTCGCGGTGCCGCAGGTGCTCGGTGGTTCGGTGCAGGGGGTTGCTATCCTCAGCCGCCAGCGCTCGTCGATGCTACCGGAGTTGGCGACCGCCGCTGAGCAGGGCCTCGCCGATTTCGACGTCAGCGCCTGGTACGGGCTGTTCGCCGCCGCCGGAACACCTGCCGTCATCCTGGACAAGCTTCACGATGCGGCGGTCGCGGCCGTGACCGCACCGGCGCTGCAGGCGCAGATGCGCGAAATCGACGCCGACATGGTGACACCGCAACGGCGGTCGCGCGGCTATCTGCGGCAATTGGTCGTGAGTGAAATCGCGCGCTGGCGCGGGCCGATCATGGCAGCCGGCGCCCGGGCGGAATAAGCGTGGCACGCGCCGTAGCGGAACGACGGCATGGCTCGCGCAACCGCCATGCAGCACTGCGCTCAAGGGAGTGACCGCAATGACGATAACCATCACCGACATCGATGCGCCGCTCGGCGCGCACGTGAGCGGAATCGATCTGTCGCGGCCGCTCGCGCCGTCCGAGGCGGATGCCATTGCGCAAGCCTGGCGGACGCGGCTTGTCGTCGTGGTGCACGGTCAAAGCCTGACCGATCCGCAGCTGATGGCCTTCAGCCGAAACTTTGGCGAACTCGATCCGCCCGGTCCCAACCCGTACGGGGAACCGTTCAACAAGGCCTATCCCGAGATCAACGTGATCTCCAACGTGGTCGAGAACGGCAAACCGATCGGCGGCCTCGGCGACGGCGAAGCGGTGTGGCATGCCGACATGACCTATGTGGAGGTGCCCCCCAAGGCCGCCGTGCTGCACGCGCTGGAAGTCCCGCCGAGCGGCGGCAACACCTATTTCGCCGACATGTTTGCCGCCTACGCGACCTTGCCGCAGGAGCTGAAGGATGCCGTCGCCGGCAAGCTCGCGGTGCACGACGCCTCGCGCAACAGCGCCGGGCAGCTGCGCAAGGGCTATCGCGAGGTCACCGATGTGCGCGACACCGTGGGCGCCCGGCATCCATTGGTCCGTACCGAGCCGGGCACCGGCCGCAAGGCGCTGTTTCTGGGCCGCCGCCCCAACAGCTATGTCGTCGGCATGAGCGTCGCCGACAGCGAAGCGCTGCTCGACGCCCTGTGGGCGCATGCAACGCAAAAGCGGTTCGCCATGTGCCACGAATGGCAGGTCGGGGACGTGCTGATGTGGAACAATCTCGGCGTACTGCACCGGCGCGACCCGTTCGATCCGGCGGCGCGCCGCGTCATGCATCGCACCCAAATCAAGGGCACCGAGCGGATCGCTTGAAGCGCGGACGGGCAAACCGCCGGGAGCCGGATTCCGATGCCGTCAAAGGCCGCGGAGCGGCGGGGGTCCTGCCGGCCGTCCCGCGCATAGCGCGGCCTTATTCGGCCGGCGCGGGCGTATTCTGCGGCTTGCCCTTGTCGATGACCATGATTTCGATGGTGCGGGTCGGCAGCGTGCCCTTGTTCTCGTTGCGGTGGATGGTGCCGCGCGGGATGTAGACGAATTCGCCGGCCTTGAGCACCTTCGGCTGCTGCCCCCTGACCGTGAATGTGATCTCGCCGTCGAGCACGACCTCCCACTGATCGCCGCTATGCGTGTGGAACCCGTTGCCGGGGCGGCCAGGCAGATGCAGCTGCATTTGCGCCTTCACCTCGCGGTTGGGATCATTTTCCAGTGGCGTGGTGAAGAAGCGCTCTGAAAACGCCGGCCCGGTCGGGGACGTTGACGTTTGCGCTGGCGCTCCCGTCGTGGCGGTTGCGGCCGCCGCCGCGATGGCCAGCATGAGAATGGATAGACGCATGGGGTCCTCCCGATTTTTTTGTGCGCATCATGATAGGCGGGCTTTGGGCGGAAGCAAAGTGCTTGCATTGGAACGACAGCCGACAGGTTTGCGCCAAGCACGCCGGCCCGCAATCGCCGCGATCCAAGGACGTCTTGGCGGCACGTGCGGCATATGCATGTTGCAGTGCTCCAGATTCGCCTTTATCGAGACCCTGCGGTGGTTGTCGGGCAGGTCCTGTCGTTGCCCTGCGTCGGCGGACATGCGATCGGAGTGCCCATGAAGGCCCAAGTTACCGTCAGGCTGAAATCCGCCATTCTGGATCCGCAGGGCAAGGCGATCGAGGGCGCGTTGAAATCGCTCGGGATTGCCGGCGTCGCCAGCGTCCGGCAAGGCAAGGTGTTCGATATCGAGGTGGCGGATGGCGACCGTGCCGGCGTCGAGGCCAAACTCAAGGAAGCGGCCGACAAGCTGCTGGCGAATACCGTGATCGAGAATTACGATGTGAAGGTGATTGGCTGAGATGTAGCAAGGGCAAAAATCATGGCGGTCCCCACGGGTCATGGCCGGGCTTGTCCCGGCCATCTCGAAAATCGGCGAGCCGTGCCCTCCTGAACGAGATCGCCGGGACAAGCCCGGCGATGACGAAAGGGCCGCCACGACTTTTACCGCTGTTGCGCAGAGATCAGTTGAGGACCGTTACGATGGCCGAAGTAACCAACGAACGGATTTACGAGGCGTTCAGGCAGATCCAGTCGGACGCGGCTGGCGTGAAGGCTGAGTTGCGTCAGACGAATGTCCTGTTGGACGCGATACAGAACCAATTGATCGCGCTGCAACACGGGGTGCAAAGCATCTGCACCTTGTTGGGCAGCCATGACGCCCGCCTCGACCGCATCGAGCGGCGGCTCAATCTCGTCGAGGTGGCGTGAACGCCGCCGTCATCGTCTTTCCGGGCATCAACCGCGAGCGCGACATGGCGCGCACGCTGCGGTTGGTGTCGGGCCGCGCCCCCGCGATGGTCTGGCATGCCGACACCGCGCTGCCGACTGGGACCGACCTCGTGGTGCTGCCGGGCGGGTTTTCCTATGGCGACTATCTGCGCTGCGGCGCCATCGCGGCGCGTGCCCCGATCATGGATGCGGTGCGGGCTTTCGCGGCGCGCGGCGGGCTCGTGCTCGGCGTCTGCAACGGCTTCCAGATTCTGTGCGAAGCCGGCCTACTGCCCGGCGTG
This sequence comes from uncultured Alphaproteobacteria bacterium, assembly GCA_963802745.1. Classification (GTDB taxonomy): domain Bacteria; phylum Pseudomonadota; class Alphaproteobacteria; order Rhizobiales; family Xanthobacteraceae; genus JAJPKK01. Next base: position 54,895 of record CAWDKL010000081.1, on the reverse strand, counting down.
CTGATGCGCAATGCGGGGCTGAAATTCATCTGCCGGGATGTGTATCTGCGGGTCGAGCGCTCAGGGACGCCCTTCACCCGCGGCTACCGGACCGGCGCGGTGATCCGCGTGCCGGTTGCGCATGGCGAGGGCAACTACGTGGCCGATGCCGAGACCCTTGCCCGGATCGAGGGCGAGGGCCGGGTCCTGTTCCGCTACGCCGCACCCGACGGCACGCTCGACCCGGCGTGGAACCATAATGGCGCCGCCAACGCGATCGCCGGCATCGTCAATGCGGGCGGCAACGTGCTCGGCATGATGCCGCACCCGGAAAATCACGTGGAGGCCGTCATGGGCTGCACCGACGGACGGGGGCTGTTCGAGGGGCTGGTCCAGCATTTGGGTCGGGCCGCCTGATGGCGATGTGTGCAAGAACCTGTTGGCGGCGATCGTATCCATGGCCGCGTCGATCAGATATTTTCGTCCTTCCAGGCTCTCGACTTTCAGCCGAGCACGAGAATGACGGAGCATCGTAGGGAGGTCGTCTTGCAAAGACAAAGACAAACACACAGCATCGTCATTCCTAAGGGCGACGGTTCCGGCGATGGGTCTACCCGATGAAACAATGGCTTCGGGATCACTCCCGGGCTCTTCCGTGGGAGGTGAGACTACGACATCCACATCACATCAACTGCGCGGTATCTTAAAAAGGCAATCTGGCTGATGAAGGAAACCCCGCAAGAAATTTTACTCACTCCACCCGGTATTCCAAAAATCGAATCGCAAGTTGATGATGAGGAGACGGAGGGCGAGGACGAACTGACTTTCGGCCTCGAAAGGCGATTGAGGGAATTTATTGCAGACAACTTGAACGCAATAGATGTTAATGGTAGAAGGCTTCGGCTTTATTTTGATCCAACGGGTCGCGAGGGCATCGAGTTTTCAACAGACGTAGGATTTATCGATATACTTGCTACAGACGAAACAGGCGCCTTCTTTATATTCGAGCTGAAACGAGCCTCAAGTCCGGACACAGCCATTGGGCAGCTTGCGCGCTACATGGGATGGGTGAAGCACACGATCGGCAAGGATCGAGATGTGAACGGCGTCATTGTGGCCAAAACAATCAACGAGCGGCTGAAGTATGCCGCGTCAATTCTGCCCAACGTTCACCTATTCGAATATGATGTCAAATTTTATCTCAAGCGCGCTAACTTAGAACTTAGCGAAACACCGCCGCCGCGAAGAGCCTAAACCATAACCGTTAACAAGTCTTTCTTCTTGACCGCGCACGAGCGGTGGGTGCGGGATATTGATCCCCGCCGGAATGGGGCCTAGCACCGCGATGACCGAAATCACCCCGCAACTCGTCGCCGACCACGGCCTCAAGCCCGACGAGTACGCGCGCATCCTAAAACTGATCGGGCGCGAACCCAGCATCACCGAGCTCGGCATTTTTTCGGCGATGTGGAACGAGCACTGCTCGTACAAATCCTCAAAGGTGCATCTGCGCACGCTGCCGACCACCGGGCGCTGCGTCATCCAGGGCCCCGGCGAAAATGCGGGGGTGATCGACATCGGCGGCGGGCTCGCCTGCGTGTTCAAGATGGAGAGCCACAACCACCCGAGCTTCATCGAGCCCTACCAAGGCGCCACGACCGGGGTCGGCGGCATCCTTCGCGACGTGTTCACCATGGGGGCGCGGCCGATCGCCTGCCTCAACGCGCTGTCGTTCGGGGATCCCAGTCACCCCCGCACACGCCACCTGGTTTCCGGCGTGGTGGCGGGCATCGGCGGCTACGGCAATTCCTTCGGGGTGCCGACGGTCGGTGGGTCGGTGCGGTTCCACAGCCGCTACGACGGCAACATCCTGGTCAATGCCATGGCGGTCGGCCTCGCCGAGACGAATAAGATTTTCTACGCCGCGGCTTCCGGCGTCGGCATGCCGATCGTCTATCTGGGCTCAAAAACCGGGCGCGACGGCATTCATGGCGCCACCATGGCGTCGGCCGAGTTCGGCGACGATTCCGCCGAGAAGCGGCCGACCGTGCAGGTCGGCGACCCGTTCGCCGAAAAGCTGCTGCTCGAGGCCTGCCTCGAAATCATGGCCAAGGGCTGCGTCATCGCCATCCAGGACATGGGCGCCGCCGGCCTCACCTGCTCGGCCGTCGAAATGGGCGCCAAGGGCGATCTCGGCGTAACGCTCGATCTCGACAAGGTGCCGTGCCGGGAAACCGGCATGACGGCCTACGAGATGATGCTGTCGGAGAGCCAGGAGCGCATGCTCATGGTGCTCCACCCCGACAAGGAGGCGGAGGCCGAGGCGATTTTTCGCAAGTGGGGGCTCGATTTCGCGGTGGTGGGCGAGACCACGCCGACGCGGCGCTTCATCGTCCGCCACCGCGGTGCCGTGATGGCCGACCTGCCGATCAAGGAACTGGGCGACGAGGCGCCGGTCTATCACCGGCCGTTCGTCGAGCCCGCGAAGCTGCCGGTCATCGATCCGGCGTCCGTGGCGCCGCCGCTGTCGATCGCGGACGCGCTGGAAGCGCTGCTCGGCTCGCCGGACCTGTGCTCGAAGCGCTGGGTGTGGGAGCAGTACGACCACATCATTCTCGGCAATACGGTGCAGCGCCCGGGCGGCGATGCCGCGGTGGTGCGCGTCAATGACGGTCCGACCGCGCTCGCGCTCACCACCGACGTGACGCCGCGCTATTGCGAGGCCGACCCGTTCGAGGGCGGCAAGCAGGCGGTGGCGGAGGCCTGGCGTAATCTCACCGCCGTCGGCGCGACCCCGCTCGCCCTCACCGACAACCTCAATTTCGGCAATCCGGAACGGCCGGAGATCATGGGCCAGTTCGTCGGCTGCATCCGCGGGATTGCGGAAGCCTGCCGGGCGCTGGATTTCCCGGTGGTGTCAGGCAACGTGTCGCTCTACAATGAGACCAACGGCCGGGCCATCCTGCCGACCCCCACCATCGGCGGGGTCGGCCTGCTGCAGGATTTCACCGCCTCGGCGACGCTCGCCTTCAAGGCCCCCGGAGAGGCCATCCTGGTGATCGGCGAAACCGCCGGCTGGCTCGGTCAATCGCTCTATCTGCGCGATGTGTGCGGTCGCGAGGAGGGCGCCCCGCCGCCGGTCGATCTCGCGGCCGAGAAACGCAATGGCGATTTCGTCCGCGGCCTGATCGCCGCCAAGCTTGCCACCGCGGTGCACGATGTTTCCGACGGCGGGCTTGCGGTGGCGCTGGCCGAGATGGCAATAGCGTCCGGTATCGGCGCGAATCTTGCTTCTGCGCATGACGGGCCGACGGCCCACGCGTTCTGGTTCGGCGAGGATCAGGCGCGCTATGTGGTAACGGTGCGCAGGGATGACATGGACCGGGTGATCGGCTATTCCCACGCGGCCGGCGTGCCGGTGCATCCGATCGGCTACACCGGCGATGCGGCCTTGCAAATCTCCGGCGAACGCCCAATGTTGGTGACGGCGTTGAGCGCGCGATTCGAACGCTGGCTTCCCGACTTCATGGCGGGCGCAACCTCAATGCCGGGCCACCCCTGACAACAGACCCTACCGGGAGTTGGCAATGCCAATGCAGGCAAACGATATCGAGCGGCTTATCAAAACGCGGCTACCGGACGCCGAGGTCACCATCCGTGACCTCGCGGGCGACGGGGATCACTATTCCGCCACCGTGCTTTCGGACGCGTTCCGCGGCAAGTCGCGGGTGCAGCAGCACCAGCTCGTCTACGACGCCCTCAAGGCCGAGATGGGCGGCAAGCTGCATGCACTGGCCTTGCAGACCGGTGTCCCGGCCGCTTGAGCTTGCCGAATTCATCTTCCGGCCACGTCGAATTGCGGATTCGTAGGGTGGGCAAAGGCGCCGGCACGGCCTTGAGAGGAGTCACGGCACTCTCGCGCCGTGCCCACCGGCGGCGCCGAAGGTGCGCACGGCGCGCGAAGAGCTTAGCCTTTTGCATACCCTACGATGCTCCGGCCTAGCCGGAATCCGGTCTAGCTCTTGCGTTTCGGCGCAAAACGCACGATTTTGTTCGCAATGGCGAAGGTTCCGCCGTCCCCGGCACGCAGATGAAGCGGTTTGCCCGGGCCACAACCAGTGAAGGTATGCCATGGGCATCGAGCAGTTCATCGACAATGAAGTGAAGGCCAACGACGTGGTGCTGTTCATGAAAGGCACGCCGCAGTTCCCGATGTGCGGATTTTCCGGGCAAGTCGTCCAGATTCTGGATTACATCGGCGTGCCGTATAAGGGGCACAACGTGCTCGACAATGCCGAGCTGCGCGACGGCATCAAGACCTACTCCAACTGGCCGACCATCCCGCAGCTCTACGTCAAGGGCGAATTCGTCGGCGGCTGCGACATCGTCCGCGAAATGTTCCAGGCCGGCGAGCTGCAGGGACTGATGAAGGAGAAGGGCTTGGCGGTGAAGGAGACCGCTTAGGACTTGGCGGGCGTTGGGTGAAATCAAAGGTTGTAAGGCCTCGCGAAAGCGGGGGCATTCGGTGATCACCGCTTTATAAGCTGTGCCCCCATCGACATCCGACACCGCTGTCGCGTTCGACGGCGGCGCCGGTCTCGCTGGTGATGATGGCGATGACGCTGCCTGATGGCTTACGGAAACATTTCCCTGTCCGCCGGCGACAATGAATTCTTGAAATAGCTATCATCGCAATATGGGCCTTCGTCCTCGTGCCAAGCCACATTTGCGGCGACGATGTAACCGGCGAAACCATCTCCGCTAATCATAAATATTTTTCTATTCGTCATCTCACCAGAACCGACCTGTATGCCCAGCCTTCCGGCTTCGCCATTGGCAACTTCCGTAATTGAAAGTCCGTCGAAACGCGACGGCAGTTTCAACGCCATAATACCCTTAAATAGTACATCTACTCGGGTGGCGGCTTCATTTGATCTATTACTTCTCAGTAGCATTTGAGCATGACTTACCGAATACGCCCAGATCTGGAATTGCCGCTTGAATTCAATTGCTTCGCCTAACATCTTGCTAGCTTTCTTAGATACGATCGAGCAGATGACCAATCCCGACGACGCGGTACGCGGACGAGTTTTGCGGGTGCAGGTTGCCACACAGAAAACTCCAATCACCATCGGCCCGACTCACGAGCAGTATCGGCTTCACGTGGTCCCCCACGTGAACGCACACATACGCCTTTCGGCGCAAGTCCATCTTATCCGATACGCTCATTGTCTTCGGCCAAACTTCCAAGAAGCCTGCGCTCCCTTTGATCTGTTGCATGACCTACACGCATCCACAATGTTCTTGCTCGAAGAACCGCCGCCGCCTGGCCGCGCTGCTGCTGATGCCAACCACCCGTGGGGCAGCGCCGGCCCGTCACCGGGTACGTGTAGGTGCCGACATCCGACTTCGGCAGCCGGTCGCCGTCGTAGGAGAACGTCTTCACCGATGCGATGCTGCCGGCTCACCGTTGCCGAGGTCAGCCGATTTAGGCTGTTTTCACCTCTGCGACGAAGGTCACAGTGCAGAAAATACTCTTAAATTAGTAGTCCTTGCATCATCCATCAACGGTTCCAGAATTCCCTGTGATGCAAGGTCAACATATCTTTTAAAGACTTCATCACATGCAGCCTCCGATGTGAACAATCCATACTGATTTAATTGCGAGATAGCTTCAGGGAAACAATCCCGCCGCAGATATACGCCGTTCGGTAGCACTGACCATTCACCCAAGGAAAAACAATCCAGCCCCAAGTAATTTAATCTAATATCGCAGCGAATGGTACCTTTAATTGTCTCGAGTTCAGGCGACCAGATTGCGATCATCTCGGATCGGTCTCCACTGAAGCGAAGAATTTCATCGGCTTTTCCGTAATCTTTGAGCAATTTTAATCCTAAAAGATCAGAGCTGTCGCGCTCGATCTCCTGCCAAATAGGCAAAAGCGCCGACGGAAGCCGTTGTTGATAATAAGCCAACTCAACGTCCTCCCACCTAAGCCGATCAACTCCTCGATATAATTTTCCATCAATTTGCAGATTTAATTTGAACACTTTGCTTTCGGCATACTCAGGCCTACGGACAACAATAAATCCACAAACTTTTTCCGTAGAAATATCTGTCATCTCGGCATCACCTCGTCTCCAACCCGAACATGTCCACTTCCCGCGCCAGGCATATGAATGTGTGGCCGTAAATTACCCCTGTCCAATTTGAGTGGTTCGCCACATCCCCGGTCCCAGCGCTCCTCCCAGGGTGGCGCGTGACGTGTAAATCTCTGCAAATATTGTGGCAAGGCAAAGGCGAGATTGGAGGCCCCATAGGCGAAGGTAGTATTGATGGTGGTGGTGCCGCTGATGCTCTGCCCCGCATGCGCCCAGCGCCGCGCCGGCCACCGGATAAACCTAGGAGGCAACATCCGACTTCGACAGCAGGTTGCCGATGGGACCGCAGGAGAAGGTGACCGGCCGGCCGCGACGAGAATTAGTGATCCCGTAAACTCTCATCGCACTGGAATACCGATTACAGCGCAGCCCTGCTCGGTGCTAATCGCAGTTCTACTCGCTCTGTCCTATATTTGCGGAAGTCCCTTCCTCAACTCTTGGCCTGTGGTAACCCTTACCAAAAATCGACAACATCTCTGAATCTTTCTTAGAAGGGTTAGAACCTTTTTTTCTGCAAGAGCAGTTCGTAGAAGAGCGTTCCGTGGATGCTAACAACATCTGGCTTATTGACAGGTCGTTTCCAGACGTTAGCCATCATCCGCCCAAGCTCATCGTCTCCAACGCGTTCGATAGCATCCTCTATAAACTCAATATCCTACCCGTTTTCCGGAAAAAGCACGCGAAACTCTTCCTCTGTGACAGAATAAATCGGGTAAGTACAGTTGACAGCACCGTCTATTACCTGGATGTTCTTCGTCTTGCTCATCTCCCCCTTCCGCTAGGTTACAAAATGCCATAATAGGTCACTGCGCGCATATTTTCCGCGCGAACATCGGACAGAATGACGTCAAGCTCGGCGAGCGCGAGCTTCGAAAACCGCACCTTCATGCTTACCAATGCTTGGCAAAGATGGCCTCCTCGTCGATTGCAATTTCGCCGCGAGCCACCGCAACAAGCGCCTCGTCGATCGCCAGAAGTTCCGCGGGATTAGCAACATAAGCGCCGCGCCGTCGCGCCTCGATTTCCATGTGCTTACCGGTTCGGCCGCCGGCCGCGGAGCTTCGCCACAAAATTTTGGAGATTTTGGCGTTCCAAGATATCGAGATAGTGATCCCAGGTAGGACACGTTCGCGTGAGGCTTCGCCTCGCGGCTTCGACCGTTTCGAGGCAATCCGTCGGAAAGCGCTGGCGGCATCCGACCAACAGTTCGTCAGGATCGATGCTGGCCAAGCCGAACGGGCTGAGCGTATCCGGTGTGAAATGTCGCCGATCGCGTGTTACGATTCCGACCGCTCGCGCGTGAATTGCCGCCGCGATCACGTGTCGATCGCCGGGGTCATGAAACACGATGTCTCCAATCCGATGCTCATAGTCGCTCACCATCGCATCCGGCAGGGCGCGATTTATGGCGGCGCAACGCCGTTTGCATCCATCCAAGTCATCAGGAAACTTTTTTGCGATGTTGTCGAGCCACTCATTTTGAATGGTTTTGGTCCATCTTGCCAGAACCAAACGCCTGACCGCCATGAACGTCAGGATGTGACCGACATGGAAAGGGAAAAGAATATTCGCGTCGTAAATGACGATCGGCGCATCAGAAGCCATGCCTTGAGGCCATCGCGTCGGTCAGCTGGCTGAATTCCGCAAGCGCAGCCTCGCGATCGGTCTCGCGCGCGCGGAAGGCCAAGAGATCGGACATTTTAATCCTGTGGTTTGCGCCGACCAATCCGGCACTCAAGTCTCCGCACTTAATCCGCTGCTCGACCAGATGACTGGAAAATCCGAGCAGCTTTGATGCCTCCTCCACAGACAGTTCCGGATCGTCAACAAACATCGAAACCTTATTACCGGTTTGGATGAGAGCACTCAGCTGGTGAAAGGCCTTCGCAAGGCTCTTATCGACCGCAACGGTCTGCGGCACCTCGCCTTCCGGCTCGATGACGAGCTTCACTTGGCCCCCCAGAGAAACAAATTGCCCCAGAACGTCGCAAACGCCTTTGGCGGAGGTACGTTCACCCTCTTCGACAACATGCCATTGGACGCCGTGCGCAACCATTTTCATGCCTCCACGATGCGTTAAACATAATCGCAAGCGCGTGCGGCGTCCACTGCCGCTCGCCCACGGGCGGCTCGGCAGGAGGCACGCACAGCCCGACGTTCGCTTGCATGGGCAAAGCCGGTCGCAACGGCGTGCCGATCGGGGCGCTGGGCCGCCGTATTCGCGTTGCGCTGGTGGGCGCCGTAGGACGGGTACAGCGGCAGCGAACGCATGCGGCGACAGGCAGGTTTTCTGCCTCCGATCGTTTGCGCAGTCCGTTCGCGAAGGCGTACCGCCTAATTCCCGCCCGTCCGCATACCCCGCGCACTGCCGCGCGCCGTCCCCATAGGCCTCCTCGCATTCGCCGCGCGTGATGACCGGGCCGCGGCCGATCACCTTGGCGAGGAGATAGTCGGCGACCGCGGCGATTTCGCGCGGCGTGAGGGTCGCGCCGGGCGGCAGCGCGGGGGTGTCGCGGCCGAGATCGGCGGCGGTCACGCCGTAGCAGCGCTTGTCCGCATAGGCCTCTTCGTCGAAATGCGGCATCGCCTTGCCGGGGACGCCGCAGCCGATGACCTCGATCAATTGGTCGCGCTTGAGCGTGCTCACCCGCAGATTGGCGGCGGCGCCGTTCGATTGCGGCTCGCCGGAGCCGTCGCCGGCCCAGCCGTGGCAGTAGAGGCATTGTGCCTTGTCGAGAAACAGGCGGCGGCCGAACGCATAGTCGTCGGCGTGCCCCGGCATGGCGGCCGCGACGCCGAGGCCGGCGGCGAGGAAAAGTTTTGTGAATGCGCGCATCGCCTTGTCCATCGGGGGCGCAATCGAACCGACAATCAATCCTCGGTGCCTATGCCACCCGGTCGTGAAATTGTCCGGTCTTGCGGAAGCGCCAAAGGTAGCTTGGCACGATCGACGCGATGCTGCGCGCCGCGATGCCGAGCCCTTCCAAGGTGCGGCCGTCCCGGCGCGCCGCGTCGGAGACGACGTTGTCCACCCGCAGCAATTCCACTTGGTCGCGGGTCAGCAGCGGCTTGGCGAGGACCGGCAACGGCACCTTGGCGGCAACCTCCAGCACGGACGCGTTGAGCTTGGCCAGCCAGAACGGCAACGGCACCAGCAGCCGGTGGCGCTCGGTGGTGGCGAGGACGAACTCCATCAGTTCCCGGAAGCTGAGAACCTCCGGCCCGCCCAGTTCGTAGATCGTGCCGTGCTTGGCTTCGCCGTCCGCCGCCGTGGCGATCGCCTCGGCCACGTCGCCGGCGAACACCGGCTGGAAACGCGTCGTCCCGCCGCCGATCAGAGGCAGCGCCGGGGAGACCCGTGCCAGCCCTGCAAAACGGTTGAAGAAATCATCGTTGGGTCCGAATACCACGGAAGGGCGGAAGATCACCGCCTGCGGGGTCGCGGCCAACACCAGCTGTTCGCCGCGTGCCTTGGCACGCGCATAGGCGGAACGGGAATTGGCATCGGCGCCGATGGCGGAGACATGGATCATCCGGGCATTGTGCTGGGCGGCGACCGCCGCCACCGCCTCGGCACCCTTGGCCTGAACGGAATCGAAGCGCTGGCGGCCGGTTTCGAACAGGATGCCGACCAGATTGATGACCACATGGCTGTCGCGCACGGCCGCCGCGACCGATGCGGTATGTCGCACATTGGCCTGGACCGCATGGATCTGGCCGACCCGGCCGAGCGGCTGCAGATGGCCGCAGAGATCGGGCCGGCGCACCGCCACCCGAATCCGGTACTGCCGCTTCGCCAGCGCCTGCACCACATGCCGGCCCAGGAATCCGGAGCCGCCGAAGATCGTGATCAGCGTATCGGCATTGGATGTTGCGTTCATGGTGCCTTGCCGGGTGATATCTTGCCGGTGATGGCGCCGTGGCGCCCGCGCCGCAATGGAAACCGGCGCTCAGGCGGGGCATATCGGATCGGTCCGCGGCTGTACAGGGGCAAAAGGTCGAAAAGCCCAGGCGATCGCGACAGATCGCGACGAGATCACATTGACAACGGCACGCCGCCCGCTTAATTGGGCACGGCTTGCCCAGATGGCGGAATTGGTAGACGCGCTGGTTTCAGGTACCAGTGGTGAAAGCCGTGGAGGTTCGAGTCCTCTTCTGGGCACCATATCGACGATGCGTGATGGTGCACACCGCGAGCGGTTCACGGTCGCGGTGCGGGAATGTTGTGGGGCGCGGGCGTCTCGCCCGCAATTTTCATCTCCAAGCTTCAGGCGATAAGCTCCAGGCGATTGTTGGATATTAGACCGAATTCCGGTCAGATCGGAACTCCTGGAAGTCATGGCCGGGCTTGTCCCGGCCATCCACGTCTTCCTTGTAAAGCCGTCGGAAGCGAGACGTGGATGCCCGCGACAAGCGCGGGCATGACGCCGCGACGAAAGTTCGAGGCGGGCGGGACGCCCGCGCTCCAATGCCTTCGCATGCCGTCGGCAGCTTCAAAAATCGGCCTTGTCCGCCCGCGGCACATCGGCGTCCTTGTCCGGATACCACTTGATGTTTTCCGCGCAAGCCTGCTCGGCCCAGTCGGCGGGGGCATTTCCACCGCCATGGCCATATGTCATGGTGGCGCTCCACGGCATCGCGAAGACGTTTTTATCCTCGACGGTGAATTGGAGCTGCAAATACTTGCCCTGGGCGTTGGGGTTCCGCATTCCCGGCGCGATGTTATGCTGCTTGGCGTCGCGCGCGAACGCCTCCTTGGCGGCGTCGGCATCGATCATCCGGTAGCGTTCGACCACGTGCAGCGCGTCCGTGTGCGGCGTGCCGTACCAATCAACCATGGAATACCGTCCAACCTTGATCCCCACGGTATCGACGACCAGCGTATCGCCTTCATAGTGGCCGACCGAATTGCCGTACCAGGACGGGGTCACCTGCGCCGGATGCTGCTGGTTCAGGCGCACATGACGGACCTGATGGTCGTAGCCATACAGGATGGTGACCTTGTCGGGCTGTTGCAGCAGCTGCGTCGGGCCGTTGGTGAACACGAACGGCACCCCGGCGGGCCAGCACTGGTTGCGCGGATTGGGATCGCCGATGCCGTTCATCCCGAGTTCGGCGTGCTGTTTCACCACTGCCGCGGCTTCCGGTTTCAGGATCGGATTGGTGTAATCGCCGGCGAGCTTAAGAATGTCGCCGGTGCCGTTCGGGCGCCGCGAGCGGTTGATGAGCGCGGTCGGGCCCGATGGCAGCGGCTCGAAGCCGGGCAGCGCATGCAGCCATACCCCGGACAAATCCGGTATGGTCGCGGCGCCCTCCTTGCCGCTCTTGGCCGGCCCGGCCGCGGGCGCCGCCGTCTGCCCGAAAGCGGGGGCCGCGACCGCCGCCGCAAGCGTGAATATCAGTGGGAAGTTCCGCCACTGCAAAGCCATTGCTCTCCTCCTATCGCTTCATTGCGTTCTTGTTCATTGCGTTTCCGCTTGAAGCTCTCGTGTGAAGCTACACCCTTTCTGCGGGTTTGGAAGAGGGCGGCGTGGTCGGTATGTCGGCTTCGGATCACGCGCACGCTGCAAGCTCAACCGAGCCGGTGCTTAACGGCGGGCAACCGTGCTGAGACAGAAAATTGATCGAGGTATCCGCCCTTCCGTTCCCGGCATCTGAGGTGGCGGCTGCATGCGCTCGCGGCTCAATTGGCAAAGTCGGACGCGACACGTAATCTGGTGCCGGCGCAACGGTTGCCGTAGCCGGTGATCGGCCCGGCGTGGAGGTTCTTAAGCCATGGCAACACAGAAGACCGACGTCGTCGTCGTGGGTGTCGGAGCCACGGGCGGAATCCTGGCGGCCGAACTCGCCAAGGCCGGGATGCAGGTCATCGGCCTCGAACGCGGGCCGCGCCACGCCACCTCGGATTTTCTCGGGCTCGACGAGTTGCGCTATTTCCAGCGCCAGGACCTGCGCCCGAACCCCAAGACCCAGCCGGTCACCTGGCGGCCCAACACGAATACGCAGGCGGTTCGGCTCGCGCCGCTCAATTTCGGCAATCAGGTCGGCGGCGGCACGGTTCACTACGGGGCGGTGTCTTGGCGCTTCCATGAAAGCGATTTCCGCGTCCGCTCCCAGACGATCGAGCGCTATGGCGCGGCCGCGATCCCCGAAGACTGCTCGGTCACCGATTGGCCGCTGAGCTATGCCGACCTCGAACCCTATTACGATCGTGCCGAATACGATCTCGGCGTGTCCGGCCAGGCCGGCAACCTGCAGGGGCGCAGAATCGCGGGCGGCAACATCTTCGAGGCGCCGCGGCAGCGCGAATTCCCGCTGCCGCCGCTCGAGGTCGACTATTCGGCCCGCATCTTCGAGGACGGCGCCAAGAAGCTCGGCTATCACCCGTTCTCGACGCCGCGTGCGATCCTCTCGAAGCCCTACCAGGGACGGCCGGCCTGCAGCTATTGCGGCTTCTGCTCGACCCATGGCTGCTTCATCGGCGCCAAGTCGTCGATCCTGGTCACGAAGATCCCGAGGCCGAGGCCACCGGCAACTTCCAGCTTGTCACCGGCGCCATGTGCTATCGGGTGAACAGCGACAATAGCGCGCGCGTCACCGGCGTTTCGTATTACGGGCCCGACGGCTCAGACAACACCATCGAGGCCGACCTCGTCATTCTCAGCCCCTTCATCTACGAGGCCGTGCGCCTGCTGCTGCTGTCCCGGACGAGCCGGTTTCCGGACGGGCTCGCGAATACCAGCGGCCATCTCGGACGGCACGTCATGACGCATATCGGCGGGCGGGTTTTCGTCGCGTTCGACGATCGTTACGTCAACATGTACATGGGGCCGACCGCGCAGAAGCACACCATCGACGATCTGAATGCCGACAATTTCGATCATAGCGGCCTCGGCTTCATTCTCGGCGCGCAGATCTCGGTGCAAGGTCCGGGCTTCGATGCCGGCCCGATCGCGGCGTCCGTCGGCATGAACACGCCGCCCGGCGTCCCGACCTGGGGAGCACCGTATCGCGACTTCATCGCCAAATATTTCGCGCGTCACGCCGCCCTCAATGCGCAAACCGACAACCTGCCCTATCCGGATCAGATGATCGACCTCGATCCGAATGTGCGCGACGCGTGGGGCCTGCCGGCGCCGCGCCTGACCTACGACTGGCGGCGGCCAAACGAGCGGGCGCGCGTCGAATACATGCTGCGCAAGACCGAAGAGATCGGGCGCGCCATGGGCGCCTCCCATGTCTGGCGCGCCAACGAGCGGCCCGGCACACCGGGCGGACACCATCAGGGCGGCACCCGCATGGGCAGCGATCCGACCACATCGGTGGTGAATTGCTACAGCCAGAGCTGGGATATTCCCAACCTGTTCATCGTCGGCGGCTCGACCCATCCGTCGATCGGCGGCTTCAATCCCACGCTGACGATGCAGGCGGTGGCCTACTGGACCGCCGACGCCATCGTGAACCGCTACCGCAAGCAACCCGGGCCGCTGGTTTAGGTTCGGTCGCGGCCCACGGGGCGGAGCATGACGGCACGGCTGCGATCAAGCGCGTGCCGCCGATTGGGCCGCAGCCCCAGAGCAATCCCCGCATACACCGCGGGCAATATCGCCGGCGTCACCCGGGCCGGGCCATTGCGCGCGGTCATGCGATTTTGCTCGCCTCCGGTCCTATCTGGTTGCTTCAGCCTCCGGCAACGGCTTCGGCTTGAACGGCGTAATGTCGTCGTCGTCGCGCCAGACCACCCGTTGCTTGAACTTCCAGCCCTGCGGCGTCTTGACCAGCGTATCCTCGTAGATCGCGGTTTCCACGATCGTGGCTGGAATATTGCGTGCGTTGAACAGCAGCAGATAGACCGAACCTTTGGCGCCTTCCGGCGTGGGTGTGATGACGAGGTTGGCGTTGAAGTGCCGCAGGCCGCCGCGGCTGCCCATTTTCAACAGCGCATCTTCGCCTCTGAGCGGGTTTCGCACTTCGCCGCCACGGCCCGGCCCGCGGCCCCCGGTAAACTCGCCATCAATCACGAAGGTGGCGGCGAAGCGCTCGCCTTCGCCCTTGTCGAGCGCGTGCGCGTAACTGGCATAAAGCTGCTGGATTTCGATGTAGTCGTCGGCCGTCAATTTGGGCGCGGCGCTTGGCTCCGCAGCCGTCGCCGTACGCAGCGCAGCGACCGCGACCAACGATAGTCCAGCAGCAAAAAGGTTGCGTCGCAGCATGACTTGCCTCCTCCCAAACGGTGCGATGCGGATGATTTCACGCACGTCGCGTACCTGTGCTTTGTCAAGAACGCCGTGGATACCCGTTTAGTCTATTCCGCACCTCCGCTTCCGGCAACGGCCGGAACGTCAGTCCGTAATTTGCCGCCAATGCCTTGCGGGCGGGCGGCCTCCGTTCCTCAACGGACGGCAAGCTTCGGCCGCCGGAATCGCAGCGCGCAGGTGCTGCAAGTTGTCGAGGTCATGACGCGCCGAGCCATCCTTTGGCATGAAGGGTTGTGTAGGCGATGCCGATCTGGCGCGGGGAGAATCGCTTCTTGCGTTCGTTCCAGGCATAGACCTTCGCTGCCGTATCCTCGGTGCCCGTCGCATTCTCGCGGGTGACGACCCAATGGACGGTTGCCAGCAGTTCGAGTCCGAACGGCGTTTCGAACCCCTCGACCAGATTGCCGACCCGGTCGAAACGGGTGACGGTGTCGGGCTTTCCGATCAAGAAAGCCTCGGCATCCTTCACGGCGCCCGGCACGAGTTCGATCTGCTTGTCCGGCGCGTCGCCGCCATCCGCGTACCCCGAGACGAGATGCCCCTCAACCGCATGGAGCACGTGCCGAAGGTTCTCGGCATAAGGACCGTAGGGGGCCTTGGCGTATTTCAGGCGGAGCGGTTCGCCGGCCTCCTGCATGAAATACATCAGCTTGTGGATTTCGAGCAGCGTGACGAACGGGTCCATCAATCCGCCGAGATAGCGATGGATCAGGACGACCAGCGCCGCGCGTCCAGGGCTCATGTTCGGGACTTCACGCGATTTGGTCGCCACCGGCGCGCCGTTGGGCTCGAAGACGATGACATGGAGGTCGGCGATGCCACGCAACGCCGCTTCGATGCGCGGGCGCACCTCGGCCCAGTTCAGCCCGCCCAGCCCGCTGCCGAGCGGCGGGATGGCTATGGAGCGGATGCCGCGATTGCAAATCTCCGCCACCAGCGCTTTCAGGCCGGAGTCGATATCCTCGATCCGGCTCTTGCCGCGCCAGTGGCGCTTGGTCGGGAAGTTGACGATGAACTTCGGATTGCCCAGAGTGCCTGTCTCGAAGACGAACATCCTGCCCGGCTGCACTTCCCCCCGGGCGCAGGCGGCTTCGTAGGCTTTAAAATTCGCTGGAAAATCATTCTTGAACTGAAGCGCGATACCGCGACCCATGATGCCGACGCAGTTGACCGTATTGACCAGCGCTTCCGCATCAGCCCGCAAGATGTCTCCGGTCGTAAATTCGATCATCGCCATCTTCCCTCAGTAGTACCAGTCTGGTTTGATCTCGACCGCCGGCCGATGCGTGACGCCCTGCATGGCCTTCGCTACCCTGAGCACGATGGCCTGGGAATGCACACCGATGCGCTCGACAAGGTGCCAAGGAAACGAGTTCCTGGATAAGAAACTCGGCCTGCTTGGCCTCCTTGACATCCGCCGCGCGGAAATCCGTCGCCGCGACGGCGTCCCAGTTGATCTCGCTCAGCTGCTCCAACTCCGAGCGGAACTGGGTATAGAAGGCTCCCGCGTTCGACAGCGAGAACGCCCAACGCCGCCCGTTTGCCGCAGCCCATTGTACGACTCGGTGCAGATCGGCCTCCAGATGGACGATCGGCTGCTGGCCGCCGTGGTAGGCGAGTTCGGGATGGTTCGCGCAGTGGATAACATATAGCATGATCGAGCGCGAACAAAAATAGAACGGAACGCAATCGCCCACGCGCAGTCCGTGATGGCAGGTGATAGGAAGGCCAAGCCGACGCTGCTTGATGCTGCCCATGCCGATGACCGTACCGCCCTGCCGTTGAACCATTACCGCGTCGGACCACAGGCAACCGTCCGCGACGATGGACGCAAGGTTATCGACATGGACGATGTGGTAGATATTCAGTTGGCCCGGAATGGGCATGGTCAGACGGCGAGCTCCTCGTTCTCGGTATCTTCAAACGCTTCTTCGAGGTCATTGCCCAGTTTTGGCAGATGATTTCGACGCCGATCAATTTGGCCGTGCAGGTGTGCGACGTTTCACGATACTCCCAAATTTCGTGGACATGGGGCCTGTCGCGGCTTTTGCAAATCGCACATTGATCGCCGCTCTCGGCGATCAACCGCTGCCGATATTTCTTCCACCGCCAAGGACCAAGCCCCTCCTTCGATCGGAGATTGATGCCCATAGGGGCCTCGGAACAAGGTCTATCCGAAGTCTCAGCGGCCGTGTCATTTTTAGTCTTCGTGGCTAAGGGGTGCGCAAGGTGAAATGTGCCCCCACTTTTCACGCTGGGTCAGGTGGGCATGGCGCGAAAACGCGCCATGCCCACCCTACGCAATCAATCCAGCGGTTCGAGCTTCACCAGCGCGGCGCCGTGGTTGCTGCCGGTCCAGAACGTCACCGGGGTCGTGGAGTTATCCACGAACACGGTGCGCATGTTGGTTTCGTGCGGCAGCTGGTATTCCACATACTGGCCGGTCTTGGGGTCGAGCCGCACGGCGCGGTCGGTGTGCATGCCGCCGGCCCAGATCTCGCCGTTCTTGTCGATCGCGGCGCGGTACGGGAAGGTGTAGGGCGGCAGCGCGATTTCGCTGACCTTTTCGCTGCGGGTATCGAACAGCGCGACCTTGTTGCCGCGATATTCGGTGATCAGCAGGCGGTCCTGGTCGTCGATGACCATGCGCCGGGCGCGCGCATTGGCGGTCGGCAGCGGATACCAGGTGACCTTCTTGGTCTTGGCGTCGATCTTGCCGATGTTGCCGCGGGTATACTCGGCCATCCACAGATTGTTCTTGGAGTCCGAGATCACCTGGTAGATCGAGGACGGGCTGAAGCCGACCTCCTTGAGCGGCTGAAAGCGCTCCCAGGTGTTGGAGGCGAGGTCGAGCCGGAAGATGTCCTGTTTACCGACGCTCTTGGTCCACACCTTGCCGTTGACGTCGTGGCGCAGGCCGACGAAATTCAGCTGCACCGTGTCGTCATTGAATTCTTTCGCCAGCGGATACCAGCTGATCTGCTCGGTCTTGGGATCGAGCCGGCCGAGCGAGCCCTGGTACATGGTGTCGAACCACAGCTTGCCCTCTTTGTCGAATTCGAGCGAGAGGTTGCCGACCGGCGCATTGGCCTTGAACTTCTGCACCGGCAGTTCGGTGAGCTTGAGCGTCTTTGGATTGAACTTGGAGATATAGGATTTGCCGAAATCCGAATACCAGACGTTACCTTCGGCATCGACGATCACGTCATGCGGCTCGGTGGTCGAGCGCGGCATGTCGTATTCGGTGATGATGGCGCGGGTCGCCCGGCCGGTCGGGCGCGGCAGGGTTTTTAGCTCATAGGGCCAGCGATCGTGCTCGTTCAGGTTGATGGTGGCCAGATAGTCGGCCTGCTTGCGGTATTGTTCCGGGGTGCCGGACCGCGCCGGGTCGAGCATGCGCTGCGGCTTGATCGGCTGGCTCACCGCGCCATAACCGCGCATGCGGGTGATGACCTGGGTGAATTCGTCGGAGGTGTGCGTCGAGCGGACGATGCGCTCCAGCGTGTGGCAGCTGACGCAATCGAGCGTCATGGCCTTTTGGTCTTCGGTGCCGGGGAAGCTTGCGACCCACTCGGCATTGCTCATCTGCGCCGCGAGATTCTTGGTCTTGTTCAGCTTGAGGTCGGCCGTGGCGACTTTCGCATCGGCGACGTCCGCGGTGGTCGGAGCGGAGAGGTCATAGCCGGCGGCCCGGATGGTGATGTTGTATTTGCCGGCGGGCAGCCGGTCGGCCGGGAAGCTGTAGCGGCCCTTCGCGTCGCTGATGACGCTGACCGTCACGGTCGAGCCGGGCTTCTTGGCGCTGACGACAACGCCCTCCATGGCGCCTTCGGCATCGGAGGTGACCTGCCCGCTCAAAGCAGCGGCGCGGTTTTGCGCATCGGCGGGACCTCCCTGCCAAAGCATGGCCATTGAGCCTGCGGCCAAAGCAGTAACGATCGGTCGTACGGGCATGAAAGCGTTCCTCGGGTTTCCTGGTTTGAACGACGTGCCTCACGCAACCATGCATCGTAGAATGAATGGTGCTATGAATCCAGCGGTCCGAAGCCGGCGGTTGCGCAAGTGATATTTCGCTCCGCCGGGTATGACGGGCGGGCAACCGGAGCATCGATATGACGTGGTCGCACGGACAATTTTATTGGAACGAACTGATGACGCGGGACGTGGAGGCGTCGAAGCGTTTCTTCACGACAGCACTTGGATGGACCTTCGACGCTATGCCGATGGCCGGCGGAACCTACTGGATCGCCAAAGCGGGGGACGAAACGGCCGGGGGCTTGATGCCTATCGGGGGTCCGGAATTTGAAGGCGTGCCGGAGGCTTGGCTCGGCTATATCGCGGTGGACGATGTCGATGCCCGCGCCAAGAAAGCGGCGGCTGCGGGCGGCAAGGTCATGAAAGAGCCGTTCGACGTCCCCGGCGTCGGCCGCATCGCGATCGTCACGGATTCGCGTGGCGCCGCGGTCGGGCTCATAACGCCGGCCCAGTAGGCGCGGCGCCCTACAGGCTCGGGCCGGGCCTGTCCGCCCAAACCACTCCTCCTCAGTCCACCGCGGGCCGGCCGCGTCAGGCAGCCTTATGCAGGATGATGGCTGACTGATCGTCTTGCCCACGGCTCGGAAAGACACCGGCGGGCATGACATCACGTCCTGGCGCCGCTGCGCAGCATGACGAGGCGCCTGCGGCCGATCCGGGTCAGCAGGTCCGCTTCCGGATCGGCGGCGGTTTCCCGATGACCGCCGATCCGCTGGTAGAATGCGGCGCCGATCAGCAGGCCCTGGTCCGGAAGCGCACCGCCGAACAGGGCGAACCGCAACAGCGACATCGCCTCGACGATCGCCGGATAGGCGGCGCGTGCCGACACCGATTTGCGGAACGCTGCGGCTATTTCGGGGTCACCGGACAGTTCCGCTTCATCGATAAACCGTGCCGTTTCATCGAGCCAGGTGGCGTCGAGCAGCGTGCCGGCACGCAAAAACATCAGCCATGGCGACCGCGCCGCCGCCGCGGCTGCGTTCAGCCGTTCCCCAAGCGGCGCCACGGAAGTCAGCACGCTGCAGCCCGCCGCGTCGGCGACCTCCAGGGTTGCGTCGGTCGAACCGCCATCCGCGAGCACCACCTCGCGGACCATGCCGCTCACGGCGCCCGGCACCAGCATGGCGAGCGTTGACGCCAGCGCGCGTTCGCAATTCAACGTTGGAATGATGACGCTCAGCATTGCAGAATTGATCCCAGGCTTTGGGGCACCGCCAAGCTCGCCGCCGTCGCGCGACGTTCGCAAACCTTGATTTCCGATCTGAAAATGCCTGCGCGCGCGCGGAAAAAACAGTCCTCAAAACGACCCCAGGCGCGCAAATGCAAAAATGTTCTTGTTTTGTTCGATGCAGCTTGCTATGTTTTGTCTATGTCCAGCATGTCCAGCCAAGCATCCGCTCGCCGCCGGTCGCCACCTCCGGTTCAGCCTTATTCCGGTTCGGCCGATGTTGCGGCGGAAACGGATGCGCTCCGCGATGCGGAGACAAGCTTGCGGCTCGGCCTCGAAGGCGGTGTCGGACCGCAGCGCCGCCGCGGGCGGGGTGCGCTGACAAATACCACCGGCCGGTTCGAGCCCAAGGCCGCCTTTGCCTTCGACGACGGCTGGCAATCCATCGAGGATTTGCCGCCGTTTCGGACCGAGGTCGCGGTCGATGCCAGCCGCAAAGTCATCACCCGTAATGATTCTCCCGATATCCCGTTCGATCGGTCCATCAACCCCTATCGCGGCTGCGAGCATGGCTGCATCTATTGCTTCGCGCGGCCGACGCATGCCTATCTCGGCCATTCCCCGGGGCTTGATTTCGAATCCAAGCTGTACATGAAGCCTGACGCGCCGGAGCAATTGCGGCGCGAATTGTCGGCGGCAGGCTACACGCCGCGCACCATCGCGATCGGCACCAATACCGACCCCTATCAGCCGATCGAGCGGCGGTACGGGATCATGCGGCGCATCCTGGAGGTGCTCGATGGCGCCGGCCATCCGGTCGGTATCGTGACCAAATCGAACCTCGTGACCCGGGATATCGACATCCTGTCCCGCATGGCCAAGCGCAAACTGGTGCGGGTGGGCATTTCGGTCACGACGCTCGATGCAAAACTCGCCCGCGTCATGGAGCCGCGCGCGCCGACACCGGAGCGGCGCCTCGACGCGCTGCGGGAATTGTCGGCCGCCGGCATCCCGACCTGTGTGATGGCCGCGCCCATGATCCCGGCCATCAACGATGCCGAACTCGAGCGCATTCTCGCCGCCGCCGCCGCCTGTGGGGTGGAGGGGGCCGGCTATGTGCTGCTGCGGCTGCCGTTGGAAGTGCGCGACCTGTTTCGCGAGTGGCTGCAGACCAATTTCCCCGACCGCGAGCGGCATGTGTTTGCGCTGATCCGGCAGACCCGCGGCGGCAAGGACTATGATGCCACCTTCGGCAAGCGCATGACCGGCGGCGGCCCCTACGCCTGGATGATCGGCAAGCGCTTCGAGACCACGTGTGCGCGCCTCGGCCTGAACAATCGCAGGACCGAGCTGACGACGGAGCATTTTCAACCGCCGCGGCCGGCCAGCCAGCAGCTGGATTTATTCTGACCTCGTTACACTTGGGGCAGCGAAGGGCTTGTTGCTTCGCCAACTGGTGAGGGGCCGACGGGCCAGAAGGGTAAAGCAGCGGTTGGGGCAGCCACGGCGTGGTGTCGTCGGTAAAATCAAGTCGGCAGAGTGCATTTCAGCCTCATCGGCGCTCCGACATACGCTTGGGCTCGTCGGGGCGCCCCGTAAAACCCGGCCCACGCGTGTCTCGCAGCTGTTTCGCGGTCCGCCGATTGCGAACCCGTGGCGAGTCTGCATAGATTTGCCGCCGCGGTTCGTTGGCAGTCAGCATGGAGGCTGAAGGGATGACGCTGTCGAGCAATTCGTTTGCCTGTCTTGCCGCCGCCGCATTGACCCTCGCCGCGCCGGGACAGGGAGCACCAGCCCGTGCCGCCGAAGCTGCGGTGTCGGTTTGGCAGGGCGTCTACACCAAGGACCAGGCGGCGCGCGGCAAGGCGCGCTATTTCACCGCCTGCGCGGTCTGCCATGGCGGGCTGCTGCAAGGCGACAGCGACAGTCCGGAACTGGCCGGAACTTCGTTCATGCGGCGCTGGGGCGACCAGCCGCTCGGCACCTTGTTCACCTACACGGCGAGCCTGATGCCGATCGGCCGTCCCGGCAGCCTCGGAACGCCCGGTTATGCCGACGTCATCGCCTATATTCTCTCCGTCAACGGATTTCCCGACGGGCCGGTGGAGTTACCGGCCAACGCGGAAGCGCTCGAACGGATCATCATCGAACGGAAGAAATGACGGCGCTACGAACGAAGCCGTGCCCCCGCCAAGGGCGGCCCTGCGCCGCCAAATTTTTCGCGATACATCTCCCGTGCCAAATCTCCGCGCCATCACTGAAACAATTTTAGATCGATGGCTTCCCCCATCGCCCTGTAGCCGGCATCGTTTGGATGCAGGTGGTCGCCGCTGTCGTAGGCTTTGGCGATCGCCGCGGGGTGCGCCGGATCGGCAACGACGGATTCGAAGTCGATGATGGCGTCGTACGCGCCGCTGGTCCGGATCCAGCGATTGATGGTCTGGCGCTTGGCCTCCTTATCGGGCGTGAAATAGCCGCGGTTGGGGGTTTCCCCAAGCGCGTTTTCGAACGGCGTCAGCGGACTGCCGATGACCTTGATCCCGCGCAGATGCGCCCGTTCGATCAGCTGCTTGTAGCCGGCGATGATTTCGTCCGCCGCGCGCACGATGCCGTTCGGCTCGATGGCGGTGCCGGGAAAGCCGAGATCGTTGATGCCGAGGAAGATCACCACGTGCGAAACATTCGGCTGGCTCAGCACGTCGCGCTCGAACCGCGCCAGCGCGCTGACGCCGGCGCCGTCGCTGAGCACGCGGTTGCCGGCGATGCCCTGGTTCAGCACCGCGACCGCAGCGCCGGCGTCCTTCAGCCGGCGGGCCAGCACATCCGGCCAGCGACGGTTGGCATTGACCGTCGAGGCGGTCCCGTCCGTGATCGAATTGCCGAAGGTGACGATCGCGCGTGCCGGCGCCGCCGGCTCGACGATGACGCCCGAGAGGAAGAAACGGTTGACGAAACGGTCTTCGACAGGAAATTCGGACGCCGTGGCAAAATCCCCGGCGGAGGACACGTAGGCCGTCTGCAGGCCGGTCGCGTGCACCGTGCCCAGCTCCGTGGTCGCGGGCAGATAGAGGCTCACGGCGAGGTCGGTGAAAGCGGCGACATCCAGGTTGACCGCATCGCTCACCACCGGGGCGCCCGGCGGCAGTACGAACGATTTCGCGCCGCCGAAGGTGAGCGGGCGCAGGCTCTGCGCCGCGATGCCGGAACCTTGGCCCGCGACCGCGACACTGGCCGCGCCGATCAGCACCGGCCTGGTACCGAACTCGTTGGAGAGCCGAATCCGGACCTTATCGCCCCCGAGGCTGAGATGGACGATCTGGCGGATCGTCCGGTTGGTAAAGCTCGCCGGCAGCACCCCACGCGGCACCTGCGGACTGGCCGTCCAGCTGGAAATCCACGATTTGGGCTGGACTTGACTCGTCTGGCTTTGGGCACCGGCCGGAGCCGGCGTAAACGACATGACCGCCACCGCGGCAGCGGCGGCAAGCACGAGACGGCTGCTATGCATTTTCAAACCCCCTTGGAAGTTCCGGCGCGCCGGTCGGGCTTGGCTTCGAACCCGACTCCATTTTGCATCGCCGGAGTTCGGCACGATATAGGCAAGTCGCTGCAGCGGCTATTCCGTTGCCGGACACCGCAGGTGTGGATTTTCTTCGGTCGCCGGACGTCGATCAGCAATCTGCGCGACTTCCCCACGCGGCCTCATTGATGTCTCGCCTTGATCTGCGTCGAACTGCAACTGCCACGGCTTGCGCAAGAGCGCGCGGCATGACATCTTTTTGCGCATGAAACTGACTGCGATATTCGAACCGGCCGATGAGGGTGGATACACCTGCTTCGTGGAGGAGGTGCCGGCCGCCATCTCGCAAGGCGAAACCCTTGATGAGGCCAAAGCGAATTTGCTCGATGCGCTCAAGCTGGTGTTAGAGTGCCAGCGCGAATTGGCGGAAAAAGGTATGTCGCCAAAAGCGTTGCGTGAGCCGATCGACTTTATCGAGGCGTGAAACGTCGCGACCTCGAGCAGCACCTGCGCCGGCATGGATGCGTTTTCTACCGCGAAGGTGGCGCGCACTCGGTCTGGCTCAATCCTTCGAACCGGAACATCGCCAGCGTGCCGCGCCATAGCGAAATCAAGGAAGCCACCGTGCGCAGTATTTGCAAACAACTCGGAATTCCACAACCGTAGACTGCAGGTCTTGTCTGGCGAGGCGGGCAGCGATTTTTGCTGACCGGCAGCGACAAGGCAGGCGACGATTGCTGTTTGTGAGCTGACAGTCATTGTCCACGATCGGGCCATGCGGATGATCGATGCCCCCTACACCACTTTGCGGCGCGATGCGCAGGATCGCACATGTCAGGATCGACAAACGCCATGACTGAAATCTGGCAGTTGCCCGCCACCGAACTGGCCCGCCTCGTTCGCACGCGTAAAGTTTCCGCCTGGGAGGCGGCGCAGGCCGCGCTTGACCGGCTCGATGCGGTGAATCCGACGCATCAATGCGGTCGTGGACTACCGGCCCGATTGGGTGCGCAAGGCGGCGCTGGCGGTCGATGCGGCGATTGCACGGGGACAAGACCCCGGCCCCTTGGCCGGGGTCCCGGTCACCGTCAAGGCCAATGTGGATCAGGCCGGCTTCGCCACCACCAACGGGGTGCGGCTGCAGCGCGACCTGGTGGCGCAGGTCAACAGCCCGGTGGTCGACAATCTCATGCGCGCCGGCGCGGTCATCATCGGACGCACCAATACGCCGGCGTTTTCGCTGCGCTGGTTCACCGGCAATCTGCTGCACGGAAGCACCAAAAACCCGCGCGATCCGTCACTCACCCCCGGCGGCTCGTCCGGCGGCGCGGCGGCCGCCGTGGCGACGGGAGTGGGCCATCTCGCCCATGGCACCGACATCGGCGGTTCGATCCGCTATCCGGCCTATGCGTGCGGCGTGCATGGGTTGCGGCCGACGCTCGGCCGCGTTGCGGCTTACAACGCCTCCTCGCCCGAGCGCGGGATCGGCGGGCAGCTGATGGCCGTCTCCGGTCCGATCGGCCGCACGATGGCGGATCTCCGTGCCGGGCTCGCCGCCATGGCGGCGCCCGACCCGCGCGATCCGTGGTGGACGCCGGCGCCGCTCGAGGGACCACCCGCGCCGCTCCACGCCGCCGTGTGCCTGCGTCCCGATGGGCTGGCGATCGTCAAGGAGGTCGAAGCCGCTCTGCTGGACGCGGCCCGGCGGCTTGCCGATGCCGGCTGGCGCGTGGAGATGATCGCGGCGACGCCGCCGTTTCGGGAGGCCTCGGACCTGCAGGAGCGGCTGTGGCTCGGCGACGGCTTTGCCGCGCTTGCGGAAGCGGCGGAGCGCGAGGGCGATCCCGGCGCGCTGACGGTCGTTGCGAACATGCGCCGCAAGGTCGAAAGCTGGGGCGCCGAAACGATGGCGCTTACGCTGGTGCGGCGGGCGACGCTGACCCGCGAATGGCTGCTGTTCCTGGAAAAGTATCCGGTGCTGTTGCTGCCGGTTTCCGCCGAATTGCCGTTCCCCGACGGCCTTGACCTGCAGGGCGAGGCCGCGTTCCGGCGCGTTTGGGAAGCCCAGCTGACGCAGACCAGCGTGCCGCTGATGGGACTGCCGGGCCTGACCGTCTCCACCGGGCTCATCGGCACCACGCCGGTCGGGGTGCAAATCATCGCCGGGCGCTACCGGGAAGATTTGTGCCTGCGCGCCGGCGAGGCCATCGAAGCCGGCGGCGTGCCGCCGGCGCCGATCGATCCGGTCGGATGATGCCGGTTGGATCATAGCTGCCACATAGGATGGGTTGTAGGGGTTGTAGGATGCGCAAAGGCGACGGGCGGCTTGCGTCGAGAGTCACCGCCGAACGGCGCCGTGCGCACCAAGGCCGCCGACGGTGCGCACGGCGCCAAAATTTCGTGCGCGTGCCCAAAAGCCATACCGGGCGCCTTGGCGCACCCTATGGCGCCGCTCACAAAAACCCGATCGAGAGCCACGGGACCAGCGCCACCAGGATGAGGGCGGCCAGCACGGCGCCGAGATAGGGCCACACCCGGCCCATGGCTTCATCGGGCGCCACCCGGCCGATCGCGCAGGCGGCATAGAACCCGACCCCGAAGGGCGGGGCGAACAGGCCGATCCCCATGGCGAGGATCACCACCATGGCGTAGTGCACGTCGTGGACGCCAAGCGCGCGCGCTGCGGGAAATAAAAGCGGGCCGAACAGCACGATCGCCGGAATGCCTTCCAGCACGCTGCCGAGAATCATGAACACCACGATGGTGACGCCGAGAAAGCCGAGCTTTCCGCCCGGCACCTGCTCCATGATGGTGACCAGCTGGCGCGAGAATCCCGATTGGGTCAGCGCCCAGGCCATCGCGGTCGCGGTGCCGATGATCAGCAGGATCGCGCCGGACAGCGAGGCGGTCTCGACCAGCATCGGGTAGAGCCGGCGCCAATTGAACTGGCGGTAGATGAACAGCCCGGCGAAAGCCGTGTAGATGACACCGACGGTCGAGACCTCGGTCGCGGTGGCGATGCCCTGAACTACGGCGGCGCGGATCAGAAACGGCAGCGCCAGCGCCGGCAACGCCACCACGAAGCTTTTTGCGACTTTCCGGGCAGGCGTGCGCTTGAGGCCGGACACATCGTCGCCGCGGGAGCGCAGCCGGCACAGCACCACCAGCGCGATGGCGGCGACCAGCGCCGGCAGCAGGCCGCCGGTAAACAGGCCGGCGATCGACACCCCCGTCACCGAGCCGATGGTGATCAGCACGAGGCTCGGCGGAATGGTTTCCGACATCGCGCCCGAAGCCGCCAGCAGCGCCACCAGTTCGCCGGGGCTGGAACCGCGACGGCGCATTTCCGGAAACAGCACCGGCGCGATCGCCGCCATGTCGGCCGCCTTCGAGCCCGAAATGCCGGACACCAGATACATCGCGCCGAGCAGAACATAGGAGAGGCCGCCGCGCACATGGCCGATCAGGGCGGCCATGAAATCCACCAGCACGCGGGCAAGCCCCGCCATCTCGATGAGCAGGCCGAGGAACACGAACAGCGGCACCGACAGCAGGATGAGGTTCGAGGTGCCCTCGTCGATGCGGCTGGCCACGATGGTGAGCGGGACGCGCGTCGTCAGTGCAAGATACGACACCGTCGCGATCCCGAACGCAAAGGCGATCGGCACGCCGAGCGCGACACAGACCGCCACCATGACGACGAAGAAGATCACCAGGTTGAGATTGCCGAGCGTCGCCAGCATGGGCTGGGCGAACCACAGGCCCGCTCCGACGATGAGGATGAGGGCGAGTGCCGCCGCGGCCTCCGCCGGCGCCGCCCGCTCGATCAGCCGCGCGCACACGATCACCAGCATCAGCACCATGCCGACCCCGATGGCGGCGACGCGAAAACTGTCGGAAATCTCCAGTGCCGGCGTGGTGATGAACGACTGCACGTCCACGTAGTCGCGCGCCGGGGAAATCATGGCGAGGAGAAACACCGCCACCACCATGGTGGCGAGGGTATCGACGAAGCGCCGGAACCGCACCGGCATGAGGCCGACCACGAAGCCGAGCCGCATATGTTCGGACCGCCGCAGCGCGATGACGGCGCCCAGCATGGCGAGCCAGAGGAACAGCGTCGAGGCGAGTTCGTCCGACCACGTCAGCGGCGCATTGAACACGTAACGCGCGATCACGCCGGTCAGCAGCACCAGGATTTCGACGCCGACCAGCGCGGCGGCGGGGACCTCGGTGGCCGTCGCGAGAATCCGGTCGAGGGTAGCGAAACGCCGCGGCGCGGCGTCGGGAGCCGCCGCGGCCACCAAGCTTTGCACCGGGACGGAGGGTTCGAGGCCACTGGTCATTTGCAAGAGTGGGGTAGGATGCGCCGAAGCGCAATCATCGGAGGCCGCTGGAGCTTCGTTGCACACTATCACGGCAAGCGGCACTTCCAACAACATCCTGCCTGTCGGTTGCTGTCCGCCAGGTCACGGCCTAAACTAAACGGACAAAGAGCGAAGCCTAACAAATTGCGGTGCGGTGTGCTTAAGAGAGTTTACCGGTAGAAAACGCAACGAGGTTGACATGACGGTCGTCGCGCAAACAAGGCTGAAGCTGTCGGGTGCGCAATTTCGATCGTTCCAGGAGACGCGTCCGGATCGGGAACGCTGGGAGCTGATCGACGGAGTCCCCATCATGATGGTTCCTCCGATACTGTCGCATCAGCGGATCGCCGATAACTTGGCGCGCCTCTTGAACGACGCACTTGCCAGGCATGAACCTACCCGCATCGCCATTTCCCGCGCCGGCGTGGACCTTGGAGAGACTGCGCTCGCGGCGATCGAAGGCGATTACCGGCCGGAGCCGGATGTCATGGTGATCGATGCGGACTTCGAACCGCGCCAGCGCTTCGTTCAACGCGCCTATGTGATCGCCGAAATCGTGTCCGATACCGACCACGCACCCGTTGCGTCGAGGAGAGAACCATGGATCGCGGTCAAGCGGCGGCTCTACCTCGCTCACCCGCCCTGCGAGACGGTGCTCTTGATCGATCCCTACGGCGTCGAGGTAAGTCTCGATTTGCGTTCCGCGACGCGATGGCACGCCACGAAGCTGACGCATCTGGAAGAATGGCTGGAGCTTCCTAACTGCGGGCTGCGCTGCCGCATCGCGGAGATTTACGATGGCACCCCGCTTTACCGCACAGCATCGCATCCGGGTCAACGAGTCGCCGAGTAAACCGCCGTCGAAATCTACCTGCTCCGGTAACAAGCAAAGGAGACTATCACCGACCGAAAAAGCGGGCTATCCGGTAGCCTCGGCAATGCCGCCACGTAAGGATTCCTGGACACGTGCTGCTTATTTAAAGAAAGGCAGGTGGTTGCCGGGAACATTTGCGCGGATTGCCGGTCATTCTGCGGAACAGGATGCACTCTTCTTGCCTCGGGAGTTGTAATCATGCTGCATGGTCCCACCATTACCGCTAGATCGTGGCCCCTCCTCGTGCAGGCCGGGCTTTGGCTTGGATTCGTGGTGATCGGTTGTTGCGTCGCAACGACCGCCGCATCCGCGGCGTCGTGCTATCCGCATTGCGATTACAATCACGACTATGGACCGTACGATTTTACGTATATTCGTCCGGGCCTGTATGCCTATCCCGTGTGCGGACCCCGAGGAGAGTGTTCTCCCTATCTGGTTTACAATCGTTCACCCGCCCCTGGTTTACCCTATCCGACTTTTTCGCCTTACCCGAAAGGTCGCATCGAGATCCGTCTCCCGCGCAGCACCGGCGGCTTTGAATCCCGTTGAGTCGGCCTCCCTCGCATGGGCATGCCGGCCACCTACCCCAGCGCCCCGACCTGCTTCTCCAGCACCGCCCAGGCCTGCGCGCCGAACTTCTGCTTCCACTCGGCGTAAAAGCCGGCGGTGCGCAGGGCGGCGCGGAATTTCTCGGTGTCGGTGCGGTTGAACACCATGCCCTTCTGCGTAAGTGCCCCTTCGAGCGAATTGTTGAGCGCGCGGATATCCTCGCGCTCCTTGAGCGCGGCGGCGTTGATGTTGCGGGATAAAATCTCCTGCAGATCCTTTGGCAGGCCGGCCCAGGCGCGCGCATTGGCGAGTGTGAAGTAACCATCCCAGATGTGGTTCGTATACGAAACATATCGCTGCACTTCGTAGAATTTGGATAATTCGATGAGTGAGAGCGGGTTCTCCTGGCCCTCAACGATCTTGGTCTGGAGTGCCGAATAGACTTCGCTTAAATTGATACTGGTGGGCGAGGCGCCGAGCGCTTTGAACGTGGACGTGTATAGCGGACTCACTGGCACCCGGATTTTAAAGCCTTTGAGATCGTCGGGCGTGACGATCGGATGGGTGCTGCTGGTGACCTGACGGTAGCCATTGTCCCACATCTTGTCGAAGGCGAAGAGGCCGGCCCGGCCGATCACGGCGCGTACATAGGCGCCGAGCGCGCCGTCCATCGCGCTCCAGACCTGGTCATAGTCCTTGAAGAGGAAACCGACGCCATTGATGGCGGCGGCGGGCACATAGGTTGCCAGGATGAGGCCGGAAAGGTTGAACATCTGGATTGCGCCGGTGCGCAGTTGCGAGAGCATATCAGTGTCGCCACCGAGCTGGCTGTTGGGAAACAGCTGCACGTCCAGGCGTCCGCCGGATTCCTTACGGATCGCTTCGGCGGCCTCGCGCAGACGCACGTTCATCGGGTGTGCCGCCACATTATCGTTGGCGTATTTGACCTCGAATTCGGCGGCATCGCCACGCCGAGTCAGAATACCGAACGCCGCGACACCACCCGCGGTCGCCGTGGCAGTGCGCGCAAAGGTGCGGCGGGATATCTGGCTCATCGGCGTATCCTCGTTTATCCGTGGCTGCCGTCGATGGCGCTTGGGTCCCGCGCTCGGGTTCCATCGCGACCACGCACCATAGCACTTACCCGGCTAGCCGGTACCGGAAATCGTTGCTTCCTACCCTTATAACGTCTTGATTGCTGCAACTCGCCAAGCAGAGCGTGGACATCCGCGGGACAGGCCCGGCCATGACTGCCAAAGAATGCTTTAACGAGGCGAGGACCCGCCCTACCCCAGCGCGCCGACCTGCTTCTCCAGCACTGCCCAGGCCTGCGCGCCGAACTTCTGCTTCCACTCGGCGTAAAAGCCGGCGGTGCGCAGGGCGGCGCGGAATTTCTCGGTGTCGGTGCGGTTGAACACCATGCCCTTCTGCGTAAGTGCCCCTTCGAGCGAATCGTTTAGCTGGCGGATATCCTCGCGCTCCTTGAGTGCGGCGGCGTTGATGTTGCGCGCGAGAATCTCCTGCAGGTTTTTCGGCAGCCCGGCCCAGGCGCGGCCGTTGACGAGCGTCCAAAAACCGTCCCACATGTGGTTGGTGTAGGAGACGTATTTCTGCACCTCGTAGAATTTGAACAGGTCGATGAGCGAGAGCGGGTTCTCCTGGCCTTCGACGATCTTGGTCTGCAGCGCCGAATAGACTTCGTTGATGTTGATGCTGGCCGGCGAGGCGCCGAGCCCCTTGAACAGCGACGTCCACATCGGGCTCACCGGCACCCGGATCTTGAAGCCCTTGAGGTCGTCCGGCGTATTGATCGGGTGGGTGCTGCTGGTGACCTGCCGGTAGCCGTTGTCCCACATCGTTTCCAGCGCGAACAGTCCGGCCCGGCCGATCACGCCGCGCACATAGGCGCCGAGCGCCCCGTCCATCGCGGTCCAGACCTGGTCGTAGTCCTTGAACGCGAAGCCGACGCCGTTGATGGAGGCTGCCGGCACATAGATCGCGAGGATCAAGCCGGAGAGATTGAACATTTGGATTGCGCCGGTGCGCAGCTGCGACAGCACGTCGGAATCGCCGCCGAGCTGGCTGTTCGGGAACAGCTGCAGGTCGAGGCGGCCGTTGGACTCCTTGCGGATGGTTTCCGCGGCTTCGCGCAGCCGCACATTCATCGGATGCGCCGCCACATTGTTGTTGGCGTATTTGAATTCGAATTCGGCGGCGTCGCCGCGCCGGGTCAGAATGCCGAACGCCGCGACGCCGCTCGCGGTCACTGTCGCGGTGCGCACGAAGGCGCGGCGGGAAAGCTGGCTCATGGGCGTGTCCTCGTGCATCGCTTGGCGGCCGTCGAACGTGCTTCGTTGTTCGCCGCTCGGAGTGTGTCTTGGACGCGCACCATAGCACTTTTGCGCCGCGGCTGCAGCGTACCAAAAACTCGGCGGGAATTTCGTAGGGTGCGCAAAGGCGCGTGCGCCGGCCTATGGGAGTGTCCAAGGGCCGGTCGCGCCGTGCGCACCGGCACCGCCGATGGTGCGCACGGCGCGAGCGCCCGATGCGTATCGGTTCGGCCCGAGCAAGCGCCCTTGCGCATACCTACGGCAACCTGCGGTTTTATCCCTCAAGGTGTGCAAAGCTCATAGGAACTCTCCCCATCGTCAAGAACGATGGGGAGAGAATACGCGCGACGGCTACCGGCGGAGAAAGGCGCGGAATAAATTACCGCATCTGAATCTTCACCAGCTTCGATGGCGGGCGATAGGCCGGGACCCACACGGTCGGACGCTCGGCCTCGGTATCCACTTTCAGATCGCGCACCTCGTAGTTCGACGGCGTCATGTATTCCGTCGATTTGCCGGTATTCATGTCGATGCGATAGAGCCGGCTCGAGGAGAAATCGTGCGTCCACACGATCTGGTTCTTGTCGTCGGCGCTCGCCGAATAGGGCTCCGCATAGGGGGCCGTATAAGGCTTGGTGCCGTTGATCAGCGGAAACTCTTTGAGCACCTTATTGTCCGGGTCGAACATGACCAGCTGGCCGGCATAGAATTCCGCCGCCCACAGGCGATCCTTGCCGTCGATCTGGCCGCGCCGCGGACCGGACATCGGCGTCGGCGTCATATATTCCTCGTATTTAATCGGTCCGCGGATCGAAGATGCCGATCTTGCCTTCCTGCCAGATATAAAGGTCGGTGCGGCCCTTGGAATCGGTGTCGGTGTCGTAGATGCCCTTGTTCTTCGGGATTTGATAGGCGGTCCGCTTGAGTTCCTCGGTGCTGGTATCGATCTTCACCAAATCGCCGTTGCGCGCCAAGTTCCATACATTGCCGTCCGGATCGAGGCCGAACATCGCGCGGCCGGCCGCCCAGTTGGAGAACCGCCCGGTCTCGGGATCGTATTTCACCGTCCCGTTGTCCATGCCGACGATAACGTTGCCGGCGCGGTCGAATTGCAGCTCATGGGCGCCGCCGCCGGGCTGGCCCGGCCGGGTGTCGCCATCGCCCATGGCGTTGCGGCCTTCGCGCCCTGCGCCCTTCGGCACCGGGAAGTTCATCTCCATCCCTTCCCCGGTGTGGACATCGACGCGCCCGAGCCGGTAGGAAAAGTGATCCGTGTAGTAGGCGTATTTGTCGTTCATGATGACGTTGTGCGGCCACACGAACCGGCGATCGCCGCGCAGCATATAGAGTTCGCGCTGTCCCCCGCGCGGCAGCGCATATTCCGTTACCACGATATTGGTGGAAGCCGCATCGGTCGGCCGCGGCCGCTGTTTGAAGGGAATATTATCGGAGGAATCCGGTCCGCGGATTTGCGTCAGATACTCCGCCAAGGGCTCGATGAACTGCTTTTGGCCGAACGCATAGGTGCCGGGCGCCTCCTGCCCGGCCGGCCGGCCGGCCATCTTCTTGACCACCGCGATCCATTCTTCCTTGGTCCGCCCGGCCTGCAGCGCCCATTGCAGCGTGTGACAATTGCTGCACTGCGAGAACAGCACCTTCTGCTGGTCGGTGCCCGGAAGGCCGGCGATGATCTCGGACGCGGTCGCGTCCTCATAGGCGAGCGGCTTCGCCTTCAGGGTAAAATCCATGCTTGTGGTCTTGCCGGCCGCCACCGCAACCGGCTTGGCGGTGCGTTCGAAATCCGGCAACTCGACCCCGACCGAATAGGAGCCCGGCGTCAGGTCGGACCAGCCGGGGAACGAATATTCGCCCTTGGCGTCCGTATAGACCGCGACCGTCACGGTGCTGTTGTCGCGATGCGCTTTGATGGGAATGCCCGCCAGCGGTTCCCCGGTCGTGGAAACGACCTTGCCGGCAAGGAGCGACGGACCATCCGCCGCCAGCGCCGCGCCGGGCGAGCCCAAGGCGCAGGCGGCCAAGGCAACGGCCGTGATTGCGGTTCCGAGGTAGAGACTGGCTTTCATCGTGGGGACCTTTCTCACAGATGGGGGACGCGGGCCGAATTTCCGATTAATGCCGAATTTACAATGCTACGCCCATCACCAGGGGGCTTCAAGGGGGGCTTCGCCGCCGGGCGGCGCTGGCGGGCGATGTGTGCTGCATCGCGCCGCGGCGTTTGTGGCGTTGGTTGGATGGGTTTTGCTAAACGCTCAACGCGCCTGTATAGGCGGTAGGCGCCACTTATCGAAAGCGTCGTCATGGAACATATGATCCAACTGCACGTCGAAAAGTTGCCTGAGGGCGGCTATTTGGCCACCAGCGATGCGGTGCAGGGCTTGGTGGTGCAAGGCCGGACCATCCAGGAGACTCTCGAAATCGCTCGCGACGTGGCCAAGAAGTTGATCGAGGCACAGGCGGACTCGAGCCTTACTTCACTGCAGCCCGCCGGCGAGGTCTTCGATTATCCGCTTATCGTCGCGACCTGATGGGCTCGCTGGCCGGCTTCCGCTATCGCGACATCGTTAGACGGCTCAAGGCGCTCGGCCTCGAATTCCACAGTCAGGCCGCCGTTTGCACGAGATCTGGTTCAATCCGGCCCTGGATCTCTATGCTACTATCCCCAACCACCCCGGCGATATGCCGGAGCCCACATTGCGCGCTATCCTCAAGCAGGCCGGTATCGATGCCAAAACCTTCCTGGAGGTAGGGTAGATCGATCTTCATCGGTTTCGGCTGACAGTCTTTGGTCGAGGCTGTGGCTTCAATGGTAGCTTTCGGCGATGGATACGCCCTGGATCGGCGCCGCATACAAGAGGGCTTCCGACCGCGCCGATAGCGGGCGAGCATTGAGGGGAGAAAACGCATGGCCAAGAATGCCGTCGTATCGGAGGACTTGGCGAACAAGTTCGCCACCGAAAAAGACACCGCCTACCTGCGCTGGGTGCGCGGCGAGGGCCTCGACATCATCGGCGCGCATTATATTCCGAATTTACGAACCGTGGACCTCAAGCCATGGCCGCGGCGCGGCGGGTCATGGCGTGTTCATCAATCACGAGGCCTCGCGCACCTCCAACGACTGCTATGTGTGTGAAATCCCTGCACGCGGCAAACTGGCGCCGCAGCGGCAATTGTATGAGGAAATGATCCTCGCGCTCGATGGCCGCGGTTCCACGACAGTTTGGAACGACGCCGGTGACCGCATCGCGTTCGAATGGAAGGCCGGCGCCATGTTCGCGATCCCGCTCAATACCTGGCATCAGCATTTCAATGGATCGGGGACGGCACCGGCGCGTTTTGTTGCCGTCACCAATTGCCCCTCGGTGCTCAATCTCTATGGCGATACGGAATTCGTGTTCAACACCGCTTACGATTTCAAGAACCGGTTTGCCGGCGAGCCGGACTATTTTAGCGCCAAGGGCGAGCAGAAAGGATTTCTGCTGACGACAAATTTCGTCGCCGATGCCGTCAACCTGCCGCTGATATCCGCGAAGGAGCGCGGGGCCGGCGGCGGGCACATCCGCTTCAATATGGCCCGCGGCACCATCGCGAGCCATATTTCGCAGTTCCCGGTCGGCACCTACAAGAAGGCGCATGCTCATGGGCCGGGGGCGCATGTGATCGTGCTGAGCGGCGAGGGCTACTCGCTGATGTGGCCCGAAGGCGACCCGCCGCGCCGCTATGACTGGCAGATCGGCACCATGATCGTCCCGCCCAATGCCTGGTTCCACCAGCATTTCAACGCTGGCCCGGTGCCGGCGCGCTATCTCGCCTTCAAATATGCCTCCCCGCGCAATGCCCAGGGCGTGCCGCTATCGTGGATCAGCCGGCGCCTCGGCGGCATGCAGATCGATTACGCCGACGAGGATCCGCAGGTGCGCCACATGTTCGCCGAGGCACTGGCCAAGCATGCGTTGCAATCGCGCATGGATGACGTCTACGCGGCCGAACTCCCCACCTTGCCGCCGAAGGCGGCGTGACCGGGCCTGAACCATTATCTCATGGTGCGCGGGCAGCAGCCGGCGTAGGACACGGCGGGAAGGAAACGCACCAATTGGGTGTCATCGCCCATGACGGCGGGCGATCCAGTAACCTCAGATGTCGATTGCGGCAAAGCCGATGTGGCGGGGGTTACCGGATGCCGCGCTTTCACGGGGCATGACCGAACGGGAGAACAAACGATGTGGAAGCGATCGGCGGCTGCTCTGGCATCCGTTGTCGGATTCCTGGCCCTCGCCTCGCCGGCGCGCGCCGACGCCGTGGCGGATTTCTACCGCGGCAAGATCGTCCGCATCGTCGTCGGCTACGGCTCGGGGGGCGGCTACGACCTCTATGCGCGGCTGCTGTCGCGCCATTTCGGCCGCTTCATCCCCGGCAATCCGACCGTCGTGGTGCAGAACATGCCGGGCGCCGGGAGTTTGCGCGCCGCCAACTTTATTTACACCGCGGCGCCGCGGGACGGTACCACCATCGGCACGTTTTCGCGCGATGTCCCGCTGCTGGCCGCGATGGGCACCAGCAGCGGCGCGCAGTTCAATTCGCGGAGATTTACCTGGCTTGGCTCCTCGTCGAGCTTTCGTGACGACGCCTATGTGCTGATCGTGCGGGACGACGCGCCCGCTGCATCGATTGCACAATTGCGCCAAGCGGGCAGTCCGCCGGTGGTGATGGCCGGCAGCGGCGAAGGCGCTTCGGGCAATGACGTCCCGATGATCTTGCGCGATGCGTTGGGGCTCAACCTCAAGGTCGTCGGGGGCTATCCCGACACCGCATCGATGCTGCTTGCCATGGAGCGCGGCGAGGTGAGCGGTCGCACCGCGGATCTCACCAGCATCAAGACGTTTCGGCCGCAATGGCTGCTGCCGGGCAGCAATGTGCGCGTGCTGGTGCAGTTCGGCCGCGCCACCCGCCTCCCGGATTTGCCCGACGTGCCGACTGCGCGCGAATTGGCGACGAGCGACGCCGCGCGCGCGCTCATCGAATTGACCGAACAGCCCTACCTGATGGCGCGGCCCTTCGCGGCACCGCCGGATATTCCGGCCGACCGAGCCCGCGCCCTGCAGGCCGCTTTCGTGGCCACGCATGAGGATCCGCAATTTCTGGAGGAAGCCGCGCGACTGCGGCTCGACGTGAGCCCGGTCGGGGGCGACGAGGTGTTGGGGGCGATCCGGCGCATCGCCGAAGCACCGCGCGACGTGGTCGATCATTTGAAGCGTTTGCTCACCGCGACGAAGGGGGGCAGGTGATTTGCGGGAAGCGTCACTCGCTCGCATCTTGTCGCTTCAACCGATGCCGCCGTTTCAATAGGTTTTCGTCCGCGGTCATCAATGTCGCATCATGCGCAATCGCCGTCGCCACAATCATGCGATCCGCCGGATCGCCATGGAGAGCGTCGAGTTCGCCGGCAAGAATGGCGATGTCGCCGGTGAGCGGCAGTTCGCGAATGCCGGCGCTAAGCAGTTTGGCCCGCAATTCGCCGGCTGATTTTACGGCCCGCAGGCGTCGCTTGGCGATCAGCATTGCGAGTTCCCAAAAGCTGATCGCCGCCACCGCAAGACCGTCATCGGCCTGCGCTTGACCGGCCAATTTTTGGCTTTGCGTGCCGAGACCTTCGTCGATCGCTAACCAGATCGCCGCATGGTGTCGAGCAGGATCACTTCAGAGCGTCCCATTCGACTTCGATCGGCGCGATGATGTCGCCAACAACAAAAAGCTCGCCCTTGAGAATGCCGCGCGCATTCCGTCCGGGCGGGCGGTGCGGCGCCAGTTCGGCGACCGGCTTGCCGTTTTTTGTAATAATCACGGCCACCCCGGTGCGGGCAACTTCGTCCATCAGGGCGAGGCATTTGGCCTTGAATTCGGAAGCCTTGATGCTTCGGATCATTGCTATCTGACCATGGTGATGACCATAGACGCATTACTGTCCGCCGTCTTGCGGTCAAGGCATTTCCGGGTGGGCCGGGGTGGGTCAGGGTGGGCGAAGTATCGAGGGCGGTTCCGCTGCCGAACATGCGCCTCTTGAGCCGGCGCGAATTTCGGCTAACGTGGCGCAATCAAGGATTTCGAAAGCGACACCTGCATTTGTCCACATGGCCGGCCGTGGAAACGGCGGTGGCGGTGCAATCGGCGGCGCAAGGGCAAACCCATGCCCAAAAGAGATTGCTGGTCAACCAGCCATCGCGCAACGCGGGAGGACAACACGATGTTCCGGTTCACCGTCAGTGCCCGCGCAAGAGTTACCATTGCGGGCGTGTTCTGCTTCACGACGTTGAGCACGATGGCCTTCGGGGCGGACGACCGGGCAATCCCCAATTTCAGTCCCGACTTGCGCACCGGCTGGATCGCCGGCGTGCAGAACAGCGACGAGCCGATCGGCGACGATTTCCTCCCCACCCCGCCGGAACTGGGACCGGGGCCGGTCGCCTCCGACAAGGCGCATCCCTATATCGACAATGCGATGGCGCGGCGCACCGGCAAGCAGCCGACCAACCGGGTCGCGGATTTGAGCAATCCGATCCTGCAGCCATGGGTGCGCGACGAGCTGCGCAAGCTCAATGCGCGGTCGCTGACGCAACCCATGCTGTGGACGCCGAAGGAGCGGTGCTGGCCGATCGGCGTGCCGGGCTTTCTGCTCTATCCGGTGACGCCGGTCTATTTCCTCCAGACGCCCACGAAGGTGGTGCTGATCTGGGAGGAGGATCACATGGCGCGCCATGTCTATCTCACCGACAAGCACTCGGAAAACCTCAAGCCGTCGTGGTTCGGCGAATCCATCGGCCATTACGAGAACGGCGACACGCTGGTGGTCGATACGATCGGGATCGATACCCGCACCTTCGTGGACAATTATCGCACGCCGCATACCGAGCAGTTGCATGTCGTCGAGCGCTTCCGTCTCGTGGACGGCGGCAAGGCGATCGAAGCGACGGCGCGGGTCGAGGATCCGGGCGCCTTCACGATGCCGTGGACCGCGCTGCAGCGCTACCGGCAGGTTGAGCAGGGCCCGATGCGGGAAGCTGTCTGCGCGGAGAACAACGCCCAATTTTTCAACTACGAGATCGAGCCGATCCCGACCGCCGACAAGCCGGATTTCTGATCCGATCGGCGACGCCTTGCTGGCGGCTGCGGGTCGTTTCGACCCAAGATGAGTTTAATCGATGCGATGAAGGGACAATCGGATGGGCGAGAGGACAAGGGTGCCGTCGGCGTTGCTCGACCGCGTGGTGAATTACTTCCATCCGCGCCGCGTCATCTTGTTCGGCTCGCACGCCACCGGCCAAGCCGGACCGGACAGCGACTTCGATCTCTTGGTCATTCTTGACGACGACGCACCCCCGGAACGGCTCACCCTGCGGGCCGGCTGGGAGTCTCGCCAAGGATTTGACCGTCCGGCCGACGTGATACCGGTGCGGAATGCCGTCTATCAACGCCGCGCCAAAATCGCCGGCACGCTGGCGTATGAAGCCGCAATGGACGGGATTGCGGTCTATGAACGGGCCTGATCGGCCCATTCTGCCGGAAAGCCGGCGGGAGGCATGGCGCTGGCTCGCAATTGTGGCGGAAGATATCGATGTGGCGAAAGCGGCTGCCCGTTTGCCACGATTGGGCGCAAGTGCCTTCCATTTGCAGCAGGCCGCGGAAAAACTTTTGAAGGCTCTGCTCATTCTGGCCGGCGAACCGTTCCGCCGGACCCATGATCTGGACTATCTCGTTGACCGGCTTGTACCGCTCTATCCGCAATTTGCGCCGGACCCACTGGATACCGTTCGGCATCTCGGCATCTCGGCATCTGGAGCGTTGCCTACCGCTATCCCGGCCTGGAAGACTTTCAGGAGCCACCACCGTCATCCGAAGAGATCGATCAGTATATCGGCTTGCTGACTGCGTTCGCCGCAGAGGTCGGTGATCTGATCGGAACAGCCGGATAAAACGCGCATCCAGCATGAGCCGCAGCGACCCCGGGCGCGCGGCCCCGATGCGTCGCGCGCTCGCTCACCCGCCCGACATCGCCAGCGGCGTCACGACGAGCTGGATCGTTTTCCACTTTTTGTATTTGTCCGCCGGGAGTTCCGTAAACGGTTGACAGGTTTGCAGCGCCTTGGTGGCGGCGGCAAGCAGAACCGCCACGTCCGGCGACAGGCTCGCGTCGAGCAGCTGCGGCGGTGCCGCAAGGGTGCCGTCGCGATTGAAGGAAATCCGCAGCGCGATCTTGACATCCGCGTCGATATCGGAAGGCAGCCGGGAGCATGCGCTAAGGCGTGCCTTGAAGGCCGCGATGTCATCGTGTGGAAGCTTGGCGGGATTGCTGGCGGGGAGGTCGAGGCCGCCGCCCAGCTTCAAGCCCGGGATCGCGAGCGGCATCGCGAACAGGTCGCCGATGTCCGGCTGCTCCGCGGCCTTCTTGGGTTCCGGCTCGGGCTGGGCCGTCGGCGGTAGCAGCGGTTCGGATGCCTGGGGCTGCGTCTCGG
Organism: uncultured Alphaproteobacteria bacterium; assembly: GCA_963802745.1. GTDB lineage: Bacteria > Pseudomonadota > Alphaproteobacteria > Rhizobiales > Xanthobacteraceae > JAJPKK01. The sequence continues at coordinate 15,128 of CAWDKL010000081.1, read as the reverse complement.
GCGCCGGGTCCGCGGGGCTGGCGCTGCGCTGCTGGTTCGGTTGGGCTTTGGCCTGCTGCAGCGACGGCAGTGCCGCTTTGGGCATCGGCCGTTCGGCGCTAGCGCTTCCCTTGTCGGAATCGGACGACACTTCCGACCCGGACGACGTCAACTCGAGCGAGGTGCCGTCAATCCCCTCCGTTTCCGGCGGCGGCGCCTCCCGGTGTGTTTCTTCGGCCGGGGGCGGTTCGACCGGCGGGGCTTCGCTGTCCGGCACGATTTCGACGGTCATCGGCTCGGGCGGCACCGGCCGAACCGTGCCCGCGCCGGCAACGAACAGCCCCAGCAGCAGGCCCACATGGGCGACGGCCGACATGACGAGCCCGTGCCGCCCCTTCAACCTGATCATGCGAATCGTGCCCCAACCCCTCAATCCCCGTTGGCAGTACACGCCGAAAGTTTGTCATTTTTATTGCCGTGCGGCCGGTTGGACCTGCTTCGATGGCCGATATGGTCAGACCCTTCCGGGAGGTCGCGGCTTCACGACCACCTATCCGGGCCAAACCCCACCTCTGGGCTGTGCCAGGCGCCTTTGCCCACCTATGGTAATGGGCGCAACAGGTGAAGCGCAGGCGGTTCTCAGCCATCCTCTTCGTGGAGGAGCACCAAAAATCCGGTGAGCCCGCCGGCCACGATCGGCAGCCAGGCGGCCAGCAGGGGATAGAGCAATTCCGCCCGGCTCAAATCCTCCGTCACCTTGGAGAGCACATAGATGGAGAACCCCCCGACGACGCCGGCGAGGACGCGCTGCGGCACGCCGCCGAACCGAAACGATCGCAGACTCACGGAAGATGCGAGCAGAATCATTGCCGCGAGCAGGAACGGCCGCGCGAGCAAGAGCTGATACTGCACCCGGTATCCCGCCGCAGCGAGGCCTGAGTCTTCCGCAAAGCGGATATAGGTCGGCAAATGCCAGAATCCGACCGTATCCGGCGCCGCAAAACTCTCGGCCACCTGCTCGCGCGTCAGCTTGGTCGGCAGCAGATAGGATTCGGAAACTTGCGGCGCTATGCCGGGCACATAAATTCGCGCGTGCCTCAGCTGCCAGGCGCCCGGCTGCAGCCTTGCTTCGTCCGCCTCGATGCGTTCCTTGAACTCGCCGGCCGCGTTGAAGGTGAAGATCGTGATGGCGGTGAGCAGCAGCCCCTGATTTTCGCTCTGGCGGGCGTTGAGAATTGATTCGCCGTCGTTGCCGCGCTGGCGCACCCAGTAGCCGCTGTCATAACTGTCCAGCACGTTCTGGCCCTGGCCGAAAATCTTGGCCTCGATGCGCTTGGAGGCTTCGCGCAGATAGGCCGCCGCCGGATTATAGACCAGCGTTCCGAACGCGCCGACCAGCAGGGCGACCGCCATGGCGGGTGCGATGATCTGCCAGACCGACATGCCGGCGCCGCGCGCCACCACCAGTTCCATCCGCCGGGATAGCCCGAGGAAGCACGTCATGGCGCCGACCAGCACACTAAACGGCAGCAGACGCTCCATGGTCTGGGGCACGCGGTAAAACGACATCAGCATGACGCTCATGGCCGGGGCATTCGGGAGGTCGGCGGCTTTGCGCATCAGTTCGATATAATCGACCAGCGTGACGAGAACGAAAACGCCGAGAAATACGCCCACCACCGCCACAAAGAAGCGCTGGGCGAAATAACGCGACAGGGTCATCGAGGTCATGGGGTATCCTACACCGGCAAGCTTGCTTGCGACAGCCTCACCTGTTGGCCGCTGCGAGGAAACGGCCATCGTAATAAGCGGAAGGCGCCGGCGCGAGCGCCTTGAGGTCTCCCGACTCGATCAGGGCGTCGCGGGCACGCAGGATCGCGGCATCCGTGACCGTGCCATCGGGCACGAAGGCATCGATCCGCATGCACAGGTCCCAGGTCTTGAGCGCGTCTTCGATCCCGGACGCGGAAGCCTTCGCAAGCATGTCGGCGACCTCGCGCTTATGCGCCGGCTCCGCCATGTAGCGCACCGCCTTGTTGTGGGCGCGGATGAACGCCGTCAGCGTCTTGGCGTTGGCCCGCGCCCAATTGGCATTGACATGCCAGATCATCATGGGGAAGTCGCCGAGATAGGGTGCGACCGGCCCGAGGTCCGTGTACCCCGCGTCGATCGCCTTGAAGCTTTGCGGGGTTGACAGCACGCTCGCATCGATGGCGCCGCCGAACAACGCCGCGGTGCGTGCCGCCGACGAGCCGGAAAACAGCAAGTCCACATCCTTGCGCGGGTCGAGGCCGAAATGTTTCGCCACCGCCTGCCACCAAAGATTGGTGATGTCGCCCGCACCCCCGGTCATCACCCGCTTGCCCTTGAGGTCGCCGACCGATTTGATGGTTTTCGCCGCCACCAGGCTGTGGGTTCCCACCGCCAGGCTGTTGAGAAACACTTTGACACCGGCGCCGCTGCCGATCGCTCGGATCGCATCCACCATGGAGGAACTGCCGATCGGGACACTGCCGGCCGCGACCTGCTGCAAGACGCGCGCGCTGGCGCCTGCGGTGATGAAATCGACATCGAGGCCTTCCTCGGCGAAGAAGCCCTTGCGGTCGGCGACGATCGCGGGCCAGATCGAGACGCTGACGCCGATCACGGCGGCCGGCAGCGCCGTGCGGGCCTGCGCGGCGGCCCGCGGCGCATCGAGAGCGCCGATCGTGAGCGCGAGGCCCAAGCAGCCTGCGCGCAGAGGTGAAAATCGTGCCATGGCAAACCGCCTTTCACCGCGTTCCATAGGCCCGATCGCCGGCATCGCCAAGCTCTCCGAGACGAACTGGTGACGAACTGGGAAGACGGAGCGGAGCCCGATGGCGGCGCTTGCACGAATCGGCTGGGCATCGTAACGTGCTTTTGTGGGGCCTGCGATCGTCGATCGGGGCAATTCGCCGCACCACGCCAAACGCCGCAGCCATGAAGAGAATTACGCAGCTGCCGAGTTGATTGCGCGTCGGCTTGTAAGCCGCTAGAAGGACCATTGATTGCGACGCCGGTCGAGGAGTATTCGCGCGACCGGGCGGCTGCACTGCGAGAGCCCGTTGATACAGAGCCCGTTGAAGCGCTGCGATCGGATGCGGTTTGCATTGGCAGCGGGTTGGTCATTCGGGGAACGGGTACGACCTACGCAAACCGATCGCTTCGAGGCGATCAGAGTGATGATTGAAACTTCGATTGAAAAATCGATAGGCAGATCGAAAGACGAGAGGCCGATGACAAGCGAGAGGCCGATGAGCGTATCCACGCAGGAAAAGCGCAAAGAAAGTGGAGTTTGGGAGTTCATCTGGGTCGTGTTCCAGGCCCTGGTGATCGCGCTGGTGATCCGAACCCTCTTATTCCAGCCCTTCAACATCCCGTCCGGTTCCATGAAGGCCACGCTTCTGATCGGGGACTATTTGTTTGTATCTAAATACAGCTACGGGTATAGTCACTACTCCCTGCCGCTATCGCCGCCGCTGTTTTCCGGCCGAATTTTTGCCAGGGAGCCGCAGCGCGGCGACGTGGTGGTATTCCGCCTGCCGAAGGACGATACCACCGATTACATCAAGCGGGTCATCGGCTTACCCGGCGACCACATCAAGATGATCGACGGGCTGCTTCACATCAACGGCGAACCGGTCAAGCGCGAACGCGTCAAGGACTTTATCGACGACGAGAACGGCGGCGCCGAGCGGGTGCGGCGCTGGCGCGAAACGCTGCCCAACGGCGTGACCTACGAAACGCTGGATCTCCAGGACAATGGATTTCTTGACAATACACAGGAATACGTCGTCCCGCCGGGCCATTTTTTCATGATGGGCGACAACCGTGACAATTCGACCGACAGCCGCGTGCTGTCGGCGGTCGGCTATGTGCCGTTCGAGAACCTGATCGGCAAGGCCCAAGTCATCTTCTTCTCGATCGCCGATGGCCAGCCTGCCTGGCATGTCTGGACTTGGCCTTGGGCGGTGCGGTGGAGCCGGCTGTTTACGATCGTGCGATGAGCCGAAAGGCAGCGGAGGCGCATCGCGAAATCGAAGCTCGGATCGGCTATGTGTTCAGCGACGCAACGCTGCTCGAACACGCGTTGACGCATATATCGGCACTCAACGGCAAGCGCCGGGCGGGCAGCTATCAGCGCCTGGAATTTCTCGGCGATCATGTTCTGGGTCTGGTGGCGTCCGACATGCTGTTCCGTGCGTTCGGCGATGCCGACGAAGGCGAATTGTCGCGCCGGCTTGCCGATCTCGTCCGTCAAGAGGCCTGCGCCGAGGTCGGGCGGGCGATCGACCTCGGGTCCGCCATCAAGATCGGGGCCGCGGAAGCCAAAGCCGGCGGGCAGCATCGCACTGCCATTCTGGCCGATGTTTGCGAGGCGCTGATCGGCGCCGTGTTCCTCGACGGCGGCTATGCGGCGGCGGCGCGCATCGTCGAACAGTTTTGGGGCGAACGGCTGCGGACGCCGGCGCATCCGCCGCGCGATCCGAAGACCATACTCCAGGAGTGGGCGCAGGGGCGTGGCCTGCCGACGCCCGTTTATCGGGAAATTGCCCGCACTGGACCGCACCACGATCCGGAGTTTCAAATTACCGTTGAATTACCGGAATTCCACCCGGCGGTGGGTACCGGGCGCTCCAAGCGCGCCGCCGAGCAAGCCGCGGCCGCAGCAATGCTGACCCGTGAGGGCGTGGAAGCTGTGGGATGAGATGAGCGAAAACGCGGGTGAGGAACCGAAAGATACCGGCGCGCGGCGCTGTGGCTTCGTCGCCATCATCGGTGCTCCGAATGTGGGAAAATCGACCCTCGTGAACGCGATGGTCGGCAGCAAGGTCTCGATCGTCAGTCCCAAGGTCCAGACCACCCGTGCGATGATCCGCGGCATTGCGATCGAAGGAAACTCCCAGCTCATCTTCGTCGACACGCCCGGCATCTTCGCGCCGCGCCGCAGGCTCGACCGCGCCATGGTGGCGGTTGCCTGGAGCGGCGCCCATGACGCCGATATCGTTGCCGTGATGATCGACGCCAAGCGCGGACTCGATGACGAATCGCTGGCGATCGTGGCTAAGGTCGCCGATGTGGCGGCGGCCAAGCTCCTCGTCGTCAACAAGGTCGATTTGGTGGCGAAGCCGAGCCTGCTCGGGCTCGTCCATGACGCCAACGCGCGGATGCCATTCGCCGCCACGTTCCTGGTCTCGGCGCAGAACGGCGACGGCGTCGCCGAGGTCAAGCGCTGGCTTGCCGCCCACGTCCCGCCCGGACCGTGGCATTATCCCGAGGACCAGATTTCGGACGCGCCGATGCGCGCACTGGCGGCCGAGATCACCCGGGAGAAAATCTATCTGCGGCTGCACCAGGAACTGCCGTACCGCTCGACCGTCGAGACCGATTCCTGGAAGGAATTGCGCGACGGCTCGGTGCGGATCGAGCAGACCATCTTTGTCGAGCGCGAGAGCCAGCGCAAGATCGCGCTCGGCAAGGGCGGCCAGGCCATCCGGTCGATCGGCGCCGAGGCGCGCAAGGAAATCGCGCAGCTGATCGAAAAGCCGGTGCATCTGTTCCTGTTCGTCAAGGTCCGCGAGGGATGGGCCGACGATCCGGAACGCTATCGCGAAATGGGACTGGAGTTCCCGCGGGATTGAAGGCCTTAGCCGGTCATGGAATGGAGCGACATCGGCATCGTGCTGGGCGCCCGGCGTCATGGCGAGACGAGCGCTGTGGTCGAATTGCTGACGCGCCGGCACGGGCGCCATCTTGGCCTCGTCCGCGGCGGCTCCGGCGCGCGTTACGCACCGGTATTGCAAGCGGGAAATTTGGTCGGTGCCACCTGGCGGGCGCGGCTCGACGCCCATCTCGGCAACTACGCGATCGAAGCCCTCGATCTGCGGGCGGCATCCTACCTGACCAAGCCGCAAGCTTTGTACGCACTGACCTATTTGGCGGCGCTGTGCCGGCTGTTGCCGGAGCGCGACCCGCACGAGGCGATGTTCGACCTATTGGAGCACACCCTTGCGGCGCTCGCCGCACCGCTGCGCGTGGCCGCGCTCATCGCCCGGTTCGAACTGCGGCTGCTCGCCGAACTCGGCTTCGGTCTCGACCTTGCCACCTGCGCGGCGACCGGCGCCACCACCCACCTTGTCTATGTGTCGCCGAAAAGCGGGCGAGCGGTCTCCCGCGCGGCCGGCGCGCCGTGGCACGACAGGCTGCTGGCGCTGCCCGCTTTCCTGGTTGCCCAAGATCCCGGCGAGCCGTCAGCCGCGGAGCTATGCGACGGTTTCGCCCTCACCGGCTTCTTCCTCGCCCGCTACGTCTACGAGCCGCGCGGCGAGCCGTTGCCCGATGTGCGCCACCATTTCATCGCCGCGGCGGCGCGCGGACCATAAATTTTGCCCGATGGCGATGGTGTTGCGCTTGATGCCGTGCGGCATTCGCATGCGGCGATGGGCGTGATACAAGACCCCAAAGATGAGGTTCGGGCCGTGATGCCCCCAAACCCAAGGAGTCCTCGCATGAACAGGCAGCTCTTGATCGGCGCGGCGCTGGGCGCCGCCGCCTTGGCGACTGTTGCGGGCCGCGGATCTGACGGAACCGTCTTGGCCCAGGACCGCAAGGCGGGCGTCGTCGTGCCGGTTTTCGAGGTCAACCCGCATTTTCCCACCATGCCGGAGCATATGCTGCTCGGCGGCGTCGGCGGCGCGACCGCCAATTCCCACGGCAATGTCTGGGTTTTCCAGCGCCCGCACACCCTCGAGGAAGGCAACGCCACGGAGAACGGGTACGGCGCGGCTCCGCCGGTCCTCGCGTTCACTCCGGCGGGCCAATATATCCAGGGTTGGGGCGGGCCTTCGAAAACCAGTCAATACGAATGGTTCAATCGCGGCGGGCTGCACTCGGCCTTCGCCGAGTGCGCGTCCTGCACGGCGCAGCGCCGCTTGAACGGCGACGGCCGTCCCGGCAGCGGCGAACATGGGATTGCGGTTAACGCCAAGGACAATGTCTGGCTGACCGGCAACGGCGACGGCGACGGGCAAATTCTCAAATTCACCAAGGACGGCAAATTTCTGCTGCAGATCGGCAAGGGCGGCGTCAAACCCGACAGCAACGATCCCACGCATCTAAGCCGCCCCGCCGGCATCACGGTCTATGCCAAGACCAACGAGGTGCTGGTCGCCGACGGCTACGGCAATCGCCGCGTCGTGGTGTTCGATGCCGACACCGGCGCCTATAAGCGCCACTGGGGTGCCTACGGCAACAAGCCTGACGACAAGGCATCGACCGCGCGGCAGACAAGCGGACCGGGGCCGCAGCAGTTCAACACGCCCCACGGCATCACGGTGGCCAAGGACGACATCGTGTATGTGGCGGACCGCGCCAACAACCGGGTCCAGTCGTTCCGCCTCGACGGCACCTTCCTGAAGGAAGGGTTCGTGAAGCGGGAATCGCGCGGCACCGGCACGGCCTTCGGCGTCGCGCTGTCGGCCGATCCCGAGCAGCGCTTCCTTTACGTCGCCGACGGTTCCAACGAACGGATCGCGATCCTCGATCGCGCCTCGCTCACCGAGATCGGCCATGTCGGCGGGCCCGGCCGCAAGGCCGGCGAGTTCTTCCACATCCACAGCCTCGGCGTCGATCCGGACGGCAATCTGGTGACCGGCGAGTCGCAAGGCTATCGGGTGCAGAAATTCCTCTTTAAAGGGTTGGCGGCGGCCAACCCTTAATCCACCGGATGCACGCATGCCGGGTTGCAAGGATTCCGCGCCGAGCTGAAAGCTAAGCCGGATTCCGGTCACGTCTGAACATCTGGGAGTCATGGCCGGGCGAAGTCCCGGCCATCCACGTCTTTGTTCTAGAACCGCCGCAAGCGACACGTGGATGGCCGCGGGACAAGCCGGACAAGCCCGGCCATGACTTCAGGCGTTCCGATCTGACCGGAGTCCGGTCAAGCCCATCCGTTTGCTCGCGAGGAACGCGCGCTCGCACGGTTAGAAATCCTTCTGAGCAAGCCGAAGCATATTGTCGGATCAGCTGGGCTATCGCGGCAGGCGGGCCGGGCAGCTCCAGGCTGGTTCCCGCCGGCCGCGCCTTGTTTATAGGATGCAGAAGGAAAGACGCAGATGCCTGCGACAAGCGCGGGCATTAAGGGTGTTCCGCACACCGCAATTTGCTTTCGGCATGAACGGCGGTTCGCCGGATCCGGGAGCGGGGCGATTTCATGAGTGCACGGAAGGCCGACACCATTGACCGCGCATGACGATCGCCCCCGCCATACGGAACGGCAGGACCCCAGCCAGGGCGATATCTTCGCGTTCCTGGCCGATCCGCGGACTCACGGCGGCGCGCCGGTGCGGCGTATCGATACCCACTCGGCGGTGGTGTTCTTGGCCGGCGACCGCGCCTTCAAGGTCAAGCGTGCCGTCCGCTATCCGTTTCTGGATTTCTCCACGCTGGCGCTGCGCAAAGCGGCATGCGAGGCCGAGCTTGAGGTCAACCGCAGGTTCGCGCCGCAAATTTATCTTGGCGTGATCCCGATCACACGGGAGCCTGACGGTGCACTGGCGCTGGCGGGCCACGGCGAGATCGTCGAATGGGCGGTCGCGATGCGCCGGTTCGACGAGGCCAAGACGCTCGATTGCCTCGCCGATGCCAAGGCGATCGACCTGGCGCTGGCGGACCGGCTGGCCCGTGCGGTCGCCGCGACCCATGCCCGCGTACCGGTGGTCGACGCCGCGCCATGGATCGCGGAGCTATCGACCTATATCGACCGTAACGATGCGGCGTTCGCGGCGAGCCCAAAACTGTTCGCGCCGGTTGCGGCGGCGGCGCTGTCGCGCGAGAGCCGCGCGATGCTGGAGCGCGTGCGTCCGTTGCTGGTGGCGCGCGGCGACCTGGGCCTGGTGCGGCGCGGCCATGGCGACCTGCATCTCGGCAATGTGGCGCTGATCGACGGCGAACCGGTACTCTTCGATGCCATCGAGTTCAGCCCGCTGATCGCCGCCGGCGACGTGCTTTATGACCTCGCCTTCCTGCTCATGGATCTGGTTGAACGCGGGCTCGGGGCGGCCGCCACCACGGTGCTCAACCGCTATCTGGCCGAGACTCGGCGCGACAGCGATCTCGATGCGCTGGCGGCGCTGCCGTTGTTCCTGTCGCTGCGCGCCGCGATCCGGGCCAACGTCACGGCGTCGCGCGCCGCCCTCGCGGCGCCCGCCGACCAGCCGCGCGCCCGCGCCGCGGCGCAAGCCTATTTTGCGCTGGCGTGCCGCCTGATCTCCCCGCCGGCCCCGGTCCTGGTCGGCGTCGGCGGATTGTCCGGCACCGGCAAATCGCAACTCGCCCGCGCGCTCGCCCCTTCGGTGTTGCCGGCGCCGGGCGCGATCTGGCTGCGCTCCGATGTCGAACGCAAGGCATTGGCAGGGCTCAGCGAAACCGAGCGGCTACCGCCCGCAGCCTACACGGCGCAAAGTTCGGCGCGGGTCTATGCGGTGCTGGCCGACAAGGCACGGCGCGTCATCGCGGCCGGCCACTCGGCCGTCGTGGATGCCGTGTTCGCCCACGCCGCGGAACGCCGGGCGCTGCGCGCGATCGCGCAGGAGAGCGGCGTCGCATTTCACGGCCTGTTCCTGACTGCGGATCTGGCGAGCCGGGTGGCGCGCGTCGGGTCGCGGCAAGGTGATGCCTCGGACGCCGATGAAGCGATCGCCCGCGCCCAAGAGCGCTATGCGCTGGGGCCGAACGACTGGGGGACGATCGATGCGTCCGGCACGCCGGAAGACACGCTGGCCCGTGCCCGCGCTCAGGTGGGGGTTGATGCGCCGCTTTGAGCCGCGGAATTTGTCCTCCGCCGGCGGCGGTCAGGCATCGGGCGGCTCCAGTTCGGCCAACAACGCGGACACCGCATCGCGGAGGCCGGGAAGCGATGTTTGCGCGATATGCCAGACGCGGACATCGTCGATCGCCGCGTAACCATGGATCAGCACGTTGCGAAATCCGATGATGTCGCGAATGTGAGGTATCCGATGCGCGAGGTTCGGGGCGACTTTCGACAGCTGGTTCAGCGCTTCGCCGATGATTTCGAACTGCCGCTCGACCGCGGAGCGCACCAACGGATTGTCCGCATAGCTCGCGGCATCGAGACCGGCGGAGAACCGGACGATCGCATTGGCAGCCTGCTTTACGTCCCAAAGATAAGCCCTAGGATCACGCTCCATACACAACCTCGCGGGAGCGATCAATACCGGCTTGGACGAAAGGATTTTTGACCGCGGAAAGTTCGACCAGATCGACACGCCGCCCGAGCAGCGTCTCCATCGCATGCGCCAGCCCGAAGAACTGCTCGAGCGGCGGCAGCGCGCCGCCCGGCTTGAACGCCACGAGAAAATCGGCATCGCTGGTTGCGGGATCGAAATCCCCGCCGCGCGCCGCGGAACCGAATACTTCGAGCCGCGCCACGTCATAGCGCCGGCACAATGCGATCAGCGCGCCGCGTTTATCCGCAATCTCGGCATGCATGGCGATTCCTCAGGGTTCATTCCTCGCAATGCAACGGGACTGTTTGCTGCGCCGCGCGCTCGAAAACGGAAATGGTTCGGCCCGGTGATTTACGCCTGTCGGATGAGGCGTTCAACCAGCCCGCACTGCGGTGGAGTTCGCATCCCTTCATTCCGAACCACGCGACCCACGTTGCCCCGCTTTCAGCCGATACAGGGGGCTGCTATCCAGGCCGCATGGCCATCGACTTTCGGCGTCTCGCGGTCGCAACAGCGGGCTTTTCGACCTTCCTCCACCTCTATGCCCCGCAGGCGCTGCTGCCCGAACTTGCGCGCGCGTTCGGTGTCGGCGCCGGCGAGATCAGCGCGATGATCACCGCCGGGACGCTCGCCATCGCGCTCACCGCTCCGTTCACCGGCGCGGCTGCGGATGTGCTCGGGCGCAAACGGCTGATCACGGCGGCGATGTTCGCCGCCACCGTCCCGACCGTGATGGTGGCGCTCGCGGCGGACGTGCACACCATCATCGCCTGGCGGTTCGTCCAAGGCCTGCTGCTGCCGCCGATCTTTACGGTCCTGCTCGCCTATGTGGGCGACGAATGGCCGCCGTCCGAGATCGCGGGCGTCGCCGGGGTCTATGTCGCCGGGTCGAGTCTTGGGGGATTCTGCGGCCGCATGATCCCCGGCGTGCTGGCCGACATCGTCGGCTGGCGTGCCGCGTTCCTGGTGCTGGCGGCGATCGGCCTGGCGGGCGCCGTCGTCGTCGCCGTGTTGCTGCCGCGCGAGCGGCGCTTCGTGCGCTCGGCAGGATTCGGCGCCTCGGGGCTGCAGATGCTGCGCCATTTGCGCAACCCGCAGTTGGTCGCGACCTATGCGGTCGGGTTCGGGGTGCTGTTCATTTTCATCGCGTTGTTCACCTATGTGAGCTTCCTGCTCGCCGCCCCGCCCTATGATTTTTCCCCCGCCGCGCTGGGTGCGCTGTTCCTCACCTACCTGATCGGGACCCTGGCAGCGCCGCTCACCGGACGCGCGGTGCTGCGGTTCGGCCGGCGCGCCTTCATGCTCGGCGTGATCGCCGTGTGGATGATCGGCGTGCTGCTGCTGGTGGCCAGCCCGATCAGCGTGATCGTGCTCGGGCTGTCGCTGTGCGCCGGCTGCGGGATGCTGAGCCAGGCGACCTCCACCGGCTATGTGACCGCGAGCGCGCCCGAAGGGCGCTCATCCGCGATCGGACTCTATGTGAGCAGCTTCTACATCGGGGGCAGTGTCGGCGGCTATGTGGCGGGCATCGCCTGGAGCCATGCCGGCTGGCCGGCCGTGGTCGCGCTCTGCGCCGCCGTGCTGGCGGGGATGGCGATCATCGTCGGTGTGGTGTGGACATCGCGGCCGGTGCAGAAATGATTTGCGGATGTAGGTACCAGGGCGGACAGGTCTCCGGTTTCCCAGCACGTGTCTCTTGACATGACCCATTCAACAGCGAAGTGCAACACGCTGATTTTTGCGGTTGAAGCATATAAGGGCGTTCCGCAGTAGCCCAGCAGGCTGCCGCCGAGGTTGGCCGAGCGTCATTTCGGCAATGGCCACTAGGAGAAGTCGGTCATCACCTCCCCAGTCTCTCGGTGCGAACAGCCGCTCACGCAAAGCCTGCCTCCCGAAGGGCATCGGCCATGTGCGCGGCATCCTCCGGATTACGGTAGAGCGAGGGTGCGCGCCACCGCGCTTGGGTCATCCGTGGTGCTCGTCTCAAGACCTCCGCGATCAGATCTCTCGCCTCCGCGGGCTGTCCGATACGTACCAGCGTGGCGGCAAGCCACAAGTGACCCAAAAGGACATGTGGACCGCGGCGAATGCTTTCGCGGAGCGGCCCGACCGCTTCGGCGTATCGCTTGAGCGTGTACAATGCGTGGCCTTGGGTCGCATGCACCATCGGCGGATGGAAAGGATCCAAACGGACGTGCGCTTGCAAGAGATCCAGGGCTCGCGCCGGCGCACCGGCATATACGAGCGCATTTGGAAATGTCCAATCCCAGAAGTTCGGATTGAGGCTCAGAGCCGTCTCGTATTGCCGCACAGCGGCATCGGGCTCATGCATCCACACGAAGGCCCAACCGAGAAGAGCGCGTGCCGATGGCTCGTTGGGGTCGATGTGGACGGCTTGGCTTATTAATTCAAAACCCTGCTTGAGGACCTCCAAATTCCCCAGTTCCGGTGCGTCCACATGGTTCTGGGCGCGGACATACGTGTACCCCAACATGGCGCATATCCTGGCGTTGTCCGGATCCACCTTGCGAGCGTCTGCGAAATGACGCTGTGCGGCGTAAAGGTGGTCCCGCTCATATGACTGCTCAAGCATCCGCAGCGACTGGTCGCCCCGCATCAGCAGATCGTAGGCCGTCCAGGAGCTCGGGGGTTTTCGCGATATGCGTTCCCCCTCCGCATTCCCGAGATGTGCAACGACGATACCGACTATTGAACACGTGATCTCGTCGAGGACAGCGAAGATGTCGCCTAACTCACGGTCGAACCGCTCGCCCCATCGTCGAACCCCCGACCGTGCGTTGACGAGCTGTGCGGTGATCCTAATCCGATCTCCGATCCTGCGCACGCTGCCTTCAACGACGTAACGCACCCCGAGTTGCTGGCCGACTTCACGCACCTCAATCGCCCGGCCTTTGTAACTGAAAGACGAACTGCGCGCGATCACTGCAAGGTCGGAGAAGTACGACAGGCCGTTGATGACATCCTCAGTGATCCCATCGCTGAGATACTCCTGGGACGCGTCACCGCTTAAATTCGCAAACGGCAGAACTGCGACCGACGGGCCGTCGAGCAGCGGAGGTAGGGTCGAAGCCAAGCCGGGTCCGGCGCCCGGCAGGGAATTTGGCTGCCCGATCTCCGACGGAGCCCTTATTAGGTTATGTTCGCTACGGCCCGCGGCACCGACAGGAACCGCGAAAATATAGCCTCGCTTCGGGACGGTCTTGAGGATGCGTTGTCCGGGATCGCCGAGCGCTTGGCGCACTTCGCTGACGCATTGCGTCAAGGAATCTTCCGTCACCGTCACGCCGGGCCACACTGCGCTGAGCACGTCGTCACGGGACACGAGCCGGCCGGCATTTTCGATCATAAAGCGAAGGACCTCGAAACTCTTCGGGCGCAGCGGGACATCGCGATTTTCGGATTTGAGCACACCGCAGCCACAATCGAGCGTCCATCTCTCGAAGGCGTAAGTCGGCCCCGCCATAGTCGCTCCTTTTCGGTCCACGCCAGTTGGCCACGCGACGCGCCTACGTTTTCTGATCTTCTTGAGAAGAATTTCAGACATCCTTCGGGCCAAGTCAAACCGAACGTGCTTAAGTGAAGACTGAATTAGCGGCAAAGCCCCCATCCACAGATCGCCCAGGGAGGAGATCACATGTGTCGATTCTCGCTAGTTGCCTTAATCCCGCCCGCCATATTCGCCGTGACGTCGATCGGTGTCGCGTCCGCCGAAAACTTCCCGGACAGGTCCGTCAAGATCATAAATCCGCTGCCCGTTGGAAGCAGCCCGGATGTCCTTGTCCGCCTGGTTGGCCAGCAGCTTACCGGCCTTTGGGGCCAGCAGGTGATTGTTGAAAATCGACCTGGCGCCGGCGGCGCGATCGCTGCACGCGCGGTGGCATCCGCCCAGCCAGACGGATACACGCTGCTCGGCGGCGCAGGGTCGATCTTTCAGATTCTGCCGGCGCAGAAGGACAAGATTACGATCGATGTTAATCGCGACTTTATCCAGGTCGGCTTAATCCAGTACGGCCCGCTGTACATTGCGGTTCCGCCAAAGCTCGGCGTTACATCGCTCTCCGGGCTCATCTCGTTGGCGAAGTCGCGGCCGCATGAGATCGTAGTCGGCACGAACGGCACGGGGACGTTGCCGTATTTTGCGGCTTTGGCATTGGCAAAAATGGGAAATATTCCAATCACCATCGCCCCATATGCCACGGGTGGCACAGCGGCGGCCATCACGGATATCCTGGGTGGGCGGGTGCATGCAACGCTCGATGGCGTGGCCGGGGTGCTCGGTGCGGTCCAATCCGGCGACCTCAAGCTTATTGCTGTGTCGTCGCCCGAACGTGATCCCCTCACTCCCGACGTGCCGGCCATTTCCGAAACCGTGCAAGGTTTCAGTGCGGTCGGGTGGATGAGCCTCGCCGCTCCGGCGGGGACGCCGGATCACGTTGTGCAACGACTGAACCGGGGGCTTCGTCTCGCACTTGAAACCCCGAGCGTCACTCAGCGCTTCGACGAGCTGGGCGCTCGGGCGAAGATCATGACGCCAGCGGAGACAAAGGCCTATGTCGAAAACGAGGAGAAGCTCTGGTGGCCAATAGTACGGGAGTTCTGAGCCGAAATGAGATCGTTGGAATAATGTACCACACTGAGGCTCAACGCGACTGCCGCCGTGCTGCAATAGACTATCAAGCGGACGAAAGGCTGACGCCATGTCAAACGAGCCAAATCAGACCTCCAGCGCCATGGAAGGAAAAGGTGCCTACAACCGGCATGCCAGGCTCCCGGCAGAAGGGATCGCTCTGGCGCTGCCGTGCATCGAGCGAGTGGTCGAAACCCTGGAGTTCGACACTGCAGATCGGCCGATCATCATCG
>CAWDKL010000080.1:0-35412 GCA_963802745.1 uncultured Alphaproteobacteria bacterium | reverse complement strand
GCCTTGTTGACAGCAAACCGCCGAGTCGCCATAAGCATGGCCCTCGCGCGCGGGCTCAAGGGGCTCGCGCGCGTTGTCGTGCCGCGATGCGGCCTCGCTCACCGCGAAGCCGCTCGGCACTAAATTCACGATCGAAAGAAGCCGATCCGGGGCCCTTCGGGTCCCGAGCATCGCGTTACGAACACGAAGGACAAAAGATGTTCGCGGTCATTAAAACGGGCGGCAAGCAGTATCGCGTCGTCGCCGAAGACGTGCTCCGGGTGGAGCGGCTCGAGGCCGCACCCGGCACGGTGGTGGAATTTGGCGAAGTTTTGGTCGTGGGCGGCGAACCGCCGCTGCTCGGCACCCCGACGGTCGCGGGTGCGACGGTCGGCGCCGAGGTGCTCGACCATGTGCGCGGCGCGAAGGTCATCGCCTTCAAGAAGCGCAGGCGCAAGAATTCCCGCCGCAAGCGCGGGCACCGGCAGGAATATTCGCTGGTGCGCATCACCGAGATTCTGACCGAGGGCCGCAAGCCGTCGCCGACCCCGCCGCCGCGGCCAGCACGGCAGAAGCCGGTGCACGCTGAAGGCGAAGCCGCTCATGCGGCAGCGCCTGCCGCGGAGCCAACGGCGGAAGGCGCCGCAGCCTGAGGCAGCACGCCGCCGCCGAGTCCCCGTGCGAACGGCGGACCCGGCAGGCTATCGCACATCGTATTGAGAACGAATCCGAAGGAACTTCACCATGGCTCACAAGAAAGCAGGCGGCTCCTCCCGCAACGGCCGCGACTTTCCCGGCCAGCGGCTTGGCGTAAAAATGTTCGGCGGCGAGCACTGCCGGGCCGGCAATATCATCGTGCGCCAGCACGGCACCAAGTGGCATCCGGGCGAGAACGTCGGCCTCGGCCGCGACTACACGATTTTTGCGCTGATCGATGGCCGCGTCGCGTACCGCGCCAAAGCCAACGGCCGTACCTATGTTTCGGTAGTACCGAACCAGGCCGCGGCCGAATAGACGGTGGATCATTTTTGGTCCGCCGGCGCGTCAGTCGCCCCGGTGGATCCGATGGGTTCCGAAGAGGGGGGAGACGGCGAGCCGGCTCCCCCCTCTTGGTTTTCGCAAACCGAGGAACCCGACCATGTCGTTGCTGGACCGAACCACGGACGAAACGTTTCCGCAGACCCGCATTGCCACCCTCGAGACGGCGCGACTGGTATTGCGCGCGCCGCGTCTTGAGGATGCAAAACCGATCGCGATGCTGGTCAACGACCGCCGCATTGCCGAGAACACGGCGCGCATTCCGCATCCGTATGTGCTCGACGACGCCACGAAATGGATCAACGCCCGCTGCGGTTCGGACCGCAATTATGTGATCGTGCACGAGGGCGAGGTTATCGGGGCTTGCGGCATCCAAATGCGCGGCGACGCGCCGGAGATCGGCTACTGGCTCGGCGTGCCGTTCTGGGGCCGCGGCTATGCAACCGAAGCCGCCCATGCCCTCATCGATCACGCCTTTGGCGACCTCGGCTATGCGATGCTCACCGCCGGCGCCCGCGTCAGCAATCTTGCCTCGCGCCGCGTGCTGCAGAAATGCGGGTTCCAATGGACCGCCACGGAGCTGTGGCGGATCCGCGCCATCCGGTCCTCCGCGCCGTTCGACCGGTTCCGGCTGGAGCGGGCGATCTGGGCATCGCTGCGGAACTGGGGAGCGGTGAAACGCGGGTCAGGCGTCTAACGCCCCCCGCGGGGCTTGTCGAAATCCATCCGCGCCACGATCTTGTGGCATTGGCCGCCGCCGTCGTTGGCGGCCATCACAGTGCAGTCCGTGCAGTCTCATGAAATTCCTCGATCAAGCCAAAATCTACATCCGCTCCGGCGACGGCGGGGCCGGCTGCGTCTCGTTCCGGCGCGAGAAATTCATCGAGTTCGGCGGGCCGGACGGCGGCAATGGCGGTCGCGGCGGCGACGTGGTGGCGGAATGCGTGGACGGCCTCAACACGCTGATCGATTATCGCTATCAGCAACATTTCAAGGCCCGGACCGGCGGCCACGGCATGGGCAAGAACCGCTCCGGCGCGGGAGGCGCCGACATGGTGCTGAGGGTCCCGAAGGGCACCCAGATTTTCGATGAGGACAACGAAACCCTGCTGGCTGATCTCACCGCTCTCGGCGATCGTGCCGTGCTGGCCAAGGGCGGCAATGGCGGGTTCGGCAACGCGCATTTCAAATCCTCCGTCAACCAGGCCCCGCGCCGCGCCAATCCGGGCATTCCGGGCGAAGAGCGGACCATCTGGCTGCGGCTGAAACTCATCGCCGATGCCGGGCTGGTCGGCCTGCCGAACGCCGGCAAGTTGACGTTCCTGGCCTCCGTCAGCGCCGCCAAGCCGAAAATCGCCGATTACCCTTTCACCACGTTGCATCCGCAGCTCGGCGTCGTCGCGGTGGACGGCCGCGAATTCGTGCTGGCGGATATTCCAGGGCTGATCGAAGGCGCCCACGAGGGCCACGGTCTCGGCGACCGCTTCCTCGGCCATGTGGAGCGCTGCCGGGTGCTCCTGCACCTGGTCAACGGCACCTGTGAGCATGCCGGCAAGGCCTACAAGACCGTGCGCAACGAGTTGATCGCCTACGGCCACGGCCTCCCCGACAAGCGCGAGATCGTCGCACTCAACAAGGCCGACGCGCTGACGCCCGAACAGCTCAAGGAGCAGACCGCGCGGCTCAAGCGCGCCGCCAAGGCCAAGCCGCTGGTGATCTCCGCCGCGACCGGGGAGGGGGTGACGGAGGCGCTGCGGGCGCTGCGCCGGATCATTGATGCGGATGCGGCTGCGGTGGCGGAGGTCCCATTCGAGGTTGCCGCCTGGCAGCCGTAGCGCGGGTGGGAGCGCGGGCGTCCCGCCCGCTCTTTGGAACACCAGTGAATTGCGGGCGGGACGCCCGCGCTCCGAGAAGCCGTTCTCAGGCACATCGGTATCCGAGACGCGGAGTGATGCGCCGATTGACGATTTGGGTCGGCGAAGTTATATTGCCATATAACTTTCGATCGGGCGTCGGAGCTCCAAAATGCATATCGTGACGCTGCGGACCGTCGGCGGGTCCACCATGGTGGCAATTCCGAAAGCGATCCTCGAAGGCCTCGGGCTTGCCGCCAACGCCAAGGTGGGCTTGCGCATCGACCGCGGCAGGCTGGTGGTCGAACCACGGCCCAAGCCGCGTTACGCGCTTGCCGAATTGCTGTCCGGATGCGATCCGGCGGCGCCGCCCAGTGAAGAGGACAGGGAGTGGGCCGCCGCCGCGCCGGTTGGCCGCGAAGTGCTGTGATGGACCGCGGCGACATCTGGCATGTCGATCTCAACCCGGCCCAAGGACATGAACAGCAGGGCGCGCGATTTGTCCTCATTGTCTCGCCGCGGGAATTTAACATCCACTTCGGCACCCCGCTTTGTGCCGCCATTACGCAAGGCGGGAATTTCGCACGTCATGCCGGCTTTGCGGCGACGTTAACGGGGGCTGGAACCAAAACCGGCGGCGTCGTGCTGTGCAACCAGATTCGCGTGCTCGACCTCGCGGCCCGCAGGGCGAAATTCATCGAGCGCGTGCCGGAGCATGTCATCGACGACGTGATTGCAAAGGTCATGACACTGCTGGAGTGAGCGCCGTCCGTCCAAGTCCTCGCCATGGCGCAGCGGCGACCGGTGCACCATATATCTTGTCGTCACTGATGCCATCGTAAACCAGACGTTTACGCTACGTGGGCGACGTTCTCTTGCCATACGCGCGTGCCATAGGGCGCGCACACCTTGGGCTCACGGCGGGCCGCAGGTATTTTCCATTTTTAGGCCACTCATGAGTTCCAACCGAACCGAACACATTCGCCTCACCTCGCATCCGGCGCCGGGGGAAAAACCGCGGTTCCCGATCCACTGGGGCGCCGCCGATCCGCATGTGCGCGGACCGATCATCGGCACGGTGTCGCAGCCGCGGGAGCGCAACGTCATCGGCACCCATGGCGGTTCCTATGCGCTCTACCGCGCGCTTGCGGTCTCGGCCGGGGTGCTCGATCCGATCCGCCGGCCGGATCTCACCAACACCTATCCGGCCGCCGCCATCGGCCCGTTCCCGCAGTGGTCGGAGCCGGGGCGCATCGTTTCGCTCGACCCGTTCGGGCATCTGGTGGCAACCGCCTTCAAGCGGGAAATCGCCGAAGGCGACGACATCCGCCCGACCATCGCGGTTACCCGCGCCCGGCTCGATCTCATCGAGATGCGCGACGCCATCGCGGCCCGCCGCCTGAAGCCCGACGGCAAGTATATCCTTGAGAACGGCACCCTGCCGGTGGTCAAGGTCGCGATCGATCCGGTGTGGTACCTGCCCGGCGTGGCGGAACGGTTCGGCACCACCGAGACCAATCTGCGCCGCGCCCTGTTCGAGCAGACCGCCGGCATGTTTCCTGAACTGGTGACCCGCCCCGATATGCACGTGTTTCTGCCGCCGATCGGCGGCGTGACCGTTTATCTCTTCGGCGACACCGAAAAACTCAGCCATCCGCGCACCAAAATCACCTGCCGGGTGCATGACGAATGCAACGGCTCCGACGTGTTCGGCTCCGACATCTGCACCTGCCGTCCTTACCTCATCCACGGCATCGAAGAATGCGCCCGCGCGGCCCAAGACGGCGGCCTCGGCGTCATCGTCTACAACCGCAAGGAGGGCCGCGCGCTCGGCGAGGTCACAAAATTCCTGGTCTACAATGCCCGCAAGCGCCAGGAAGGCGGCGACCAGGCCGCGACCTACTTTGAGCGCACCGAATGCGTCGCCGGCGTGCAGGACGCGCGGTTCCAGCAATTGATGCCGGATCCGATCCATTGGCTCGGCCTGCGGCGGCTCGACCGCTTCGTCTCCATGAGCGACATGAAATACGATGCGCTGGTCTCGCAAGGGATCGAGATCATCGAGCGGGTGCCTATTCCTGCCGGCCTGGTGCCGTCGGACGCCCATGTGGAGATCGACGCCAAACGTGCTGCCGGCTACTACACGCCGGAGCCGATAGCGCCCGAGGCGCTGAGCGCGACCGTGGGCCGCCCGCTGGAGAAATATTGACGGCCGTGGTCACCGACACCGAAGCCGCTCGTTCGCTGCTGACCGCCGCCGCGGTGCGCGCGCGCGCGAACATGATGCTGGAAGCAGGTCTCGCCGATCGGCTGGAGCACTTCCGCATCGATTTGGCCGGGCTCGAACGGGCGGCCGACCTCACGGTGGCGGTCACCCGCGAAGCCTATCCGGCGCTCAACATTCCGCTGCATGCGCGCTGGCGCCACTTCGTGTTGGATGGCGACGACCGCTGGGCGGCGCTTGCCGCCTCCGTGCCATGGCCCGACCTGCCCGCGCGGGCGCGCGCGGAGTTCGACCTCGCCATCGTCAGCGTGCTGCTCGATGCCGGCGCCGGACCGGATTGGCATTACCGGGACGCCATCACCGGCCGCGCCATCGGCCGCTCCGAAGGGCTGGCGCTGGCGAGCCTAAATTTGTTCCGCGACGGGCTGTTCTCGGCGGAGCGGCGTGACCCGCTGCGGGTGGATGCGGATCGCCTAGCGGAGTTGACGAGCGAGGCGCTGGCTGCCGGCTTCCAGGCCGGCCCGGACAATCCGCTCGCCGGACTTGAAGGCCGCGCCGACCTGCTGCGCCGGCTGGGCCGCACCGTGGCGGCGGCGCCATCCGTGTTCGGCCGGGCGGATCGGCCAAGGCCCGGCGGGCTGTTCGATCATCTGGCGGCGTGCGCCCCGGACCGGCGCATCGCCGCCGGCACGATCCTCACCGAACTGCTCACCCATCTCGGCCCGATCTGGCCGTCCCGGCTTCACCTCGGCGGCGTTCCGCTCGGCGATTGCTGGCGCCACCCTGCCATCACGACCGGCGACGCCACCGACGGCCTGATGCCGCTGCACAAGCTGTCCCAGTGGCTCAGCTTTTCGCTGATCGAGCCGCTGCAGCGCGCCGGCGTCGCGGTGACCGACCTCGACGGCCTGACCGGGCTCGCGGAATACCGCAACGGCGGCCTGTTCATCGATACCGGAACGCTGATGTTGCGCAACCCGGCCGACCGCGACCGCCCGCACGCTGTGGATTCGCCGCTCGTGGTCGAATGGCGCGCCTTGACGGTGGCCTTGATCGACCGGCTGGCGTTGCTGGTGCGCCGGCGCCTCGGCCGCAATGCCGCAGAGCTGCCATTGCCCGCCATCCTGCAAGGCGGCACGTGGGCGGCCGGCCGCGCCATCGCCAAGCAGTTGCGACCGGACGGCGCCCCGCCGCTGCAGGTGATCAGCGACGGCACGGTATTTTAGGGCCAATTGCCAGGAGGTATTATGGCGTTAACCCGGGGCCGGGCAAGTGGACGGCATTGGTTTTTAAGAAATCCGGGGCAGCGGTGCAAACCGTCCGAGGCCGCCAGGATCACGTGCGCACAACCGGCGCGCACGTAATCCGGGCTACGATAGGCTACCGGTCACAACCCGAACACGAACAGCATCGTCGCGTTGCCCTGGGTCTTGAGTTCGGGCGAACGGGCGATCTTGGCCTTGCCGACCGGCCCGATGCCGGACGCGATCGCGATATATTGCTTGCCGTTCACCGCATAGGTCATCGGCGGCGCCACGAAGCCGGTGCCGACATTGACCTCCCAGAGCTTGTCCAGGGTCTGGTCGTCGAAGGCCAGGATGGTGCCGTCGAGCATGGCGGTTACTACGATGCCGCCCGCGGTGGTGAGCACGCCGGAGAGATCCGGATAGGGCAGGTCCTTGCGGATTTTCACCTCCGCCGTCAGCGGATCGACCACCGTGAGGCTACCGACGATGCGCTCGCTATTGACGTAGCCCCCGCCGCCGAATTTGCCGCGCACATGGGCGGAGGGGTCCGGCGTGATGTCGGCGCAGCCTTCGCTCGCCCCGATATACAGAAGCTTGGTCTTGTCCGAATAGGACGGCGGCCAGAAATTGGTGCCGCCATGCACGTCGGGACAAGAGTTTTTGATGGTGTCGGTGACCCGCTTCCAATCGTGATTGTAGATCTGCACGTCGCGGTTCGGGTCGTAGTCGATCGGCTTGCCGGTCTTGGGATCGAGGCCCTTGGTCCAGTTCACCTTTTCGGCATATTGCACCGCCTTGAGGAACTGCCCGTTGAGGCGATCGAAGGTGTAGTTGAAGCCGTTGCGGTCGGCATGCACCACCAGTTTACGGTCGTCGCCATTGACCTTGCCGTCGATGATGATCTGCGAGCCGGACGTATCGTAATCGTGGATATCGTTGGCGGTATGCTGGAAGTGCCACTGGATCTTGCCGTCCTTGACGCCGAACGCGAGCGTCGAGTCGGTGTAGAGGTTGTCGCCCGGCCGCGAGCCGGAATCGTAGCGCGGCACCGGGTTGCCGGTTCCCCAATAGGTGAGGTTGGTGGCCGGGTCGTAGGAGCCGGTGACGTACATGGCGCCGCCGCCGGTGCGCCAAGCGTTGTTCTTGTCCTTCCAGGTTTCCGAGCCCGGCTCGCCGGGCGCCGGAATCACGAAGGTCTTCCATTGCGTCTCGCCGGTCGTTGGATCGAGCGAGGCGATCCAGTCGCGCACCCCGTTGTCGCCGCCCGACGCCCCGATGATGATCGCGTCCTTGAGGGCGAGCGGCGCCGCGGTGATTTCGAGGTCGGGCTGGTCGCGCAGGTTCTTGTCCCACACCACCTTGCCGGTCTCCTTGTCGGTCGCGATCACCCGCCCGTCGAGGCCGGTGACCGAGATGCACATAACTGCCCCACAGCGCGACGCCGCGGTTGCGATCCGGCTTGGCGGTGCCGGGATCCATTTTCCAAACCACGCGGCCGGCGGTGCCGGAGCGGACGTCGATCTTGTAGACCACGCTCCAGACGTCGGTGATGTAGAGAAACCCATCCTCCACCACCGGCGTTGCCTCAGTATATTCGTTCCCGCTGGAGCCGCCGAGCGGCACCGCGAAGGCGAGCTTCAGATTCTTGACGTTGCCCTTGTTGATGGCATCGAGCGCCGAGAACCGGTGCGAGCCGTAATCGTGATGGTTCATCAGCCAGTTGCCGGGCTCCGGCTTGACGAGCCGCTCATACGTCACCTCGGCGGCTCCGGCGCCGGAGAGACCCAAAGCCGTGGCGCCGAGCGCAGTCGCAAGCCGCAGCAACGCGATCCGGGAAACCGAAAGGCCGAAAGTGGTCGTCACGCTATCCTCCTGGCTGAGGCCGGCCGCCGGCGGCCGCGAATCCGATGATTAGCCGATTGCAGTGGCGAGGGATGCGGGCGCGTGTCAAGACCGCGATCAAACAACCGTCCTGCTGCTTCCATCGAATGCACCATTGCGGGGCACGCTTTGTGCTTTCATGGCTTCGGCTGCGATCGCAGGGTTTGCACCTTCCCAAGAGGTGCTTAAGCCGTTCACCCGTCTGATCTCTGATCAGCTCTGCCAAGTTCGGCATAAACCGGCAATCGGAGCCACCGCCGTCCGCCGGGGCAGGGGTAGCTTTCGCCGGCCGACGAATGAGGAGATGGGATGAAACCGCCGCGTCAGTTCTACAAGCCGCTTGCCATCGGAGCACCGTTACCGCTGCGGGATCTCCCGGTCCGGCTCGAACGCATGATCCATTTCGTGCCGCCGCATCTGGAGAAGCTGCGCCTGAAGGTGCCGGACCTGATCCGCCAGGTTGACGTGGTGCTCGGCAATCTCGAGGACGCGATTCCCGCGGACGCCAAGGCGGCGGCGCGCGCCGGCTTCATCGAGATGGCCCGGGCAAACGACTACGGTGCCACCGGGCTGTGGACCCGCATCAATGCCCTTAACTCGCCATGGGCGCTTGACGATATCGTCGAGATCGTCGCCGCCGTCGGGGCTAAGCTCGACGTCATTATGCTGCCGAAGGTCGAGGGGCCGTGGGACATCCATTATCTCGATCAGCTGCTCGCGCAGCTCGAGGCGCGCCACCTGGTGGGCAAGCCGATTCTGATCCACGCCATCCTGGAGACGGCGGAGGGCGTCAACAATGTGGAGGCGATCGCGACCGCCTCCCCGCGCATGCACGGGATCAGCCTCGGGCCCGCCGATTTGGCGGCCTCGCGTGCCATGAAGACCACCCGCGTCGGCGGCGGCCATCCGGACTATGTGGTGCTGGCCGATGCGGCCGCGCCGGGCATTGATGCCGGCGCGCCTCACAAAGGACGTGCCGCCTTCCAGCAGGATCTGTGGCACTACACCATTGCCAAGATGGTCAACGCCTGCGCAGCCGCCGGCATCAAGCCGTTCTATGGCCCGTTCGGGGATTTTTCCGATCCGGCGGCCTGCGAGGCGCAGTTCCGCAACTCCTTCCTGATGGGCTGCGCCGGGGCGTGGTCGCTGCACCCGACCCAGGTGGACATCGCCAAGCGGGTGTTCTCCCCCGATCCGGCCGAGGTCGCCTTTGCAAAGAAAATACTTGCCGCAATGCCGGACGGCAGCGGCGCGGTGATGATCGACGGCAAGATGCAGGACGATGCCACTTGGAAGCAAGCGAAGGTGGTCGTCGACCTCGCGCGCCTGGTTGCGGCCAAGGACCCGGCTATGGCAGTATCCTATCAGTTATGAGGCTTGTTGACTCGAAGGATCACTGGCGCAAAGGGAGATCAACGGCCGTCCGGTGGCACGGGGACGCGGTGCCGCAATCCCAGGCAAAGCTTGATTCGACATGAGCACATGAAATGAGCAAGATCCGCAGCGCCAAATATACCATCGGCCAGGTTGTCCGGCACCGTATTTATCCGTTTCGCGGCGTCGTGTTCGACATCGACCCGCTCTTCAACAATACCGAGGAGTGGTACCAATCGATTCCCGCCGAGGTCCGCCCGCACAAGGATCAGCCGTTTTATCACCTGTTCGCCGAGAACGCGGAATCCGAATACGTCGCTTATGTGTCGGAGCAGAATTTGCTGCCGGACGAATCGGGCGAGCCGCTCCGCCATCCTCAGGTGGCGGAGACTTTCGACCGCGACTCGGCGGGCGGCTACCGGCCGCGTCATTCGCTGCTGAACTGACCCCATCGTGAGGCGCGCGTCGCCCGTATATCAGCCCATCGTGCCCCTTGGGCAGGCAACGCTCGCCATTCGGCGTATCCCAAACGGCACATCGCACCGCAAAAGAATCCTGTGCGCGGTCGTTTGCATCCGCGAAACAGAAACCCTGCCGGCTACTTGCGTCCACCAGCAAGTATTTGAAACTCGTATCATTTACGTTAGTTCGCGCGATTGTCGCTGTGCACAATTGACGGCCGTGCCGCGGGGACCTGGAGTTAACCCCAACTTAAGCATCGGGTTGCCGGTTTCGTAAAACCGTAGAAAATCTCCGTTATCGCTATCGCGGCGGAGCCCGTGTGCGCCGGCGACCCTGTCATGCCGACGTCGTCTGGTTCTAAGTCAACGGTAAGTGGGAACGGACATGTGGGTCTTCGTTCGGCGGTTCATGATGTATTACGGCATCTACCGGCGCTATCCGCTGCGGCGGCTGCCGGCGGTTCGCAATGCGTGGCGTAACGCCTGGTCCTGAGCGTAGCGCCGCGACCAACCGGTTTTGTCGGCCGTGGAAATTCCTACCGGGGAGGCCGGCATCGCCGCGGTTGCCGCGCCAGTCGGCCAGCGTCTTCGTCGATAGGGTAAAGACCCGACCGGCGGTATTTTTCCACGCCTAGAGCGCGCCGGCAAGAAACCGGCCGGAGCTTGGGCACGAAAACAAGGCAATATATAACCTCTATATGCTCTGCAGGTGGGTGAGGTCCAACGGGAGCTCCTCCGCCCGACCTTGCGGATTATTCGGAATCTTCTGAAACTATCCTTTAAAATCAGATACTTATAAACCGAGCCAATCCTCCCTAACCCCTCGATTTCGTTGAATTTGGCTGCGAAATGCGCAATGTCGGGCTCAGGACGAGGTTGATGGTATAACCTTGAAGCGTATTCCCAAGAGAGCCCGACGTCATGAAAATCGTGATCCCCGATGACTATCAGGACATGGTCCACCTGCTTCCGAGCTTCGCGCTGATCCGCCATCATGACGTCGTGCGCTATCGTGCGCCCGCCAAGGATCTCGACGAACTGGTGGCGCGCTTGGGCGATGCCGACGTCGTGGTGGCGATCCGGGAGCGGGTGAATTTTTCCCGCGCGCTGCTCTCGCGGTTGCCCAAGCTCAAGCTGCTGGCGCTGGTCGGCCGCAATGCGACCACCATCGACTTCGCCGCCTGCACGGAACTTGGCATTCCTGTCTCGACCGGCAAGAGCAATTCTCCCGTAGCGCCGGCGGAGCTTGCCATCGCCCTCATTGTGGCATCGCGCCGCAACATCGCGCTGGAAGCCGAGCGGATGCGGCGCGGCGACTGGCCGTGCACGCTGTCGCACCGTTTGCGCGGCTCGACCCTCGGCATTTTTGGCCTCGGCACCATCGGGAGCCTGGTGGCCGAGGCGGGCCACGGATTGGGAATGCAGGTGCTGGTGTATGGCCAACAGGGCTCAGCCGAGCGCGCCCGGGCGGCAGGATATGAGGTTGCGGCCAGCAAGGCGGATTTCTTTACCCGGTCGGACGTGGTGTCGCTGCATGTCCGGCTCAAGCCCGACACCCGCGGCATCGTCGGCCCGGATGACCTTGCCCGTATGAAGCCGACCGCTCTCATCGTGAATACGTCCCGTGCGGAATTGATCGCGCCGGGCGCGCTGGTGGCGGCGCTTCATGCCGGCCGGCCCGGCTACGCGGCCGTCGATGTCTACGAGGAAGAACCGGTGACGGGTGGCAACCATCCGCTGTTAAAAATGCCGAATGCGCTGTGCGTGCCGCATCTGGGCTGGGCCGAATGGGACAATTTCGATCTGTATTTCGGCGAAGCCTTCGAGCAGATCGTCGCCTACCAGGACGGCGAACCGCTGCGGCTGGCCAATCCGGACGTGAAGCCACGGGACCGGCGCGTTGGTGCGGCGCAATGATGGCCGGCACCGCTTGGACGGGAAGGGGCGCAAAGTCGGCGCTCAGGGAGCCCGATTCGTCGGTCTGCGGGTGCCGCGGTTTACGACGGCCCAGCATGGTGGGCACAACAGGTATTATGTTATAGATCATAGAATCGACGTAATCACCGCCGAGAAGCTTGATGACACGATATCGTCCTAAGCGCGGCATTGAGGGATCAGCGGTGAGCCTGCCTGGAAGTCGTCGAATTGGCGTTGCTGGTTTCGCGGTTGTGATGCTCGGTTTAGCGACCACCGGCGCCGTCTCGCAGGGCAAACTCGATGCCCGTTACAGCGCGAGCTTGGCGGGAGTACCTATCGGCCGGGGCGCATGGGTTGTCGACATCGCGGAGGATCATTTCACCGCCGCGGCAAGCGGAATGACAACCGGCTTGCTGCAAGTCTTTGCCAACGGGCAAGGCAGCGGCGCTTCGCGCGGCACGGTGCGCGGCAATAACCTCAATCCGACGTCGTTTGCATCGACCATCACGAACGACAAACGCGTCGAGGAACTGCGGCTCGCCATCAATTCCGGTACCGTCCGGGAGCTTGTCGTCGAGCCTCCGACAATACCCCACCCGCAACGTGTGCCGGTGACCGAGGCGCATCGGCATGGCGTCGTGGATCCCATGAGTGCCGGTCTGATACACGTACCCGGCAACGGCGAACTGGTTTCCGCCGAGGCTTGCCGGCGGACGCTTCCGGTGTTCGATGGACGAATGCGTTTCGATCTGCAGTTGCGTTTCAAACGCTTCGAAAACGTCCAAGCCCGCACGGGGTATCAAGGTCCGGTCGCGGTGTGCGGCGTGCAATTCGTGCCTCTCGCCGGACACGTGCCGGATCGCCCCGCGATCAGGTATCTGATGACGCAACGGGATATGGAAATGTGGCTGGCGCCCATCGCGGGAACGCGAATCGTCGTGCCCTATCGGATTTCGCTGCAGACCCCGCTGGGGCAAGGCGTGCTGGAAGCCACCCAATTCGTGGTGACGGCGGGTGCATCGCGAACAAAGCCGGCAACCGCCGCCCGCTGAGAGGGCAGCAGCGATGGCAGTCAGCCCGTGATGGCAAGCACTGCCTGTTTCCGGCTTGACAGACGGATTTTTTATCAGGTCATGAATTGGTAACATGCCTGTGGTAGGATAATCTGACTATTCGCAAATATCGTGGAGCTGCCGCAGTGACACACTAAATAGAGCGTGAACGAATCCCGACTGCCGCGGAGTCACCGATTCGGGCGTGCTTCGTTCGGGGTTAGTTCCGGGCGATTTGGGACCTTCGCCATAATCCATTGGATTCCCTCACATTGTGATATCAGGTGATGTCGTTTGCGTTGCGCACCGGCCGGTCCGTGCGCCGGCGGAGGCTTTGATGCCCATCTCGTTCAGTTCTCCCGTGGAGCGCGACCAGCGCTCCCGCGGTCATGGTGTGACCGCGGTCCTCGGTCCCACCAACACCGGTAAGACCCACTTGGCCATCGAGCGCATGCTGTCGCATTCGTCGGGAATGATCGGGTTGCCACTGCGGCTCCTGGCCCGCGAGGTCTATAATAAAGTCGTGGAGCGGGTCGGCGCCGACGCGGTGGCGCTGGTCACCGGCGAGGAAAAGATCAAGCCCGCCAATGCGCGCTTCTGGGTTTCGACCGTTGAGGCGATGCCGCGCGATCTCGATGTGGCGTTCCTCGCGGTTGACGAGGTGCAGCTCGGCGCCGATCTCGAGCGCGGACATGTCTTTACCGATCGGATGCTTAACCGGCGCGGCCGCGAGGAAACCTTGGTTCTTGGCGCCGCCACCATCCGCGCGATGGTCGAAAAGCTGCTGCCGGGGGCCAATATCTTGAGCCGCCCGCGGCTATCGCAGCTGACTTATGCGGGGGAAAAGAAAATTACCCGCCAGCCGCCCCGGACCGCCATTGTGGCGTTCTCCGCCGACGAGGTCTATGCCATCGCCGAGCTTATCCGCAGGCAGCGCGGCGGTGCGGCTGTGGTACTTGGCGCCCTATCGCCGCGCACGCGAAACGCTCAGGTGGCTCTCTACCAGTCCGGCGACGTGGACTATCTGGTCGCGACCGATGCCATCGGCATGGGGCTCAACCTTGATGTCGATCACGTGGCCTTTGCGTCGGACCGCAAGTTCGACGGCTATCAGTTCCGGCGGCTCAATCCGGCCGAATTCGCCCAGATCGCGGGACGTGCCGGCCGCGCCACGCGCGATGGGACCTTCGGCACCACCGGCCGCTGCGGGCCGTTCGATCCCGACCTGGTGCGCGCCCTGGAAAGCCACAGCTTCGAGCCCGTAAAGGTCTTGCAATGGCGTAATTCGGAACTCGATTTTGCTTCGCTCGGCGCGCTCGCGGCGTCGCTCGCCGCGTTGCCGAATCACCCGGCTTTGACACGCGCGCCGATCGCGGAGGACATTCTGGTGTTCGAGCATGCGGCCCGCGACGAGGAAGTGCGTGGGCTTGCCACCACGCGTGCGGATGTCGAGCGGTTATGGGATGTGTGCCAAATTCCGGACTATCGAAAAATATCACCGGCCGCGCATGCGGAACTGGTCGCGACCCTCTATGGTTTTCTGGCCCGGCACGGTAGAATTTCTCCCGACTGGTTTGCCAAACAGATCGCGCTGGCAGATCATACCGACGGCGACATCGATACGCTCTCCACGCGTGTTGCGCATATTCGGACGTGGACATTCGCGGCCAATCGGCCGGATTGGCTCGACGATCCCGAGCATTGGCAGGATGTCACGCGCGCGATCGAGGATCGGCTTTCTGATGCGCTGCACGAGCGACTGGCGGAGCGGTTTGTCGATCGTCGCACCAGCGTATTGATGCGGCGGTTGCGAGAGAATACCATGCTGGACACGGAAATTACCAAGACCGGGGAAGTCGTCGTCGAAGGGCACAAGATCGGTCGGCTCGACGGCTTTCGGTTCGCGCCGGAAGCCGGAGCGAGCGGTTCCGACGCGAAGGCGCTTTCGGCCGCGGCGCAAAAAGCGCTGGCGGGCGAGATCGAGGCGCGCGCCAACAGGCTCTCCCATGCGCCCGACGCGCAATTCGTGCTGACATCGGACGCGACCATCCGGTGGATCGGCGAACCGGTGGCCAAGGTTCTGCCCGGAGACGCCGTGCTGCGGCCACGCGTCCGCATCCTGGCCGACGAACAGTTGACGGGCGGTGCGCTGGAGGCCGTGCAAACCCGGCTCGATCTCTGGACCCGGACTCACATCGAGCGGCTGCTGGCGCCGCTGTTCGTGCTCGGCGCCGCCGAGGACGTCACCGGTCTTGCCCGCGGCATCGCCTTCCAGCTCGTAGAAGCGCTGGGCGTGCTCGAGCGCAGCAAGGTCGCGGACGATCTCAAGAAGTCTCGACCAGACCTCGCGCGCCGTGTTGCGCAAGCACGGCGTCCGGTTCGGTGCCTATCACGTCTACATGCCGTTGCTGCTCAAGCCGGCGCCACGCGGATTGGCGGCCCAGCTTTGGGTCCTCAAGCACGGCGGCGAGGCCGAGACCCACGGATTCGACGAGCTGCAGCGACTGGCCGCGTCCGGCCGCACCTCGTTTGCCGCCGATAAGGACACGCCGCGTCCGCTTTACCGCACCATTGGTTATCGGGTATGCGGCGAGCGGGCCGTACGGGTCGATATCCTGGAGCGGCTTGCGGATCTGATCCGTCCGGCGTTGGCTTGGCGGCCGGGGTCGCTCGCGCCCAAGCCTTTGGGAGCATTCGAGGGCACCGGCTTCACCATCACCCAGGCCATGACGTCGTTGACCGGTTGTTCGGGGGAGGATTTTGCCGGTATTCTGCGCGGGCTCGGCTATCGCATGGAGCGGCGTCCCAAGCCTGTCGAGCCTCCTGCGGCGGCGGCACCCGCGCCGGCCGGCGGCACGGAGCCGCAAGACCAGGACGCCGCGGTCGTAGCGGAATCCGCGGTTCCGGAGGCTGAGTACGGTGCCGAAGAACCACAAGATGCAATTACCGCCAGCGGCGATGCCGCCGATCACGGCGATGCCACCACGGTGACCGATGCTACTCCCGTGGCGGCGCAATCCGAATCGGATAGCGCGGATGTGGCCGAGACCGGCGAGCCGGATCAGCTTTTCGTCACGACCGCGGCCACCTCCCTTGACGAATCCACGCTTGCGGTTTCTCCCGCGACCGAGCCCAGCCCGGAGGCCCGCCCCGGCGAGGTGGCCGCCGAATCGCGCGAGGAGACCGTAACGGCTGCCCATCCGGCCGAACCGGGTGACGGCGATGCGGGAACTGAAGTCGCTGCGTCGGATGCAGTTGCGCCGGAACCGACGGCCACGGTGGCCGAGCCGGCACTCGTGGAAGTCTGGCGTCCGGCCGGTCGCAGCGACGAGCGGCGCGCGCCACGTCATCAGCCCCGCAGGCAGCATGCGCAACAGGGACGGCGGGCCGTCGCAGCCGCGCCTGCGCAGACCGCGTCGGCATCACCGGGGGACGGCAGCGCCGATGTAACCCAGAGCACCGCCGCGTCGGAAGTCGCCGCCCCCGCGGAGGAAGTCGCCCGGACCCCGAACGAGGGGCGACCCGACCACCACCGCTCCCGCCAGCGCCGTTCCTTCGATGAGACACGCCGCGACAGTGTCGGACGGCACCAACACAATGCTTCCGACAAACAGGCGGAGCACCGCCCCCCGAGACAGGACGAACGCCGCGGCGAGCGCGCGGATGGTCCGCGGGGCGATCGGCACGGCCGCTCCGGCGAAAAGCCTCATTTTAACAAGGATCGTCATCAGGATCGCCCGCCGCGCCGGGACGAAGCGCCGCGCCGCGAGCGTGAGAAGCAACCCGATCCGGATTCGCCGTTCGCCAAACTGGCTGCCCTCAAAGCGCAACTCGAAGCCAATGCCAAGGAGCGTCACTGACGGCGGTCTATCCCCGCCCGATCGACAGAGAATCGATCTCTGGTTGTGGCATGCGCGGGTCGTTCGGACTCGCAGCAGTGCCGCCGCGTTAGCCGCGTCCGGGCGGGTGCGGGTGAACGGCCTGCGGGTCCGTGCCGCGAGCCGGCCGGTCCGTTGTCAAGATGTGGTTACGGTGGCATTGGACGGCGGGGTCCGCGTGCTGAAGGTGCTCGGCTTTGCGGCGCGGCGCGGCGACGGGGAGGCCGGATCGGAACTCTACGAGGACCTTGGCCGGGGCGATCGTGGATGACCCGCGACGGGCGGCGGCTAATTTATCGCACTTGAACCGTCAGGATTTCGCCTATCTGTGGAATGTCGGGGTTGCGCAAGCGGTGCGCCTGCGCTAGCACCCACGGCTCGGAGGCGGTCGGCCTGGAGCTTGATACATGACGTATGTGGTCGTCGAAAACTGCATCAAATGCAAGTACATGGACTGTGTGGAAGTGTGCCCGGTGGATTGCTTTTACGAGGGCGCCAACATGCTGGTGATCCATCCCGACGAATGCATCGACTGTGGCGTGTGCGAGCCGGAGTGCCCCGCGGAGGCCATCAAGCCGGACACCGAACCGGGGCTGGAAAAGTGGCTCGAACTCAATGCCGAGTACGCCAAGTCATGGCCCAACATCACGGTCAAGCGGGAGGGGCCGCCCGACGGTAAGGAATGGGACGGCATAAAAGGCAAGTTCAAGGAGTTCGATCCGGAACCGGGCACCGGTGATTGACCGGTTCCGTCGGCGCGGCGTGTGGCTGCCATGCGTTTTTAATTTTTATTTCGCGGCTATGACGGAATTAATGTTCCACCGCGTTCTAAAGCTTTGAATTTGGCCAAAAATGTGATAGCGTTACGACAATCAAGAATATCGTCGCTTCGGCGCTCCTTCGGGGGCGTATTTTTTCGAAGCGTTCCCGAGGATCCGTTCACGGAGGGGCGTGAGTTCACGCCGTCGGCTAGTGGCAGGCAAAACGCGTCATAAGTCCAGCACGAACGAGACCACCGGGCCCTCATCGGCAAATCGCCGCAAGGAAGCCCCGGCTGCGCGAAATACCATCCGCAGGAGCACGCCTGTGGTCAAGCCCGGCGGACGGGATACGCCCAAGAGCGAAGGAGTAACCAAGGGAATGACCTCGAAAAAGGCGACCCAGCGCCAAGGTTTCAAGACCGGCGAGTACATCGTGTACCCGGCCCATGGCGTCGGGCAGATCATGGGGATCGAAGAACAGGAAGTCGCTGGTTACAAGCTGGAGCTGTTCGTCATTAACTTCGTCAAGGACAAGATGACCTTGCGGGTTCCGACTGCGAAAGTAACCGCGGTGGGCATGCGCAAGCTTGCCGAGGGGCCGCTCGTCAAACGCGCTTTGGAGACCCTGAAGGGACGGGCGCGGGTCAAGCGTACCATGTGGTCGCGCCGGGCGCAGGAATACGAAGCGAAGATCAATTCCGGAAATATCGTTTCGATTTCCGAGGTGGTTCGCGACTTGTTCCGCTCCGACAGTCAGCCTGAGCAGTCCTATAGCGAGCGTCAGCTTTATGAGGCGGCACTCGACCGCCTGTCGCGCGAGATTTCGGCGGTGCAGCGGATCACCGAGACCGAGGCGGTCAAGGAGATCGAGGCCGCACTGGCGAAGGGGCCTCGGCGTGGCAAGGTGCCTGAGGGCGAAGAGGCCGTTCTGGAAGAAGAGGCGGCGTAAGCGACTTGGTTACTCCCAAGAGCCCGGCAAGTGCCGGGCTTTTTCTTTGGGCCATGTTGGGTCGCGTTGTCAGGCCGCCTGCTTCTCGACGCCCCGAGACTGCGGACATTGCAGCATCTCCGAATGTGATGCCGTGTGCCTCGGCAGGACGCAACACAATTGAGGTTCAACCTCCGGGCTGAAGCGGGTTCGATTCGGTCAAATTTTTTGATGGATCGCGTTTAGTGGGTTGTGTAACTGATTACATAATCTTATGAATTGCATTCGGGGTGTGCCATTGCCGTGCTTGAGCGGGCCAGCCTTAGTTGGCCAAATCCACGTATATGGCAAGTTGCGGGGCTTTCATCACGACCAAGAGTTACATCAGGACGCTTGGATTTGATGCGACAAGGACGTATCTTCCATTGTGAGACTTGTAGTTTCGGCATCCGCCCAAAGGATTGGAGCACAGAGACATGTCACCGATGCCGGTTCGCCGGCTGGCGCAGCTTACGCTCCCTGCCGACGTGCAGCGGGCGTTGAATGTCCAAGAAGGCGATTACTTGGAAGCAAAGATCGTCAAGGAAGGCATGAACTTGAAACCGGTCGCCATGGTTGAGCGAGAGCGCGCTTGGCAGAGAATTGCTGATTTGAAATCGCAAATACGCGATCTCAAGCCGGATCCTTCCAAGAGCGACACGGAGGTAGAAGAAAAGATCGCCGGCACGGTAAAGGCCTTTCGGCGTGCGGCGATGAAGCATGGCTGAGGAGGTGCCCGACACCGGCGCTCAGTCGGTAAGGGACGTTCTCTTGCGGGTGAGCGGCACGCTCGAAAAGGAGCCGGATGCAACGGAGTTGCGAGACGTGCGGGCGCTGCTCGACGAGCCGGCTTTTTATTCCGAATTGAGCGACTACCTGAAGGGTGTGAATGATGCGCTTGAGAAGGCCAATATATTAAGTTATATCAGCGCTATATCAAGACGTTGCGGTGATAAAGCCGCGCAGAGAAAGAATGAGCTGACGAATACACGCTATGGGATTGGCGTCGGCGGTGCGCTTGCAATAAGCGGCCTGATTGGTCTGGTTGCAGGACCTCCAATTTGGCTGTGCGTCGTGTTTGCCGGCGGATGGATCGCAGCGATATCGCTTTCGCGAACTGGCCCACTTAGTGAAGAAGAGCAAATCTATCAGGACATAGCAAGCCGAGCGACGAAAATTCGGGAGAAGTTTGATGCCACCTAAGCTTGAAACGTCAACTGTCGGCGGGGCAATATCGCGCGCAAGCGTAGCACCAGCGCATACCCAAGAACACCACCGCACCCACGTTGCTGCTGCTGTTGGGGTATTGGCCGGCATTATTATTGCTGCTGCTGTTGGGGCATTGGCCGGCATGAATGCGGTAAATGCCGATATCCTTCTTAAAAGCGGAGCGGCGTCACAGATTGCGGCCACGATTGCGGCGTTGGCCAGCATAGCTGCTGCCCTCTACTACTATCTTTTTTTGGGCTCGATAACCCGGAGAAAATCGGATGTGGACAAGACCTTCAGTTCAGAAATTGGTCCGTGGTTGGATGAAGCCCGCCGCAAATATGCGAACGAAAAACTTTCAGGGGGCGACACTGGCAAAGGTGCATAAGAGTGGGCCTGCTTCGCTTCGAGCTTGCGAAGTGTTCGGGCTGGTTCTTTGTTGCACGTTGAGGATGCCGTGAAACTCGTTAAGATGGTGTAATTATATCTTCTCCCACCTGTGCGCCTTCAGCCCGCGGGATTAGCCATGAACAAGATCAAGCTCACCATCGCCACCACCGACTACGATCATTTTCGCGATTTCCGCACCGGCGCCGTACAGGCCGAGGGGATCGAGCACATCTGGCTGACGCTCGGGCACCATGAGATTTTCTCGCGCTTCACCTTCAATCGCGAATGGGACGTGACGGAACTGTCGTTTGCCAAGTTCGCCGCTCAGGTGACGCGCGAGCAGCCCGACATCATCGGCCTGCCGGTGTTCGCCTCAAGGCTGTTTCGGTTCGGCGCGTTCTATGTCAACCGCAACAGCGGGATCAAAACCGCCGCCGACCTCAAGGGCAAGTCGATCGGCTCGCCCGAATGGGCGCACACCGCCGCCGTCTACATGCGCGGCTGGCTGCAGCACGAGGTTGGCGTCACGCTCCAGGACGTGCACTGGTATCAGGCCGGCGCCAATGAGCCCGGCCGCATCGAGAAGGTAGAGCTGAATTTACCGGCCGGCGTAAAACTCACCCGCGTGGCCGATAAATCGCTGTCCGACATGGTCGCGTCGGGCGAGATCGACTGTGCGCTCATCGCCCGCCCGCCGAATTCCTTTCTCGCCGGCAACCCGGACGTGGTGCGGCTGTTCCCCAATTTTTTGGAGCTCGAGGAACAGTATTTCGCCCGGACCAAGGTATTTCCGATCATGCATGTGATCGCGGTGAAACGGGAAGATCCTCGACGCCCATCCGTGGGCGGCGCGCAATCTCTACAATGCGTTCAACGAATCCAAGCGGCGAAGTCTCGAGCGCCTGCTCGATCCCGCGGTGTCGCGCTATCCGCTGCCGTGGCTGCCGATCTATGCGCGCAAAATGCGCGACCTGTTCGGCGGCGACCCGTTCCCGTTCGGCATCGAGGAAAACCGGCCCACGCTCGAAACTTTTTTGCAATACACCCACGAGCAGGGCATCGCCCACCGGCATGTGAAGCCGGAGGAGATTTTCCCGCCCGGCATCATGGCGTCGGTGAAGATTTAGACCGGATTTCGATCAGGTCGAATCACACTCTCGGCGTCATGCCCGCGCTTGTCGACGCTTGTCGCGGGCATCCACGTCTTTCTTGCGCCGTTCTAGGATAAAGACGTGGGGCCGGGACTTCGCCCGGCCATGACTCCC
The DNA here is from genome assembly GCA_963802745.1 of uncultured Alphaproteobacteria bacterium. Classification (GTDB taxonomy): domain Bacteria; phylum Pseudomonadota; class Alphaproteobacteria; order Rhizobiales; family Xanthobacteraceae; genus JAJPKK01. Next base: position 13,916 of record CAWDKL010000080.1, on the reverse strand, counting down.
AGCTGTTCGGACGTGAGCGGAATCCGGTCTAGCGCACCTCGCCGCCCGCCGTGGACAGGCTTTCGCGGGTCGGGCACACTGTCTTGCCCACGTTACAGCCGGAGAATGCCGCATGCCATCACGCCAACCCGAAGAGGCCCAAGGCTTCAAGCTGCTCGGGCACGACCGCTCCGCCGCCTGGGGCGGCGGCAGCATCGTGGAAGTGCACAAAGGCTACGCCTATGTGGGTGCGGTCGGCGGGTCGGGTCCGGAGGGTTTTACCGCGCACGACGTGCGCGATCCGCGCAACCCGAAAAAGGTGTACGAGTTCCGCGCGCCGCCGGGGGTGCATTGCCACAAGGTGCGCGTCGTCGGCGATCATCACCTCTATGTCAATTCCGAGCGGCTGGCCGGCGACAAGGGCCGCAACGCCCGCGCGGGATTGTTCATCTTCGACATCAGCAAGCCGGATCAGCCGCGCGAAGTCGGCTTTCACGACATGCCGGGCAGCGGGCCGCACCGCTTCGGCGTCGACAACAAGCGCGCCCTGGCGTTTCTGCCCAATGACGCACCGGGCTGGAACAAGCGGGTGATCTGGACCATTGATATCCGCGATCCGCTGCGGCCGGAACTCGTCAGCATCTGGGGACTTGCCGTGGCAGAAGGCCGAGGGCGACGGCGAGGGCAACGATCCGATGCCGGCGGAGAGCGCCATCACGCTGCACGGGCCGCCGATGATCCGCGGCAACCGCATGTATTGCGCCTGGTGGGGCGGCGGCATCTCGATCATCGACTGCACGGATTTGCGCGCAATGGAGCTGGTCGGCCATGTGCAATGGTCGCCGCCGTTTCCGGGCTCGACCCACACCTGCTGGCCGATCGGCGACCGCCCCTACCTGGTCGTCACCGACGAGGCGCGGGCCAGGCAAAAATATTGGGACAGCCAGTTCATGTGGATCGTCGATGCCCGCGTCGAAACCAATCCGATCCCGATCGCGACCTTTTTTCCGGACCGGGAAAAATATTTTCACCGGCCGGGCCGGTTCGGCGCCCATAATATCGTGGAAAACATCACGTCCGAAGGGCCGTGGGCGAATATCGTGTTCCTGACCTATTTCAACGCCGGCCTGCGCGCGGTCGATGTCAGCGACGTGCTGCGGCCGAAGGAGATCGGGTGCTATGTGCCGGAACTCCCCGAGGACCAGGACGCCATCCAGTCCAACGATATCGGCACCGACGAGCACGGCCGCATCTATCTGATCGACCGCGCCGGCGCCGGCATGCATATCTTGGAATATACCGGGTAATTGGACCGAATCGATTCCGGTCGCGTGCGATTGGCGCAGGCGTCTATTCGCGGTCGTTGCCCGAGCCGGATGCGCCCCCGCCTCTCATCCTAACCCTACGAAGAAACTACGCGGCTCAAATACCCTAAAGGCATAGGGGCGCCGTCGGTTTCGTGCGCTGCAGGTCGGGCGAAGCCCGGTGGGGAACTCTCCTGAAACGAACGCGGAGCCGCGACGCGACGCGACCGAATCATGCGGCGAGTTTCTTGCACTCCGCTGCGCAGGCCGCACAGGCCTCGCCACACGCTTTGCACGCCGCATGCTTGTCGGCGTGCTTACGACATTCGTCCTCGCAATCCTGGCAGGCCACGAGCGCGACCTTTGCCATGGCCGGCAGGTAGGGTGATCTTGCGCTTGCAAGTTTTGCCAGCGTTCCGCACAGGCTGAGCATCTGATCGCTGGAGCGCGCACAGGCGGCCAAGCTCGTGTCTCCGGCGGCGAGCGATTGCAGGCAATGATCGACGCAGACCAATCCCGCCTTGACGCAATTGCTCGCTGCGTCGAACAGCGGATTCGCTGCGGTGTGCTCGCTGTGGTCCGCATGGCTCATCTGGGCCAAAGCCGAACCGGATGCGGCCAGAAGGCTCGCGCCGGCCGCCATCACAACGCGTCGGTTCATGTTCGTTCTCCTTTGTGCCTAAATTGATCTTTCCATATAGCATAAGGTCGAATCTTTTGAAATGACATGCATCAAATATCGGTAATTGAAGACCGCGCCGGCGCCTGTGCCCCTGCGACCAGCCGCAGCCCCATTACAAGATGGCAACGAGGGTTTTTATTTTCCGAATTTTCAAGATTGCTTGAAAACACGAAGCATCTATGCCATGAAGGTCGATGCGAGCCGTTAACATTCGGACTTGCACGGTTACCCAACCTCCGATGACAATGTACTGGCTGACGAAATACAGTACCGTACGGATCGCTGTGCTGGCGCTTTACGTGCTGGCGAGCATCGGGGTGGGCTTTGCCCACAAAAACCCGTACGTGGCCACTGGCGATCTGACGATTTCGGTCTTGCCGGACGGTACGCCACTTATCATCTGCTCGACGATTAAAGGCAGCGACACCGACAAATCGGCGCCTGCGGACATTCAATCAGCGCAATGCGAAGCCTGCCTTCTCACCGCCGCGCCCGGCCTTGCGGCGCCGAGCGATCATCAACCCGGCGTCGTGCAGGCATATTCAATTCAAAATTTCCGCCTCGATAACGAGGCGGCCATCGACCGGGTGCGGAATGGCGCAACCCTAGGCGCTCGCGGGCCGCCGGTCGGCTAAACCTCGCTGATACTTTAAACTCCGGTGCTTCCTGGGCTGGTGCGGCAGCGCCAATGGCTGCTCGCATTCGTGTGCCCGCGACCACGGTCGCGATGCGCACGGATATCGGCTGCGCATGGGTCGAACAGACGCACCGTAAATCATGGATATGCCCGGGATGTACCCGACCGGGAATCGAGCGCGGAGATTTTGGTGATTACCGAAGAGACCAAACCGGCACGGGAGGCGAGAAATCCTCCGACGATCGTCGACGTCTATGGCGAGGTCGCGCCCAACGGCGAGACCATCGGGCTCCACATTCTGCGCCGCGAGCACAGTCCAGTGGAACTGTACCTGCACATTGAGGACGTGCAGCACATGGTCAGCATTCTGTTGGCCCTGAGTTGCGAAGCGAAGCGGCTGCTTGCGCCGCCGGACATTGAGAGGCCGCCGGTCGGGGCCCTTCCATTACCGCTCAGCTCCATCAATGTCGGTCGGGACGACCATGACCGGACCTTCCTCACGTTGGAGGTCGGAACCGCGGCGCTGATGTTCGGAATGCCCGACGCCGCATTGGCCGAAGTCGGCCAAACGCTGCTCACCCTGAGCGCGCGTACAGGCGGCAGGCCTTCTTGACATAACATTCGCACCGGCCGGAGCGGCTGCAGGCTACGCGATCGCGCCAACTCGTCGCGGCCAACGTTCGCGCGGGGCCGGCGACCGGTCGCCGGCTGCCCACCCCACTTGGACGTAGTCAAAAACGATGCCGATGATGAAGAGCCAGCTAGCAATTGCCGCCTTAACTCTAATCGCATGCACGATCATCGGTGACAGCGGCGTTCGCCCTGCCGGCGGGCAAGCCGGCGGGGCGAAAGATACGGGCGTTCGCCTTGGCCCGGCGGCGGCCGGGGGTCCCGTTGCAGGGCTGACCAGCGATGAGCTTGCTTTCTTCAACGCCGGCCAGACCAATTTCCAGGAGAGCGCAGGCGTCGGTAATGGTTTGGGGCCACGCTTCAATCTCGACAGCTGCTCGGGCTGCCATGCGCAACCAGCCGTCGGCGGCTCCGCGCCGGCCGCCAATCCGCAGCCGACGGTCGGCCTTGCTTATGGCGCACGGAATGTCATTCCTGCTTTCGTCAGAGCCGATGGACCAGTCGTCGAGGCGCGGTTCAAACGCTTTGCGAACGGAACTCCGGATGGCGGGGTGCATTCGCTGTTCGTCGTCAGCGGCCGCGTGGACGCCACGGGAAACGCCAGCAGCTGCACCGCCGTCCAAGAGAATTTCGAAGCGCAGCTCCTCGGCGGCAACGTCGCGCTGCGCATTCCGACGCCGCTCTTCGGCGCGGGTCTCATCGAGGCGATCGACGATGAGATCATACTTGCCAATCTCGCGAGCGACGGGTGGGTCAAGGCCCAGCTCGGCATCGCCGGACATCCCAACCTCAGCGCCAACACCGGCACGATCACCCGATTTGGCTGGAAGGCGCAAAATCCCTCGCTGCTGGTGTTCGCAGGCGAGGCCTACAGCGTCGAGATCGGCATCTCCAATGAGGCGTTTCCGATCGAGCGCGACGGTAATCCCACCTGTCAATATGCGCCGATACCAAACGATACAACCGTAGTCGACGGTTTTGAGGGACTTCCCTCGACGCAAACGGTCAGCGACCTCGAGCGCTTCGCCTTCTTCATGAAGTTCCTGGCGCCGCCGATCCCTTCGTCCACCGCGCCGGGCGGCTCCGCGTCCATCGCGCGCGGCCGTCAAACCTTCACCAACGTCGGCTGCGCGCTTTGCCACACGCCGACCTTGCAAACGCCGCGGTCCAACACCGTGCCGGCGCTGTCCGGCATAAGCGTGAGCCTGTTCTCGGATCTCGCGCTGCACAAAATGGGCGCGGGGCTCGCAGACGGAATAAGTCAGGGCGCCGCCGCAGGAGACGAGTTTCGCACGGCGCCGCTCTGGGGTCTCGGCCAACGCATCTTCTTCCTGCATGACGGACGCAGCTCCGATCTAAGCGACGCGATCGGCCAGCATGCGAGCGGCGGCAGCTCAGTTTATGCGCCGTCCGAGGCAAACCAAGTCATCAGGCGTTTCCACGCGCTTCCCGATTCGAGCAAGCAGGACTTGCTGAACTTCCTGCGCTCGCTCTGAAGCCGCTCTGCCGGGACCGGGCGCAGGGAACGTCCTAAACTCAATAGGAATCTCCATCATCGGCCTCAACGCAGTAGGAAAGGATAAACGTCCATGTCGGTAGGATCAAAAAATGCGAAGCGCGCAATTCTCTTTGCGCTCTTGGCGTGCGTCGCGGCGTGCGCGCTGACCGAACCGGCGGTCGCGCAATCGTCCGCCGACAGCCTGCGAAGCTTCATGGCTCAGCGCTTGTGGCGCTGGCGAGCGCCAAACCCAAATCACACCGGGCCGGTCCCCTCGAGCCCGATCCCTCATCCCCCGCCCGACCTCGATTCCTTCAGAGCCACGCCGGCGCCGTTCTTTCCAACCCCGATCGAGCTCTTTCCGCCTTCGAATGCCGTTCCCAGCCCATACGGCGTCTACCTCTCGGGCGTGTCTTGCCCGAGAGTGGGAGAGTGTGTGGCGGTGGGTCAGTACACCGACACGACCGGCAGTTCGCAGCCTATGATTCTCACGCAGACCAAAGGGTCGTGGGGCCAGGGCATCGAAGTGAGCCTTCCCGCCAATGCGGCCACCGCTCCCGGCGGCCAACTCGCCTACCTCTTCGGCGTGTATTGCACCAGCGTCGGCAACTGCGTGGCTGCCGGCGGCTATACGGACGCGGCCGGCAATGGGCAGCCGCTGATCGTCACCGAGACCGCCGGGGTGTGGGCGCGCGGGTTCGAGCCGGCGCTGCCCGTCAACGCCGCGACCGCTGCCGGGACCCAGTTCGCATTCCTCAACACGGTGACCTGCGTCGGCGCGGGGAACTGCACAATCACCGGCGGCTACAGCACAACCAGCGGGTCTCTCCTCTATGGCGCGCTTGTCTTCAGCCAAACCAATGGCGTCTGGGCCCGAGGCGTGCAGATCACGTTGCCTGCGAACGCGACAACCGCCACGTCCGGTCCGACCAATCCGGCCGCCGGCTTGAACACGATGGGCGCGTTGAGCTGCTTCAGCGCCGGCTACTGCGTCGGGGGCGGCCAGTACACCGACGTGAATTTCAACAGCCAGCCGATGATTGCCACCGAGATCAACGGGGTGTGGTATCCGGCGATCGAGCTTAACCTGCCCCCAAACGCCGCCACCGCAGAATCGGCCCAGAACGGGTTCCTTGCGAACCTCGTTTGCTTCGCGCCCGGAAACTGCTCCGCCGGCGGCGGCTACAACGATGTCAACGGCAACGCCATGCCTGCCGTATTCAACGAGACGCGCTGGGTGTGGGCCCAAGGCTTCGAGCTCGAGCCTGCCCGCCAACGCTGCGACCGCGCCCGGCGCCCAGTCGGCCTATCTCAACGGATTCAACTGCACCAGCCGGGGCAATTGCTTCGCCTATAGTGCCTACAACGACCTTACGGGGTCCGGACAGCCGCTGGTCATCACCGAGACCGGCGGCGTATGGGCACAGGGCGTCGAGCCGCCGCTGCCGGTCAACGCCACCGCGACCGCCGGGGCGCAGAACGCCAACATCTACGGCGCATCCTGCACCAGCCCCGGCTTCTGCGTGGCGGTCGGGAATTATGTTGACAGCGCCGGCAACTTGCAGGCGATGGCCTACGCCACGGTTCCGACCCTGTCGATCGCGACCCCGTGGCTGCCGCCGGCGCAAGTCGGATCGGCCTATCGGGCGCAGCTTTCGACAGAAGGCGGAGCGAGGCCCGACACTTGGTCCGTCAGCGCAGGATCGCTGCCGTCCGGCTTGTCCCTCAATGCCTCGACCGGTGGCATCTCCGGCGTCCCGACCGCGCGCGGAACATTCAATTTCACCGTCACCGTGAGCGATTCAGGAACGACTCCGGGCCAGCAGGCCAGCGGGCAGTTCGCCATCTCCGTCCTGCGGTAGTGCCGAGGCACGCGCTTGAATACGCGGAGCGGGAAGACGCGTCAGCCTACTCCCGCCCGCGGTAGGAGCGCACGCCCTGGTCGGGCACCCAGACGTTGCGGGGCAATCGCCCCGCTTGCCAAAACACGTCGATCGGCATGCCGCCGCGGGGATAAAAATAGCCACCGATGCGCAGCCATCGCGGCTTGAGATGCGCGTGGAGCCGCTTGCCGATGCCGACCGTGCAATCCTCATGAAAGCCCGCGTGATTGCGAAAACTGTTGAGAAACAGTTTTAGCGATTTCGACTCGATGAGGAAGCGGTTCGGCACATAGTCGATAACCATGATGGCGAAGTCAGGCTGGCCGGTTACCGGACAAATCGTGGTAAATTCCGGAAACGTAAATCGCGCCACATAATCCGTGTCAGGGTGCGGGTTCGGCACACGGTCGAGTACGGCTTGGTCCGGTGCCGCCGGAATCGTGCTCGGCTGGCCGAGGTGAATGGTTTTTGGCGACGGTTTAGATGGCATTTTGTCGGTCAAAGCGTGGCTCTTCGGGGCGGCTCTCACGTCGCGCCTGCACGTGATTTAAGGGTTCGACGCGAAACAAACGATTCATTTATCGTCCCTTTCCCCGCCGGCGGGGAGGGAGATAGAGCGGCACCCTGTGCAAGGGTTTACCGGCTGCAACCTTTGCGGGTTTCCTCAAACCCGTCGAACAAGCGCTTGGCGTTTTCGCCCGCCAGCGTGTCCAACCGGTGGGGCTGACCTTTCTCGACGGTGAAGCGTGCGACCGTGCCGAGCGAGCGAAGGTATTCCGCCTCGTCCTCCATCTCGTCGTTCCACATGTAGCGGTCATGTTCGCCGACATACATGAAAACGCACAGTTTCGCGATCGCCTCCAGCTTCTCGGCGCTCGGTTCCCACATGTAACCAGGAAACGCCGTCACCGAAAGAAAGTAATTTGGATAGGCCGCCGCGATATGCAGCGAAGAGATTCCGCCGTTCGACGGGCCGGCGACATGGAACTTATTGTCGCGGATTTTGTAGTCCGCCAATATAAGTTGCAAAAACTCCGGAAAAATGCGCGCGCCATACCACACGAACAGCTGATTTTCCGGTGCGGCCGGGGCGACCACGATATAGCCGCGCTTTTCCGCCTCGGCGCGGAAATTGCGTTCCAGGATCGTGTCGACGGTGGTCATCGTCTGCGGGCCGCCGCCGAACGCCAAAATGCCCGGATAAGCCTTGGCCGGATCGTAACCGTCGGGGAGCACGACCTTGTAATGCACCGTCATGCCGGCTACGTCTCTCGCCCGCTCGATCACCTCCGCGCGCAACGGCTGGGCACATAACAGGGCGGCCGCGGCGGCCGCGACCAGCATCCGTCTGATGTTTTGTAACGTCATTTCGAGGCTCCCCGCCCAAGGTTGATCACGAGACCATGTTCCGGTGGCGTCGGAACATTGGGAGTCATGGCCGGGCTTATCCCAGCCATCCACGTCGTTATCGTAGAACCGCGGCAAGGAAGACGTGGATGCCCGGGACAAGCGCGGGCATGACGCCGCGGGGATGATTCAACGCGACGTGGCGCGCTGCCTTCGCGCTTATTTTCTGCAACCCTTCTGGGCTTCTTCGAACCCATCGAACAGGCGCCCGGCGTTTTCGCCCGCAAGAGTCTCCAGCCGGTGCGGCTGATCCTTCTCGACGCTATAGCGCGCCACCGTGCCCCCGGAAGCCAGGAATTCGGCCTCCTTCTTCATCTCGGCGTGCCACCGATAGGGGTCATGTTCGCCGACATACATGAACACGCACAGCTTCGAAATCGCCTGCAGCTTTGCGACGCTCGGTTCCCACATATAGCCGGGGAAAGCCGTTACCGACAGGAAGTAATCCGGATTGGCGGCCGCAATGTGAAGCGACGCGATCCCACCGTTCGACGGTCCGGCAATATGAAACTTGTTGTCGCGGATTTTGTAATCCGCCAGGATCCGTTGCAGAAATTCCGGGAACAGGCGGTCGCCCTCGTCGAAAAACAACTCGCCCTCCGGAGCGGCCGGCCCGATCACGATGTAGCCGCGTTTTTCCGCTTCCGCACGGAAGTTGCGATTGATCGTATTTTCTACCGAGTTCATCGTCTGCGGGCCGCCCCCGAAAACCAAAATTCCCGGATACGCCTTGGCGGGATCATAGCCGTCCGGCAGCACGACCTTGTAATGCACGATCGTCCCGTCCACCTTCTTGGTCTGTTCGATGAGTTCGGCCCGTACAGCCTGGGGCATGACCATCGCGATGGCCGCCATCGCGGGAGCTAGCAGCATCCACTTCGCGTTCCGTTGCATCATCGCAGAGTCTCCTTTTGAAGCTTGGTGAACCGGCATCGCCGAGTGCCAGCGAGTGCCGAGCATATTATGCCGCACGGCCCATGGCGAGCCTCGGCATGCGGGCGTCGCATCCATATGGTGCACGAACGGTGAGCCGGGCCTCGCACGGCCCACCGATATGCTCAGCCGCAACGTCCCCGCGCGGTGGGACACGTGGACAGGCGCCGAGAGAGCGGCTTTCCCCGCCCTACGTTGCGGCTCGCTTTCAATGCAGCTCCGCAGTCAAGCCTTCTTTTCGGCCGGCACCGGCACGCCGGCGATCTTCACCCGGACGGAGCCGAGGCTGGTGCGGGTGCAGAAGAACAGCGTCTTCCAATCGTCGCCGCCGAACGCCACGTTGGCGGTGTTGGCGAACCCGTGCACGATGCGGCCGAGCTTCTTGCCCTGGGGATCGAGAATGTAGAGGCCGCCTGCGCCGCCGCTATAGACGTTGCCCGCCCTGTCCACCTTGATGCCGTCGGGCACGCCGGGCTCGGGGCCGCCCAGATCGGCGAAAATCCGGTCGGTCTGGCGGGCGAGCGTGCCGTTCGGCGCCATGTCGAAGGCGCGGATATGGCGGCGCTGCGAGTCGCAGATGTAGAGGACTTTTTCGTCCGGCGAAAACGCGATGCCGTTCGGGGTGAGGAAATCCTCGACCAGCAGCGTGAGCGTGCCGCGGTCGGGCGAAATCCGATACACGCCCCTGAACGGGAGGTCGTTCTCGCCGGGCGGTACGACCGCCCGCGGGCCGGCCCAAGGATCGGTGAAATAGACCGCGCCGTCGGATTTCACCACGAGATCGTTGGGGAAGTTGAGCGGCCGGCCCTGAAAGCTGCTCGCCAGCACGGTGACGCTGCCGTCCTTCTCCTCCCGCGCGACCCGCCGCAGCGCGGCTTCGCAGGCCACCAGCCGGCCCTGCGGATCGCGGGTGATGCCGTTGGCGCCGTTGGCGTTCTCCTTGAACACCGAGATGCCTTGGCCGGGCGTGTATTTCCAGCGCTTGGAGTCGGTGCCGCGCATCAGCAGGTAGCCGCCCTCCTTCCACCACAGCGGCCCCTCCACATTGGCGGTGCCGCCGAGGTTGGTGGCGATATCCACGATCGGCTCCGCGGTGGATATGATCTGATCGAGCGCCGGATCAAGCCGCTCGATCCGCTTGGCCGCCTGCGCGATGGCATCACCATAGCCGGGAACAATCGCAAGACCGCCGGCCGCCGCCGACATGGCCAATAGATGCCGCCGTGAGACACGGTGTTGCATACCCATGGTTTCCTCCTTCAGGCTGTTGTTTCGCAGTTATAGCCTGAAGGACGGATGTATGGACGGCGCCTGTGGCGCAAGCGAAATCTGACTCTTGGGGAAGCGCTCGGGTGCGCGCGGCCGCTCTCCTGAAACGCGGCGGGATTTTCGTAGGGTGCGCAAAGGCGCCTGCTGCGGACCGTGGGAGTGTCCGAGCGCCGGTCGCGGCGTGCGCACCGGTCCCGCCGATGGTGCGCACGGCGCGCGCCGTCAGTACGTATCGGTTCCGCCCGAGCAGGTGCCTTTGCACACCCTACGGCAACCTGCGGGTTCATCCATCAAGGTGTGCAAAGCTTATGGGAACTCTCCCGATCGTTCTTCACGATGCCGCCAGGACTTCGGAGCTACCTTTGCATTCACTGCCGCGCTTAATAAGAGGCGATCGATCGCGCCACCGGGGCGCGGCCCTGCCCCTCACCCTAACCCTCTCCTGTAACTCGACGGGAATTTCGTAGGGTGTGCAAAGGCGCCGGCACCGGCCTATTGGCGTTGTCAAACGGTCTCGCGCGCCTTTGCGCACCGGCGGCGCTGATGGTGCGCAAAGGCGCGAGACGCCGATGCGTACCAATACGGCCTGAGCCCCACGCCTTTGCACACCCTACGGCGACTCTCGTTTTCATCGATCAAGGTGCGCAAAGCGGATGGGAACTCTCCCCACGGCGTAAAGAACGCCGTGGGGAGAGGGGATGCGCGCATCCCCGGGTTAAGTGAACGGCAGTGGGTCTAATGCGACCCCAATCAGTGACGCGACTCAATGGTGTAGCGGCGCGCGGCGACGAGCCAAACCGATGATTGGTCTCGCCACGCGCCGACGCCATCAATAATCCTTCAGCAGGCGCTCGATATAGTCGAGTTCGAGCTGCGGCCGGTAAGCTTCGCCGTAGCGGCGGCGCAACTCCTCAAGAATGCGGCGGGCGCGCTGGGCGTCGATCTCGCCCGGTACCTTGACGGTGGTGTCATCGCCATAGTCGCGTCCGCGCAGCGGCCGGCCGAGCGGGTCGGTTTCCTGCTGCGGACGACCTTGGCCCATGCGGCCCGGCCCGTTCTGCTGGCCCTGTCCCTGACCCATCTGCTGCTGCATCTGCTGGGCCAAGCTCTGCGCGCCCTTGCGCAAGGCATCGATGGCACGGCCCTGGCCATCGACGGCGCGGTCCGAGTTGCCCTCGCCGAGCGCGCCTTCGGCGTCGCCCATCGCGGAATCCGCGTCGGCGAGATCGTCGCCGCCCTCGCCCGGCTGACCTTGACCCTGCTGGCCCTGACCTTGCTGACCCTGTTGCCCCTGCTGTCCTTGTTGCCCCTGTTGCCCCTGTTGCCCGTCCTGGCCTTGCTGATTCTGCCCGAGGCCACGCTTCTTCATGTCCTCGAGCAGCTTCTTCAACTGGTCGCGCAACGCCTGCTGGTTCTGCCGCAACTCGCTGAAGGCATTGGGGTCACCACGCTGCCCTTGCTGCCCTTGTTGTCCCTGCTGCCCCCGCTGGCTTTGCTGTCCCTGCTGGCCGCGCTGCTGCCGGTTCTGACCCTGCTGTCCGCGTTGCCCGCGCTGCTGATCCTGACCCTGGCGGAACGTCTTGTCGCGCAGCTGCTGCTGCTCCTGGATCATCTTGCCAAGTTCGTCCATCATCTGCGACATTTCATCGTCGCCGTCCTGGCCCTGCTGCGGCCGCGCCATCTGCAGATTCTGCATCATCTGCGACAGCTGATCGAGCAGCTGCTTGGCAGCGTCGCGGGCGCCGCTCTTGGCGAGCTGCTCCATGCGGTCGATCATGCTTTGCAGATCCTGCGATCGCATCTGCCGTTGCGTGTTGGGATCGAGTGGCCGCGCCATCTGCGGGTTCTTGCGCATTTCCTCGGCCAGCGCCTGCATGAACTGGTTGAGGGCGGCGCGCAATTCGTCGGTGAGGCGCTTGATCTCCTCATCGCTGGCGCCGCGATCCAGCGCCTGGCGCAACGCCTCTTCGGCATTGCGCAAGCGCGCGGAGGCGTCCGCCATGTTGCCCTCCTCCAGCATGGAGGCGAACGCCCACATCTGCTTGACCACCTCGCGAAGCTCGTCGTCGCTCTTGGCCTGCGACAGCTGCCAGTACAGCGAGCGCAACCCAAGATAGTGACCGAGCTCCGGCATGAACTTTTCCGGCGCGATGGCGAGCGCATCGAGCGCGATCAGCACCCGATCGCGGTTTTCGGCATCGAGCGCCAAGTCGCGCCGCTGCTCGACGATGGCGCGCGCAAGCGGCTGCGCGAACGGCCGCTCCGGCAGCCGGAAATCATGCGGTTCGCTGGTTCCCTCGTTGTTGGCCTCGTCGCGCGCCGTCAGCGTCATCGAGACTTCGGCGCCGGCCCACGGATGGTCGCTCAAGTCCTTGGTGGTCTGGCCGACGCCGTTCTTGACCCGGGCTTGCGGCAGCGCCAGCGCCATCTCGGGCGGGCCGAACAAGGAGTGCGGTTCGCCGGCCTCGGGCTTGGTGCTCTTGAGGGCAAATAAGGCCTTGGCTTCGACCACGCCGTAGTCGTCTTCCATCTTGTAGTTGAGCTGCAACGAGCCGCTTTGCTGAGCTTCCGGATCTTTGGCGAGCGCAATCGTCGGCGGCTTATCCGGGATGGTGTTGAAAGCGTAGGTGAGATCGTCCTCGCTGAGACCATGCACGACCGCGGTTCCACGGTCGGAGACGAGATAACGATGCTCCTCGGTGCCGGCCGGCACCTGCGGACGCTGCTCGGCAGGGACTTCCGCAACACCGCCGGTGGTTGCGACGGTAAATTCGACCTTCCCGCTCGCCCGGATGATCAGCATGCTCCCGGTCGGGACCGTCACGGCCGAAACCTGCGTCTGGGCATGCTCGCCGGGACGCAAGCCTGGGAGAATCACGGGCGGCTTCGCCGTATAGGTCGGCGGCGACACCCAGGCATCGAGACGGAAATTGGCCGGGACCGTCACGCCCTGCCAGTTGAACGCGGCCGCGATGCGGCGATCGCGGTCGCTGCCGGCCGCCATGAAGGTCGCCACCACCAGCATCAAGACCAAGGCGCGCACCGCTGTCGGATCGTGCCGATCCAAGCGCGGTGAAGGTTGCCCGGCCTTGAGATTACGGGCCGCCAGCAGCGCGCGTTCCAAATGGGTGCGCCACAACACGGCCGACCACGGATCCGCAGCCGGCGTTGCGAGCTCGTCGCCGATTGCGGTCGCCGGCCGGTGGATGAGGCCGGTATTGCGATCAAGCCGGCGCAGCCCGTCGGCGCGGGAGGGAAACCGGACCAGCAGCAGCGGTACGCAGGATGCCGCCATCAACGCGGCAAAGCCCACCAGTACAACGATGCGCCCGATCGGCGGCAGCCACAGCCATAGCCCAAGCCACGACACCGCCAGGAACAGTCCCACCGCCGTCAAGATCATTGCCACGGGCGGCCACAGGCGCTCCCAAAACGTCGCCCACCGCGCCCGCGCAAGCGCGCGCTCCAAATGCTCGGCTGGGTTCTGCGGGCGCGACACGTCGTTCATGTTTCCGGCCTCGGTGACGGGATGATCCGATGACCGGCTAACCCGGTGACGGGATGACCCTAGGCTGACACGCTATCTTCACATAGATCGGCGGCAATATAAAGAATTTAACGCGGAGAACGGTGCAAAAAAGTCAAAGATCAACAGCCCGCAAGCAAAATTGTGGCCAACTTGGTTGTCAGGTAA
>CAWDKL010000079.1:0-86405 GCA_963802745.1 uncultured Alphaproteobacteria bacterium | reverse complement strand
TCCCTTTCAGGATAGCCCTTAGATGCCTGATGGCCCAAACACAAAAGGGTAACGCGTTACTGGCACTTTCGTGCTACGCAGTACTTTTCCGGCCATGTCCAAGGAGCGGGGGTTCGGGAACCCTATTGGGACGGCGGATTCGTAGCGAAGCAGGCGTTGACGGATTGGCAGGGAAGCGGCCCGGGAAGATTGATGAGCGGACCTGGGTCAGTGGCGGCTACCGAATTGTGCGAGACACGAGCCTGGATGTTGGCTGGCGCGAGCGAGGCGGACGCAAGACCGGCGATGGCGACGAACAGGGCAAAGAACCGAATGGCGGATTTCATCTTTGGTAACCTTTCTGATGGATTTGCGAAAGGAAATGTTCTCCTTTTCGAGACCAATCTTAATCTATAATTTAATACAAGTCCAGTTATTTCAATTAGATACTAAACAAGAACCCCCATTGATTACCATCGTAATTTCTGCGAGCTTCCTATCCGGAGATAGTAACCGCTCTCGCCATACCCTTGCCTCCCTCTTCCGACCCTTCTCGCATGGTAAAATAGTTGTAGGCGAAGGCGCTTGATAGGCCCCCTCTTTTCAAGTGGTTACTCCCGCTTCAGCGTTCGGCAAATGCGTCCAAATTGCCCCCGGCGGCCCACAAGATCGCAGAACACTTTGAGAACGGAATTCTATGGCGACTGAACCTCTCGGCTCCTCCTCCATTCACGGCGATAACGACAGCTACACCGGCGAAAATATCAAGGTCCTTGAAGGCCTCGAGGCGGTCCGTCTCCGTCCCGCAATGTACATCGGCTCGACGGGCGAGATCGGATTGCATCACCTGGTCTACGAAGTGGTCGACAATTCCGTCGACGAAGCTCTCGCCGGCTACGAAAATGCCCCGGAGTCCAAGTTGTCGATTCAACCACACCTATCTGAAACACTCATGACACGTCCTTTCCCTTCGACCGCCGGCGGACACAAGCCATGTTTCTAGCGGCGTAGAGGAGGCCAGGCCGTCTGCCCGGTATCCACGCCAAGACACACCTCACCATATCCGCTGCCGGGGCAACGTGCAGAGACATCCAGCACGGTTACAACGGTGCCCCGGCCGGCGGACTCATCGAGTTGGCCAACGATACACGCGCGGCTTCTCCGCGCCGCTGGCCCACCCGCGGAAGACCTTCTACTTGATCCGTGTACGGCGGCGCTGGATCAGGACAAACAGAATTACAACGACGAGCACGGCGGCTACGGCCCGAATGATAAAAGTGGTATCCATATCGACTCCTCCTTCCTTCAACGATTGAGATCCTTGAATGAATCCATGATAGAAAGAATCGCGGGCCCTAGAACGACTACAAAAAGCGTGGGAAAGATGAAAAACACAAGCGGGAAGAGCAGCTTGATGGTGGTCTTTGCCGCCGCTTCCTCCACGGCTTGCACACGCTGGGTTCTTAGGGTGTCGCTGTGAATGCGCAGTGTCTTGGCGACGCTGGTTCCGAACTGTTCGGCTTGAATCAGCATGGTGACGAGATTGCGCACGCAATCCACATCCGTGCGTTCCGCCATATGTTTCCAGGCATCGGTGCGCGGGCGTCCAGCCCGCTGCTCCAGCACGACAATATTCAATTCATCGCACACTTCCGGCTGGGCTGACTTCAATTCCAAAGCCGTGCGCGCCGTCGCATGGTCTAAACTGAGTCCGGCCTCGATGCAGATTACCAACAGATCAAGCACATCCGGCAGACCGCGCCGAATCTTGCTTTGGCGTTGCTTAATTCGCCTTCCTAGCCAGAAATCCGGCGCCAGGAATCCCAGCGCCGCGGCGATGAGATAAACCATGAACCCTCCCATGTCGCCGAGTCCCGTAACCAAAACCAGGATGCAGAACAGGAGAGGAACTAAGACTTTGGTGCCATAGAAGATTTTGACTGCTGATTCATCGCGAAAACCGGCGTGCTGAAGGCGCTGCAGGACGATGGATACCTCGGCCTGGCTCTTGGGAAGGACATTCTCGAAGTGCTCGATCACGCCGCCGATCGAAAGGCCGGTCTTCTGAATGGTGGTCAACAGGGATTTCTGTTTGGGTTGTGGGTTGATGGCGTCGGAGATGCGCTGCAGCATTTCTTCTCGATAGAACAGAAGCAAGCCGCCGCTGACGATCATCAGAAAAACGCCTAAAAAGGCAAAAATCGCATATCCCATAGGTCACCTAAACGTCCATGTTAACGATGTGGCGAACAATCAAACCGCCAACCACGAGCATGCCGAAAGAGGCCCAAAGCATCTTGATGCCCGTGGGATTCTTCCACAACAAACTCATCATGTCGGGGTTAATAAAATATAAAGCTACTCCCAGAAATACCGGGAGAAGAGTGAGTATCCACCCGGTCATGCGTCCCTGGGCGGTGTGAACCCCTACTTGCCTCTTGAGACGGAACCGTTCCCGGACCACATGGGAGGTCTTGTCGAGGACCTCGGCAAGGTTTCCTCCGCTCTCCCTCTGGATCATGATGGCGGTGGCGACGATACGCAGATCCTGGAGGGGGACGCGGTTGATCATATTGTCCAAGGCCGTCTTCATTTCCAGGCCGTAGTTCTGCTCCTCGAAGCAGGACTTGAATTCGCAGCCGATGGGGTCGGCGCACTCCCGCGCCACTGAACCCATTGCAGCGATCAGGCTATGCCCGGCGCGCAGCGCGTTGACCATCAGATCCAGCGCCTCCGGCAGCCCCTCTTGAAACTTGTCCAGGCGCTTGCCGCGTTTATAGCGCGCCCAGAAATAAGGCATGCCACTTGCCAGCAACCCCACCGCCAAACCGATGAATACAGAGTTGGTACGCCAGTAAGCCAGATAGCCCATCGCCACAAAGCAGAACGCGCAACCGGCCAGCATACCTCCGGCGGTCCACTTCAGGTCAGCCTGGTAAATCAGGGATTGCACGCGCGGCGTCAGTTCAAAAGTGAGCAGCTTGCGATTGAGCCAGGGGATGCTGCTGAGCCGTTCGGTCTTGCGCAGATCAAGGATGGGACCGCGCTCTTCCGGGCTGTCGGTGGCCAGGGCGGAGTCGAGCGTGGCGTGAACCTGTTTGGCCTGCGCGGAAGCGCCGCTCACGCTGGCGACTGCAATCAGCGCGACGACCGAAAAAGCGCCCAGGAAGACCAGAACAACGATCAATCCCATATCAGTTTCCCTCCCTTCCGTTCAATTGACCTGCGTTTCGCGCTCAAACAGAATCGGCGGCAGGACAATACCCGAGACGCGCAGACGTTCGAGGAACCGGGGACGGATATGGGTTGGCTGAAATACGCCGATGACCTTGCCATCGGGCCCAATCCCTTTCTTCGTGAAAGTAAAAATCTCTTGCATGCTGATAACATTTTCTTCCATGCCTGTGATCTCGGCGACGCTTGTCACTTTGCGCGTGCCGTCGCTCATACGCGTAGCCTGCACGACAATGGTGATGGCCGAGGCGATCTGCTGGCGTACGGATTTTTCGGGAAGATTCATTCCCATGGCAACCATCGATTCGAGCCTGGAGATGGCGTCGCGGGGAGTGTTGGCGTGAATGGTGGTCATCGATCCTTCGTGGCCGGTATTCATGGCCTGGAGCATATCGAAGGCCTCTTCGCCGCGCACCTCGCCCATGATAATGCGGTCCGGGCGCATGCGCAGGCAGTTGATCAGAAGTTGACGCTGCTTGACCGCTCCCTGGCCTTCGATGTTGGGCGGGCGAGTCTCCAGGCGCACGATATTTTCCTGCGCGAGACGTAGTTCGGCCGCATCCTCAATAGTGACCAGGCGTTCATTGCGCGGAATGTACTGCGAGAGAATGTTAAGAAAGGTGGTCTTGCCTGCGCCGGTGCCACCGGAGATGAGGATGCTGATGCGGGCTTTGACCGCCGAGGAGAGCACTTCCATCATCTCCGCCGAAACACTCTTCAATTGCACCAGCTGATTGGCGGCCAGCGGGCCTGTCCCAAAGCGGCGAATGGACAAAGAAGGCCCGTCCAGCGCCAGCGGCGGAATGATCGCGTTGACGCGCGAGCCGTCGGGCAAGCGGGCATCCACCATCGGCGAGGACTCATCCACCCGGCGTCCCACACGCGAGACGATCCGGTCGATGATCTGCAGCAGATGGCGGTCGTCGCGGAAGGTCGTATCGACCCTCTGCAACAGCCCGCCTTTCTCGATGAAGACATGATCCTTGTCATTGACCAGGATGTCGGAAATCTTTGGATCCCGCAACAGCGGTTCCAGCGGCCCAAGGCCAAAAACTTCGTCGAGCAGGTCGGCTTGTATCTTCTCCTGCTCTTCGAAATTCAAAGGCACGCGCTGGTCAGAGATGATCTCTTTCACGATGCCGGCTACCGCCTGGCGCGCCTGACTGGAATTGACGCGTGACAATTTCTCCAGATCCAGCTTGGAGATCAGGGTCCGGTGAATTTCCGCTTTATACTTTTCCAGATTCAGAAGTTCCACATTCTACCTTCCATCGGGCGAGGATACTCAACTACAGTACATCATTGACCCTGCCCGTAAACGGGAGGGAGGCAGAGGTCTCGTCATCCACCCAGAGAGAAATTCACGTTCACCGTAGTCTCCACTTCCACGGGCTCGCCGCTGAGCATGTAGGGCCTGTAGCGCCAGGACTTGACGGCATCGAGCGCGGACTGCCGCAACATCGCCGGTCCGCTGACAACGCGAGGATTTTCGATTGTTCCGTTCCTGGAAATGGTGGCCTGAATCACCACTGTTCCGGAGACGCGTGCGTTCTTGGCCATGGGCGGATAAATTGGCGTGGTCGTCTTGATCAGCAAACCGACCGCGATGCCCGACGAGATGCTGACCTTTTGAGGAATCGCGACCTTCACCTTCGGCCCGCTCTGTCCGGCGAAGACGCCGCTGCCGGCATTGCCCAAACCGTCCATGCCAGGCGCGCCAAAGCCAGAAGCGGGAGCCGCCGCATCCTTTCCAGCCAGCATCTTGAGGTCGCTGGAAATCTTCGAAGGAGCGGCCAGTTGATGGTTCATCAAGTCCGTATTCGGACGAACCGTATTCTCGGCCGGAGCGGTATCGGTCGTGGCCGCCGGCGTCACGTTTGTCTGCGTCGAAGGCGACGGCTTCATCGCAGTCGCCGTTGAAAGCGCCGTCGTTGACGCTGCCGACTGCGGTGCAACCGCAGGCTTTGGCGCAGTCATCCCGGAGTGCAAGTGAGGATAGACCAGTACGCCAGCGACGAGCAAAACCGCAGCAGCGCCGATGGCGGCAAACATCCCCGTCTTCTTTGGCTTGTCCTCGCTCTCGGCCTGGTGTCTCACACTGGCCGTACGCTTAGGCTGCTGATACACCTGCTCTGCTTCAGCGTAAGTCGGAGTCGGCTTGCGCGGAGCGGCGGCTGGCGGCTTGGCTGCCACAGGCAATACGGCGACGCGCGCCGTTGCTGTTTTCGCAACCGGCTTGGGGACAACGCCGGAACCTGCAAAACCATCGAATCCGCTGACGCTGGCTGGCTGCGCGGCGGCATTGTCTCCGCTATCCCATTCGCCGAAATCTGCGGGTAGCGTTGTGGGTGCATTCAATTCTATTTCTTCTGGAGGTACCATTGGCCGTCAGCTCCCTTCACGTAGGTAGCACCTTTGTAAGTGCGTGTTTCAAGTTTGCCCTGCTCTTCGGAGGCGCCGCTTGACTGCGCCCCCTGTTTTGCGTCGGTGAGGTCAGTGGAATTCATCTCTGAATCGGCCATTACCGGCATGAGTGATTCAATATTCGGCAACCCTTCCACCACCACCGACACAGTGGCTTGCGCCATTGTGTAGTCCGCGGTGTCCTTGGGAGTAAAGGTTACTGAAAGTGTTTGTGTCCCTGCGGTAAGCACTGTGCCCGCGGCAGGAGTGTAAACGAATGTTCCCGGAACCAGCGCCGTGGCATTGAGCTGAACCGCGCTGAGCGGGTTGCCGTAGGAGATGGCGGCGGGCGTCGGCCAGGTAATGATGGGCGTTGCTTTGGCGACTGTCAGCGACACGGTGGCTTGCGCTGTCGCGACATCTTTGGTCTCCGTTGGAGTGAACGTTACGGAGAGCGGATGCGTTCCCGCCGGCAGCACTTCGCCGGCCGCTGGAGTGTATGCGAAGGTTCCCGGAACCGAGGCCTTGGCATTGAGCTGCGCGGCGCCAAGCGCTGTGCCGTAAGAAATGGTGGCAGGAGTCGGCCACGTGATGGCGGGGATTGCCTTGGTGACGGTGAGCGAAACCGCGGCCTGCGCCGGGGGAAAGTTTGTGTCCGTCGGAGTGAAGATGACCGAGAGCGTTTGCATTCCCGCCGGCAGCACTTCGCCCACGGCAGGCGTGTAGACAAACTTGCCCGGAACGGGAGCTGTGGCATTAAGCTGCAAGTTGCTGAGCGCGGTGCCGTGAGAGATGGAGACCGGGGTTGGCCACATGGATTGTAGTGCTTAACGCGGACGGCGCCCTTCTCGACGGGAGGGTAATTGAGCTTGAACGCCGACCCGTCATCTCCGTGACGAATGACCTCGTAATCTTTATGCGCTTCGTAGCCAAGGCAATGAAGAACAGGCGTAATAAATTTCGAATTCGACAAATGCCTCGCCCTTCCCTGTAAAGTCCAAGGCGGCTAGTTGCTTAAGTTCTTGTTGGTGCTTATGCATGACCTAGTTGGAAGCTGACTGTTCGAAGTTGACGAGCAAGCGTAGCCTGGATTGAGCGGTTGCGAAATCCGGGACCGAAGTGTCTGACGCGCTCCCGGGTTTCGCTTCTGCCCACTTCAACCCAGGCTTCCGGTCAAAACCGGTGATTCCTCATCCCCCCCAGCGCCGCCGCGACGGCGTCGAGCGCGGCTTGCGCCTTCGCCCCATCCGGGCCGCCGGCTTGG
The DNA here is from genome assembly GCA_963802745.1 of uncultured Alphaproteobacteria bacterium. Lineage (GTDB taxonomy): Bacteria > Pseudomonadota > Alphaproteobacteria > Rhizobiales > Xanthobacteraceae > JAJPKK01. The sequence goes on along the minus strand of CAWDKL010000079.1, from coordinate 79,525 downwards.
GCCATGTCGGGGCGGCCGCCGCCGCCTTTGCCGCCGAGCGCTTCGGCGCCGCGCCTCACCAAATCGACGGCGCTGAAACGCCCCACCAGGTCGGCGGTGACGCCGACCACGAGGCCGGCCTTGCCGTCCTCGGTGACGCCGACGATGGCGACGACGCCGGAGCCGACCTGCTTCTTGCCGTCGTCTGCGAGGCTTTTTAAGTCCTTGATCTCGATGCCGGACACCGCGCGGGCGAGCAGCTTCACGTCGCCGATCTGGCGCACGCCGTCCCCCGCACTACCCGCGCTCGTGCCGCCCGCACCGGCGCCGCCGCCCATGGCGAGCTTGCGCCTTGTGTCGGCAAGGTCCCGCTCCAGGCGCTTGCGCTCGTCCATGAGCGCGGCGATCCGCTCCGGCATCTCGTCGATCTGGACTTTGAGTTCGAAGGCGGCGGCCTTGGCGACCTGGCCGATGTGGTTGGCGGCGCGCCTGGCGGCTCGCCCGGTCAGCGCCTCGATGCGGCGCACGCCGGCGCCGACCGCGCTTTCGCCGACGACCGAAACGAGGCCGATGTCGCCGGTGCGGCGCACATGGGTGCCACCGCACAGTTCCACCGACCAGCCGAGCGCATTGCCGCCGGGATGCTCGTTATCGCCCATGGCGACGACGCGGACTTCGTCGCCGTATTTCTCGCCGAACAGCGCGCGGGCGCCGGACGCGATGGCGTCGTCCACCGCCATCAGCCGGGTGGTGACGGGCGCATTCTGCAGCACGATCTCGTTGGCGATGTCCTCGACCCGCTCAAGCTCTTCGCGGCTGATCGGCTTGGGGTGGGAGATGTCGAAGCGCAGCCGTTCCGGCGCCACCAGCGAGCCCTTTTGCGCCACGTGATCGCCCAGCACCTGACGCAGCGCCTCGTGCAGCAGGTGGGTGGCGGAGTGGTTGGCGCGGATGGCGGAGCGCCGCCCGTGGTCCACGTCGAGCGTGAGCGGCAGGCCGGGCTTGAGCGCCCCTTCCTCGACCACGCCGGTGTGGACAAAAATATCGCCGGCCTTCTTTTGCGTGTCGGTGACGCGGAAGCGCACGCCATCGCCGGTCATCACGCCGGTATCGCCGACCTGGCCGCCGGATTCGCCGTAGAACGGGGTTTGGTTCAGCACCACGGCGCCGGTATCGCCGGCGGCCAGCGCCGCGACCTCGCGGCCGTCGCGCACCAGCGCCGCGACCACGCCCTCGGCGCTCTCGGTCTCGTATCCGAGAAACTCGGTGGCGCCGGTTTTTTCGCGCAGGCCGAACCACACGGTTTCGGTGGCGGCCTCCCCGGAGCCCGCCCATGAGGCGCGCGCGCGTTCGCGCTGGCGCTCCATGGCGGCGTTGAACGCGGGCAGATCCACGCCGATACCGCGCGCGCGCAAGGCATCTTGCGTCAGATCGAGCGGGAAGCCGAACGTGTCGTAGAGCGTGAAGGCGGTTTCGCCGTTGAGGTTTTGTCCCGCGCGCAGCGCCTGAGTTTCCTCTTCGAGGATCGCCAGCCCGCGCTCCAGGGTGCGGCGGAACCGGGTCTCCTCAAGCTTGAGCGTTTCCGTGATCAGTGCCTCGGCGCGGATGAGCTCCGGGTAGGCCTGTCCCATCTCCCGCACCAGCGTCGGCACCAGGCGGAACATCAGCGGCTCCTTGGCGCCAAGCAGTTCCGCATGCCGCATGGCGCGGCGCATGATCCGGCGCAGCACATAGCCGCGGCCTTCGTTCGACGGCAGCACGCCGTCGGCGATCAGGAACGAGGAGGCGCGCAGATGGTCGGCGATGACCCGGTGGGAGGCCTTTTGCGGGCCGTCGGCATCGACGCCGGTGCGGTCGGCAACCGCCTGGATCAGGGCGCCGAACAGGTCGATCTTGTAATTGTCGTGGGTGCCCTGGAGCACGGCGGCGATACGCTCCAGCCCCATGCCGGTGTCGATGGAGGGCTTTGGCAGTTCGAGCCGCTGCCCGCCGGCCAGCTGCTCGTACTGCATGAACACCAGGTTCCAGATTTCGATGAAGCGGTCGCCGTCGGCTTCGGCAGAGCCCGGCGGGCCGCCCGGAATATGGTCGCCGTGGTCGTAGAATATCTCCGAGCACGGGCCGCAGGGGCCGGTATCGCCCATGGCCCAAAAGTTGTCCGAGGTCGGGATGCGGATGATCTTGTGATCCGGCAGGCCGGCGATCTTCTTCCACAGGCCGAAGGCCTGGTCGTCCTCGGAGTAGACCGTGATGGTCAGGCGCTGCGCGGGTAAGCCGAATTCCTTGGTGATGAGGTTCCAGGCCAGCTCGATGGCGCGATCCTTAAAATAGTCGCCGAACGAGAAATTCCCCAGCATCTCGAAGAAGGTATGGTGGCGGGCCGTGTAGCCCACATTGTCGAGGTCGTTGTGCTTGCCGCCGGCGCGCACGCATTTCTGCGCCGTGACGGCGCGTACGTACGGGCGCTTCTCCAAGCCGGTAAAGACGTTCTTGAACTGCACCATCCCGGCATTGGTGAACATCAAGGTGGGGTCGTTGCGCGGGACCAGCGGCGACGACGGCACGACCTCGTGCCCGCTCGCCGCAAAATAATTCAGGAAGGTCGCCCGAATGTCGTTGACGCCGCTCATGAAATCTCGCTGTCCCGTTGGTGTCCCGCGCTGCTCCGAGCTTGTACCGCGAATTCGCATGCAATGGAATCGCGTGCAATGGAATCGCGGCGCCGCGCATCGCGGCGTATCTCCCTCTCCCCATCGTTCTTCACGATGGGGAGAGGGCCGGGGTGAGGGGCAGATGCCCGCACCGACGGCTCAACGGAGCTTTTCTATACCAAGCAGCGAACACAACGGCGCCGCAGAGTCCTCACGTGCCCCTGCCCCTCACCCTAACCCTCTCCCCACGGCGTGAAGAACGCCGCGGGGAGAGGGGACGTGCACATTCCTCGCGCCGTGCGGATAGGCACCCCGCGAAACCCTTACTGCAGCGGTTGACCAAACTTTTCTATACCAAGCAGCGAACGCAACGGCGCCGCAGAGTCCTCATGGGCCCTGCCCCTCACCCTAACCCTCTCCCCACGGCGTGAAGAACGCCGCGCGTAGAGGGAACGTGCACATTCCTCGCGCCGTGCGGATAGGCACCCCGCGATGAACCCGTTACTGCAACGGGTCCGTCGGAACCTCGACGTCGGTGAGCGCCCCCGTGCTGTCCTGCGATGCGGGATCGGGACCACGTCCTTGCGCAAAGGCCAAGTCTTGCAGGCGCCGTCCATGCAGCAGACCGGGAAGGCCTTGATTGCCTTCGATGCAGCGCGGCTCCGTATACAGCCGGTTTTCCTCGTCGCTCTCCTTGGAGAATTCCTGCTTGACGGTCCACGGCCGCGTCCACACGGTCGGATCTTCCATTCTTGCCTCATAGGCAAGAGTCTTTGGTCCGGTGCGCGTCCAGCGCTCGACTAGATGCAAATTCTCGCGCGAGCCGAACACATCGGTCTTCGGGCTGAAATTGGTCACGTCGACCACGAGGGTGTCGCCCTCCCAATGGCCGCGGGAGTCGCCGTACCATTGGCGGATGTTCGCCGGCAAATGCGGGCTCCCGTTCATCACGATGTTGCGCTGCCAGCCTTGGCCCTGGCCGACATCATAGAAAATCGTGATGCCGCCCGGCGTCTGCACGATGCGCCGGAAGCTGCCGGTGGCGCCGCCGAACTCGGGCAGCCCGAGGGTCAGGCAGCGCTCCGCCAACGAGCTATCCTCGGGGCCGTCGTTTCGATTGATGCGCGCGGTGACGTAGCGCGGCGGCGCCTCGGCGCGGCGCGGCGAGGTCGTGGGGTCGTATTTTCCACCCGCGCAGCCCGGCAGATTTTTCTTGCACGTATCGGTCGATCGTATCAGTGCGAGACGATAGTCCCGGTCGGCGGCGGCGACCTTCTGCGCTTCCGGCGTCAGGGCGGGAAGCCGGCCATTGGGCGGATCGACGATCTTTGACGTGCGCGCGCCGGTGGCCTTCGTGGTAAAGAATACCGCGGCGTTGTAGGCGCCGTTGATGTCACGCTCGGTCGCGAAGCGGCCGAGCAGCTCCGATCGCGCCTTGTCCAACTCGGCACGTTGCGTTGGCGTGAAGAATTCCTGGTTCGCAAACTTGGCCGGGCGCTGCAGCGGCGTGTCGAATTCGTCGGTCCAAATGCCCTGCAGGTCGGGTTCGCCCCACGGCGTTTTGAGCGACGGGGCTGCGGTACCCGCCGGAGCCTGGGCCCATGTCCGTTCGGCGGACGCCGCCATCACGGCCGCGGCCGCCAAGGCCACCGTGATGGCCGAACCCGAAAACCTTGTGCGCATGATGCTCTCCTTGTGCCTTGCGGCGTGTTTTCACCCATCCCCGTGAACTGCCGCCGATGGTAGCGTTTTTCCGCAATGGCCGATAGCCTGCACTTTATGCAGCCTGCCGCGAGCGCGGCGGCCGCCAGGGCACGGCAAGGCCCGGTTGCGACGTTCGACAACGCGCGGTCGGCGCCGGCCAGAGAGCATCAGACATTTGACCAGCTTCAATACCGGGGATGCGCGCGTCCCCTCTCCCCGCGGCGTTCTTCACGCCGTGGGGAGAGGGTTAGGGTGAGGGGCAGGATTGCTCCCCAACGGCGCGACCGATCGTCTCCTGCAGCGAATGCCACAGTAGTCTCGGCGGGCACCTGCCCCTAACCCTCTCCCCATCGTGAAGAGCGATCGGGAGAAGGGACGCGGGGCAGCGCTCAAAACTCCAGCGTATCGCCCGGCTTCATCGGGAACACTTTTACCGGTGCGGTGCCGAGCGCATCGATGAATTCCTGCGGTGTGCCCTTGCCGAGCGGATTGGCGCCGTAGTGCATCGGAATGGCGTATTTCGGCTTGAGCATTTCGCGCGTCGCATACGCGGCGTCGACCGGGTCCATGGTGAAATTGCCGCCGATCGGCAGCATGACGAGGTCCGGCTTGTAATAGTCGCCGATGAATTTCAGGTCGCCGAACAGGCCGGTGTCGCCGGCATGGAAAATTTTGAAGCCGTTTTCCAGCGTCAGCACGAAGCCGATCGGCTCGCCGCCCGGCAGCGTTTCGTCCTTGTCGGAAGGCAGCATGCCGATCAGGGCCTGGCCGTTGTTGTTGGCGGCGCTGCGATAGGCCAGTTCAGAGGAATGCTCGGCGTGGGTCGCCGTCACCTTGACGCCGGGAAATGGGGTGATGGTACCGCCCTTGTTGAAGCGCGGCACCAGCCGCAGCGGCAGCACGCCGAGCGTCAGCAGCGCCTGGTTGAGCCCCGCCGGTCCATACATCGGCACATCGTTTTTGCGCGCCAGCGCCGGCGCATCCTCGAAATGATCGTAATGCGCATGGCTCACCAGAATGAGGTCGATCTTGCCGAGCGCATCGAGATTTTTATAGGCCGCGGGCGTGGTGGGATTGTTGGTCAAATAGGGGTCGATGACGATCACCTTGCCGCCCGGCGTCGTGATGCGGAACGCCGACTGGCCGAGCCACAACAGCTGGACCTTGCCGGTCTGCTCCGCTGCGGGTGCAGCGGAGGCGGCACAGGCGATTGCAAACAAAGCGCCGAACAACATCGCGGCATGGCGGTTCATAGTGTTCCCCTTTATGCGGCTTCGCGGCCGATCGATTGCGTCGATTGACACGGAGTCCATCCGGCATCACGCAATGATGATGCCACAGATACTCTCCCTGCGGGTCAAGCCAAAGCTCGGCGCCGAACTGCCCCATCGGCGGTACCAACCGCGATGGCGTGGTTCCCTATCACCCTTTGCCGGCCGGCCGATCATCGTCCATCAAGGCGCGCCATGCGGCGCCCTCAAGGTCGTCATATTGGCCGGTCTTGAGTGACCACAGAAAGGCACCGAGGCCGAGGAGACCGAGCCCCAGCGCCAGCGGTACGAGATAGATGAGCACTTCCATCGGCTTGCTCGGTACATCCAACGTTGATTTGAATCGTAGCCTCGATGAGCGCAAGCGAAATCGAGGGCGGCGGGTTCAGAGTCCGCCCCCGCATGTCGCTTCGCTCATGCGGGCTACACCGCTACGCCGCCGGACCCGCCTGCCGTGCCCGCAGCGCATTCAGCGTGACCAGAAGCGAGGACCCCGACATCGCCAACGCGGCGACGAGCGGACTCGCAAAGCCAAAGATCGCGATCGGCACCGCGACGGCATTGTAGGCCACCGCGAACCCCAGGTTCTGGCGCATCAGCCGGCGGGCGCGGCGCGCGATGCCGAGCGCGGCCGTAACCGGGGCGAGGCGCTCGCCGAGAAACACCGCGTCGGCCGCGGCTTGGGTCAGATGCGCGGCGGTCGCAACCGAGAGCGAGGCGTCGGCTGCCGCCAGCGAGGGGGCGTCGTTGAGGCCGTCGCCGACCATCAGGACCTTGCGGCCCTGCTGTTTCAGCGCCGCGATGTGGGCGATCTTGTCGGCCGGCGTCATGGCGGCCTGCCATTGGGTAACGCCGAGCGCCGTCGCGGCGTGTGCTACCGCGCTCGCGCGGTCGCCCGAGATGATCGCGACCGCAAAACCCTGCCGTCTCAGCTTGGCGATGACCTCGGCCGCATCGGCGCGCAGGCGCTGGCGCACCGCAAAGACGTAGCGCTCGTCGCCATACGCAAACGCAATGGCCGAGGCCTCCGGATCGGCCGATTGCCACCCGCGCCGCGTCCTCCTCGGCGCCGCAGAAGGCCGGCCGGCCGAGCCGCATCGCAACGCCCTTATGGATCGCCCGCACGCCCTGGCCCGGCTCCTCGATCGCGGCGAGCGGTTCTTTGGCGCCTGACGCGCGCGCGACCGCGGCGGCGAGCGGATGGCGGCTTGCGAGCGCAAGGCGTCCGGCCAGCGCCAGGCGGTCGGGCGGGATGTCGGCGGCGTTGACGACCTCAGGTTCGGGCAAGGTCAGCGTGCCGGTCTTGTCGAACAGGATGGTATCGACGCCGGCGAGGCGCTCAAGACCTTCGCCGGAATTGAGGAGTACGCCGGCGCGGAACAGCGCTCCGGAGGCAACCACCTGCACGGCCGGGACGGCGAGACCCAGCGCACACGGGCAGGTGATGATCAGCACGGCGATCGCCGTCACGATGGCGTCGTGCCAGGTCGCCCCGAACGCCAGCCAGCCGATCATGGTGGTGAGCGCGGCGGCGTGGACGAGCGGCGCATAGAGGCGGGCGGCACGGTCGGCGAGGCGGACGTAATGGCTGCGCGCTTCGAGCGCGCGGTCGAGCATGCGGGAGACTTCGTCCAGCAGCGTGCCGCGCGCGGCGGCGCTGACCGTGACCCGCAGGGCGCCGGTGCGATTGAGCGTGCCGGCATAGACCATGCTGCCCTTGTGGGCCGCGGCCGGCAGCGTCTCGCCGGTGACCAAGCTTTGGTCGATTTCGGAGCGGCCTTCGGCCACGATCCCATCCACCGCGATGCGCTCGCCCGGCCGCACCAGCACGAGGTCGCCCGGCGTGAGCGCGGCGACCGGCACTTCGGCGAGTTCGGTCGGGCTCACGAACGTGGTCGCGGTCTCGGCGCGCAGCGCGGCGAGGTTCGCCGCCACCGCGCGGGTGCGCCGCCGCATCATCTGCTCCAGCACACGCCCGACCAGCAGGAAGGTGAGCAGCATCAGGGCGGAATCGAAATAGGCGTGCATCGCGTGGTTGAGCGTCTCCACCACCGACATGGCGAGCGCCAGCACGACGCCGACCGTGATCGGCACGTCCATGTTGAGCCGGCGCGCCCGGATCGCCCGGATCGCGGATTGGAAGAACGGTCGCCCCGCATAGGCGGCGGCCGGCAGCGCGATCAGGGCGGAGAGCCAATGGAAAAAATCGCGCTGCTCCGGCGTGATGTCGCTCGCATTGCCGGACCACACCGCAACCGACAGCAGCATCACATTCATGGCCGCAAAGGCCGCCACCCCAAGGCAGCGCAGCAGCATGCGGGCCTCGCCTTCCTCCGCGCCGGCGGACCGGCGCGCGTCATACGGATAGGCGCGGTAGCCGAGTTCCGACAGGCGGTCGATGAAGGCGGCCGGATCGACCTTGCCGTCGCGCCACTCCACCGCGACACGGCGGTCGGTGAGATTCACCCGCGCCCGGGTGATGTCGGGCATGGCGGCGAGGCCGGTCTCGATGGTGCGCATGCAGCCGCCGCAGTTGATCCCGTCAACCGCAAGCTCCATGCGGGCGATCCCGCCGCCGAGATGGTGGACGAAATGGGAAAGATCGCGCGTTTCGGCCATGTTCGGCGCTCCGCTCAACGCAAGGTGATACGATTTTTCGACCGGTACAGACGCTCCTCGCCGCGGCCGGCCTCGATTTCCACGTCCCACAAGCCCTCCGCCACATCGGCGGCTTCGCCCACATAGCGGCCGGTTTCGCGCTCGTTCAGCGTCGCGAGGCGGTCGGCACGTTGGTCGGTCGGGCGGATGAGCCGTACCGTCACGGCGAGGCCCGGCAGCGGTGCGCTGTTCGCATCGCGGGCATCCACCGTGACGGCGGCATGCCCTGACGGATCGCGCACGACGTGGCTTACAACCATCCAGCCGCGGCCCGCCTGCGCCCGCGCGACGGCGATCTCGGCATTGTAGTCGATGCCGGCCTGATAAGGCTTTTCGGTCTCCAGGCCCGGCATGGTGCCGATGGCGAACGCCACCAGGGCGCCGTTGGCCGCGATGACGATGCCGAAAAAGCCGAGCAGCGAAAGCAGAACGGTTCGTCCGCTCAGCGGCCGCCCCGAGGCGGCATCGGCGGGGCGGAGCACCGGCCGCTGGGATGGAGACATCTCGGCAGTTCCCATGGTGGCGTCCTCACCGCGCAATAAAATGATCGGCCGCGACGGCGGTTTCGCCGGTCGCGCTGTCGGTCGCCCGGACCGTCAGGGGCGTCGAGGCGTCGATCTTGGCCGTGGCCGGGACGGTGACGAGAACGCGTATCTCGCGGGTCTGGTCCGGCCCGACCATGATCAGCGGCATGCCGGGAACCGCGCTGTCCGGTCCGACGGTGTGGACTTCGGCCGCGGGCAAGCCCTCCACCGCCAGCGCGACGGCACTGATCTCCGGGCGCTTGTTGAGCAGATGCACCGTATAGGCGTTGCGGATCGAGCCGTCGCTCAAGGTGACGAACAGCGGATTGCGGTCGTGGCGCACGCTGAGATCGAGCGTCGCCCGGTTGACGAGCGTATACAGCATTACGGCGCCGACCGCCGCGATCACGCCGGCATAGATCAGCGTGCGCGGGCGCACGATCCGATACATCGGCGGCTTGCCGGCGGCACGGCGGGCGCTGTTGATGTCGGTGTCATAGGCGATGAGGCCGGTCGGCCGATCGACCTTCTTCATCACGCTGTCGCACGCATCGATGCACAGGCCGCACATGATGCAGCCGAGCTGGGCGCCGTCGCGGATATCGATGCCGGTCGGACACACCGCCACGCACTGGTGGCAATCGATGCAATCGCCGGCCGGCTCGCCATGGGCGCGCAGTTCGGCGGCCTTCTTGATCGAGGTCCGCGGCTCGCCGCGATCGCGCCGGTAGGTGACGTTGAGCGCCCACTCGTCCGTCAAGGCCGCCTGAATGCGCGGCCACGGGCACATGTAGACACAGACCTGCTCGCGCATATGGCCGGCAAGCACATAGGTCGTGAAGGTAAGAACAGCGATCCACAGATAGGCCGCGGCGGGCGCTGTACCGGTCGCCAGTTGCTTGACCAGGGTCGGGGCATCGGCGAAATACAGCACCCAGGCGCCGCCGGTCCACCAGGCGATGAACAGCCAGATCGCGTGCTTGGTGGCGATCTCGCGAACGCGCTGGATGGTGAGCGGCGCCCCGGCCTTCCGGATGCGCTCGCGCCGGTCGCCTTCGATCAAGCGCTCCACGGCGTAGAAAAGGTCCGTCCACACCGTCTGCGGGCACAGATAGCCGCACCAGATGCGTCCCCCGACGGCGTTCATCAGAAACAGCGTCATCGCCGCGATAATGAGCAGTCCGGTAAAATAATAGATTTCCTGCGGCCACAGTTCGATGAAGAAAAAATAGAATCGCCGGGTCGGGAAATCGATCAGCACGGCTTGGCTGGGCGCGTTCGGCCCGCGGTCCCAGCGCACGAACGGCAGGATGTAATAGACCGCCAGCGTGACGGCCATCAGGCCCCATTTGATATTGCGGAAGGTGCCGGAAACGCTTTGCGGATAGACGGTCTTGCCGGGCGCATAGAGCGGCGCGGCAAGGTCGTCGAGGTCGGCCGGATTGACGGGCTTGTTCATGGGGGTAGCACCGTTGTGATCGGCCCCAACGGGGGGCCGCCGCGATGTTTATCGGCTTTCGTTCTCCGTCTATTTGATGCAGCGCAAAAAAGCGATGCAATTGGCAGGCTGCCGTCTTCGACCCCAATACTGTTCACTTAAGCTGGGGATGCGCGCGTCCCCTCTCCCGGCGGCGTTCTTCACGCCGTGGGGAGAGGGTTAGGGTGAGGGGCGGGAGCACGTGAGGGCTTCCGGGCAGGTAATCGGCGCAGCACGAGAGACGATCGGCCGCGCCGTCTGTGCTGGCACCTGCCCCTCACCCCAACCCTCTCCCCATCGTGAAGAACGATGGGGAGAGGGGGGGCATCTATTATGTTAAGTGAACGGCATTGAACGGCATTGGTCTTAGACCGGATTCCGGTCAGGTCGAAGCGCGCCCAGGGGTGTGCAAAATTGCGTTCCCCGGCCACGGTTCAACACCCACGTTTCCGGCGCCTTTGTGCGTGCGGTCAAGCCTTCCGCGGCGTCCGGGGGATCTCCCCCGCCTTCCGGACCGGCTTCGGCGCTTGGAGATGGTCGCAAGCCAATTCTACGGCGATCCACGGCGACGGCGCAGGGCATTGAAATTCAGAGTACTCTGTATTACGGAGTATTCGGCCGGCGCGCAGACTCTCTTCACGTCGCCGGCGACCACGGAGGTCTAGAATGAAATGGCGAGGGTTCTTCGGATTCACGATCGCGGCGGCCATTGCGGTGACCGGCGCGAGTTTGGCGCAGGAGCGGTTCGACAATCAGGTCCGCGACGATATGTTTCGGGCTTTCGGCGGCAATGAAGCGGCGCTCAAGAACGCCATGTCGGTCATTGAAAAGCGGTTGAGCGAGCAGCCGGATCACGCGGAAGCGCTGGTGTGGCGCGGGGCCGCCCGCTACTGGAGAGCCGGCCAAGCATTTGCCGCCGGTGACATTGCGGGCGGCCAAACCTTGGCGGCGACCGCGATGGCCGACCTCGACCGCGCAATCTCCCTGCAGCCGAACAACATCGGGGTTCTGGTCCCGCGCGCAGCGGTGCTGCTGGTGGCCGCGCGAAATCAGCGTGATCCTGCGCTGAAACAGGATTTGGCCGCCCGCGCGGCCGCCGATTATGAAACCGCTCTGGCGTTGCGCCAAGGCGCGTTCGACCGGCTGGGCCAGCACAACCGCGGTGAGTATCTCTCCGGACTCGCTGAAAGCTGGGCGCTCGCCGGCCACCGAGAGAAAGCCGAAACCTATCTACAGCGCATTCTCGCCGAACTTCCAAACTCGCCTTATGCCGCACGGGCGGCAGCAAAGCTCGCCGATTGGGGCGACCGGCAACCCCTCAATTGTCAGAGCTGTCACTAGATCGGCCGAATGTCCGTCGCTTGCGCCCGGAAACATGGCACCCCACGCTGTCAAGGAGTTCGTCCACATGACCATCGAGCCTCGCGAGGCGGCAGCCTCGCTGCTGGAAGTCGCCGCCGTCGAGCGCCGAACGCGGGAAGCGATCTGTTACGCCGGAGCCAGCGCGATCTTCATCATGTGGGGCGTGCTGGTTGCGTGCGGCTATGGCGCTACGGAACTGTATCCACGGTCGGCGAGGATGATATGGCTCATCGTTCCGGCCTTGGGCTGCGCCGGCACCGTCCTGATCGTCACTCTGCGCATGCGGTCACGGCCAAAAGCGAGAGGCGACGGACGTTCTGATCTGGGCGATATTTGCACTAACCGCATTTGCGGCAGTTTGGTCCTATCTGCTCGGACCCATCGTCCCGCGGCAAATGCTCTACGTGTTCCAGCCGTCCGTTTTCCTGCTTGGTCTGATTCTCATGGGCCTTTGGCTGGGGCGCTTCTTCCTCGTCCTCGGTTTGATCGGGATCGGGTTGACCGTGCTTGGAACTTTCCAACCGGAGTCGTGGTTGCGACTCTGGATGGCGGCGGTGCAATGCGGCATGCTCATTGCCGGCGGCATTTGGCTGAGCCGCCATGGAGTGCCGCGATGAGCGGTGCCGACGAGATCATCCACCAAGCCGTGCGGCTCAGGATCATGGCGGCACTCAATGCACTTGCCCCGCAGACGGCGTCGATCGAGTTTACCCGGCTCAAGGCGCTGGTGGGAGCAACCGACGGCAATCTCGGCGCGCATTTGGAGACGCTCGAAAAGGCGGGTTACATTATGGTGGAAAAGCGCTTCGAGAATCGCAAGCCGCAAACGCGCGTGCGGATGAGTCCCGCCGGCCGCCGGGCATTTGGCCGGCATGTCGCCTACTTGCGCGAAATACTCGACGGCGCCGTGGACTGAATGGCTACAAGCGGATTCCGCTGAATTCGACCCGTCGTGCCGACGGGTGCGCAAAGGCGCCCGGCGCGGCTACCGAAATTTGTTGTAGCCGCGCGCGCCGTGCCCATCCGGGGCTAAATGCAATACCGTCTACTTAACCCGGAGTTGCGCGCGTCCCCTCTCCCCACGGCGTTCTTCACGCCGTGGGGAGAGGGTTAGGGTGAGGGGCAGGGACCCGCCTGGGCTTCGGGGGGTGCATTCGTTGCAGCTGCAGAGACGATCGGCCGCGCCGTCTGTGCTGGCACCTGCCCCTCACCCCAACCCTCTCCCCATCGTGAAGAACGATGGGGAGAGGGGGGCGCGCGCATCCTCGGGTTAAGTGAACAGTATTGGGGCTAAATGGGCGCACGGAGCGTGATGTCCGTCCCCGACAGCGACCGGAGCAGGCCCTTTTGCCCACCCCTTTAGGCTTTTTGTCATTGGGTTTCTGAGCTCTCAATGGGCAAGCCCGCGCCGATCTCCGCTACAACCAAGCTACCGCCCGCCGCCCAGCGTATGCACATAGACCGCAAGCGCCTTGATGGTGGCGGGGTCGAGCCGTCCGGTCCATGCCGGCATCACGCCGGCATGGCCGTTTGTGATGGTATCCACGATGGCGGTTTCGTCGGAACCGTACAGCCAAATCTGGTCCGCCAGGTTCGGCGCGCCCAACTCCTGTTTGCCCTTGCCGTCGTCACCGTGGCAGCTCGCGCAATTGGCCGCGAACAGTTTCGCTCCGGCCGCCAAATCGGCGCCGGGGCGGACCGGCAGGCCGGACAGCGAGCGCACATAGTTCGCCACCACGAGCGATCTCCTCCGGTTTGAGCAGGCCGGTCTTGCCGAAAGCCGGCATCTGGCTCTCGTGCGTTTCCGGATGGCCGGATCGCACCCCATAGGCGATCGTCTTCCAGATCGCATCGAGCGAACCGCCCCACAGCCAATCGTCGTCGTTGAGATTCGGGTAGCCGGTGGCGCCGGCCGCACCTGCGCCATGGCACGGCGCACAATTATTCGCGAAGGCGGCCCGGCCTTGCGCCTGCGCGAAGGCCAAGAGCGCCGGGTCCGCTTCGATCGCCGCGAGCGAAGCCTGTTCCAAGGCCGCACCCTTTTCGCCGCGCAGCCGGCGCAATTCGGCGAGTTCGGCGGCGACCTGGGTGCGGCTCGAATAGCCGAGCACGCCGGCGGTGTAGCCGCCGACGAGCGGCCATGCCGGAAACAAGATCCAGTACACGAAGGCCCAGGCGATGGTGGCGTAGAACGTCCACAGCCACCAGCGCGGCAGCGGCGTGTTGAGCTCCCGGATCCCGTCCCATTGGTGGCCGGTCGTGGCGGTGCGGGAAACGGCGTCGATTTCCGGTGTCGCCATCATCAATCCTCCCGCAACGGCAGCTTGGCGGCGTCATCGAAGGCGGCACGGTTGCCCGGCCACATCGCGTAGACGACGATCCCGAGAAACAGCGCAACGAACAGCGGCGTCCATAGCGATGTGATGAGGTTCAAGATGAGTGTGTCCATGATCTTACATGAAACCTCGGTCAACCGAGCGGCTGAGCGTACCTCTCCCCGGCGGGAGAGGTCGGAATGGACGCGTCAGCGGCCATTCCGGGTGAGGGGGCTTCCGGCGGATTGGGCTGTCATGCTGCGGCTCCCCCGCACCCGGATCGCGCCACGGCGTGCTCCGACCTCTCCCCGGCGGGGAGAGGTGAAGAGGGGGCGTTTGCTTCGGGGGGCGGCGCACAATGTGTCCATGATCGGCATTCCGTGCGTCAGCGCAGATCGGCCTTGTCGTCGTAGAGCTTGAAATCCACCAGCGTGCCGAGCATCTGCAGATACGCCACCAGCGCATCCATCTCGGTGATCCGGCCCGGCCGCCCATCGAAGTCGCGCACAGCCGCTTTCGGATAGCGCTTGAGGAAATCATCCGCGCCCGCATCGTCCGGATTGGCCTGGGCCTGCAGGTCGGCCGCCGCGTGCTCGATCTGCGCTTCCGAGTAAGGCACGCCGACGGCGCGGCTGGTCTTCAGATGCGCAGAAATGTCGCGGAAATCGAGGTCGGTCGTGGCGAGGAACGGATAACCCGGCATGATCGACTCCGGCACGATCGATCGCGGATTGACCATGTGGGTGACATGCCATTCGTCGGAATATTTGCCGCCGACGCGGGCGAGGTCCGGCCCGGTGCGCTTCGATCCCCATTGGAACGGGTGATCGTACATGCTTTCCGCAGCCAGCGAATAATGGCCGTAGCGTTCGACCTCGTCGCGCAAGGACCGGATCATCTGCGAGTGGCAGAGATAGCAGCCTTCGCGCACGTAAATATTGCGGCCGGCGAGTTCGAGCGGCGTGTATGGGCGCATCCCATCGATCTTTTCGATCGTGCTGCGCAAGTAGAACAGCGGCGTGATTTCGACGAGGCCGCCGATGGCGATGACCAGCAAGATGCCGATCAGCAGCAGGATGGAATTCCGCTCCAGCGTTTGGTGTCGCGCGAACATCGACATGGCGCATTACTCCGCGGGCTGGAGTGCGGGAACGACCGGGGCGACCTCGGCCGCCTCGCCATACTGCACGGTCATCCAAAGATTGTAGGCCATGATCAGCGAGCCGATCACGAACAGCGCGCCGCCGAGCGCGCGGATGACGTAGAACGGATGCATCGCCGCCACGGTTTCGATGAACGAATATTCCAGAAAGCCGAGCGAGGTGTAGGCCCGCCACATCAGGCCCTGCAGGATGCCGGACACCCACATGGCGGAGATGTAGAAGACGATGCCGATGGTCGCGATCCAGAAGTGCCAGTTCACCAGCTTCAAGCTGTAGAGTTGCTTGCGATCCCACAGCCACGGCACCAGGCAATACAGCGCCCCGAACGACACGAAGCCGACCCAGCCGAGCGCGCCGGAATGCACGTGGCCGATCGTCCAGTCGGTATAGTGGCTGAGCGAATTGACGACCTTGATCGACATCAAGGGGCCTTCGAAGGTTGACATGCCGTAGAAGGCGACCGACACCACCAGCATCCGCAGCACCGGATCGGTGCGCAGCTTGTCCCACGCGCCCGACAGCGTCATCAGGCCGTTGATCATTCCGCCCCATGACGGCATCCACAGCATGATGGAAAACGTCATGCCGAGCGTTTGCGCCCAATCCGGCAACGCGGTGTAGTGCAGATGGTGCGGACCAGCCCAGATGTAGAGAAAGATCAGCGACCAGAAGTGCACGATCGACAGCCGGTAGGAATAGATCGGCCGTTCGGCACGTTTGGGCACGAAATAATACATGATGCCCAGAAAGCCGGCGGTGAGGAAGAAGCCGACTGCATTGTGCCCGTACCACCACTGGAACATCGCATCCTGCACCCCGCTCCAGGCGATGTAGGATTTCGAGCCGAATACCGACACCGGCAAGGCCGGGTTATTGCCGAGATGCAGCACCGCGATGGTGACGATGAAGGCGAGAAAAAACCAATTGGCGACGAAGATATGCGGTTCCTTGCGCTTGATCAGCGTGCCGAGAAAAACCAGCAGATAGGTGACCCACACGACGGTCAGCCACAGGTCTGCATACCATTCCGGCTCGGCATATTCCTTCGATTGCGTGACGCCGAGTAGATAGCCGGTGCCGGCAATCAGGATGAAAAAATTATAGCCCAGCACCACGAACCAGGGCGCCAGTTCCCCGGCGATCCGCACCCGGCAGGTCCGCTGCACCACATAGAACGACGTGGCCAGCAACACGTTGCCGCCGAAGGCAAAAATCACCGCCGACGTATGCAGCGGCCGGATGCGGCCGAAATTGATCCAGGGCAAATCAAAGTTGAAGGCCGGCCACGCCAATTCGAGCGCGGCCCACAGGCCGACGATGAATCCCGCAACGCCCCAAAACACCGCAAAAATCACCGCCACCTTGACGGGACCGAAATTGTAATTGGGCCGGCCGTCGATTTCCTGCATCGGCGGCGCGGCCGGCCGGTCGAAATAATGGTTGAGAATCGCAAAGGCGGCCGCACAGCTTGCCGCGGCCCCCAGATAGGCGTGAAACGCAAACGGCACATCCGCCGCCTGGGACGCTGCGACCAGGCACCACAATGCCGTCACGATGAAGACCAGCGTCAGGCCGGCTTCGCCCCCCGTCATCAGCTTGCGCGCAGCGACCGCATCCATGATTTCACCATCGGCTGGAAACGTACAATGTCGGACCGGCTGCTCATTGACCCGGCGTGACGGCGCCCACCTTGCGCTAGATCAAAAGCTTGGCCGTGTTTGTGCATCGCACGCAAAATTTTCGCAAGCGCGAACGGAACGTAGGAAATTCGCCGTCGGGCCCGGATCGGGCCCGGTTCCATTCCGGATATGCATCGGCTTGTTGCGGGATTATTGCATGGGCTGGGTGCTGCCGGCCGGCTGCGCCGCCGCCCTGGACCCAATGCCGTTCACTTAACCCCGGGGTGCGCGCGTCCCCTCTCCCCGCGGCGTTCTTTACGCCGTGGGGAGAGGGTTAGGGTGAGGGGCAGGGCCGCGCCCCGACGGCACGACCGATCGCCTCTTGGAGCAGCAGCGAATGCAAAGGTACTGCGCGCGCGCCCCCGAAAGTCCTGGCGGGGACCTGCCCCTCACCCTAACCCTCTCCCCATCGTGAAGAACGATGGGGAGAGGGGACGCGCGCACTTCGGATCAAGTGAACGGCATTTGGGGCCAGCCCTAGACTAACTGCCCCGTTCGGCCCAGGCTTGGCGCAACCGATCGGCGAGTTCCGCGGGCAATTCGGCGAGCGCCGTCTCGTCGAGCGTGCCGGATAGGTTCGCGGCCTCCACGATCGCGGCGATCTTCGCCTGCAGCGCCGCGATCGCGGGATCCGCTTCCGCGTCATCCGTCCCGCCGTGGCCGAGCGCCCGCGCCAGGCGCGCCAGCAAGGCGCGGTCCGGCTGCAGCCCGGCGGCCTCACTGTATTTCAGGACATCGGCCGCGATGGTACGGGCCAGACCTTCGTAGGTTTGCGGATAGCGCTCCACGAACGGCGCCAAGATTTCCAGGGCCTGCGTTGCGGCCCGCGCCGAATCCCCGTGCCGGCCCAGCGCCGCCAGCGCGTCGGACATCACGCTGGTACTGGTCGCGAGGTTTGGGAGGAAGGCGTCGGGTCTTGCGTGTGCGAGGCGCCGATAGATTTCGACGGCCTCTTGGGACGCTGCGAGGGCGTCTTCGCGGCGCCCGAGGTTGGAGAGGCGAATGCCGAGGTTATTGAGGCTTGACGCGAGGTCAGGGAGGAAGGCGTCGGGTCTTGCGTGTGCGAGGCGCCTTCGGATTTCGACGGCCTCTTGGGACGCTGCGAGGGCGTCTTCGCGGCGCCCGAGGTTGGAGAGGTTTCCGCTGAGGTTATTCAGGCTTGTCGCGAGGTCTGGGAGGAAGGCGTCGGGTCTTGCGTGTGCGAGGCGCCTTCGGATTTCGACGGCCTCTTGGGAGGCTGCGAGGGCGTCTTCGCGGCGCCCGAGGTTGGAGAGGTCATCATGCCGAGGTTATTGAGGCTTGTCGCGAGGTCTGGGAGGAAGGCGTCGGGTCTTGCGTGTGCGAGGCGCCTTCGGATTTCGACGGCCTCTTGGGAGGCTGCGAGGGCGTCTTCGCGGCGCCCGAGGTTGGAGAGCATCATGCCGAGGTTATTGAGGCTTGTCGCGAGGTCTGGGAGGAAGGCGTCGGGTCTTGCGTGTGCGATGCGCCTTCGGATTTCGACGGCCTCTTGGGACGCTGCGAGGGCGTCTTCGCGGCGCCCGAGGTTGGAGAGGTCTCCGCCGAGGTTATTGAGGCTTGACGCGAGGTCTGGGAGGAAGGCGTCGGGTCTTGCGTGTGCGAGGCGCCGATAGATTTCGACGGCCTCTTGGGACGCTGCGAGGGCGTCTTCGCGGCGCCCGAGGTTGGAGAGGCGAATGCCGAGGTTATTCAGGCTCATCGCGAGGTCTGGGAGGAAGGCGTCGGGTCTTGCGTGTGCGAGGCGCCGATAGATTTCGACGGCCTCTTGGGACGCTGCGAGGGCGTATTCGCGGCGCCCGAGGTTGGAGAGCATTGCCCCGGTGTTATTGAGGCTTGTCGCGAGGTCTGGGAGGAAGGCGTCGGGTCTTGCGTGTGCGATGCGCCGATGGATTTCGACGGCCTCCTGGGACGCTGCGAGGGCGCCTTCGCGGCGCCCGAGGTTGGAGAGGTAGACGCTGACGTTATTCAGGCTCATCGCGAGGTCTGGGAGGAAGGCGTCGGGTCTTGCGTGTGCGAGGCGCCGATAGATTTCGACGGCCTCTTGGGAGGCTGCGAGGGCGTCTTCGCGGCGCCCGAGGTTGGAGAGGTCTCCGCCGAGGTTATTGAGGCTTGACGCGAGGTCTGGGAGGAAGGCGTCGGGTCTTGCGTGTGCGAGGCGCCTTCGGATTTCGACGGCCTCTTGGGACGCTGCGAGGGCGTCTTCGCGGCGCCCGAGGTTGGAGAGGTGTCCGCTGACGTTATTGAGGCTTGTCGCGAGGTCTGGGAGGAAGGCGTCGGGTCTTGCGTGTGCGATGCGCCGATGGATTTCGACGGCCTCTTGGGAGGCTGCGAGGGCGTCTTCGCGGCGCCCGAGGTTGGAGAGGTCTCCGCCGAGGTTATTGAGGCTTGACGCGAGGTCTGGGAGGAAGGCGTCGGGTCTTGCGTGTGCGAGGCGCCTTCGGATTTCGACGGCCTCTTGGGAGGCTGCGAGGGCGTCTTCGCGGCGCCCGAGGTTGGAGAGCATCATGCCGAGGTTATTGAGGCTTGTCGCGAGGTCTGGGAGGAAGGCGTCGGGTCTTGCGTGTGCGATGCGCATTCGGATTTCGACGGCCTCTTGGGACGCTGCGAGGGCGTCTTCGCGGCGCCCGAGGTTGGAGAGGCGAATGCCGAGGTTATTGAGGCTTGTCGCGAGGTCTGGGAGGAAGGCGTCGGGTCTTGCGTGTGCGA
Organism: uncultured Alphaproteobacteria bacterium; assembly: GCA_963802745.1. GTDB lineage: Bacteria > Pseudomonadota > Alphaproteobacteria > Rhizobiales > Xanthobacteraceae > JAJPKK01. The sequence continues at coordinate 60,018 of CAWDKL010000079.1, read as the reverse complement.
GGCGCCGATAGATTTCGACGGCCTCTTGGGACGCTGCGAGGGCGTCTTCGCGGCGCCCGAGGTTGGAGAGGCGAATGCCGAGGGTGCCCACCCGCGCGGCGACGTGATTCAGTATGGACTCGCGCTCTTCAGGCGGAACGCCCGCCGCCGCGTCAGCGGCGTGCAGCAATTTTCGTGCCAAGAATGCTGGTACAAGCCGCGCCAAAAAGGACCGTGCCGGGGTTGTCCGCAGGAGTTCTGCCGAGAAAGACCTTGCCAAGTCGGCCCGGCGCCTCGCAACGGACAGCGACAGCTCCATCAGCGCCAGCGATTGCAGCGGCAGTTCCGCGTCGATCGCCGCCAGGGCCGGCTCATCGAGAGCTTCGAGTTCGGCCGCCAAGGCCGGACAGAGGTCGAGCAGCCGCCCGGGCGTCTCCAGGGCGACCTTGACCAGATCGCCGCCCAGCGTCGCGGCCTCGGTGTGCAGGAGCCGCTTCAGCTGATCGGTGGCACGGAGCGCCTTCGCCCCGTGCTCGTCCCGCGTGGCACGGTTGAGCACGGTGAGAATGTGCTGGCGCCGTGCACGGTCCTCGCCCGACCAGGCAAGGCAGGCATCGACGAGGGCGTCGCCGGCGACATCGGCGACATGGTGTTCGCCGATGAGATCCGGCTCCAGTCCCGCCAGCCCGTCATCGTTGCCGGGGCAGATCAACGCCAGGTCGTGACGGATGCCCGGCACGTCGATGTCCCTCGCCCTGGCGTAAAACGGGTCGCGTTCGATCAGCGCTTCCGCCGCCGCCACGCTCGCCACACCGCTGGCCAGCGTCACCTGGGCGACGCCGTTGTGGATCGCGGTCTTGCCATTCGGCTTATGGTAAATTGGTAGCGTTTTGCCCCAGTGCGCATATTCAAGCCCAAGAATCCGGTCGAGCAGGTAGGCGATGCCGGGGCGGTCCGCGGCCACCTCGCTATCCGCAACATGCAGGAGTGCCGCAATCTGCACGGCGAGCGGGCGGGCATAGTCGGGTTCGCTGTCGAGCCTGTGCCAGAAATCATCGGCGGGCGGGCGTAGCGCGCCCGCATTGGTAACAGGTGCAAAAGTCGTGGCGGTGCATTCGTCATCGCCGGGCATGTCCCGGCGATCTCGTTCAGAAGCGCCCGGTGCGCCGATTTTCGAGATGGCCGGGACTTCGCCCGGCCATGACCCGTGGAAAACGTCACGACTTTTGCCCCTCTTACCCGCATCGGGCGCAAGCGCCGGACGGTACGGCAGAAAGGCCGTGACCGCGGCGTCGAACAGCGCCCGCCGGTCCCGCACCGGGATTTCTTCCGGAATCGCGATCTCGTCATAGGCGTCGCCGCCAAGACTGCACAGCATCTGCAGGCTCGGCGTCGTTAGCACCAGCTCGCGCCACCACACCCCATTGCCGCGCGACAGCAGCACCAGGCGGGCCGGCCTGGCAACGGTTTCGGCGCGCCGCATCAGGCGGTCGGCGAGCCAGACCACGTCGTCCCGGCGGCTTTCGGCGTAATCGACGATCAGCATCAGGCCTGCCGCGTCGCCGCCGGAGAGAATGAGCCGCTCCAGCGCCACCTCCGCGGATTCATGCGCCCGCACACCGGGCGGCACGAAGCCGGCGAGCCAGCCATGGGCGCGGGTCAATTCATCCGCGATCTCGATCAAAGCGCGGGTCTTGCCGAGACCCGCCGGCCCATGCACGAGCCGGCCCAGCACCGGGGCGCCCAGGGCGTCGGCGGGTGCGCCGGTCGCCCACCGCACGAATTCGCCGCGGAGGTCATGAAAATCGGCGAACGGCACCAGCCGGTGCCTCGCGAGCAGCAGCGACGCCGGCCCCTTGGCGAACGCCCACGCCGGCAACGCCTCCTGCTTGGAATCGAGCAGGAACGCGCGGAACCCCGGCCCCGGCACAGCCGAGGGCAGCGGGCTCGCTTCGCCGGCCAGCACCTTGGCGATGCCGTCGAGCACGGCGCGGTTGTGGTGCGCTTCGCAGGCGTGGAACACGTTGAACGGCAGCGGGATCGTGTCCGGATCGAGCGCCGGATCGCGGACCGTGACGATCTTGCGCTGGGCGGCGCCGCGCACCGCTTCGGCATAGACCCAGTCGGAGGTGACGGCGCCTTGCGTCCAGATGACGACGACGACCTTGGCGTTATCCAGCGCCCGCGTGATGACCGGGCTGAACCGGTCGCCGGAGTACAGCCCCGCCTGGTCCCACCACACCGAGCGGGGGCCGTATTGCGCCTCGATGGCAGCCGCAAGCGTCTGCGTGAGGTCGCGGTGCCTGGACGAATAGCTGATGAAAATCTCATGCACGATGGGCTGCCTGCGCTGGGAAACGCCGGCACTCTATGCCCAAATGACCGCGCGCGAAAGGGCGCAAGCAGCCCCGGCCGGCCCCCCGACGGCGAGCGCGACGAGGACGCGCTACGCATCTCCTTGGACTTCGAAGATTGGCTGATCGTGGCAACCATCCTGCGCGCCATCGCCGACCCCGCCACCCCGGCCGCCCTCGCGCCCCCGTAGCGGGCACGCACGCCCCCTCTCCCCATCGTCCTTCACGATGGGGAGAGGGTTGGGGTGAGGGGCAGGTGCGAGCACGGACCGATGGACCGATCGCAGCTGTCGCAGCGGGCAAAAGCCCTCACGCGCCCCTGCCCCTCACCCTAGCCCTCTCCCCACGGCGTGAAGAACGCCGCGGGGAGAGGGGATGCGCGCATCCCCTGCTGCTGGAGCGCGGCCGGACCAACCTGGCCGGCGCGGTGCGCCGCATCCTCGACGGCGAGCGCGACGAGGACGCGCTGTGCACCTCCTTGGACTTCGAAGATTGGCTGATCGTGGCAACCATCCTGCGCGCCATCGCCGACCCCGCCGCCCCGGCCGACCTCGCGCCCCCGCCGGACCCCTAACCCGCACGCCCCCTCTCCCCATCGTCCTTCACGATGGGGAGAGGGCCGGGGTGAGGGGCAGGGGTGCGCGCGGACCGATGGAGCGATCGCTGCTGTCGCAGCGGGCAAAAGCCCTCACGCGCCCCTGCCCCTCACCCTAGCCCTCTCCCCACGGCGTGAAGAACGCCGCGGGGAGAGGGGACGCGCGCGCCCCCTGCTGCTGGAGCGCGGCCGGACCAACCTGGCCGGCGCGGTGCGCCGCATCCTCGACGGCGAGCGCGACGAGGACGCGCTGTGCACCTCCTTGGACCGCGAGCATTGGCTGATCGTGGCAACCATCCTGCGCGCCATCGCCGACCCCGCCACCCCGGCCGGCCTCGCACTCCCGTAACGGGCACGCACGCCCCCCTCTCCCCATCGTCCTTCACGATGGGGAGAGGGCCGGGGTGAGGGGCAGGTGCCAGCACGGACCGATGGCCCGGTCGCTGCTGTCGCAGCGGGCAAAATCCCTCACGTGCCCCTGCCCCTCACCCTAGCCCTCTCCCCACGGCGTGAAGAACGCCGCGGGGAGAGGGGACGCGCGCACCCCGGCGCGCTTCGCGATGCCGGCGCGTTTCGCGATGCCGGCGGATATCGCGGTTGTCTACGCGGCGGCAAGCCGATGTGCGCGCAGGAACGAGCGGATTTGCCGCACCGCCAGCGGAATGCGCGCCGGCGGATCCTTCCACGGATACATGCTCACTTCGGCCTTCGGCGCCAGCATCGCGGCCTCCATGGCGACCGCGTACGGGTGCGCCGGGATATCGTCGGGGAGGATCAGGACGGGCGTCTGGCAGTTGCGCACGAAATCCCGCGTCACCGTAAACACGAAATCCGGGTTGGTGCGGTACATTTTGGTCAGGAATTTATCGACCGTCTCCATATTGAGGTCGGGCCGCTTGGCGACCAGCGGCGGACCCCAGGTCTTCATATTGCCTTCGTAGAACAGGTCGCGCATTTCCGGGCGCGACCCGCTCGGCTGCGCCAGCACGGCGGCGACGATGCGATTGGGCGCCCGCCGCAACAGGTTCCAAACCAGCGGGCCGCCGATGCAGAAGCCCATCACCATGAACTTGTCGATGCCGAGATGATCCATCAGGCCGAGATGGTCATCGGTGTAGGAATCCCACGGCCGGTCCACCTCCAGCGGGCCGGTGGAAAAACCGCTGACGGCATTGCGCAAGTCCGACGCGACGCAGCGGTACTCGCCCTTGAACTCCCCGATTGCGTCGAAAGGCCCGCGGGCCAAGCCGGCCATGGTCGAGTTCAAGCCGCCGCCGGCGATGATCAGCAGCGGGAAGCCGGAGCCGGCCTCATCGTAGTGGATGCGGACGGGGCCGCGTTCGTAGAAGCGCATGCCGGCCTGCCCGCCTTGCGCGAGCACGCGCGGCACCGTGGCCATCGCCGTCGCGGCGGCGCCCGTGGTGAGTATCGTGCGTCTGATCGAATCCATAATCGGCGCCCTCCTCGGCTTGGATTGTCATGGCCGGTGCGTCCGGCTCTGAAGCACCAGCGTGCTGTGCGGACGGCAGATTGCGCGCGCGGGGCTGCGCAGTCAACGTGGGCGGAGGGGCCCCCTCATCGCATGAACTCCGGGGACGACAGGAACAGTGCGTTCCATTCCTGCGGCGAGCCCGCCTGGTCGAGCGCGGTGCGCGTCGCCGCGCCGAGCGTTTGCTGCACCACATTGAAATAGAGCGCGCTGGCGATCTGTGGGAATGCGGGGTGTTCGGTGCCGTCCGGCATGGCCGGGCTTGAACAGGCCGCCGGGATTGGCCCCGATCTGCCGCGCGATCTCGAAGCGCGTCGTCATCTGGCCGGAGGAGTTCCAGGCCGCCGCCGTGAGCGGATAGCCGTCCGGAGTCGGGTGGTTGTAAAGCCCCTCGCCAAGCCGGTTGAGCCAGCCCTGGATCGGCGCCGTGTTGAGGATCACCTTGCCGTCATAGGCGAGCCGCAGCGCCGACAGTACGAACTGCATGGCGTCCTTGTACTTGTCCCTGGCCTGAAGCGACGCCGTAAATTCCGGCGACTTAACCATGACGAGGAGTACCTTGGCGATGTCGCCATCGGTGCTGCGAAACGCCTCCGCCATGCGCCGCACCAGCGCGTCGGGCGGCGCGTCGGACACGAAGAACGTGGCGATCTTGCGCGACACATAGGTGGCGGTCGCCGGATGCCGCGCCAAGATATCGAGCGCTTCATTGACCTCCGCGAACCCGCGCCCCTCGATGGTATGACCGAGGAAATGCTTGATGCTGTAGTCATGGCGGCCCGGATTGAACTCGAACACTCCGTTGCGGACATAGTCGGGCTGCGCCAGTATGCCGACTTTTGGCATGTGTTCGGCATCCGCCGGCTGAAAATTGACGCCGACGCCGGTGAGGATGCGGGCCAGTTCCTGGACGTCCTCCTGGGTGTAGCCGGAGCCGACCCCCATGGTGTGCAGTTCCATGATCTCGCGCGCATAATTCTCGTTGAGGTGGCCCTTCGCATTGGCGGCATTGTCGAGATATTGCAGCATGGCCGGATGGGTCGCGGTCGCGCCCAGCAAATCCCGGAACCGGCCGAGCGCATGGGGGCGCAAGGCGTGGTCTTCGAAATCCGCAATCGTCGCGCGGATATCCGCCTTGGCCATGTGCACGTTGAAGTGGTTGAACCAGAACCACGTCATTTTCTCGCGCAGCTGATCCGGCGAATAGAGATCGCGCAGCAGACTGCGGGCGATCGCCTGCCGGCCCAGTTCGTTCATAGCCTGCTGAAAGGCTTGCTGGCTGGCCTTTTTCAGCTCCGGGTCCGGAATCTGATTGGCGGTGCGGCCCATCGCCGCCATCGCGGGGCCGAGTTCCGCCAGCGGCCGCATCGTGATCGGCATGGCGGCGATCTGGGCCTCGGCGGCGGCCGGAAGCCTATCCTTGCCGCCGGGATGCAGCTGGCGATCGATCCAGCGGTCGCGGCCGAGCGCGGCAAACTCGGCGGCGGCCGATTCGTTCGCGCCCCAGGTCAACCGATTGAGCAGCGCCAGGTCGGTGGCGCTGATTTGTGCCGGCGGGGCAGCGGTAGCGATCACGGCGCCGGTTGCGAGCGCCGGCGCGGCGAGCAGCAAAGCAACGCGGAGGAACCGAGACATCGAATCCACCTGTGGTAACGACACGCGACGCCGAACCGTTGCACGGCCCGATACGTCAACCATGATCCGCCGACCGCGATGAACGGAGGCTGAAGCGGCCGTTCGTCGGCCCTCGGTTTAGGAATGCCGCGCGCGAGCTATACCCTCGTCATCTCGACCAGCGTGGCGGCCTTCGGCAGATCCTCCAGCGCCCACAACTGCCGCAGCAAGGCATCGATCCGTTCCGCGGACAGCTGCTTGCGCGCCAGCAAGCGGAACTTCTCCTCCATTTCGGCGTCGGTCATCGGATTCTTCGGGTGGCCGCGGTGGTATTCGACCCGGACCGACTTCCGCGCCCCGGAGTTCAGCACGACCTCAAGGTCGCACAGATTGTAGTCCTTTTCGTGGACATCGGCCTCCGCCGACGGGATGCAGCGCACCCGGCCGACGAGATCGAGCAGGCGCGGGTCGTGCAAATACGGGTCTTCGTAGTAGTGGTCGTCGATGGTGCCGTACATCAGCACGACTGCCGCCGCATAGGGCATGCTGTGGTCGGCGGTTTCGTGGCTTTGCGGCCGCCATTTATCCGGGCTGTCGGCCATGACCTTGATGGCATTTTGGCTGACCCGGATATTGACCTCGCGGATGTCGTCCGGATTGGCGAATGCCGAACGCGCCTGCGAAGCGGCCTCGGCGACGGTTTGCGAATACTGTCCGAGCGGGAAGCGCTTGGTGAAGGCCCGCATGATGCCGAACGGTTCGCCGAGCGGCGGCAGGTCGAAGGGCTTTCGGCTGATGGTGTTGAAGAACCCGGATGGTCCTTCGAAAATGGCGCTGGGGCCGGTCATGCCAGCCTGCGCGAGCTGCGCCGAGAAGATCGCCTTGCGGCTCGCTTCCGCGCTGAAGCGAAAGTCCTTCCAATTGGACAATGTGCCGACGCGGCCCTGGTTGAGCGCGGTATTGCCGCCGACCGTGATGCCGATGGCGTGAACCATCTGCTCCCGCGTGAGCCCCAAGAGCCGGCTGGCACCGACGAGACTTGCGAGCCCCAGGATGGTCGACTGGTCGAGGCCCAGTCCCCGGGTGTCGAGCACGTCGGCGACCTTGCAGAACGCCTCGTAGGCGACCGCGGTTGCGACGATGAGATCGCGCCCGCTGCGCCCGGAAATCTCGGCACAGGGGATGAGGGCGGCCAGCGTGTCGCTCGGGTGGCCGCCGCCTTTCGGGGTGATGTAGCCGTCGTTGAAATCCAGATAGCGGATCATCACGCCATTGGCGAACACCGCGCGATCGAGGCTGGTCTTGATGCCGCTGCAAAAGACGGTCGCGCTTGGTGTGGCGGTGACGCCGGCGGCCAGTTTCACCGCGATTTGGCTCGGTCCGGCCTCATAGCCGCCGATGGCGCAGCCGATCGTGTCCAAAATGGTGCGTTTGACGGTTCGGACCACATCCGGCGGCAGATCCTCGTAGCGCAGCTTGACGGCGTAGTCCGCCAGCGTCCCCGCCACCGAGCCGCGGCCGGAGGGGCTATTGCCTGCCGCCGGGCGCTCCGGGTTCTGCTGCGCGAAGGCCGGCAGCGCCGCCACCGCGGCGCCCGCGGTTACGCATTGCCGAAGGAATAGACGGCGCGAATGTCCCGGCCCCTCAGGCATCTCATGTGGCAGAAGCTCGTCCATGATCGTCCTCCGTCGTCGCCCGCCGCCCGCGATCCGCCGCGCCGCGGCCGAATTCGCTGGCGCTGCAACACCGAAATTGCAGCCGCGCGAGCGCTTTCAGCCTACCTGTGCGGGGGCTTCGTGGGAATAGGGCGATCGCGATGACTTCCCGCTGCCGCACGAGATCGCGGACGATCCCGAGGCGCAATGGACGCTGGAGCGAATCGACGCTTGTCAGCTCACCGGGTGCAGACTTGGCCCGCGGTGCGACCACATCTTCTCGATGGCGTAGAAGGCGCGGACTTCCGGCCGGAACACGTGGACGATGACATCGCCGGCGTCGATCAGCACCCAGTCGCAATGCGGCATGCCTTCGACCCTGATGCCGGTAAGGCCGCCCTCGCGAAGTCCCTCGATCACGCGGTCGGCGATCGAGCCGACGTGACGGTTGGACCGTCCGGAGGCGATCACCAGGTAGTCGCCGATGGGGGATCGATTGCGCAGATCGATGCGCGTCACATCCTCGGCCTTCATGTCGTCGAGGCGGGCGAGGACGATACGAAGCGTCTCCGCGGCGTCAGGACGCGGCTTGGAGACGATGTGGGACGCGGCCTGTTCGCCGGTCCGCAAAACTGCGACAGTGGACAGTGGTCCTTCCCTTCCGGTTCCGCCGTCCCGGGCACCCTGCCCGGGGCCACCCCCGCAGGATATGTGGTTTTCGTCGGCGGATTCAACTGATTTGCGATCATCCCCGGCGTTTCGGGGCAAAAATTTCAGGGAATCGCGTTCCGGCCGCTTCAGTTGTCCGTCCACGTGCGTCATCAACTCCCGTTGCGAATCACTCCGACGATGCCAGTATGACGCGCCTATATGTCTCCATTTGGACGACAATTTTGCGACTGCCGGCGCGCCCGCAGTTCGGTGGAGGACAGTGGCGACTTCAGCCCATGCAGAAACGACCAGGCAGGCGGCGCCCGGCCGGGGAGCCCGGCGGCCGCACGTTCCGGCACCCGCCAGCGCCCCAGCGCATGCGCCGCGACACTGCCCATGGCGTAAAGACTGGGGCCCAAGCGATCCACCACCACGATCGGCACCAGCGCCGCGATCCCGCGCCACCTTTGCCAGCGGTGGAAGCTGCGCAGATTGTCTGCCCCCATGATCCAGACGAAATGGACGCCCTGGCAGCGCTCCACCAGATGCCGGATGGTGTCATAGGAGTAGCGCACGCCGAGTTCGGCTTCCACACCGGTCACGACGATGCGCGGATCGGGCGTCATCGCGCGTGCCGCCGCCACGCGCAGGTCGAGCGGCGCCAGGCCGCTGGTGTCCTTGAGCGGGTTGCCGGGCGTCACCAGCCACCAGACACGGTCGAGCCGCAGGCGCTTCAGCGCCAGCAACGAGGCCGCCAAATGCGCCTCATGGACGGGATCGAAGGTGCCGCCGAACAGCCCGATGCGCTGCCCGGGGTGGTGCGGTGGGATACGGTAGCGCGGGACAGGCGCGGCGGCGTCGCGGGGTTTCACGGTGGCTCCGGGAGACGGTGCGCCGGGTGACGGCGCCGGGTGCCGCCGTCTAAGGTCGCGTCTGACCCGCTCCGTGCACACGATAGTTGAATGTGGTCAACTGTTCGACCCCCACCGGGCCGCGTGCATGCAACCGCCCGGTCGCGATCCCGATCTCGGCCCCGAACCCGAATTCGCCGCCGTCGGCGAATTGCGTCGAGGCATTGTGCAGCACGATCGCAGAATCGACGCGGGCGAGAAATTGCTTCGCCGCGGCCGGGTCCGCCGTCACGATCGCATCGGTGTGATGCGAGCCGTAGCGCTCCACATGGGCGATCGCCTCATCGACTCCATCGACGACTTTCACGGCGATGATGGCGTCGAGATATTCGGTGGCCCAGTCCTCCGCGGTGGCGGGCTTGACCCGCGGGTCGGCGGCCTGGGTCTCGCCGTCGCCGCGCACCTCGCAGCCCGCCTCGATCAGCATGCGCACCAGCGGCACGAGCTGCGCCGGGGCGGCGGCGCGATGGACCAGCAGCGTCTCGGCGGCGCCGCACACGCCGGTGCGCCGCATCTTGGAATTGAGCACGATGGCCTTGGCCATGGCGGGATCGGCGGCCTTGTCCACATAGACATGGCAGTTGCCGTCGAGATGGGCGAACACCGGCAGGCGCGCCTCGGTCTGCACCCGCGCCACCAGGCTTTTGCCGCCGCGCGGCACGATCACGTCGATCGCCCCGTCGAGGCCGGCGAGCATCATGCCGACCGCATCGCGGTCCCGGGTCGGCACCAGCTGGATCGCGGTTTCCGGCAGGCCGGCGGCGCTGAGGCCCTGCGCGATGGCCGCGCAGATGGCGCGCGAGGAGCGAAAACTGTCCGACCCGCCGCGCAGGATGACGGCATTGCCGGCCTTCAGCGCCAGCGCGCCGGCATCGGCGGTGACATTGGGCCGGCTTTCGTAGATCACCCCGATGACGCCGAGCGGCACCCGCACCCGCTCGATGCGCATGCCGTTCGGCCGCTCCCATGAGGCCGTCACGGCGCCGACGGGATCGGCGAGCGCCGCGATGGCGTCGATCCCGTCCGCGATTGCCGCGACCCGCTTGGGGTCGAGTTTTAGGCGATCGATGAAGGCATCGGTCTGGCCCGCCTTGCGGACCTCCGCCACGTCCTCGGCGTTGGCCGCCAGGATCGCAGGGGCCGCGTCGCGAACCGCCTGGGCCATGGCCTGCAAACCGCGTTCCTTGTCCGGAGCCGCCGTCTGCGCAAGCGTACGCGCAGCCGCACGGGCCGCAGCGCCGATGCGGTGCATGGTGGCTGCCAGATCGGACTGGCCTTCGATCGCCTTCAGTGGAGCGTTCACGTCCGACCTGCCAGAGCGAAAATGCTGAGGAGATTGATGCCTTTGATAGCGTCCCGGCCCCCGGAAGGCAACCGCGGCGCCGTAGCCCGGATTGGAGGCGAAGCCGGAAATCCGGGGACCCGTTCGCCGGCCGTGCGACCGCGCGATTCCAGCGGTCGTTCTTGCCCCGGATTTCCGGCTTCGCCTCCAATCCGGGCTACGGCACCGAAAAACCAAAGGGAGCCGCAAGGCTCCTTTTGGCAAGTCTCTCCCCTTAAGGGGCAACGGATACCCTTACGGGGCCGCGAACCACAATGACATACGGTCTCACCCCAACGGAGAGAACTTGGTGCGGATGGCACAATAAAACGATTGCGCCCTACGGCTCCATTTTACCTTCCGCCCACAGTGCCGTGTTCGGAGGCGCCCGAGTCTGCATAGTCATTTGGCGCGGTCAGACTTCGACTGCCGAAAGACCTCGGCGACGCGCAAGCTCTGCTGCCTGAGCCATTCGAGTTCGGATGGCGTCAAAGGATTCAACACGAGATAGGTGTCCTGCCTCCACGTTGGTGAGGCAGTCGAGGCCGTATCCAACGACGGCACGCCAGAATTGGGCAAGTTCGTTTCCATGTCTTGAATGTAGTGCGGAAAGGGTCTCCGGTCGAACGGCTATTTTGCGGCCGCCCTTCTCGATCCGATAACCAGCAGAATGGAACTCGGCAACTGCCCCAATTATGGCGCATGCGGGGAGATGGTTTCTTGTGCGGCAGGTTCGGACAGCCCTGAGCAACTCCAATCAAACCGACACGACTTCGACGCCGATTCTCCGGGCTGCTCGCACCATAGCCAAGTCGGAGCCTAAAAGCATACAACTCGCCCGTCCAGCAATCGCGATATGCATCGCATCGGGCGGCTACGGGGGTAGCCCTTGACTTTTCATTTTGCGCTGTAGCATAAATTGTACGAATGGACATCACTTTCGATCCGCTCAAGAACGCGCGTAACGTCGCAGAGCGCGGTCTGTCATTCGAACTGGTGGCGAAACTCGATTGGGATACCGCGATTGCCGAAGAGGATGTCCGCAAGGATTATGGCGAGCGCCGTGTGCGCGTGTTTGGCTTCTTGGGCCGGCGGCTGCATGTCGCCGTGATCACCATGCGAGGAGATAGGATGCACGTCATCAGCTTTCGGAAAGCGAACCGACGGGAAGTGAGGCGATATGGGCAAGCACAAGGATGAGCCGGCCTCGCGGCCGGACGACGACAATCCCGAATGGACGGCAGAGGATTTTCGCAACGCGCGGCCTGCACTGAAAGTCGTCGGCGAAGTCTTCGGTCCACAGGCCGGCGAAGCGCTGCGCCGGCGCGGCCGCCCGCCCAAGCTCGAGCGGAAGGTGAACCAAACGCTGCGCCTCGACCCCGATGTTCTTGAGGCCTATCGGCGCGAGGGGCAAGGCTGGCAGGCACGCATGAACGAGGTCCTGCGCGAACACATGCCGCAGCGACGCAAGTAGCTTTCGGCGGGGGCGCCGCAGTCCGCATGAGCGCAGCCGCGTGCGGGAAGGGCAGTCCCGGATATCGCGACCAAGAGGCCTCGGCTCGGTATGGGCAATCTGGGGGGCAAGATGGCGCAATAAAACGATTGCGCCCTACGGCCCTCAAAGCGGCCTCATTCTCCCGCAAGCGGGTGATGATGTCCTGCGTGTCCATGCGCGCACTCTGCCGGGATACGTGGCAAACATGATGGCGATTGCGCGATTCGTCAAATCCGTCGCGGCAGCATACATGTGGTTCATCTCTCGCCGTTGGAGCCTGTCGGGTGCAATCGTTTTATTGCGCCTTACGGCCGTGCATAGTAGTTCAAGGTCGTCCCTTAATGAAGATCTGGCAACCCCAAACTCCGTGGTCTTCGACACCATCAATCCGAGTGACGACCGCGCCAACGCGCCACTTGCCGCGGCGCCGGGCCCGTTACCCTGTCTACACTTGTTATACCAGATCGTCGTCATCGACATACACGGGTTTACCGCAGTCATGATTGCTAAATTGTACCCAGGTGCTATCGGAGGCCTCAACGCGAATGTCGGCACGGCGGCCCCCAGGACCATCTCCGAGACCATTAACGATTCGTGTATCTTTAAAAAACATTGGATCGCCCAGCCGATTTTCGCGATATCGCAGCCAAGTTCCGCTTGGAGGCTTGATATAGACGCCGATAATCGTGTGTTTCGTATTGTTTAAAATTGAAACTTGGCAAGCCGAAGCAAATCCAGACAACGCTGCCGCTCCAGCGAGCAGCATGATTTCAAACGTCATGAGGTAGATCAGATTTCTTCGTTGCCGACCCCTGCCAACGCTTATGTTAGTTCGGTTGCCCTTGAGCATGGCTTTCTACTCCAACAGGTTCACTGAGGGGCCGGTTGATTGCATAGCGATCTGCATTGAATACCTCCACATAGAGCAACAATAAAGAGATCAAGGAGTGAGGGTCAGTCCAACGCGGAAACCGACGCTCTCATCACGAAAGTCGCCAGCGTAATGACCACGGGCGGCCGAGCGGAGTTCTGTCGACGACTGGTTCCAAGCGCCGCCGCGAAACACACGTTCCTTGCAATCTCCAGTGATCCAAGCCGATCCATCGTCCGGTGCTCCTTCGTACGTCCCGTGATAACAATCTTCTACCCACTCGGCCACGTTGCCGGCCGTGTCGAAAAGTTCCCAATTGTTCGGATTGAACGAGCCAACTTTTGCCGTGTGCGAGAAAAGGCCCCACTCGTTCGGATTGAACCAGCCAATTTTTGCCTTTTGCGTATCCAATTGGTCTGTGCAATTTGCGCAGTTGGCATTACCTCGACCGATTTTTGATCCCCAGTAATAGGCATTAACCGATCCGGCACGCGCCGCGTACTCCCCACTCCGATTCAGTCAACAATCGATACGCTCTGCCTGTAAGATTGCCGATCCATGTCACGTATTCCTTGGCCTCATCCCACGATACTTTCATTATTGGACGCCTGCCCGCCGCCAAAACCAATCATTGGGCCCTTGCTTGCATCCACCGTGAGCCACGCAGGCATCCCACTCGTCAAAGGTGACTTCGTATTTGCCGACCGCGAATAAGCTCTCAAACGTCACCTTGTGCGGAGGAGTTTCATCACTTGGCGGCCCTTGATCTTTCTTTTTCGACGGCGAGCCCATTATGAAATTCCCCTCCTCCACGACAACCATCCAGGGGCAATTCGCGCAGTCCCGGAATGGCGAGTTGAGTTTCAAATCATGCGCTGCTTCCGCTTTCACCGAAACGTCCCAAAATTGCGGCCACAAACGCACCAATTGATAGGTGAGTAGTGCCCCATAGATTAGCGCGGTCAGCGCCGCCGTAGAGCCAGCGCCTAGCAATATGCCGCGCCACCGGCTTCTGGCAGCGCGCCGCAATTCCGCGATCCGCGACTTGGCTGCTGCCGCGTGTTGGCCGTTGGGCCATTCCCTGAGAAATGCCCTGATAGTGGCTATGTCGGTGCTCGCTGCGACCGCGCCCCAGGACTCAGTCTCCTGCGCCTTCAATCGTTTGGCGGCCTCGGCTTCTGCCGCCTCTTGTTCCAGCGCAGCGATCTGAGCCTGCGCAGCGACGGAGTTCGCCTCGTTTGGAAATTCGTCCAAGTAGGCGCGAAGCGCTTGGAGCCCTGGCTTCCGCCCCAAGCCGGCCCACACGAGAGCAGCCAGTCGCGCCCGAGCCTGCTCCTTAGTTCTGCCGCGTGGAAACCGAGCCAAATGATCGCGCAAGTCCTGGATATCCTCGCGCTCGTTGATGAAGGCCCAGTTGGCGAGTTCCTCCGCCTCTGCGGCTGATAGACCAGGCATCGCTTGCGCGCGACCGCGCGCTTCTGCCGCCTTTGCCCGCGCGGCAGCCTGCGCTTCGGCCTCCAAACGTGTCGCCTCGGCCGCCTTGCGTTCCGCCTCCGTCAGTCCAGCACGTTCTTTCTCGGCTGCCGCGAGCCGCTCCTTCAAAGACCCGATCAATCCCTGGCAATCGCCCTTAAACCGCTCCGGCAAAAGACCCATTGCACTACGGCCCGCCAGTGGTCGAAGCCACTCCGGCAGGTTGTTGCTGCGCGGCATCGCTGCACGGCCAACCAACACAGGAATGATCATCTTTCGCTGTTTGAGCGCCGCTTGCAGCTCGGTCGTATGATAATCATCGTGATCATCCTGCCGTGCCGCCAATAGCTCGGCCCAACGCGGTCCTATAACCGCCAGGACCACATCGGCTCTGGCGACCTGTTCGTTGAGAACGATGCGGAGATCGTCTCCAGGCCTGATGTGGTGACCTTCTATATCATAAAATAGATCATCAGACGCAAATTCGCCTTCCAGGCGCTGATACAGAGCCTGCGTGTAACCTGGATCATCATCACGGCGATAATTGATGAATATTTTACCTGCCATCCGTGTACGTCCCGCAGTTCTCAATACAAGCAATATTAAAACTACCGTACAACATTGAAAGAGGCAACAAATATCTCATTGCCGCCTTACGCAGAATCCTCCTCTGGGGCACCTCACAGTCGCAGAAGCTGCCCATGTGGAATAAGTCCCTACGGACAGGGGAACATTTCCACACATAATATTTTTGCCGCGGATCATAGTTGTCCGCGGCAAAAACGTTACGTTCGTCCAAGAAACGCTGCCAGCCGGCCTCGGCCTTGCGAGCATTGTGGCGCCTCTGACGAGCGCGGCACGGCAGGAGGGGGGGCCGCGAAGGCCTC
Source organism: uncultured Alphaproteobacteria bacterium (assembly GCA_963802745.1). GTDB lineage: Bacteria > Pseudomonadota > Alphaproteobacteria > Rhizobiales > Xanthobacteraceae > JAJPKK01. The sequence goes on along the minus strand of CAWDKL010000079.1, from coordinate 44,723 downwards.
CCCCCGAACCGGGGACAAGTCGATTTAGTCACCCTCTCAATTCGCCAGCGGATCCGGCCGGATCTGGAACTTCACCACCTTGGGCGTCGTTCCCTTGCCGGTTTCCATGTGGAACGGCGTGCGGTTGCCGTTCGTCGTCCACAGGCCGCGGCCTTTCCACCCCGCGCTGGGGTCGTCGATGCGGCCGTCCATCCACTTGGCGTAGAAGCCGAGCGGATAGGGGACGCGCATGTTGACCCACTTGCCGTCCACATAGGCGAGCAGCGACTCGTTGGCATCTCCCGTCGCCATCGCCACGTTGGCGCCGAGACCCGCGGTGTTGAACTGGTCCACGAAGGTGAAGTAGCTCGCCTCGGCGCTGCCGGTGCCCTCGACGTTGCGGAAATTCGGGCCCGGGAACGGGATCAGGGTCCAGCCTTCCGGACACAGCTTGCCTTCGGCGGCCTGCGGGCCGTTGAGCGGGCCTTTGCACTTGCGGCGGTCGAACTGACCCATGTGGCCGCTCGCCAGCGGCACGTAGGCGACGCCGTTGCGGTCGATATCGAAGCCGCGCGGGCCGTAGCCCGGCGCCGGCACTTCGTAGATTTCCGCCAAGGCGGTCTTCGACGGGTCGGGTCCGGGATCGAGCCGCATGATTGCGCCCGGGAATCCCAGCACCGAGCCCCAGACGGTGCCGTCCGCCGGGTTCACGCCGATCCCATAGAACGAGGCGTTGATGCGCTTGTCCTTGGTCGGATCGACCGGCTGGTTGGGCTGCACAAAATCGTCGCGCTTGCCGTTGCCGTTGGTATCGACGATGGCCGGGGTCCACCCTTGAGCCTTCGCCTCGTCGCCGGTCTCCTCATACACTTTGCGGTTGAGCCAGCCGACGGCGCCTTGGGCCGACCCGCCGGCGCTGGTCCACAGCGTGTTGTTGGCGTCTTCCGCGAACACCAGATGGTGGGTGTTGAAGCAGGTGCGGATCAGCTTGGTCTCGCCGGTCTTCGCATTGTAATAGGCGAGGTGGCGGGTGGATTCCTTGATCGGGAACACTTTTGCCGACGGATGGTCGGAGCCGGCCTGGCAGAAGGCGGGATTGGGCGGATTGCCGACCCGCGAGGTGATCCACACGTCGCCGCGCTCATCCATCATCGGATTGTGCATGCTGGTGCGGGAATCCCAGATCGCCTCGTCGCCGTAATAGATCGACGGCGCCATGGTGTTGGTCTTGGTCGATTCCATGTCGGCGTCGCGCACCGGCATCTTCACCTTGGTGGCGGTGTTGGTTTTCGGATCCAGGACGGGGAAATATTCCGAACTCTCTTCCGTCGAGCCGTAGCTCTTGCCGTAGGCATTCACGGTCGGCTTGCGCTTGTCGGTCGAGACCTGGTCGTGCAGGTAGGTCTTCGCGTCGGCCCAGTCCCACTGCGTGATCACGACGTTGCGCTCGACGCCTTGCGGCCGCTCCGGCTTGGCGAACGGCAGTTCGCCGGCCGCGATCTTGTCGGTCCATTTGGCCAGGTTGGCGAGCGACGCCGTGCCCTGGCGGCCGATGGCGGCGGCCATCTGCACCATCGCCTGGCCGGACTGGATGCGCCGCTCCCAGGCTTCCACCGAGTTCTTGAAGGTGCCGAGCGCCGGCGAAATGGTGCGCGTCGCCTTGTTGCCGAGCTGGTGGCAGGTGTAGCAGCCGTTGGTCTTGATCTGGTCCAGGAACTGCTCCTGGGTCTTCATGCCGGTCGCGATGCCGTTGCCGTTCGCGCCGGTGCCGGTGCCCGGGAACATGTTCTTGCCCGGAATGTCGAGCATGGAATACCAGTAGATCGCCGGATAGTATTCCGCCGCCGCGGCCGCATTCGGCGCCGGGACGGCGGTGATGTTGACGATCTTGCCGGGCTGCGAGGTGGTCTTGGCGGAATCCACCAGGCCGTAGCCGCGCGCCCAGATGATGTAGTTCGCCTTCGGCAGATCCGGGATGACGTAACGGCCCTGATCGTCCGTCACCACGGTCTTGCTCATCCGGGTCGGCAGATCGGTGGTTTCGGCGATCACCCACACGCCGGCTTCCGGCCCGTTCGGGCCCCGCACCACGCCGCCGATATCGGTGGCCCCGATATTCACGGCCGGCGCGGCTTGCTGCGCCCAAACCCCTGTCGGGGCCGCGCCCACGGCGAGCACAAGCGCGATGATCGCCGCGCCCGTCTGCAATCGATGCTTCGTTGTCATGTGTTCCTCCACGCACATTTTCGGGATTCACCCGAACCTTTCATCGGGCCGTAGCCGGGGCCCAAGTTTTTCTTATGCGAGGGCCTATAAGCGCATATTTCGGGGCGCTTGCAAAGACGGCATTGCGCGGGAGGCTGTCGTAGGATGGGTGGAGCGAAACGATACCCATCTCGGCCGCGCACGGCGGCAAAGCCCAGGATGGGTTTCGCAAAGAGCTCAATCCATCCTGTGCGCGACGAGGGTCGTTTCCCGGATCCTGCTTGCGGCAGCGAATTGCCGGCTTGACGGAAAGCGACGGCACCTCGCAAAGATAGCGGCGACAACAGCGGCAGAAACCCGGTCATGGCTCGGGCGCGATGACCCGGCAACGTATCACGGGAAGGATTGCGATGGACACCGACGCCAAGAAGACCGTTTTGCGCATGATCCCCTACGGCATCTATGTCCTGACCGCGGACGACGGCCACGGCAATGTGGCGGCCGCCACGGTCAACTGGGTGACGCAGAGCGCATTCGCGCCGCCGCTGGTGGTGGTCGGCGTCAAGGCGGATTCCGGCACCTACAAGACCGTGAAGGCCGCCGGCACCTTCGCGCTCAACATGCTCGGCAAGGATCAGAAGGCGCTCGCCTTCACGTTCTTCCGCCCCGCCGACGTGAGCGACGGCAAGCTCAGCGGCCAGCCGTTCCGCAAGGGCACCACGGGCGCGCCGATCCTGGTCGAGGCGCCGGGCGCGGTCGAGTGCCGGGTGACGTCGATCGTCGAGCAGGGCGACCACCATATCGTGGTCGGCGAAGTGATCGAGGCGCATCTCGGCAAGCCGCTGACCGGGCGTCCCGACGCCGCCATCCTGGAAATGAAGGATCTTGGCGACAACGTGTTTTATGGGGGTTAATGCGGGTTAACGCTGCCCTAACCGCAATACCGTTCGCTTAGCACGGGGATGCGCGCGTCCCCCTCTCCCCACCGTGAAGAACGATGGGGAGAGGGAACGCTCCGTGTTATACTAAATTCCGGTCGCATCGAATTGCAGGGTCGTAGGGTGTGCAAAATCGCCCGGGCACGGCGGTGCAACCGGCACGGCTTCGCCGGCGATTTTGCGCACGCAGTCGGCCGCTCACGTCATGATCGCGCGGTGTCGTGATTGCGACGCTAACCAAAGGCCTGCCGCGTGCGCAAAATCGCTATTCTACGCCGTGCCGGCTGCCTGCGTCTCGCGAGGCGATTTTGCACACCCTACATGTTCGGACCTCACCGGAATCCGGTCTAAGTGAACGGCATTACGCCCAGACCGGATTCCGACCACGTCGGACCGCTTCGAGTCATGGCCAGCTTGTCCCAGCCATCCACGCCTTCCCTTGCAAAACCGTCGCCAGCAAGACATGGATGCGCCGCGACAAGCGGGGGCACGGCGCCGAGAGGGTGATTCGACCCGATCGAAATCGATCTAACGCCGGACCAATCGCTGACGCGTCCGTGGTTCTCGGCGGATCCGGCCCGAAACCATGATGCCGGTTGCGACCGCGATCGGCCGAACATAACGCCGCCGAGCGTAATTCGACCGCATCCAATCGCACCCGGAGGCGCATATTCCGAAGAGCAGGAATAATGTTTTCTGACCTCAAACCTTGCGGTGCGGTGCTGGCGCTCATCGGGATTGCGGTCGCTTCGCTCACGGGCCTGCTGCTGGTGCCTCCGCGAGCCGCGAGCCAGCATGTCTATTCGAGCCCCTCATCGATCGAAGAGCTACGTCGGGGCTGGGCCTCCGTTACTCCGCGCTGATTCGTGCCGCTTTGATGATCGGCCACCATTTCTCGGCCTCGGCCTTCTGCAGGGCGCCGAGAGCCTCCGGACTGCGTTTGTCCGCCGGCGGCCCGTCGAGCCCCAGCGTCGCCAGCCGTTCGCGGATCGCCGGATCGGACAGGGCGGCTGCCACGACGCCATTGAGCTTGTCCACGATGGCGCGCGGGGTGCCATGCGGGGCCCACATGCCATTCCACATTTCCATGTGGAAGCCGCCCAGGCCGGCTTCGTCGGTGGTCGGGATATCGGGCGCGGCGGCAAGCCGGGTGCCGGCCGTCACGGCAAGCGCCCTGACGCTGCCCTGGCGGATTTGCGGGAGCGCGTTGGCGGCTTGGTTGACCATCAGGTCGATCTGCCCGGACACCAGGTCCTGCAGCGCCGGCGCGGTGCCGCGATAGGGCACGTACTGCATCGTGGTGCCCACCGCCTGCGCCAGGAAGGCCGCAGCGATATGCGCTCCGGAGCCGGCGCCAGCGGTGCCGGCGGCCGCACGGCCCGGATTGGCCTTGAGCCAAGCCGCGAGCCCCTTGAGGTCGGCGGCCGGAAAGTTTTTGCGGACCACCACGACCATCGGATTGCTAGGCAGCAGGGCGACCGGATCGAGGTCGTGGAGGAGATCGTATTTGAGCGGATAGACGGCGCCGTTCGCCACGTGGGTTCCGAAATGGCCGGTCCCGATGGTGTAGCCATCGGGTGGCGCCGCCGCCACCCGGCCGACCCCGATCGAACCTCCGGCGCCGGTGACGTTTTCGATCAGCACCGGCTGGCCGAGCGCGGCGCGGACACGTTCGCCGAGCAGCCGCGCCAGCACGTCCGTCGGCCCTCCCGCCGCGAACGGCACGACGAGGGTGATCGGGCGCACCGGGTAATTCGGCGCCCCGCCGCCCTGCGCGGCGGCCGGAATAACCGGCAGGATCGCGGTCGCGGCAACCACGACGGCCGCGCGGATCCCAAGAGCCAAATTCGATGTCCGACGGGTGTTCATGAGCATCTCCGGCCGCCTGCGGGCGCAATTTCAAATGCGCCGTCCCTGTCGCGGGCTACCGGCCAGTTTCGCCCGAGCGGGCGGGGCTGTCCGGATTTCCCGTACGCAATCTACGCCCTTAACCTCACGTTTACACGCTGTCACTAATTTGCCGCATGCGTTGACGACGCAGCGCCGGTATGAGTTGCGAGTTGCCGGTGTTCGTCGCCGCAACGGACGTTCTGACTGGGGAATGAGGGCGCGATGCCATCCGCCGGGTTGAGCCATATCGGGTTCGTCGAACCGCCGCAGCGGCGCGAGCGCCACCGCGCGATCGCGCGGGCGCAGGTGGTCGCGGTCGTCACGCTGGCGGTATCGATCAGCGTCGCGGCGGTGGTGGTGTCGATCGGGATCGTACGGGCGGGCGCCGTGGCGGAATCGCCGCTGTCGGCCTCTCACGTTTTCGTCATCCAGCCCCCACGCTGGCAAGCTCCCGGCAGCTGAGGGGATTTGGAGCCCGAAGCAAATGATGAGGTACCGCGTTCGATCGCGGGCCGACATATGATCATCGAAGCAACACAAGGTTTGCAGCCCAGCACATTTGGCCCCGTCGAACGGCGCCGATGATGCCTATCCCTCAACCCTGGACACTGCATCCGCAGCTGGCCGACGACTGCAGCATGATCGGCGAGCTGCCGCTGTCACGCCTGCTGTTGAACCACGATGCCAGCTATCCGTGGCTCGTTTTGGTGCCGCGCCGTGCCGGGGCAACCGAGATCATCGATCTCGACCGGGCGGATCAAGGGCAGCTGATGGCCGAGATCGACCAGGTCTCGCGCGCCCTCAAGGCGGCGACCGGCTGCGACAAGCTCAACGTCGCGGCCATCGGCAATGTGGTGGCGCAGCTCCACGTCCATGTGGTGGCGCGCCGGCGCGGCGATCCGGCCTGGCCGAAACCGGTGTGGGGCGCCGCACCGCCGCGCCCTTATGCTGACGCCGAACGCGAACGGCTGCTGGCGGCGGTGCGCCAGGGGCTGCCGTGCTGCAAAAGATGAAAATCAAGGTCGTGGCGGCTACGTATGCCACTGCGAGAGTTCGACCGTGACGCCTTCGGGGCCTTCGAGGAACACCAGCTTGCGGGAATGAAAATCCATGATCTCGTTGCGCGTCGTGAAGCCGCCCGCCCTGAACTTGGCGACTTCGGCCTCGATGTCGTTGACCGCGAAACAAATGTGGTTCATGCCGAGCTTGTGCAGGTCGCGGATGTGGGCATCGGGCAGCGGATCCGGATGGCGATAGCGCAGGAGCTGGATTTCCGTCCGCGGCGAGGCCTTCTCCAGCACCAGCGTGACATGCTCGGCTTCGATGCCGGGCACGCCCATATAGCTGGCAAACGGCTCCCCGGCGATGATGACCGAAATCGCTTCCTTGAAGCCGAGGAGGGCGAAGAACGCCTTGGCACGGTCCACGTCCCGCACCACAATCGTCAGATGGTCGAAATGCGTCGGCATTTTGCGCCCTTCTCTGTCCTACGCAGCCAATTCCAACCAATGTGAACCAACGACCGTGGCCATCGACCATTGCCCGTCGCGTTGCCCCACCGCCCATCACCCCATCGGTCAAAAATGCCAGATGAGATCCATGGCGCCGACGGCGGCATAATTCCTGGACGGCAGGATAATGGGCGTAGCGTTGAAATTGCCGTTGAATGCGTTGGCATCGAGCGAGCGATAGTAGGTGAATTCCGGGCGCAGCTCCACCTGGGTGGAAAGCCAATGCTGCCAGCCGACACCGAATTCCACGTAGCGGGTTTTCGTTCCCGTGCGCTGCCCCTCCATGTCGTCGAAAAACTCGCCGCGGAACGACAGGTTGTCGAGCGGCGAAAATTTGTAATTCAAGTAAGCGAGCGTGGCGAATGACGTTGCCGTGCAGGTGACGACCGCGGGGTTGCTGCACTGTGCGAAGTTGGGCGCATTGTAAGCAAAGCCGTTGGCCGGCGTAAACGGATAGCCGCCATTGGCGATGATGCCGGCCGGGTCGGTCGCGTTCAGCACATTCCTCTGGCTGAGCGTGTAGGTCTCCCAGGAGAGATGCCACTGCGAATTGAAATTATGGTACCACGTTATGCCGTACCATTGCAGATTATTGTAGCCCCACGTCCCGCTGTTGATGGCATTGGCCACCACGTAAACATTGTCCTGGGCACTATCGCTCTGCCACCGCACCCCGCCGGTAACAGTCGGCTGCGCGCCCGGATCCCGCGGCATCGTGGTGCCGGGGTAGACTTGGTTCGGGAACGGGTTGGCGACCAGCTGCCCGTAGTGCCACGCCGACGTATCGGTCCCCATCGACAGGCCGAGTTGCAAGAACCAATTTTTATTCAGGGCCAGCGTCGCTTGCAGCCCGGTATTAGTGTAGTTATCGAACGTATAGGTGAACGAATGCGAATACATATAATTGTTAGGCGCGAGCTGCGCCTCGATATCCGGCAGCGAAATATAGCGGCCGACCCGCAGCAGCAGGCCGTCGGCGATCTGCGGGATGAAGAGCTCCCCATACACCATCGGGAAGTCGTAACCGTTGTAAAGGTCATGCCCCAGCAGCTGATAGCTCGCGTAGCCGAACGCCGTGGTGTATCGATAGTTCGAGCCGTAGATCGCGGAAAACCGGAAGCCCCAATCGATGTGATCGGACTGCACCGTGTCCGGAACCCGCTCGACATAGACCACGGCCTGGTCGAGTTGCACCGTATTGGGCGTAAAATCATAGGATGCCGGCCAGTTGCCCCCCGGCTTTACGGTATTGGTGCTGATGTTGCCGCCCACATTCACCCAGCCATAGGCCTGGATGTTGGACTCGTTCATCTCCTTTCCGAGCCAGGTGTTGGCAATGGCCACCATCAGCGGGCTGTCAACCGAATTGGGCCGCGTGACCCCAAGATTGGTGGCGCCGCCATAGGGCCACTCGGCGAACGGCATGGGAGGCGACGTCTGCGGCGCGTCCGGCCAGCCGGGCCGGCGCGACGATGGCGCCTTCGGATCGGCCGGTGGGCCTTCATGACCCCATTCCAGACGGTAGTAGTTGATGAACCGCTCGAACACCCCGTCACCCAAATAGGCGTCAAGACAGCTGTAATCCTTGTACGGCGCGTTGACCCCACGACAGTCGATCGGCCGCTTCGCCTTGTTTGCAGCATCCTCCGCCGCCGCAAGATTCGGCGATAGCCACACCGGCAGCGCCAGCGTAAAGCCTAAAAATCCAATGACCTTCATCCGCGTGCCCCAACCCATGTCGCGGACACCCCCATGCCCGCTTCGATCCCCCGGTCTTGCGACTTTGATCGATGAGCTAGACGCTAACCGCTTTCAATTTTGATAAAATCAGAATCTGCAGGCTTTTCTATATAAAAATAATAGGTTGGCGCGGCCGAAGCAGTGTTTCTGCCGGCATGTTACGCATTTGCCTCGGTCGCTGCGGTTTATCCGGGCAAGATGCCGCGAATCGCAGCGCCATTGCTGACGCGCTTCGAGCGAACGACCCGACGAGTCCCGGCGGGCGGCTGCTGTTGTCATGGCAAGCGAGGACGTGGGATCCGGTAACCCCGGCGAGCGGGGTACCGGATCGCCCGCCTTCACCGGCGGCGAATTGAGACGCGTCCGGATGTAATCGCTTCACTTGGGTGTCATCGCCCGCGGGGGCGGGCCATTCCATAACCCCGGATTTTGCCTGGGGCACAGGCCATCGCGTTGCGGTTACGGGATGCCCCGCTTTCGCGGGGCATGACAGCCCTTGATTCACTTTACTCGGCACGAGTCCTAAGTGCCGCCGGCGCTCGTTTGCGCTGCCTACCGGCCGGTCATGCGGTCAGAAGTGCCAGATCAGGTCCGCCGCCCCGACGACGGCGTAGTTTCTAGTGGGAAGGATGACCGGGCTTGCATTGAAGTTCCCATTGAAGGCGTCCGCATCGAGAGAATTGTAGTAGGTGATCTCCGGACGAAGCTCGATCTGTGGTGAGAACCAATGCTGCCAGCCGAGGCCGAACTCGACATAACGTGTCTTGGTGCCCGTCCGCTGACCTTCCATGTCGTTGTAGAATTCGGCGCGGAACGACAAATTGTCCAACAGCGCGAAGTGCCAGTTCAGATACATGACGGTAGTGAACACGCGCGCCGTGCAGGTGACCGCATCTGGGTTGCTGCATTGCGCAAAGTTGGGGGCATTGAATTTGAAGCCGTTTGCCGCCGTGAACGGATAGCCGCCATTGGCGATGATCCCCGCAGGATCGGTTACGTTCAGCACGTTATTCTGGGCGAGAGTGTAAGTCTCCCAGGAGAAGTGCCAGTCCTTGTTGATCGTGTGGTACCAAGTGATTCCGGTCCACTGAAGGTTGTTGTAACCCCAGTTGCCGTTATTGAGCGCATCACCTACCACGTAAATATTGTCGTGGCCGGAGTCGCTCTGCCAGCGGACGCCGACGGTGTATGATGGCTTTGCTCCGGGATCCTTCAGCATGGTGGTACCCGGAAAAACCGAATTCGGAAACGGATTTGGAACCTGCACGCCCGCGTTCCACGGCATCGTATCGCTGCCGACGCTGACGCCGAATTGCACGAACCAATTCTGGTTCAGCGCCAATGTGGCCTGCAGGCCGGTGTTGGTGTAGTTGTCGAAGGTGTAGGTAAGCGAGTGCGTGTACATGTAATTATTCGGCGCGAGCTGCGCCTCGATGTCCGGCACCGATATAAAACGGCCAAGACGAAGCAGGAGGCCGTCGGCAAGCTGAGGGATATAGAGTTCCCCATAAACCATCGGAAAATCGTATCCGTTGTACAGGTTGTGGCCAAGCAACTGGTAGCTCGCCATGCCGAACGCCGTGGTGTAACGGTAGTTCTCGCCGTAGATCGCGGAAAACCGAAAACCCCAGTCGATGTGGTCGGTCTGCACTGTGTCGGGCAAGCGTTCCACATAGACAACAGCCTGGTCGAGTTGCACCGTGTTCGGCGTAAAATGTAGGCGGCCGGCCAGTTGCCGCCCGGCTTCACCGTGTTCGTGCTGATATTGCCGCCGCCGTTAATCCAGCCGTAAACCTGATATGTCTGCCGAACTCATCGCCTTTCCGAGAGCCGTATTCGCAAGCGCCACCATCAAGGGGCTGTCGGCGGAATAAGGCCGAGTCACGCCGATTGAGGTCGCACCGCCGTAGGGCCACTCGGTGAACGGATATGGCGGCACTGTCTGAGGAGCATCCGCCCAGCCCTTGCGACGCGACGGGGCGCTTTCGGGTCGGCGGGCGGACCTTCGTGCCCCCATTCGAGCTTATAATAATTAACAAAGCGCTCGAGAAAGCCGTCGCCCAGATAGGCGTCGAGACAGTTGTAGTCCTTGTACGGCGCATCGACGCCGTGACAGTCGATCGGCGGTTTTGCCTTCGAATTGGCCGCGTGCGCCGAAGCCGCGATCCCGAATCCCGCCGGCACCGCCAGCGCCAGACCCATCACCAATCTGCTCATACCCCCACCCCCATTGTGCGGGCACCCCTTTTTGCCCGCTTCAACTCCCCCAGCACGATGATTATGGGGCCGAAGCGAATAGGAAATCCATTCGGCAGCTGAAACCACTATATATATTTCTCATAAATTATTTGATGGAGTCTTGTCGTTATGCTCGAAAACTAACCATGCGGTGCACACAATATATGCAAAAAGTACCCATGATGCATGCGCCTAAACACCTCGGGAGTCATGGCCGAGCTTGTCCCGGCCATCCACGTCTTTGTTGTAGAACGGCCGCTAGGAAGACGTGGATGCCCGCGACCAGCGCGGGCATGACGCCAAACGATGATTTGAGCCCAGTCCGGACCGGATTCCGGTGAGGTCCGAACACGTACGGTGTGGAAAATCGCCTTGCGAGACGGAGGCAGCCGGCACGGCGTCAAATGGCGATTTTTGCGCACGCGGCAGGTCTTTGGTTAGCACCGCGGTCGCGACACCGCGCGATAATGATGTAAGCGGCCGACCGCGTGCGCAAAATCGCCGACGAAGCCGCGCCGGTTGCTCCACCGTACCGGGCGCGATTTAGCACACCCTACGACCCTGCGATTCGATGCGACCGGAATTTCGTAGAGGGCATCGATTCGTTGAAAGTAGCAGTTGTTCCACGAGCGGAGCGTCCGGGGACTTTTGCCGGGCGGTCAAACGACTGCCGGCCCCATGCAACCATGGAGCCGGCAGGACGCTGCGAACGGGACGTGGACGAATGCCGTTTCCGATCAGAAGTGCCAGATCAGGTCCATCGAGCGATCAGGGCGTAGCTACCGGTTCGGGGCGATGACCGCCTGGCTCGGCGAGCAGTTGGCCGTCGCCGGGCAGGCATTGAAATTGCCGTTGAAGGCCGGCGCATCGAGCGACCGGTAATAAGCCAGTTCCGGACGAATCTCGACTTGCGGCGAGAACCAGTGCTGCCAACCGATGGCCGGATTGACATAGCGGGTCTTAATCCGTGGTGCGCTGTCCCTCCATGTCGTTGAAGTATTCAAGCCGGAAGGACAGATTGTCCAGCGGCGAGAATTTGTAGTTCAGGTACGACAGCGCCGTGAAGTCGCGCGCCGTGCAGGTGATCACGTTCGGATTGGCGCATTGCGCGAAATTAGGAGCGTTGAAGTTGAACCCGTTCGGGCCGAGAATGGATAGCCGCCGGCGGCGATGATTTGCTGAGCGGTCGAATTGTTGGCATTAAACACATTCCTCTGAGCGAGCGTGTAGGACTCAAAGGTGATGTGCCACTCGTCGTTGAATTTGTGGTAGAATGTACCGCCCGTCCATTGCAGGTTGTTATATCCCCAGGTGCCGCTATTGATGCCGTCCATGACGAGATAGAGGTCATCGTTGCCGCTATCGGTTTGAAAGCGCACACCGGCGACGAGCGAAGGCTGCGCGCCCGGATCCCTTGGCATCGTGGTATTTGGAAAGATCGGGTTCGGGTCCGGGTTCGGCACGAGTTGGCCGATATGCCAAGCGGCGGTGTCGGTGCCGATCGAGACGCCCGCCGTCAAGAACACGTTCTTGGTCAGCGCCGTCGTGGTGATCAGGCCCGTATTGGTGTAGTTGTCATACGCATACGTCATCGAGTGCGAATACATGTAGTTGTTCGGCGCGAGCTGCGCTTCGGTATCCGGGATCGAGATGTAGCGTCCCGCGCGTATCAACATGCCTTGTGCGATCTGCGGGATGAAGAGTTCGCCCCACACCATCGGCATGTCCCAGCCGTTGATCAGGTTGTGGCCGAGCAGCTGGTAGCTGCCATACCCGAACGTCGTGGTGTAGCGATAGTTTTCGCCGTAGATGCCCGAAACCCGGAAGCCCCAGTCGATATGGTCGGTCTGCACCGTGTCCGGCACGCGCTCGATATACAGAACAGCCTGGTCCAGCTGTTCCGGTGTTTGGCGTATAAGCGTAGGCGGCCGGGAAATTGCCGCCCGGAGTTACCTTACTCGTGCTCAGGTTGGCGCCCGGATTGATCCAGCCATACATCTGGATATTGGTATTCGTTCATCGCTTTGCCGACGGCGCTCGGCGCCAGCGCGACCATCAAGGGGCTATCGACCGCATTGGGACGCGTCACGCCGATCGAGGTCGAGCCGCCATAAGGCCATTCGGTAAACGGCATCGGCGGGGTCGTTTGCGGTGTGGTCGGCCACCCGTCGCGCCGCGACGGCGGCGCATTCGGGTCGGCCGGCGGCGCTTCATGCCCCCATTCCAGCCGATAGTAGTTGACCAGCCGCTCAAGGAAGCCGTCGCCAAGATAGGCGTCGAGGCACGCGTAGCGCTTATACGGCGCGTCGGGGGCATGGCAATCCACCAACGCTTTCGCTTTCTTGACGCTCGGTGTTTTCCCCAACGCCTCGTAATTCGGTGATTTGACCGACGTGTCCGCAGCTTCTGCCGGACCGACGGCCGCGAGTGCGCTTGGCATCGCCAATGCCAAACCCAGCATCCCCAGTTTTCGCATGCCCCTTGCCCCAACTCTTTGCACGGACACCCCCGTGCCCGTTATCCCCAGCAATCCAAGTTTGCTGAAACCGCTCGAAAAATCCATATCTATAGATGTGTTTTCTTATATTTTTTTTGTATCTTTTGCAGACTGTATGCTTTTAGACACACAAGCGCGCCTCGGAACGCAAGGAGTTGGTGGACATTTACGGCGTTGATTTGTCCCGTGCAGTTAAACATCGGATCACTTCCATATGATAAAAATATCACAGACGTTACAAATTGTTCCGATCGGGAGTTCTATTCCTATTATTGCTTTTCTTCAATAAGCAGCTGGCACGAAGTTTGCTATGAGCTGATTGTTGCGTCCTGCCAAGTGGCGTCGGAGGAGTTGGTCTATATTGTAAACAATCACCTGATTCGTTTCGCCGCGCATCTCATGGTGGATTTCACGGAATATATTGATCCAATCAGCCGAATGCCATATCGAGCAAGAGCTTCAGCGCGATGTGGCGGTTCCTACGCCGTTCGGACAGACGCGTAGCCTTTCGGCCAGCGGGATTACAACAGATTTCCGCCGCGTCGCATCATCTCTCGGCGCTATCCCCGCGGCAAGTGCGGGCTTCGGTGCAGGCAGATATAATAAATAACGAGCCGCGATCCCTCTGAAACCAAGTAATCCGTCTGGTCGCCATTCGTCGGCAAATATAATTGTCGGTTACTCGTCTTCTCTAAATGCCGATGGCCGGGACAAGCCCGGCCATCGCAAAGTGCTTTGGATAACGCTCCGATCGATTGTCTGTCGTATCGATAACCCTCGGTTCAATTTGGATCGTGCGGTTTTCGAAGCTCCGCCTCAGCGGAACGTCCAGTTCAACCCCACCTTCACAACGCTGTCGCGTTCCTTGACATCGACGGCCGCCGGCAGACCGCTGACGTTGGTGTTGAAATTGACTGATTTTGTGCCGAAATCGTACCAGTCATATTCGATGAAGATCGACAGATTGCTGATGATCGTATACTCGATGCCGCCGCCTGCGGTCCACCCGTTCCGCGACGCGCTTGCATTCGAGGAGGTTGCGCTCGTGGACGTGTTATAGGTGTTGTACGAATTGCTCGTCCACGCGCCGCCGGCTTTCACATAAGGCAGCCAGCGATCCAGCGCGTAACCGACGCGGCCGGTCACCGAAGCCAGCGATTTGTTCTTCACTTCGTCGGTCACGGAACTTAAAACCTGGTCGGTCGTCGTCCCGCTCGCGGGCGTCCCGGCGTAGTCGCCCTGGACGCCGAGTACCCAGTTGGAAATCTGATAGTTACAACCGGCTTGGCCGCCGACCAGGATGCCGGTCGATTCGATGGTGGCCAATGCGGTTCCCGACGCGTTCCAGTTATCCTCGGCGAACAGGCTGCCGAAATGGGCACCGACATAGCAGCCGGTCCAACTGAAGACCGGCGGCGGAGCCTTATAGAGCGGCCCCTTGGTAGGGAGATCGGCAGCCATAGCGGACCCTGCCGCCACCGCCGCGAACCCCAGGCCAACAAGTGTGTTCATTCTCATGGTCATGACATTCCCCCAGTGCATCCGGCGCGTTTCCGCAACCGACACTTTACCCCGTTGCATCAGACAGCGCTTCCCCAAGCCCTGCCCCTAGCATCTCGTCCCTCGATTAGAATTTGTATGCGGCACCGATCTTAAGCGATTGGATCAGTGAAGGATCTTCCTTCCAGGTGAATGCGGTGTTGGCGCGCGACCAGGCTGGACCCTCACAGTTACAGGAGACCAAAATATTTTGGGTCACATTTCCGACGGCGTTGTAAGAACTCCCGCCTTCGAATGCGAGATATTCGATCCGCCCAATCCAGTGGTCCGAGATCGGGAATTCACCGCCGCCGCCGAAGGCGAGGGGCGACTGCGTTTGCTACCGGTCGCGCTGATCGTGCATACCAGCTCACGTTGGTGCCGCTGATAGTCGAGTTTTCATCGAAGAACGCGACGCCGACCTTGCCGTAGACGAGAATTTTCTCGAGAAACACCCAGCCGACGCGGCCGGCCACGAAGCCATAGCCCGAGCCGACATGCACGAAATCGCTGACATTGCCGGCCTGATACTGCGTCTGGATGCCGCGCATGTTCATGTAACCGCCTTCGGCCTCGAGGCTCAGCACGAAGCCGCCGCCGGGCGTGGGTTGCCAGTTACACCCGGCATAGCCGCCGCCGGTCGGCTCGGCACCCAGGCTGAACACCCAGGGGTTCGCCCCACCCGGATTGAAGTTGTTGACGTCATTGGAATGCCAGGTATTGGCCTGGTTCCAGCCAAAAAATCCGCCGACGTAACAGCCGTTCCAGTTGTACGGTGCATGCACCGGCGCCGCTTTGACCGGCAAATCGGCGGCACTCGCCGATCCGGCATATAATACCGCACCCGCCACAGCCAACCCCAAGGCCGCCGCGCGCGATAATCCTCGTCCGTGATCCGTCATATTGTACCCCAGCCCCCAGTTGCGCGAAGTCTTAACCCCGGACTCGCATCAAACCCCAGCCCTGGTAGTTTGAGTGAAGATGCGCGTTGGAGTCCATATGTGTTAATTGACGCAAAAATATCTTTATAATATCTTTGGTGGCAATTTTATCACAACAAGCACGAATTTAGGCAACTGCTCTTCCCAATGCCAACGTCATAGGCAATGTCATCGTCATTGCATCGCCCGCGTGCTCCGGTTGATCTGGTTCAGGGAGGGCAGTTCGCCCACTTTCGCGCTGGCCGGAACAATGCGCGCGTCCCCTCCCCCGCGGCGCAAACTGGTTGCGGCGATGACCCGTGCCCAAATGCCTATGCGGTATTATGAGCCGCCAGTTTCTTCGTAGGAGCTATTGCGTCCGGCGCCGCGCCCACCGGCAGCGCCGAAGGTGAGCACGGCGCGCGAATAGCGCGCCTTTTGCTACCCATGCCACCGGCTTTCGTCGCCACACCGCCGTCTTCAGCGGCAGACCTTCACGTAGATGCAGATTTTCTTGAAATTCTCCCAGTGGCATTGCTGTTCCATGCGGCACACCTTGCCCCTGGGATCGGCGGTCACCGCATAAGCGCTGCCGCCGGTCAGGACGGCGGCGATGATGGCGAGAGCGAAGCAGCGTGTCATTTTTTCCTCCTTGATGGTGGGACCGGTTTGCGAGCGTATTCCTTGGCCGGCGGCCCGCCCGCTTGGCAACATGGCCCGGCCAAAGCGACTATCCCGGAATGCCGATCGTGCGCGCCGCGTCCATGGCAAGCCGGCGTGCCGCGTCGATCAGTGGTGCCCGGCGCGAGCGGACATCATCCGCCAGCGCACGTCCCGCCGATTCCGGCGATCCCGCCGCAAAAGGCGGCTGCGGATCGTATTCGAGCACCAACTGTATCAGCTTGGCGCGCTCCGCATCGGTCAGGCGCGCCGCCAGCGCCAGCGCAAAATCGATTCCCGCCGTCACGCCGCCGGCGGTGATGCGGTTGCGGTCTTCGACCACGCGGGCGGTTTCCAGCGTCGCGCCCATCAGCGGGAGCAGGTCGCGCACATACCAGTGCGACGTGGCGCGATAGCCATTCAGCAGGCCGGCGGCGGCCAATACCAGCGATCCGGTGCAGACGCTCGTCACATAGCGCGCCCGCCGGCCGCGATCGGCCAGGAAATCCAGCATCGGCCGGTCCGCCATGCAGGCAAGCGTACCCTTCAGCCCGCCCGGAACGAACAGCACGTCAAGATCGCGCGGGCAGGTTGCGAAGGTCGCGGTCGGCTGCATGCTGATTCCGACGTCCGTCCGTACCGGAGCCAAATCCTTCGATACGAGGAGAATGTTGGCGCCGATCAGCGTAAATACCGTTTGAGGGCCGTTCAGATCCATGAGGATCATATCGTCATAAACCAGCATCCCGATCTTCGGCGCGCCGTTTGCCGTGCCGGGAACCGGCTGCCCTGCATCCTGCCGGTTCGGCGCGGTAAGTTCCGCCGCCGCGGCGGGACCAGCCGCCATGCCGAGACCGGAGGATAGTCCGAAGGCAAGAATATCTCGGCGGCGCCACGTCGCGTCGGTCGCGGGCAGATCGCCAGCTCCGGCATCCCGTTCCTCGTGCATCGATCCCTCCATATGCGGTCCCCGCTCGGTTTGCGGACGCATCACCGGCAGGCTGACAGCGGCACCCCGAACGAGGCTCTGCGAGCTCCATCCCGAAAACAGCCCCCGGTCCAGTTGCCGCGAAAAGTGTCGCCGCCCCGCGTCAGCGTGCCGGTTCCTTCCGGCTTGCCGTTGCGGAATTCGCCTTCGTAGCGCGCGCCTTGCAAGATCAAGGTGCCGCGGCCGTGAGGTTCGCCGTTAACGAGCTGGCCGTCGTAGCGGCCGGACGGCCATACCTGCGAACCAATACCGGTCTGTCGTCCGGAGAGCCAGTCACCTTCGTCGGCCTCGAACGGCAGGTCGTTGTGCAACCATTGTGCGGTGCCGTGGCCCTGCGCAAAGCCGTTGGCACAGGCGCCGAACCAGCGGATCGTTTCGTTGGGCTGCGGATGCGGGTTCCAGACTTGGCAGCCGCCGCTGAGGTCGGTGATCCAGGCACCGGATTGGGCCGCCGCCGCGACGCCGGCTCCGAGCATCGCGATGGCGCATACCGCCAGCATTGCGCTTCTCATTTCGGCTCTCCCGTGGCATGCGCCAACAACGGCACGACGACATCGCGCAGCAGCTTGTTCGGCACCGCGATGAACCGGTCACGCACGATCCCGTCCGCGTCGATCACGTAAGTGATCGGCACGCCGTCCGGCGCCCCGAAGCCGTCATCCGTGATGGCGCCGGTGACGGCCACCGGATAGCCGAGCGTTTTCGCGGTCTTACGCACCTTGGGAAGGTCGCGCGGAAAATCGGTGCTGATGGCGACCATTTCCAGCCCGCGGGCATGGTAGCGCCGGTAGAACGCATCGAACGTCGGCATTTCCTTAATGCAGGGCGCGCACCAGGTCGCCCAGTAATTCACCAGCACCACCTTGCCGCGCAGCTTCGCCAGGTCGAACGCCGCCCCGTCGAGCGTGGTCAGGACGAGCGCGGGCGCGGCGGCATCCATGGCCGGCGCGGTCGGCCCGGCGGCGGTGGCGGCGCCCGTCCCCACGGCAAAAGCTAGCAGTAAAGCGGATATCGTTCCACCTTGTCGCATCATGGTTCTGCTCGTTCCCTCAGCTGCCGTCATCCAGGAGGCGCCGCAGCTTGACGCGGACACCTGCCTCCGGCTCCTGGTAATTGATGAACCCGACGAATTGGCCCTTGCGGTTCATCATGAAGATCGTCGCAGTGTGATCCATCGCATAGCCGCCATCCGCAAGAGGTACCTTGCGGGCAAAGGCGCGATAGGCCGCCATCGTTGCGCGGATATTTTCGGCCGTCCCGGACAGACCGGTAATCCGTTCATCGAACGACGCCACGTACAGCGCGAGCTGAACCGGCGTGTCGCGTTCGGGGTCCACGGTAATGAACAGTACATTTAACCGATCGCCGTCGCGGCCCAACTCCTTAAGGTGGTTCGACAACGCAAACAACGTGGTCGGGCAAACGTCGGGACAGAAGGTGTATCCGAAAAACACCAGGCTGGGCTTGCCAAGATAGTCGCGCTCGGTGACGGCTCTGCCGTGGTGATCGATGAGCGTAAAGGGGCCGCCGATTCCGCCGATGACCGGCAAGCTTCCAGGCAGCGGACGGAGCCAGGCAACCGCCAGAACGCCGATGAGGACCAGGATGGCGGACGCCGACCCGATCCTCACCGTCCTCAACACAGACCCGGGTCACGGGACCTAATGACCGTGCGCGGGTGCGCTCTGCGCACCGATCGACTCGACGCTATATTCCACGTCGATGGCCCCCGCTTTTTCGAACCGCAACTGTCCTTGCAATTTTTCACCCTGTTTGAACGGCTGCCGCAGATCCATGAACATGACGTGGTAGCCGTTGGGAGCGAGTTCGACCTTCTGGCCCGGCTTGATCTCAAGCCCCCCGGGGACCGGCCGCATCTGCATGACGTTGCCGTCCATCTTCATCTCGTGAATCTCGACCTTCCCGGCTTGCGGCAGCGATCCGCCCAGCAAGCGGTCGGGCTGCGATCCGGTATTGACGATCGTCATGTAGCCGCCGCCGACCTTGGCGCCGCCCGGAGTGGCGCGCACCCACGGCTGCTCGATTTTTATCGGTCCGGCGGAATACGTTTGCGCCGAAGCGGTTTGCGCCGCGACACCAAGAACGACCGCGCAGACGAGCGCTGTGCTGATTCTCAACATTGGTTGCCTCCTTTTGCCAGTGCGATTCTCCTGAGAATCGTCATAATCTTCAATTATCCACAGATCGCTCGCACGTTCCGCAGCCGTTTTTTCCATCGGGAATGATGGAAAGATCCAATACCGAATTTTCGAATTGCACATACGTGCGCTATCGGTACTCGCGATAGCGCGGCCACCGCTTGGATCGATCGGCTTGGAGATGCTGGAAGGTGTGCGGCCCTAAACTATGGCAAAAGCCGGCGGCGCCCTCGGGGACCCGGGTAATCGATCGATCGTCGCCCGTGAAAACGCAAAACTCTTTAAAACCCAAAGGTGCGGCACCATCCGATCGGTCAAACCCGCAGTGCTAAAGCTTTCCCGCGTCGAACCCAGCCCCGGCATGGAGCACAAAATACAACACGCACCATGTTTTCCGTCAGCCCGGTCCGACGGTAAACCTGCCGGTGAAGGCTCGGTTCCGGACCAGCAAATCGACGCGGCGAAGGTTTCATCCGCGCCCGGCCACCCGTGGGGAATCATGGTGAAACTGGATAGAATGGCCTGAAGCAGCAGCGCATACATCGCGACAATCGCGACGATCATCCGGTCACTGCCTCGATGCCAACTCATCACGGCGCACGCACCTCTATTGTGTATTTTTAGACTAGCACAAGTCCGATTCCAATTGCACGTCCTTTCACGGACATTTTGCCGCGATAGCCCGCCTGTACGGCGGACCGGCATCGCGATGCCACGGCGCCGCCGTCGTTTGCTCGGTTCCGGGTCATTACGAAGTGGGACAAATATGACTGCATCAGATAGATGGACGAATGCTGCGACTTCGTGCAAGATTTGTCCGGCATCGACCAAGTCACCCGGGAAGGGCGTGGTTTCCCCTTGTATTTGCGATCCGCATAGATGACGCTGTTTCGCCATAGCCGGTGGCTGCGGTTGGCGATCGCGACGATTTATGTCGTCATTGCGGCGACGATGGGGTTCGCCCACAAGCCGGCGGCTTTCGTTTCGCTCAGTTCCAATCTCGACATGTTCCGCCTGCCGGACGGAACGTTGCCGGTCGTCTGTCTTTCAACGCAGGGAAATGGCGACGCCACGCACAAAGAGGGCAACGCGTTCACGATTTGCGACGCTTGCCGGCTCACCGACCAGCCGGGCCTCGGGGCGGTTGATACGCCCTCGGTTGTTTTGCGCGCGCGGATTATGACGCTCGCGGCCACGCCGCATAAGATCACCGATGCGTTTGGTATATTCATCAGGCTGAGTGCGCGCGGGCCTCCGGCGAATTCCATTTTGGCGTCGTAAACCGGCCCGGTGGCATGTTGCCGCCGGGCCGATCGTTCCATGGCGTTCGTCGCAGCGCCGCAACCATCATGATCACCGCTATGACCGACTGTGCACCCGGCGAGCGGGACGGCACGCATATCGCGCGCGTCCCGGCCAATTCGCCATTCGAGTTTCACGTCTCTCCCAACATTTCGCTTGGAACCATCGGAACGGTGGTCGTGCTCTCGGCCGCCGCAATACCGACAACCGCGCTGGTTGCTATCTGCACGGCCCACGGCCATTGGCCGATCGCCTTCTTCGGTATTATTACCTTCGCCGGCCTGTTGTTCGGGTTTCTGGGCGGGCGCCGGTCGCTGAGGCGATCGGAGCGCATTTTCCTCCATGAGGGGCAGGTCGTCATCGAAAGGCTAACGTCATCGCGGCAGCGCAGTCATACCTGCCTCCCGCAATTCGGTCTCCGTATCGAGCGGCTGCTGGATCCTGATTACGGTCACCTGGCCCTGGTGTTGTGTCATCGTGATCGGCGGGTCGAAATCGCACGCGATCTTTCCCCGGCGGAGCGGGAACAGTTCGAGTCCGCCTTCATGGCGGCGTTGGACGCCGCGGGCCCGCGCATTCGCGCGACGACGCGAACGCGCTTAGGCTAGGCCACATACCGGAGGAGAACTTTCCGTGACCGAATTCGATACCGATCCGCCGCCGCGAGGATTTCGCGCAACGGGAACGCCACTGCTGTATCCGGGAAATTCATTCAATCCACCCCGGTCCGTTGGTCCTGCCATGGTCCGGGGGTTGAAATGCCGCTGTCCGGCCTGCGGCGTCGGCCGGTTGTTCCCGCGATTTCTCAAATTGACGCCGTTCTGCGCGCATTGCGGCGAACCGCTCCACCATGCTCGGCCGGATGACGCGCCACCGTATTTCGTCATGCTCATAACCGGCCACGTTATGGTGGCGATCGGGCTCGAAATGGAGCAGACGTTCGCGCCGCCGTTATGGATGACAGGTATTTGCCTGTCGCTGGCGGCAATCGGGCTTTCGCTCGCTTTGCTTCCTCCGATCAAGGGCGTCATCGTTGCAATTCAGTGGGCGAACTGGATGCACGGGTTTGATTCCCGCGATCGTGAAGAAGCGTTCGATACCATCGTCCAAACAGCAGCCGGCGCGGAACCGCTTGTCACCGGCGACCGTAGCGCTCCTACCTTGGAAAAAAGGTTGGTGGTGCGAACGCCATTGGACGTATCCTGATCGACCGGACCTTCCCGCGGCCGTCCCGCCAATGGCCGGCCTCACCAGCCAACCCAACCGGGCACGCTTATTTGATCAGCGGCAACCGCTCGAATTGATGGAACGGGGGCGGCGACGACAGCGTCCATTCCAGCGTATTCGCTCCGACACCCCATGGATTATTGCCAGCCTGTTCGCGGCGAAGGAAAGCCATGGTCATGTTGACGAAGAAAACCACCAAGCTGACGGCAAAGATATAGGAGCCGATCGAGGAAACAAAATGCCAGCCCGCAAACGCATCGGGGTAATCGACATAGCGCCGCGGCATCCCGGCGAGGCCTAGAAAATGCTGCGGAAAAAACGTAATATTGGCGCCCGCGAACGCGGTCCAGAAGTGCAGTTTGCCCAGCGATTCGGAGTACATGTAGCCGGTTATTTTCGGGAACCAGTAATACCATCCGGCGAAGATTCCGAACGTGGCGCCCAATGACATCGTGTAGTGAAAGTGCGCGACGACGTAGTAGGTATCTTGTAGCGAGCGGTCGATTCCTGCGTTGGATAGCACGACGCCCGTCACGCCGCCGACCGTGAACAGAAAGATGAAGCCCACGGCCCAGATCATGGGCGTGCGGAATTCGATCGACCCGCCCCACATTGTCGCAATCCACGAAAATATCTTTACCCCGGTCGGAACCGCGATCACCATCGTGGCGGCTTGGAAATAGGCTTGCGCTCCGGCGCCCATTCCAACCGTATACATATGATGCGCCCACACAACAAAACCGACGACACCGATCGCCACCATGGCGTAAGCCATGCCAAGGTATCCGAAAACGGGCTTCTTCGAGAAAGTGGAAACGATCTGGCTGACGATACCAAAAGCCGGCAGGATCAAGACGTAGACTTCCGGATGGCCGAAGAACCAGAACAAATGCTGGAATAGCAGCGGGTCCCCGCCTCCTTCGGGGTTGAAATAGGTGGTTCCGAAGTTGCGGTCGGTCAGCAGCATGGTGATCGCGCCCGCCAGCACGGGGAGCGCAAGCAGCAGTAGGAATACCGTGACGAGGATCGACCACACGAACAACGGCATTTTGTGCATGCTCATGCCCGGAGCGCGCATGTTGATAATCGTCGTGATAAAATTCATCGAACCGAGAATGGAACCGACGCCCGCGAGGTGGAGCGACAGAATGGCGAAATCCGGTGCCGGTCCCGGATGACCGGTAGTGCTCGACAACGGCGGATAGGCGGTCCAGCCGCCGCCGAACCCCTGGCTGCCCGGGGGGCCCTCGACGAACATGGAAATCACCAGGAGCAACAGAGCCGCCGGCAGCAGCCAGAACGAAATGTTGTTCATGCGGGGAAAGGCCATGTCCGGCGCACCGATCATCAGCGGCACGAACCAGTTGCCGAATCCGCCGATCAGTGCCGGCATGATCATGAAGAACACCATGATCAGGCCGTGCGCGCTCACGACCGCGTTAAATGTGTGCGGGTTGCTGAATATCTGGATTCCCGGCTGCTGCAGTTCCATCCGCATGGCGATCGACAGTGCGCCGCCGGCTAGGCCGCTCACAAGGGCAAACACCAGGTACATCGTGCCGATGTCCTTGTGGTTCGTCGAGTAAACGTAGCGGCGCCAGCCATGCGGGATGGCATGACCGTGTTCATGCGAATCGGGTGCGTGCGCTGCAGGCAACATCCTTTTCCCCTCATGGCCCGGTATTTGGCTGGTGCGATCGTCGGCAGCGCTCTAAGACACGCTTAAGACCGCTTGCCGTGCGGTCGCAGCAGATACGCCGCAGCGCCAGCTTGTGGTACATTCTGCATATCAGGGACTTTTTGAACTTTCAAGACTTCTTGAAAATTGAGGAATCCATGAAGCTGCCGCCCCTCGTCCAGACCTTCGTGCTTCATTTCGGTGAAATGGGCAGCCGATGGGGCATCAACCGGACAGTCGGTCAGATCTATGCGTTGCTGTTTGTGTCGCCCGCCCCCCTCAATGCCGATCAGATTGCGGAGAAGCTCGACTTCTCCCGTTCAAACGTCAGCATGGGCCTGAAGGAACTGGAGGCGTGGCGTCTGGTGCGGCTGCAGCATATTCCGGGCGACCGCAGGGAATATTTTTCGACGCCGGAGGATGTCTGGGTGATCCTGCGAACGCTTGCCGAGGAGCGTCGCCGTCGGGAGGTCGATCCGACCCTCACCATGCTGCGCGACGTCCTGATGGAAACACCCTCCAGCGACGAAGAGCGCCACGCGCAGGCAAGAATGCGCGAAATGCACGAAATGATCGAGATGTTGACGGGCTGGTTTCGCGATGTTCAGGGGTTGGAGAACAAAAGCTTGATCCGGCTGCTCAACCTCGGATCAAAAGTGCAGAAAGTGCTGCAATTGGGCCAAGATATTACCACGGGAACCCGGCGCAGGAAGCCGGCGCGCAAGCGCGACGCCGACTGAATCTGCGGAACGCGTTGCGCTTTTGCAGTGCCGTGCGATGCACTGCGGGGCAGACGATTGTTGGGGCTCGGACTGAGCCGAGCGGCGGCAACATTCCGCGAATCGCGCTGGCAACCCCCGTTCCCGTCAATGCACCCGTCGATCCTTGGCGACCGGGCGAAGCGGCACGCGTTGATGCGCGAAGGCATAGCGGGCGACCGGAGCGCATCGGCAGCCGGCCGGACATGGTCCGCAGTAGCCGAAATCCGGATAAGGCGGCACGAACGGACTCGGCATCCCGGTTGCCGCCCCCGCGATCGCGGCCGGCGCGGACAGCACGCCGAAGGCCAGGGTCGTAAAAAGCAAAGTCCACGTCGCCATCGGCCTTCGGCGCTCGGAGACTTCAGAGAGCGCCTTGGCGCGCGTCCGCAGCGATACGAACGAACCGCTTTCCCATCGGATCATCTCACTCTCCTCGGCAAGCGCCATGGGCCAAGGCGCGTGCCCCATTGCGGAGCGCGCGCCGGAGCCGTGTTTAAAAGTTATAGCTCGCGATCGCCTTGTACAGGACCGGGGCGATCAACTGTCCTTCGGTTCCGCCGGCCGACGGCGGTCCGCCGTTATCGGCCGCGTTGGTACGGTAATAGAACGGAACTTCGACGTTGACATAGAACTTGAACACCCGGTTGTTGGCCTCGTCGAGCACCTTGGTGAACTCGATGCCGGGCGAGAACATCAGCCGGTCGAAACCGCTGTTGAGCGGATCGGCGGCCGGCCCGCTGTCGTGGGCGCGGTGCGACACGATCACCTGGGCGAGCGGCGTGATCTTATCCAGGCCGAGGACATTGTACAGGTTGTTATAGAGGATACCGATGGCGCCGTCGGCCTGGAAGCCGGGCTTGTAGAGCGTCCATGTGCCGGCGTCCGTGTCGTAGGAAGCCCGGTAGAGGAAGGGCTGCTGGTATCTTATCTGGCCAAAATACTGCCAGGCATTGTCGCCGGAAATCATGCCGCGATGGAACCCGCCGAGAATGAGGTCGGTACTGCCGCTTCCGATCTGGGAGTCGCGGTCGAAGCCATAGGCTGTGTAGTTGCCGGTCGGCAGCTTGAGCCCGAAGGTGACACCGGTTGACATGTCTTTGAAGAAGCCAGTGTACACCCCCATGATTTCCATGTCGCCCCAATCCCTGGCGTTGTAAGTCGCCAGCGCTCCGGTCGTGGGATCGGCAGTGGTTGTAAAGCTTCGGTTCACCCAGGGGACGCGCCCCATGATGCCCCATTCGCGATTGAACATGTACTGACCGCCGAGGGTGTACCAGCTGGTGGTGAGGTTCTTGTCCTGGTTGAGGGCGGCGGAGCCTTTGGCATTGCCGATCCAGTTGGTGTTCTGGTCCGAATGCCAGTATTCGACAAAGATGCGGCCGCCGTGGTCGTTTTCCTGCGGCAGCAGGCCGCCACCGACATCGAACACGCTGCAGCCGCAGGCGCAGGCGCGGGCCGCCGTGGTGGTGAAGGCCAAGAGCGGCGCCAGCGCTGCGATGAGCGAGGCCAAGAACGTGATGATGGCGGGCATCGTGCGCCGCGGCCTTTGGCCGCGCGGCTGGTTGGATTTGATGGTCATCGACATGGTATCCTCGATTGCGTTTGCCCTGCCCCGACGCGGCCGGATGCGGCGCGAAAAGCGGGCGGGCGATGAAGCTGAAAGCAGGACGCGGGTGCGCAAACGACGGCTCGGATGTTTCCGGCGTCGTCGCGGTGCACGCGACCGTTTAGAATTTGTAGCTCAGGCCGGCGCGGCCGGTCTGGATGACCAGGTCGGCGGAGCCGGTGAGCGGATTGGTTCCGACTCCAGGCGCAACGATATTGCCCATCGCGCTGGTGGTCGGGAATTTTGAGAACAAATATTCGAGCCGGAAGATCCAATGATCCGTCCAGGCATATTCCCAGCCCGCTCCGGCAACCCAGCCGGTCAATGACTTCGAACCGGTCGCACCGCCGACGCCCGACGGCACCTCACCATCCACATAGCTTTGGGTGTAGCTCGCCTGGGTAAAGGCCACGCCGCCGGTGACGTAGAAGAGGTTGCGGTCGGCCGCGACACCGAGGCGTGGCCGCAGCGTGGCGAACAGATTGGTGGTCAGCGACTGCGTCACCGTGAACGCCGTTCCGTCCGCCAAGCTACCGGTCCCGTTAATGAACTGAGGGTTGCCATGAAGATAGGCGGCGTCGCCCTCCAGGCCATAGACCAGCGTACCCGACTGCCAATTGCAGCCGGCCTGGCCGCCGGCGATCCAATTGGTTGCGTTGGCCGATCCGTTACCACCGGCGGTGACGGTAGCGGCGTCGGCCGGCGCCAGATAGGTGCCGTTGCCGACCACGGAGGTGAAGTCCGTTCCGGTGGCCCCGGCGCCGGCATTGCCGCCGAGATAGCAGCCGGCCCAGCTATAGGCGGGCGTGGCGGGCGGCGCCTTGACCGGAAGGTCGGCGGCAAGCGCGGCCGTCCAGCCGGCCGGAATGACGCTGACCAGCAGGAGCGCCGTCGCGACGACCGGCGCCGTTTTGAGAGTAGCGGCCGGCGCGCAGGGCCGGGACTTGCCATGGTGCGGCGATGAACGCCGGATGAAGGTGTGAGACATGGTTTTTCCTCGCGTGCCGGCACCACGCGGCCAAGGCGCTCGATCGGCTCCATGGCCCGCATGTGCGGCGCTGTCGGTTGAGATGAGATTGTCGGTCAGGTCGACGGCAGGCACCGCCAGGGATCACGCTACCGGCGGGGGACCGCGAGGCCGCGCGCTTGCATCGACCGTGCGGGTGGGCAACCGCCACACCGCAAACGGCCATGGCGTGATGGTAATCGAAACAACGTGGAATTCCGGCGCCGGGGCGCCATCGGCCGCCACGAACGCCGCCCCGGCCAAGCAAAAGGCGCAATGCGCGTCAGCGAGCAGACCGGCCGGACCGCCGTCCGACGTCGATGCACCATCGTGGCGGCACAATGCGAAGCCCGCCACATCGGCGCCGGCGGTCGTGCCGGCGGCAGACGCGCCTCCCATCAGAGCGAAGGCCATGCCCTGGATGACCAGCGCACAGACGAGCAGGCATGCGGTCAATCGCCGCCAGATGCCCCCCGAACCTGTGGTCGCCTCGGTCATGCCTTCATCCCCCAAAATTCTAATAGCCCAATCCCACGAAGGGAGCAATGGCTTTTTGTTGCGTTTTGGCAACAGTGTGTGAATTTCGCAGCAAGGCCATCGCCGGCATCACCCAAGCCATATGCGGCAAATCGCAGCCGTTCGCGCCTTTGTCACCACCATCCGGCAACGTGGCGCTAGACTGGATTTCAATGAGTTCGAAACACGCTCCAGCATCATAGCCGAGCGTGTACCCGTGTTTCGATCTGGCCGGAGCTCCGCACCCCTCCGGGGAGAGGCGAGGAGGTATGCTCCGGCGCGATGTGTTCATGAGCCGGAGGACCTGGATGTGTCTCGGATGACGATCGGGCGCCGCCCCCGAAATCGGGCAACCGCCGGATTCACCCTCATCGAAGTGCTGGTGGCACTGGCGTTGGTCGCGGTGTCGGTGGGGGGAATCGGCTCGGCGATTTTTACCTCTTCCAAGGGCGTACGGTCGATCGAGGATCATCTGATGCTCGACGGCGCAGCGCGCATCCTTTCCACCAGCCTGCCGAAGCGACAGGATTTGGTCCCCGGCCGGCTGACCGGGAACTTGCTGGGTCAGCGCTGGCGCACCGATATCGCGCCCTATGCAGGCATCGAGCGCGTGCCCGACTCTATGTGGGTGCCGCAGGTCGTAGCGATCGAGGTTCGCTCGCCATCCGGCACCACCGTGCGCCTCGAAACCATTCGCCTGCAACAGCTGGCGACGCCCCAATGAAGCGTGCAACCGCACTATCTGCCGCTCGCGTGCGTGCCACCCTGGGCTTTACGCTCATCGAAGCGCTGGCGGCCATTACCCTGATGGGCATCGTACTCGGCACCATCGCAACCATCACCGGACAATGGCTGCCGAAATGGGATCGCGGATTCGCGCGGGCACAACGTGCCGAAACCATCGGCATGGCGCTCGAACGGCTCGTGGCGGATATTTCGGCCGCTCAGTTCATTCCACCGAATCGCGATTCCAAGCAGCCGCTGTTCGACGGCACCGAGGCGTCCGTGATGTTCGTGCGTACCGCGGTCGGGCCGAACACCCGCCCCGGCTTGGACGTGATCCGCATTTCGGAGACGACGGACGATCGCGGGCGCGTGCTGGTGCGGTGGCGGACACCCTTCGCGCCGGGTCCGGGGGTTCGTTCGGATTTTGCCGATCCGGTCGCGCTGATCCGTGTTCCCTATCGGGTCTCGTTCGAGTACGGCGATCCCGACGGCGGTTTTCGCGGGGTCTGGCAGAATGCCGACACGCTGCCCGCTGCGGTCAGGCTGATCGTGCGCGACACCGCGACCGGCCGCGCGCTCTCGGTCTCGACCGCGACCCTAATACATGCGCAGCTGCCGGCGACGGCGGCATGTGGCGGCGGCGGCAATGCAGGCGGCGCAGGCGGGGCTGGTGCGGCAGCCGGAGCGGCAGGAGCGGCCGGGGCAGGAGGAGCGGCCGGGGCGGCAGGAGCAGCCGGGGCAGGAGGAGCGGCCGGAGCGGCAGGAGCAGCCGGGGCCGGCGGGGCATGTGGCGAGCAGGCGGACGCCCCGAACAATGCCGGACCCGTGAGGGGGCGCAACGAATGACGGCGATGTATCGGCGCTCCGATTGCCATGATGATGCGAAGGCCGGCGGCTTCATCGTCGTCGCCGTCTTGTGGATATTGCTTGCACTCGCTACGTTGACGGCCGTCTATTCGGTCTACGTGGCAAATTCCGCGATCGCTCAGTCGGTCACCGAGGACCGGCTCCACACCGAAGCATTGATTACCGCCGGGCTCGAATTGGCGGCCTACCGTTTGTCGGTGCCAAAGACAGCGCAGCAGGGACAGGCGCCCGGCCAGGGCCAAGCGCCCCAGATTCCGGGTCAGGGCCAAGCGGCCAGGCGCCAGGGTCAAGCGCCGGGTGCGAGCGCCGCACCGTTACGGCCGACGCGCGGAAGCTTCAGCTTCCGTTTGCGCGGTGGGAGCGTGGCGGTCGATTACATCTCGGAGGCCGCCCGCATCGACCTCAATGCGGCTTCGAAAGACATGCTGACGGGCCTGTTCGTCGTGCTCGGCGCCGAAGGAGACGCCGCGAGCCAGTACGCGGACCGGGTCATCGGCTGGCGCAGCAAGCTAAAGCCGGACCAGCAGGTGAACGAGGACGCCATCTATCGTGCCGCCGGGCTTCGCTACGGGCCGCGCGGTGGCCCGTTCGCGCATGTGAACGAACTGTGGATGGTGGCCGGATTGCCCTCCGGTTTGGTCGCACGGGCGATGCCGCTGGTGACGATCTATAGCGGCCGGCCGGACGTCAACCTGATGGAGGCATCCGCAGACGTGCTGGCCGCGCTGCCCGGCATGACGGCGGCGCGGCTGAACGCTTTCCTGTCGCAGCGCGAGAGGCTCCCGCCGGACCCGCAACTCATTACGGCGGCACTCGGTACCCAGCCCGGCGCCGGCACCGCCGCCAGCGAGGCCTACCGGGTGCGGATACGCGTAACCCTCGACAAGGGTCTTCGCACCGAAGTCGAGGCGGTCATCTTGCTCGGGCACAGTGACGGACCCTATGGCATCCTGTCATGGCAGAGCGACGCCGACGTGCTGCCGGGGGCCACATCGACCGTGGTGGCGCCGTAAGGGAGAAAATACCCCGAAACAATAGCCCGCTTTCGACCGTGCAAGGGAATCGAAGTACGGCCCGCGGGGAATTTCCCTCACCGTTTCGGGGAGGGCGGACGCGCGAAGCACGGCCGGGCGGGGTTTGCTTCAAAGGCCGAGCCGGCAACGCTGCCTGCGTGAAAATTCCACGGCTCATGGAACCAGAACCGCCGCGCCTTCGAAGCGTCCGGCGCGCAGATCGGCGAGCGCCTGGTTGGCCTGATCGAGCGGGTAGCTCGTCGTCTCGGTGACGATACCGATTTGCGGCGCCAGGCGCAGGAAATCGACTCCGTCGCGGCGCGTCAGATTAGCCACCGATACCAGTTGCCGCTCCTCCCAGAGCAGCGCATAGGGAAAGCTCGGAATATCGCTCATGTGGATGCCGGCACAAACGACGCGGCCGCCCTTGCGAACCGCCTTGAGCGCCAGCGGCACGAGACTGCCGACGGGGGCGAAGATAATCGCGACATCGAGCGGCTCCGGCGGCAAGTCGTCCGATCCGCCGGCCCATACGGCACCCAGGCCTCGGGCGAAGGCCTGGGTGGAGATATCTCCGGGACGCGTGAAGGCGAACACGGATCGGCCCTGCCACTTTGCCACTTGAGCCAGGATGTGGGCGGCGGCGCCGAAACCATAGAGGCCGAGCCGCGTGCCGTCGCCGGCGATCACCAGCGAGCGCCAGCCGATCAGGCCGGCACAGAGCAGCGGTGCGAGCGCAACATCGCTTCCGGCCTCGCCGAGCGGGAAGGCGAAGCGCGCGTCGGCAATCACCGCCGTCGCGAAGCCGCCATCGCGGGTGTAACCGGTGAACAGCGGGCGATCGCACAGGTTTTCGCGGTGCCCGATGCAATAGGGGCAGACGCCGCAGGTGTGGCCAAGCCACGGAATGCCGACGCGTTCACCCACATGAAGCCCCTCAACCCCGGAGCCGATCGCATCGATCCGGCCGACGATCTCGTGACCCGGGATGATCGGCACCTTCGGGTTGGGCAGTTCGCCATCGACGACATGCAAGTCGGTGCGGCAGACGCCGCAGGCGCCCACCTTTACGCGAATTTCGCCTGGTCCGGGTTGCGGGTCGGGAAGCTCGGTCCAGGCGAGCGCCGTCTTGAGTTTGTGCAATACCATTGCGTGCATGGCATCCTCGGTAACGACGCGACCGCTTAGGGTGGTTGCTCGTCGCGCACGCTCCGGCTTAATCGGCCGGGGCAGGTCTTCGTTCCGGCCGGCGTAGGCTGGTGCGCCGGCGCCGTAAAGGGCGCCGAATACGGCCGGTAGCAGATCGGGCAGATCCTCCGCCGGCCGCCCGCGCCTGAAGACAGTGGGCAGTCTACCGCGCGATGGCCTCGATCATAGCGAGCAGATTTTTGGAGCTGGTACGTCAACTCCCGCAGCAATCATCGGCCTTGCGTTTTGTGATCGTGGATTGCCGGTTGGAGGCTTGGTCACGATTTACACAGGTTTGATGTCCCAAAACGGGAACCAATACGCGATTTAGGGTTTATCCTTTCGACCGGCGCGATCCCCCCCCGCGAGCGACCGGCCAATCCGAGGCGCAATCGGCAATTATGTCGATTGCGCCTCATTTTTTCACATTGTCTTTGTCGGTGTGACTCATCAAGCTCCGGCGGCCTTGCCGTCCGTGAGCCAAGAAATATGGCCGAAAATTGAGGTTCGCACGGAGCCTGGGTGAGGGCGGGCCCAACCGAAGGGTCGAACTCGCCCGACGCAGCCTGAGCCGGAGCGATTAGCCGACCGCCTGCTGCTTTGGACGCACCGCATTGCGTTCGAAAAATAGGGCCTGGCTGACGATTCCCGACACCGCAGGACTGTTCATAGGGCTTGGAGATCAAAAACGCCGGTTCCGGCCGTAGACCAGTCAAGAACCGGTCCGGATAGGCGGTAATGAAGATCACCGGCACTG
This sequence comes from uncultured Alphaproteobacteria bacterium, assembly GCA_963802745.1. GTDB lineage: Bacteria > Pseudomonadota > Alphaproteobacteria > Rhizobiales > Xanthobacteraceae > JAJPKK01. Next base: position 12,812 of record CAWDKL010000079.1, on the reverse strand, counting down.
TAAACGAAGCGAGCAATTCGTTGACCGCCTCCAGGCCCGAACTTCCGTCCGCCAATTGAATATCCGCCAAGATAAGGCCGGGAGGTTTTGCCCTTGAGATCGCGATTGCCTCGGTTCGGGTACGCGCGATCCCCGTGATGCGGTGTCCCAGGCTCTCCACGAGATGTTCGAGGTCGAGCGCTATCAACAATTCATCTTCGATGATAAGAATGTCCGTTGCAATCTGTGCGGCAAGCTCACGCCCCAACTCCTCGACGAGATTCTGCAGGGTCGGCCGATCGACGGAGAGAATCGTCGCCGCCTCCTCTTCGGAGAACCGTTCGACCGACACCAACAAAAATGCCTGCCTGGGCAGCGCGGTAATCTGACCGATATGGCGTTCCGCGGGCGACAGGACGGCGACGCCATCGAATGTGGAATTCACGTTGACCGAATTCCATATCTTCGAAAACAGGCGGAATAGCGCAACCCGTGGGTGAGTCCCCATGTCGAGAACACTGGGGTCCCTGACGATCGCCTCCAGCATTGCCGCCACATAGGCGTCTCCGGACGGCTGATTTCCGGTCAAGGCACGGGCATAACGGCGCAAATACGGCAGATGTTGAGCGACGAGTTGAGACTTAGTCATACTGGACTTCCGATTCCTTGGCGCGGCGCTGGTGCCAACACTAACGCGCCGGCGCAAAGAAAGTTCCATAGCGCCGGAACCAAATCTTGCGGCAGTCGTTGTGGTGAGACCCGCAACACCTTCCGCGACACTCAGCGCGGACTCGAGGGGCGAGGATGCACAACGGAAAGCCATCGGGGCGAAAAACGGTGATGAACCCGCAGGAATTGGAACGAAATCAAGTGATCAAGCTCGCACCCGACGTCAAGACCAAGATTGGGCATCAGTTGCGCCTGATGTACAGCGAGGTCGTCAATGAGGGCGTACCGGACCGCTTCGCGGAGATCCTGCGCGGCCTCGATGAACGGGCGGATGAGGGCTCGAAGGAATGAGTCCGCATACGCACGTGCGCGAGACCATGTTGGCGGCGGTTCCGAGCTTGCGGGCGTTCGCCATTTCATTGTGCGGAAATGTCGATCGCGCCGACGATTTGGTACAGGAGGCGCTTCTCCGCGCCCTCGCCAATCTTTCCTCCTTCCAGCCCGGCACCAACATGTCGGCGTGGCTATTCACCATCCTGCGTAATCTGTTCCGTTCGGAATACCGCAAGCGCCGCCGTGAAGTCGAGGATGTCGATGGATCGTATGCGGATCAGCTGACCTCGCTTCCGGAACAGACCGGTCGCCTCGAATTGGATGAATTCCGCGAAGCACTTAATTTGCTTCCACCCGAACAACGCGAATCTCTCATTCTGGTCGGAGCGACGGGGTTTTCCTACGAAGAAGCTGCACAGATTTGCGGCTGTGCGGTGGGTACCATCAAGAGCCGGGTCAACCGGGCCCGACGTTAACTCGCCGAAATCTTATCGATCGACGATACCAGCGATTTCGGTCCGGATCGCGCGACGCGAGCGGTGTGTGACCTTCCGGCCTCTCGGCGGGCCTGACTTGTGACTTGTCAGGCTCGGATCGGTAAAACCTTCCAAGGTTGCACAGCTCTCAGGACCGTGATGGGTCCGGATGTGTACCGGGGGTCAGTCCTTGAAATCGACCGTCCGCACCCTATACTTAGGAGGAGTGGTTAAATTCACAAACCTGGCATAGCCCCGACTCCACATCTCGCTACCTCGCGACCCGGTGAATATACCCCCCTTTTAAGTTACCGTCCTGTGAGCGCATCGCCAATAATCAAGGAACGCATTGGCTTCGCCGGAGACAGGCTGTTTTGTCAAAGCGGCTAATTTATCAGCACCTAAATACCTGTGCGGTCGATGCACTCCAGTCGCTTCGGGGATTGGATAATGGCTCCAATGTAACGGCCTTCAGACCGATTACGGCAAAACGATGCCAAGTGACCCATTGCCAATGATACCAGGTCCGGCCGCCGGCCGTGTTTTGGTGAAAGGATGGGGAACCTAAGACCTCACGACGCGTTCACGCCGGTGAGGTCATAAGTGAACCATCTGACGCGCAATAGCGTTGAGATACCCCACCGCGAACCTGCCAAGGGGTGCGTGCTTCGGCAAGTCGCAGAAGGACTCGGGAGGGTGGCAGCAGGTTTACGTGTTGATTTGCCGATGGACAAACGGCCGGGGCAACGGACAAATGCAAGGGAAACAATTCAATGAGTTCGCTCCAACGGGTCGCATTCATCGGCAATCACCTTCCCCGCCGCTGCGGAATCGCCACGTTCACCCATGATCTGCATCGGGCCATCGCGTTGGCACGCCCAAATTTGGAGACCGGCATCGTCGCCATAACCGACTCGGGCAGCGATTATACGTATCCGCCCGCCATACGCTTCCAGATCAAAGAAGAAACGCTCGGTGACTATGCGGCAGGCGCTGCATTTTTGAACCGGGCAAAGTTTGACGTTGTCTCCCTCCAGCACGAATACGGAATTTTCGGTGGGGAGGCCGGCAGCTATATCAATGAGCTGCTATCGCGTCTCGAAATGCCCATCGTCACGACGCTTCATACGGTGCTCGCCGCACCGACGCTTGTGCAGCGGCAGGCCATGCGAAGGGTCATCGACGCGTCGGCAAAGCTTGTCATTATGTCCGAAACGGCGCGCGAAATGCTCCGCGCCGTCCATGACGTACCATCCCATAAGATCACCGTCATACCGCATGGAATTCCGGATATTCCGAATCTCGACCCGCACCACGCCAAGCTCAAATTCGGGTTCGCAGGCAAGACTGTCATTCTCACGTTCGGTCTTTTGTCACCGAACAAGGGCATCGAAATTATGCTCGATGCCATGCCGCACATTATCAGCTCTTGCCCGAATGTCGTCTATGTGGTTCTCGGTGCGACCCATCCGAATCTTGTGCGCGATCAGGGCGAGGCCTATCGAGAGTCCCTGGCGGCGCGGGTGCGGACGCTCGGAATTGCTGATCACGTCGTATTCTGCAACCAGTTCGTAGATCAGCCGACGCTCTTGGAGTACATTTCCATGTGCGACGTCTACGTGACCCCGTATCTCAGCGAAGCGCAAATGACATCGGGGACACTGGCTTACAGCTTCGGCCTCGGAAAGGCGGTTGTTTCCACACCGTATTGGCATGCCAGGGAGCTGCTGAGCGACGGGCGCGGTGTCCTGGTTCCTTTCGGCGATGCAAAGGCGCTCGGCACCGAAATCTCAGCGCTACTGACCAACGAACCCCGCCGTCATGCGATGTGCAAGCGCGCCTACGCGGCGAGTTGATCGATGACCTGGGAGCAAACCGCAAAGCGGTATCTCACGGTTTTTGAGGGCACACAGCAAAGTGTGCGGCCGCACCTTGCGGTTCCCGCCAAGGTAATCCCGCCCAAAAGCAGAACCCATATGATTCCGGAGATCCGGGTCGGGCATTTTCTCTCGCTTTGCGATAGTACGGGCATGAATCAACATGCGGTGCATTCGGTTCCCGATCGCGTTCACGGGTACTGTGTTGACGATAATGCGCGGGCACTGTTGTTCTGCTGCGCACTCCAGCAATCGGGCGAAGTGCTGGAAGTGCCGGAGACGACGACAACCCGTTTCGCGGCATTCATCCAGCACGCATGGAACCCGCAGACGCGGCGCTTCCGAAACTTCATGAGTTACGACCGGCGATGGTTGGAAGAATCAGGGTCCGAGGACAGCCACGGCCGGACGCTTTGGGCCTTAGCGGAATGCTCCGCGGTAGATTGTGACCCCTCGCGTCGCAGGTGGGCTGAGGGACTATTCAAAGCCGCGCTGCCGTCCGTCGAGGCGTTTTCCTCACCCCGCGCTTGGGCCTTTGCGATGTTGGCGTTGGATGCGTATTGTACCCATTTCAGCGCGGATTCCTTCGCCGATCGCTTGCGACGTGCCCTGGCGGACAGGCTCATGGCGCTTTTCTCTGCAGCAGCCACCCATGATTGGATGTGGTTCGAGGATGTGCTCGCCTATGACAATGCGCGACTTCCCCAGGCGCTGATCCTGACCGGACTCTCGACCCGATCGCGATCGTATGTCGATGCGGGGCTGAGCTCACTCCGCTGGTTGATGTCACTCCAGACTGCGCCATCGGGATGCTTCCGGCCAATCGGGACGCAAAGCTTCGGGCGGCCGCGGCAGGCACCCGAAGCATTTGACCAGCAGCCCGTCGACGTGTCGGCAACCATTTCCGCCTGCCTCGCCGCGGGACGGGCGGAGGGTGGAACCGAGTGGCCAGCGTCCGCGATGCGCGCTTTCGCCTGGTTCCTTGGCGACAACGATCTAGAGACGCCGATGATCGATGCGGATACCGGCCGCTGTGCGGATGGACTCCACCCGGATCGCGTCAACGAAAATAAGGGTGCCGAATCGACCATAGCCTATCTGCTCAGCCTTCTTGACATTCGCCGGCTAAAGCGCACTGCTACGATCCACCAGATGGCCCCCGGATCGAGATTGGACCCTCTCGCCGTTCGTGCCTCTGCGTCATGAACCGCACCCAGGAGCGTCCTTGTCGCCTTCCCGATTTGTCAATCGCCAAAGCTTGTCTCTACGGCCTGATGCGGCACGCGTCCTCGTCAGACCGTTCAAACCTGCTACCGAACCGCGAAACTTGAATACGACCGACAAACTTCGGGCCAACCACATCGTTGATCGCGTGATTCGGCTTGATGACGATGCTGCCGCGCAGCAACTGATGGAGGTGCTCGAGAATTTTGACGGCAGACACCGTAATCTGCTGACGATCTTCGAGGCCAGAGCCGAAGAAATGGAGGCGGCGTTTGCACCCCATGCGAAATTGAACATTACCCAGCGCCGGCTGATCGGGGCGTACTTTCTCAATGAGTACTCCTTCGAGGCTTCGGCTTTGTTCAATCCGAGCATCGTGCGCAACCCTGACCAATCAGGCGCCCCCGACGGCGCCTGTCGATTTATCATGAGCCTTCGCGCCGTCGGGGAGGGCCATATTTCGTCCCTGACGTTCAGGTCGGGGACCGTATTCTCTGACGGAAGCGTGGAGATCGATCCGACTGCTCGTCTGGCCTCAGCTCCAAAGATCACGGACCAACAAACCGGGCCCGCTGGAGACGTTGTGGACCTGCTGTTTGCTCCCGATGTTGAATTGAGCGAGCGCGTTATCTTTCCGGTGACGGAAGGGCAGGCAAATGGAATTGAAGATGCGCGGTTTGTCGAATTCCGTGATGGCGGAAAGAGCACATTTTATGCTACCTTTACCGCCTATAGCGGCAGGGCGATCCGGTCCGAACTGCTTGAGACCACCGATTTTCTGTCGTTCCGGATGGCCCCGCTCAACGGATCTGCGACGCGTAACAAGGGCATGGCACTATTCCCCCGCAAGATCGACGGGCGTTACGCAATGATCGGCCGTCAGGATAACGAGAACCTTTATCTGATCTATTCCGACGATCTTTATACATGGAATGGTGGGCAATCCATCCTGCAGCCGCAGTTTCCGTGGGAATTCGTGCAGATTGGCAATTGCGGTTCACCGATCGAACTCGACGACTGCTGGCTGCTGCTGACGCATGGGGTGGGTCCGGTGCGAAAGTATTCTATCGGTGCGGTTTTACTTGATAAAAACGACCCTTCGATCGTGCTGGCCCGCACGCGTGACCCGCTTGTCCGCCCGAATCTCAACGAACGGGAAGGGTATGTACCGAATGTGGTCTACACGTGCGGGGCGATTCGCCACCTTGATCGAATCATTTTACCCTATGCAATCTCTGACACCTTTTCAAATTTTGCGACCATAAAGATTGATGCACTGATGAACGCGCTTTTGACCTGACAGCCCCTGTTTGGGTTCGGTCGCGCTGATCATTTGCTGAGAGGTCGATTGCCAAAAATATAAGGGAGGGAATGATCCACCGCCAGAGAAAGACACTATGCAGGCGCTTTTCCTCGGACAGACCTACGTTGATGTGACATTTCTAACCGATCGAATACCGGTCGGCGACGAGAAGCACGTCGCTTCGGCCTACGCCGTTTCGTTCGGTGGAAATGCGGTAACGGCGGCGTTCTGCTGTGCAAAGTTGGGCATTCCACCCGATGTCTTGACGACCGTCGCCGATGATTGGCTCGGCCGCATGTTTTTGGATATGGCCGCCAGATACCGCATACCAATTCACGCCCGGAAAGTCAGAACATCGTCCCTGTCGTTCATCATGCCGAATAATGGCAAGCGGGCGATCGTTCGTTGCCGGGACGACGATTATCTGCACCCCTTCCCCATTTTGCATTTCCAAGGCTGCCGGGTGCTTCACTTGGACGGCCACCAGCCGGATGCCGCAATTCATTACGCGAAGCACTGCCGGGACGCAAATATTCTGACGTCGCTCGATGGCGGCGGACTTCGGTCGAATACGCACGAGCTGCTCAGCCACATCGACGTGGCGATCGTAGCCGAACGCTTGTGTCAGCAAATGGGGCATCAGCCCTTGGCCATGCTCGATTATCTGAAAGGCCGGGGCTGCCGAGTGGGCGGTGTCACCCTCGGCGAGCGTGGCCTCGTTTGGTACGATGGGACGGGTCCGGTACGGACACTTCCTGCGCTGGCGGTGCCGTCGGACCGGGTCATCGATACGAACGGTGCCGGAGACGTGTTTCACGGAGCATATATTTATTCCTACCTTACCAACACGGCAAAAGGGTGGGAGGATCATTTTCGGTTCGCGCGTGCGGCCGCTGCGTACAAGATCCAGCATCTCGGTAACGAGGCCGGCTTGCCGACGCTGTCGGACATCGCGGCGGTTGAGATGGAGTTTGCATCTTTTGGCTGAGCCCCATGAGAAAGCAGCATTTTCCTTATCGGCCCAGGCTGAGGACTAATTTGTGGGCTACGCGCGATACTTACGGCAGTCAGGTGGCATAACAATGCGGGCGGACATGGGTCTCGGCCGGGGCGCGCTGCTTTGGATTTGGGAGAGCCGCTCCCGATCATCATCCTGCTGGCATTGTTCCGGCACCACTGATGTCTGATCTCGGAGCCGGGCGGGCGGGGTGCGGATCGCTCTATGAAAGCGTTCATCGCCATACGAAAATGATGACGGCGAACATCCCGCACTGTACCAGCGCACCAATGATGGACAATGATCGCATTAAAGGTTCGGCCGATTAGGTTAGGGGCGCCATAAAGCAACCCGCCGGAAAGGCTCTCGGCGATTCTAAACTTAAAACCGATGTTAAGACACAGCAGGCCGATGGCAAGGTAAGAAATTCTATCGTCGGTTTGAAGGATACCCTGCGCGAGCAATAAACAAGTAAGAAGGCGCGGGACGGCGGATTAATCCACATGGCGCACTTTGGTACTCAGTATTTGCGGGCAGTGGAACCTTCGACAATCACGAACGTTGTTTATCGTGTTGCAACACGCGACAAGGCCCTCATTACGCGCTGTCGCCTAACTCAATCAAAAGGAACTGGCAACATGAACTCTCAGGTTCGTCTAGGTGTCATCGTTGGCATAGCCGCTGCGGCCCTGGTGTCAACGGCAAGCCTCGCCCAGGAATCTCAGTTAAAGTCATCGGCGGGTCTCACAGATCCCTCGAAGTCCGCGGCGCCTGCCGCGACCGGAACGCCGGCGAAAACGACCGTCGCCGCCACGGCCACCTCCGGTGCTTCGGGTTGGCTGACCAAGGAGGCCCCGGGCGAATGGCGTGCGTCCAGAATGGTCGGCCTCAATGTCTATAACGACGAGAATGAGAAGATCGGCAGTATCGCCGAACTCATCGTCGATCGAAGCGGGAAATTGGATGCCGTGGTGGTCGGAGCGGGCGGATTTCTCGGCCTGGGCGAGCGCGACGTGGCGATACCCTATGGACAGATCAATTGGGTGTTTACACCCGTCGGTCGCGGCCGATCCAGCAACGGAGTGATCCCGGCGGACACGGCAAGATCGACCAGCGATCGCGAGTCGTACCCGGACCACGCTGTGCTCAATATGACGAAGGAACAGCTCAAAATGGCCCCGGCATTTAGCTACTCGCACTGAGCCAACAGCGTGCATCGGCCGTGCGGTCGCATCTCGCGGCCGTTGCACGCGGTGGATCAAATGGCCGAAGGCGGATGGTTGCAGGTCCCTTCAACGTAGCTGGATGCGACGACTGCGCATGATGGTGGGGCATCTAGCGACGAAGGCTCGCTTCGCATTGGAAAGCGTCACCGAAATGTCAACAGCAGAAGAATATCGGGCGAAGGCAGCGGAATACGCGAAGAACCGAGACGATTCGGTTTCCGAAGACGAGGCGAGCGTGTTTCGTAGATTGGCACAAAGTTACAAAAGCCTGGCTGACAACGAAGAATGGCTGGCGCACAATGCCGGCAACATCGAACATTCCCCAACATGCGACAGCACGGCCGGTGAGTGAAGGCCGATCGAACGGCGTAGAAGTTTTGGGACGCAGCCCCCTCGCGAAACTGTGGCGTGTTAAACGAAGCAAGTCCATTAAAAGGCCTTTTGCAATCGCTGTGTGTTTGTTGGTCCTCGCTGTGACCTTTGCGGCTCAGGCACAGGGTATCCTGAGAGGGGCGAACGAGGGCGCTTACCAGGGAAATCGTGCCGCCGGTCCGATCGGCGCGCCGTCGATGACATCGTGGGCGGGACATTCGGTGGCGCGGTCGGCGCGGTCGATGGAGCCCTCGGAACTCATCATCGCTACTATCATCACCATCTATAATCGCGACTACCGTCGCGATTGCCGCTAGATCATTGGCTCCAGGGAGAGCATTTCTTCTCTGGACACCATGCGCAGCTTCGGAGACACTGTGTCACCCGAGCTTGGTGACCGCCGCGTCGGCATGATCGCGTTGAATTTGCGCAAGATCTCGGGGGTCGCGATCAGCGCGAAGCCCCTGTGGAGGAGGATCGATCATGTCACTCGGAACCGTCCTTGTTATCCTACTCATTATTTTTCTGCTCGGCGGCTTCAGTGGCCGTTTCGGCGGGTACGGCTACGGTTACGGTCACGGCGGTATGAGCCTCCTGGGTGCAGTCTTGATCGTTGTCCTGGTCCTCGTGCTGCTTGGACGGCTCTGACCCATTCAACGCCTATCGGCGGCATCATACAGCCGCCCTTAACTGATTGGGGCGAATGCTCGCCACCCCGCGAAACGGGCGCTCATTGCGGCTTACGACTTGTTTGGTTGGCCACGGAACCAAAGTCCGCGCGGTGCGTTGACAGCAGCGCATCCGCGCCGGAGTATCCGATATGACCGACAAACCCGCTATCCCGAAAGATACTGAAAAAAAGACCGTAATCTCCCACCCCGGTATGATGGGCGATGGCACCGAGGAGCAAAATCTTGGCGAGCGCGGTGATCCGGCGGCACGCATAAAAAAAGACGAGGTGGACGCCGCCTTTGGGAGACATGCCCCCAAGAAGCCATAGTGTGATTTTGGGGCCTATCGACGCCTGCTTTTGCGGCCCTATCTACGCCTTGCGGCAACAGCCCCGGATGATTCCTTCACTTGCGGGGCTGCCTGGAGACGGTGTTTGAAGGATTAGCGACCGCGCCACGACCGTCGGCCGTGTTGCCATCCGGCCTGTCGTACAAAACCACATTCAAGAGCGAGTTATGTACGGTCAGGTGGCCATTGTAATCGATATATCCCAACTTGCGAAATTTGTTCATGAAAAAGCTCACCCGCGCGCGCGTCGTGCCGATCATTTCCGCAAGGGTCTCCTGGGTGATTTTCGCGATGATCGGCTCAGGCTTCGTTTCCTTCCCGAAATTCGCCATCAGGAGTAGAATTCGCGCCAGCCTCCGTTCGCTTGAATTGAACAGTTGATCGACCAGGTCGGCCTCGATTCGGCTATTGCGTTCCAAGAGATACGACATGAACAATTCAGAAAAGTCCGGCTCATTGTGAAGGGTCGCAATCATGGCTGCCTTAGTGATGCGGGTAACCAGGCAATCAACCATGGCTGTCGTGGTTGCGACGCGTACCCCATGACCATTCAGACATCCCTCGCCAAAAAATTGTCCCGGTTCTAGTATCGCGATGACGGCCTCTTTCCCCTGGTCGGAAATGACCGTCAGCTTAAACTTACCCTTCTGGATGTAAAAAATCGAATCAGCAACGTCGCCTTGCGAGAAAACGATATCATCCTTCCGGTATTTGGCTATCGTTGTCCCGTCGCCAACTTTGGCGAGAAAGTTTTTCGAACCAAACGAAATTCGGGCTGCCTTGGTCATGCGCGCGTGTATCCGTTCGCTTAATCTAGCATCGCAGTCCACTTGATCTTAAATGAGGCACAGTCGGTGGTCCATGCAGTCGGCGCCCACTTCCGCGCTCGGAGCGTGATCAAAATTGCACAGACGCGTCTCAGCGGCCCCTCTAACCTTTCATCAGGCTTGCAGGGGACCGTCCGAAGAGATCCGGCGTCCGTCCAGCCTTTCCTTTGTCGAGCAGGGCCACGGTGGCATCGAGCGCGGCTAACCAACGGCGGAGCCGGAGATAGGTGCGTCATGCTGACCCAACATCCCTTTGTTGAGAACCGCGATGCCGGTGCCTTTGCGCTGGCGATCGTGGATACCGTTCGCGAACCGCTTCTGGTGCTTGACAAAGATCTCCGCGTTCTGGCCGCAAGCCGGTCATTCTATCGGACATTCAAGGTTGCGGGCGCCGAAACGCTAGGCAGGCCGCTCTACGCCTTGGGCGACGGTCAGTGGGACATCCCGAAATTGCGATTGCTCCTAGAAAGCATTATTCCGGAACAAAGCGTGATGGAGGATTACGAGGTCGAGCATCTGTTTCCCGGAATTGGCTACCGCAAAATGCTGTTGAACGCACGCAAGGTGTTCTACGAGGCAAGTCCGAACTCCACCCTCCTGCTGGGAATTGAAGACGTGACCGAGCGACGGGCCTTGGAGCGTGAACGGGAGGATCTGCTGCGTCAGAAGGACGCACTGTTGCGAGAAAAGGACGTGCTGCTCGACGAACTCCAGCACCGGGTCGCCAACAGTCTCCAAATCATCGCGGCCATCATTCTCATGAAGTCGCGCTCGGTCCACTCCGAAGAAACGCGCTTGCATCTGCAAGATGCCCACAATCGGGTCATGTCCGTCGCCGCCGTGCAGCAGCATCTTCACATCTCCGGCACCGCCGGCCCCATCGAAATGGCGCCTTATCTTTCAAAGCTCTGCGAGAGCCTCACGACCTCGATGATCAGCAACAGCCGGCCCATCGCCTTGAGCGTACGCAGCGATGGCGGGAGCGTCACGTCCCGCGAAGCCGTGAGCCTCGGCTTGATCGTCACAGAACTCGTATTGAATGCCGTGAAGCACGCCTTCCCCCACGAAAACCTCGATCACCGGGTGAGGGTTGCGTACGATGTGGCAGGCACAAACTGGAAGCTATCGGTCGCGGATAACGGGATCGGTCGGCGCATGGATGCCTTTGCGCAAGTAAAGGCCGGCCTCGGCACCAGCATCGTCAAGGCGCTGGCCCAGCAACTCGATGCCAAGGTTGTAGATTTTGAGCGGCCCCCACGGAACAACTGTTTCGGTCACTCACGCTACCTTTGCCGCGATGCCTCACGGCGGCGTGAAGACGACGAAGCTCAGGCGCCCGTCAGTTCATGGGCATGCCTGACGACGGCGGCGGCATACGGCTTCCGGTGAAAACGCGTGCCGGCCGGAAGCTCGTGGTGCTGTGGCACCGCGTGACGTGGATGCCCGCGCCAAGCGCGGGCATTACGCCGAGAGTGTGATTGGCCTGATCGAAATGCGATCTAGGTTCGATAAATCAACGAGAAATCGTTTTTGTTCCGCGGATGTCTCGCCCCGGTGGGCATGATTTCCGCGACGGAGAGTCCAAGGGCATTTTAGCTATCCAGGAAGGAAAGATTTGAGCGCTCGGAAAATTTACGATTTATGTCGGCATTGCCTGTTTCCGTGACGGTTCCGCGATCTGATAAACGGCCTAAAGCCTCGCCGCATAAACACTCCTGGACGAGGGAACCATCGGCGTACTTAAGCGTTGATGGGGGGGGTAGCTCGTCCCAAATCAAGGATCAACACACCATGAATTACCCTTTAGCCGCGTGTCCGTCGTGGCCCTCGCTGGGTTCCTTTGCGCCGGAATTGCTTTGGCGCAAGCGCCGTCTCCGCCGCCGGTGGCAAATTCGCCAACGACCGCAACGACCTCGCCATCGGCAACCGCCGCGCCGGAAACGGCCGTGGCACCGAGAACCGTATCTTCGACGGTAGCCGACGTTGAAAGTGTTCGAGGAGGAGTGGGATGCCGCGAAGGCAAAATGGTCCAAGGAAAACACCAAATGGGCCGCGTGCGAGCAGCAGGCTACCGACCAAAAGCTTACGGGCCGGACCAGTTGGGTTTCATCGACATATGCATGTTTTGAACCGAAGAGCGCACTGACAATCGCCAGATAATAGCCATGAGCCTGCGTGAACGCCACCGCCGATCGGGAGCCGTGGTCATTTCAAGCGGCTATGGAATTTGGAATTTCGCCGATTCCCTTGCCTCCCCAAACCGCCGATAAGGTGAAAGTCATGACACAACAATTTGTGATTGATCGAACGGATGCGGGGGTCGGCAGAGCGTTGCCTCGTACGGAGGCCCAGCAGGAGATCACGATATACAGCCACTCGACTCTGCTCTACTGGTGGCCAGCCTGGGCCTTCGGTTTTATCATAGCGATTCTGAATGCCGGGCAGGAAAAGTTCCTTGCGACGGCGCCGGACGCCAAGCCGAGTTCAGCGCTCGGTCTCACCTACCTCT
>CAWDKL010000078.1:0-16469 GCA_963802745.1 uncultured Alphaproteobacteria bacterium | reverse complement strand
CGACTTTTGAGGGCGGGTGACGCCGTGGGGCAGAAAATTCCCTGAGAGCAGGGAAAACATCAGGGAATTTTGTATTTTTCGCCCTTTCCGCGGCGATTTGTGACAAATTTCCAAACTGCCGCAAAGGCCTGAACGGGTAAATACGCCATGTCGGGTCCTTAGCGGGTAGTGGATCACGATAGGATATAGCATCAGCCTATCGGACTATGATGATTTGTCAAGTCGCAAATTTTCACCGGTCGTGTCGCGGCTTTCAACGGCCGCGGGTGCGCCCGTAGGGCGCAATGAGCGAAGCGCATTGCGCCGACCAGCGCCGGGCTGGTCCAAGGGATGAGCGGTTCGCATAGGAACCGGCAGGAACGACAGTCCACCGATGGTGCGGCGCCCACACCGCTTCCGCACCGTTGCGGCGCAATGCGCTTCGCTTATTGCGTCCTACGCGTGTGTCGCGGCTAATTCATAAGGGGACAGAAGAAGCGTCCCATCCCATCCCCGTCCCATCCCGAGCACCGTTGCCAAGGAACGCGTGCATCGTGTATGCAAAATACCAGTGTTTGCGTGCAACCTGATTTGAGGAGCGGCCGCGCGTTCGCGCCGCCGTGGCGGCCCGCACGGCTCCGGTCCTGGAGGATTTCAATGACGCACGACGATCTACCGTCCAACACCGACGCGATGCTCGCCCATGCGGTCGGAGTGCTCGCGAAGGAAAAGTCCGCGGCCGAGCAATATGCGGTCATCCTGGTCACCGCGGGGAAGGCCGATACCGCGCGGTATGTGCGCGGCATCCAGCTTTATGCGGACGCCAAGGCCGAGTTCGACGCGCTGATCGCGGAACTCAAATTCGCGCTCACCACCGGGCAGGATCCGGCGCAGTCGGCCATCTTCACCGGAGCGCTGCAGCCGGCGGCCGAAAAGCGCCTCGCATTCACGGCGTTCGTGTCGCGCGAGGTGGTGGACAAGCTTGGGAGCACCCGCGCCGCTCTGCCGGACGTGCTGTCGGCGGTGCCCACGCTGGTGAAGACGTTCATGGATGCCGGGCTGTCGATCTGGAAGGCCTTTCACGACGCCGGAAAGGAACGCCGCGACGCAATTTTGAGCGAGGTCGATCGCCTGCAATGGCGCTCGTTCGCGGAGCTGGCGAAATGAGGCTTTGCTGGCGGGCGTGGATCTTCGGCGGGCGCCGCTTCTTCTCCCTCCCCGTCTTTGGGGAGGGCTGGGTTGGGGCCTTTTCCATGCGCGGCGGCTGTTCTAAGCGTTCAACGCCAAACAAGCGAGTCATTTACCGTCCCCTCCCCCGCTTGCGGGGGAGGGTTAGGGAGGGGGGGCGATGTCCAACAATGCCGTGAAGTGCCCCCTCCCCAACCCTCCCCCGCAAGCGGGGGAGGGAGTTACACCGTCGCGCTTCTTCACGCGCAAACCGAAACGGTATACTCAGAGGCTAATCATACCGAATGCGGACCCCACCCGGACGCGCTTCGCGCGTCCACCCTCCCCGAAGACGGGGAGGGATAAGGTTGCGCATCCACCGCTCGTGCACAGAAATTGTTACCACCACGAGCGCCGCTTCTTCTCCCTCCCCGTCTTCGGGGAGGGCCGGGTTGGGTCTTTTCCATGCGTGGCGGCTGTTTAATGAACGCAGCGGACCCCACCCGGCCGCGCTTCGCGCGTCCACCCTCCCCGAAGACGGGGAGGGATAAGGTTGCGCATCCATCGGTTGTGCGCGCCCGCGCGGACGACGGAGGGACTCGGACCGCGTGGGCAAAATCGCGACGGGTTCGGGCGCCGGGCCTTGTGCGGTGCGGCGCGATTTTGCCCACCCTAGGCGGGCACCTTACCGAGGGCCGGGGAACGCGGCGGGAGGGGCGGCGGTGAGCGCGGAGCCCGCGGCCGAGCCGATCCTGCGCATCGAAGCCGGGCAGCACGGCGCACAAATCAGGCGCATCGACACCGACGCGGCGAACCGGTTCGCCGTGACGGCCTCCGACGACAAGACCGTGCGGGTGTGGTCGCTGCCGGACGGCAAGCTGCTGCGCATCCTGCGGCTGCCGATCAGCGCGGACGACCCCAATGAAGGCAAGGCCTTTGCGGTCGCCATCTCGCCGGACGGAAACACCGTGGCGGTCGGCGGCTGGATCACGGATACGCCCGGCCACTATAGCATTTTGACGTTCGACCGCGCATCGGGCGCGCTGAAACAGCGCTTCGGCGACCTGCCAAATGCCTTTGCGTACCACTTGGCCTACTCCCCCGATGGCCGGCGCCTCGCGGCGTCCCTCGGGGGCAGCAATGGCATCCGGGTGTTCGATGCCGGCGACGGCTATCGGCCGCTGCCGAGCGACACCCGATACAAAGATCACAGCCTTTCGGCGACGTTCGATCGCGCCGGCCGGCTGGTGACTACGTCGTACGATGGCTTGGTGCGGCTCTATGCGGCCGGCAACTACGCGACGCCGGTCGCGACATTCGAATCGAAGGGGCATCTCCCCTTCGCGGCCGCGTTTTCGCCGGACGGCACCCGCGTCGCGGTCGGCCATGACGACATTAACGACGTGGTGGTGCTGTCGGGGTCGGACCTGACCCGGGTTTTCAAGGCCGACACGGCCGGCGTTGCGAATGTCGGCATGAGCGCGGTCGGCTGGTCGCCGGATGGGCGCTTCCTGTTCGCCGGCGGCCAATGGCCGGTGGACGATGTGAGCCGGGTGCGCCGCTGGAGCGACGGCGGACGCGGAACCTCTGTCGATATCCCGGCGGGTTCCGACACGATCATGCAGATTTACGGCCTGAACGACGGGTCGATGCTGTTTGCGCACGCCAGGGGCTTCGGGCGGATCGGTGCGGATGGCAAGGCAATTGAGCTGCAGGGCTTCGGCGGCCTCGCCCTACGCTCCGGAGGCAACCGTACGCTACGGGTTGCGGCGGACGGCAGCAGTGTGCAGGTGGATTCCGTGCAGCCGGCGCACAGCTACCGCTTCGCGCTGGCCCGGCGCGCGATCGATGTCGATCCGCCGGCCGACGCCGCCCTGAAGGCCCCGGTAACCACGGCGGCGGGACTTGCCGTTACGAATTGGCACAATTCGACAACGCCAGCCGTGAACAAGGCGGCGATCGCATTGCAGGCCTACGAAATGGCGCGCAGCGTTGCCGTCGTGCCCGGTACCAGGCGTTTCGCGCTCGGCGCGGATTTCTCGCTCCGTCTGATCGACGACAAGGCGCACGATGTCTGGCCCAAGGCGCAGCCGGTCCCAGGCGTGGCGTGGGACGTCAATGTCAGCGGCGACGGGCGGCTGGTGGTGGCGGCCTATGACGCCGGCACCATCCGCTGGCATCGCCTCTCGGACGGCAAGGAACTGCTGGCGCTGTTCATGCATCCCGACGGCCAGCGCTGGATCCTGTGGACGCCGCAGGGCTATTACGACGCCGCGGCCGGCGCCGACGAATTGATCGGCTGGCAGGTCAACCAGGGCCGCGACCGTGCGCCGGAATTCTATCCGGTCTCGCAATTCCGCGACCGCTTCTACCGGCCCGACGTGATCCAGCGGGTGCTCAAGACTCCGAAGCTGGATATCGAGGATGCGGTGCGGGAGGCCGACCAGTCGGCGGGCCGGGCGACCGCGAAGGCCGTATCGGTCAAATCGCTGCTGACGCCGGTGGTGGAAATCGACGATCCGAAAACCCCGGCGGCGGTGGACCGCACCGACCTGACGATCGGCTACTCGGTGCGGATGCCGTCGCCGGATGAGACGCTACGGATCGAGGCGCTTGTGGACGGCGTGAAGGTTGCGGCGGACGAAACGCGTCTGATTGATCGGGGAAGCGATCGGGCAGGGATTCTGAAACTGACGAAGCTGCCCCGCCGCGATTCCACGGTCTCGGTCCTCGCCTATAATCAGAACGGCGCCGGCGAGCCTGCCAAAATCCAAATCAAATGGAGGGGCCCGGGCACAGACCCGAAACTGACGCTCTATGTGCTGGCGATCGGCATCAGCGATTACGAGGACAAAAACGTAAAACTGCGGTTCGCCGCCAAGGACGCCGCCGATTTCGTGGCGCTGGCCAAAGCGCAGGAAGGCGGCCTTTATGAGAAGGTCATCACCCATGCGGTGCGGGATCGTGAAGCCACGCATGACACGGTGCTGGACGAACTCGACTGGATCAAGCGCGCGGTGACCAACACCAACGATGTCGCCATGATTTTCCTGTCCGGCCACGGCATCACCACGCCGGACCAGCACTACCGCTTCCTGCCCCACGACTACGACCCCAACCGGGTCGAACGCACCACCATCTCCGACGCCGAACTGCAGGACTATCTGGGCAAAATCGGCGGCAAGAAAATCTTCTTCTTCGACACCTGCTATTCGGGCGCGGTTTTGGCCGGCAAGGCGCCGAGCACGCTGCCGAACGTGGACAAGTTTGCCAATGAGCTGAGGACCGCGCAGAACGGCATCGTGGTCTTTACGTCGTTGACCGGCAACGAGTTGTCGCAGGAGAAGGAAGAGTGGATGAACGGCGCCTTCACCAAAGCGGTGGTGGAGGGTTTGCGCGGCGCCGCGGCGCAGCCGCAGGCGCCGGTGGTGATGATCTCCGACCTGCAGGGCTACGTTTCCCGCCGCGTGCGCGACCTCACCGGGGGCAATCAGCGGCCGATGATGGCGATGCCGAAGACGGTCGAGGATTATCCGATCGCCCGGCGGCTGCAGTGAGGGGGCTGTAGCCACTGTTTCGGCGGAGGGCACCGGTCACGCCCACTCCGCCTGCGCCTCGGCGCGCAAATCGAAGGTGCTGCGCACACCGATATCGTCGAAATGCGCGGCGAGGAAGCGCTGCGCGGCCTGCCGGCCCGCCTTGTGCAGCAGGCGAAAGAAATCGTAGTCCGTGGCGACCTTGCTGTCGGCGGAATACGTCGCACCGCCCTCCCCCAGCACGATGCGGTGGGCGTTGATGCGCTGGTATTCTCCGGGTCCGGTCCCGCGCGGCAGCCGCCCCTGGTCGATCAACCGAGCCACGAAAGCGATGGCGCGATATTCCGCCAGCAGGGATGAATTGAACGTAATCTCGTTGACCCGGTTCATGATGTCGTGAACTGAGGTCGGCACCTGCGGCCGTTCGATCGGGTTGATCTGCACGATCAGCACGTCCTCGGTCGTGGTGTTGCCGAAGAACGGAAAAATCACCGGATTACCCATATAGCCGCCGTCCCAATACGACTCGCCGTCGATCATCACGGCGTGGAAGACCATCGGCAGCGCGGCCGAGGCCATCACCACGTCGGCGGTGATCTTTTCGCGGGGGAAGATGCGCAGCCGCCCGGTGGCCACATTGGTAGCAGAGACGAACAGATGGAGATCGGTGGCGCCGCGCACGGCATCGAAATCCACAAAGCGCGCGATGATGCCGGCGAGCGGATTGATGTTCAAAGGATTGAGATCGTAGGGCGAGAAATATTTAGACATGGCGTCGAACCACGCCTGCATGGGCGAATCCGCGAGCGGTGAGAATGTGAGCAGGCGCTCGACGATCTGGCGCTGGGCGAACGGCAGGTTGCCGTCGATGCTCACCGCGCGCCAGAAATCCGCGAGCCGCTTGCGCGCCTCGGCCGGCCCGCCGCGTGCCAGCCCGTCGGCCATCATCACGGCGTTGAGCGCGCCGGCCGACGTCCCGGACAGGCCTTCGATGACGAGGCGGCCATCTTCGAGCAGATGATCGAGCACACCCCAGGTGAACGCCCCGTGCGCACCGCCGCCCTGCAACGCGATGTTTATCGTCTTGGTCGCAGCGCCGGCATGGCGGGGGACCGTGGCATCCGTCATTCCGCAGTCCAGCCGCCGTCGATCGAGAGATTGGCGCCGGTGATCTGCGCGGCCGCATCGCCGCACAAATACAGCGCCAGCGAGGCCACCTCTTCGGAAGTCACGAACTCCTTGGTGGGCTGCGCCGCCAGCAGCACGTCGCGCTTGACCTGCTCCTCGGTCATGTTGCGCGCCTTCATGGTGTCCGGGATTTGCTTCGCCACCAGCGGCGTCCAGACATAGCCAGGGCTGATGCAGTTGACCGTGATGCCGAAGGTGGCAACCTCCAGCGCGACCGTCTTGGTAAGACCGGCGATCCCATGTTTGGCGGACACGTAAGCCACCTTGAACGGCGAAGCCACCAGAGAATGTGCCGAGGCCGTCGAGATGATACGGCCCCATTTGCGCGCCTTCATCCCCGGCACCGCCGCGCGCACCGCATGAAACGCGGCAGACAGATTAATGGCAATGATCTGATCCCATTTCTCGATCGGAAATTCCTCGACCGGGGCGACATGTTGAATGCCGGCATTGTTGACCAGGATGTCCACCGAACCGAGCGTCGATTCGGCGAGCTTGATCATGGCGAAAATGTCGTTCGGCTTTGTCATATCGGCAGGAGAATAGATCGCCTGGACGCCGAATTCGCGTTCGATTCCCATGCGCTCCTTCTCGATGTCGGCGATCGTGCCGAACCCGTTGATCATCACATTGGCGCCGTCCTGTGCCAAAGCTCGCGCGATCGCGAGCCCGATGCCGGAGGTCGATCCGGTAACGACCGCGTTTTTTCCCTTCAGCATGATTGTTCCTCCGGTTCGCAAGCGGCGGAACGCTCGGGGAGCTTCCACGATGTTGCGATGCAGCATCTACCGCGAAGGCTCGCTCGGTTCAAGCCGCCAGCGCAGAAGCCCGGAGCCGGACGGCCACCGCAGGCTCCTCCCTTGCTCCCTCCGGCTGAAGACTGTGTGTGGCTGCGGGGCCTCGTTGCGCTGCGGAGCGTGCTCCGCCTACCGAGCGCCCCGCTGCTTGTTCACCAGCGCCACGATCCGCGCGGGGCTGATCGGGGCCTCGTTGATCTTCACCCCGAACGGCGCCAGCGCGTTCTCCACCGCCCCGATGATGGCGGCAATCGCCGCGATGGTGCCGCCCTCCCCTGCCCCCTTGACCCCGAGCGGATTGAGCGGAGACGCAGTTTCGCTGTGCACGATGGCGATCGGCGGCATGTCGGGTGCCGTCGGTAACAAATAATCCGCGAAGCTGGTGGACTGCGGCTGGGCGGCGGAATCGTAGTGAAGCCGCTCGAACAGCGCATTGCCGATGCCGTGGGCGAGGCCGCCAACCACCTGGCCTTCCACCACCATCGGGTTGATTACCGTGCCGCAGTCATGCAGCAAGGTGTAGCGCAGGATGGTGACGGCGCCGGTCTCGCTATCGACTTCCACCTCCGCCACATGGGTGCCGTTGGCGTAAGTCGACTGATCCGGCTGGAAGTAGGCGGTGTGTTCCAGGCCAGGATCGAGCCCGCCCGGCATCGCAAAGCCCGGCATGCCGATCGAGCGCACCGCGATCTCGCGAAAGCTCTTTTTCAGCCCGGGCACGCCGCGCACCTGCGCATGGCCGTCGCGCAGATCGAGATCGTCGGGCGACACCTCCAGCATGTCGGCGGCGATCAGCTTGATCTTCTGCGCCAGCGCGACGGCGGCGAGATGCGCCGAGGAGCCGGCATTGACCGCGGTGCGGGCCGCGAAGGTGCCGACCCCAAAGGCGATCTCCTTGGTGTCGGCCGTTGCGACCGTCACGTCCCGGTAAGAGACGCCGAGCTGGTCGGCCGCGATCTGGGCCAGCGTCGTCTTGTGCGATTGCCCCTGCGGGGTGGCGCCGGTGTAGAGCACCACCTTGCCTGTCGTGGAGACCCGCACGGTGGCGCCCTCGTAGGGGCCGAGCCCGGTGCTTTCCACGGCATTGCTGATGCCGATGCCGATATAGCGGCCCTCCCGCAGCGCCTTCGCCTGCCGGGCCGGGAAATCCGAATAGCCGGCTGCATCGAGGGCGCGCGTTTGCGTGGTGGGGTAATCGCCGCTGTCATAGGTCACCGGACGGCCGTCGCGCGAGACGATACCGACTTTGTACGGCATCTGCGCCGGCGTGATAAAATTGCGCCGGCGCACTTCGGCGCGGTCGAGGCCGGCGGTTTCGGCGAGGCGGTCCATCAGCCGCTCCATGACGAACACGCCCTGCGGGCGGCCGGCACCGCGCACCGGCGTCGTCGAGATCATGTTGGTGTAGATGGCATTGAGCTCGATGCGAAAGTTTGGGATCACATAAGGCCCCGGCACCGTGGTGGCGGCGATCCACGGCAGCACCAGGCCCCACGGAATGAACGCGCCGGTGTCGTGCAGGAGCCGGCCGCGCAGGCCGAGGATCTTGCCGTCACGATCGGCTGCGAGCTCCATCTCCCAAAGCTGGTCGCGCTCCTGGTGGGTGCAAAGAAAATTCTCGCGCCGGTCCTCGATCCATTTCACCGGCCGTCCGAGCATTTTTGCGCTGGCCGCGACGCACGGATATTCCGGATAGATCGCGCCCTTGGGGCCGAAGCCCCCGCCTACATCCGGCGTGATCACATGCATCTGGTTGTCGTTGAGGTCGAGCACGTCTAGCAGCCCGCGCTTGATGCGATGCGATCCTTGCGAGGAAATGTAGACTGTGTAGCCATCCGTGACGGCGTCGTAGCTCGCCACCAGCCCGCGGCACTCCATGAAGAACGGTCCGCCGCGGTGGATCGTGATGCTTTCGCGCACCACATGGGCGGCCCCGGCGAAGGCTGCGTCAGGATCCCCAATCGTGATCGGCAGCCGCGCCGCAATGTTTGACGTCGCATCCACATGGGCGCGCGGACTGCCCGGCGCTATCGCGGCGCTGCAGTCCGCCACCCCGGGGAGGGGATCGTAATCGACCTCGACCAAGGCGGCGGCATCCTCCGCCACCTGACGGCTGTCCGCCACCACGACCGCAAGCGGCTCGCCCGCGTAAACCGCCTCACGATTGGCAAGTGCAAACGGCATGTGGAGCTGCGTGATCGCCGGGCTCGGCACGAACAGCGGCAAGGCATTTTGGCGCAGCTCATCCGGCAGGTCCGCGAAGGTCAGCACCAAGTGTACGCCCGTGTGCGCCTTTGCGGCCGCCGTATCGATGCCGCGGATCATGGCATGCGGATAGGCGCTGCGTACGAAGGCCGCATGCAGCGTGCCGGGCAGCCGGATATCGTCGATGAAGCGCCCGCGGCCCGCCAATAACGCCGGGTCCTCCTTGCGCTTGACCGCCGCTCCGAACCATTTCGCTCCCATGCATGCTCCGATACGGTCCAAGGTCCAACTCCGGCGGACTGGCCCAATGCCCGGGTCCAACATCCAAGAACCGGAGCGCCGCAGCATAACAAATCGCCCGCTTTCGCGGGCGATTTTGCCGAAAACTCTGCCTGCGCTTGCCTGTTACAGGTCACCAAACTCCGCACCTACGCGTCCCGGAATTACTTCAGCGGCACGTAGACTTCGATGACGAGGTCGTCCTCCGGGGTCGTCATCGGATCCTTCAGGTAACGCTCGACGAACAGTTCCTTGGCTTCCAGGCTCTTGTCGTCAAGGTAGTTGGTGATTGCCTCATAGGTTGCGTCCATCTCGTCATAGGAGCCGCGATGCACAAATTTGAGCGCCTTGCCGGCTGGCGACAGCCCGACCATGAGATCGTCGCCGGTCGCACCGGCCGGCGCCTGGGCGACCGGCACCGCAGCCTGGAACTGGAAGCCCGTGTCGTCGGTCGCGGTGTAGATCGCCATCGGCACCCCGCTCGCCTTCACCCCGAGCTTATCCATGGCCGCATATACAGTCTTGAATGCGCCCCCGATCGTCTCGAACGCCGATTCCCAAAGTCCAGAACCGGTGACGTAAACGATCGTGCCCTCGGCCATGGTGACTTCCTCGCCAAACGAGTTGTCGGCCTGCACTTTGATCACCGGAGCCGACGATGGTGGATTGGGGGTTTGCGCCGGCGCGCGAAACAACCCGAACCCGACCACCGTGGCCGCTAAAACCGACAACCATACCAACCTCGAAATGCGCATGATATCCCCCTGCCCGCTCTGGTCCCCTGCGCGCCGCCAATTCCGGCTGCTGGTCCGGTGGCCGGCCGCGAAATCCATATGCGGCTGGCCATTTCGGCGCGCACAACCTATAAGCGGATATAAATCGGCAAGATCGAGGCATGAGCGAACTCAAAAGCCACACTTTCGTAAAAATGAACGGGCTCGGCAACGAGATCCTGGTGGTTGACATGCGCCAGAAAAAGCATTTAATTACCTCCTCGGAGGCACGCGCGGCAGCGAGCGCCGTGCCTTACGACCAGCTGATGGCAATTTATCCACCCCAAAATACCAATAACGACGCTTACGTCAGGATTTTCAACAATGACGGCTCTGAAGCTGGAGCCTGCGGCAATGGCATGCGCTGTGTCGCCGATATCCTGTTGCGGGAAAGTCACAAACAGGCGCTGATCGTTGAAACCCGCGCCGGTGTGCTCATGTGCTGGCCGGGCGACGTGGCTCTCACGTCCACGGTTGACATGGGGATTCCGCGGTTTAACTGGAAGGATATACCGCTTGCACGGGAGTATTCGGACACGCGCGCGCTCGATTTGCGAATTGGGCCGCCCGACGCTCCTGTGCTGCGCTCGCCGTCGGCGGTCAGCATGGGCAATCCCCACGCGGTATTCTGGGTTGACGACATCCATGCCTACGATCTGGCCAGCATCGGACCAGCCCTGGAGCATGATCCGTTGTTTCCCGACCGCGCTAACATTTCTCTCGCCCAAATCGTATCGCGTACGCACGTAGCCGTGCGTACCTGGGAACGCGGCGCCGGGCTCACCCGCGCCTGCGGATCGGCGGCCTGTGCCGCGGCCGTGGCCGCCGCCCGGATCGGGCTTGCGGAAGGCCGCGTAACCGTAACGCTGCCGGGCGGCAACCTCGGGATCGCGTGGGGCGCGGACGGCCACGTGCGTATGACCGGACCGGTTGCGTATGAATTCGAGGGCCGCTTCGATCCGGCGCTGTTCGAGGCCGCGGCCTCATCCCCATGAGTGTCGAGGTTCTCACCTTTGGCTGCCGGCTCAACACCTATGAATCCGAGGTGATTTGCCGCAATGCCACCGCCGCCGGCCTCGGCGCCGGGGATTCTGGCCGACGTCGTGGTGGTTAACACCTGTGCCGTTACCGCGGAAGCGGAGCGGCAGGCCCGCCAGGCGATCCGCCGGCTCAAACGCGAGCGGCCGCAGGCCCGCATTGTCGTCACCGGCTGTGCGGCCCAGACGAGCCCGGACAGATTCGCCGCCATGGACGAAGTCGATCGCGTGATCGGCAACGACGCCAAGATGGACGGCGGCGCCTGGACGGCCGCGCGCGCGGCACTCGCCGCGATCCCGGATTTCGGGATCGGACAGGCGGAGAAGATCGCCGTCAACGACATCATGGCGGTCAAAGAAACCGCCGCCCACCTCATTGAGGGTCTGGAAGGGCGCGCCCGCGCCTTCGTTCAGGTGCAGAACGGCTGCGACCATCGCTGTACGTTCTGCATCATTCCATACGGCCGGGGCAATTCGCGCTCGGTGCCGATGGGCGCGGTGGTGGACGAGGTCCGCCGCCTTGCCCACAATGGCTACCGCGAGGTGGTGCTGACCGGCGTCGATCTGACGAGCTATGGCGCCGACCTGCCCGGCGCGCCGAAGCTCGGCGCGCTGGTGCGCCACCTCCTCAAGCATGTGGAGGGCCTGCAGCGGCTGCGGCTCTCCTCGCTCGATTGCATCGAGATCGATTCGGCGCTGCTGGATGCCTTCGCCACCGAGGAACGTCTGATGCCGCATCTGCACCTCTCGCTCCAGGCCGGCGACGACCTCATCCTCAAGCGGATGAAGCGGCGACATGGGCGCGCCGATGCCATCGCGCTGTGCGCGGATTTGCGGCGGCTTCGTCCCGACATGGTGTTCGGCGCAGACCTCATTGCCGGATTTCCGACCGAAACCGAGGATATGTTCACCCGTTCCCTCGACCTCGTCGCGGAGTGCGGGCTCACCTATCTGCATATTTTTCCGTACTCGCCGCGGCCGGGGACGCCGGCAGCCCGCATGCCGCAGGTCGCCCGCGAGGTCATCAAGGATCGCGCGAAGAGGCTGCGCCAGCGCGGCGAGACTGCCCTGCGGCACCACCTTGCTGCGGAAATCGGCGCGGTACGCCGCGTGCTCACCGAGTCCGATGACAACGGCCGCAGCGAGCATTTCACACCGGTGCGATTCGACACGCCGGTCGAGCCCGGCATCATCGTGACGGCGCGAATGACCGGCCATGACGGCCGCCGCCTGATTGCGGTCCCTGCGACGGAGAACCAACCATGATGACAAACGGATCGGCGGACCCCCACCTGATCGCCTCGATCGCGCAGCTCGAAGCGCTTTACGGCACGCCGTCGGAAACCGCGATGGTCAAGGAGATCACCTATATCAGCCCGGAATACCGCGCCTTCATCGAAGCGGCACCGTTCTGCGCGGTTGCAACCTGCGGCCCGGAGGGGCTCGACTGCACGCCGCGCGGCGATCCTCCGGGCTTCGTGCGCGTAGCCGACGCCAAGACGCTGCTGATCCCGGATCGCCGCGGCAACAATCGCATCGACAGTCTGCGCAACCTCATCCGCGATCAGAGAATTTCGCTCTTGTTCCTGATCCCCGGCTGCGGCGAAACCATCAGGGTCAACGGACATGCCGTGATCTCGATCGATCCCGCCCTGTGCGAAAGCTCTATATTCGCCGGCAAACTGCCGCGCAGCGTCATCGTGGTGACGGTGGATAGCGTCTATTTCCAGTGCGCCAAGGCGATCGTGCGCTCCAATCTGTGGGACCCCGCAACGCAGGTCGATCGCAAAACCCTGCCGAGTTCCGGCACCATCCTGGCCGGCATAACCAAGGGTGCGCTCGGCGGCCCCGAGCACGATCGCGGTGCGCCCGAACGCCTGAGAGCGACGATTTATTGAGCCTTTGGTGGCGCGATATGATTGCCGGCGGCATCGGCTTGAGATCATATTACGTTCACTTGATCCTTTCTCGCAGCCCGGTGACGCACGCGAAACGGTCCCCAGAGGCCCCCAGACGTCGGAGATACCGGATCGCCCGGTTTATCCGGGCGATGACGGCGCGCTCATTCCAGTTTCACATTGGCGGCGCGGCCAACCTCGGCCCACATCTTGGTTTCGGTGTCGATCAGCTTGACGAATTCCGCCGAGGTCGAGCCGACCGTCGGCGTCGCCATGGCGCGGAATTTTTCCTTCACGTCGGCCATCTGCATGATCTTGCGCAGTTCGGCCTCGAGTTCGCGGACGATCGCCGCCGGCGTCGCGGCGGGAGCGAACACGCCGCTCCACAGGCCGACCTCGACGCCCGGCACGCCGGCTTCCGCCATTGTGGGCACGTCCGGAAGGTCGTCGAGCCGCCTATCGGAGGTGACGGCGAGCGCGCGGACCTGGCCGCCCTTCGCCTGTGGGGTGGTGGGCGGCGGGTCCGCGATGGTGAATACCGTTTGCTGGGCGATCACGCTAACCACCGAATCGCCGCTGCTCTTATAGGGGATCGCGGTGGCGGGCGCGCCGGAGCGCAGCTTGAAAAGTTCGGTGGCCAACGTGAAAGCCGGCGACGAGGTGGCGTAATTCGCCTTGTCGGGATTGGCCTTCATCCACGCCACCAGCTCGCGGATGGTCTTGGCCGGATGCGAGGGGTATACCGACAGGATCAGCGGGAATGACGCAAGGTTGGAGATCGGCGCAAAATCCTTGAGCGTGGTGTAGGGCGGGCGCACCGAGATCGCCGGAATGATGCTCATGGCCCCGCTCGCCCCGATCAGCAGCGTGTAGCCGTCGGGCGGCGCCACCATCACGCTGAGCGCCGCCAGGCTGCCGCCGGCGCCCACCTTGTTCTCAACGATCACGGACTGGCCGAGCCCCTCCTGCAGCTTTTGCCCAATGATTTGAGCAATGATGTCGTTGCCGCCTCCGGCCGCAAAGCCGACCACGAGCTTGATGGTCCGGTTCGGGTAGGTGGCGGCCGGATCAGTTTGGGCCTGTGCGCCGGCGCTCGCGGCGGCGATGAGCGCGAGCACTGCAAGGCAGACCACGCACAGATTGCGGCGCAGGGCGAGGGATGTCATGGGCGTTCTCCAGGTTGCGTCGTGGCATTCGGCATCAATTCGGCGCATTTCGCAATCGCAACGGCAATGCTTCAATGCCGTTCTTAGCCGCCCTCGCGGCTGAAGTGAGCTTCGATATCCCGGTGTCCTTCGAGAAAATGTTACAACCTCGAACCGGTTTGCCGCGTACCGAAAAGAGATCCCATCGTTGCCACAAGGAATGCTGCGAAGGTCGGGCGCACCTCGGGGCGGGCGCGACCTATCGTGGCGCGATCGCGGCGAACTTGTGACACTGCGCACGAAGCTTGCGCACGAAAGTTTCACCGGCCCCAACGTTGCCGCTGGTATCGGTGATATAAGTCTGGATCGCAAGAAAGTCGGCGCGAACGGATGTGAGGAATGTTGCCCGCCTCACGTCCTGTATCCGCGGCTCCGCAACTCCGCGCTCGTAGCGGCTATATCGGCGTCAAGTTCCTCGTCCGTGACAATGCCTCCTTGCGCGATGGAGGCATCCAGCGTGGCGCGCAGTGCTTTCAATTTGGCCTCTCGCTCCTGGACGAGCCGCAATCCCTCGCGCACGACTTCGCTCGCGGAAGCGTAGCGTCCATCCTTGATCATGCGGTCCACGAACGCTTGCAGTTCGTGGTCGATCAGCACATTCATGAAGGCCTCCTAAATTCACATTTGCAGATCAATATGGAGATAATCGAGATAGATCTCCTCTTCAAACTTGCTGTCAGAGCGATAGAAGCACTCATAATTCTTGTTGTTGTCGTCTGAGAACGACGTATAGAGGCCGAACTCATTGGTGTCCTTAAAGTAAAAACCCCATCGGCTTTCAGCAAAGTGGCTTACGTGGGATACAGCAAGTACCTTAGTCTCGTAGACGACGCGACTTCGAGCGCCTACCCACGCCAAACAGCGGAGAGGCCAACAGCCGGCATGCTGAACTGTATAAGGTCGGGGTGCCGGACTGTCCAAAAGACATGGATCGAAAGTACGCTTAACGTCATTTGATGTAATGCAGCACGCGTTCAAGCCACGCGAAGTTTTCGGGGAATTTTGCGATCCATTGCCCGAGTTGGGCAAAGGCGCCCGTCAGCTCCGCGGCGCCGCTGACAGCGCCGGCTATGACAATCCGGCGGAGCCACTTCACGGCCTTCTCACCGTCGCTCTCAGCATCCCTTTTTACCGCTTTACGAACACCTTGCGCAAAGTCTTTCGCATAGTTGCCGCCCGCTTCAGCAAGCTCTTTTCCGCCAGCCGCAAGTCCTTTGGCCGCGACCGTGTATGCCCGCAGCGCCGCTTCCGCAATGCGCTTCAATATGTTGTTGACGCTCTCGACGATATCAACAGCAAGAAGCTCCATGCCGGCTTCGATCGGCGAAAGCTTGCTTCCTAATTGATTCTGTGGCTTCCGCGACTTCAGCTTGTCGCCAGGGTTCCGCC
This sequence comes from uncultured Alphaproteobacteria bacterium, assembly GCA_963802745.1. Lineage (GTDB taxonomy): Bacteria > Pseudomonadota > Alphaproteobacteria > Rhizobiales > Xanthobacteraceae > JAJPKK01. The sequence goes on along the minus strand of CAWDKL010000078.1, from coordinate 1,016 downwards.
AACTGCTCCAGCGAAGCCGGAAGCGCGGAATCGACGAAATCCACAGCCTCGTCCTGGCTCAATGTTCGCGCCGTTTCCAACGCGAGCGGTTTTGCGGCCGTAATCTGGGCTTGGCTGAGCTTTTTTTCGGCGGCGTTGCGCTTGAACTCGCGCCACAATGGCGATTGACGCATGGTGCGATCGTAATGAAGAGCGAGCGCGTGATAGCGCGACGCCAGGATCGCCGGCCATTCCGCATCGACCGTCTTAACATAACTGGCAAAAAATTCTTCCATATGTCCAAGTTGGAACAATACATTCTGGGGCGGAGTACTGGCCGAATCCGATCGGCCAGTTGTCTGATAAACGATACGAAGCGTTCATCAATGTTCGTTTCGCCGGAAATATCGTCAGCAAATTCATGCAGTTCCTGCCGCAAGCCTGCGAGTGCCGAAGCGAACTTTTGTTTGCTTAACGAAGTCTCGATGGGCTTTTTTGAAACGGTGAGATGTCGGTTTTCCCAAATAGGCTCAATCGCCGCGACCTGCTGCTCCGGCACGATCGGAGCAGCGACGGGTGGCGTGGCGCCTTTTGCGTTTTGCCCGGGCTCATGTTCGCGGAACAGCCGCGCGAACTCGGCGTTCACCGCCCGCGGGCCTTGGTGCCAAATCTCCTCCGGGATCATGACCCGCGCGACTTCAAGCCCCTCGATCACCGGCCGGCCTTCCAGCCGCGCGCGATACCAGTCGGTCCATACGGCCCAATCCTGGTTCTCCGCCAAGAGCGTCCGTTGTAGCCGGTCCCACTCCCTATCGGCCCAAAAAGGGGTTCCGCTGAGCCACAGAGGCCGGACGGCAAGGTAGCGGGATTCACGCCTCGATCGATCACCGTTGCGTCGGCGGCGGCGGCACTAGCGGCGTCGGCGGCGGCTCTGGCGGCGTCGGCAGGGAGATAGGCGGGGTAGGCGGGGTAGGCGGTGTCGGCCGCTGCTTCGACAGCGCCGAAGTCGACGGCCCCGACGGCTCTGGCCGCGGCGT
>CAWDKL010000077.1:0-11491 GCA_963802745.1 uncultured Alphaproteobacteria bacterium | reverse complement strand
TACTGTTTGCCAACCGAAGGTGCCGCGGCGGCGAGCGCAGCAAACCCGATACTTGTTGCCTGCGGATTGATACCGATATAAGCGGCAACCGCGGATATTATGGCTCTTCCCTCCGGGGTGTTTGCTTCTTTTGCAGTTTTCTCCAAGAACGTCTGCCTGTCACGCTGTACAATCCAATCAAAATGATGCACAATTACATCTTGATCGTTTTGTTGCGCCAGAGCTGGAAGTGGAAGCGCGATGCATGTATTCAGCGTCGCTGCGAGCGTAATAAGCACTTTCAGCACGTGCTCACCGCAGACCCTGAAGCTGGTAATCGGACTTACATTGGCCGGCCAACGGCAATGGCCGGACCTGTCGTCGAACAGCCTCACGCCAAACGAGGACTGATCTGCCTGTGGTAAAGCGGAAGCGACATCAGATACTTCGACCATCCCCCATTCCCCCAATGGTTCGATCTTGCATTCTATCCCCTAGGTTTAAGGCACTCCTATGACGCCGCCACCAAGGCACGGCGGACGCCTCCGGCGGACGATCATGATTCCATGCGCACCATGTGGCCGCAATGTCCGCCGCTCGGCTCGGCGCCCGCAGGACTACATCACCTCGCCCTAATCTCGCCTCTCGTGGCGGCGATATATTGGGGATGACTATTCCGCCGACAGGGAAGCTGCGGCCCCCCAGGTTCCGCCAACTTTCCAGCGTTGGGAGCTCTTCGCTGCCGGAGCATGTGGACGCCTGCCCTTTGCGGGGCTTTCCTTTAGCTGGTCAGTCCGTGCCGTTCCAATTCCGCGAACACTCACATCCGCCGGGACAGCCGATTGCCATCAAAGCAAAGGCGGGTTGGTTCCCGGACAGCGAAAGAATGGCTACGCGGCCCTGCGCGCCGGGGCACGGTCGTGCAATCCCCGGTGATTTGATAGAGGTGGCGGCGCTGGATCCCATGCGCAAAGAAAGATTGCGCTGGTGACGCTCATCCACGCTGACCGGAGAAAAGACAGACGCTATAATAGCTTTATATATCAAGTATTCATATGTTATGAGCGTATCATCCGCAGAAACGTAAACTCGGTGTCGTCATAGCGCCTGCGCTCGATCTCGGAATAATCCCGGGGCGGCGCGAAGGCGGCATCCGCCGCCTCCTCGACGACCACCAATGCGCCGGGCGCGAGCCATCCGCCGTCGCGGAGCGAGACGAGCGCGCGCTCCGCTAGGCCCTTGCCATAGGGCGGGTCGAGAAACACGAGCCCGAACGGTTCGTTGGGGTGAACCGCGCCGAGCCGGGTGGCATCGCGGCGGAATATTTTTGTAACTCCGCCCAATCCGAGCGCCTCGACGTTCTCGCGCATCAGGGCTCGCGCTTCGGCGCCGTCGTCGATGAACAGCGCGAAGGCGGCGCCGCGCGACATTGCCTCGAGGCCGAGTGCGCCGGTCCCGGCGAACAGGTCGAGCACCCGGGCGCCCGCGACCGGATCGTCATAACGGTGGGTCAAAATATTGAACAGCGATTCGCGCAGGCGGTCGGCGGTCGGCCGGATCGCCTGCGATTTGGGTGATGCCAGATTGCGTCCGCCCAGCCGGCCGCCGACGATGCGCATTCAGCGCGTCCGCGGCGGCCGCGGGCCGGAGGGACGCGGCCCGGACGATCGTGGGGTGAATTTGCCGGGTCCTGATTTTCTCGGTCCAGCATCGCTTGTCCGGGAAGGTCGTTGTCCGGGCGGCCGTGGTCCCGATGATCCCGGCCGGGACGCTTCGGTGCCCGATGGGCGCGACCCCGCACCTGCCGATCGCGGCGGGCGCTGGTCCGATAGTCCGGACCTGTTTTTTCCGGGACGATCGGTTCCGGGACGCTTGGAGCCCTCCCCGGAGCTACGGGGCGCGAATTTTCCTGGTGCCCCACTACGCGGCCGGTCGCCGCGCGGGGCGTCGGATCGTGACGAACCCCTGTGCGGCTCTAACTCACGCTCCCTCGTTGAGCGCGATTTTGCGGCACGCTCGCCGGCAAATCTCGGTCGCGCCGGCCGCGGCCCGGCCGAGCGATCGCGCGGTGGGCCGCGCGGTGTACGCGTCCGTACGGGCGTCGCAGGCTCCGGCTTTTCCTTCTTGGTGCCGAACCGCTCCACCAGCACGCGGCGGCCCTTCTGGTCGGTCAACAGGCCGGCGCGCTTGTCGGGCCGCTCCTCGGCCGCGATCTTGAGGTCTGCGCGCCGGGAGCCCCGATAGGTGCGCCGCAGCGGTGCATCCTCCTGGCGCCAGGCATGGCCGCGCCGCGGCCGGCCGGGCGGCTTTTCCGGATGCTCTTGCGTATCGCGGCGGGATTTGCGTTGCGGCTTGCGGTCATCGCGATCGCGCGGGGTGGTGGATCGCTCAGTGCGGTCGCGTGGCCGGTCGCGGTCGGTGCCGCGGTCCGATGGACGCCGGTTCGGCCGGTCTTGCGCGCGCGACCCCCCGGAGTTTCGGCTCATCCGGCGCAACCGCAGAGCGCTCCGTCACCGGTCCGGAGAAATCGCACCCCGCCTGGGCGATGAGGCTGTCGCCCAGCTGCTTGCGCAAGTTTTGGGTCTCGACCTCCTCGATCGCACCCTCGGGCAAATCTCCGAGTCCGAACGGCCCGAACTCGACCCGGATCAGCCGGTTGACCTGCAGCCCAATGTGGGTGAGCACATTGCGCACCTCGCGATTCTTGCCCTCGCGGATCGCGAACGAGAGCCAGATATTGGTGCCTTGGTCGCGCTCGAGCGTCGCCTCGATCGGCCCGTAATGGATACCATCGACCGTGATGCCGTCGCGCAGCTTGTCCAATTCCCCTTGCGTGACGTGGCCGTGGGCGCGCACGCGGTAGCGCCGCACCCAGCCGGTGTCCGGCAATTCAAGCGCGCGGGCAAGCCCGCCGTCATTGGTGAGCAGCAGCAGCCCTTCGGTGCCGATATCGAGCCGCCCGATGCTCATGAGCCGCGGCAGGTTTTCCGGCAGCGCATCGAACACGGTCGGCCGGCCTTCCGGATCCGCATTGGTGCTGACGAGGCCGACCGGCTTGTAATACAGGAACAGCCGCGTGCGCTCGCGGCGGGGCAGCGGCTTGCCGTCCACGGTGATGCGGTCGCGCTCCGTCACATTGACGGCGGGCGAGGAGATCGTTCCGCCATTGACGGCGACGCGGCCCGCCGCGATCCATTCCTCGGCGTCGCGGCGGGAGCACAGGCCCGCCCGGGCCATGACCTTGGCGATGCGGTCGTCCCCCGACATCCGGTCGCCGCCACCGCCGCGGCGATCTTCGTGCTTGCTGGTCATGGCTGTCGCGGCCGGTGGCGCGTGGCGCGGTTCATCGATAATCATGCCAGCTGATAGCAGACATTCTAGGCAAAAACGAGCATGCCGTCGTTCATGGACATGGCGATCGCGGAGGCCCGCGCCGCCGCGGTGGCGGGAGAAGTCCCGGTCGGGTGCGTGATCGTGCGCGGGGGCGAACCGATCGCACGCGCCCATAACCGCACCATCATGGACCACGACCCCACGGCGCATGCCGAAATACTGGCGATCCGGGCGGCTGCCGCGTCGCTGGCAACCGAGCGGCTCACCGATTGCGACATTTACGTCACGTTGGAGCCGTGCGCCATGTGTGCCGGCGCGCTGTCCTTCGCGCGCATCCGCCGGCTCTATTACGGTGCAGCCGACCCCAAGGGCGGCGCGGTCGATCATGGCGTGCGGTTTTTTGCGTCACCCACCTGCCATCATGCGCCTGAGGTTTATGGTGGCATTGCGGAGATCGCAGGCGACGGAGATGCTGCGGGAGTTTTTCGCAAAGCGGCGGTGACCTTGTGCGATGCGAATAGTCGCAAGCATGGAAAATCACGGAACGATAGAATTGACAGCCACGCTTCGATGTTTATCCTTGTTGATACATGGAGGTCTAATATGGCTAAGATTGTATCGGCAAGGACTGCAACGCTTACTGTGCAGCGATGGGGAAACAGCCTCGCCGTGCGGATTCCTGCGGCCGTGGCGCGGTCTGCTCATTTGACGCTCGGCCAACCGGTCGAAGTGTCTGCGCGGGATTCCAGCGTATTGGTCAGGGCCGTCGGCAAAGCGACGCCGACACTCGCGGATAAATTATCAGCATTCGATCCCGCACTTCATGGCGGCGAGGCAATGGCAACCGGTCCCGTCCGAAATGAGGCTCAATAATTTAGTTTTCGCATTTGCCACCCGCATGATGTTTATGGCGACTTAGGTATGTCGGGATTGGAGCATTGGCGGGGACGGGGATGATGCTTGAATGGATTAAGACGTTGGGAATCCCGTTCGTCATTGGCGCCGCATCGGTCAAACCGGAAGATGCGGCATCTAATATATCCGCATGGTCGCTTTGGTTTGGGATAGTCGCCGTTTTGATTGTCAGCGCTTTCTTTATTTGGAGGATTCCGCTAATTAAAAAAATCGTTCAATCATGGATAACGAAAACTGCCACGAAGAAATCTGGGCTTTCAAAGAAGAGCATCATGATATCTGAGGCCATCCGTTATGTGGCAACGGTCATTGGTGAGGAAGAAGATAAAGATTGTTTTGCGCTTACACGGCATCAATTGCGTCAAGCCGCTCTGGACGGCGAAGTAAAGGTAAGAGGCAATAAATCTTCGGAGCCAAATGGCACTGCGTGGAGTGCCGTGCAAACAGATATTCCTTGTGGGTATTGGGAAACAGCTGAGATCGGCCCCTTGGCAATCGATAAAATGCACGACTCGGACACACACACTTTCCCACACCAGTTCAGTAATCGTAAACTTGGAGGCCTTATCTTCCTCTACGCCAAGCTGCGAGTTGATTGGTGCGAAATATCAAAACGTTGGCCTGGACAAAACAAGCAAAATTAAGCGGCATCTCACACCCCCAACAACCTCGCCAACTTCGCCTTCAATGCACTCGTCTCCGTCTCGGCGACCCGCAGGATCGCGCTCGCCTGGAAGAAGTCGAGCAGCCGGAACATGCCCACATCGGGCTGCACCAAAATATCGGGGCCTTCGTGCTTGAGCTTCTCGTTGATGATCGAACTCGTCATCACCACCACGGCGGCGTAAAGCGACTCGATGGCGTTCGGGATGCTTTTGCGCTCTGCGGCCGGAAGCCCCGAAATATCGACGGCGACGATTGCGTCGGCGCATCCGCGCAAGAGGTCGAACGGCAGCGGATTGGTGGCACCGCCATCGAACATGACGCGCTCGCCGACCAGCACCGGCCGCATGATGGTGGGCAAGGCGATCGACGCCGCCAGTGCCGGCTTGAGCGGGCCCGATGCGAACGCCACCTCGCGCCGGCCGTGAAGGTCCGAGGCTACGACGGTGAGCGGAATGCCGAGCGCAGCAAACTCGTCCGGCACCAGATCAGGCAAGAATTGCTGCACCACCAGTTCGGCATCGAGCCGCCAGGCCGCGGCAAAATCGCCGCCGAACATCTCGCTGAAGGTGCCGGCGCGCGCCATCATCACGCGCCGCCATACCTCAGTGCGGTTATGGGCGAGGTCGATCACATAACGGCGGATCGCCTTGCCGCTCATGCCGGCCGCATAGACGGCGCCCGCCAAGGCGCCGATCGAGGAGCCCGCGATCGCCGCCGGTCTGACGCCGAGTTCATCGAGCGCCTCGAACACGGCGATATGCGCGAGCCCGCGCGCGCCGCCGGCACCGAGTGCGAGAGCAAAGGTTTTCATTGCGCCCCCTGGGCACGCGCGAAGGACCAAGCCACCTCCGCGAGCGGGCGTACCATCTCGCCGCGGGCTGCGGCATGCTCGCTCGTCGCGGTGCCGTCGCGCACCCGGCCGGCGATCCCCTGCAGGATCGCGGCGATGCGGAAGAAGTTATACGCCAGGTAGGCGTTCAGATGCGGCCGCGGATCGAGCCCGGTCCGGGATGCATAACTCTCGACATAGTCCGCCATGGATGGAATGCCGAGCGCCGCGAGGTCGTGGCCGACCAGCGAGCCGGTGCCGCCCCCGGAGTCGGCCGCCGGCATGTGCCATTTCATTAAATGATAAGAAAAATCCGCCAGCGGATCGCCGAGCGTGGACAACTCCCAATCGAGCACTGCCAGCACGCTCGGGGCATCCGGAGCTAGTATCATGTTGTCGAGCCGGAAATCGCCGTGGACCAGCCGCACCGGCCCCGGCGGCGGCAAATGGTCCGGCAGCCAGGCGATCAGCCGCTCCATCGCGTCGATGGATTGCGTCTGCGAGGCGCGGTACTGCTTCGACCAGCGCTCGACCTGGCGGGCCACGTAATTTTCCCCGCGGCCGTAATCGGCAAGCCCGATAGCGGCCGGATCGTACCCATGCAGCCGCGCGAGCGTCGCGTTGATGGCATCGTAGATCGCGGCGCGCTCGGCCGGGTTCGAACCCGGCAAATGCGGCTCCCAAAAAATGCGCCCGTCGGCATAGCCCATGACGAAGAACGGCGTGCCGACCACCTCCGCGTCGTCGCAATGAGGATCGGCTCCGGAACCGGAAAATTTTGGCGGTACAAGGCAGGATCACCGGAATTCACGATCGACCGCGTGCGCGACGGGAGTAGCGTGCCGGGCGGCTTGCGGCGAAGCACATAGCGCCGACCCGGCGTTTCCAGCAAATAGGTCGGGTTGGACTGCCCGCCTTTGAACTGGCGAACCGTCAGCGGCCCGGAAAAGCCCGCCGCATGGGCTGCGAGCCAGTGCTCAAGCCGCGCCGCGTCGAAGCGCAGGGTGCAGCCACATCCTTGGTGCCGGTGAACGCTTGCTGGCGATCGATCGTGGCCATGGGGAAATGAAGCTTCCGCAACCGATCCTGATGGAGGGCTTGCACATCGGTCAAAAGGTAAAAGGCAAGATAGATCAAATCGCTCTGCGGATCGACCGCAAACCGCCGCGTATAGGCGCTCGGCGAGCTTTCGCCGATTATGCGGCGGCGTGCCGTAGGGTGGGCCAAATCGCCGCTGTTCCGAACGCATCTGCTTTGCCGGCGCTGGCGGTATTTGCCCACCCTACTCCGCTACTCGGCGAAGAAATCCACCAGCGCTGCCGCGGTCGCCTGCGGATTTTCCTCCGGCAGATAGTGTCCGCAGTCGATCGCAAAGCCGCGCACGTCGGTTGCCATTCGCGCCAGGTATCGAGCGGGCTTTTGGTCTCGCTCGGCATTTTGCCGGCGCCCCAGAGCGCAAGCAGCGGAGCGCCGATCTTGCGGCCGGCGGCGCGGTCGGCCTCGTCATGTGCCAGATCGGTGGTGCGGCCGGCGCGATAATCCTCGCAGGTCGCGTGAATGCGCAGCGGATCGGAAAAGAACGCCCGGTAGTGCGCCAGCGCCCGCGCGTCAAAGGGGGCGAGACTTTTGGCCTTGGTGCCGGGCGCCGTCTTCCAGTCCCAGAAGGCGACCGGGTCCTTGCCGATGATGGTTTCCGGCCCCGGCGCCGGCAGGGCCAGGAAGGTCCAATGCCAAATCCGGAACGCCAGGCGCGCATCGAGATCATGCCACATTGCGTAAGTCGGCACGATGTCCAGCACCGCGAGTTTGGTGAGCCGGCCGGGGTGGTCGAGCGCCAGCCGATAGGCCACACGCCCGCCGCGGTCGTGGCCGGCGAGATGGAAGCGCCCGTGCCCGAGCTTTTCCATCATATCGATCATGGCAACCGCCATGGCACGCTTGGAATAAGGCGCGTGATCGGCGCCGGCGGACGGCACTGCCGACCAGCCGTAGCCCGGCAAGTCCGGGATCACGAGGGCGAAATGCTTGGCCAGTTCCGGCGCCACCGTGTGCCACATCACGTTGGTCTGCGCGTAGCCGTGCAGCAGCAGGAGCGGCGGCCCGCTGCCGCCGGCGCGCGCGAACAGTTTTCCGGCGGACGTGTCGATCCAGTGCGAAGCGAAGCCGGGATAGAGGTCGGCAAGATCGGGCATGGGTCTTCTCAAGGCTGCAAAGCCGAAAGGAGATCGGTTTTCGAAAAGTCATTCCCCTGAAAAAGCAGCGGTGCGTTGTGAACCTTCGCTAAAGCATAAGAAAAGCAGTCGGCAAGATTGAGGGCGGCGCGGTGGCGCTTTCCGAATCGCAAAAACGCTGTAACGGCCGACTCGCCTTGCTCCAGCGTGATCGGAACAATATCGATGCCCAGTGATCCGAGCAGCAAAGCGATGTCGCCAGGCGCGGCATCAAAGCGCCGGCCGTAAATGACCATGCTGGTCTCAACAAACGAGACAATCGACATAAGCGCTTTCGAGGTTCGGTCGATCACATCGATCCAAGTTGGGGCGTCAGACTCGCGCCGCAGGATCGCCACCACGACCGAGCTATCCACGACGATCATTTTGGGATGCCATTTTCGTCATAACCGATGATTTCATCATCAGTTAAATGTTCGTTGATGTGTGGCAAGGAATCGAAATATGCGAAAACCTTGGCGAGCTTCGTGCGATCGACGCTCCCGCCGGCAGGCGCAAATTCCGTTCTGCCAGTCGTTCATCCACCGCACGCTCGACAGCCTGCGTCAAGGATTTGCCGGTCCGCTCGGCAAGCTTGCGTATCTTGGACTCGGTGATGGCGTTCTTGATGAACAGACCCATTGTGAAGCTTCGTATATACCAGAATTTTTTAAGTATATACTCAATGGGGCTGATCGGCAAGCCGCCAGCCGCATGATTTATCCCTTCCCCAGGGCCCGCTCCCCGATATCGCGGCGGCAAAAACCTTCCGGCCACACGATCTTGTCCACCGCCGCATAGGCGCGCGTCCGCGCTTCCGCCACCGTCCGGCCGAGCGCGCAAATGTCGAGTACACGGCCGCCATTCGCCAAGATGCGGTCGCCCTCCCGGCGCGTTCCGGCGTGGAAGATTTCCACCGCTTCGCAGGCTTCGGCCTCCGCAAGCCCCCCGATCTCGGTGCCCTTGTCATAAGCGCCCGGATAGCCATTGGCGGCCATCACCACGGTCAGCGCCACATCCGCATGCCAGCGCAAGGCGAAATGTCCGAGCGCGCCGTCGCGTGCCGCGACCAGCGCCGGCAACAGATTCCGACATCAGGCGCAGCATCAGCACTTGGCATTCCGGGTCGCCGAATTGGACGTTGTATTCGATGAGCTTCGGCCCCAATTCGGTGATCATCAGCCCGGCGTACAGCAGCCCGCGGAACGGCGTGCCCATCGCCTTCATGGCGTGGATGGTCGGCAGCACGATCTCTTCGAGGGCGCGCCGCTCCATTGAGGGCGTCATGACCGGCGCCGGCGAATAGGCTCCCATGCCCCCGGTATTCGGACCCTGGTCGCCGTCGAAGGCGCGCTTATGGTCCTGGGCGGTGGCGAGCGGCACCACGTGCTCGCCATCCGAGAGGACAAAAAACGAGGCCTCTTCTCCGGCCAGAAACTCCTCCACAACGATCGCCTCGCCGGCTTTGCCGAGCGCGCCGGCGAACATGATGTCGATCGCGGCCTCGGCTTCGGCGATCGTGGCGGCCACCACGACGCCCTTGCCGGCGGCCAGCCCGTCGGCCTTGATGACGATCGGTGCGCCCATCCGGCGGACGTAGTCTTTCGCCGGGGCCGCCACCGTAAAGCGCTCATAGGCCGCCGTCGGGATGGCGTTGGCGCGGCAAAGGTCCTTGGTAAAACCCTTGGAGCCTTCCAGACGTGCCGCCGCCCGGGTCGGGCCGAAGGTTTTGATCTCCGCCGCTTCGAGATCATCGACGATGCCGGCCGCGAGCGGCGCTTCCGGGCCGACCACGACAAAATCGATCGCCTTCGTTTTGCAGAAGGCGATGACCGCGCGATGGTCTGCAGGGTCGAGGACCACGCATTCGGCCTCCCGGGCGATTCCGGCGTTTCCGGGCGCGCAATAGAGCCGCTCGGCGAGCGGACTGGCCGCAAGCTTCCAGGCGAGCGCATGCTCGCGTCCGCCCGAACCGAGAAGCAGGATGTTCATAGATGATACCGGAATGAACCTGGCGCGGTGTAGCATGTCAGGTGCCCGCGGCAAGCACCCGGCGGGTGGTTTCCGATCCCTTCACCGCCCAATCAGCCCTGGCCTGCGCCCGCCAAGCCGTCGCCGCGGCACTAAAAGCCCTGCATCGATGAGAACCTTGCGGATCGTGCATGGCGTCACGCCGCCATGAGGGCAATGCATTAGATGCATTCCTGAATCGAGCATCATAAAAAAGTGAAATTCCCCTTTGGCCCTGATTTATCAGGCAGATAGCCTGGATTTATTGATTCGCAGACGGTCACCGATGGGGTGCGCGATGCTGGCACAAGGGCTGTTGGGTTTCCAGTGTGAACAAGAGCATAGCAGTGGCGGTCTGACGTCGCTGCGGGGCTCCCCACCGGCCCCTGATGATGCCCCCAGTGCGGTGCCGCGTCACCAAAGGAGCCAGGCGAGCCAGGGAGCCTCTCGGAGACGTCGGTGGCCAACATCAAGGAGCGGCCTCAACGGCTTCGCTACTATCCACAACGGCATGCGCGAGCGGGCGTAAAAGCCGCTAGGCAAAGCGCTGCAGCTTTGTTATATGCAAGCCGCTTCCGGCATCGTTCCCCGGTAGCTCAGTGGTAGAGCAACCGGCTGTTAACCGGTTGGTCGCTGGTTCGAATCCGGCCCGGGGAGCCAACACCAAGTTTCGTCTTTGATTCTGCTTGTTTTTTCGCTGGAACTGTCAAACTGGAGCCAAGGTTTGACAATTTGTCCGGTGTCGGCTGTGCGCCCATCTTGTCGATAGCGGCGCGCGCGAGCTTCTTCTGATCGGCAGCCTTCGTGTAGCGCACGATCTCCCTTAGGCTCGCGTGCCCGGTGATGGCTGCGATCTCGTGTTCGGTGCATCCCGCCTCCGCGAGTTGGCGAGCAGCGGCCTTGCGTAGCCCATCGGCGCTGCAATGTGGCAGGCCGGCGAATTGCATTGCTCGCGGAACCAATTACCAAATCCGGCTGCCGTGAAGGGCTTTCCGAATTGCGTTGTCAAATAGGCAACATTATCGGACGACATTTCGTCAAGAATCGCGGCCAGCTGCGGATGCACCGGGATCGTCAACTCGGCTCTTGTCTTGATTTGCCGGACATGTAAGAGACCTTGGCGAACATGTTCGCCGCCCATGCGGACGACGTCGGATCGGCGCTGGCGCGTGTAGAGCAAAAGCGCCAGCGCCAATCGAGCCCGCGGTCCCTGCGGGTGCCGGACCTCAAAACGCGAAATTCATCGTCCGATCAGCTATGGAAACCTTCGGTCTTGACCCGGATGCTTTCACGTCGCGGGTCGGATCGTCATTTCGCATGCCAATCTCAACGGCATGGGTCATAATGGCTCGTAGGACCTTGCGCAGCCGATTCGCCGATCCGGCCGCTCCGCGCGGGCTGCCATTAATTTGACAATGTGTTCACGCTGCAAAGTTGCGGAGCTCTTGTCGCCGTAGGCTTGGCCTTCCCGGTCGCAGTTGGTCATGCCCGAGAGCACGGGTTCGCGATCCAGCAGGAAAGCGTCAGCGCTCCGCCCTGACTGCCGGTC
>CAWDKL010000076.1:0-9684 GCA_963802745.1 uncultured Alphaproteobacteria bacterium | reverse complement strand
GCCGGCCAACGGCAATGGCCGGACCTGCCGTCGAACAGCCTCACGCCAAACGAGGACTGATCTGCCTGTGGTAAAACGGAAGCGATATCAGATACTTCGACCATCCCCCATTCCCCCAATGGTTCGATCTTGCATTCTATCACCTAGGTTTAAGGCACTCCTATGACGCCGCCACCAAGGCACGGCGGACGCCTCCGGCGGACGATCGTGATTCGATGCGCACCATGTGGCCGCAATGTCCGCCGCCGGGCTAGACGCCTGCAGGGCTACATCACCTCGCCCTAATCTCGCCTCTCGTGTCGTCGATATATTGGGGATGCCTACTCCGCCGAGAGGGAAGCTGCGGCCCCCCAGGTTCAACCAACTTTCCAGCGTTGGGAGCTCTTCGCTGCCGGAGCATGTGAACGCCTGCCCTTTGCGGGGCTTTCCTTTGCCTGGTCAGTCCGTGCCGTTCCAATTCCGCGAACAACTCACAGCCGCCGGGACGGCCGATTGCCATCAAAGCAAAGGCGGGTTGGTTCCCGGACAGCGAAAGAATGGCTACGCGGCCCGGCGCGCCGGGGCACGGTCGTGCAATCCCCGGTGATTTGATAGAGGTGGCGACGCTGGATCCCATGCGCAAAGAAAGATTGCGTTGGTGACGCTCATCCACGCTGACCGGAGAAAAGACAGACGCTATAATAGCTTTATATATCAAGTATTCATATGTTATGAGCGTATCATCCGCAGAAACGTAAACTCGGTGTCGTCATAGCGCCTGCGCTCGATCTCGGAATAATCCCGGGGCGGCGCGAAGGCGGCATCCGCCGCCTCCTCGACGACCACCAATGCGCCGGGCGCGAGCCATCCGCCGTCGCGGAGCGAGACGAGCGCGCGCTCCGCCAGGCCCTTGCCATAGGGGGGGTCGAGAAACACGAGCCCGAACGGTTCGTTGGGGTGAACCGCGCCGAGCCGGGTGGCATCGCGGCGGAATATTTTTGTAACTCCGCCCAATCCGAGCGCCTCGACGTTCTCGCGCATCAGGGCTCGCGCTTCGGCGCCGTCGTCGATGAACAGCGCGAAGGCGGCGCCGCGCGACATTGCCTCGAGGCCGAGTGCGCCGGTCCCGGCGAACAGGTCGAGCACCCGGGCGCCCGCGATCGGATCGTCATAACGGTGGGCCAAAATATTGAAGAGCAATTCGCGCAGGCGGTCGGCGGTCGGTCGGATCGCCTGCGATTTGGGCGATGCCAGATTGCGTCCGCCCAGCCGGCCACCGACGATGCGCATTCAGCGCGTCCGCGGCGGCCGCGGGCCGGAGGGACGCGGCCCGGACGATCGTGGGGTGAATTTGCCGGGTCCTGATTTTCTCGGTCCAGCATCGCTTGTCCGGGAAGGTCGTTGTCCGGGCGGCCGTGGTCCCGACGATCCCGGCCGGGACGCTTCGGTGCCCGATGGGCGCGACCCCGCACCTGCCGATCGCGGCGGGCGCTGGTCCGATAGTCCGGACCTGTTTTTTCCGGGACGATCGGTTCCGGGACGCTTGGAGCCCTCCCCGGAGCTACGGGGCGCGAATTTTCCTGGTGCCCCACTACGCGGCCGGTCGCCGCGCGGGGCGTCGGATCGTGACGAACCCCTGTGCGGCTCTAACTCACGCTCCCTCGTTGAGCGCAATTCTGCGGCACGCTCGCCGGCAAATCTCGGTCGCGCCGGCCGCGGCCCGGTCGAGCGATCGCGCGGTGGGCCGCGCGGTGTACGCGTCCGTACGGGCGTCGCAGGCTCCGGCTTTTCCTTCTTGGTGCCGAACCGCTCCACCAGCACGCGGCGGCCCTTCTGGTCGGTCAACAGGCCGGCGCGCTTGTCGGGCCGCTCCTCGGCCGCGATCTTGAGGTCTGCGCGCCGGGAGCCCCGATAGGTGCGCCGCAGCGGTGCATCCTCCTGGCGCCAGGCATGGCCGCGCCGCGGCCGGCCGGGCGGCTTTTCCGGATGCTCTTGCGTATCGCGGCGGGATTTGCGTTGCGGTGCTTTCGGTCATCGCGATCGCGCGGGGTGGTGGATCGCTCAGTGCGGTCGCGTGGCCGGTCGCGGTCGGTGCCGCGGTCCGATGGACGCCGGTCCTGCCGGTCTTGCGCGCGCGACCCACGGCGTTTCGGCTCATCCGGCGCAACCGCAGAGCGCTCCGTCACCGGTCCGGAGAAATCGCACCCCGCCTGGGCGATGAGGCTGTCGCCCAGCTGCTTGCGCAAGTTTTGGGTCTCGACCTCCTCGATCGCACCCTCGGGCAAATCTCCGAGTCCGAACGGCCCGAACTCGACCCGGATCAGCCGGTTGACCTGCAGCCCAATGTGGGTGAGCACATTGCGCACCTCGCGATTCTTGCCCTCGCGGATCGCGAACGAGAGCCAGATATTGGTGCCTTGGTCGCGCTCGAGCGTCGCCTCGATCGGCCCGTAATGGATACCATCGACCGTGATGCCGTCGCGCAGCTTGTCCAATTCCCCTTGCGTGACGTGGCCGTGGGCGCGCACGCGGTAGCGCCGCACCCAGCCGGTGTCCGGCAATTCAAGCGCGCGGGCAAGCCCGCCGTCATTGGTGAGCAGCAGCAGCCCTTCGGTGCCGATATCGAGCCGCCCGATGCTCATGAGCCGCGGCAGGTTTTCCGGCAGCGCATCGAACACGGTCGGCCGGCCTTCCGGATCCGCATTGGTGCTGACGAGGCCGACCGGCTTGTAATACAGGAACAGCCGCGTGCGCTCGCGGCGGGGCAGCGGCTTGCCGTCCACGGTGATGCGGTCGCGCTCCGTCACATTGACGGCGGGCGAGGAGATCGTTCCGCCATTGACGGCGACGCGGCCCGCCGCGATCCATTCCTCGGCGTCGCGACGGGAGCACAGGCCCGCCCGGGCCATGACCTTCGCGATGCGGTCGTCCCCCGACATCCGGTCGCCGCCACCGCCGCGGCGATCTTCGTGCTTGCTGGTCATGGCTTTCGCGGCCGGTAGCGCGTGGCGCGGTTCATCGATAATCATGCCGGCTGATAGCAGACATTCTAGGCAAAAACGAGCATGCCGTCGTTCATGGACATGGCGATCGCGGAGGCCCGCGCCGCCGCGGTGGCGGGAGAAGTCCCGGTCGGGTGCGTGATCGTGCGCGGGGGCGAACCGATCGCACGCGCCCATAACCGCACCATCATGGACCACGACCCCACGGCGCATGCCGAAATACTGGCGATCCGGGCGGCTGCCGCGTCGCTGGCAACCGAGCGGCTCACCGATTGCGACATTTACGTCACGTTGGAGCCGTGCGCCATGTGTGCCGGCGCGCTGTCCTTCGCGCGCATCCGCCGGCTCTATTACGGTGCAGCCGACCCCAAGGGCGGCGCGGTCGATCAAGGCGTGCGGTTTTTTGCGTCACCCACCTGCCATCATGCGCCTGAGGTTTATGGTGGCATTGCGGAGATCGAGGCGGCAGAAATGCTGCGCGCCTTCTTTGCCGAGCGGCGGTGACCTTGTGCGCTGCGACGAGCTGCCAGCGTGAGAAAGATCACTGAACGTTCGAATTGACAGCTACATTTCTATGTATATGTTTGTTAATACGTTGGAGGTCTGTAATGTCTAGGATTGTATCGGCAAGGACTGCAACGCTTACTGTGCAGCGATGGGGAAACAGCCTCGCCGTGCGGATTCCTGCGGCCGTGGCGCGGTCTGCTCATTTGACGCTCGGCCAACCGGTCGAAGTGTCTGCGCGGGATTCCAGCGTATTGGTCAGGGCCGTCGGCAAAGCGACGCCGACACTCGCGGATAAATTATCAGCATTCGATCCCGCACTTCATGGCGGCGAGGCAATGGCAACCGGTCCCGTCCGAAATGAGGCTCAATAATTTAGTTTTCGCATTTGCCACCCGCATGATGTTTATGGCGACTTAGGTATGTCGGGATTGGAGCATTGGCGGGGACGGGGATGATGCTTGAATGGATTAAGACGTTGGGAATCCCGTTCGTCATTGGCGCCGCATCGGTCAAACCGGAAGATGCGGCATCTAATATATCCGCATGGTCGCTTTGGTTTGGGATAGTCGCCGTTTTGATTGTCAGCGCTTTCTTTATTTGGAGGATTCCGCTAATTAAAAAAATCGTTCAATCATGGATAACGAAAACTGCCACGAAGAAATCTGGGCTTTCAAAGAAGAGCATCATGATATCTGAGGCTATCCGTTATGTGGCAACGGTCATTGGTGAGGAAGAAGATAAAGATTGTTTTGCGCTTACACGGCATCAATTGCGTCAAGCCGCTCTGGACGGCGAAGTAAAGGTAAGAGGCAATAAATCTTCGGAGCCAAATGGCACTGCGTGGAGTGCTGTGCAAACAGATATTCCTTGTGGGTATTGGGAAACAGCTGAGATCGGCCCCTTGGCAATCGATAAAATGCACGACTCGGACACACACACTTTCCCACACCAGTTCAGTAATGGTAAATTTGGAGGCCTTATCTTCCTCTACGCCAAGCTGCGAGTTGATTGGTGCGAAATATCAAAACGTTGGCCTGGACAAAACAAGCAAAATTAAGCGGCATCTCACACCCCCAACAACCTCGCCAGCTTCGCCTTCAATTCACTCGTCTCCGCCTCGGCGACCCGCAGGATCGCGCTCGCCTGGAAGAAGTCGAGCAGCCGGAACATGCCCACATCGGGCTGCACCAAAATATCGGGGCCTTCGTGCTTGAGCTTCTCGTTGATGATCGAACTCGTCATTACCACCACGGCGGCGTAAAGCGACTCGATGGCGTTCGGGATGCTTTTGCGCTCTGCGGCCGGAAGCCCCGAAATATCCACGGCAACGATTGCGTCGGCGCATCCGCGCAAGCGGTCGAACGGCAGCGGATTGGTGGCACCGCCATCGAACATGACGCGCTCGCCGACCAGCACCGGCCGCATGATGGTGGGCAAGGCGATTGACGCCGCCAGTGCCGGCTTGAGCGGGCCCGATGCGAACGCCACCTCGCGCCGGCCGTGAAGGTCCGAGGCTACGACGGTGAGCGGAATGCCGAGCGCAGCAAACTCGTCCGGCACCAGATCAGGCAAGAATTGCTGCACCACCAGTTCGGCATCGAGCCGCCAGGCCGCGGCAAAATCGCCGCCGAACATCTCGCTGAAGGTGCCGGCGCGCGCCATCATCACGCGCCGCCATACCTCAGTGCGGTTATGGGCGAGGTCGATCACATAACGGCGGATCGCCTTGCCGCTCATGCCGGCCGCATAGACGGCGCCCGCCAAGGCTCCGATCGAGGAGCCCGCGATCGCCGCCGGTCTGACGCCGAGTTCATCGAGCGCCTCGAACACGGCGATATGCGCGAGCCCGCGCGCGCCGCCGGCACCGAGTGCGAGAGCAAAGGTTTTCATTGCGCCCCCTGGGCACGCGCGAAGGACCAAGCCACCTCCGCGAGCGGGCGTACCATCTCGCCGCGGGCTGCGGCATGCTCGCTCGTCGCGGTGCCGTCGCGCACCCGGCCGGCGATCCCCTGCAGGATCGCGGCGATGCGGAAGAAGTTATACGCCAGGTAGGCGTTCAGATGCGGCCGCGGATCGAGCCCGGTCCGGGATGCATAACTCTCGACATAGTCCGCCATGGATGGAATGCCGAGCGCCGCGAGGTCGTGGCCGACCAGCGAGCCGGTGCCGCCCCCGGAGTTGGCCGCCGGCATGTGCCATTTCATTAAATGATAAGAAAAATCCGCCAGCGGATCGCCGAGCGTGGACAGCTCCCAATCGAGCACTGCCAGCACGCTCGGGGCATCCGGAGCTAGTATCATGTTGTCGAGCCGGAAATCGCCGTGGACCAGCCGCACCGGCCCCGGCGGCGGCAAATGGTCCGGCAGCCAGGCGATCAGCCGCTCCATCGCGTCGACGGATTGCGTCTGCGAGGCGCGGTACTGCTTCGACCAGCGCTCGACCTGGCGGGCCACGTAATTTTCCCCGCGGCCGTAATCGGCAAGCCCGATAGCGGCCGGATCGTACCCATGCAGCCGCGCGAGCGTCGCGTTGATGGCATCGTAGATCGCGGCGCGCTCGGCCGGGTTCGAACCCGGCAAATGCGGCTCCCAAAAAATGCGCCCGTCGGCATAGCCCATGACGAAGAACGGCGTGCCGACCACCTCCGCGTCGTCGCAATAGACGATCGGCTCCGGAACCGGAAAGTTTTGGCGGTACAAGGCAGAGATCACCCGGAATTCACGATCGACCGCGTGCGCCGACGGGAGTAGCGTGCCGGGCGGCTTGCGGCGCAGCACATAGCGCCGACCCGGCGTTTCCAGCAAATAGGTCGGGTTGGACTGCCCGCCTTTGAACTGGCGAACCGTCAGCGGCCCGGAAAAGCCCGCCGCATGGGCTGCGAGCCAGTGCTCAAGCCGCGCCGCGTCGAAGCGCAGGGGTGCAGCCACATCCTTGGTGCCGGTGAACGCTTGCTGGCGATCGATCGTGGCCATGGAGAAATGAAGCTTCCGCAACTGATCCTGATGGAGGGCTTGCATATCGGTCAAAAAGGCAAAGGCAAGATAGATCAAATCGCTCTGCGGATCGACCGCAAACCGCCGCGTATAGGCGCTCGGCGAGCTTTCGCCGATTATGCGGCGGCGTGCCGTAGGGTGGGCCAAATCGCCGCTGGTTCCGAACGCATCTGCTTTGCCGGCGCTGGCGGTATTTGCCCACCCTACTCCGCTACTCGGCGAAGAAATCCACCAGCGCTGCCGCGGTCGCCTGCGGATTTTCCTCCGGCAGATAGTGTCCGCAGTCGATCGCAAAGCCGCGCACGTCGGTTGCCCATTCGCGCCAGGTATCGAGCGGGCTTTTGGTCTCGCTTGGGATTCCGCCGGCGCCCCAGAGCGCAAGCAGCGGAGCGCCGATCTTGCGGCCGGCGGCGCGGTCGGCCTCGTCATGTGCCAGATCGGTGGTGCGGCCGGCGCGATAATCCTCGCAGGTCGCGTGAATGCGCAGCGGATCGGAAAAGAACGCCCGGTAGTGCGCCAGCGCCCGCGCGTCAAAGGGGGCGAGACTTTTGGCCTTGGTGCCGGGCGCCGTCT
Source organism: uncultured Alphaproteobacteria bacterium (assembly GCA_963802745.1). Lineage (GTDB taxonomy): Bacteria > Pseudomonadota > Alphaproteobacteria > Rhizobiales > Xanthobacteraceae > JAJPKK01. The sequence continues at coordinate 2,630 of CAWDKL010000076.1, read as the reverse complement.
TCCAGTCCCAGAAGGCGACCGGGTCCTTGCCGATGATGGTTTCCGGCCCCGGCGCCGGCAGGGCCAGGAACGTCCAATGCCAAATCCGGAACGCCAGGCGCGCATCGAGATCATGCCACATTGCGTAAGTCGGCACGATGTCCAGCACCGCGAGTTTGGTGAGCCGGCCGGGGTGGTCGAGCGCCAGCCGATAGGCCACACGCCCGCCGCGGTCGTGGCCGGCGAGATGGAAGCGCCCGTGCCCGAGCTTTTCCATCATATCGATCATGGCAACCGCCATGGCACGCTTGGAATAAGGCGCGTGATCGGCGCCGGCGGACGGCACTGCCGACCAGCCGTAGCCCGGCAAGTCCGGGATCACGAGGGCGAAATGCTTGGCCAGTTCCGGCGCCACCGTGTGCCACATCACGTTGGTCTGCGCGTAGCCGTGCAGCAGCAGGAGCGGCGGCCCGCTGCCGCCGGCGCGCGCGAACAGTTTTTCGGCGGACGTGTCGATCCAGTGCGAAGCGAAGCCGGGATAGAGGTCGGCAAGATCGGGCATGGGTCTTCTCAAGGCTGCAAAGCCGAAAGGAGATCGGTTTTCGAAAAGTCATTCCCCTGAAAAAGCAGCGGTGCGTTGTGAACCTTCGCTAAAGCATAAGAAAAGCAGTCGGCAAGATTGAGGGCGGCGCGGTGGCGCTTTCCGAATCGCAAAAACGCTGTAACGGCCAACTCGCCTTGCTCCAGCGTGATCGGAACAATATCGATGCCCAGTGATCCGAGCAGCAAAGCGATGTCGCCAGGCGCGGCATCAAAGCGCCGGCCGTAAATGACCATGCTGGTCTCAACAAACGAGACAATCGACATAAACGCTTTCGAGGTTCGGTCGATCACATCGATCCAAGTTGGGGCGTCAAACTCGCGCCGCAGGATCGCCACCACGACCGAGCTATCCACGACGATCATTTTGGGATGCCATTTTCGTCATAACCGATGATTTCATCATCAGTTAAATGTTCGTTGATGTGTGGCAAGGAATTGAAATATGCGAAAACCTTGGCGAGCTTCGCGCGATCGACGCTCCCGCCGGCAGGCGCAGATTTCGTTCGTCGCCAGTCGTTCATCCACCGCACGCTCGACAGCCTGCGTCAAGGATTCGCCGGTCCGCTCGGCAAGCTTGCGTATCTTGAACTCGGTGATGGCATTCTTGATGAACAGACCCATTGTGAAGCTCCGTATATACCAGAGTTTTTTAAGTATATACTCAACGGGGCGATCGGCAAGTCGCCAGCCGCATGATTTATCCCTTCCCCAGGGCCCGCTCCCCGATATCGCGGCGGCAAAAACCCTCCGGCCACACGATCTTGTCCACCGCCGCATAGGCGCGCGTCCGCGCTTCCGCCACCGTCCGGCCGAGCGCGCAAATGTCGAGTACACGGCCGCCATTCGCCAAGATGCGGTCGCCGTCCCGGCGCGTTCCGGCGTGGAAGATTTCCACCGCTTCGCAGGCTTCGGCCTCCGCAAGCCCCCCGATCTCGGTGCCCTTGTCATAAGCGCCCGGATAGCCATTGGCGGCCATCACCACGGTCAGCGCCACATCCGCATGCCAGCGCAAGGCGAAATGTCCGAGCGCGCCGTCGCGTGCCGCGACCAGCGCCGGCAACAGAATCCGACATCAGGCGCAGCATCAGCACTTGGCATTCCGGGTCGCCAATCGGACGTTGTATTCGATGAGCTTCGGCCCCAATTCGGTGATCATCAGCCCGGCGTACAGCAGCCCGCGGAACGGCGTGCCCATCGCCTTCATGGCGTGGATGGTCGGCAGCACGATCTCTTCGAGGGCGCGCCGCTCCATTGAGGGCGTCATGACCGGCGCCGGCGAATAGGCTCCCATGCCGCCGGTATTCGGCCCCTGGTCGCCGTCGAAGGCGCGTTTATGGTCCTGGGCGGTGGCGAGCGGCACCACGTGCTCGCCATCCGAGAGGACAAAAAACGAGGCCTCTTCTCCGGCCAGAAACTCCTCCACAACGATCGCCTCGCCGGCTTCGCCGAGCGCGCCGGCGAACATGATGTCGATCGTGGCCTCGGCTTCGGCGATCGTGGCGGCCACCACGACGCCCTTGCCGGCGGCCAGCCCGTCGGCCTTGATGACGATCGGTGCGCCCATCCGGCGGACGTAGTCTTTCGCCGGGGCCGCCACCGTAAAGCGCTCATAGGCCGCCGTCGGGATGGCGTTGGCGCGGCAAAGGTCCTTGGTAAAACCCTTGGAGCTTTCCAGACGTGCCGCCGCCCGGGTCGGGCCGAAGGTTTTGATCTCCGCCGCTTCGAGATCATCGACGATGCCGGCCGCGAGCGGCGCTTCCGGGCCGACCACGACAAAATCGATCGCCTTCGTTTTGCAGAAGGCTATGACCGCGCGATGGTCTGCAGGGTCGAGGACCACGCATTCGGCCTCGCGGGCGATTCCGGCGTTGCCGGGCGCGCAATAGAGCCGATCAGCGAGCGGACTGGCCGCAAGCTTCCAGGCGAGCGCATGCTCGCGTCCGCCCGAACCGAGAAGCAGGATGTTCATGGATGATACCGGAATGACCTGGCGCGATGTAGCATGTCAGGTGCCCGCGGCAAGCACCCGGCGGGTGGTTTCCGATCCC
>CAWDKL010000075.1:0-48988 GCA_963802745.1 uncultured Alphaproteobacteria bacterium | reverse complement strand
GGTCCAATGCCAAATCCGGAACGCCAGGCGCGCATCGAGATCATGCCACATTGCGTGAGTCGGCACGATGTCCAGCACCGCGAGTTTGGTGAGCCGGCCGGGGTGGTCGAGCGCCAGCCGATAGGCCACACGCCCGCCGCGGTCGTGGCCGGCGAGATGGAAGCGCCCGTGCCCGAGCTTTTCCATCATATCGATCATGGCAACCGCCATGGCACGCTTGGAATAAGGCGCGTGATCGGCGCCGGCGGACGGCACTGCCGACCAGCCGTAGCCCGGCAAGTCCGGGATCACGAGGGCGAAATGCTCGGCCAGTTCCGGCGCCACCGTGTGCCACATCACGTTGGTCTGCGCGTAGCCGTGCAGCAGCAGGAGCGGCGGCCCGCTGCCGCCGGCGCGCGCGAACAGTTTTCCGGCGGACGTGTCGATCCAGTGCGAGGCGAAGCCGGGATAGAGGTCGGCAAGATCGGGCATGGGTCTTCTCAAGGCTGCAAAGCCGAAAGGAGATCGGTTTTCGAAAAGTCATTCCCCTGAAAAAGCAGCGGTGCGTTGTGAACCTTCGCTAAAGCATAAGAAAAGCAGTCGGCAAGATTGAGGGCGGCGCGGTGGCGCTTTCCGAATCGCAAAAACGCTGTAACGGCCGACTCGCCTTGCTCCAGCGTGATCGGAACAATATCGATGCCCAGTGATCCGAGCAGCAAAGCGATGTCGCCAGGCGCGGCATCAAAGCGCCGGCCGCAAATGACCATGCTGGTCTCAACAAACGAGACAATCGACATAAGCGCCTTCGAGGTTCGGTCGATCACATCGATCCAAGTTGGGGCGTCAGGCTCGCGCCGCAGGATCGCCACCACGACGGAGCTATCCACGACGATCATTTTGGGATGCCATTTTCATCATAACCGATGATTTCATCATCAGTTAAATGTTCGTTGATGTGTGGGAAGGAATCGAAATATGCGAGAACCTTGGCGAGCTTCGTGCGATCGACGCGCCCGCCGGCACGCGCAAATTCCGTTCTCGCCAGTCGTTCATCCACCGCACGCTCGACAGTCTACGTAAGGATTCGCCGGTCCGCTCGGCAAGCTTGCGTATCTTGGACTCGGTGATGGCGTTCTTGATGAACAGACCCATTGTGAAGCTCCGTATATACCAGAGTTTTTTAAGTATATACTCAACGGGGCGATCGGCAAGTCGCCAGCCGCATGATTTATCCCTTCCCCAGGGCCCGCTCCCCGATATCGCGGCGGCAAAAACCCTCCGGCCACACGATCTTGTCCACCGCCGCATAGGCGCGCGTCCGCGCTTCCGCCACCGTCCGGCCGAGCGCGCAAATGTCGAGTACACGGCCGCCATTCGCCAAGATGCGGTCGCCGTCCCGGCGCGTTCCGGCGTGGAAGATTTCCACCGCTTCGCAGGCTTCGGCCTCCGCAAGCCCCCCGATCTCGGTGCCCTTGTCGTAAGCGCCCGGATAGCCATTGGCGGCCATCACCACGGTCAGCGCCACATCCGCATGCCAGCGCAAGGCGAAATGTCCGAGCGCGCCGTCGCGTGCCGCGACCAGCGCCGGCAACAAATCCGACATCAGGCGCAGCATCAGCACTTGGCATTCCGGGTCGCCGAATCGGACGTTGTATTCGATGAGCTTCGGCCCCAATTCGGTGATCATCAGCCCGGCGTACAGCAGCCCGCGGAACGGCGTGCCCATCGCCTTCATGGCGTGGATGGTCGGCAGCACGATCTCTTCGAGGGCGCGCCGCTCCATTGAGGGCGTCATGACCGGCGCCGGCGAATAGGCTCCCATGCCCCCGGTATTCGGCCCCTGGTCGCCGTCGAAGGCGCGTTTATGGTCCTGGGCGGTGGCGAGCGGCACCACGTGCTCGCCATCCGAGAGGACAAAAAACGAGGCCTCTTCTCCGGCCAGAAACTCCTCCACAACGATCGCCTCGCCGGCTTCGCCGAGCGCGCCGGCGAACATGATGTCGATCGCGGCCTCGGCTTCGGCGATCGTGGCGGCCACCACGACGCCCTTGCCGGCGGCCAGCCCGTCGGCCTTGATGACGATCGGTGCGCCCATCCGGCGGACGTAGTCTTTCGCCGGGGCCGCCACCGTAAAGCGCTCATAGGCCGCCGTCGGGATGGCGTTGGCGCGGCAAAGGTCCTTGGTAAAACCCTTGGAGCCTTCCAGACGTGCCGCCGCCCGGGTCGGGCCGAAGGTTTTGATCTCCGCCGCTTCGAGATCATCGACGATGCCGGCCGCGAGCGGCGCTTCCGGGCCGACCACGACAAAATCGATCGCCTTCGTTTTGCAGAAGGCTATGACCGCGCGATGGTCTGCAGGGTCGAGGACCACGCATTCGGCCTCGCGGGCGATTCCGGCGTTGCCGGGCGCGCAATAGAGCCGCTCTGCGAGCGGACTGGCCGCAAGCTTCCAGGCGAGCGCATGCTCGCGTCCGCCCGAACCGACAAGCAGGATGTTCATGGATGATACCGGAATGACCTGGCGCGGTGTAGCATGTCAGGTGCCGGCGGCAAGCACCCGGCGGGTGGTTTCCGATCCCTTCACCGCCCCATCAGCTCTTGCCCGCGCCCGCCAAGCCGTCGCCGCGGTACTAGAAGACCTGTATCGATGGAGAACCTTGCGGATCGTGCATGGCGCCACGCCGCCATAAGGGAAATGCATTAATACTACTAAGTAGAAAATCTCAGAAGTCGTTGACATCACAAGGCTTTTCAAAAACGGTAGTTTGGTAAACCTCTTGCAATTTCAAGAACATAGGTGATTTGTAACTCAGTAGTATTAATGCATTCCTGGATCGAGCATCTAAAAAGTGAAATTCCCCGTTGGTCCTGATTCATCAGGGAGATAGCCTGGATTTGCTAATTCGCAGACGGTCACCGACGGGGTGCCCAATGGTGGCACAAGGGCTGTTGGGTTTCCAGTATGAACAGGAGCATAGCAGTCGCGGCCTGACGTCGCTGCGGGGCTGCCCACCGGCCCTGATGATGCCCCGAGTGCGGTGCCGCGTAACCAAGGGAGCCAGGCGAGCCAAGGGAGCCTCTCGGAGACGTCGGTGGCCAACATCAAGGAGCGGCCTCAACGGCTTCGCTACTATCCACAACGGCATGCGCGAGCGGGCGTAAAAGCCGCTAGGCAAAGCGCTGCAGCTTTGTTATATGCAAGCCGCTTCCGGCATCGTTCCCCGGTAGCTCAGTGGTAGAGCAACCGGCTGTTAACCGGTTGGTCGCTGGTTCGAATCCGGCCCGGGGAGCCAACACCAAGTTTCGTCTTTGATTCTGCTTGTTTTTTCGCTGGAACTGTCAAACTGGAGCCAAGGTTTGACAATTTGTCCGGTGTCGGCTGTGCGCTGATCTTGTCGATAGCGGCGCGTGCGAGCTTCTTCTGATCGGCAGCCTTCGTGTAGCGCACGATCTCCCTTAGGCTCGCGTGCCCGGTGATGGCTGCGATCTCGTGTTCGGTGCATCCCGCCTCCGCGAGTCGGCGAGCAGCGGCCTTGCGTAGCCCATCGGCGCTGCAATGTGGCAGGCCGGCGAATTGCATTGCTCGCGGAACCAATTACCAAATCCGGCTGCCGTGAAGGGCTTTCCGAATTGCGTTGTCAAATAGGCAACATTATCGGACGACATTTCGTCAAGAATCGCGGCCAGCTGCGGATGCACCGGGATCGTCAACTCGGCTCTTGTCTTGATTTGCCGGACATGTAAGAGACCTTGACGAACATGTTCGCCGCCCATGCGGACGACGTCGGATCGGCGCTGGCGCGTGTAGAGCAAAAGCGCCAGCGCCAATCGAGCCCGCGGTCCCTGCGGGTGCCGGACCTCAAAACGCGAAATTCATCGTCCGACCAGCTATGGAAACCTTCGGTCTTGACCCGGATCCTTTCACGTCGCGGGTCGGATCGTCATTTCGCATGCCAATCTCAACGGCATGGTTCATAATGGCTCGTAGGACCTTGCGCAGCCGATTCGCCAAATCCGGCCGCTCCGCGCGGGCTGCCATCAACTTGACAATGTGTTCACGCTGCAAAGTTGCGGAGCTCTTGTCGCCGTAGGCTTGGCCTTCCCGGTCGCAGTTGGTCATGCCCGAGAGCACGGGTTCGCGATCCAGCAGGCAGATCGTCAGCGCTCCGCCCTGACTGCCGGTCCGCGTCTAGCCAATGTGTGGCCGCAAAGCCGTCGGGCATCTTCCATAAGGTGTGCGGCTCCACAGCAGTTAAGGTCTAAAATATACAATGATTTCAATGTAAAAGTAGACTTACTGCTTACCAAATTCAGGATCTGGAAGCGCATGGGAAGCGACGTGATTTGGTTGTGTGACCGCTCGGTTGGTTGCAGAACGCGCGTCTATGCGTCTACGCTAGGCCGTCGAGGTCCGAAATGAAGATTCTATGCATCAGGCAACCTTGGGCCGCTCTCATCATCGAAGGTGGCAAGGACATAGAGAATCGGACGTGGCCGACCAAGTACCGCGGTCCGCTTTTGATCCATGCCTCATCGAACGCGGTAAGCCGCCAATACCATCCGGAGATCGAACACGATTACCGCTGCAAGATTCCGCTGGAACTCGCCAGCATGCGCGGCGGTATCATTGGCATGGTGGACCTTGTCGATTGTGTCACCAAGCATCGAAGTAAATGGTTCGAAGGCACATTCGGCTTCGTGCTCGCCAACCCAAGGCCTTTGCCATTCGTGCCGATGAAGGGACGGCTTAACCTGTTCGAAGCGCCGGCAGATATCCTGCGGCGGCTCGGCGTTGCCGGATCGACCGGCAACCTTCGGCAAAAAGGCACCGCCTGATTCGCGGCGTCTCGCGCTCCGGGAAAGAAGTAGGCACGTTCGGTCCTGAAATACCACCAACCCGTCTCGCGGATCACGCGCGGGCGAGGGCTTCGGTAGATATTTAAAAAAATTGCGTTTCCTTTCCCTTTGGTGATTTGTTCACGCAGCGAGCGCCGCTTCGCCGCATTTGGTCCATTACTTCGGTATCGGGAAGCTGCCGCAATCCTGCCGCTAGCGATCGATCGAGCCTCCGCGTAGAGTGCATCAACATCTTCTCGCTGAGCACAATAAAGCGGGCCAAATGCCGATAGCGACCGTAAAGCAGCTGTGTATCCCGAGCGCTGTCGTGAAAAGCGATAGCCTCGTTGAACAGGTCGCGCAGATCGAGGATTTCGCGTCGGACAGGATCGATGGACGCGCCTTTTTTCAGCGGAATTATTTCACGGCGGGCCTCGAGCCTGCTGGTCAGACGCGGGTTCGAACGCCTCGCCGGCAAGAGCGAGGATGGCGCGTTTTACCTCACGCAGGCGATGGGCGGCGGCAAGACGCACAGCCTGATCGCGTTCGGTCTGCTCGCGGCCGATCCCGCCCTGCGCCGGGAGATCGTGCCGAAGCTCGCCAGCGGCGCGGAATTCGGCGCGGCGAAGGTGGTCATCTTCAACGGCCACCAGAACCCCGACACGCTGTTGTGGGGTTTCATCGCCGATCAGCTTGGCCGCGGCGACGCGATGGCGCCGTTCTGGCGCAACGGCGCCAAGACGCCGGGCATCGACGAATGGGTGTCCGTTCTCGGCGACCAGCCGGTCCTGATCCTGCTCGACGAACTGCCGAGCTATCTGCAAATGGCGCAGGGCGAGCCGGTCGGCGCGACCACGCTCGGCGATCTGACCATCGGGGCGCTGGAACGCCTGTTCAATGCGCTGCCGCGTTGTCCGCGCGCCTGCGTCGTCGTCACCAACCTCAAGGACGACGTTTATCTCGACGGCTCCGGACAGCTGCGCACGCTCATCGAGAATTTGACCAAGCATTATGATCGCAACGCCCAGGCCATCACGCCGGTGCAGCAAAACACCGGCGAGGTGTTCGCGATCGTGCGCAAGCGCCTGTTCGACGGGCTGCCGCCGCCGGACAGAGTTGACGAAATTGCCCAGGCCTATGTGGCCGCGCTGCAAAAGGCGAAGCGGATCGATACCATCCCGACCACGCCCGAAACCTTTATCGAGCGTATCCGCGAAACCTACCCGTTCCACCCCTCGATTTGCGACATCGTGGCCCGCTTTGCCTTTAATCGCGGCTATCAAAAGACGCGGGCGCTGATTCCGGCTGCTGCGGCTTGCGGTACGCGGCGCGATGGCCACGAGCGACAATGCTTTCCTCATCGGCCTGCATCACCTCGATTTCAACGATCAGGGCACCCAGGTAGGAAATTCGCAAGATCAACCCCGCCTATGGTAAGGCGATTTCCCATGACGTCGCCGATCGCGGCAACGCGCTCGCCGAGAAGATCGACGCCGCCGACGGCAATTCCACCGCATCCGCCGTCGCCAAGGTGAATGCTCATGTCGTCGCTATCCACGGCTTGTCACACCGCCCTCGCGAAGTCGCCCCTGACGGCTTGCTGCCATACATGAGCATAGAGGGCGCCGGCCCAGCGTTTGCTTCTCCTCCTCGGAGAATGGCGGTGTCGGAAGTTGGGTGAATATCTCGTCCAGAATGAACGTCTCCACGTCCGCCTTTGTCTGTTCCTTCTCCCAAAAGCGGTCCAGCGCGGCAAGGCGCTCTCGATTTGACCAAGCAGCGCTTTGCTGGCCTGCTTCACGCGCTCTCGCGCCGCCTTGTCCAAGCTCTCCTTCTTCAGCAAATCGAAAACCGCCAGCTCTTCCTCGCTCAGCCCCTCTCTTGCCGCGCGCGTTTGTTCTTCGTCCATGGCGGTGACGAGTTCGACAAGCCGCCTGAAGGTCTCCTCGATCGTGGTGCGGTCCTTCTCGCGGTTGTAATTGGCGACGATGTCTTCGTATTTGCGCTGGTAGTCCATGCGCATCGGATTGCGCGCCAGCATCTCCGCGAGTTTTTGCTCCACCATATCCCGGATATCCTGAAGCGCCGTCGCCTTGCGCCGGACCTTTTTGGCAAACTCGTCGCGCAGCCGCTCGAGATCGATTTGGCTCAAGTCCAGGTGAGCCCTTCGGCCTGATCGTCGCCCACGGCTTGCGTGCGGATGGCCTCGTTCACGATCCGGTGGAGTGCCTTCAACAGCTCGGTTACATCCGCAGTGTCGCGCCGTTCTGTCAGCTTCTTGTAGATCGCTTCGATATTGTCGTGCCGTTCCGCATAGGCGAAGGCCGTCGGCTCCATCAGCAAAGCTTTGAACCGCGATGAACACCTGGCGCGCCAGTATCTCGAACCGGCGCTTCGCAATTCGTCGCTCGAATAGATGGCCTCGACCGCGTCAGCGAGCCCCTTGATGCGGGTGAAGCCTTTCGTGCCAATGAGCGTCGCGGCGTCGAAGCCGAGATCGCGCAGATGCGCCTCGGTCGCCGTGATCCCCTCCAGGAGCGCCTGGACGCGCTCCTCGATCGGTGCAACGATCTCGTCTCCGTCGTCACCATCATCGCCGAGCGCATACTGCGCCAAAGCCTCACGCAAGCTCTTGAGCATCCCGTTGTAATCGACGATCGAGCCCGAAATCCTTGCCGGGGAAGCGCCGGTTCGCCCGCGCGATCGCCTGCATGAGGTTATGCGCCTTCATGGGCTTGTCGATGTAGAGCGTCGACAGGCATTCCACGTCGAAGCCGGTCAGCCACATGGCGCAGACGATGGCGACGCGGAACGGGTGCTGCGGGATTCTTGAACGCGGATTCCACATCGATCCGTTTGCCGTCGGCCGTCTCGAATCCCTGTCTTCATCAGCTCGCGGTGCGGGATGATGTCGAAACCCCACTTCTGGAAATCCGCGACCTCGTTCTGCCCCTCGCTGATGATGATCTCGATGATGGTGTCATCGAGCCAACCCGCCTGGGCTTCGCAGCTTGTCGGCCTGTTCGGCGAGCGCCGAACGGCTCGTCGCATCGGCCGTCGCGATGACTTGCGCCTCTTTGGCTTCGGCTCGCCGCCCGGACGCCCGCCGCCTTCGCTTGCCACCGCGGAATGATCCGCTGGTGCATCCGGGCGCAGGTGATCTTGTCGATGCACACGAGCATCGACTTTCCGGATTCCCACCGGGTCGCGCAGTGCTCCACGAAATCCGCTGCGATCTTGTCGAGGCGTTCATCGCGGTGATGACCTCGTAGTCCTTGCCCAGCAGCCTTTCGAGCAACGCCGCCTGGTCAGGGTCGAGTTCGGCCTCTTCGATCTTGGCGGCGATCCGGCTGTTGAGGTCGAGGCGCGCCACCCCGAGTTTTTCGCCCCGGTTCTCGTAGACGAGCTTGACGGTCGCGCCGTCCTCTTCCGATCGCTTGAAGTCGTAGCGCGAGATATAGTTGCCGAAGATGCGCCGGTGATTTCGTCCTGCTTGAATAGCGGCGTCCCGGTGAAGCCGATGAACGCCGCATTCGGCAGGCAAGGCGCATGTTGCGGGCGAGCCGCCCGGCCTGCGTCCGGTGCGCCTCGTCGGAAATCACGATGATGTCGTCGCGCTCGCTGTAGGGCTCGTCCGGGTTCACGTCCTGATTGAACTTGTGGATCAGGCTGAACACGTAGCGGTGGTTCTCCTTCAGCAGCCGCCGAGGTCTTCGCCGGAGGCCGCCCGCGGCGTCTCCTTATCCGCGATGCCGCAGCCGGTGAATGTCTTGTAGATCTGGCTGTCGAGATCCTTGCGGTCGGTCATCAACAGGAACGTGAAATTGCCCGGCACCTTGCGGCGCACCTTTTCGGCGAAGAACGCCATGGAGTAGGACTTGCCGCTGCCCTGGGTATGCCAGAACACGCCGAGCCGGCCGAGATCCGGGTGCGCGCGCTCGATAATGGAAACCGGCCCGGCGGGACGAAATACGGCAACGGAGCTTCCGACAAGCCCGGCGGGCCGGTACTCCCGATACGTGATTGTTCGGGCGCCGCCAGTTTCTCCAACGGCAGGTCGATCACGCGGTGCGTGAGCCGCTTCTCGCGATCGGGAAGGCGCGCTTGAACGCCTCCTGCCGGACAACGGACGCGACGGCGCGGTTGACGCCGAGCACCTGCTGATTGCGTGCGACCACTTTCCGGGTCGCGCCGGGCCGGCTTTCGTCGAACAGGATGAAGTTTTCGACGATGTCGAGCAGCCGGTCGTGCGCCAGCATCCCGTTCAGGAGCACTTCGGCCTCGACGCTGCCCTTATCGTCTTCCTCGTTGCGCTTCCATTCGGCGAAATGATCCCATTCGCTGGTGATCGAGCCATAGCGGGCGCGGTGGCCGTTGCTGACGATCAGGAAGGCGTTGTGGTGGAAGGCGTGGGCGATGACGTTTTCGTCGAGATAGTCGCGCAGATTGCCGTCGAACCCGGCGCGGATGTTCTTGTACACGGCCTTGAGCTCGATGAAGACCAGCGGCAGACCGTTGACGAAGCACACGATATCGGCGCGGCGGTTGTAGCCCGGCGTCCGCAGCCCGGTGAGCTTGAGTTCGCGCACGGCGAGGAAGCGGTTGCTGCCGGGCCGGTTCGCGAAATCGATCACTCTTGCGCGCTCGTGATGCCGCCGCCCCGCGGCGTCGCGAAATTCGACCGGGACACCGTTGCGGATCAGCCGCGCGAAATCCTGATTGTGCTGAACCAGCGAGCGGCTGAAATCGTACGCCGTCAATGCCCGTAGCGCGTCGTTGATGGCGGAGTCAGGCAGGTCCGGATTGAGCCGTTCGAGGGTGGCACGCAGATCGCGGGTGAGAACCACGTCGCGCGTATCGGTGCGCCCGAGCATACTGGATGGCCCAAAGGTCTCATGGTTCCAGGCGTAAAGGCTGTCCCAGCCGAGCACCTTGTTAAGGTGTTTGGCAATGGTCGCCTGCACCAGCCGGTCCTCGCTGTTTATGCCCGTCACCGCCATGTCATCCGGCTCCCGGGGTGGCCAATGGCATCACGTGATTTATACGGTGATCTCGCCGTTCATCAGGCGCGGCAGCAAGAGGTCGCGCGCTTCCGAAAGCTTCACGATTTGAAGTTCGAGGTTGTCCTTTTGTTCGAGAAAATCTCGAAATGTCGCCGCAAATAGGGACAGCAGCATACTTGGCGGAACCAAAGCTTGCCAGGACTTGATGTGCTTTGGCTTCAGATGTAGTACAGTTGCTCCCGTTGCCTCTTCTCGGACCCCTGCCGAGAATGAAGAATATCGAAGCATCCCGTGAAACCATTCTGGCGCGAATCCATCATTCGGGATCACCTTCACCAGGTCCATCGAGAAAATTGCCCCAACCCCCACAGTTTTTGGGATGCGGGCAGCTTGTGCAACGATCATCGCGTCTCGGGTCATATCCGTTACTGCGATCACAATGTCGCCGGGCATGACCAAATGTTGCGGTTTGTGCTCGCCTTTAAAGCCCTTGAGTCCCGATATTCGAAATCCCCCGAAGCGCTCAATGCACTTGAGGTTTACAAACGGCTGTCCCCCTTCATCGACGAGCTCGGCACTACTATAGCTTTTCCCGCGCACGACTTCTGCGATACTGGAAATCGGCCGCCGCTCCCACCCCTCAGGAACGCCATCGATCATCCTGACGTGTTCGTGGCCGGGGAAGCGGAAGTGGACGAACCACTCGCGATAGAGCATCCGCGCCGCCTCCTCCAACAGCGCAATCCGCCGCCGGTTGTTGTCGATCAGGTCGTCGTAAGCGGAGAGCACCGAAACAACTTCGTCTTGCTGATCGCGGCGAGGCAGCGGCAAAGTAATCCGGCGAATAACATCTTGATTGAGCGACGCCATCGTAGCTTTGTTGCCGCACTGCTGCAGCATCCATTCCTTGTGATATGGACGAAGGAAAGCGTAAGATACAAAGTGCGGATTAATTTTTTCGGTAGTGAAGCGCAGACGGATGCAGTCTGACCCCTGAACCCACCCCGCTTGCTCCGTGGAGACGAACAAGTGCCTGTCAACGGCGCCCTTTCGACCAAATACGATATCGTTCTCAGCTAGAACGTGGACGCCAAGGCGCTCCGCAGTTGTTTCTGTTACAAACTCGATCTTTTCGTCCCTTAGGTCACCGTAGCCGACATTTCTCACATTAATTACCGGAACCCCTTCGGGGACGTAATCACTCGCTTTGAGCTGTGTTCCGAATGGCCCAGTCTGGATGGTGGCAAAGCCGTCATCTACTAGCTGCGCGATGTTTCCTTGATGGACACTCACGCGCCCAGCTCCTCGAAGTTTCGGGCGATCCGCGCGGCCAGCTCCGAGGCCTCCTCGTTTAATCCCTTCAAGTCAACGTGGATGGCGCGCAACGCCTCCTCGAAATCGAAATTCTCATCCTGTTCTTCAGGTGCAACCCCGACATACCGCCCCGGCGTCAGGCTGAAATCATGCGACGCGATCTCCGCACGATCGACCAGCTTCACCAACCCTTCGACATCGCGCAACCTTGCGTCCGGGAACCGCTCCTGAAGCCAGTCGGCCTGCCGCACGAAATAGCGTGCCCGGCGCAGCGCCTCGACGGCATCTGCCCGCGCCACCTCCACGGCCTTGCGCGCCCGCGACACCTCGGCGTTCGCCCAATTATCGGAGTCCCGCGCCTCCAGGTCCTTGACGCAGATATCGACGACACGGCCGGCGAGCTTCGCCGCAAGGTCGATCTCTTTCGTCAGGTCGCGGCAGCGGTCCGCCAGCGGGTGCAGCTCAACCCGTGCCGCGTTAAGGCCCTCATTGTCCCGTGCCTTGCGCTTCCAGTCCTTCGCCCGGCCCGCGACCTCGGCTGCGAACGTTTTTTCGTCACCGGCCAACGTCGCCTGCGTGCTGGTCAGCTCTTGCCATGGCTCGGCGACGGGATCGTCCCTGCGCTTCTGCGTGGCAAAGGGCTTGACCAGTTCCACCAGTTTGCCGAGCGCCTTCCCGAACGCCGCCAGAGGCGCCGATGCCGCGTCCCCGTCGGAGATTGCCCGCGCCAAATAGGTCTCGACCAGTCTCAGAAACCGGTCCTGCTGCCCGCGGTACAGCCAGACGATGGCGGCGATGTTCTTCTGCTGCTCGGGGCTGAAATCGCACACCGAGCGCGACACCTTGCGGAAGATGTTGCGGGCATCGAGCATGAGGACGTGATCGCGCCGCGCCTTGTCTTTCTCCTTGGCCCGGTCGAAGAACCAGAGCTGGCACGGCACGGTGCGGGTGTAGAAGAAATTGCCGCGGATATCGATCATCACATCGACCGCGCCGGTCTCGACCAGCTTCTGGCGGACGATCGCCTCGTCCCGCCCGGCGCCCGACGCCTGGGAGGACATGACCACGCCGGCACGCCCCGTTTCGTTGAGATAGCTGTAGAAATAGGACAGCCACAGGTAGTTGGCGTTCGAGACCTTCTTGGTCTTGTTGACGCCGGGCAGCCCGAACGGCAGGCGCTTGTCGCCCTTCACCTTCTCGGCATCCACTTCGTCCACGTTGAACGGCGGATTGGCCATCACGAAGTCGCACTTCCCGGCGAGTTCGTGCGGATCCTTGTAATAGGTGATCGCTTCGTTGCCGGCCCGGATGGTGCCCTGCAGCCCGTGCACGGCGAGGTTGATCTGCGCCAGCTTGGCGGTGGTCTCGTTCTTTTCGTGGCCGTAGAAGGTGACGCGCTTCATCGTGTCCAGGCCGGCGTCCTCGATGAAATGGCTCGACTGCACGAACATGCCGCCGGAGCCGCAGGCCGGGTCGAACACGATGCCGTGGTCCGGCTCGATGACGTTGACGATGGTCTGGACGATCGAGGGCGGCGTGAAGAACTCGCCGTTGTCGTGGGCGCCCTGCTTGGAAAACTCGGCGAGGAAATACTCGTAGATGCGGCCGAACACGTCGCCCGAGGCCGTGCGCAGGCCCTCGGAGTCGAACATCCGCAGCATGCGTTCCAGGAGATCGCCCTCGAACCGCTCGTAATCCTTGGGCAATTGCCCGGCAAGCGGCGGGAAGCCGGCCTCGACCGCTTCCATCGCGGCCGTCAGTGCGGCGCCGAGTTTGCCGTCCTTCGGCATCCGCAACAGCGTATCGTAGCGCGCCGCCTCCGGCAGCATGAGCGCACGCCGGCGCTGAAAGTCCGCCGCGACGAGCGGCCGGTTCGGCATCCGCCCGGCCGCCTTGTCGGCATCGATCGCCGCCTTCGCCTCATAGTAGCGGTTGGTGGCGTGACGCAGAAAGATCAACCCCATGAGGGGCATGAAATACTCGTTCGACGCCAGCCCGGAATTGGCCCGCAGATCGTCCGCGACCTTCCAAAGCTCCGCCTCGAACTTCTCAAGACCTGTCAGATGGTCTGCAATCATTGCTGGGTTTCTTGCTTGTACCGGTGCCGGTCGCCGCCGGGCGGTCATTTACCCTACATACATAGCCGTAAGCGTCTCGCTTGCGCCATCCTGTCGATGACTCATTCCCGGCCCTGCAGCCAGCCGGCTGGGGATGACTTGAAGTCGCAAATTGCGACATCAAGTCCGTCGCACGGCGGCCGGAGCGAGCCTCCCCGTATGTCCACCGAACACGGCGTCGTGATGGCGACATCCGCAACGACGCCAACCTGGAACCGAAGGAGGTGCGCGGCCCGCGCTTCGACGACCTGCCGTCGGATGTGCGCGACGAATTCATTCAGGAGTTCGACACCCTCGCGGAACGCCACAATCCGATCGTGCGCCGCGTGGTGCGGCGGACACGCCCGATGCTGGAGGAGGGCGGGCTGCTCACTCGAACGCATCGGCGTGATCGCGCACCCACGCGCCGGCGACGGGCTTTCCTCGTCATTGTTCAGCGGCGAAGGGCTTGTGATGAGCGTTGCCTTCAGCGCGGCTTATGAGGCCGCGGAGGCGTTCAGCCGGCTCTATGCGGCGCGCCACCCCGGAGCGGGCTTTCTCAAGACGATTTTGCTCAGGCGCATCGGATCGTCCGCGCGGGCGGCCTGGAGACCGCACGGATCATCCTGGAGCGCATCGAGGCACCGCTGGTGCCTGAAGACGAAGTGGGCGACGAGGGGCTGCCCATCGACGCCGCGCCGCCCGACCCGCAGGAAAGCGCGCTGCTCGGCGACGTCGTGCGCAATCTGGGCGCGGTCGTCGGCGGAACCGGTGCCGACCCGAAGGTCCAGGTGATTTTGCACTATCTGCGCGAGCAGCAGTGGCTGGAACGCCATGGCACGATCATCTTCAGCCAGTCGCGGCCGCTCACCGGAGTGGCCTCGGGCGGAAATCGAACGCTGTCGCGGGAACTGGGACGCCGTGGCTCCTCAGCTGCTGGGCGCGCGTGATCACGGCCGCCCCCTCCATGAGGTTGAGGGCGATCTGGACGACACCGCGGTTTGGGAGCGGCTCGAGGAATGAGCCCGCCACCCAGGCGTTGAACGCGCCCATCGCCGGACCGCACCAGATCTGGTAGTCGGTACGACGGGGGCTCTCTCCGGCGATCGCCCAGCGGCTCGACTTGCCGAGATACCAACGGAAGACGAGCGCCATGCGGTGCTTGTCGTCAGTGCGCGCCTTCTCGGCCTGAGTCGGATCGCGTCCTTGCCAGAAGTGTTCCGTCTCGCGCCAGACGGTATCGATGGAGGCGCCGAGGATCTTCGTCTCCAACTCGCTCCGGGCCGCTGCGGGAATCGCTTCGAGGCTCGCGTGATCGCGGTAGAGCTCATAGAGCTTGTTGGCGCGCATCGAGAACATCGTCCCCCGCTTGAGAACCTGGAGTTTTACGCCCAACTCGAACATGTCGGCAGCGGCCGCCATGCCCACGTCCGCGATGCCCGCTTCGGCGAGCATGCGCTTGCCGTCGTCCGAGAGGCCCGAACTCGAGGGCGCTCTGGTTGATCGAGCCGGTGAGCACGTAAGCTGCGCCCAGCGCGAAGGCCGCGGCCACCGAGGAGGGAGTGCCCAACCCACCGGCCGCCCCGACGCGGATCGTCTCGGGCAACCCGAGTTCGGCTTCGCATTCATCGCGCAGCCTGAGGATCGTGGGCAGGAGTGCCGTCAGGGGCCGGTTGTCGGTGTGACCACCCGAGTCGGCCTCGACGGTGACGTTGGTCGCCAGCGGAACGCGGGTGGCGAGGCGCGCCTCCTCGGCGCTCAGCTTGCCGCTCGCGACGAGGGCTCGTAGGATCTCGGCCCGGGGCCGGCATCATGAAACGGCGCGCGACCTCGGGTCGTGACAGCTTGGCAAACACGCGGTGGCGGCGCGCGATCGAGCCGCCGGCGCCCACGTGGAGACCGGTGCAGGCGTAGCGCACGATGCTCGGCGTGAGGGCCAGGAACGCCGAGGCCTCGACCGCCGGCACGCCCCGCCGGATGAACAGGTCGGCGACGCGCTCCTCGAGCATGGGCTCGTGCGGCGAGTGGATCAGGCTGGCTCCCCAGGGGAGTTCCCCGCCTATGGTACGGATGATCTCGTCGAGCCCCGCCTCGACGGCATCGAACGATAGGCCTGCCGCCCCGAAGAAGCCGAGCATGCCCGCGCGCGCCATCGCGACCACGAGCCGTGGTGTCGCAATGCCGTTGGCCATCCCTCCGGCGACGTAGGGGAAGCGCACGCCGTGCGCGTGCAAGAAGCCCCGGTCGCCGAGCCATTCGGGGTAGAGCGCGGGCAGCCAGCCGACGAGCTCGCCTTCCGGGCCCTTGCCGGAGCTATTCCCACCGGGTCCGGCGCCCTCCCTCGCGTGCTCTCCGAGGGACACGGAGATCGCGCCGGAGGCCTGGCGAATCACCCGCAACGTCTCGCGGGGTCGCGCGGCCGCATCGATGATCGCTCGGTACGACGCCGCTTCGATTCGATCCGCGGCGGCGATCATGCGAAACACCGGTTGACGGGATCCACGGAATAGCGCGCCGTGTGCGCGACGGTTTCGAAGTTCACGAGGCTGCCGACGAAGTAGGACCCGAGTGACCTTGGAACGACTCCCATCGCTCCTCCTCAGTGCCATGCGGGAAATAGGCCCAGGCCCGACTCGTCACCACCGCGTTGATCTTCCCGCCGATGGCGGCGACGTCCCGAGAAAGGAGGGCGTCGGCCTCTTCGTCCGTCATCGTGTCATTGGGCCGCTGGTAGATGAGGGGGACATCGTGATCGGGATCGCCGCGCACGATCAGATTGACGTGTCCAGCCGAACCTTTTGGCCGCATTATCTCCAAATGAGGCGTGAACGAGGCGTCTTTTCTCCACCAACGTCGCCCTGAACTCTCGGTTCGAATCATGGCGGACAGATCCTTATCTTCGGTAACCAGACGCAAGCCGCCGAAGCGCGAGCGCCGTCCGGCACAGTGCCGGTTCGAGGAGCCCCGCGGCCGCGGAAATGCCGGCGCGCATGACAGCGTGCCTCGCTTCGTCAAAGCGTGGCGCGAGGCGCGCTCGCGGAGCCGACGCGCGCCATTCCGCTTTAGCCTGCGAGACATAGGAGATGGTGTTCGACGTGCATGGCCGCGCTTTCACCGGCGCCTGTCGGTGCGGCATCTGCGACCACATGCGTACGGCGGTCGAGCCCATGATCAACTCTTCTGGATGTGCAGTGGCTCCATGAAGGATCAGGGTCAGTATTGAATGCTCGTGGCGATCTCGCGAAGGGGGATGTAGTTGTTCGTCGGGAGGCTGGAGTCGTAGGACGTCAGCCGTCGCTTGAAGTCACGGGTCGCCTCCTCCATGTCTTCCTCGACGAACTGATAATCGACGTCGCAGAGTTCGTTTCAGGCCCCACGGCTTCACGTAGAGCTCGTGCCACATGTACTGCCGCAGGCGGTCGTCCGCGTTCGTGAGGTCCTTCACGTCGAAGGTGCGCCCACCCTTCTCGAAGGGCGGGGGTATGCGTAGCCGCGTCGGCTTATGCTCCATGGGGATCGAGTGGAAGTAGTCGTAATGATCCGCGCCGTGGACCACCGAGCAGTTCCATATCAGGGTCGCGATGCAGGCGGCGAGTTCCTCCCTGTCGATATTCCCATCCGGGCGGCCGAACCCCCGTGAGTAGTGCGCACATTGCTTTACCCACTCCTGCACCACGTCATCGAGTTCCACGTCGGCGACGACTTTGCGCACGAACTCCAGAATGACCTCGTGGTAGCCGAACAGGAAGCTCAGATAGTCATTCTTTTTCGCCCGCAGCAGATAGCCGAACGTGTAGGGCGGAAACGCAGCGCGGCCGCGAAACCCGGCGAACGAGTACTCGAACAGGCGGTACTGCGACGCGCCGGCACCGCTGAAGGCCGTGTAGTAGAGGCGCGGATCGTTGAAGCCCGGCCCGTTCTTGATGTGCAGCACGGAGTAATCCAGCGGGAGCTGCAGGTACATGTGGGGCTCGAGCAGCTTGGCGATCCGATGCTCCTTCGGAAGTATCGTCCTGGTCACGGCGAGGATGGCGTCGATCGGGAAGTGGCATTTCGGATGCGTGACGAAGGCCGATACGAGGGCCGCACCCTGCAGCACGTGCATTTTCGCGCTCTTCCAGCTGCTGCCGTCGGACGGGCGAATCAGCTCGGCCAGCTGGAGTTGCCGGTCCACCATAGCGGTGCCGATCAGCTCAAACTCCCCGTTCGGGCTTTCGCGGAAGTAGCAGACGGAGCCGGTGCAGTAGAGGCCGGGAAAGGTGTCGACCGTGCTTGCCGGGGTAAGGTCCGACTTGTGTACGAATTCGCTGGAGATACCGTTCTTCTCGAGAAGTTGACGATCGGCGTCGTCCAGGACATCCGTCAGGAAATAGGTATAGACCGTCTTCGTCATGTAATGTGTGAAGGTCGGGTCCTCGGGACAGCTAAGGTAAGGCGTTCGCTTCAAGTACGCGATAGCCGACAGCCATGAGTACGTCACCTGTTGCTGGAACCTGGCCACGATTTTGGCGAGGAACTCCTTGAGTTCCTCGGCGGGCACGTGCAAGACCGCAGGGGGCATGTTTGGCGAGATCGGGGATGGCTGCGGCCACGACTGGTCGGTCTTGCAGCGAACCGTTCCAGAAGTCTTCAGCCAGGGATAAGGAACGCCCAGGGTTCTATATAGGCTGACCCTGAGTACGTGAACGAATCCGCGTACGACGTGGATGGTGATTTGCGCTGCCTGTTGCATGGCGTATCGTCCTCCAGAATCTGCCGGATCCGTTAACTGCAGAGAGAGAGAGAGAGAGGAGAGAAAAAGAGAGAGAGAGAGAGAGAGAGAGAGAGAGAGAGAGAATCACCGCCCAGCGACGATTCTCATTCCGAGCTCCCGGGCATGGTAGATACACTTGCCGTCGACCCAGAGCTTGCCATCGGCGGCGGCGAAAGGGCCGCGCTCGCCGAGGCCCACAGCGGTCAGCGCCACGTCCACGGAGACGATCCGGTTCTCGGGCACGACCTGGCCGCGGTATTTCCAGGCCATCCGCGATCCGGTGGCAATGGGCTCGAATCGCGGCGACGCTACCTCCGCTCCCATCCCGAGCTCGATCATCAGGAGCTGCAGCGCCTGGATCATGGCCTCGAGGCCGAGCGAGCCGGGCTGCACCGGATCCTGGAAGAAGTGCGCCTTGAAGAACCACGCGCTGGCGTCGATGTCCTTTTCGCAGCGCACGCGGCCGAGTCCGGCGGCGCCGCCCGCCGGCCACAGACCGGTGACTCGATCGATCATCAGTAGCCGGCCTGCGGGCAATCGCGGGGCCCCGCCGAAATAGCGCTCCGGGCGGCTCGCGAGATCGAGGGCCATGCCGGCTTCACCGAAGCGGCGGCGCTCGTCGGAGCTGGTCGCGAGGCCGGCCTGCTCCCGCATGACTTCGGTCGGGAAGAAGCCAGACGCCGTCCTCAGCTCGTACACGCACTCGTCGCCGGCTCGCACCGCTACGTCGAAATGTGTGATGATGAGGCCGCCCGCGCTCGACAGGGAGTCGAGGCGTGTGGTGGTAACGAGCCGGCCGACGTCGGGCAATACCTCGCGCCGCACAGTGCCGGTGCCGTCGAGATTACGGAACACGAGATCCAGATTGCTGGTGCGTGCGCTGCCGATATACGAGGCCAGCCAGCCGCACGGTTGCAGCGCCACCTCGAGGAGCACGGCGAAGGGCATGACCCGGGCGCCGTTCTCGGCGAAGTACCAGGCGTCGGGGGGCACGTCATATTCCACCTCGGCCGCAGAGCCCACCTGCATGCCGCCGATTGGGCCGTCAACGCGGGAGACGCGCGACATGAAGTGGTAGGGCGGTCCGGGGAGGCGGGCAACGCGGCGCGTGCCGTCGAACGGGCGGTACAACTCGCCAAAGGCCTCCGACGGGCGGCCCAACGCGCTTGCGAGGAGCGCGTGGTAGTCGAAGTCGAACCCGTTGACGCGCGCGCAGGCGCGCGCCGACGCCTCGTTCGCGAGCAGTGTCGGCAACCGCCCCGCGTCGAGCGGCCAGGCCGGCACCAAACGCAAGCCCATCCGGCGGCAGTGGAACGCCTTCAGCCCGTCTACGGTGCCGAGGAGATCGGCATATAGCGTGGGCGTCGGGCCCCCGACGATCTCGTCGACGAATACCTCGTAGACCACTTCCGTGTTGGTGGGCAGCGCCTGGCCGCGGCAGCGGAGCGTGAAGGTGTGATCCTGTACGGGCTCGAAGCGCCAGCCATCGCGATCGAGGGTGTAGCCGAGAGCGGTGAGATAGATGGCCATCGCCTGCAGGCACCCCTCGAACATCAGTGTGCCCGGCATGCAGGGATCATCCTTGAAGTGGCCAGGGAAGAACCAGCTGTCGGGCGAGAGCGCGAGACGCGCCCGCAGATATCCCCGGCCCCATGGGCCACCGTCGGGATCAAAATGGGTCACTTCGTCGAGGAGACGCATGCGGCAGCCTTGGATCGCCGGCGTGCGCGTGTGGGTGTCGGCTCGCTCGAATCCAACACCATAGCACGCGCGAACTCGTCCCTCGATGAACGCGCTGATCTGACTGGCGGTAAAATGATCGCACGCACACACGACCGGTGGCGCGTCGCGCCGTGCGGGCTCGGCGGGCTCGGACTCCTCCGGGCGCCATAGGATGCCCGTCGACGCGGCCAACTCGCCGTCCGTGAAGAAGCCCGCCTGGCCATTTCGTACCGTGACGCGAAGCTCGCCGTTGACCCAGCAGTCGTAGTGGAAAAAGAAGAGCCGCACGTCGCCCTGTCGGGCGTGGCCGTCAACGTGGATCTCGTAAGTGAGCGTGTCGCCCGGGCGCGGTAGCTCGCCGTGGCTCTGGAGGTCGCACCCGAGCAGCCGGTAGACACGTTCGCCCCGGTTGAGGAAGTCAACCCCGAGCCACGAGATCAAGAGCAGGTCCGCCTGGCCCGCTTCGACGAGGATTCCGGCGGGCATGCGTCCTTCGTGGAGGTACCAGGCGTCGTCCGTCACATCAGTCTGGGTCCAGATCACGCCGCGGCCCATGTCGCCCGCCGCCCCTTCGATCCCAAGCACGCGATCGGCGAGCAGGAGCGGTGGCTCGGGCATGCGCACTTGTTTCACGAAAGCATCTTGGCGCTCGAACAGTGGGCCGAACACGGATGAGAGCCTCCCCGACGCCAGCGTCTCGAGCTGCCGGCGATCGAAGTCGCGGACCGGTAGGAGGGCGCATCCGGGTGGCCGCGGTGGCTTCGGGGCTCGGCGCGGGGACGCCATCGAGCTCTCGGCTCTCGGGGGGTGGTGCATTGTGAGTCGGCGAAGGCGGAGCCGCCGCATCCGCGCCGATCGCGGGTGCCATGGTCGATCCCGGCACGCCCGCCGCCAGAAGCAGCCGCGTGAAGCGCGTGTGCACGTCCGTCTGCTGCCGCAGGAACGCTTGGTGGAGCGCGGCCAGCTGTTGGTGATGGGCTGCCAATACCGCGACGGGCGGCGCGCCGCCCATCGCGTTCTCAGGCGCCGGGGCAATCAGCGGGCTCACCGCCGGCGCCGGCAACGACCGGCCAGGCGGCGGCAATGGCGGGGCAGGGGTCATCACCTCCGGCGCGCGGTCCGCGATCGGCTCCGGTGCAGGGAGGCGGACGGGAGCGAGGTGTGTCGGAAACTTCATCGGCAGCCGACGGCGGCCCGGTGGCGATGGCGCTGCGGTATGACGTAGCTCGTCCGGATCGAGACGGGCCGTCAGCGCGTGATGGTTCATCGGGACGCCGGCGGCGTACAGGCGCGCCACGCTCTCCACCGACTGCAACAGGGACGAGCGGCCGTAGCGATCAAGCGCCAGGGCTAGGTGATCACGCTCGCCCAGCGTCTCGTCGATCCACTTCGTGCAGCCGGCATGCGGTCCGTGCTCCAGGAAGAGCCGGACGCCGTCCTCGTAGGCGCGCTCGATCAGCGACGGGAAATCGATTGGGTTCATGGCCTGCCCGAGGAGGGCGTCGGCGGCCGCATCGCTGGTGGCGGCGTAGCTGTCATTAGTGGCATGCGTGTAGAACCGGACGCCGGGGACGGGCGCGGTGGGGCGATGGTGCAGCGCCCGCCACTCCTCGGCGAACGCCCGGGCCTCGGGACAGTGGATGACGAAGTCGTAGCCGAGGCCGGTGGTCTTGGCGGCGCCGATGCGCTTGGCGACGCGAGCGCAGGCGTCCGGATGGCCCGCGATCACCAGATCGCCGGGCGCGCTGATGATCGTCAGGTGGACCTGCGGTTCGTCGGCGATGAGTGCACGTACCTCGTCAACGGACGCCCGCACGCGCATGGTTGTCCAGCCGACCGGCATCCCCTCGGGCACGGCCCAGGCACGCCGCAGCGCATGCAATTCGCCGCACAGCTCGCGTGAATACACGCCCACGTCGTCGATAGCGCGACGGAAACCGTCGAGATCGTCCCAGGCCCCGAGGGCGAAGAGCGCGTTGGACTCGCCCGAACAATAGCCGATGGCGGCCGACGGCCGCAGGCCCAGGAGTTCCCGCGTCAGTTCGGCGTGCAGCTGGCACAGGTACGATGACGCCCAGAGCTTCTCTGTTGGCGTCGGCGAGTACGGAGCCACGTGATCGTAGATCCAGCCGGCGGCCTCGCGCAACGCGCCCGAACGTGCGGCGAGCCTGTTCAACCAGTTCGGGGAGGGCGAGGGCGAGGTCGCGTCCCATGTGAAGGTAGGCGCCCGCCGGCCCAGTAAAAACGAATGCCAGCTCGCCTGCCTGCGGAGCCTCCCCGAAGAAGATTCCATCGGCGAGAATCCGTCCGGACCCGCTCGCGGACGCTCGGAGCGGCGCAAGGAGCGTGGCCGCGAGATCGAGACGTGCCGCCAGCTCGGCGGCACTGGTGCCGACGACGGCCAGTCGCACTGTCCCGCCGTCGCTGGATTCGCGCCTTGTGAGCGCACGCATGAGGCCGTCAACATTGGATGCGCTGAACACCGCCAGGCGTGGTCCGATCTCTGCGGCGGTGGGAGGGCTGTGGTCGTCGGATCGGAGAAAGGTGCTGGTGGTCATGCCGCCCAACGCGGCCACGTCAACGCGTGCGCGGCGCTTGGCGTGCCGTGGGAGCCAGGGCACCTGGGGCCGTCCCGCGCGCCCAGGCAGGGCGCGCTGTCGGCAGGCGCTGATCGCCGCCGCCACGTGGAGCAGACCCGATGCGGCGTGCGGATGGCCGAACAGCGGTGCGAGGTTGGTCGCGCTCTCCGGGTTCGGGGAGAAGCCCACCCGCAGCGTTATCCCCGCGTCGGTGGCCGGCGCGGTCAGGACCGCCAGCACCGGATCACCGGCCCTGCGGGCGTCGGCGAGGCGCTTGAGCACCAGTAGAACCGCGGCATCGCCGGCGACGGTTCCCTCGCCGGAGGGCAGCAGCGCGCCCGCGGCACGCGCCACCGGCTCGCACGAAAGGTCCACCGCGCCGACGAGCGCGGCGTCGATCTCCCCCGCCCGAAGGCTGCGCATCGCCAGCTCGAGCGCCACCGTGCCCGACGCCTCCTCAGCGGACACGGTGAAGGAGGGCGCACGGAGGTCGAGCTGATGGCCGAGCCGGTTGGCGACCATGTTGGGCATGCAACCGATGACGAGCGCCGCCGTGAGCGGAGGCTCGCTCGACGGCGTCGCGCCCGGCCGCCGCCAGGGCAGGCTGCAGCGAGCCACCTCGGCATCGCACTGCATGCCCACGAGGAGCGCGGTCCGGTCGCGCGGAAGCTTGCCGATGACGTCGTCCAGCGTTTGCGCGGCGTGCAGTAAAAGCGTCTGCTGCGACAGCGCGTCCTTAAGGTCTGCGGGCGGAAAGCGGAGCAGACCCACGTCCATCTCGAACGGCTCCGCGATCGACTGGGGCGGATCGCCGGCAACCGTGGATTGTCCTTGCAGGAAGGCCGCTTCGAAGGCCGCGGTGCTCGCCGTCCCGCCGGCCGTCACAGTCTGGCCCACGACGGCGATCTCTGTGTCCGCCCCCTCCCTGGGCCCACGCGCCGGCCGGGTCAGCCCGCGCCGGTTGAACGGAACCCACTCCTCGATAATGAGGTGGGCATTGTTGCCCCCGAACCCGAAGTTGCTAATGGCCGCCCGTCGCGGTCCATCACTCGGCCACGGCTCTGCTGCCATGAGCAGGCGAAGCGGGCCGGCGATCTCGTCGAGCGGTTCCTCAGCGTGAAGGGTGGGTGGCCGAATCTGCGCCCGCATCGCACCCAGCACCTTGATGAGCGCCGCTGCTCCGGACGCCGTGATGAGGTGGCCGAGGTTCGACTTGAGCGATCCCAGAGGGACGTCACTTGCCCCTTCGAAGACCGTGCGCAGGCTCCGGAGCTCGGTGGCGTCCCCCACGGCGGTGCCGGTCGCGTGGCACTCGACGAGCGAGATGTCCGACGGGACGAGCCCGCTTTGGGCATAGGCCGCCCGCATTGCGCGGACCTGACCCTCCTCCGAGGGCACCAGCAGACCGCGGCTCCGCCCATCGTTCGACACGCCCACACCGCGGATCACGCCGAGGATGACGTCTTCGGCGGCGGCCGCGTCGTCGAGCCGCTTGAGGACGACGACCGCGGCGCCCTGCGCGGGCACGAGGCCGTCGGCCCGGCGATGGAACGGGCGACTCTGCCCGGTCGGCGACAGCGCTCCGAGCGCGGTGAACCCGAGGTGGAGAAAGAGATCGTCGGCGTGGTTCACGCCTCCGGCCAACGCGATATCGACGCGGCCGTCGTGCAGCGCGTCGCAGGCCAACTTGATGGCGTAGAGCGACGAGGCGCAGGCGGCGTCTACGGCGAAGCCGCCGCGGAAGCCCAGTGCTCGAGCTACGAGCTGTGGTGGCAACCCCGACTGGAAGCGATTGCGGGCGTCGACGGTGCGTGGCCCTTCGCCCCACACCTCGAGTGCGAACTCCACCAGTCCCGGTGTGGGATAACCGAGGTTGCCGAGCACGACCGTGCCCCGCTCGTAGGGGACACCGATTTCCATGCCCGCCGAGCGGAGGGCTTCCCGCGCGGCATGCAACGTTAGCAGGAACACTGGGTCGAGACCGGCGAGGTCCTCCGGCGCGATCAGGAAGCCGCCGGCATCGAACACCTCGTCGAAGCCGCTCACATAGCCGCCCACGTCGCTGGCGATCGCTCTAGCGAGAGCCTCGCGGTTGGCGCTCGGCGCTAGGCGCCACAGCTCTTCCGGCACACGCGAGATGGCCGAGCGCCCGCCCTCGACGAGCGACCATAGGCCCTCGGGCGTCAGCGTTCCGGGGAGGACACAACCCTGCCCGACGATCGCGATCGGAGGAAACAGGTCGCTCACGAAGCGGCCATCTCGCTCTCGGGCCAGCCCGCATCGCGCGGACTGTAGAATTTGGCCGCAGTCGACCGTGGCTGCGTAGCGGCGGGGCCAGAGCTCACATCCGTGTTGCTCCCGATAACCACGTTGACATCGCCGCGACCCGACAGCTCGGCGACGAAGGCCGCCGCCCCTACGGCCACGGGCAGCAACTTCACGCCGCGCGACTCAAAGTGCTTGTGCAGGGACGGCGTGACCATGCCGCCCTCCCATGGCCCCCAGCCGATCGACACCACGCGGCAGGCGTCGCCTCTCCGCCGCGCCTCGGCGGCGGCCACTTTGTTGAGCACTTCGTTGGCCATCGCGTAGTCGGCCTGGCCAGCGTTGCCCGAGCGCGCCGCCACCGACGAGAACAGGCACATCCAGGCGATCGGATCCTCTCGCGTGGCATCGAGTAGACCACGCAGGCCGAGCACCTTGGTGTCGAACACGCGGTCGAACTGAGCGTCGGTCTTCTTGCCGAGGAGCGCGTCAGACAGCACACCGGCGCCATGTACGAGGCCACGGATCGGGCCCCACTCGCGCCGAATCCCTTCGAGGATCCGGATCAGGGCAGCCGAGTTGCGAACGTCGGCGGTCACGTAGCGGGCCTCGGACCCGGCGGCGGCAAGTTTCTCGAGCGTCTCCCGGATCTCGCGAGCCGCCACCACCCGCTCGACCGTCGCGGAGATCGTCTGCGGCGTGGCGGCTGCACCCGCAGTCTTGGCGCGGGCGAAGGCGACCCTCTTGAGATCGGCATCGCCGGATACGCCGCGGAACTCCGCCGGTTCGTCCTCGAGCGGGGTCCGCCCGAGGAGTACGAAGCGCGGACGCGAGGCGCGAGCCAGCGCGATGAGCGCGGCGGCGGTGACGCCCCGGGCGCCGCCAGACACCACGAACAACGTCCCAGGCTCGATAGGACGGCCCGCCGAAGGCGGAGATGCCGGGACGCTGGCGAGGGCGACGCGCGCGCCGTCCTTGGCGAGCCCGACCTCTTTCTCGATCCCTCCGTGGAGCAGTTCCGCGACGAGGGCGTCGGCGACGGCGCCGTCGTTTCGACCGCCGCGCTCGAGGTCGATGGCGCGCACCAAGGCGAGCGGCCATTCCTCGGCGGCGGTCTTGGCCAGCGCGCCGATACCACCCAGCCAGGCCCGCCCGCCGCCCGCACCCGAGAGGCCGAAGTCGCCCCCGGTATCCTGCACCGTGACGAATACGCCGCCCTTCGAGGCGAAGTGTCCGGCGACGGTGCGAGCCGCCCCGAATGCCTCACGGTTCACCCTGACCGCTTCCTCGATGGTGCGGACGTCGCGTAGGCCCCCAAGGAAGATCACGGCCCCTGGGTCGGGAGGAATTGATTCGACGGCCACCGCGGTGACACCGAGTGCCCGAAGGCGTTCGACGACTGCCGTCGCCAACGCTGTCCCCGCCGAGGTGACCACGACCGGTTCCCGCTCGAGGAGTGCGGGTATATCGAGGACGGCGGCGGGCGTGGGGACGGCGCGGACCGCGAAGCGTCCGGGTGCCGCCACCGCGTCAGGGGCAGGCCGCGCCACGCCAGGGGACAGCGCGTCCCGAACATCGCGGGGCGACGGCGTGCGAGTCCGGCCGAGAAGGTCCACGATCTCGCCGAGCGTGCGCAACGTGGCCATCCGCGCTGTGTCAAGCTCAGGCATCTCGGGCACCCGGTCGCGCACGCCCGACAGGATCTCCACGCGCTTGATCGAATCGATCCCCAGGTCCGCCTCGAGATCCATCGACATCTCGACCATCTCGGGCGGGTAGCCGGTCTTCTCCGCCACCACGGCCAAAACCAGCCCGACTATATCCAACGCCGGAGAAGGCGGGGGTGCCACGGGCAATACCGGTGAGGGTGGCGGCCGTATGAGGAGCGTGTCAGGGGCTGGCCGCGTCGCGCCAGGGGACAGCGCGTTGCGAGGATCGCGGGACGATGACGCGCGCGTCCGGCCGAGGAGGTCCACGACCTCGCCGAGCGTGCGCAACGTGGCCATCCGCGCTGTGTCAAGCTGGGGCATGTCGGGCGCCCGGTCGCGCACTCCCGACAGGATCTCCACGCGCTTGATCGAATTGATCCCCAGGTCCGCCTCGAGATCCATCGACATCTCGACCATCTGGGGCGGGTAGCCGGTCTTCTCCGCCACCACCGCCAACACCAGCCCGACCATATCCAACGCCGGAGCAGGCGGGGCTGCCACGGGCAATACCGGTGAGGGTGGCGGCCGTATGAGGAGCGTGTCAGGGGCAGGCCGCATCGCGCCAGGGGACAGCGCGTTGCGAGGATCGCGGGACGACGGCGTGCGAGTCTGGCCGAGGAGGTCCACGACCTCGCCGAGCGTGCGCAACGTGGCCATCCGCGCTGTGTCAAGCTGGGGCATGTAGGGCGCCCGGTCGCGCACTCCCGACAGGATCTCCACGCGCTTGATCGAATCGATCCCCAGGTCCGCCTCGAGATCCATCGACATCTCGACCATCTCGGGCGGGTAGCCGGTCTTCTCCGCCACCACGGCCAAAACCAGCCCGACTATATCCAACGCCGGAGAAGGCGGGGGTGCCACGGGCAATGCCGGTGAGGGTGGCGGCCGCATGAGGAGGGCGTCAGGGGCAGGCCGCGCCACGCCAGGGGACAGCGCGTTGCGAGGATCGCGGGACGACGACGTGCGAGTCTGGCTGAGGAGATCCACGACCTCGCCGAGCGTGCGCAACGTGGCCATCCGCGCTGTGTCAAGCTGGGGCATGTAGGGCGCCCGATCGCGCACTCCCGACAGGATCTCCACGCGCTTGATCGAATCGATCCCCAGGTCCGCCTCGAGATCCATCGACATCTCGATCATCTCGGGCGGGTAGCCGGTTTTCTCCGCCACCACCGCCAACACCAGCCCGACCATGTCCAACGCCGGAGCAGGCGGGGCTGCCACGGGCAATATCGGTGAGGGTGGAGGCCGCATGGGGGACGCCTGCGGCATCGGCGGCGGCGTCACGGGCAACGACCACAACGGGACAGGTGCTGGAGCCTCCAGCGCCGGCAGAGGCGCGGCTGATGTCACTCCGAGGCTCGCGTAGCCGGCCTCGACGGCGCGGAGGAACGCGACGTGGCTCTCGGTCATCAACCGCTGGAACTCCATCTGGGCCGCGATGGCGGGTGCCTGCAGCTGCTGGATGGCGTGCACCGAGCTCGTGCCGTAGGTGGCCACAGGCGCCACGGCGACAGGCGGCGCCCACACGGCAGGCTCGGCGACACGAGGCGCCACGACCGGTGGCGCCGCGAGGGCAGCCGGCACTTCGGGCGGAGCCCCTGGCTTTGTCGGCACCAGCTCCCCGCTCGCAGGGGGATACGGCTTGGCGTGGTTCGCGCCACTCAGTGGGACGCTCATTTTCGGGACAACGCGCGTCGCGGGGTCTTCCGGAAGCGCTTGCCCTTCCCACAGCGACGCGTGCTCTAGGCGCACGCCGGCCACAGAGAGGCGCCCGAGTGCTTCCCAGAGCATGGTGACTCCGTCCTGGCCGCGCCGGTCGGTGGCGACGGCGAAATGGGGACGTCCATCCAGACAACGGCCGACGAGGCGGGTCAGCACCGAGTCCGGACCGACCTCGACGAAGACGCGCGCGCCTCCAGCATACATCGCCTCGATCTGCTCGACGAAGCGCACCGGCTGCGCGATGGCGTCCGCCAGCTGGTCGCGCACCGCCTCAGCCTCGATCGGATAGGCCGCCGCGGTGGCATTGCAGAAGACGGGGATCCGGGCCCGGCAAATTGCAGTCCCAGCGAGGAAGGCGCGAAATGGGGCACACGATTCGCTCACCAGCGGCGAGTGGAAGGCGGTTGACACATGCAGCCGCTGCGTCCTCAGGTTCTCTCCCTGAAGATGCTGCTCGAGTTCGTCGATGGCATCGACCGGGCCCGAGAGCACGACCTGATCGGGTGCGTTGTAATTCGCGATCACCACGCGGCTGCCCCTGGCCGCGAGGCACGACTCGACGTGGGCACGATCGGCGACCACCGCGGTCATCGCCCCCGGCGCGCCTCCGACCTCCGCCATGAGCTTACCGCGGTGGCGGGCGACCGCGATGCTATCGGCGGCGCCGAGCACGCCAGCGGCGGCCAGCGCGGTCACCTCACCGACGCTGTGGCCTCCCACATACGCCGGGGACAGCCCGAGTCGCGCGAGCACGCCGAGCACGGCGAGGCTCGTCGCAGCGATCGCGGGTTGGGCCCACTCGGTGGCCGTTAGGCGCAGCTGCTGCTCGCGGCGCTCCTCGTCGGAAAACGCGGGTGGCGGAAACACGCGCTCCGAGATGCGATCCCCGACCTTGACATCATCCGCGTCGCGATCCCACACCGAGCGGGCCTCGTCGAAGTGGACGGCCAAACCGCGCCCCATGCCGACGTACTGGCTTCCCTGCCCGGGGAATAGGAATGCGACGGAGCCCGATCCAAGCGGAGCGCAGGTCTCGAAGTGGACGCCGCGCGGCATGGAGAACGGCGCGTCGCCGCTCTTCTCGATGGCCGCCGCGGCCAAGGAGAGCTTCTCAGCGGCATCGGCCTCACTTTCGGCGACGATGGCGAGGCGCCTGGGTGCGGCCGCGTCGAACGCGAGCTGCGAACGCTTCGCCAAGTGGACGAAGGCGCCGTCTTCCCGGCACCGCGCCGCCGCATCGCGGCAGGCCGCCGCCAGCGATGTGGAGTTCGGGCGCATGGAAGAGGACGAGCTCGCTGGGCAACGCCCGCAGCCGGGCGGGGCGGGGCGCAGGACCCACATACTCCTCAACGGCGACGTGGAAGTTCGTGCCGCCGAAGCCGAGCGAGCTCACCGATGCCCGGCGCGGATCGGCTTTCCCCCGCACCCACGGCCGTGTCTCGCTGTTGATATAGAAGGGACTTCTCGTTGACGTTGAGCCTCTTGCTGGGCATGCGCACCTTGCTCGTCTGCGGGAGCACCTTGTGGTGCAGCGCCATCACGGCCTTGATCAGCCCAGCCGACCCGGCGGCCGCCTTGGTGTGACCGATCTGCGCCTTGACCGACCCGAGCGCGCATCCTCGTGGCCTTGCGCCGGCCTCCTCGAAGACGGTACGCAAGGCCTCGAACTCGGCAAGGTCCCCGGCCTTGGTCGCGGTGCCGTGCGCCTCGATCAGCTCCACCGTGTCGGCACCATAGCCGGCTCGCTCGTAAGCGCGACGAAGCGCCAGCGCCTGCCCCGCCGCCAATGGCGCGTAGATGCTCTTGGCCCGACCGTCCGACGAGGTACCGATGCCTCGGATCACGGCGTAGATCGCGTCTCCATCGCGCTCGGCGTCAGCGAGGCGCTTGAGCACCAGCATCCCGATGCCCTCGCCGAGCATGGTGCCGTCGGCGTCCTCAGAGAACGGGCGGCAGTCCCCCGTGAGCGAGAGCGCGTCGGTCTGCGCGAAGCACATGAACATAAGGATGTCGTTGAGCGTGTCCACGCCACCGGTGACCACGAGATCGGAACGCCCGAGGGCCAGCTCGTTCACCGCGATGTTGACGGCCGCGAGTGAGCTGGCACAGGCCGCGTTGACGACCACGTTGGTGCCTCCGAGATCGAGCCGATTGGCGACGCGGCCGGCGACCACGTTGCCGAGCAGGCCCGGGAAGGTGCTCTCCTGCCACGGCGTGTAGCAGGTCGAGAGAATCTGCCGGACTTCGCGCCACCTCGTCGCCGGCGAGCCCGGCGGCCTGCATGGCACGCTCGACGACGGGCATCTGCAGACGCCCGACCATCTGCGCGACCAGCTCGGTGGCCGACGCCACGCCGAGCACGACGCTCATGCGGCTGCGGTCCATGCTCTCGAACTTGCCGCGGGTCGCCTCGATAAGGACTCGCTTGGCCACCACCAAGGCCAGGAGCTGCGCCGTGTCCGTGGCCGGCAGGGTGTTGGGCGGAAGCCCGAACTCGAGCGGCGAGAACTCCACCTCGGACAGAAAGCCTCCGCGCGTGGTGTAGACCTTGTCGGCCGTCCGCGGGCGCGGATCGAAGTAGTCCGCCGGCAGCCAGTGGGTCCGCGGCACCTCGGTCAAGCGATCTCTGCCCTCGAGAATGTCGCGCCAGAAGCCGGCAGTAGTGCCGCTCCCCGGGAACAGGGCGCTCACCCCTACAACCGCAACCGCTGGAGCTTCACGCACGGTTGCTTGGAGTCCCACGTTCATGCTGAGGCGGTCCCGTCTCTGGGGCGCTAGTGTTGCCAGAGTTGGCACACCAGGAATTGAGGGGGCGCGTAGTCGGGGGGGAGGGTGATGATCCGGGCGCGGATCCCGGGTCGCGTTGGACAACGCCGAGGAACTATATTTTATGCAGTGTCAAAATTCAACAATATTCTGTGTAGCGTCAAAAACCCACCAGCGTTCGGCTAATTACTGAATAGATTTAACTGGTTGCTGGAGGGTGGGGGCGCCAAGCTGTCACCGATGCCTAAAAATGCCCCGATTTAGCTCACTTTTTTCGAAAGCGTGAACGGACAAGAATTTGTAGTAAGGGTTGAGCGGCTAGCCAGACCGGAGCTCGGTCGCGCCGAATCACCCTCTCGGCGGCGTCATCTCCGCGCCACGGCACCGCACCCACGCGCTCAATTTACCGCGATCAGCCGCATCGGGGCCGGCGTTACTTCGCCGATTGCCTCACAATCGGGTTGCCGCCGTGGCTCACCATGCCCAGTCGCCCGCCGTACCCACCGTCTTTCACCCGCAGCGGCCGGCGGCCCGTCTGTGCAGAACCAGGCCGCTGGATGCTCGCAGTTTCTAAAAAAACGCTCGGGAGCCGGGACGTCCTCTCGGAGCGCGAATCAGCGGGCGTCAGGATCGCCTTTAGTTATGGTGGAAACCCGCTTGCTACGAGCGCTTTGGGCCGCCGTAGTGAGCATTCCAGCCAGC
Source organism: uncultured Alphaproteobacteria bacterium (assembly GCA_963802745.1). Classification (GTDB taxonomy): domain Bacteria; phylum Pseudomonadota; class Alphaproteobacteria; order Rhizobiales; family Xanthobacteraceae; genus JAJPKK01. The sequence goes on along the minus strand of CAWDKL010000075.1, from coordinate 17,542 downwards.
ATAATCGCCACCTGCAATGGGCACGATAGTCGATTTCATTTCAGATACTTTCTCCGAAGGTTCGCGAGCGCCCGATCGCCCTTTACGGGGTCGAACGTCGTGGGCGGCCCGGCAGGACAGCCGGGAACGACCTGCATACTGGGCCTCCTCACGGTTCCCTCAATCAATGTTGTCAGCCTTGCGGAGTTTTTGTGCCGTCGAGCATATAACGCCTGCGTGGCGGCTCAACATCGATCGGCGCGCCGGAGCAAATAGGACGCCCGCGGCGTAATCAACAGCAACGGAGGCCAATGCGGCCTCGCCGAGGTGAACCGCGTTCTCCTAGTACCGCATGGCGGGTTCCGGCGACCCGGCGGTTCCAGAGGCCTCCGCCCGTTACTGGGAAGGATGTGATCTCAGATTTTCAATGCTGAAATCTCGATCCGGATTTGGGTAAAGTTGATGTCCGTCCGAGTCGGATCCGTAGATGTCGGTGGCCGAGTGGTATGGCGTCGCTTCCCGCGGAACATATCCATATCTGCGCTCGAACGCCTGCGGGACATGCTGCCGTGATCGACCGGTCGTTCGATGCTGTGCACTGACCTCATTCGCCATCAGCAAAATAGCACCTAATGCCGCCATGACTGCCACGGTGCTTTTCGAACACACGATTATTCTCCTTTTTGATGGCATGGACATCATCTCACGGCCAGCCTGCCGTGTGCCGGCGCCCTCAGGATCCCACCTGGGCGCCCTTCACAGACCCTCCCTTTTTAAGAAGCAACCTCCTTGGCGAGCCGGTCGAACGCCATCAAGCGGCAAAGCAGCGGTTCCAAATCCGCCAAGGGCACCATGTTGGGCCCGTCGGACGGCGCGCTGTCCGGGTCTTGGTGGGTCTCGATGAACACCCCCGCGACGCCGACCGCTACCGCGGCGCGCGCCAGAACGGCTATGAATTCGCGTTCGCCGCCCGAGGCGGTACCGCGACCGCCGGGTTGCTGCACCGAATGGGTGGCGTCGAAGATGACCGGCGCACCGATGCGGGACAGAATCGGCAGTGCCCGCATGTCGGAAACCAGGGTGTTGTAACCGAACGAGGCGCCGCGCTCCGTCACCAGCACGTTGCGATTGCCACCGCCGATGATCTTCGCCACCACATGGGCCATGTCCCAGGGCGCCAGGAACTGTCCTTTCTTCACATTGATCGCGCGGCCGGTCCGCGCCGCAGCCAGCAGCAGGTCGGTCTGGCGGCACAAGAAGGCGGGGATTTGCAGCACATCGGCGACGGTGGCAACTTCGGCGCACTGCCCGCTTTCATGGACGTCGGTCAGGACCGGCAGGCCGAGCGTTCGGCGAATCTCCTCGAACACCGGCAAAGCGCCGGCAAGGCCCAGCCCGCGGGCGCCGGAAGCGCTGGTGCGGTTTGCCTTATCGAATGAGGTTTTATACACCAGCCCGATGCCGAGGCGCGCAGCGATCTCCTGCAGGGCCCCCGCCATGTCGAGCGCGTGATCTCGGCTTTCCAGCACGCAGGGCCCGGCGATCAACGCCAGCGGCAAGTGGTTGCCGAACCGCACCGGTCCGGTAGCGACGATGCGGTTTGGTGCTATGGGTTCGCGCGCATTCATCCGGTGCCCTCCTCCACCCTTATCCGGCGAAGCCGGAGGCAAAATGTGTAGCATGGCAAGAGGGCGGCTGGAGTGGCGGGAAGAATGACAGGGCCGATAACCTTCAGCTCGGTGCCGAACCGGAGGCGACCGCCACGCGCCGATGCGTTGATCCAGCCTTTGTCCCGATGGACGCGCTATACGATCACACGGAGTTTGGCATTCGCGGACCGAATTCTGCCCCGAATATCGTCCATACCATCATGACCGCATTTGCGGGATCGCAATCACCCCGGAGTCGTCCGATGGACGTCGTCGGTACGGCCGCATCACCTCAATAACCGGACGCCGCCGCTTGCCGTGTCTTTCCAGCCCAACCGAGCCGCTGTCACGGCTCGAGCGGAACCGGGGACACGCCTCAGGAGGCCGGAAGCACGGCTTCGACGAAATCGCTAATCACGAGTTCGATCCGTTCTTGATCGAATTGTTCCGGCGTGAATGGTCCCTGCGGACTCAAGGTGCAATGTGCACCCTCAACCTTAATGTTGCCATTTGCAACGCGACCGATCTTGATGGTCGGATGGTCTTGGGCCTCCTCGGGCGTATTCCGCTTTCCTGCCAACCGTCGTGCTGGAGAGCGTCTTTGGGATACAGATCCTTGGGACTCCGGTCTTGCGATAATCCGAATGCCGGGGAAATCCTGCATCTCCGTCGGAGTCACACGGCTCGAACGCAATTCGGGGCTGGAGGGACTTAGGCACATTTTCTTCTCAGCAATTTGTGAGTTGGCCTTCGCGACTGCTTCACGGATGAGCGGCACGATGCGTTTGCTCCAATCCTCGACGGCGTCAAGCCTTTGTCGGAATTCATCGCTCATTGCTCGGTTCCCTCCCACTAAAGGGCATGCCCCAGGTCCCCATTTTGCTGCCCGCTGTTACCCTAAGCGCTACCGGCGCATTTTGGCCGTCCCTGATTATCGGGGAAGTTGTTGACCAAATGGCGCGCCCGAAGAGATTTCGAACTCCTGACCCCCAGATTCGTAGTCTGGTGCTCTATCCAGCTGAGCTACGGGCGCCAACCGCCGAGGCTTGCCCCGGCGCAGCGCGATAGCTATAGGCTCGGCGCGGTCTTGGCAAGGGCGTCGAAACTTGCATTTTCACAGGTGGCCGTGCGCCGCGATGGCGAGGTGCCACCACGCGAAGCGCCGGTTTCGTCGCAAGGTAAGCCTGATCACGCTGTGTGAGTGCGAGGGCCGGGCAATCTGATCACGGTCGCGGATGGTGGCATGGCCGACGCGCTCGGGAAGCGCGAGGGATGGTGGAACGCTCAGGTCGCCACGGGGGGATCGAGCTTGTCGACGGGGGGCCCTCGCGAACTGTTCGGCGATGGCGGCTCGTAGTCGTCGGGATGCAGGCGGATGAAGCCGATCACCTTGCGAGGGCTTCGGCATGGCGGTCGCGCGCGGCCGCTTCCTCCTCGGCCAGGCAACACTTTTTGTACTTGTTGCCACTGCCGCAGGGGCAGGGATCATTGCGTCCGGGTTTGGCCCTTGCGGTCGGCACCCGGACCACGAACCCAATTCATGGTATAGGCCCGCACCGTTCTAATGACCCGACGCCTCAAACCGAAACAGGGAGGTTCCCATGAAATCCAAATTTCTCGTTGCCGCGGCGCTGGTGCTGTCGGCCGCCGCGGCCGGTGCCGCGATGGCGCAGCAGCGCGTGCATGTGCCGATCACCAACCCGGACTGGGAGAAGCCGTTTCCGGGCTTCAAGATCGTCGGCAACACCTATTATGTAGGCACCTACGATCTCGGCTGCTACCTGATCGACACCGGGGCCGGACTGATCCTCATCAATTCCGGGGCGCCGGGGTCCTATCCGCTCATCAAGGCCAACATCGAGGCGCTCGGCTTCAAGACCGGCGACATCAAGGTCATCACCTCGACGCACGGACATTTCGATCACGTCGGCGATCTCGCCGCGTTTCAGAAGGATGCGCCGGGCGCAAAAACCTACATGAGCGAGCGCGATGCGCCGGTCTTGGAGTCGGGCGGCAATCTGGATTACCGGCGGCCCCAAGGACGCGGTATCATTTACGATCCCGTGAAGGTCGATGTGCGCACCAAGCCGGGCGATCATATTAAGCTCGGCAATGCCGACTTGACGGTGCTGCAGGCCTTTGGGCACACGCCGGGGGCCACGAGCTTCAGCTACCCGGTGATGGATGCGGGCAAGACTTACAATGTCTTGATCGTCAACATGGACGGCATCAATGCCGGCGTGAAACTCTTGGGTTCTCCCGGCTATCCGACCATCGTGGAGGATTTCAAAAATACGCTTGCTATTCAGGCGACCTACACCCCCGACATCTGGGTCTCGTCCCATGCCGGGCAATTCAACCTGCACCAGATCTACAAGCCCGGCGACGTTTACAATCCGGCGCGGTTTGGCGATCTCGCGGCCTACCGGGCGAAGATCGCGGGCTATCAGGCGGCTTATGAGAAGCAACTCGCCGAGGAGCGCCTGGCGGCGAAATAATTTCTCGCCACCGCATCCGATGATTGGTGGCGGGCCGTTGGCCGTGATGGTGCGCTACATTTAGCGCAACGCGCCGCAAAGGCCTCAAAAGTGAGGAGACCGTGGGGCTCGCCGCCCGTCGCATTGCTCAGCTGCGCACTTTCACGTAGCTGCCGGGCGCGTCTTCGATGGCGGCGAACTTGCCGCCGCCCGGTGTACGCGCCGCGACTTCGTCGGGCGCTTGTGCCTTGATCCAGGCGATCCAATCGGTCCACCACGAGCCTGGATGCTCGGTGGCGCGGCGCAGCCACCCGTCGAGATCCTCGCCCTTCGGCGTCTCGCCGGTCCAATACTGGTATTTTGCCTTGGCTGGCGGATTGACGACTCCGGCGATATGGCCGGACCCAGATAATACGAAGCGCATCGGGCCGCCGAACGCGGATGAGCCGAGATAGACGGATTTCGCCGGCGCGATATGGTCCTCGCGGGTGGCAAGGTTATAGATCGGGATTGTTATCCGCCCGAGATCGATCGTCACGCCGTCGATGGCGAGCGTACCCTTGGTAATATTATTATCAAGATAGCAGTTGCGCAAATAATAGGAGTGATTTGCCGCCGGCATGCGGGTCGCGTCGGAATTCCAGTACAGCAGGTCGAACGGGAACGGCGCCTCGCCCTTGATGTAGTTATTGACCACATAGGGCCAAACCAGATCGTTGGAACGCAACAGGTTGAATGCGGTCGCCATCTTGGAGCCTTCCAGATAGCCGCGCTCGGCCATGTGCTGTTCGACCGCGGCGACCTGTTCTTCACTGGCGGCAAAAACCTTCAGGTCACCCGCATGGGTGAAATCGACCTGGGTGGTAAGGAACGTCGCCGAAGCGATGCGGGTGTCGGCTTTTCCCGCCATATAGGCGAGCGTGATGGCAAGCAGCGTGCCGCCGACGCAATACCCGATGGCGGTCACCTGGCGTTCGCCCGTGACCTCCTTGATCACGTCCAGCGCCGCCAACGGCCCCTCTCGCATATAGTCGGCAAAGCTCTTTTGCGCGAGCGTTGCGTCGGGGTTGACCCAGGAAATGACGAAAACCGTGAGTCCCTGATCGATACACCATTTTATGAAGGATTTCTCCGGTGTCAGATCGAGGACGTAAAACTTGTTGATCCAAGGCGGCACGATCAGCAGCGGGCGCTTGAGCACGCGCGCGGTGGCGGGTGCATATTGGATGAGCTGAATGAGGTCGTTCTGGAAGATCACCTTGCCGGGTGTGACCGCGAGATTGCGCCCGACCTCGAATGTCGTGAGGTCCGATTGCCGGATTTTCAAGTCGCCGCCGCCGGCCTCGATATCGTCCGCCAGCATATGGGCACCGCGCACAAGGTTTGCGGCATTCTCCTCCACGGTTTTTCGCATCAGTTCCGGATTGGTGAACAGATAATTCGATGGTGAGATCGCATTGACGATCTGACGCATGTAAAACTCCGCCTTTTGGCGTGTTGCCGGGTCGAGCTGGTCGGCGTCCTCGACCAAGTGCTTTGCCCAGTCCGCGGTAACGAGATAAGCCTGCTTAAGGAAATCGAAATATTGGTTCGACGACCATTCCGCGTCGTTGAAACGCTTGTCGCGCGGATCCGGCTTGGCGACAGGGTCGGCCGGCTCGCCCGCGAGGCGGCGCGACGCATTGGCGAATAAATCCAGATAACTCTTGCCGAGCCGGGTCTGCATTTCGACCGCGCGTTGCGGATCGGCATACCAATAATTCCACACTTGGCCGAGCGCCTTGACGGCATCGGCTACCTCGTCGGAATACCCGACCTTCTGGCTGCCGTCCTCGCGCGGCTTCAGATAAGCGGCGACGGCGCGTCCACCCTCCTCGACCAGTCGCGCGAAGTTGCTGGCCAGGGCTTCGATGTTGACGCTGCCCGGTAGGTTCGCGGGGGCTACCGGCGCGGTTCGAGCCGCCGCTTTTGCGATGTCGCCGGGTGCCGCCATGGAGGCCGAGGGCGTGGATGCAGGTGGTGCGATCGCGGTTCGCGCCGGATCGCGCTGCGCAGACGCGTTTGACGGCGCATCGGGCATGCTTTGCATGGCCGGCGTCGGATGGACAATCTTCGGTTGGGACGGTCGGGGTGGGGCAGCACCCCGGCGTCTGTGACCTGACTCGGGCGGCTGTGGCATCCTGATCTTTATCCTCCTTCCTTTAGACATATTAGCGGCATAGGAGATGGAGGTCATTCACCGTTTGCTTGGCGATTGCTGAGTATGCGCGTCTCCTCAGATGATAACGAAGCCGCCAAGATGCCAGTGTTGCAAAGCACGAGTCTGACGATTGGCCCGATATGCCGGCGAATCGCGACGTCGGCGGCGGTCTGCGCCGCCACGATGACTGTAGCATCATGCACGACCACGTTGCCCGACTTGTCGTCCCAGATGGGCGGAATGCCGTCGCAAATGGGCGGGTTGCCGCGCGGGACACCGGAACGGCCGGCAACGCCACCGGCATATCCGGCCGTACACGACATGCCGCCACCGCGTACCTCCGTTGTGCTGACGGAGGAACAGAAGAAGAAGGTGGAGGCCGAACTGGCCGCTATGCGCGCGGACCAGGCCAGACGCGCGGCGCAAGGCGGGGCCAACTGATCGTCCATCTCAGTTGAGGCGGCCGGATTGGAGGGACGCCTGCGCTTTCGCCATGCCATGGTCATTAATTCCATGCCAAATAGTGCTTGCTCGCTACCCGTCATTGCCCGCGTATCGCGAACCTGACCTACGGGACGCAGGAGACTGCCAAGATGGAAGAGTTCCACCGGATCCGGCGCTTGCCGCCCTATGTGTTCGAACAGGTGAACCGCGCCAAGGCCTTGGCGCGCGCCGCGGGCGCGGATATCGTCGATCTCGGCATGGGCAATCCGGATTTGCCGACGCCGGCCCACGTCATCGACAAGCTGAAGGAGACCGTCGGCCGCCCCCGGACCGACCGCTATTCCGCGTCCAAGGGCATACCAGGGTTGCGCCGCGCACAGGCCGCTTATTATGCGCGCCGGTTCGGCGTGAAGCTCAATTCGGAAACTCAGATCGTCGCCACTCTGGGCTCCAAGGAAGGCTTCGCCAACGTGGCGCAGGCTATCACGGCGCCCGGCGACGTCATCCTCGTTCCCAATCCCAGCTATCCGATTCACGCGTTTGGGTTTCTGATGGCCGGCGGGGTGATTCGCTCAGTCCCATGCGACCCGACCCCGCAGTTTTTCGAGGCGCTGGAACGGGCCTGCATGCATTCGATCCCGAAGCCGCTGGCGCTGGTCGTTTGCTATCCGGCCAACCCGACCGCCGCGGTCGCCGATCTCGATTTCTATCGGGACATCGTCGCGTTTGCGAAGAAGCACAATCTGATCGTGCTGTCGGATCTCGCATATGCGGAGGTGTATTTCGACGATCAGCCGCCGCCTTCGATCCTGCAGGTGCCGGGCGCCATGGACGTGGCGGTCGAATTCACCTCGATGTCCAAAACCTATTCGATGCCCGGCTGGCGCATGGGTTTTGCGGTCGGCAACGAGCGCATCATCGCGGCGCTGGCGCGGGTGAAGTCCTATCTCGACTACGGCGCCTTTACGCCGATCCAGGTGGCCGCCACTGCGGCCCTCAACGGCCCGGACGACTGCATCCGCGAGATGCGCGATATATATCGGCGCCGGCGCGACGTGCTGGTGGAAAGCTTCGGCCGTGCCGGCTGGGATATCCCGCCGCCGCGCGCATCCATGTTTGCCTGGGCGCCGCTGCCGGAACCGTTCAAGACGTTGGATACGGTCGGTTTTTCCACCCTGATGATCGAGAAGGCCGAGATCGCGGTGTCGCCCGGCATCGGGTTCGGCGAGCACGGCGATGGGTTCGTTCGTATCGCACTCGTGGAAAACGAGCAGCGCATCCGGCAAGCCGCCCGGAATTTGCGGCGCTTCCTTGAAACCGGTCCGGAAAAGTTGCACAACGTCGTCCCCTTAGCGAAACGGCGTTGATCGGCAGCAGCGTTGCGCCGACCGGCCGGTGAGCGTGTCCGGACCACCTGCGACTTTGTCCCATCATGAGCCGACCGGCGGATAACGTATGCCTGCCCCCCCTGAAAGTCGGTGTTGCCGGGCTCGGCACCGTCGGGGCCGCCGTCGTGCGCCTGATCGAACAGCACCGCGACCTCATCGCGGCGCGCTGCGGACGTGCCATCGACGTGGCGGCCGTGACGGCGCGGTCCGCAGATAAGCATCGCGATCTCGGCGCCGCCAAATTTCGGTGGGTGGCGGATGCGGTCGCGCTGGCGGCCGACCCCGGCATCGACGTTTTTGTCGAACTGATGGGCGGCGAGGGCGATCCGGCGAAGCAGGCGGTCGAAGCCGCCCTGGCGGCCGGCAAATCGGTCGTTACGGCCAACAAGGCGCTGCTCGCCCGTCATGGCGTCGGGTTCGCAGCTCTCGCTGAGAAGCATGGCACCGCGCTTAATTTCGAGGCCGCAGTCGGCGGGGCCATCCCGATCGTCAAGACCTTGCGCGAAGGCATGGCCGGCAATGCGTTCGCCCGCGTCTACGGCATTCTCAACGGCACCTGCAACTACATCCTGACCCGCATGGAGCAGGACAAGCTTGCCTTTGCGGATTGCCTCGAGGACGCGCAGCGCCTTGGCTACGCGGAGGCCGATCCAACCTTCGACATCGAGGGCTTCGACACCGCGCAAAAACTCGCCCTTGTGGCGAGCCTGGCGTTCGGGACCCGCGTCAATCCGGACGCGGTGTATGTGGAAGGTATCTCTTCGATTACGCCCGAAGACCTGGCTGCGGCCGATGCGCTTGGATACCGGATCAAGTTGCTGGGCGTCGCCATGCGCACCGAGCAGGGCATCGAACAGCGCGTGCATCCCACCATGGTGCCCAAGGAGACCGCCATCGCTCAGGTCATGGGGGTCACCAACGCCATCTCGCTCGATGCCGACGGGGTGGCGCCGATCACGCTGGTCGGGCCCGGCGCCGGCGGCGCCGCTACCGCCTCTTCTGTCGTCGCCGACATTGCGGACATTGCCCGCGGTGTGCGGACCGCAACCTTCGGGCGCCCTGTCGGCTTGCTTGCCGAGACCCGTCGGACCCCGATGCAGCGCCATGAGGGCGGCTACTATATCCGCCTGCTGGCGCACGACCGGCCCGGCACGTTCGCGGCGATCGCACGGCACTTGGCCGACGAGGCGATCTCGTTGGAATCGATCGTGCAGCGCCATCCGGGCGGACGGCCCCATGGCGGCGATGATCCCAACAGCCCGGCAATGCCCGCCCCCGTCATCTTGATCACCTATGCGACCACTGAGGATGCGGTGCGACGCGCCTTGAACGCGATCGCGAATGACGGCGTCGTCGCCGGGCAGCCGCAGGTCATCCGGATCGAAAAGAATTGACTTATTCCCATGCGGGATCATGGAGTTTCGCAAATGGCGTCTAGCCCCACCAAATCGAGCCTTCCGCTCGATCGTGTTTTGTCGCTTGAAATTGCGCGGGTGACCGAACGCGCGGCGGTGGCGGCGGCCAGACTGCGCGGCCGCGGCAACGAGAAGGCGGCCGATCAGGCGGCGGTCGACGCCATGCGCCGCGAGATGAACAGCCTGGCCATCGCCGGGACGGTGGTGATCGGCGAGGGCGAACGCGATGAAGCGCCGATGCTGTTCATCGGCGAAAAGGTCGGCTCCGGACAGGGGCCGCGCGTGAACATTGCGGTCGATCCGCTCGAGGGCACCACCTTGTGCGCCAAGAATATGCCGGGCGCCATCGCCACGATGGCAATGGCCGAAGGCGGGACGCTGCTCAACGCCCCCGACGTCTACATGGAAAAAATCGCCATCGGCCCCGGCTATCCGAAAGGTGTGGTCGATCTCGACGCGCCGGCGGACGAGAACATCCGCGCGCTCGCCAAGGCCAAAGGCGTCAAGATCGACGAGATCACGGCTCTCATTCTTGACCGGCCGCGCCATGCCGATCTGATTGCCGCAGTGCGCAAGGCTGGCGCGGCCGTGCAATTCATTACCGACGGCGACGTCGCCGGCGTCATCCACACCGCCGACCCGGGCGCCACTGGTATCGACATTTATCTGGGGATCGGCGGCGCCCCGGAGGGCGTGCTCGCCGCAGCGGCCCTCGCGTGCATCGGCGGGCAAATCCAGGGCAGGCTGGTTTTGGACACCGAGGAAAAACGCAGCCGGGCTGCCAAGATGGGTATCAAGGATCCGCGCAAGAAGTATAATATGGAAGATATGGTGACCGGCGACTGCCTGTTCGCCGCCACCGGCGTTACCGACGGCTCGATGCTCACGGGCGTGCGCTTTCGCGAGGGCCTGATCGAGACCGAAACGGTGGTCATGCGCGCCGCGACCGGAACGGTACGATGGATTCGGGCTCAGCATCGCCAGCTCGGCAAATTCCATCTGGATTAGCGACAGCGCTGCCGGAGCGCGGGCGTCCCGCCCGCTCTCTTTTGTTACTTTGCAAGCAAGTGGCGGGCGGGATGCCTGCGGTCTCAAGGCGGGAGCGGCATGTCGATCTCGCAACCCCATCGCCATTTCCTCGGCGTTACGCGCTCAGTGACCGGGCGGGGGTGGCGCGATCGAACTCGACGACCGCGGGCATGCGCGCGCGCTCGCCATGGCGCAGCGCCACGGGCTGCCGGAATTGCTCGCCCGCATCCTCGCCGGGCGCGATGTCGAGATCGATGGCGTCGAAGCCTTTCTGGACCCCACCCTCAAGCGGCTGATGCCCGATCCAAATCGTCTCGCCGACATGGAGCCCGCGGCGAACCGCTTGGCCGACGCTGCCGTGCGTGGCGAGCGGATCGCAATTTTCGGCGACTATGACGTCGATGGGGCCACCTCGTCGGCCCTGCTGGCGATCTTCCTGCGCACCGCCGGTATCGATCCGATGATCCACATTCCGGATCGCATCTTCGAGGGCTATGGTCCCAATAGCGAGGCGATCCGTGCGCTCGCCGCACGCGGCGCGACGCTGCTGGTCACCGTCGATTGTGGGACCACGAGTTTCGAACCGCTCGCGGAAGCGCGCCGTCTCGGCCTCGACACCATCGTCATCGACCATCACCAAGCCAACGAGGTACTTCCCGCAGCGGTGGCGGTCGTCAATCCGAACCGGCACGACGATCTTTCCGGCCTCGGCCATCTGGCCGCGGTCGGGCTCGTCTTCATGACCGTGGTGGCCGCCCGGCGGGAATTGCAGCGGCGCGGATTCTGGACCGCCGCGCGGCCACAGCCGGACCTGCTGGACATGCTCGACCTCGTGGCGCTCGGCACTGTCGCCGACGTGGTGGCGCTCAAGGGGCTCAATCGTGCCTTCGTAGCCAAGGGTTTGATCGCGATGCGGCGGCGCGCGCGTGTGGGCCTGACCGCGCTGGCCGACGTGGCGCGGCTGACCGGCCCGCCCGAGCCGTGGCATCTCGGCTTCATGCTGGGCCCGCGCATCAATGCCGGCGGCCGCATCGGGCAGGCGGACCTCGGCGCGCGGCTGCTCACCTGCCCCGACCCGTCGGATGCGACCGCGATGGCGGCCGAACTCGACCGCCTTAACCGCGAGCGTCAGGTGATTGAACTGGCAGCTGTCGCCGAAGCGGAGGCGGAGGCCACGGCGGCGCTGGGGCTCGCGGAGGACGGTGCGGTCGTGGTGACGGCGTCGCCGCGCTGGCATCCAGGCGTCGTCGGGCTGGTGGCGGCACGGCTCAAGGAGCGCTTCGGCCGGCCGGCGTTTGCGATCGCGCTCGGACCAGGTGGCCTGGGCACCGGCTCGGGCCGCTCCATCGCCGGGGTCGATCTCGGCCGCGCGGTGCGGCAAGCCGTGGCGGACGGGCTTTTGGAGAAGGGCGGCGGCCACGCCATGGCGGCCGGGGTGACGCTGAAGGCGGATGCGCTAAAAGATTTTCGCGCCTTTCTGGAGGAGCATATGCGTGCCGATGTAGAGGCCGCGCGCGGCAAGGATGCGCTGCTGATCGATGGCGCCCTGACGGCGCGCGCCGCGACCTCCGAACTGTTCGGGACGCTTGCCGCCGCCGGTCCGTTCGGTGCCGGTAATCCGGAACCGATGCTTGCGCTGCCGGCGCATACGCTCGCTTATGTGGAAGAGGTCGGCCAAGTCCATATGCGCGCCAGGCTGCAGTCGGGCGACGGCGCGACCCTCAACGCCATCGCATTTCGGGCGGTCGGGCAAAAGCTCGGCCAGGCCTTGATCGCCCACCGCGGCCGCACCGTCCATGCCGCCGGAACGCTCATGCTCGACCGCCGGCAGGGCAGCGAGCGCGTCGACCTGCGCCTCACCGACGTGGCCGCCACAGGTCCGGTGGAGCGGCTGCGGGGATGAACTCCCAGCGTACTCCGCGCCGACCCAACAACCGGCCGGCGATATGCGGATCCGCGCGCCCCTGGCACGGCCGTGCCGGCCGGGCTATCACCGTGGCGCTTCGCTGGTGAAACCATTCCAGGCTCGGGGGAACGCGGTGTCCAATCTCAACCTTTCCGTTGCGGTCGGCGATTACGATCGCAACCGGCCGCTGATCAATGGGGCGGTGCGCATCGACGGCGTCGATCCGGTGTTCATGACCTTGTCCCCGGAGGAAATCTTTTTCCGTGCCTTCCGCTCGGTCGATTTCGATATCTGCGAATTGTCGCTGTCAAGCTATACGGTGAAGACTGCGCTTGGCGAGTGCCCCTATGTGGGCATTCCGGCGTTCGTGTCGAAGGCGTTCCGCCATACCTCGATCTATGTTCGCACCGATCGCATCAAGGAGCCGAAGGACCTCAAGGGCCGCAAGGTCGGCGTGCCGGAGTATCAACTCACCGCCAATGTGTGGGCGCGCGCCATCCTGCAGGACGATTTCGACGTCACCCCCGCCGACATCCACTGGATCCGTGGTGGCATCGAGGAGCCGGGCCGGCCGGAGAAGATCACCGTCAAGCTGCCACCGGGGGTGCGCCTCGACAATGCGCCGGAAGGTACGACGATTTCCGCACTGCTGGAGAAGGGCGAGATCGACGGCTTCATCGCCCCGCGTCCGCCGTCCATTGCGCACGGCCATCCACATGTGGGCTGGCTGTTCCGCGATCCCATGGCGGCGGCCAAAGAGTGGTATTCACGCACGAAAGTGTTCCCGATCATGCATTTGATCGGGGTACGCCGGATCCTGGCGGACAAGCACCCGTGGTTGCCGGCGGCGGTGCTCAAGGCCTTCGAACAATCCAAGTCGGTCGCGCTGGCGGCGCTCAGCGACACCTCGGCCACCAAGGTGACGCTGCCCTTCGTCGAGGAGACGCTGAAATCGGTACGCGACCTGATGGGCGACGACTTTTGGTCCTACGGAGTTGAGCCCAACCGCAAGACGCTGGAAATGTTTTTGCGCCACCACCATGCCCAAGGGCTGTCGCCCCGGCTGGTGCAGGTCGAGGAGATGTTTCACCCCTCGGTGTATGAGACGTTCAAGCTGTGATACTTTAGACCGTTAGCTAAGCGGAGATGCCTAGAGACTCGCGAGTCCATGTGGCCGATCGCACCTTGATGCATAGGATCAAATCTGCGCGGTCGAACCGCAACGCCAAACCGCGAACGCACCATGCTGAACCCCGATGAACTCGAACGTTACGCCCGCCATCTGGTCCTGCGCGAGATCGGGGGGCCGGGGCAGGCCGCACTCAAGCGGGCGCGCGTGCTGGTGGTCGGCGCCGGGGGGCTTGGCGCGCCGGTGCTGCTCTATCTCGCGGCGGCTGGCGTCGGCACGCTGGGGATTGTCGATGATGATAGTGTCGCTGTCGAATCTGCAGCGCCAGGTCATTCACGCGACCGGCGATATCGGCCGTCCCAAGGTTGACAGCGCCAGCGCGGTGATCGGCCGCCTGAACCCCTACGTGACCGTGGAAACCCATGCGGTGCGCCTTGCCGCCGCCAACGCGCTTGGCCTGATCGCCGGCTATGACCTGGTGGTCGACGGATCGGATAATTTCGCCACCCGGTATCTGGTATCGGATGCCTGCTATTTCGCCAAAAAGCCGTTGGTCACTGCGGCGGTCGGGGTGTTCGACGGCACGCTCACCACCATCCGGGCACACGAACGCGCAAGCGATGGCAACCCCAACCCCACCTATCGCTGCCTGTTTCCGGAACCGCCCCCTGCCGGCACCGTCCCGGCCTGCGCGGAGGCTGGCATCCTGGGTGCGCTGACCGGGGTGATCGGCTCCATGATGGCGCTCGAGGCGGTGCGGGAAATCGTCGGGTTCGGCGAGGGGCTGGTCGGCCGCCTGCTGATGATCGATGCCCGGGCGATGCGTTTTGAGACCTTGTCCTACGGGTGGGACCCGGACAATCCGCTGTCCGGTACGCACCCGACCTTGCACGATCTTACCGTGCAGCCCGCGCCCTGAAAACTGCGCGTACGTAAGCTCGGCCGCGAGAATGACTTCCCGCGCCGGTACACTCGGGCAATGGCACGTCCGTCACTTGCTCCAGGTCGCCATGACGGTCGAACCCTTCATGACCGTCCACTTGTTCTTGTCGCCGGCAACGACCGTGAAACAGCTCGGCTTGGCGCCCTTCCAGGTCGTGCAATAGCCGTTGTCGTCGAGCGTCCAGTCGCCGTCGCTGCGCTGTCCGCCTTTGCCGGCGGGCACGCGTTTGACCTTGCCGTCTGCCGTGAAGGTCATCTTGAACTTCACACCCGACGGCGACGCCGCCGTAAACTCCGACCCGTTGAAGAACGTGGACTGGATCTCGGAGGGCGTCAGTTTGGTTGCGGCAGCGGCGGCCCACGGCGACAGCAGTAGGCAGACCAAAATACCAAAAATCGGTGCGCGCATCGCATATCCCCTGCAAGGCTCAGAGCATTTAAACGCATCATACGCCAATAACGCGAAAATTCATCCGGATTTGTTGCTGATTTGTTGTGATTTGATGCCGCGCCAAGCGGCCAAGCCGGCGGGACCTACAGCATCGACGGCAGCACGCGGTCGGGCGGCCGGTGTCCGTCCATGAAGGCCTGGATATTGACGATGACCTTGGAACCGGTTTCGGCGCGGCTTTCGATGGTGGCCGAGCCGAGGTGCGGCAGCAGCACCACCTTTCCGGCGCTGGCAAGGCGCATCAGCTTCGGGTTCACGGCGGGCTCGTGCTCGAACACGTCGAGCGCCGCGCCCCCGATATCGCCGGCCTCGATCATGCGGGTCAGCGCGGTTTCGTCGATGACTTCGCCGCGGGCGGTGTTGACCACATAGGCATCCGGCCGCAGCAATTTCAGCCGGCGGGCCGACAGCAGGTGGTAGGTCGCCGGCGTATGCGGACAATTGACCGAGATGATATCCATGCGGGCCAGCATCTGGTCGAGGCTTTCCCAATAGGTTGCCTCCAAAGCGCTTTCGATGCCCGGCGCGACGCGCCGGCGATTATGGTAATGAATGTGTAATCCGAATGCGCGCGCCCGCCGGGCCACTGCCTGGCCGATTCGCCCCATGCCGATGATGCCGAGACTCTTACCGCCGATGCGGCGGCCTAGCATCCAGGTCGGCGCCCAACCGCGCCATTCCCGCTCTCCGGTCAGCACCCGCGCGCCCTCGATGATGCGGCGCGGCACTGCTAGGATGAGCGCCATGGTCATGTCGGCCGTATCCTCGGTCAGGACGCCGGGCGTATTGGTTACCGTGATGCCGCGCTGGAGCGCGGTGGCCAAATCGATATGGTTCACGCCATTGCCGAAATTGGCGATCAGGCGAAGTTTTTCGCCGGACTGGCTCAACAGCGCGGCGTCGATTTGATCGGTGACGGTCGGCACCAGGACGTCGGCTGTTTTCACGGCCTCGACCAGGTCGGCATGGCCCATCGGCCGGTCGTCGATGTTGAGCCGGGTGTCAAACAATTCGCCCATCCGGGCCTCAACCGATTCGGGCAGCTTGCGGGTCACGATGACCAGGGGTTTTTCTCGGTTCGGCATGCGTGTTCCTTTACCATCCCCGGTCGTTGCATCGAGCGCCATGCCCATGCGCCTCAACCTCGCCTTAACCGCCGTCGCCGACAAGTAGAGGGCTCGCGGGTCAGGGGGCGAAATTCGATCTTTGTTTATCAGATGACGGAAAGCGCGACAAAGCAGACCGGTGACGGCCGCGTGGGCCCCTTCCGTGCCCCGTATCGCGGTCGGGGACAACTGATGGGGGTAAGTACAAGCGATGTCCACAACGAGAGCACGCGATAACGGAAACACCATGCACGGAGGTCCACTGGGCGGCCTCGTGCGTCCGGCGATCCTCGCCGTTGCGGTACTTTTCACCGGCCTACCGACAGCGCGGGCGGCTAATGATCAGAGTGATGGTAGCGGCCTTCCATTACCGCGATTCGTCAGCTTGAAATCGGATCATGTCAATGTCCGCGGCGGTCCCAATAAGGATCATGACGTGGCGTGGATTTTCACACGATCTGGGTTGCCGGTTGAAATCACCGCGGAATTCGAGAATTGGCGGCGCATCCGCGATCGCGACGGCGCCGAGGGATGGGTCTACCACTCGCTGCTATCCGGCAAGCGCACCGCCTATGTGACCCAGCCGAAAACCCAAACCGAATTCGTGTCGCTGCGTGAATCTGCCGATCCAAGCAGCCCGGAACGGGCAAAGCTCGAGCGTGGCGTGATTGGTACGATAAAACGCTGCAACGGTCAGTGGTGCCGATTCTCCGGCGAGGGTTTCGACGGATGGATCGAGCAGGATCGCTTGTGGGGCGTTTACCCCAACGAAAAAATCGAGTGATCCAAGCCGAATTGATCAGGCACCGGGATCGACCATGCGGCCGGCTTGCGACGCCGGCTGCCGCCTGGCTGGCTATCGCTTTTTGGGCCGCAGCCGCACCACGACGTTAACGCGGCTTATTTCATAGCCGTCGGGCACCGGCGGCAATTCGCCGACGATCGATTTGGTGTCCGGGATGTTGACCAGATTGTGCTCATTCTCGATGAAGAAGTGGTGGTGGTCCGACACGTTGGTATCGAAATAGGTCTTCGATCCGTTCACGGTCACTTCGCGCAACAGCCCCGCACCGGTAAATTGGTGAAGTGTATTGTACACCGTCGCCAGCGACACGGCAATCTTGGCACGGCTGGCCTCCTCGTAAAGCATCTCGGCCGTCAGATGCCGATCACCTTTGGCAAACAGGAGCCATCCGAGCGCCATGCGCTGCCGTGTCGGCCGCAGCTTGCTTGCCGCAACAATGCCAGCACATCATGCCACGGGCATCCGTTACGCTGATCGCCATCACCATCGCGTGCGACCGAATCGGGCGTAACGGCCCCGAGTTACCCCATTCCGCGGGGGCAGTTCCATGGACACATCTTCCCGTCACCAAGATCGTTTCATTTGCAATTATATTGGCCATCCGCACTTGTTGCAAGTGTTC
>CAWDKL010000074.1:0-47296 GCA_963802745.1 uncultured Alphaproteobacteria bacterium | reverse complement strand
ACGATGTTGATCCGAACGAGAGGGTGGATGTGAAAATGACTGAAAATGGAGTTACTCAACTGGCAGTTTAGACTTCCGCTCGAAACTTGCGCCAGAATTGCTCGCAAGATTTTACACGGTCCGAAAACAAATATTAGCAACATTGATATGAGGATCGATGATATGTCGGAAGTTACCATTGACCGGCGCAGTCGCTCGCTCCTTCACCATCGACCCCAGGTTAAATTGCTGGGCTGAGAAACGCTCCAATGTTGGTACTTCAAGGCCATTACGATGTCATCCCATCGCCAGAAAATGGCCGATCGTTAAAGCGACTAGTTGCAGCCCGGATGAGCGACCTCTTGGTCGCGACATCCGGGACGGCCTTCCCAGTCGCTTCGCTCATGCGGGCTACGGAACTGGATCGACCCGGACAAGATTGAGTAACCGGATGGGTTTATGCTCGGCTCACTCGATCAACCGCCCGTAATGGCGAGGGGAATAGCCACCACATCGCGGTCAAGGCAACTCTGAGGTTTTAGTAGCTGCGTTACCGTCCCGCTTCTCAATCGCAGCTACTGCTTGAGATGGTAGTCTTTCATACATAGTTTGAAATTTGTTTCGGAATGCTTATTGTGCTTTCCACAATAAGGTTGACGAGATTAAATAATTGAAGGGCAGTTGCTTTATCATCCCTTAAATTCATTTCTCCTGGATGCACTGCATTGTTTCCAATTACTCGCACCACATCAAGCGCCTGTTAAATCCGAGGATCAAGCCCCTTTTTCACCAGCGCGGCAATCTCCTCGTTTAGATTTTTACCCGCCTGACCAAGGTGTCGCAGCAATTTTTGTATACATGAGAGAAGCAATGCCGAGGCGCCCCGCGGTAACTTGTCAGACGATTAGGCCAGCCTCGATGTAGTCCACTTTCACATCTGGAGGCATGTCTTCGTTTGGGATAACATAAATATTTTTCGCCGGATACAAAAGATCGTCGGCTATCCAAATCGCAAGTCTCTCGCAGCTGAAGCAACGACTAAGAGTTACATTAATCAATACGTTATTTAGACGTACATCTGCGGATTGATCCCAAAAAATCTCTCTGGCCAGCATTCGCTTAAAGAATTTAATCAAATCTGACCTTCCCGCCTCGATTAACTCGTGATTATTTTTGATTGTATCAACAATCTCGGGATTTGGCATGAATGGCGCCTCTCCAGAGTCATATGAATCAATAAATCGTTTGTACCAAGATTGATGCGCGACGGCTCCGCAATGCGGACATGAAAACGACTTTGCGCCAAGCTGAGGCGGAACGGACATCACCGGCATATCGAAGCCATTTCCTTCCAGGTTAACCAAGTTCGCCGAAAGTTTCGGCGCCCTCCCGGATAAAGGTCTTGAGTTGCGCCACATACGTTCGCGACCGAACGATGCGTCTCATGGGTTTTTCGATGTGAGGTCCGCCATGAAGGCCGCCATTTCGGCTTGGTATTGCTGTTCCGTATAGGTGCGGCCGGCCTTGAAGTCGTCCTTCGCGCGCGCGATCGCAGCCCGATCCGCGTCGGTCAGTTCAAGGGGCGCCGCTTGCCGTGTCTGCAAGCGTCGGCTCCGCCATGTCCTGGACGATATCGGCCACCGTCATAACACGCTCGTCGTCAAGCGACGCGAGCTTGACTGTAATCATCGTGATGGCTTCCATTCTGGTCATAGGAAAAATATAGCACGGCGCTCGTGGCTTTGCACCGGGCATTCCGTTGATCGGTGACGCTTGGCGGCCCGTCTTGCCGCGCCTCAACCGCGATGATGACGCAGGGACGCGACTTGCGGCCTTCTACCTGCCCAGCACCGTGTTCATCGGCCCACAGGAATTGGTGATTTACGACCTGCCCGACCTGCGGGGCGCGGCTTTGGTCCATCCGTCAATCGGGCGGCAAATGGGCAAGGTCGGCCGTTCGCAGCGTCTCGATCGTCGCGTCGGGCAAATCCGCCACCGCGATAGACTTGGTGGCACGTTCCTCAGCGCACTTCATGCGATGGTAAGCTTCCGCTGAGATCAAGACCACCGACGCAAGACCGTGCTGACTTACCGTCACCGGCTCGCGGCGCGCGACCTCGGTATATTCACGGAGGCGATCTTCGAATTCACTCGTATGGTGGGCATCACATCCGTCCGTCCGGCGATCGGTCATCCTAAGGTTGGGCAAAATGCCAGGATCGTCAGGGCCGGCCGGCATCCGTCGTCGTAACATGGGTTGCCGCCGGCGCAATGCGATGGTATATTCTGGTGTGAGGAGAACCTCTAATGAGCGATCTGACTCCCATCGAGATCGAACGGGATGTGGCCGCCGCCGCGGCCGGCCCGCAGCGCAATAGGTGTTCGCCGTTTCTCCGCGCAACAATCGCTTAATGCGGTGTTCCTCTTTTCGCCCTGCAGCGCCGACGCGCTATATCCTACCTGGAAAATGATTCCTTAAGGACGCCAAAAACTTGTCAGCGAGACTTCCAAACCCTGAAGGGTACGGATGAAGTTCATTTGCCCAACCGTTAGGAGACGCATTGTTCGGAGCAATAGTGTTTCTCGTATCGATTAAGTAGAAATTGTTCTTAGCGTCAGAAGCCAAGTTGCTCAGCATAGCATAAAACTTATCGATCATATCCACGACGACCTGTTGTGCATCCGAAAAGTTATAATAGGCGAAATTAAAGCTCGGTTGCAGCCACGGGCCAAAAACCGCTGCCGCGGGTACCCCATTCGGTAGCGCATAGTCATAGCAGTGGCCGAAGATCGGCACGTCCGGGGCGAACAGGTCGCGCATAGCAAACAAATCGCAGTAAGAGGCCCTGACCAGGTCTAGCACCCCTTGAAATCGGCCACTTACCGTTTTCACTCCCCCGCCATAGTTCAAATAAATCGCAAATTGATCGCCAACAATGTCGTCACCCCCCATGGAAACCAGAATTGCATCGAGTACCCCATTGGTCCAATTCGCTGATGTGATCCAATCGTTAACCATAACTGATTGGTTTTCCCAAGTTAGCACGGCAGTGGATGCTTGACCGTGTACAGCTCGATTTAGAATATTCGGATTGGGAGTTCCTTTCGCCCCAAGCTGCGAGTTTGCAACGATAGCGGAATTGAAAAATGGAATCGGAACATTGCCATCTAGCGGGTACTCGAACCACGAGTCGCCAATCGCATGAATATTCAGCGCATCCGGACCCGCAAATTTCCTTATTTCCCTGTGTTTCTTGAGACGCGCGACCTTAAGCTGGTGCTCACGCGTGCGCCGCTCTATTTCGGCTTGGCGGGCTTCCTTATTTTCTTGGCGCGATTGCCATTCCTGCTGTAGTCTGTCGGCGTAATTCATCTCCATGCCTCCCGGTATTATATTGCCTTATCATGACGCCTTCAGCAGCCCCGGTGCGCGCTTCGAGAACATAAGGATAGGCCGGACGTCAGCACTTCAATATTGTATCAATGCTATCATGGAAGATAGAAATAGCATAGAGGTAACGTAATTTTCGACCATGGCAAATCTGTGGTGCAACGGTCGGATGAGCGCGGCCTTCTGCGCTGCGGACAAGCGGTCCGCCCGCTTGGCTCTGCGGCTGCGGTATTCCTGCGGAGGCTGCGATGTTCTGCGCTGGCGATAGACTGTTTCGATGCCCATCCGCCGCATCAACGACGTGCCATGACGCTGCGGCCCGCGTTCTTGGCCGGGGCGGCGCGGGAGAAGATCGCGAGCGGCGGGTGAAAAGGGCTGGACCGCGAGCGTCTCGGCCGCCCTAACCTGTTGCGTGCACGGACACGCGCGGGCGGGACGCCCGCGGTCCCAGGATGATCGTAAATCCACCACGGTTTGGGTGCGATCTGCGAACGTGTCCGCGCGCCGCTTGCCGCAGTGCGGCATTTGCGGCTATGAGCGGCGGGAGGCATCGCCGGAGCGCGGGCGCCTCGCCCGCCCTGGGTTTGCCGGCCGGACCGCGGGCGTTTTTAACGGATTGTGAGCGCGGACCGGAGCGGGCGGGACGCCCGCGGTCCCGGGAGGGGTCATGACGAGCATCACGGCCGAGTCGGCACCGTCCACCAGCTTCCGTGAGGTGTGGCTGATCTCCGCCGGCCACCTGATGACGCATTGGTACCCATCGACGTTCTACCTGCTGCTGCCGCTGATCGGCCGCGACCTCGGCCTCAGCTTCGGCCAGATCGGCGCGATCCTGACGGTCCAGTTCGCCGCCGGAGCGCTGTCCAACATCCCCGGCGGCATGGCGGTGGATGCGATTCCGCGCAAGGGCTTGCTGATGGCGCTGGCGCTCGCCTGGGTCGGGCTGCCCTACCTCGCCATGGGCTTTTCCCACAGCTACTGGATGCTGCTGGTCTGCGCGGCGCTCGTCGGCATCGGCAACAATATTTGGCACCCGACCGCGATCCCGCTGCTGGCGCGGGATTTTCCGCAGAGGCGCGGGCTGGTGGTGTCGATCCATGCCATGGGCGGCAATCTGGGCGATGCCATCGCGCCGCTCGTGGTCGGCTTCATGCTGACGCTGCTAAGCTGGCGCGACGTGGTCATCATGAACGTCGTTCCGGGGTTGATCGCCTCGGCGCTGCTGCTCATCGCGCTCGGCCGGCAGGACGATGACGTTCCCGGCCGCAGCGCCAAGCTCCAAGGCGCCGCCGCCCTCAAAGCGCTGCGCAGCTTGTTCGCCAACCGCACCGTGCTGATGCTTTCGCTCGGCTCGGCGGTGCGCGCCATGACGGCGATGACGCTGCTCGCCTTCCTGCCGGTGTTCCTATCGGACGAGATGCACTATCCGCCCGCCTGGGTGGGCGGCTGCCTGTTCGCCCTGCAGGCGGCGGGGTTTGCGGCGGCGCCGATCGCCGGCCACCTCTCCGACCGGGCGGGCCGCCGCAGCGTCATCATGAGCAGCATGGCGATGTCGGCCGTGGTGCTGCTGTTCATGGCCTTCGCGGGACGCTCGCCCGCCTTCGTGCTGCTGATCGCGTTTCTCGGCTTCTTCCTGTTCGCGATCCGCGCCGTGCTGCAGGCGTGGCTGCTCGACGCCACGCCCCGCCACCTCGGCGGCACCAGCATCGGCATCCTGTTCGGCGCCCAGGCGGCAGGCTCCGCCATCGGCCCGGTGATCGGCGGCGTGCTCGCCGATCACTACGGCATCATCGCGACGTTCTATTTCCTCGCCGCCACCATCGTGGTCGCCAACATGTTCATTTTCTTCACCCCGGCCGCGCCGCCGCGGGACGAGCCGGCGACGTAGCGCGGTAGTATGCGTTGAGCCTTCACGAAACCCATGGCAGCGTGAATGGGCTCGCGTGGGCTCAACCCGGCAAAACAGCGATCTGCGAGGGCCCGTGGCCGAACCAGGCGACTTCGATAGACGCACGCCAGCTGATTGCCGCCCCTCACCCCGCCAGCCCATGCTCCGCAGCCAGCGCACGCAGCGACGCCTCCGGCCGCGCGCCCAGATGGGAAATCACTTCGGCCGCCGCCAGCGCGCCGAGCCGCGCGGCTTTCTCGTCGCCCAGTCCGCGCGCGAGGCCGAACAGAAAGCCGGCGGCGAACAGGTCGCCGGCGCCGGTGGTGTCCACCACGCGCTCGACCGGAAAGGCCGGCACCGTTACCGTGTCGGCGCCTGCCAGCACCACGCATCCCTTGGCGCTGCGCGTGACCACGGCGCGCCGCGCGTCGGCCCGCAGCGCGCCGAGCGCTGTGTCGAAATCCGCGGTTTGATAGAGGCTGTGCAACTCCGCCTCATTGCAGAACAGCACATCCACCGTGCCGGAGCGCATGAGATGCAAAAATTCGTCGCGCCAGCGATCGACGCAAAAGGCATCCGATAGGCTCAGTGCCACCAGCCGGCCGGCGGCGTGCGCCGCGGCGGCGGCCTTGCGGAACGCCTCCTTGGCGTGCGGCGGGTCCCACAGATAGCCTTCGAGATAGGTGATCGCCGCGCTCGCCACGACGCTGTCGTCGATATCGCGGGGGTGGAGATCCTGGGCGGCGCCGAGGAAGGTGTTCATGGTGCGCTCGCCGTCCGGCGTCACCAGCACGTAGCAGCGCCCGGTGGACGGGCCGTCCGCCGACGGCGCAGTATCGAAGGCGACGCCGGCAGCCCGAATATCGTGGGCGAATACGCGGCCGAGCGAATTGTCCTTGACCCGCCCGATGAAGGCGGCCCGGGCGCCGAGGCTCGCCACGCCGACGATGGTGTTGGCCGCCGACCCGCCGGAAATTTCCACCGCCGGCCCCATGGCATCGTAGATGCCGCCGGCGCGCGCTTCGTCGATGAGCGCCATCGCCCCTTTGCGCATGGCATGACGGAGGAGGAAATCATCCTCGGTGCGGGCGATGACATCGACAATCGCATTGCCGAGGCCGAGAACATCGTAGCGGATGGCGGTCATGGGATCTCGCTGCCGCGCACGCGGCCAAGGTGAAGGCCGCGCACTATAGCGGGGAGCCGATGGCACGCAACCGCGGTCGCGCAATACGGCATGGCCGGCCCTTTATCGGCCGTAGCCTGCCCTATTTCTCCAGCTCCAAGCTTTCCTGGGAACGCCGCAGCCGGATTTCGATGCGACGGCGGTTAGGTGAATCCTCCGTTCCGCCCCCGGAGATATGCTCGTCGGTCTGGATGAGGTGTCCGCCGGAGAGCGGCAAAATGCGAAATTTCTGCAGCCTGCCGTCGAGCGTGAGCGCACGAGCGACCGATACCGCACGCGCCAGCCCGAGACCTGCATTATCCGCAAAGGCCAGATGGGACATAGGGGTGCCACCGTTCAAGACGTCGAGCAGCCACCGGTCGAGATTGGAGGTGCGCGGCGGCGTAATCTGGCCGTCGGTGTGGCCGATCACCTCGATCACATCGACCTCGTATTTTTGCGTTTCCGTCAGAAGTTTCGGGATAATGACGCTCTTGAGATTTTGCTCGAAGGCCGGCGTCAATTCGGCCCGTCCGGTTGCAAATCGATACCCCTCGGCCTCGCGGAGGCTGATGATGGGTGGCCAGTCGTGCCGACCGCGCAGCCCCAGCGCAATCAGCTCGGCGACCGCCGGACGGATCCGCCCGTCCATCGGTTGCCTTATCGACCGCTTCCGCCAGTGCAAGCTTCCTGCCCAAATTCCTGGTCCCGGCGGCCACCGTCAGCTCGCGCCAAGTCTCATCGATCTCCGGTTGTTCTCCTCCCGGCAAGCGCCGCTCGATCTCCGCGATGCGAGCGGCCTCGACACCACCGACGACCGCAACGTCGTCAGCCGCGGCCATCCGCTCGACCACGGCCTCGAATTTCGACCGCTCGGGCGAATTCAGCAAGGCCTCGACCTTGTCCATCACCGGGGAGCGCATTTGCTCGTGCGCCGCCGCGGCCTGCGCCTCGTGCTGCTGCACGTCCCGCGCGAGCGCCTCCTTGCTCTCCTGCTCCGCGCGCCAAATGGCGGCGAGCGCAATCAGGAGGGCAAATACGATCAGCAGCACCGCCTCGGCCATCGTGAGCCCGAGGATGAGGCCGCGTCGATATGCGGATCCGTCGCTTGCAATCGGGTGCGGCAGCGACATCACCTATCTCCGTAGGAAGGGCCACAAGAATGGCCACGAAAATCCCGAACCCTCGCGCGCGTCCGTTGTGATCTTGCGCGGCCGGTCGGTCGCATTGGGGACGGTGCGGGCGTCAGTGCCGCTCGGGCGGGCGGCCGCAGCGCCGCTCCGCGGCTCCTGAGGGACTTGCGCACCCCATGGTCCCGCCGACCATGGGGTGATATTGGGCATGCCGCCATCCCCGAAAGTTCCCGCCATCGTGGATCGCTCTTGCGTTGCCAGCGCGCGCTCCGACAATTGCTTGATCAAGTTTTCATGGGACGTCAGCAAGACGGCGATCCGCTCCAATTGCTTGCTCTGCTCGACTGCGATTGCATCCGCACTGCGCTTTTGCTCCGCGGCCGCCCGGGACGACGACGATATGGCCACCTGCAGCCGTTCGAATTGATTGGCGAGGCGGGAGGAAAGCGCGTCAATTCCCTTGGTCAAACCATCGATCGTCAACTGCAGCTTGATTTCGATCACACGGTCCGGCATCTGCATCGATTTAAGCTGCGACGCGAGATCGGCCAGCCGTCGCGTCATTTCTCCGGTAACCGAGCCCAGACGTACGGCTTCGTTATCGAGCCGCGTCGCGCTGCGTTCCAGCCCGTTTGTGAGCATGTCGGCTAGTCTATCCAGCGCCTCGCCGGTCTGGCGGGTCACGAGGGCGAGAGGGGCGGCCGATTGCTCCGGCAGCCGTCTAAACGATTCAACCGTCGCCTGGGATACCGTATCGATGTGCTTTTGGATTTCCACGAAACTGTCGGCGGTCGATTGTTGCATCGCCCGGCGAAAGCTCGACAGCTCGAACACGGTTGCGTCAAGCTCCTGCCTGACCCGCCGCGCCGCCTCCGCGAGCTCGAGGCGCGCGGATCGCTCCACTTCGATAGGGTCTTGCCGCATTTGGGTAAAAAACACCCGCAGCGCCACGCCCAAGATGGTAGACGATACCGCGGTACCGAAATTCTTGACGATAACGTCGGCGCCTCCGGTCGTGCTGAACTGCCATAACGATACGCCAAGGCTGGTGAGCGTATAGAGGAAACCGAGATAATAAAGGTTATCGCCGGCCTGATCGTCCCGCAAGCGAAGATAGCGCGAGCAGCCGATGATGACGGCATATGTCAGGATGATAAGTAACGGGCCGGCCATGGCCCATACGGCCGGAAACTCCATCAACTTCGCGGTGATGATATACGCGACGCCGGACGCCCAGGCGATCGCAAATGCGATCGCCGCCGCACCGTTGCTGCCCGTCGCCAACAGCCCGCCCTGCGTGCGCACCGCGGTTTTCATGACTTGCCGGCTCCCTGCAGCCGCGTGATGCGCGTGAGCTTGCCGCCGTTATCCGCGACCCAGTTGGCCCAAAACTTCATATGATCGGCCGACTTGATGCCGGTCAACCGATCGACGTAAAGCAGGCGAACCTCCGCCGCGTTGAGATCGGTGCGGACCTTGAGGTATAATGGGCTTTTTCGAAACCGGTCATAGGAAAGGTCGGCCTGCGAATATTGCGAGTACTCCTTCCCATATTCGATCATATCGGAAACGATCACCAGCGACTTCGGTATATCGGTATTTGAGTTTCCCGCGAACCGCTCGAGCGCTATGCCCTGCAGTGTCGATAATATCGGCGACGTTTCGCTGCGTTGCGGCAGCAGCGCGCCATTGAGCGCTTGATCGACCGGCTCCTTGAATTTCTCCCGCCACCGCCGCTTGGCCAGGCTCGGATTCGCGGTAAACTCGCTGAGCCCGCGGCCGTCGCCGGGATTGCAGAGCGAGAATACGGATCGTCCGGATTTGACCGCCGGGTCGAGCACGCGGATCTCCAACAAGGCATTGTCGGGCAGTTCGTTGACGATATCGGTCAGCCGCGTGCGCACGTCTTCCCGGGTTGCCGCCGGCAATGGGTCGCTGGTATCCAGAAGCATGACGGTGATCGCACTGGGGCCGGTCAGCGGGCAGAATGTCCGTTGGTCGCGCAGGGCCGGCCGGCTGGCGGTCGCCCAGACATAAACGCCGACGCCCCCGGCCAGGAGCGTGATAAACACCAGCGCTACCGCCAGGACGAGCGTTCCGGCTTCGCCGCCGCGGCGCCCTCTACGCGATCTGCTTCGTTGCGGCGCCATACGCTTCCTCGGGAATAAGTTTGTCGATCTGGTGGTAACCCGTGACGGCTTGTTCGAAAGCCTGGTGGATGGCGGCAATTTCCGCGCTCAGCAGATCCTGCATGGCTTTGATTTCAATGTTCAGGTCTGTTCTCAATAAGGATTCCGGCAGGCTGGCCGTCATCGTGATTCGTTCCATCACCCAGGGTTGGTCGAATCTCACCGGGGCGGCGTCGGATCGGGTTTGCCGGTTCGCGGTCCGGTATTTCGATAGCAACGCGTTTGCACAGCGTTGCAGCTGCTCTTGATGCTGATCGAACAGTCCCAGCATCCGGGTGCGGCCTTCGAGAATCGCGTCGTGCTCGCCGCGGCGCTTGCCAAGGTCGCGTTGCACCTCCTCCAAATTCAACCGGGTATCGTCACGAATTGACTCGAGATTGGCGATAAGGTCGGTCTTGTTATCGATATAATCGTCAAGCGCCCGCATCACGCGTTTTTCCAATTCCGCATAGCCGGGACAGGGATCGGTGAAGAGAATGCCGTCAACCAGCGCGGCGATCGAGAACACCAATCCCAGCGCGAAGAATAGCCATGATTTGATGTCCATCAGTCCCAGCGGCGCCGTGATCAGGCGTTGGACGACCTGAGCCCCGGCATCTTCGTAGAGCACCCCGGAAATTTCGCGATAATGGGATAACGCCAGGTTAAGACACAACGCGAAGCCGACCCAAATGATGAAGGACAGCGCTCCCAGCAGTTTGCGAAAAATGCTTGCAGTGTTGACCTGGCGGACGCCGAAGAGCCCGATATAGAAGCTGACGACAAGGTTGAGCACCGCAAACGCGAATGCTTCGACGACCCCGCCGAGCAGGCCGAGTTCATTGCCTTTGGCCAGGAAGGCGCCATTGACGTAGGTCTCGAGAACGAACAGGAAGAGCAGAAACGCGACCTTCAGGAACGTCGCGGTGCCGCTGGAAACCCGCGGCGCGCGCTCGAGCCGGTGCCGCTTCTTGAAGGCATTTCGTTCCTTCTCATTGTCCACCAGGGTGCGGCGAAGGTGGAACAGCTGATCGCGGCCTTGCAGGGCCTCGACCTTGAACTGGCTGACCGCATCGGGGGCGGCATGTTTGATGGCGGTGAACCGTCCCTCGAAATCGAGGGCCGAGAGGCGGTCGGAGTAGGTCTCAAGCTGGTCTACGGCCTGCTGATAGGCAGCCTTCCGCTCGGCATAGATGCGATCCACAATGTCGTGTTCCACATCATCGAGCACGGCGCTGTTGGTCGGTGGCTCATTCCGCTTGCCGCGTTCGCTGCCGATGGCAACGATATCCAATTCGCGCGCGAGAGCATCCACCGAGATATCCGGAAAGACTTGCAGGGGAGCCGCATAGACATGGGATGGCCGCCAAAGGCCCTCGATCAGTCTTTGCAGCGCTGGCAGACGCGCCACGGATGGTCTCCAGTAGACTGGCGATGAGCGTTGGACAGCGTCGGGGATCAGAAATCCGGTCTGCGTCTATCCGCACCGCCCCCCGAACCAAGCGATGCCCCGCTTTAAGCGGTGAAACGTGTCGCAAAAAGGGCGAAAATGGAGCAAATGGCGCGGAAGCGAGACAATCTCAAATCATCGGGCGATGATATCATGCAACGCCCGCACGTTACACGATCGTTCGACTTACACCCACGCGCTCACTTCCCCAAGGCGGTCCGGCCCTTGGCAAGCGTGCGGACGCGGTAGAGGCCCTCCCGTGCGGTGAGATAGAGCGTCTGCTTGTCCGCCCCGCCGAAGGCCACATGGCGGCATGGCGGCCGGCCTTGATGGTTCCGAGATACTGCCCTTTGGCGTCGAACGCCTGAACACCCGACACGGTGGTGATATAAACCCGGTCGTTGCGGTCGATAGCGAGGCCGTCGGCCCCGCCTGGATGCTTACCGAAGCTTTGCCGTAACGGACATCACCTCACCCGCAGCACGTCGGTTGCGGTGAAGTCGTTGCCCTTGAAAAGC
Organism: uncultured Alphaproteobacteria bacterium; assembly: GCA_963802745.1. Classification (GTDB taxonomy): domain Bacteria; phylum Pseudomonadota; class Alphaproteobacteria; order Rhizobiales; family Xanthobacteraceae; genus JAJPKK01. The sequence goes on along the minus strand of CAWDKL010000074.1, from coordinate 35,604 downwards.
AGGGGACAATTCATCGTCATGGCGAGCGCATAGGCCGCACAATCGGCAAGATTGAGCTGCGCCTCCGGATCGATGCCCTTGCCGTAGCGGTCGAACGCGACGGCGGCGGCGCGCGCCTGCAGTTCGTCGAATGGAACGATTTCAACCTCGTTGTCGATCAGCCATTGCCAGAATCGCGCGACGGCCGCCCCACCGTGGCGACCACGCAAGACGCACGCTGTCTCGTGAGCATTGACCGCCGACATGACGCAACGCGCGTCGCCGTCGATGATGTCTTGGAAGGCCTGTTTTTCCGGTTCTTCGAAAAAAACCGCTATCAGGGCTGAACTATCGACGACAATCATAGGGAATCAAGATCGTCCATGATGGCGCGGGGGGAACGCGGATCAAGAACCGGCATAGCCGCTAGCTCTGCCACGAACCGGTTCGTGCGAGCATGACGTGCGGCGACGGATTCGGGAGATTGATCGCGCGGTTGCCGCGCTTCCAGGGCGATTCCAGCGGCCCGCGCTTTCTCTTCGAGTGCCAGCCTGATGGCGTCCTCGACAGAAAGGCTCTGTTTCACCGCCAGCCGCTTGGCGAGCGCTTCGGTTTCTCGAGACAGATTGATCATAGCTACAGCTTACCATAAAGCCGTCTGAAATCACAGCCTGCTATTCGCCCTTCTCGCCGTGCTCTCTCCGGGCTTTTATTGCGGCGCCGCGCATCCTCCGGGCTTCCCGCCGTGCCGCACTGGCGCGCTCTTTGAGCAACACGGATCTGGCGCAAGCTTGCGCGGCATTGATGGCAGTTTCCAACTGGCGGCATGTTCAGCCTTCAAAGCTTCGGGCTGTCTCGCTCGCCTGATTTTCGCATTATAGTACCTACGCGCTAGCGTGAATTTCCGGGCGGTGACGTTGGCCACCGTCCGTTTGGCGCACCGGTATCTCTCTATAACCCTGCCCTCACTTCCCCAAGCGATCCGGTCCCTTGGCGAGCGTGCGGACCCGGTAGAGGCCCTCGCGTGCCGTGAGATAGAGCGTCTGCTTGTCCGCCCCCGCGAAGGCGACGTTGGCGGCCTGGCGGGCGGCTTTGATGGTCCCGAGATACTGGCCCTTGGCGTCGAACACCTGAACGCCGGCAACCGACGTGATGTAGAGGCGGTCGTTGCGGTCGATGGCGAGGCCGTCGGCGCCGCTTTCGGAACCGGGGGGAATGTCGCGCAGCTGCGCGAAGGCCCGCTTGTTCTTCACCGTGCCGTCGCGCTGCACGTCATAGGCCCACACGGTCGGATTGAGCGTGTCGTTGACGATCAGCGTCTTGCCGTCATTGCTCAGCGTCAGCCCGTTGGGGCGCGGCACCGTGGCGTCAACCAAGATCGGCGTCTTGGCGCCGGCCGGCAGGTAGTACACATGGGTAGGACGTCCCGGCACCACCGGGCGCGGACCCGGATCGGTGAAATAGATGCCACCCTTGGCGTTGACGATGAGGTCGTTGGGCGAGAGGATTTGCGCGCCGGGAGTGCTTTCGGTCAGCGTGGTGATGCTGCCGTCGCGGTTGCGCTTGGTGATTTTTCGGGAATCGCCCTCGGCGAACAGCAATTCGCCGTCCTTGGTCAGCGCCAGGCCGTTGGCGCCGTTGGTGTTTTCCCGCACCACGGCGATCTTGCCGCCGGGATCGAGATAGTGGGTCTTGTTGACCCGGATATCCGAGAAATAGAGCCCGCCGTCGGCGGTGCCGACCGGGCCTTCCGTAAAGGTGAAGCCCTCCTGCACCAGTTCCGGCGCGGCGCCCGGCGCCAGCACGCCCGGAATGCCCCCTGGTGCCTGCGCGAACACCGGCGTGACGCATGCCGCGACCGCCGCCACCATGGCCCAAATCACATGATGTCGTATTCCTGACCCCCACCGACCGTTGCCCTGCCGTCATGATCGCCTCCCTGGGCTTTGGCGGACTCCGGCGGATCGCCGGAATCTCGCCCACAGGAAAGCATTGTATCAGACCCATGGCACGGCCCGGAAGCCGCTGTGGAGGCCGGCGGACGTGGCGGCCGGCATCGGCAAAAATTTCGGCAGGAGCCGCAATACCGCTCACTTAACCCTAGGATGCGCCCGCCCTCTCCCGCATCGTTCTTCACGATGGGGAGAGGGTTGGGGTGAGGGGCAGGTGCCAGCACAGACGGCGCGGCCGATCGTCTCTCGCAACTGCAACGAATGCATCCCCGAAGGCCCTCACGTGCCCCTGCCCCTCACCCTACCCCTCTCCCCACGGCGTGAAGAACGCCGCGGGGAGAGGGGACGCGCGCCACTCCGGGTCAAGTGAACGGTATTGGCAGTAGCCGGAGAAGTTCCGCTCGCGCTCCCGATCTGTTACAAAGCGCCGCGACACATGGCGGCGAGACAAGGAATGGACCGCAAATGGGCAATGCTTTTCAGGTGCTGCTGGATTCCGGCTTACTGTACTTCATCATTGGCGCAGTGATCTGCGTTATTCTGGGCGTCGGCGCGGTGAGGCATTTGTTTCAAGGTGCCAAACGGGCCGAGCCGCGCGACCCAAAACACGATATGCGGGGAGGGCCTTGAACCGTCCTTGATCGGCTTGAGCCGGGCCGTGCCGACGCTTTCCTCGGCGCAACTTTCCGGCGCGCGGCGGACGTTGCGCCGGTCAGGAATTCAGTTCGCGTAGCGCGACGCGATTGCGGAGCACGATGCGGCGCGACGAAGGCAGCCCGATGGCGCGATCGGATACCAGTTGCGACATCGTCCGCGACACCGTTTCGATGGTGAGTCCCAGATAATCGGCAATATCCTGGCGCGACATCGGCAACTCGATCGCCTCAGTGGCGGCGAGCCGCTCGGACATCTCCAGCAGAAAACACGCGACCCGCTGCTGTGCGCTTTTCACCAGCAGCATCATGTGGTCCTGGACGCGGCGAAGTTCCCGGGAGGTGACGGTCCACAACTCGCGGGCAGCCTCGCAGTCCCGCGCCGCCAAGGACAGCACGGCACTGCGCCGGATCATCGTGACGGTTGCGTGGTTGATGGCCTCGGCGGAAAACTGATGTTCGTCGCCCATTTCAAGGCCGAAAATATCCCCCGGCAGATAGAAAGCGCCGATCTGACGGCGGCCGTCGCTGAGGATTTTGGCGGTCCGCACCGCCCCCTTCGTCACCTTGTAAACGTACGTGGCGGGTTCGTTTTCGCCGAATATTTCCTCGTTGGGGCCGAATGTCATCTGGGTTCCTATGAGATCCATGCCGCCGAAGCTTCCATGCATTGCAGCGGGAAGATGCGCCGGGTGGGCGCGATGCTGGCTGGCGGCAATGGGACGGAGCTGGGTTTGTTGCAACATGGCTGGGTTCCCTGTTCTCGATAGCCGCCAGATAAGCCTACACCGGCAACGCGGAAATTAAGATAAGCTGCGTACGCGGAGGTGCGTACGGGGTTTCCCGTAGCTGGACACAGCCAGGCTTCGCTATTCCGCGGAACTTGGTATCGAAAACGAGCGAACGTTTGCCGATGGGCAGGCGCTGTTGTTTTGGCCCGCCGGGCGACCCCCTCCTTGTTGGCCGCGCACAGCCGGCCTACGATGTCGATGGCTTCAATCGGAGACATCCCTATGCCCGGCGCCGTGCGCCAGCATGCCCCGATCCTATCCGTTGCCACCTACCGGGCGTGGCTCGCGTCGCGGCCGGACGAGGAGCATTGGGAACTGATCGAGGGCATACCGATGATGATGGCGCCGCCGAACCGCCGCCACCAGCGGATCTGCTACAATCTCGTATCGCTGCTGGATGATGCGCTTAAACGCCACGATCCGGCGTTCGCCGCCTACCAAGACATTGGGGTCAACATCATCTCCGCGGTACCCTACGACCCGGAGCCCGACGTGGTGGTGATCCGGGAAGATGAAAACCCCGACCCCCGTTATGCCGAACGGTTCTACCTCGTCGCAGAAGTGCTGTCCGACAGCGACAAGGACATCATCGACGGCAAGTGCGATATCTACCGCGCGCATCCTTTCTGCCGGTGCATCCTGCTGGTGCGCCAGGATCGCGCGGAAATCACCGTGGACCGCCGCACCCCCGGCGGCTGGCGCTCGGAAGTGCTGGATGGCGGGGACGAACTTGCCCTGCCGGATTTTGCGCTCAATTGTCCGGTGCGCGCCGTCTATCGCGATACGCCGTTCGGCTGAATTAGGTTGGGTTAAGAGCAGCAAAACCCATTGCCGGACAAGCAATCGGAAGATCGGGCCGCGATGGGTTTCGCGAAGAGCTCGACCCGTCCTACGGGACACGGCGGAACCTGGGAGGAGGATGGCATGAACCGGCGGGAGTTTTTTGTGGAGGTTGCAGCCGCAACGGCGCTGCCGGTGGCGGCTTGGATGGGGACCGCGCGGGCGCAATCGGGGCGCGTTCTGATCGGGGTGCTGGACACCAGTCCGCGGGAACGCAACCGCAACTTCGCCGCGCTGATTCCGGCGCTCCGTCAATATGGTTATGCGGAGGGAGAAAACCTCGCCTTTGCGTACCGCTCGGCGGATGGCCGCAATGAGAGCTTTCCGGCCCTCGCGAGCGAATTGGTCGGTCTCAAGGTCGATATCATCGTGACCAGGGGTACGCCCGCCGCGCTTGCCGCGAAGGCGGCGACCGCGACGATTCCCGTCATCATGGCGGCGGCCGGCGATCCGCTGGCCATCGCCGGGGGCGCGGCGCGTCCGGCCTCCAATCTCACCGGATTCGGCGGCTATGTGCGCGGTACCGAGGCCAAGCGCGTGGAACTCTTGCGCGACCTGCTGCCGAAGCTGTCGCGCATTGCGGCGTTCATGAACCTGTCCAACCCGTCGCGCCAGGCCGAGTGGCGCGCGATCGCGGCCGGCGCGCGGGACTTGAGCGTCGAAGCGCAGGTGCTCGATACCCGCACCCCCGCCGATATCGCGCGCTCGTTCGATGCGGCATCGCGCGGCGGCGCCGACGCGGTGGTGATCGGCAGCGATACCATCATGCAGACGAACCAGGCGGAGGTGATCGCGCTTGCCGAGGCGCACCGGATGCCCGCCGTCTACACCTTCCGCGATTTCGTCGAGGCGGGTGGGCTCGTCTCCTATGGGGTCAGCCTGCCGGACCTGTATCGGCGGGCCGCCGGCTACGTGGATCAAATCCTGAAGGGAAAAAATCCGCGCGACCTGCCGATCGCCGAGGCCGAGCGGGCCGAACTGGTCGTGAACAAGGCCGCCGCCGCGGCGATCGGGCTGGCGCTTCCGCCCGCCGTGGTGGCGCGCGCCGATGAAGTGATCGGGTAACATGAAGTGAGCGGGTAAGTGGGGCGTGACCGGACGGGCATTGCGCCGGAATCGTAGCCCCGTATTGGCGCGGAGCGAAGCGCGGCGCAATGCGGGGGCGCAGCCACTCGGCACCGCCACGTGGATATACCGAGCGCAAAACGCTCCCGCCGTCGCCGCCTCACTTATCGCGTCGACGTCGAGGCCTGGGACAAGCCCGGCCACGATCCAAATGTCCCAACGTAGCTGGAATTCGATGTAGCCATTCAAATTTCCGCGATTTCTCCCGGCAATGCGCAGGGGACCGCTTGCCATCGCCTGGTATACCGTATTATAGGCTCGCGACGCCTGATCGAGGCTTTCCCATTCCCCCAACGTCGCGGCCGATGAACAGCCTGCCACCCCGTACCAAAATGCCGGATACCGCCACCCGCATCCCCTTGGCCCCGTTGGAAGATACGGCGACCTTCGCGGATCGGGCCTATGCGGCGCTTAAGGATGTGATCCAGTCGCTCGACATCTATGGCCGGTCCGAAGAGGTGCGGCTCGACGAACGCCAGCTGGCGAGCGACCTCGGCATCAGCCGCACGCCGGTGCGGGAAGCGATGGCGCAGCTGGAGCGCGAGGGTTTCGTACGCTCGGTGCCGCGGCGCGGCATCTATGTGGTGCGCAAGACCAAGGCGGAAGTGGTCGAGCTGATCACCGCCTGGGCGGCGCTGGAAAGCATGGCGGCCCGGTTGATTACGAGGGAGGCGTCCGATGCGGATATCGCGGCGCTGCGGGCGATGTTTGCCACCTTCGAGGACGGACGCCTGCGCGCCAACCTGGACGAATATTCCGAGGTCAATATCGAATTCCACCAGACCATCATCCGGATGAGCCGCAACCGGGTGCTGATCGACCTCGCCGAGAACCTGTTCGCCCATATGCGGATGATCCGGCGCAAGACCATCGGCGACAGCGACCGCGCCGACCGGTCGATCCGCGATCACATGAACATCATCCAGGCGATCGAAGCGCGCGACACCGCGCGCGCCGAGGAACTGGTGCGCGATCATGCGCTGGGGCTTGCCGAGCACGTGGCCCGGCACGCGGATTATCTGGATTGATCGCGCATGCGGCCGATCTTCGTCGGATGGGCTGCGTGCAGCGAAATCCATCGGCAGCGGTACAAAGTCACGTCCGTAGATGGGTTTGGCAAGAGCTCAACCCGTCCTACGGATCGGGATGATTGGGAGGGAGCACAATGTCCGCAGTAGCACAGACCAAGGAAGTACCCGTCACCGAAGCCGAGCGCGAGCTGACCGACGGCTTTCACCTCATCATCGATGCCCTCAAGCTCAATGGCCTCACCACCATCTACGGGGTGCCCGGCATCCCGATCACGGATTTCGGCCGCATGGCGCAGGGTGCCGGCATCCGGGTCATTTCGTTCCGGCACGAGCAGAACGCCGGCAACGCCGCGGCGATCGCCGGCTACCTGACCAAGAAGCCCGGCATCTGCCTGACCGTATCGGCACCCGGCTTTCTCAACGGCCTCACCGCGCTCGCCAACGCCACCACCAACTGCTTTCCGATGATTTTGATCTCGGGCTCCTCCGAGCGCGAGATCGTCGACCTGCAGCAGGGCGACTACGAGGAGATGGACCAGCTGGCGATCGCCAAGCCGCTGTGCAAGGCGGCGTTCCGGGTGCTGCACGCCGCCGACATCGGCATCGGCGTGGCGCGTGCGATCCGCGCCGCGGTGTCGGGCCGTCCGGGCGGGGTGTATCTGGACCTGCCGGCAAAACTATTCGGCCAGGTGATGGATGCCGAGGCGGGCGCGAAGTCGCTGGTCAAGGTCATCGACCCGGCGCCGGCCCAGATTCCGGCACCCGATGCGGTCAAGCGCGCGCTCGATGTGCTCAAAAGCGCCAAGCGGCCGCTGATCATCCTCGGCAAGGGTGCAGCTTACGCGCAGGCCGATGACGCCATCCGCGCGCTCGTCGAGAAGAGCGGCGTGCCCTTCCTGCCGATGAGCATGGCCAAGGGCCTGCTGCCGGACACGCATCCGCAATGCGCCGGGGCGGCGCGCTCGACGGTGCTGAAGGACTCCGACGTGGTGATGATGATCGGCGCCCGCCTCAACTGGCTATTGTCGCACGGCAAAGGGAAGGCCTGGGGTCCCCCGCACACCAAGAAGTTCATCCAGATCGACATCGAGCCCAAGGAAATGGACTCCAATGTCGAGATCGCGGCGCCGGTGGTCGGCGACATCGGCTCTTGCGTGTCGGCGCTGCTCGACGGCATGGGCAGCCAGTGGCCCGCACCGCCGGCCGACTGGATCGGCACCATCCACGCGAAGAGTGAGGAAAACATCGCCAAGATGGCGCCGCGGCTCATGAGCAATGCCGTGCCGATGGACTATCACGGCGCGCTTGGCGCCTTGCGAAGCATTATCGAGGAGCGGCCGGACGCGATCCTGGTCAACGAAGGCGCCAACACGCTCGACCTCGCGCGCGGCGTCATCAACATGTATCAGCCGCGCAAGCGCCTGGACGTCGGCACCTGGGGGGTCATGGGCATCGGCATGGGATTTGCCATTGCGGCCGCGATCGAGACCGGCAAGCCGGTGCTCGCGGTCGAAGGCGACAGCGCATTCGGGTTCTCCGGCATGGAAATCGAGACGGTATGTCGGTATAATCTCCCGGTCTGCGTCGTCGTCTTCAACAATGACGGCATCTACCGCGGCACCGACGTCAATCCGTCCGGGGGTGAGGACGTCGCAACGACCGTGTTCGTCAAGGGCGCGCGCTACGACAAGATGATCGAAGGGTTCGGCGGCGTCGGCGTCAATGCGACCACGCCCGATGAGCTCAAGCGCGCCGTCAACGCCGCCATGGACTCCGGCAAGCCGACGCTGATCAACGCCGTGATCGATCCGGCGGCCGGCAGCGAGAGCGGCCGCATCGGCAATCTCAACCCGCAAAGCGTGCTGCGCAAGAAATGAACCGGCCGCAGCAATCGAATTCAAGGAGCTCGCAATGAACACCGAACCGCCGATCTCGGCTAGCCCGACTTTACCATTGCCGCCGCCGTCAACCAAGCCTTTTGGCGAGGACGGCAAGGCGCTCGAAGGCGTGCGGATTCTCGATTTCACCCATGTGCAGTCGGGCCCAACCTGCACCCAGCTCTTGGCCTATATGGGCGCCGATTGCATCAAGGTGGAGCGACCCGGCGTCGGCGACATCACCCGCACGCAGCTGCGCGACGTGAAGGGGGCCGACAGCCTCTACTTCACCATGCTCAACGGCAACAAGCGTTCGATCACGATCAACTCCAAGAACCCTAAGGGCAAGGAAATTCTTGAGCGCCTGATCAAGCATTGCGACGTGCTGGTGGAAAATTTCGCCCCCGGCGCGCTCGATCGCATGGGCCTGACCTGGGACTACATCCACAAGACCAACCCGCGCATGATCGTGGCCTCGGTCAAGGGCTTTGGCCCCGGCCCCTATGAGGATTGCAAGGTCTACGAAAACGTGGCGCAATGCGCCGGCGGCGCGGCCTCCACCACGGGCTTTCGCGACGGCCCGCCGCTCGTCACCGGCGCCCAGATCGGCGATTCCGGCACCGGGCTGCATCTCGCCTTCGGGATCGTGACTGCGCTGTACCAGCGCATGCGCACCGGCCGCGGCCAGCGCGTGCTGTGCGCGATGCAGGACGGCGTGCTCAATCTCGCCCGCGTCAAGCTGCGCGACCAGCAGCGCCTCGAACGCGGACCGCTCGCCGAATACAGCCAATACGGCGAAGGCATTCCGTTCGGCAAAGCGGTGCCGCGCGCCGGCAACGATTCCGGCGGCGGGCAGCCGGGCTGGATTCTCAAGTGCAAGGGCTGGGAGACCGACCCGGACGCCTACATCTACTTCATCACCCAGGCCCCGGTGTGGGAAGCGATCTGTGACCTGATCGGCAAGCCGGAGTGGAAGACCCACCCCGACTATGCCAAGCCGCCCGCACGGCTGCCGCGGCTGCGGCACATCTTCGATACGATCGAGGAATGGACCAAGACCAAGACCAAGTTCGAGGTCATGGAAATCTGCAACCAGCACGATATTCCGGTCGGTCCGATCCTGTCCATGAAGGAAATCGCCGAGGAGCCGTCGCTGCGCGAGACCGGCACGGTCGTCGAGGTCGATCACCCCGGCCGCGGCAAGTATCTCACCGTCGGCAATCCGGTGAAAATGTCGGATTCGATCACCGAGGTGCAACGGGCGCCGCTGCTCGGCGAGCACACCGAGGAGATTCTCACCAAGGTGCTTGGCTATTCCGAGGAGGAATACGCCGCGATCAAAGCCTCCGGCGCGATCACGCCGTCGGACAAGAAGGACGCCGAAGCGGCGTGATCCGTAGGGCGGGCAAAGGCGCGTCATCGCGCCGTGCCCACCGGCGGCGCTGCGGTGGGCACGCTTCGCTTTGCCCACCCTACGAGCACCGAGTTTTTTCATCGATAACCGGGGACTTGAATGCGCATCGTGGTTCATGGCCAGCAGGCCTTCGGCAAGGCGGTGCTCGAAGCACTGCTCAAGCGCGGCGATAACGTCGTCGCCGTTTACGTCGCTCCGGAAAAGCCGGGGCAGAAGGCCGATCCGCTGAAGGAAGCGGCGGTTGCGGCGGGGCTGCCGGTGTATCAGCCGGCGTCCTACCGCAAGCCGGAGGTGTGGGATGAGTTCCGCGCCCTCAAGCCGGACCTGCAGGTGATGGCGTTCGTGACGCTGTTCGTGCCGGAGGAGTTTCTCAATATCCCGACGCACGGATCGATCCAGTATCATCCCTCGCTGCTGCCGGCCTATCGCGGCGCCAGCGCCATCAACTGGCCGATCATTCTTGGCGACAAGGAAACCGGCCTGTCGATCTTCTGGCCGGATAACGGTCTCGATACCGGCGACGTGCTGCTGCAAAAGACGACGCCGATTTCGTCCACGGATACGCTCGGCACGGTCTATTTCGATCGCCTGTTCCCGATGGGGGTCGACGCCATGCTGGAGTCGGTCGATCTGGTCAAGGCCGGCAAAGCGCCCCGGATCAAGCAGGACGAGACGCTTGCGACCTACGAAGGACGCTGCGGGCCTGAAAATGCCCATATCGACTGGGGCAAGTCGTGGCGCCAGATCGATCCGCTGATCCGCGGCTGCAATCCGGCACCCGGCGCCTGGTGCAATCTCGACGGCAAGGTGCTAAAGATTTTCGACGCCAAGCCGTTGCCCGCCAAGGACCCGAAGGGCATTTCCGGCAAGATGGGCGAGATCGTCGCGATCGAAGCCGACGGCTTTACGGTGGTTTGCGCCGATGGCCAATTCAAGGTGACGCGCGTGCAACCCGCCGATGCTAAGAAGATCGAAGCCGGAGAATGGGCCAAGTCGGCTAACCTGGCCACCGGTACCCGCCTGACGTGACCGTTTCGTCATGCCCGCGCTTGTCGCGGGCATCCACGTCTTCCTTGCGGCCGCTTGGCAGCCAAGGCGTGGATGGCCGGGACAAGCCCGGCCATGACTCCCAAAAACTGCTCCAATCGGCTCTCAGCCTAGCCTGAATTCCAAAAATCCGAGGAACACGCCCGATGCCGGCCTCCCAACACACCAGCCCGAAATCAGACATCGAAATTTCCCAAGCCGCCACCAAGCGCCGGATCGCGGATATTGCGAAGGAGCGGCTCGGCATTGCGGTCGAGAACCTTGAACCCTATGGGCACTACAAGGCCAAAATCTCGATCGACTACATCAAGTCGCTGAAGGACAAGCCCAACGGCAAGCTGATCCTGGTGTCGGCGATTTCGCCGACGCCGGCCGGCGAGGGCAAGACCACCACCACGGTCGGTCTCACCGATGCGCTGAACTTTATCGGCAAGAAGGCGATGCTGTGCCTGCGCGAGCCCTCGCTCGGTCCCTCGTTCGGGGTCAAGGGCGGCGCGGCCGGCGGCGGCTATGCCCAGGTCATCCCGATGGAGGATATCAACCTCCATTTCACCGGCGATTTCCATGCCATCACCTCGGCGCATAATTTGTTATCCGCGCTGATCGATAACCACATCTACTGGGGCAATCCGCTCGGGCTCGACAGCCGGCGGGTCGCTTGGCGCCGCGTGCTCGATATGAACGACCGCGCGCTGCGCGAGATCGTCTGTTCGCTCGGCGGCGTCGCCAACGGCTATCCGCGCGAGTCGGGGTTTGACATCACGGTGGCGTCGGAAGTGATGGCGATCTTCTGCCTTGCCCGCAATCTCGAGGATCTCAAGCACCGGCTCGGCAACATCATCATCGGCTATACGCGCGATCGCAAACCGGTGCGGGCGGCGGACCTCAAGGCGCATGGCGCCATGACGGCGCTCTTGAAGGACGCGCTCGCCCCCAACCTGGTCCAGACGCTGGAAGGCACCCCGGCCTTCGTGCATGGCGGCCCGTTTGCCAATATCGCCCATGGCTGCAACTCGGTGCTGGCGACGACGACCGCGCTGAAGCTCACCGATTACGTGGTGACCGAAGCCGGCTTCGGCGCCGATCTCGGCGGCGAGAAATTCCTCGACATCAAGTGCCGCAAGACCGGGCTTGCGCCCGACTGCGTGGTGCTGGTCGCCACCATCCGGGCGCTGAAAATGCACGGCGGCGTCAAGAAGGAAGACCTCAAGAGCGAGAATCTCACCGCGCTCGAAGCCGGGATGTCGAACCTCGCCCGCCATGTCGAAAACGTGAAGAAATTCGGCCTTCAGCCGGTGGTCTCGATCAACCGCTTTTCCGCCGATACGGCGGCCGAGATCGAACTGGTCAAGAAGGCGTGCGCCGCGCTCGGCGTCGAAGCCGTGATGGCCGATCATTGGGCGATGGGCGGCGAAGGCGCTGCCGATGTCGCCAAGGCGGTGGTGCGCACCATCGATTCCGGCAAGAGCAAGCTCAAGCTGCTGTATCCGGATGAAATGCCGCTGCTGGAAAAAATCCGCACCATCGCGCGGGAGATTTACCGCGCCAAGGACGTCTCGATCGACCCCTCGGTGCGCGACCAGCTCGCCTCCTTCGAGGCGATGGGCTACGGCAAACTGCCGGTCTGCATCGCCAAGACGCAGTACAGCTTCTCCACCAACCCGGACCTCAAGGGCGCGCCGGTGGATCACACCATTCCGGTGCGCGAGGTGCGTCTCGCCGCAGGCGCCGAGTTCGTGGTGGCGGTGTGCGGCGACATCATGACGATGCCGGGATTGCCAAAAGTGCCGTCGGCGGACTTCGATCGACGTGGGCGCGGACGGGAAGATCGTCGGGTTGTTCTGAGCGCACAGATGCCGCATGCGGGGACCTGTAGCCCGGATTGAACGGAGTGAAATCCGGGACGACCGCGCAAAGCGGCGAGGCCGGTCCCGGATTTCCGCTTCGCTGCAATCCGGGACACATTTGCTGTCGGTAGAGCCGATCAGAGCGTGCTGAAAATGGCCGTTCCACGTTAAGATGTCCGATGTGGAAGGCGCGTCACGAGTTTGTGGAAGGGGGGTGCATTGTAAGTGCGCCAAACGCTGTCATGCCCCGCGAAGGCGGGGTAACCAGTAATCTCCGGCCGATGTGTTGTGCAACGATCGAAGTCATGGATTGCTGGATCGCCGGATAGCGCGCCTTCGCGGGCGATAACACCCAATCAAGGCGATTATTTCACGGCGTGTCCTTAATGAAACAAATGATCGCAAAAGGCCCGACATGGTAACGTCAGATAGCTATACATGGCGGCCGTTATGGTGGGCGATAAGCCTTGCGGGAGTTGTGGCTGCCCAGCTGCTGTTTTTGGACTTCGTAGAAATTTGCAGAGGTGGAGCTATATGTGATGCACGAGGTTTTTTGAGCGTCTTCGGGCCTCTCGGTTGGCTACTTTTCTTGGGCTTCGCCATCGTTCTGATTCTGCGTATGATATTTGCACTTGTAAACCTCCGGTTTCGGCGGATGCTTTCTTTGGCATGCGCCGTTGTCGCGATCCCAGTGGTCCTGAACGCGGTACGTATTATATTCGACCCATATTATTGGTATGTCGTTTTAAATCAATCTCATTTCGAGATTAAGGTGAGAGCAGAGACCCATACCAGATTACCGGCTTTCGCTGTCTTGGAGGAGCGAGACGTCTCGATAGGACTGGCCATCAACCCGCCGCAATTCAATTCGCTCGTCTACGATGAAAGCGATGAACTCGGGCTCGACCAAGCGAAGCGATCCGAAAGGTGGAACGCTCAAAATGGAGCACAACTGCTGAAGGATCAAAGCGGACATGCTGCAATTTATAGGACGCGGCACTTGCACGGCCATTTTTACCTAATTTCGTGGACCTACTCGTAGCTAGCGTAGCCCGGATGAGCGACCGCTTGGTCGCGATATCCGGGGCGGCCGTTCCCGCATGTCGCTGCGCTCATGCGGGCTACAAGCCCCCACCGCAGCGGCGGGCGACGGTTTCATCGCTTCGGACAGTACATTCGTAGTGCGTAGGGTGCAGTAAGCGAAGCGCACTGCACCGTTTTTCTCCTCCACACGCGACGTGGTGACGGATTGCGCCGCTGCGATACGAGCTCTCTGTCGAACCTTCGGAGGGGTCTGTTTCGGTTTGTCAACGCGCTCGTCGCGCCTTCACGTGACAAGATTCAAACGAGGGCGCAATAAAACGATTGCGCCCTACATTTGCACTACTGCAGCACTATGCGCCGCAAACTGCAGAACGGTTTGCACCTGTTCGCGCGTAACGCCGAATTACTCCACCAGTTCGTCAATGCTCATGTCCTGAAGATTGTCGAACACCAGCGAAACCGGCGTACGCGTGCCGCGAAAAAACCCACGCACCGCTGCGCTTGCCCGGCACGCTCTCCACGGCAGGGCATTGCGACCAATCGAGATTTGCCATGCGATCACCCTCTTGCCGGCGGGAAACGGTTCAGGTGCTCCATGGATCAATGACGTTGATCCCCGTGCCATTGAAGTCGCGCACGTTTCGGGTGGCCAAAGCCATGCCACGCGAGCGCACGATGGCTGCGATCTGAGCGTCCATGTCGCTGATCGGCAGCCCCTCTCGCCGCCGCGACGCAACGATGCGAGCAAATGATACTGCGGCGCCACGGTCGAATGGCAGAATGCGGGCGTCGAACATGGCGATGACGCGTTGCGCCGCGGCCACAAGGTCTTGTCTCCGCCGGCCGGCGGAGAGAACTTCGATGCCGAGCCGGATTTCAGCTTCGGTCACCGCGGTGGTAAACAGACTGTCCAAACTCTCACGCACCATCCACGCTGCCACCGGAGCGGCAGGCAATGGTTTCATCGCCTCGGACAGCACGTTCGTATCCAACACAATCATCGCCTACTCATTCGAACCGCGGTGTCTCGAGGTTCGCGGGGGAATGTCCAGTTCGATGCCGCCAAGCGGTTCGACGATGGCCCGAATGGCCGCATAAAGGTTTGCGGGCGCCGAGCTCGTTTCGCTTTGGCCAAGCGCATCGCGCAAGATGTCGCGTGCCTCGGCCTCCACGCTTTGTCCATGCCCGGCCGCGCGCGCCTGAAGGCGGCGCTCCAGTTCATCATCGACGTCATGGATCGTTATGCCGGCCACCCTAACCTCCGGAAACTGAGCCACCCCGGCACGTAGCCCGGATTGCAGCGGAGCGGAAATCCGGGATCGCCCGCGCCAATTCCATGGGTCGGCCCGGATCTCACTACGCTCAATCCATGCTACAGCCACAACTACAGCTACCGCAAACCTGCGGCGATCCGCATCGATCGAGCCGAGGTAGAGGAAACGGCTCTGCGGTAGCAACTTTGCTCTGCAGCGCCAGGTGCTCAGGCGCGCGATTAATCCTTAAACGGATTGACAATCCGCACTCCGGCGTGAACAGCGCCGTGCTGCATGTCTTCGCTGAACAAGCGCGCGCAACCGCCGGCGATGGCCGCCTGCACGATCAGCGCATCGTAGAACGAGACGCCGCGCAGCGCGTGCAAGTCCAGTGCGTCACTATTAAGCGCAGACGTGGTGGTTACAACATCGAAGCGCCCGTAAAAGCCCAAGCGCTCCCGCACCAAAGCCGCCGGCAGCCCAAGTTTGCGCAAGGCTACGTTGGTATATTCCTTGAGTACCTGCGCGGATATCACGGCGGAGCCGGCCAAGCGATGCTCGCCGATCAGCGCAAGGGCGCGCCGCTGCTTGATCACTTCGTCTCCGGCATCGGCATAGACCAGGATGTTGGTGTCGAAAAAGCTACGCACGCTGGTTGGCTTCGTCGCGATCGAAACGCCAGCCCCGCAACCGCCCCGGCGTCGATCGGGCCGATTGCGCGAAGGCGGCCACCTCGGCCTCAAGCCGCTGGAAGCCGGCCAATTGCTCGAGATAATCGCGCACCGCCTGATTCAAGCTCTTGCCCATAGACTGCGCAGCCTTGCGCGCCGAATCGGCGACCTGTTCATCAATCGACAGGGTGATGTTCATGGGTCGGTTCCACATATTTGGTGCGCACAAAATATGTGCGGTGGATGGTGGAATGTCGATAGGATCGACGAGGCCCGGCCGTTCCGTTCGATTAGATCGGCCACGCATTGACCAACAACCGCGCACGGGCGTATGTCTTGACATATGACAGAGCGCACGACGGTTCGGTTGCCCCTCGATTTGTTGCGGCGGGCCAGGCGCAAAGCCGCCGAGGAACGCCGCACGCTGACATCGCTCATCGAGGAGGGATTGCGGTTGGCGATCGCCGACAACCCGAAACCCAAGAAAAGCGCGCGCGTGATGCCGCGCGTCAGCACCGCAACCGGAGGACCGCTTCCCGGCGTTAACGTTGCCGACTACTCGGCAGTTCAGGAGTTGGAGGACCTTGAATATGTCCAACGGATGCAGCGGCTCAAATGATTTTGCCTGATGTCAATGTTCTCATTTATGCTTTTCGCCAGGATGTCCCTCAGCATGCGATCTGCCGCGGATGGCTTGCCGGCGTGGTGGAAGGCGACGCGCGGTTCGGCCTGTCGCCGATGGTGCTGAGCGCCGTCGTCCGCATCACGACCAATCCGCGCTTGTACAAAATGCCAAGCGCGGTCGATGAGGCATTTGGGTTCTGCGGAGATCTGCTGGGCCAGCCGCATTGTCAGATTGTCGAGCCCGGCGAGCGGCACTGGGATATATTCAAGCAGCTCTGCTTCGATACCGGGATCAAAGGACCGGACGTCACCGATGCCTGGTTCGCCGCCCTTGCGATCGAATGGGGTTGCGTGTGGATCACCTTGGACAAGGATTTTGCGCGGTTTCCCGGCCTGAAGTGGCACGCGCCGCACCCCATTTCGTTGCAGCGATAAGCTGCTGTTAGGATCATCATCGATCCGCCCCGGTTCCCATCCGCGCGCAATCGTGCTGCAATGCGCGGGCGGCGTTTTTTTCGCCCCGAATGTGGAGGGACCCATGACGCGGTGTGCTGGACTGCGCGTGATCGCCTGCGCCCTGGTCGTCCTGGCCGCCGCGGTCTGCCGTCCGGCGCGCGCGGCCGAGACCGTCAGCTTCGGCATCACCAGCACCGTCGCCTTCAGCCTGGCGCATTACATCGCGGCGGAAAAGCAATTCTACGCGGCTGAGAACCTCCGCGTCGACACCTTCGTGGTGGGCGCGGCGGCGGGCGTGCTGCATCAGCTTGCCGCCGGCTCGCTGAACGTCGCGCAAGCCGCGACCGATCAATCGCTGCGCGCCATCCTGCACGGCGCGCCGATCCGGATCGTCGCCGGGGCCGCCGCCGACGCGCCGTTTCGCCTCATCGCCGCCCGCACCATTGTCGGGCTTTGGCGATCTCAAAGGCAAAACCATCAGCGTCGGCGGCACCACCGACGTGACGCTGTATTTCCTGCGGGTGATGGCGCGGCGCAACGGTCTTGCCGACCGCGACTACGATCTCATCTATGGCGGCGGCACGCCCAATCGCTTCGCCCAGCTGGCCTCCGGCGCGGTGGCGGCGGCCATCCTGACCAACCCGGTGGACTTTACGGCCATCGCGCAGGGCTTTTCCGACCTCGGCAGCGTAACAAACTATCTGCCGCACTGGGCGCAGAACAATATTCTCGTCGATAGCCGCTGGGCCGCACAGCATCGCGCGTGCGGTGGTGGCCCTGCTGCGGGCCCGCATCCGGGCGACGCGGTTTTTCTACGATCCGGCCAACCGCGACGAGGTCATCGCCATCCTGGTCAAGGCCACGCGGACTGCGCCGCGGATCGCCGCCGCCACCTATGACCTCTATACCGCGCTTGGGGTCATCGCCCGCGACGCGGCACTCTCGCCGGACGGCATCGCGGCCAATTTCGATGCGCTGGTCGCGCTCGGCGACATCGCCACGCCGCCGCCGCTCGCCGGTTTCATCGACGCAAGCTTCCTCGGCGAGGCCGCCAAGCCATGACCGGCATGCGCAGCTGGATGACGGCGTTCGGGGACATGCCGGCCTTCGTGGCGGTGCCCGACGGCACCGCAAAGGTACCCGCCGTGATCGTGGTGCATGAACGCTACGGCTTCGTGCAGCACACCCGCGACCTCGCGCAGCGCTTCGCCCGCGACGGCTATGCCGCCGTCGCGCCGGACCTTTACTTCCGCCACCCCGACCAGGAGGCGCTCCACCGCGGCGACGCCAATTGCGACGTGAGCGACCCCGAGGCCGCGGTAGCGCTCGGCGCCGTGATCGACGCGCTGGCGGCGATCCCGCAAGCCGACGCGACGCGGGTCGCCATCATGGGGGTGTGCCAGACCGGCCGGCTGCCCCTTGTGGTCGCCGCGTCCCGCCCGATCGCCGCCGCGCTGGTCTGGTACGGCGCCGCGCAGCCGCGCGAATGGGCGGTCGGTGCTAAATATCCGCGCCCGCTCGACGACATCATCGGTGCGGTTACCTGCCCGGTGCTCGGGATGTTCGGCGAGACCGATCACCTGATTTCGCTTGCCGATATCCGTCGGTTTCGCGACAGCCTGGAGCGCCACCACAAGAGCTTCAGCATCCATGTCTACCGCGATTGTCCGCATGGCTGGCTCAACGACACCATGCCGGGGCGCTATCGCCGCGCCCAGGCGGAGGCCGCCTGGGCCGACCAGCGCGCCTTCCTGGCCCACGTGCTGGCGCCCGGCTACGACGCCGCGGTGCGGACGCAACGCTACGCGGCCGATGTCGGCGCCGATTACGATTTCAGCCGCCATGTCCGATACGAATAATACCAGCCCGCGATGTCAGAAGTCATCGATATCGTCATGGCCGGGCTTGTCCCGGCCATCCACGCCTTGCTTGCACAGCTCCCGAAAATAAAACGTGGATGCCCGCGACAGGCGCGGGCATGGCGAGGCACCGATCATCCTGGCTGGTATATAACTGCGACACGCATGGAAAACCCCGGTATCCCACAGGAGAATCCGATGGCGCGTGATTTCGAGGACCATTGCTGGAAGGACATCGTGGACGACGACATTCTCGAAATCTACGAGCCATACCGCCGCGAGGTCCGGGTCGGACCCAATCCCGCCGTGCTGGTGATCGATCTCTACAACAAGGCCTACCAGGGCGGCAGCCGTCCGGTGCGTGAGGTCAATCGCCGCTACCCCGGCTCGTGCGGCGAAAACGCCTGGCGGGCGATCGAGCCGACGCGGCTGCTGCTCGCCGCCGCCCGCGCGGCCGCCGTCCCGGTGATCTACACCACCCGCCATGCCGACACCGGCGGCGTGCGCTCGACCCACCGGCGCATGGGCACCGAAGCGGAGGAAACCTACCACATCAAGGAGGAGCTGGCGCCGCAGCCCGGCGACCGCGTGATCTACAAGGAGCGCGCCTCCGGCTTCTTCGGCACGCCGCTGATCGCGCAGCTCCGCCAGCTCGGCGCCGACAGCCTGATCATCCTTGGCGAGAGCACGTCGGGCTGCGTGCGCGCCACGACGGTCGATGCCTATTCCTACGGCTTCCACAGCGTCGTGGTCGAGGAATGCACTTTCGACCGCTCGCCGCTCAGCCATAAGGTCAACCTGTTCGATCTCCACCACAAATATGCCGACGTGATGCATGTCGACGAGGTGATTGCGCATCTCGCCGGCCTGGCACGGGGGCGCGACGCGGCGTAAGCGCCGCTTCGCAAGGCGCGCATGCACGATTTCGCAGAAGCCCTTATCGCGGCGGCCGCTTTGGTCGGAAGCTTCGATCCGGAAATCGTCGGGATCGTCGTGCTGTCGCTGCGCGTCAGTCTATCGGCCGCCGTGATCGCCATGCTGGTCGGCGCTCCCTTGGGGGGCGCGCTTGCCGTCGGCCGGTTCCGGGGGCGGCAAGCGGTCATCGTGCTGGTCAACGCCCTGCTTGGCCTGCCGCCGGTCGTCGTCGGTCTCGTGGTCTATCTCGGGCTGTCACGCGCGGGACCTTTGGGTTTCGCGGGGCTTTTGTTCACGCCCACGGCCATGATCATGGCGCAGACGGTTCTTGCCACCCCGATCGTCATTGCCCTGGTACACCGCAGCACCGCCGAGCTGTGGGCGACCTATGGCGACCTGGTGCGGCTCGACGGAGCATCCGGGTATCGCGCCTTGCGGGAGCTCTTCATCATCGGGCGTGCCGCGCTGCTGACGACCTTCCTCGCCGCATTCGGACGCGCCATCGCGGAAGTCGGCGCCATCATCATCGTCGGCGGCAATATCCGCGGCTTTACCCGCACCATGACCACCACCATCGCGCTGGAGACCAGCAAAGGCGAACTCGCCCTCGCGCTCGGTCTCGGCCTGATCCTCATCCTGATCAGCGTGAGCGTCAGCGCAACCGCATTCTTGCTCGCGGGGGTTTATCGTGAAAGCGGGAGCAATTGACCGCAAGTTTACAACCAGTAGTATGCTGCCCACACTTGCTGCAACGACATCCGAGGTCACCGAGGTCACCGGAAGGTCACAAGCGCAATCGGTGCGTCGCATTACGCCGTCATGCGCCGGGTACGAAAGGCGGTGGAGTCGCGGACAGTGGCGCTGCGGCGGCAAGGTGTGGTAGCTGCGGACGCAGTTGGTATGCCGGCGGGAGGGGGAGAGGGGCGCCTGAGTGGCGCATCGGTAAGCACCGATGGCTTGCAGAATTGCCGGAATTCCCGCATATTACGTAACAAGGAGTTCACATCATGACCTCGATCGTTTCGGCTGCCGAAGTGTCAAAAAATTTCGGCGCTTATCAAGACGCCGCCGTGCGCGCCCCGGTGATCATTACCAAGAACGGCCGTCCCCGCACCGTGCTGATGGCGTATGAGGATTTCGTTCGGCTGTCCAAGCGCGATCGGCGCGTCCAACGGACCGCCGATCTCAGCGACGACGAAATCGCTGCGGTGGAACGGTCGGAGATGGCGCCGGGTCACGAGCATCTCGACGGCGAGCTCGCACCGCATGCTGCCGACTGACATTCGCGTCGGCTACATTTTTCGTTACGCCTACCTTTGGCATCGGGAATATCGCGTCGGACGTGAGGAGGGGCAGAAGGACCGTCCGTGCCTTGTACTCGCCCTGGTCAGCATCGATCAGGACGGGTCCTCCAGAGTGCGCGTCCTGCCTATTACACATACGCCACCCGACCGGGCCAATGACGCAATCGAAATTCCGCAAGCCGTGAAGGAGCGCCTGCGGCTCGATGCCGAGCGGTCGTGGATCGTGCTGACGGAGAGCAACCACTTCGTTTGGCCCGGCCCCGACTTGCGACCCGTCAAGCGCGGTTTCGTTGCGCTCGCCCGCGGCCAAACTCATGCCAGCGTGCAGCGCACCGAATGAAAAAAGGGTCGGGCTGGCCAGCCCTCCGCACTATACCAAATTCCGGTCGCATCGAATCACAGGGTCGTAGGGTGTGCAAAATCGCCCGGGCACGGCGGAGCAACCGGCACGGCTTCGCCGGCGATTTTGCGCACGCAGTCGGCCCTCGCATGATTATTATCGCGCGGTGTCGCGATCGCGGCGCTGAGTAAAGGCCTGCCGCGTGCGCAAAATCGCCATTTGACGCCGTGCGGGCTGCCTCCGTCTCGCAGGGCGATTTTGCACACCCTACGTGTTCGGACCTCACCGGAATCCCGTCTAAGAGACTCGTACGGCTTGACGCTTTTTCCCGGCGGCAGCGCCCTCTCTTCCCGCCGTCCCCTCCCTGCGCTATGCCAAACCTCATCGCACCATGGGCACCCCGCCCCGCCCATCCCGAAGGAGCACCGCATGCGCGAGATCGGCCATTTCATCGGCGGCAAGGAGATCGCCGGCCTGTCGCACCGCTTCGGCGATGTGTTCAACCCCAATACCGGCGAGGTGCAGGCGCGGGTGGCGCTGGCGAAGCATTCCGAGGTCGAGCACGCCATCGTCACCGCGGGGGCGGCGCAGCCGGCGTGGGCCGCGACCAATCCGCAGCGGCGCGCCCGCGTCATGTTCAAATTTCTGGAACTGGTGCAGCGCGAGTACGATAGCCTCGCGGCGCTGTTGTCGTCCGAGCACGGCAAGACCATCCCGGATGCGCGCGGTGATATCCAGCGCGGCCTTGAAGTGGTGGAGTTCGCCTGCGGGATCCCGCATCTCCTGAAGGGTGAATACTCGACCGGCGCAGGCCCCGGCATCGACCTCTATTCGCTGCGCCAGCCGCTGGGCGTGGTGGCCGGCATTACGCCGTTCAATTTCCCCGCCATGATCCCGATGTGGAAGTTTGCTCCGGCGATCGCCTGCGGCAATGCCTTCGTGCTCAAACCGTCGGAGCGCGACCCGTCGGTGCCGATGCGGCTTGCCGCGCTGATGATCGAGGCCGGGCTGCCGCCCGGCATTCTCAACGTCGTCAACGGCGACAAGGAGGCGGTGGATACCCTCATCACCGACCCGCGCGTCATGGCGGTGGGATTCGTCGGATCGTCCGCTATCGCGGAATACATTTACACCACCGGCTGCGCCAACGGGAAGCGCGTGCAGTGCTTCGGCGGCGCCAAGAACCACATGATCGTGATGCCGGATGCCGACATGGACCAAGCGGTCGATGCGCTGATCGGCGCGGGCTACGGCTCCGCCGGCGAACGCTGCATGGCGGTGTCGGTCGCGGTACCGGTCGGCGCCAAGACCGCCGACGCGTTGATGAAGAAGCTCATTCCGCGGGTGGAAAACCTCAAGATCGGCCCCTCGTCCGATCCGCAGGCGGATTACGGCCCGCTGGTGACCCGCACGCATCTCGATAAGGTCAAAAGCTATGTCGATCTCGGCGTCCGGGAAGGCGCCAAGCTCGTGGTCGACGGCCGCGGCTTCAAGCTGCAGGGCTATGAGAGCGGCAACTTCATGGGCGGCTGCCTGTTCGACGACGTGACGCCCGCCATGCGCATCTACCGGGAGGAGATTTTCGGGCCGGTCCTGTGCGTGGTGCGGGCCAAGGATTACGAGGAGGCGGTGCGGCTGCCGTCCGAGCACGAGTACGGCAACGGCGTCGCCATCTTCACCCGCGACGGCGACACTGCGCGGGATTTCACCGAGCGCGTCAATGTCGGCATGGTCGGGGTGAATTTCGCCATTCCGGTGCCGCTGTCCTACTACACCTTCGGCGGCTGGAAGCGCTCCGGCTTCGGCGACTTGAACCAGCACGGCCCGGATTCGATCCGGTTCTACACCAAGACCAAGACGGTGACGTCGCGCTGGCCCTCGGGCACCAAGGAAGGCGCCGAGTTCGTCATTCCGACGATGAAATAACCGGAACGCCGCCGAGGCCTGCGCCTATCATACGGGAGTTCGCCAACATGACACGGATCGGAACGACAGGTGTTCGCGCAGGCAGGCGCATCGGGAGGGCCGTCCGCTGCGGCTGCATGGCGGTGCTGGCGCTTTCGATCTATGCAGCCGGCGGGCCCGTAGCGGCTGATGACTTTTTTATCCCGATACCGCGGATGGGACGGGCCGATATTGCCGGCCGATGGGTGTTGCGCACGCCGACCCACACTTATTGCGTCATGGATTTCAGCGGATCTCCGGAAACGGCCACCGGCAGCATCACGGTCACCGGTTTCTGCCCGCGGCCGTTGCTGGGGCGGCCGCGGTGGCGCTACCAAGACGGCCACGTGGTGGTTAATGACCACCGCGGCTTCCTGGTGGCCGATTTCATCGTAGACGGACGTAACCTTATGGCCGGCGGGCTCGCAGGGGGCGAGTCGGTATGGCTAAACCGCTGAGCTCACCGGTCACCCCACGCAAGACCGTCCGCCGGAGGCATCCGTGCCCCCGGCGCTGCCGCGGCATTGGCAGCGGGGCGGGCGCTCGAGCACCGAGACCGTGACGGTGGTGATCCGGTTCTTGCGCACCACGAGATCGCAGAGCGCGACCTTTCCGCCCGGGCCGTCGGCGGCGAGCTTGGCGGTGCCCACATTCTGGCGCAGTACCGCGGAACCGTTCTTCAAAGGATCGAGCCTGACGGAATTGAGATAGAGGGTGGCGTTGTTGGCCACCGGAACGGTCTTGATTTCCACATAGCCGGAGTCTTTGGTTGTGCAGGCCGTCAGGGCCAGCGCGACGGCCACTCCGGAAAGTCCGGTTGCGATTGCACGAGCATCCACCGCTGCGGTTCCCCAATCACGCCGCGCTTCGCTACGCGCCCGGCGGCTTGATGGCGCCGATCAAACGCTGCAGCTGGTCGGAGGCGCCGCGAATGTCGCGGGACAGCTGCTGGATGATATCGACCACCTTTTCGGCCTGACGGATCTGCAGCAGTTCGTCGATGAAATCCTCGTTGTCCTGGAGCGTGCGCAACAGTTCGGCGAAACGGGTGCGGGCGCTGGTGAGTTCCTGCGTGGCGCGCTCGGTGTCGTCGCGAATCCGCCGCCACTGATCGATGAGGAAACTGCGTTCGCTCGGCTTGAAGCGGTTATCCTGTTCCAGTTCCTTGAGCTTGTCGCGGGTGCGCCGCAGCGCCTTGTCGCCGAGCGTCGCCAGGCTGCCATTGTCGGCGACCGCGTCGAGCAGCCCGGCCACGGCGTCGCGCAGCTCCGCGATCTCCTTGCGGGTCTTCTGGCTGTCGGTATAGCCGTCGATGGCCTTGGCGCTGTCCTCCATCTTCCGGCTGAGATCGCCAAAACTTTGCTTGAGCTTGTCGAGCTCGCGGGAAAACTCCTCGATCGGCGTGACGGCGTCCGGAGCCGCATGGACCGGCTGGACCGGAACCGCTAGGAGAAACAGCAGCAGGCCGGCTGCGAACCAGACCGACCGCTTGACGGCAGTAAAGCCGCAGCCAAAAGCCCTCATGATCCACCTTGCGCCTGTATGCTATGCAGTTCGCGCCGCACCACGATGATCCTGTGCCACGATGATCCCGTGCCACGACGATGCCGCACCGCGACAATATCATGCGCCGCGGCGGCTGCCGCAATCCTCGTCACACACGAATCGTCATGGTCACTGAAATAAGGCAAAGCAGCGAGGCCGACGGATGCCCACCGGCGGCACCATCGTCCTGATCCGCCAAGCACCCAAGGGTGCCATTCTTTGAAAACGAGAATCCGCAAATGACCGCAACGCCCGAATACCAGCTCTACTGCATGGCCCAATCCGGCAATGCCTACCGGGTTGCCTTGATGCTCAACCTGATCGATGCCGACTGGAAGCCGATCTTTGTCAACTTCTTCGTGGGCGGCGAAACGCGTACGCCAAAGTACCGCGCCGAGGTCAACGAAATGGGCGAGGTCCCAGTGCTGGTGCATGGCACCCGCAAGCTTTGCCAGTCCGGGGTATGCTTGACTTATCTCGCCAATCACACGGCTAAGTTCCGGCCGGAGGGCGAGGACGAGCAGCTTGAATGCTTGCGCTGGATCATTTTCGACAACCAGAAGGTCAACGGCTATCTCGGCCCGTACCGGTTCCTGCGCAATTTCGCCCCGGCCCGCGATCCCGGCGCCGAAGCCTTTCTCAAGGGGCGCATCGGCAACAGTCTCGCCATCGTGGATAAACGGCTCGCCAAGACTCCGTTTTTGCTGGGTGAGCGGCCGACCATCGCGGATATTTCGCTGACCGGCTATATGTATTACCCGGCCGAGGAATTCGGCTTCGATATACTCACCGATTTTCCCGCCATCGGCGCCTGGGCGGAGCGGATGAAAGCGCTGCCGGGCTGGGTTCACCCGTATGAACTGATGCCGGGGTACCCGCTGCGGAAGTCGTCATAGGCCCGGCGAAATTTGCGTACTTCGAACGCGGTAATATCACGCGATTCGTCTTAACGGCACACAACCAGTGGAGGCGAACCCTTATCCCTCCCCGAAGACGCGGAGGGATAGTGCCCGCATCCACAGGTTGTGCAGGGTCGAGAAAAAGCTTTCATCGCACCGGCGGTGCCGCGATCTCACTCCCATGTTACGCCGTGCCGCGCCAGCACCTTGCGCACCGCCTCGACCAATTGATCCTCCGGTGCCGCGAACTGGGCCTCCGCCTGCTTCTTCAGATAGTCGTCGCGCTCCTTGGAGAGGTTTGCGAGTTCGGCGCCGATGATGAGGTCCTTGATCTGGATTTCGCCCTTAAGTTTCTCGTCGGTGCCCTGGATGACCACGCAGGGGCCGCGGCGGCGGTCGGCATATTTCATCTGCGGGCCGAATTTGCCGACGCCGAGATAGAGTTCGGCGCGGATGCCCGCCTGCCGTAGCGTCGAACACCATGCGCTGGTAGTCGGCGATACGATCCTTGTCGAACACCGTGACGATCACCGGGCCGGGCTCCGGCTTAGCGTCGATCTTGCCGAGATGGGCGAGCGCGGCGAGCAGGCGCGACACCAGTCTCGACCGAGAATCCGCCGTCGATTCAGCTCAGGCCGGCTGCGGTGTGTCCGGAGGACCCAGACGCCGTACGTTGATTTGCTCGACGCGTTGGCGCACCTGGGCAAGGTCATACGCCGCCTGCATCCGCAGCCACATTTCAGCGCCCCCACCAAAGGCCTTCTCGAAACGCACGGCCATTTCCGGCGTCACCGCGCCGTTGCAAGTGGCAATACTATGTAATTGTTGGCGCGTCACGCCGAGAGCGCCAGCGGCCTCGGCTACGTCCAGTCCAAGCTCTTCAAGATTTGCCTTGACAAGCTCACCGGGATGAACGGGGTTTTTCATCGGCATTCTGGCACCTCTCAATGATAATCGATTAAGTCCACGTCGCTGGCGCGTCCTTCGGAAAAGCGAAAGATGATACGCCAATTGCTCCGTACGGTGACGGCCCAAAATCCCCTCAGGTCGCCTTTTAGCGGATGCAGCCGAAATGTCGGCTGCCGCATGTCTTCAATGGTCTCGGCCTGATCAAGCGCTGACAGGATCAGGCGAATACGCGCCGCTTGGTCCGCGCCGACCTTGCGGGAATCATCATCCTCAAACAACGCTTTCAAACCCTTGTGCCGAAAATTTTCGATCATGTGAATGTGGTACGCGTCCGACGCGACGCACCCGTCGAGCATGGCGCGACGAGGGTGTCTATACCCGCTGTCGCCAACACCGCGTCACCCCCAGTTTACGTTGTGCCGGGCCAGCACCGTGCGGACGGCCTCGACCAATTCATCCTCCCGTGCCGGAAACTGGGCCTCCGCCTGCTTCTTCAGATAGTCGTCGCGCTCCTTGGAGAGGTTTGCGAGTTCGGCGCCGATGATGAGGTCCTTGATCTGGACTTTCGCCCTTAAGTTTCTCGTCGGTGCCCTGGATGACCACGCAGGGGCTGCGGCGGCGGTCGGCATATTTCATCTGCGGGCCGAATTTGCCGGCGCCGAGATAGAGTTCGGCGCGGATGTTTCGGCCTGGCGCGTATTCGGCTTCGACAACCTATGACGAGCCTGGTATTCGGCGATGCGGTCCGTTCGTCGAACACCGTGACGATCACCGGGCCGGGCTCCGGCTTGGCGTCGATCTTGCCGAGATGCGTAAGCGCCGCGAGCAGGCGCGACACCCCGATGGAGAAGCCGGTCGCCGGCACCGGTTCGCCGCGGAAACGCGACACAAGGCCGTCGTAGCGGCCGCCGCCGCCGACCGAGCCGAAGCGGACTGGTCGGCCGTAGTCGTCTTCACGTCGAAATGTTAATTCTGACCTCGTAAATCGGCCCGGTGTAGTACTCAAGGCCACGAACGACCGATGGGTCGATCGAAATGCGGTCAATCGAGTACCCAGCGGTGTCTACTAGACGCGCTATTTGTTGTAGCTCATCAAGTCCACTTTGATAGGTATTGTTGGTTGGGAAAAGCTGCCGTAGCTGAGCTACTCTTTCGCCGTTAAATCGCTCCTCCATCAAGCGCCCGTCATCGATAATATGAGATGTAGCTTTGCTGAATTTATCCGGCCAATCCCGAGAAGCGTTTGTCGAAATCGAGCTGGCTGACCCTCCCGCTAAGAAAGACGTCAATAAGCTAATTTTATCGTCCGAAAGGCCAGCTCCCTTAGTGAAGTCGCCGGATTCATCTTTTCGGCCTGGCCCCAACAGCGCGGCAACTCCTACTGATCCAAGGCGATCGTACTTATCAATCGCCCTCAGCACCGTCAGCCGCTTCCCCGCATTCTCCTCGCCGCCAAGCCCGATTGCCTCCAGCACCCCATCAAAAACTTTACGGTTATTCACCTTTATGACATATCTGCCCCCAGAGTCCCAGCGCCTCCATCGTATCCGCCGCCATCATGCACATCTCCGCATCGGCCGCCGTCGACGCGCTCCCCACCGTATCCGCATCGAACTGCATGAACTGGCGGAACCGCCCCGGTCCCGGCTTCTCGTTGCGGTACACATAGCCGGCCCGGTAGCTGCGATAGGGTTTCGGCAGCGTGTCGAAATTCTCCGCCACATAGCGCGCGAGCGGTGCGGTCAGGTCGTAGCGCAGCGACAGCCACTGCTCGTCATCATCCTGGAACGAAAACACGCCCTCGTTGGGCCGGTCCTGGTCGGGCAAAAACTTGCCGAGCGCGTCGGTGTATTCAAATGCCGGCGTCTCCACCGGCTCGAAGCCGTAAAGCTCATAGACCTTGCGAATAGTCTCCATCATCCGCCGGGTCGCGGCGATCTCGGCCGGCCCGCGGTCGGCAAGGCCGCGCGGCAGGCGCGCCTTGAGCTTGTTGCCATCTTTGGGCTTCGGTTTGGCATCGGCCATCACGGCATTCCGGTTCGGACAGGTTACGCATGAGATCGGCGCGGTTGGTAGCAGCCGCCCTCCCATGCGGCAAGGCGGGCCGCAGGCGATGGCGCGGAACGGCGTAGGGTGGACAAAATCGCCCTGCGCCGCGGGAGATCTGGCAACGCCGCTTCCGGCGATTTTGCCCACGCGGCAACCGGTAATTCAATACGACGGGAACATGGTCTAAATTCAATGCTGTTCGCTTATCCCGGGATGCGCGCGTCCCCTCTCCCCGCGGCGTTCTTTACGCCGTGGGGAGAGGGTTAGGGTGAGGGGCAGCGCCGCACGCCGACGGCGCGACCGATCATCTCTTGTAGAGCTGCGACTGCAAAGCACCCCCAGAGTCCTGGCGGGCACCTGCCCCTCACCCTAACCCTCTCCCCATCTTGAAGAGCGATGGGGAGAGGGGACGCGCGTATCCCGCGTTAAGTGAACGGTATTGAGTCTAAATTTCAAGCATGAGGACCCCGATGACTTGATCCGTTCGAGGGTTGCTTCCAGCGGCGTGATGGCGCATGTCTTAAATTTGTAAAATGAAGAAAAATCGTGGCTGCCGCTTCGTTCGTTGTCGGCGGGTGGAGGTAGAACATGAGATATATGACCGGTCGAGGCGTGCGAACCTGTGGCCACACGGTACCCGTCGCCAACCGAGGGTCACGGCCACGAACCGTGGTTTTGTCCGCATGCCTGGTTGCGGCGACCATCGGCATGGCCCGGGCGCAAACGAACCACACCGCTGCGCCTGCCGCGGCGCCGGTTTGCGCCACCGCCCATGGCGGCTGGATCGACGTGAAGACGGGGCAATCCATCGACCGGGTGGCGTTGTTTCGCGACCTCGTGGCGAAGAAACCCGTGGTGGTGCTCGGCGAATCCCACACCGACCCGGATCACCATCAGTGGCAGCTGCAGACGCTGGCCGCGCTGCATGGCGGCGGGGCCAATCTGGTGATCGGTTTCGAAGCCTTTCCGCGCCGCCTGCAACCGGTGCTGGACGATTGGGTGGCCGGCAAGCTGACGGATGAGGCTTTCCTAAAAGCATCGGAGTGGCGGCAGGTCTGGGGCTACGACGCCGCGCTCTACATGCCGCTGTTCCAGTTCGCGCGCCTCAACCGCATCCCGATGATCGCGCTGAACGTGGAGCGCAAGCTGGTCTCGCAGGTCGGCCAGCAGGGATGGGACGGCGTCCCGGTCGCGGAGCGCGAAGGGCTGTCCGACCCCGCGCCTGCCAGCGTGAACTACCAGCGCGAGCTCGCGCATGTCTATCTGATGAAGAAGGCGATGCCTCCCGGCGCCACCACGCCCGGCGCTCAGGCGCAGCCCCCGAAGGAGCCCGATGAGGCCGCGGTAACGGAGGCGATGGCGCAGCCCGAATTCAAGCGCTTCGTCGCCGCGCAACAGACCTGGGACCGCGCGATGGCGCAGGCGCTGGCGGATGCCAAGCGAAAATTTCCGGACGCAACGGTGGTCGGCATTTTGGGCAGCGGCCATGTCGAAGGCGGCTATGGGGTCCCGCATCAGCTCAAGGATCTTGGAATCGCCGAACCGGCGACGTTCATCCCGGTGGCGGCCGAGGAAACCTGCGGGCTCATCGGCTCGGGTTTTGCCGATGCGGTATTTACATTACAGCGCAGCGACGAAGGGGCGCCCCCGCCGGATCGTCCGCGGCTCGGCGTCTTGCTCGGCGAAGGTGACGGCGGGCCCCGCATCAGCCGGGTGGTCGGCGCCAGTGTCGCCGAAGCGGCCGGCTTGAAAGCCGGCGACGAGGTGGTGCGGGCCGCCGGTCTGCAGACCCGGCGTGCCGACGAACTGGTGGAAATCGTCGGCCGGCAGGCGCCCGGAACCTGGTTGCCGCTGAGCATCAAGCGCGACGGCCAGGAGATCGACGTGGTCGCCAAATTTCCGGCGAAGCCACGGCAGGATCCCTGACCGGTTTCCGGGCCGCGCATCGCGCGCGGACAACGGCGGCGCGCCGCAAACGCGGGGATGCGCGCGTCCCCTCTCCCCGCGGCGTCCTTCACGCCGTGGGGAGAGGGTTAGGGTGAGGGGCCGGGGCGCGTGAGGGCCTTTGGCGATTTGTTCGCCGCTGCGGAAAAGATCGGCCGCGCCGTCTGCGCCGGCAGCTGCCCCTCACCCCAGCCCTCTCCCCATCGTGAAGAACGATGGGGAGAGGGGGCGGGCGCACCCAAGGTTTAAGTGAACGGTATTGGGTCTAGCCAGGTCTGACGGGTTGATACGTCAGCTAACCCCATGGTTGTGGATGAACACCAAGCTGAGCTGAGTGAGGGAACGCATGGCAATCGAGCTTAACGTAAATGGCGTTCGGCATGCGCTGGACGTGGCGCCCGACACGCCGCTGCTGTGGGTGATCCGCGATCACCTCGGCCTCACCGGCACCAAATTCAGCTGCGGCATTGCGCAATGCGGCGCCTGCACGGTGCACATCGACGGCGCCCCGGTCCGCTCCTGCAGCTTTCCCGTCTCGGCCGCGGCCGGCAAGGCGGTGACCACCATCGAAGGCCTGTCGGCGGACGGGACGCATCCGGTGCAGCTGGCCTGGATCGATCTCGACGTGCCGCAATGCGGCTACTGCCAGTCCGGCATGATCATGAGCGTCGCGGCGCTGCTCAAGAAGCGCCCCAACCCGACCGATGCGGAGATCGACGCCGAGATCACCAACGCCTGCCGCTGCAGCAGCTACCACCGCGTCCGGCAGGCGATCCATAAGGCCGCCGCCATGATGCCCGCAGGGAGGACGCTGTGATGAGCACCGACGATTTCGCCCGGAGCGTGAATATCCTTCAGCCTCACTCTGATTCCCCCACCGGCTGCGCCGCCCCTTGCGAGGTGAGCGCCCCTCTTCACCTCTCCCCGGAGGGGAGAGGTCGGATCGCGCCGTGGCGCGATCCGGGTGAGGGGGGACCGGAGTATGTGCCCAATCCTGGGCAAGCCCCCTCACCCGGAATGGCCGCTAGCGCGGCCATTCCGACCTCTCCCCGCTGGGGAGAGGTGAAGCGAGCTGCGCGGCCGATCCCTACCTCTCAGCCGGGTCCGTCCCGGCGCGAATTTCTCGCCACCGCCGCCGCTGCGACGGGCGCCCTCGTCGTGGGCTTCTGGATGCCGCAGCGCGCCGCCGCCGGCGAAAATCTCGCCAGGCGTCACCCCGGCAACCGCAACCTGGGCCACCGACCCCGCCGTCGACGAGGTCAACGCCTGGGTTGTGGTCGCGCCCGACGAGACCGTGACCATCCGCATCGCCCAGACCGAACTCGGCCAGGGCGTGTGGACCTCCAACGCCATGATGGTGGCCGAGGAGCTGCAGTGCGACTGGAGCAAGGTGCGGCCGGAATATGCCTCCGCCAATCGCGACGGCCGCGAAATGGCGCCCGATTGGACGCTGCACGTGCCCGGCAAGGGCGCGACCGATCCGCTCGGCGGCGGCGAGCCGCAATTCGGCGAGCGAAACCGGCGCGGCATCACCGGCATTCCCGACACCCTCTACCGGCGCATGCGCACCAACGCCGCCGCCTCCGTGCGCGACGGGCGCTATTACCTGCAGCTCGCCGGGGCGGAAGCGCGCGAGCGGCTGCTGCTCGCCGCCGCCAGCACCTGGGGCGTGCCGGTCGCGGAGGTGAAATCCGCCAACGGCGTGATCACCCACGTGCCAACCGGGCGCACCGTGACCTATGGCCAGGTGGCCGCGCTCGCCGCCAAGACGCCGCATCCGCACCCGGAGCAGATCCGCATCAAGCCGCCCGCGGAATGGACTCTCGATGGGCACCGAGCAGCGCAATCTCGATGTGCCGCTAAAGGTCACCGGCAAAACCATCTACGGCATCGACGTAAAACTGCCCGGCATGAAATGGGCGGCGGTGCGCAGCTGCCCGGTCTATGGCGGCACCGTAAAATCTTACGATTTCGCCGCCGTCCGCAACGAGCCCGGCGTCATCTCGGCGCTGAAATTCCCGATTCCCGAGCCGGGCCTGATCCGCGAGCGCACCTTCTCGGGCGGCGTCGCCGTCATCGCCGATCATTGGTACCAGGCCAAGGCGGCGCTCGACAAAATGCCGATCGAATGGGACGTGCCGCCGCAAAACGCCGCCCGCAACTCAGCCAACATGCGCGCGACCCTGATCGCGGCGCTCGACCAGCCCGGCAAGGTCCGGGTCGATCAGGGCGACTGCGACCGCGCCTTCGCGAGCGGCGCCAAAATCGTGGAGGCGACCTACACCACGCCCTATCTGCCGCGCGCCCGCATGGAGCCCGGCAACGCCACCGTGCTCGTCACCGACGACCGGGTGGATATCTGGATCGGCGACCAGAGCCCGCAGGAGACGCGCTACTCGGCCGCCAAAATCACCGGCATTCCGGAAGCCAACGTCTATCTGCACCTCTGCCACCTCGGCGGCGGCTACGGCCGCAACGGCAACGGCCCGCAGGCCGAACAGGCGATCTACATCGCCAACCAGCACCGCGGCACGCCCATCCACCTGCTGTGGACGCGCGAGGAGGATTTCATCGGCTCCACCTACCGGGCCATGGGCGTCGCCCGCCTGCGCGCCGCGCTCGATGCCGACGGCTTCCCCGTAGCGCTCGAAGTGCGCACCGCCATGGACGAGACCGCCCCCGGGGCGAATGCATCCTTCGACCGGGCCTCGGTTTACTTTGCGCCGAGCTACCGGTTCTCAAACCACTTCGCGAACTTCCACGTGCCGGTCGGCACGCGGCGCGGCGTCGGTACCCCGGCGCACGATTTCTACCGCGAGAGCTTTTTGGACGAACTCGCCCACGCTACGGGCAAGGACCCCTACCTCTACCGCCGCGAGCTGATCGCGCGCACAAACCTCCCCTACAAGGCCGACATGCTCAAGGCGCTCGACACCGCAGCCGCGATGGCCGGCTGGGGCACGCCGCTGCCCAAAGGCACGGCGCGGGCGATCGCGCTGGAGGAGCGCGGCGCCGAGGGCGGCAGCCACGCCACCATCAGCGCCATGGTGCACACGGTGCAGGTCAGCCCGCAGGGCAAGGTGCGCCTGTTGCGCGTCGATATCGCCCACGAGGAAGGCTTTGGCCTCGTCAATCCGCTCTCGGTGAAGAAGCAGCTCGAAGGCCAGATCGTGTGGTTCTACAACGACGCCCTGCACCAGGAGTGCAACGTCGCGGCCGGCCGCATCGCCGAAAACAATTTTGATACCTTCACCCTGTCGCGCATCGACGAGGACCCGCCGGAGATCAACATCACGTTCTTCAAGACGGGACATTGGCTCAACGGCATGGGCCACGACCGCGGCACCTCGGTGCAATCCGGGCTGGCCGAGGCGGTGTTCCAGGTCACGGGGAAGCGGTACCGGGACTTGCCGCTGCGGAACCATGACTTGACGTGGGGGTGAGGGGGGCGCACGGGCAGTCGCGGCTGGACCGTGTTGACAGTCGGGGGGCGTTCGTTCGTAGTCCGGCATGAGCGAAGCGACATGCGGGACCCCAGTTCCCGGATGTCGCGACAAATCGGTCGCTCATCCGGGATCCGCCTGCGATGCTGGCGCCGCTATGCGTCTACGAACCATCTCATTATCAGCCATGCTAACGGTGTTCTTCGGCTATGACTATCAAACGTGGGTTTGGACTAACACCTTCCGAGAAATATTTAGCGTCACTAGCGGACCGGACCTTCTTGAATTTGTGGTCCTATCCCAACCTGTTCTTTCGTCCTGGCAAAGAACTCTGCGACTTGTTGGTCGTTTGTGGAGACGAGATCTTAGTCTTTAGCGACAAAACGATCGCTTGGCCGACGGTTGACGATTTTTCGGTGGCGTGGTGCCGCTGGTATCGAAAGGCTATCGATAAATCCGCACTGCAAATCGGCGGCGCCGAACGGTGGCTGACCAAATACCCAGACCGAATTTTTCTCGACCCTGCGTGCACTGAAGCGTTCCCAATCAATCTTTCCGAGCCGGGGGACGAAACGTCCGAGGAATTATCGTAGCCCTTGGCGCGAACAAAGCATGTGCACAGTATTATAAAAGTTATGACGGTTCGTTCGTCATCGCGCCAGACCTCAAGGGAGTTAGCCATACTCAGCCATTGGCGGCTGGCTTCATTCCTTTTGGCATTGGTGATATTCGACCTGATGAATTCATTCATGTTTTTAATGATGAAGCATTAAACTTGGTCATGTGCGAACTTGATACCCTAATAGATTTTACACAGTATCTGGATTACCGCGAGAAGGCTATCCGCTCTGGCAGGCTCATGCCAGTCGGCAGCGAGCGCGACCTTCTCGGTTACTATGTTCTGGCGGATAAGCTAAACAAGAAGCATAGTTTCGTTCCAGAAAGTGACGAACCTTGCGAACTCAGTGAGCCTGTGATCATCCCCGAAAATATTTTTTTCCATCTAGCACAGCAACCAGCTTACATAGCCAAGAAAAAGGCTGACGAAATTTCGTATGTATGGGATCGACTTATCGAACAATTTTCGAATAATATTATAGCGGGGACGTCAGTTTCTCTGTTTGGCGAGACACCCAACGCCACGGAAGCCGAACAGGCCATTCGCTCGATGGCCCTAGAGTCCCGCGTTTCGCGGCGATTATTAGGAAGCGCTCTGATTGAAGCAATGGAAAGAGCCAGGAAGCAGGCCAAAGACCGTTATGCGAGAGTAATTTTTCCTGGACCAAATAGCGCAGATCGAACCATTGCATATGTTTTTCTAATTCTAGCTTATCAAAAAATACCGCTGCAGGACGGCTATGATCAATACCGAAAAGTACGAGTAAACATCTTGCATGCATATTGCATGTGGGCTTTATATACCAATAGAAATGTTAGCCGAGCCGTTGGAGTCGGGATAGACGCTTCTTCGGAACTTACGGGGCTAAAGGGTGGCTCTGAAGATTTAGTCGCGGTAGATATTTATGAATGGACGTCTGAGTTAGAAATCCAGGCGCGAGAGTTAGCGGAAGAGTTCGATTTCATGCGACATGAACGCGTCGTGAACGGATATTATAAAACGTTTGATTACCCACTGCCGCTGCAACCGCTTGCAGATGTCGGAATTTCTAGGCAACAACGTCGTGATCGAGAACGCGCGGAACGCAAAGCAGCCAGACGAAAGAACCCATAAGCGCGTAGAGTGCTGTCAGCAAGTGTAGCCCGGATTGGAGCTAAGCGGAAATCCGGATCGGCCACAAGGCGTTGTTCGGTTGTCCCGGATTTCACTTCGTTCAATCCGGGCTACAAG
>CAWDKL010000073.1:0-305439 GCA_963802745.1 uncultured Alphaproteobacteria bacterium | reverse complement strand
TCTCTCTCTCTCTCTCTCTCTCTCTCTCTCTCTCTCTCTCTCTCTCTCTCTCTCTCTCTCTCTCTCTCTCTCTCTCTCTCTCTCTCTCTCTCTCTCTCTCTCTCTCTCTCTCTCTCTCTCTCTCTCTCTCTCTCTCTCTCTCTCTCTCTCTCTCTCTCTCTCTCTCTCTCTCTCTCTCTCTCTCTCTCTCTCTCTCTCTCTCTCTCTCTCTCTCTCTCTCTCTCTCTCTCTCTCTCTCTCTCTCTCTCTCTCTCTCTCTCTCTCTCTCTCTCTCTCTCTCTCTCTCTCTCTCTCTCTCTCTCTCTCTCTCTCTCTCTCTCTCTCTCTCTCTCTCTCTCTCTCTCTCTCTCTCTCTCTCTCTTCTCTCTCTCTCTCTCTCTCTCTCTCTCTCTCTCTCTCTCTCTCTCTCTCTCTCTCTCTCTCTCTCTCTCTCTCTCTCTCTCTCTCTCTCTCTCTCTCTCTCTCTCTCTCTCTCTCTCTCTCTCTCTCTCTCTCTCTCTCTCTCTCTCTCTCTCTCTCTCTCTCTCTCTCTCTCTCTCTCTCTCTCTCTCTCTCTCTCTCTCTCTCTCTCTCTCTCTCTCTCTCTCTCTCTCTCTCTCTCTCTCTCTCTCTCTCTCTCTCTCTCTCTCTCTCTCTCTCTCTCTCTCTCTCTCTCTCTCTCTCTCTCTCTCTCTCTCTCTCTCTCTCTCTCTCTCTCTCTCTCTCTCTCTCTCTCTCTCTCTCTCTCTCTCTCTCTCTCTCTCTCTCTCTCTCTCTCTCTCTCTCCTACAAGACCGGCAAGTTCATCAAAGCCTGGGGCACCAAGGGCTCCGGCCCCGGCGAGATGGACGGGCCGCACACGCTGGCAATGGATTCTGCGTGGCCGGCTGTTCTGGGCGATCGCGGCAACAACCGCATCCAGATCTTCGACCAGGACGGAAGTTCCTCGACCGAGTGGGCGCAGTTCAGCCGGCCGAGCGGGGTCTATATCGACAAGAACGACGTGATCTACGTGGTCGATTCGGAATCCGGCTCGGTCAACAAGGCGCATGGGGCGTGGAAGCGCGGCCTGCGCGTCGGCAGTGCCAAGGACGGCTCGGTGACCGCCTTCATGCCGGACCCGAATGAGAATGCCACAAACACGAGCGCCGCCGAAGGCGTGACCGCGGACGCCGCCGGCAACGTCTTCGGCGCCGAAGTCGGGCCGAGCGGGTGATGAAGTACGTGCGGAAGTAAATCGGCCGCCCGGCAACCGGCCGTCAGCAAGGCTTGGGGGGTGGTTCGCCTCCTTCAGCTTTCAGCGACGGATTGCGGCTTGGGTGGCGAGCCCCCTCAAGGCTGGCCTTCGACCCCGTCTTCGGCGGCTAGCGACCTTGACAGGGCTTGCCACCCAGCCTTGTTCGCCACCAAGCGTTCGACGGCAAAGAGCGGCTGGAGCACGTTGGCGATCTCCGCAGGGGCCGGATTCCACCCACCGATTTTGCCGAAGAAGCCAAAGTCGTAATCCAGTGAACCAGCGATACACCGCTAGCCTTTACTCGGTAATAGGCTCAGCGTCCGGCTTGTCCTTGTCCATGATATTGAGCTCGATTACGTGCGCCGGCTTGTCCGTTAGATTCTGATTGCGGTGCACGGTGCCGCGCGGAATGAAGGAGGTGTCGCCGGCCTTGAGTATGCGGGGTGCCTCACCCTTGACGGTCAGAGTAATTTCTCCGTCCTGGATAGTGTTCCATTGGTCGCCGGGGTGCCGGTGGAAACCGCTGTCCAAATTCGGCGGAAAAGTCACGGCTCTTAGCCGCACGATACGCGAGGCATCGTTCTCAAGCGGTGTGATGTAGTAGACCTTAGGAAGGTTCGGTGCCGGCGCTTGCGACCAGGCAATTGTACTCGCTGATGCGATGGCGAGGATGACAACAGAAATGGTCAACTTGTTCATGAGACCCTCTCAGAGGAGAACGGCCACGCAATCCACCGCGTGGCAGGCTGTATCGAGACTAGCTCGATTGCGGGCGTTCCCGAAAGGGGGGCGGCAGGTTATGGCCCGTAGCCTAAATGACTCCCGGCGGTCTTGGCGTCAACGGACGCCACCGCCACTTTAGGTTGCGTCGAAGCCGGCCGAGCGGCGTCTACATCGACAAGAAAGATGTGATCTATGTGGTCGGATTCGGAAATCCGGGTCGGTCAACAAAGCGCGCACCGACTGGAAGCGCGGCCTGCGCGTCGGCAGCGCCAGGACGGCTCGGTGACCGCCTTCGTGCCGGACCCGGACGAAAACGCCACCACCACCAGCGCCGCCGAGGGAGTCACCGCCGATGCCGCCGGCAATGTCTACGGCGCCGAGGTCGGGCCGAAGCGGGTGATGAAATACGTGAAGAAGTAATCTGGCGCACAAGCTG
This sequence comes from uncultured Alphaproteobacteria bacterium, assembly GCA_963802745.1. Classification (GTDB taxonomy): domain Bacteria; phylum Pseudomonadota; class Alphaproteobacteria; order Rhizobiales; family Xanthobacteraceae; genus JAJPKK01. Next base: position 303,064 of record CAWDKL010000073.1, on the reverse strand, counting down.
CGGAGCGCGGGCGTTTCGCCCGCTTCTTCCTTCGCGTTCGTCGCGGCGGCGGGAGGCCCGCGCTCCGGTTAGGCGGTCGCGCCCTTCTGCCTAGCGCGCCGCGCTACTTCTTCACGTCTTCACTTCAGCTTTTTCCACGCTAGTTCCGCGTGGGAGTAGCCGGGAACGGAAAGCAGCGGGTTGTTATACGTCAGCACTTCGTTCGTGAGGGCCGTCACCAACCGCTTCTGCGTGGTCCCCTCCCAATTGGGATACGAACTCGCCTGGACCCGGAAAGTGATTGTCTTGGCACCTTCGTTGACCGCGTAGTTACCAAAATACGCAAGCGTTCCTTGTACGGTCGTTTTATTTTCGTCCGCGGTTCCGGCAATACGGCTGTTGGCCGCGAAGGGCATGCGCCCGCTGCGGCCGATCTGCACGGAAAAATGCCCGTCGGCAGTGAAGATCAGCATGCCGTCGGGGTTGGGTCCAAAGCTCGGCACATGGGTGCCGTCGGTCCTGATGCTGTCGTCCAGCAGCAGCGTCCACGCCCCCACAAGCAGCTCCTTCATGGATTTCTGTTGTGCGAATGCGCCGCCGGGCAGGACGGCCAGCCCCACCGCCAGGGCAGCGATGCCGACAAAGTCGCGTCGATGCATGGTTCTCCTCCTATCGTTGACTTCACGTGCGCCCCAGCGCCGCGACGAAAATTGAATTCGCGATCGAGCAGGCGACCGGATTTCGTTGATTCCGAATTTCGTCAGCCCAGGTTTATTTCACCTTCTTCCACGCCAATTCCGCATGCGTGTAGCCGGGGACCGACGGGGCCGGGGTATTATAGGTCAACACCTCGTCGGTGATCGCCGTAATCGGCCGCTTCTGCACGGTGTGGTCCCAGTCCGGGAACGAACTGGCCGTGATGCGATACGTAATGGTTTTATTGGCTTCATCGACGGCATAGGTGCCGAAGCTGGTGATCATGCCCTGGACGACGGCCTTGTTTTCATCCGCGGTCCCGGTCATCCGGTTCTTGGATGCGAAAGCCGGACGGCCGTAACGGATGATCTGCAGGGAATAATGCCCGTCGGGCGCGAAGATAAGCAGGCCGTCGGGGTTCGGGCCATAGCCCGGCACATGGGTGCCGTCGTCCTTGATCAAATCGTTCAGCAGCAGCGACCAGGATCCCACCAGCTGGTCTTTGATGGATTTCTGCTGCGCAGGTGCGGAGATCGGCAGTAAGGCGAGGCTAAATACCAGGGCCGCGGTCCCACCGATATTTGGTCGTGTCATGATTGTCCTCCGTTGCGTCGTTCAGCGTTAAGAACGCAGCGCATTCGTGCACGGCCTACTTCGCCTTCTTCCACGCGCCTTCGAGCCGGACGTAGCCGGTGGCAGAGGGCATCGGCACGTTGACCGTCAGCACCTCGTCGGTGAGCGCCGTCACAAGCAGCTTCTGGACGGTGGAATCAAAGTTCGGAAACGAACTCGCTTCGATGCGCTGCGAGATGACCTTGCCGGCTTCGTCCACCGTGTAGGTGCCGAAGGAGGTGAACATGCCCTGAACCACGGCCTTGTTCTCGTCCGCGGTGCCGGCCATCCGGTTCTTCGAGGCGAAAGGCGCTCGGCCGCTGCGAATGATCTGTAGCGAATAATGCCCATCGGGCGTGAAAATGAGCATGCCGTCGGGGTTGGGACCGAAGCCCGGCACATGGGTGCCGTCGTCCTTGATATTATCCGCGAGCAGCAGCGTCCAGGTTCCGACCAGCATGTCTTTCATCGATTTCTGCTGGGCGCCTGCACCACCCGGCAGCAGGGCGAGGGTCGCAACCAGGGCGGCGATGCCAAAAATGTTGCGTCGATGCATGGTTCTCCTCCGTTGTATCGTTGACGTCAGGTTTGCCCGACCGCTACCGCAACGAAAACGGGTTCGCAATGGCGCGGGCAAACCGATTTTATCGATTTCGAACGAGACTCACTTCGCCTTCTTCCACGCCGTTTCCACATGCGTATAACCGGGGGTCGGCGGCGCCGGGACGTTATACGTCAGGACCTCATTGGTGATGGCCGTAATAGGCCGCTTCTGCACCGTACCGTCCCAGTTCGGAAACGAGCTTGCGGTGATTCGGTAGGTGATCGTCTTGGTCGCCTCGTCAACCGTGTAGGTGCCGAACGAGCTTATCGTTCCTTCGAACGCCGCCTTTATTTCGCCGGCGGTCCCGCCCCGCAGGTTCTTGGAAGCAAAGGCCGGGCGGCCGTAACGCGTGATCTGATAGGCAAAATGCCCATCGGGTGTGAAGATGAGCGTGCCGTCCGGGTTGGGGCCGTAAGCCGGCACATGGGTCCCGTCGTCCTTGATGTTATCGACCAGCAGCAGCGTCCAGGCTCCGGCCAGCATGTCCTTGATGGATTTCTGCTGTGCAGGCGCCGATCCCGGCAGCAAGACAAGGCTCGCCACCGCAGCGGAAACCCCAAGAATGTTGCGTCGATGCATGATGTCCTCCGTTGCGTCGTTCGGTGTCGCTTCAGCCGATCCGCGCTGTTGTTGGTGACCCGCGCGGTACTTCGGCCAGCCGATATTTGCAATTTCGAAAACGCAGTTTCAACCCGGTAGGACGTAGCCGAGGCCCAAGCATCGGGGGTTGATGTGGGTCAACCCGGCGCCGCTGCTGCCCAAACAGCGGCCCGCTGCGCCTCATGGCCTGATGGTGGCGCACTGCCACAGAGTTATGATTGGGCGCTGCTCAGAATCGAACGCGTCGTGCGCACCCCATCCCGCGCACTTGTCGTGCTGCCCGATCCCCCTTATGTGATGACAGCGCGACGAGTTCGCTAACCAGGATGATTTACGTTAAGGCCATGCATGTTCACGCCTGGGTCGGAATTGCGGTGCGGCCGCGGACAGGCTTTGGTTGGCGGTCGCGATTGCGGGCTTGGGCATGTGTGGATGCACTACGGCAGTACGGTTTTCTTCGAGACCGTCCTGCCGGCATCGCTTCCCGTCTGTAAGCTTTAGGTATCCGGAGAGTCGGAAGAGCAGAGTCCGAGGTCAATCCATGAATGCGCGGGCGTCGCGGTTACTGGTCGTGTTTACGGCTTTCTTGGCAGGGCTTGGGCTTTGCCTCGGCATCATCCTGCTTCTGACTGGCCCCGGCGGCCCCGGAACCGGCCCCGGAGTCCTGCAGCCGGCAGCGATCGGTGGGCCGTTCCGGTTGACCGACCAGAATGGTGCGTCCTTCAGCGATCAAGACCTCAAGGGCAAGACCTTTCTGGTGTTCTTCGGGTTTACCCATTGCCCCGAGGTTTGCCCGACCACCTTGTTCGAGATTTCGCAAATCATGCGCGAACTCGGGCCCGACGCCGACCGCACTGCGGCGTTATTCATATCGGTCGATCCGGAACGTGATACCCCGCAGGCCCTGAAGGACTATCTGGCGAGCTTCGATCCGCATCTGCGCGGCCTGACCGGCGATGCGCAAGCACTGGCCGCCGTCGCCAAGGCCTACCGGGTCTACTACAAGAAAGTGCCACTGGAGGGCGGCGACTACACCATGGACCATACGGCGATCGTCTATCTGATGGGCAAGGACGGGCGCTTCGTGTCACCGTTCAACATGCGGCGGACCGCCGAGGCGGCCGCGGCCGATCTCCGCCAGCGGCTGTGACATCGCGGCGTGCCTCTGGACGGTGGCGCGATTGACGGCCAAGCGACCGGGGATTTGCGTATGTCGCTCTGCCTGAAAACTGGAAACCGCGCGTGCGGCGCGCCTTTCGATGCCGTGATTGCGGTGCTCGGATGGGCGTTGGGGATGACGCTCGTCACTCCAGCATCGGCCCAAACGCAAGCCCCTCCGTCGGCTTCCGCTAGCCCGGCCGCGTCCGCCATCGTGCCGGGGTTCTGGGACCCGCGCCGCCGCCCCGATCGGCCTGATCTTACCCGCCTGACCGCCATCCGGTTCATCACCGAAGTGGACTATCCGCCGTTCGACTTCGCTGGCCCCGACGGCAATCCGATCGGCTTCAATGTCAACCTCGCCCGCATGATCTGCGAGGAGCTGAAGCTCAATTGCACGATTCAGATGCGGCGGTTCGACACCCTGTTCGATGCGCTGAACGAGAACCGCGCCGATGCGGCGGTCGCTTCGATCGCGGTGTCGGAGCAAACCCGAACGAAGGCCGATTTCTCCGATCCGTATTACCGTCCGGCGGCGCGCTTCGTCAGCCGGCGCAATGCCGGATTTGATACCGTCACGCCCGAGCGGTTGGAGGGCAAGAAGGTGGCGGTGGTCGCCGGTTCCGCCCATGAGCAATATCTGCGCACGCTGTTCACGGAAGCCGACGTGCGCACCTTTCCGGACGCCGAGGCCACCCGCCAGGCGCTGCGCAAGGGCGAGGTCGATCTGTTGTTCGGCGACGGCTTTGCGCTGTCGTTCTGGCTCAACGGCGCGGGTTCGGAAAACTGTTGCGCCTTCGCGGGCGGGCCGTTCGTGGAAAGCCGCTATTTCGGCGAGGGCATCGGAGTCGCGGTGCGGCGCGGCAACGATACGCTGCGGCTCGCCATCAATTGGGCGCTCTACCGCATCTGGGAGACCGGCCGCTTCACCGACCTGTGGCTGCGCTATTTTCCGATCAGCCCGTTTTGACGCCGCAAGTCAAATGCGACAAAACGGGGCGAGAGGCTGAACCACACTCAGGCTCTGACCGGAGAGCCCTATGCAAAACGCCGTACCCGCCGCCGCTATCGCCGACCTGCGCGCCCTGGCCGAGCAATCCAACGCCTGGCCGTTCGAGGAGGCGCGCAAGATCGTGGCCAGGCTCAAGCGGCGTCCCAAGGACGCGGTCATCTTCGAGACCGGCTACGGTCCGTCGGGCCTGCCGCATATCGGCACCTTCGGGGAGGTCGCGCGCACCACCATGGTGCGGCATGCGTTCCGCACCCTCACGGAGGACAAGGTCCGCACAAGACTGATCGCGTTCTCCGACGACATGGACGGGCTGCGCAAGGTGCCGGACAATGTCCCGAACAAGGACATGCTCGCCACGCATCTCGGCAAGCCGCTGACCCGGGTGCCGGACCCGTTCGGCACCCATCCGAGCTTCGGTGCCCACAACAATGCGCGGCTGCGCGCGTTCCTCGACACCTTCGGCTTCGACTACGAATTTTTATCCGCGACCGATTGCTATACGTCGGGCCGCTTCGATGCGGCGCTATTGACCGTGCTGGCGCGCTTCGATGAAGTGATGGACATCATGCTGCCGTCGCTGCGCGCCGAGCGGGCCGGCACCTATTCGCCGTTCTTGCCGGTGTGCCCGCGTACCGGCGAGGTGCTGCAGGTGCCCATCGTGGCCCGCGATGTGGGGACCGGTACCATCTCCTACGACGATCCCGGAACCGGCGAGCGCCTCACCACGCCGGTCACCGGCGGGCATTGCAAGCTGCAGTGGAAGCCCGACTGGGCGATGCGCTGGGTCGCGCTCGGCATCGACTACGAAATGGCCGGCAAGGATTTGATCGACTCCGTAAAACTGTCGGGCGAAATCTGCCGCGCGCTCGGCGGCGACCCGCCCGAGGGCTTTAACTACGAACTGTTCCTCGACGAGCGGGGCCAAAAAATTTCGAAATCCAAGGGCAACGGCCTCACCATCGAGGAATGGCTGCGCTATGCGAGCCCGGAAAGCCTGTCGCTGTTCATGTACCGCGAGCCGAAGGCGGCGAAGCGGCTCTATTTCGACGTGATCCCGCGCCACGTGGACGAGTATCAGCAATTCCTGGAGGGCTTCGAGCGCCAGGACGCCAAGCAGCGGCTCGCCAACCCGGTGTGGCACATCCATGCCGGCACCCCGCCGCGTCCCGACGTGCCGATCTCGTTCACCATGCTGCTTAACCTGGTCTCGGCCTCGAATGCCGAGAACGCCGAAACGCTGTGGGGCTTCATCGGCCGCTACTGGCCGGGCGTGACGCCGCAAAGCCATCCGCGGCTCAATGCCCACGTCGAACACGCAATCCACTATTTCCGCGACTTCGTGCTGCCGGAGAAGCGTTTCCGCGCCGCCGGCGACGACCGAGCGCGCGGCGCTGATGGATTTGCGCGATGCGCTGTCGCAACTGCCGGCGGACAGTTCGGCGGAAAAAATCCAGGAGGTGGTCTACGAGGTCGGCCGCCGCCCGCCCTTCCTCGACACGTCCGGCAAGATCAAGACCAAGGACGGCAAGCCGGGCGTCTCGCTCGACTGGTTCAACATGCTCTACCAGGTGCTGCTCGGCCAGGAGAAGGGACCGCGTTTCGGCTCGTTCGTCGCGGTATATGGACTTGGCAATACGATCGAGATGATCGACGGGGCGCTGGCACGCAACCAGGAGCGGGCGATGCATGGCGGCGTGGCGTGAGGGGTCGTGGCAGCGGGTCGCGCGCCCAGCGATCGCTGATCGGGGGTAAGCTTGCTTGCTTCAACGGTCGTTAAGCCGCTCATAAACCCGGCGCATCCTTTCCCGTCTCGCCGCGCACGTAGGCGCGCAAGACCCGGTTGATGCGGGTTTGATAGCCTTCGCCGGCCGTGGCATGGGCCTTGAACCAGGCGATCAGGTCGGCGTCCAGGCGGAGCGTCAATTGCTGCTTGACGGGGCGGTAGAACAACCCCCGCTTGGCGCCGGTCCAATCCAGAACCTCCGGTACGTCCGAGGTATCGATGGCTGCGTCAGGCAGCGCCGCCAGCGCTTGCAATTCGTCCACCTGCGCAGGCGACAGCCGTGGCCGTTTCCAACCACTCCGGCGTGGCGCTCGCGGAATTGACGCATTGGGTTCAGCCCGGCTCGATCCGCGCAACAGTCGCACCGTCGATACCGGCAGCAACGTCGAGGTGCCGAACCAGGAGGGCCAGACGGCCTTGATGCTGGCCGCGCGGGGGCCTTGGACCTTGCCGAGGTGGTCGGGCATGTGTCGGGCGCCCGCGGCAGCGTTGCGGGCCGATGACCGGCGCAACAGGTGCCGCCCGGCCGGATTTATGATAGGATTTTTTGTTATTCACGCTGCTGAGCGAGACATCCATGCCGACCGACACCGAGAATTCGCGCATCACCTATAATCCCGACCAGTGCGGCGGTCGTCCGTGCATACGGGGCATGCGCATTCGTGTGAGCGATATTTTGGAGATGCTGGCCAACGGCGTAAGCGAGGCACAGATACTGACGGACTTCCCCGACCTGGAAGCCGATGACATCAAGGCCTGCCTCCGGCTGGCCGCGGCCCGGGTTGATATCCCGCGCGTTGCTGCATGATCCTATGGCTCGATGCGCAGATGCCACCGAGCCTCGCCGAGTGGCTCCGTCAAACCCTGGCGATTGATGCCGTAGCGGTGCGTGACATCGCCTTGAGAGACGCCGACGACAAGACGATCTTTGCCGCCGCAAGAGAGGCTGGCGCGACTCTGGTCAGCAAGGATCAGGATTTTGTCGAACTCGTGCAGCGCCTCGGACCGCCTCCGCAATTGCTCTGGGTGACGTGCGGAAACGTGAGCAATGTACGCATGCAAAAGGTGATGGCCGCCACCTTGCCAAGAGCAATTGGCATGATCGAAGCCGGAGAGGCGGTCGTCGAGATCGCCGATATCGCGCGATCCCCACGGTAAGCGGTTCTCAAGCCGACCCCCGCATCGAAGACGCCACAATCTCCCCGGATGCTATAGTCCTTGACCTTGAAGGTGTCACCTTGTGCCCGTCGCACGCGTGCGACGGCTGACCATCGAGCCGACGTCGGGCGCGCCAGGCGAAACCGGCGTGGACCTCCTAGTATGACTGGCTCCGGTCGCGTCATGATGGCCGGAGAATTCCCTGCGGGGACGGCGTATCGCCAATGTGGTTGTGCCCACGCGGGCTACGGGGCTGCGGAATTACCTCCGCCGCGGCTTGCCGCCGTGCATGCCGGGACGGCCGAGGGTCGAACGCGGCCCCAGTCCCGGTGGCTTACCCTGCGGAATCGATTCGATTCCCGGGCCCATCTGATCGAGGTTCGGCTTGTGCGGTCCGTCGCGCCGGGAGGGAGCGCGGGGGCCTATTGCGGCGGTCCGGTTTGTAGCCGCACCCACGGCACTCCGAACCCCATCCCGCACCCCGCGCCGTCGGATCGTCCACCACCGCAAGCTCCGTCGCCCGCAGCCGCTTGATCTCGTCGCGCAGCCGGGCCGCCTCCTCGAAGTTCAAATCCGCGGCGGCCTCGCGCATCCGCGTCTGCAAATCCGCGATCACGGCTTCGAAATTGTGGCCGATGGTGGCGGCCTCGCCGAAGCCGCCGGCCCCGCCGCCCGCGCCACCCCCGCCGGTGCCGACCAGAACGTGGTCGCGCTCGTAGACGCTGTCGAGGATATCGGCGATGCGGGTTTTCACGCTTTCCGGCGTGATGCCGTTCTCGACATTATAGGCTTCCTGTTTCTCGCGGCGGCGGTTGGTTTCCGCCATGGCGCGCTCCATCGAGCCGGTCACGGCAGTCGGCATAGAGAATCACCCGGCCGTTGACGTTGCGGGCGGCGCGGCCGATGGTCTGGATCAGCGAGGTTTCGCTGCGCAAAAAGCCTTCCTTGTCGGCGTCGAGGATCGCCACCAGGGCGCACTCGGGAATATCCAAACCCTCGCGCAACAAATTAATGCCGACCAGGGCGTCGAAGGCGCCGAGCCGCAGGTCGCGGATGATCTCGATGCGCTCGATGGTGTCGATGTCGGAGTGCATGTAGCGCACCCGGATGCCCTGCTCGTGCAGATATTCGGTCAGGTCCTCGGCCATGCGCTTGGTCAGCACGGTGACGAGCGCCCGGTAGCCGCGCTGCGCCAGCGCGCGCAGTTCGCCGACCAGATCGTCCACCTGGGTGCGGGCGGGGCGCACATCGACCGGCGGGTCGATCAGGCCGGTGGGGCGGATCACCTGCTCGACGAACACGCCGCCGGACTGGTCGAGTTCCCACCCCGCCGGCGTCGCCGACACCGCGACGGTCTGCGGCCGCATGGCGTCCCATTCCTCGAACCGCAGCGGGCGGTTGTCCATGCACGACGGCAGGCGGAAGCCGTATTCGGCGAGCGTCGCCTTGCGGCGGAAGTCGCCGCGATACATGCCGCCGATCTGCGGGATGGTGACGTGGCTTTCGTCCACGAACACCAGGGCATTGTCGGGGACGTATTCGAACAGGGTCGGCGGCGGCTCGCCGGGACGGCGGCCGGTGAGGTAGCGCGAATAGTTCTCGATGCCGGCGCAGCTGCCGGTGGCCTCCATCATTTCGAGGTCGTAGAGCGTGCGCTGCTCCAGCCGCTGCGCCTCCAGCAGGCGGCCGGAGGCATTGAGCTGGTCGAGCCGCCAGCGCAGCTCCTGCTTGATTCCGGCGATGGCCTGCAAGAGCGTCGGGCGCGGCGTTACGTAGTGCGAATTGGCGTAGATTTTGACGAATTTCAGTTCGTCGGTTTTGTGGCCGGTCAGCGGATCGAATTCTTCGATCGATTCGACTTCGTCGCCGAACAGGGTGATCCGCCAGGCCCGGTCTTCATAGTGCGCCGGGAAAATGTCCACGGTATCGCCGCGCACCCGAAAAGTGCCGCGGGAAAAATCCGCCAGGTTGCGCTTGTATTGCAGCGCCACCAGGTCGGCGATCAGCCGGCGCTGGTCGATGCGTTCGCCCTGTTTGATGGAAAACGTCATCGCCGTATAGGTTTCCACCGAGCCGATGCCGTAGATGCACGACACCGAGGCGACGATGATGACGTCGTCGCGTTCCAGCAGCGCCCGCGTCGCGGAATGGCGCATGCGGTCGATCTGCTCGTTGATGGACGACTCTTTCTCGATATACGTATCGGTGCGCGGCACATAGGCTTCGGGCTGATAGTAGTCGTAATAGGAAACGAAATACTCCACCGCATTGTTGGCGAAAAAGCCCTTGAACTCGCCATAGAGCTGGGCGGCGAGGGTTTTGTTTGGGGCGAGGATCAGGGCGGGGCGCTGCGTCGCCTCGATCACCTTGGCCATGGTAAAAGTTTTTCCGGAGCCGGTGACGCCGAGCAGCACCTGGGTGCGGTCATTGCGACGGATCCCCTCCACCAGTTCCGCGATCGCCTGCGGCTGGTCGCCCTTGGGCACGAAATCGGCGGTGGTGACGAAGCGCTGGCCGCCCTCGGATTTCTCCGGCCGCGGCGGGCGGTGCGGCACCCACGGCTGGTCCTGATCACGGAATTCGGCGCGGCCCTCGCGCAGCAGGTTTTCCAGCGCCGAGGCGGTGGCGGCGACGGCGGAGTCCTCCCCGGTGCCGGGCGGGGGCAGGACGCGGGGCAGCGCGAGGGCCTTCGCGGAGGGGCGCTTCGCATCGGTCGCGGCGGTGGGGCCGGGCGGCGCTCCGGAGGCGCCCGCCGACTCCCCGTCGTCGTCGGTGATGCCGAGCGCCCTGGCAAGATCGGGGTCGAGTTCGCCGGGGCCGATGCGCTGGATGAATTTGCTGGAATTGCCGGGCCGCGGTGTTTTCCCCACATAGCCCGACGGCTGGCCATCCGGCCCGATATAGCTCGCCTGCGCGCGCTCGCCGAACCCCTCCGGCGTCGAGGCGCGCGCCCGGTGGGCGGCGGCGAAATCATTGCGGCGGTCACGCGAATTATCGGCGGGCGGCCGCAACCCCGATGGCGGCAGCCCGGATGGCGGCGCGTCCAGCCCAGTCTGCGAGCCGACGCCTGCGGTGCCGCGATTGATGGCGGGATTGAGCAGGTCCGCCAAAGCCGGCGCGATCGGCGGCAGCACCTCGCGTGCCGCCTTGGCGCGCGTCGGCCGCGCCGGGTCCTTCGGGCGCGGGTCCCTGGCGCGCGGGTCCTTGGGCCGCTTGGGCGGCGGGTCGGGGCTGTCGGGTGGATTTGCCATACGGGAAATATGGTCCGCGGCGGGTCGCAGGGGAAGGGCAACTTGATAGGGCACAGGCAGGGCCTACCCCTGCCGCCGGCAAAGCACGCACCGGCATTCGCTAATTACGACGTTGCGCCGAGCGCCCCCGCCGCTTCGTACCAGTGCCGGATGCCGTCCCAAATCTCCTCGGCGGTTTCCGCGAACCAGAATAGGTCGCGATCTTCCGGATCGATCACGCCCTCATCGACCAAAAAATCCATATCGACGGCGCGGCGCCAATAATCCTCGCCGACCAGCACGATCGGCAGCGGCCTGATCTTGCGGGTCTGCACCAGGGTGAGGACCTCGAACAATTCATCGCAGGTGCCATAGCCGCCCGGGAATGCCACCAAAGCTTTCGCGCGCAGCAGCAGATGCATTTTGCGCAAGGCAAAATAGTGAAACCGCACGCAGAGTTCGGGGGTGATATAGGGGTTGGGATATTGTTCGTGCGGCAGATCGATATTGAGGCCAATCGATTTCGCGCCGGCATCGAAGGCGCCGCGATTGGCGGCCTCCATGATCCCAGGCCCGCCGCCGGTCATGATCACTGCCTGGCACGAACCGTCATTCGCACCGACGCTGCGGGCGACGCGCTGCCCGAATGCGCGGGCGACATCGTAGTAACGGGTCTTTGCCAAAATGCGTTCGGCGACCGATAGCTCCCGCATAAGCCGGGCGTTGCCCGCATCGGATGCGAGCGCGTCGCGCAGGGCCGCGACGCGACGCGCCGCCACGGAGGGCTCCGGAATCCGGGTGCTGCCATACACCACAATGGTATCGCGAATGTCATGCTCGCGGAATAGCAATTCCGGCTTGAGATACTCGATCTGCAGGCGCAGGCCGCGCGCTTCGTCGCGGTCGAAGAAGCTTTGGTCCTGCTCAGCCAGACGATAGCTCGGACTGGCCAAGATGGCCCGCACCCGCGCGGGCGCTTCCGGGTCATCCCGGCTCGATTTGGGCTGATGCCAAGGCAGCGGTTGCTCGCGCACATCCGCGTTTGCGGGCCGCGGAATCCGCGTGCCGCCGAGCCCCGGCCGCCTCGTGCCGTTCATAGTGCCGGGCAACCCCGAGCACGCATCACGCCGGCCCGTAAACCCACACGCTATTTCGGATGCAGGTTGCGCGTCTGACGCTCAGCCCACGCCAATACCAATGCGAAACCGACAAACACCGCGGTGACGGCAATCGCTACCACTGCACTTTCGACCGGCATGACACGCTCCTCGTTCCTGCGACAATTTCGACGGAAAACGAAACGGTCCCTTTCGTTTCGGAGGCATCATCGGCGATCGGCAAAACGGTGTATTTGATCTAAGTCAATGATGCATCCGGCGTAGCCGGTGACCGCTTTCGGCAGCCACACGGCGATCGCGCGCAGCCCCATAAGTCATGAGAGCGCTCCGATCCGCGGATCCGCGTCCTCGGGTTCTTACGCATGTTGACCGCCGCCGCGGTTTCGCAGAATAGTCGGCCATCGCACGCCCTGCAGCGTCCAAGGGACACCCGCCCGTGGCGGCGCACCGAACTCTGCGTCGGCACGCAAAAAATGAACTTGGGGAGAAACATCATGCCTCATCGCGATTTGACCGGTCCGCACAACCGGGGATCGGGGCCGGCGGCGGCACGAACGGCCGCCGTTGTGGCCACCCTGGTATTAACGCTCGGCAGCGCAAACGCCTTCGACGAGACCAAATTCCCCGACCTCAAGGGGCAATGGGAGCGCGTCGGACCGGCGCGCTGGCTTGATGCCAGTACCGCGCCGCTCACGCCGGAATACCGGAAAATCTACGAAGACAATGTCAAGGATCAAGCGGCGGGCGGCCAAGGCACCGATCCGACGTTCACGTGCCTGGCGCCCGGTATGCCGCGGGTCATGAACGCCTACGCGCCGTTCGAAATCGTGGTGACGCCGCGCACCACTCATATGCTGATGGACCACATCCACGATTCGCGCCGCATCTTCACCGACGGGCGGACTTTTCCGAAGGAGATGCTGGCGAGCTTTTCCGGCTATTCGATCGGCCATTGGATCGACCAGGACGGCGACGGCCGCTACGATGTACTTGAGGTGGAGACGCGCGGGCTCGCCGGTCCGCGTTCCTTCGATTCCACCGGTCTGCCGTTCCACAGCGACAACGAGACGGTCATCACCGAGCGCATCTATCTCGACAAGGCCGACAAGAATACGCTCTTCGACGAGATCACGGTGTCCGATCACGCCCTGACGCGGCCATGGACGGCCGTTAAAAAATACCATCGTTTGCCCGACAAACAGCCGGTCTGGCGCGAGGCGGTCTGCGCCGAGAATAACCCCCACATCGTGATCGCCGACGAGCCCTATATGATCAGCGCCGACGGCTTGCTGATGCCGGCCAAGAAGGATCAGGCGCCGCCCGACTTGAAATATTTCGCGCCGTCATCGAAGTAGGATGGGTTGCCTCGCGAAACCCATCGTTTGGCGTGTCCTTGGCGGCGGCTACCGATGGGTTTGCGCACCATAAGGCCGGCGAGGCCGGCCCTGGGCGCTCGCCCACCATCCGCACTTCACGATGGGGTTCGCGGAGGAGTTCATCCTCGGTCCGACCCGATGGCTGGATTGGGCCGAACCCAAGGGCGCCAGCCATCTTAACGATCGACCACAAAAGTCTCCCGGGAAAATCTTGATGCACCGTTACGGTTTGGTCTCGCTGGCCCTTGCGGCCGCGATGACGATGGCGTTCACCGCCGCGCAAGCGCATGATGAGTCCAAATATCCGGATTGGGCCGGCCAGTGGCGCCGCCCGCCGGGCGTCAACAATCAATGGGATCCGACCAAGCCGCGCGGTCAGGAAGGCGCACCGCTGACGCCGGAATTCCAGGCCATCTTCGAGGCCAATCTCAAGGACCAGGACGAGGGCGGCCAGGGCACCGATCCGACCTATCAGTGCATTCCGGACGGCATGCCGCGCGCCATGAACGTGATCTTCCCGATGGAGATCATCATTACGCCGGCCACCACCTACATCCACATCGAATACCTGATGATGTTCCGCCGCATCTATACGGACGGGCGCAAATTCCCGGAGGATACCGACCGCTCCTTCATGGGCTATTCGATCGGCAACTGGGTCGATACCAACGGCGACGGCCGCTACGACGAGCTTTTGGTCGAGACCCGGTTCCTGAAGAGCCCGCGCGCGTTCGATTCCAGCGGCATTCCGCTGCACCCGGACGGCGAGACCATCGTCAAGGAACGCTTCTATCAGGATAAGGACAAGCCCGACGTGCTGCACGATGAGGTCACCACCATCGACAACGCGCTGACACGGCCGTGGACGATCACTAAGCACTATAACCGCGTGCGCAATCCGATCTGGGTCGAGGCGATCTGCTCGGAAAACAACGACCACATCAAGCTCGGCGAGGAGACCTACATGCGCAGCGCCGACGGCTTGATCATGCCGGCCAAGAAAGGGCAGCGCCCGCCGGACCTGCGCTATTTCAACGTCCCGGCTGGAAAGTGATGCCGGCTCCGATTGACTGATCGGTGCGTTCCGGGCTCGGATCATCGCCGAGCCCGAATATCTTTTTTGGCGAGGCAATGGCGGTTGGTATTGGCACGTCCATTCCCGGCGGGGAGCGGCCACCGGTCATGCTGGGCGGTTCCAAGGGCGACAGCGAACGGCAGCCGGGCGCACGCGCGCCGTCGGGCGGAAGTGATTCGAAGCGTTTCGCCAACCGAGGCCTGTTCGGCCTTCAACGCGCGATGACATTCACTTCGATGGTGATATGTGACAGCCCATCGATTCCATTCAGCAAAGCCTTGTAATCGTCGGGAGTGCGCGGGCGGTCGGTGATTACCGCGGCGATCAAGGCTAGATGGCCAGGGCCAAGCCGCCATAGATGCAGGTCGGCGACGTGGTCGCCGTCGCATTCGAGCCGGCGCCGGATCGCTTCGACCCGCGTTCGGCCCGCGACCGCGTCGAGCAGCACCGCGCCCGACGAACGGATCAGCCCGTAGGCCCACACCGCGATTACGCACATGCCGATCAGACCCGCGATCGGATCGAGCCACACGAAGCCGAAATAGGCGCCGGTCGCGAGCGCTGCGATAGCCAGCACCGAGGTAAATGCGTCGGCGAGAACATGCATATAGGCGGCGCGGAAATTGTGGTCCGCGTGGTGATCATGGTCGTGCTCGTGCGGTTCGGCGCGGCCGTGGACAGAACGGGCGCGAGGCGCCGGTGGCGCGGGCGAAGAGCCGGCGCTATCCCGCGCCACGATCCCGGTCTCAACATGATCCGCGTGATCATGATGGTCATCATCGTGGTCGTGCGCATCATCGTGGTCGCCATCGTGCTCGTGGCCATGCTCATGGTGATGGTCATGATCGTGCAGCAGGAATACGCTGAGCAGATTGACTGCGAGCCCCAGTACCGCGATCGGAATGGCCTCCGCGAACCGGATGGCGACCGGATTGATAAGGCGCATCACCGACTCATAGCCGATCAGCAGCGCCACCATAGCCAGGATAATGGCGCTCGCGAACGCCGCCAACTCGCCGAGCTTGCCGGTACCGAACGAGAACCAATCATTATCGACGTGCCGGCGGGCGAAATTGTAGGCGACGGCGGCGATGGAAAGCGCCGCCACATGGGTCGCCATGTGCAGGCCGTCGGCGACCAGCGCCATGGAGCCGAACAGCGTGCCGCCGCCGATCTCGGCGATCATCATCACGACGGTGAGGAAAACCACCGCCCAGGTCCGGCGTTCATGCAGCGTGTGCTTGGCACCCAAAAAGTCGTGGGCGTGCTGCCACTGTGCGAGCGACTGGATTTGCATGCGCGGCCTCCGTGGTTCGGCCTGTTATAGGAGTTTGTCCTGGCACCGCAAATGGCCGCGCGCCGGGCGCGCAATGCGTAAGCCGTCCGCTCTCCGCAGGTAGCGCTGTCGGCTACCGGTCGCCGAACCGCTTTCGTCTCCGAACGGGGCAAAATGGACACGCTTGCTCCGCCCACGACCAGCCCTATCCCGGCGGCCGGGGCGCCCGAAATTCCGTCAATATCAGCCGCCCGCGCGAGCGTCGGCTGCTCGCCTGCCGGCGCGCACTGCTTGATCTAAGTCAAGGATAGGGATTTCGATCCGAGATTTTATAAACCCGTCAACAACCCGGATATGAGGGATGGCTTAAATGTTTCGTCCGTTTGCCAGTTGGATTGCCAGCACGGAGCTGAGCCATACCTTCCAGGAAGATGCGTCGTGGCTGATACCGACTTCGCAGTCGCTCCACATCATCAGCGTCGGCGTGCTGTTCACCTCAGCAATTCTGATAAACATGCGGCTCCTCGGGATCACGCACAGCGGACGCACGGTTTCGCAACTGGCCCGAACGCTGGTTCCGTTGATGTGGGGCGCGCTCGGCGTGCTTCTGCTGACCGGCGTGATCCAGACAATCGCCGAGCCTGTACGCCAATTCGTCACACCTTGGTTCTGGGCCAAGATGATCATGATCGTCGTCGTCATGGCCATGACGGTGGTCTTCACCACTAAAATTCGGGCGAGTGCGGCGGCGTGGGATGCTCCGGCGCCGCGCCCGTCAGGCGCACGCCAATTCGCGATCGCATCGACCCTCCTGTGGGTGGCGATCATCGTGTGTGGCCGATTTGTCGGCTACACGTGGTCCGACTACCTCTAACCGTTAACCGTGTCCGGGGAGCAGCATCCATCATGGGTATCGACAGCATTGTTACCGCCATCCACGATTTCGACACTTTCGGCTTACATCCGGGGGGAGCTGCCCGGAACGGTGTGGGTCTTCCCCATTGTGGAGACGATTCACATCCTCTGCCTGGTAGTCGTGTTCGGCACGATCGCGATGGTCGACCTGCGCCTGCTCGGCGTGCTTGGCCGTAAGGTACCGTTCACGACACTCTACTGGGAGCTGATTCCTTTGACCTGGTGGGCCTTCGCCGGTGCGGTCCTGTCCGGCTCAGTCCTGGCGACTGGAAAGATTGCGGACTACGTGCACAGCCCGCAGTTCATCGTCAAATTTGTGCTCATGGCGGCGGCTGGCATTAACATGGCCTTGTTTCATACCGGTGCGTACCGCCAGATTGGGAGTTGGGACAAGACGGTTCCGACCCCGACAGGTGCGCGCCTGGCCGGAGCGCTCTCCTTGGCCTTTTGGATCGGCGTCATCTTCAGCGGCCGCTGGGTCGGATTCGTCACCTGACAGCATCCGTTAAAGGCGAAGCCAGCATTGGACGCTTCCAGGCGGCGGGCCGCGCCCGATCGAGTTGGTTCCGTGGCCACGTCATAACCGAGAGGACCTCATCGCGGGAGGACCTCATCGCGGGAGGACCTCATCGAATGGCTAAAACGCTTGCAGCACTTTCTCGCGATATGCGTATAATTGACTGTCGTGGCAAAGGTTTCGTCGCTGCGAGAAAGAAAGTATAAGTTCGTCAGGACGAATTCCGCGCGTGCGGGCCGGGAAACATATTTAGGCTTCCACGCTTACAAATCCCGCGCGACCCGGATGCCGTCGGTATAGAACCGGTCCCTCCGGCCGCCGCCGGTACGGGCGGCCGATCGCAGTTCGGCCGCTGAGTCCTCCCACGAGCCGCCGCGCACCACGCGGCCGCCGCAGCGGCCCTCGAGCCACGCCGTGCCGTCGGCCGGGGCATCGGCCGTGTAGTCGTCGTGCCAGCAATCCGCTACCCATTCGGAGACGTTGCCTGGCATGTCGTGGAGCCCAAAAGCGTTGGGCGGGAAGCTGCCGACCGGCAGCGTGCGCATCCGGTTCACCTCCGACGGTCCCGCGCCGTCAGTACTGCCGTTGTGGTTCGCCCGGGCCGGCGTAATGCT
Organism: uncultured Alphaproteobacteria bacterium; assembly: GCA_963802745.1. Lineage (GTDB taxonomy): Bacteria > Pseudomonadota > Alphaproteobacteria > Rhizobiales > Xanthobacteraceae > JAJPKK01. The sequence goes on along the minus strand of CAWDKL010000073.1, from coordinate 285,341 downwards.
GTCGCCGGTGGCGAACATCGTGGTGGTGCCGGCACGCGCCGCATATTCCCATTCGGCTTCCGACAAGAGCCGGTAGGGCCGGCCGGTCTTGCGGGCAAGCCAGGCGGCATAGGCCGAGGCGTCGTCCCAGGAAATATTGATCACCGGACTGGTGCCGCGGCCCCAGCCTTCGTCCTCGGGCCGGTAACCGCCGCAGCCGCCGTCGGCTACGCACGCGTCCCATTCATCGAAGGTGATTTCGAATTTGCCGACCGCGAGGGGCGCCGCGATGGTGATGCGGTGCTGGGCTTCGGCGCCCTGTTCGGCGGGCGGCGAACCCATGGTGAAATCGCCGGCCGGAATCACCACCATCGGCGGACAAAGGGCGCAGTCGCGGAATTCCGAGAGCGTGCCCGGCACCGTCCAAATCACCGGTGGCGCCGCCAGACGCTGCTCGCGGGACAGAGCATCGAGACGAGGACGCTCGGCAGCGACCAGGGCGGCGGATTTGGCTTTGATATCGGCGATGAGCGCATCGATGCCGCCCGGGGTGCCTTGGGCGCGGGCACGCGGTTGCGTGTCGATGGCGAGGATGATCGTCGCAACAAAGATGATCATGAAGAGGCGCGCCGTCGGGGCGCTTCCGATGGCCGTGGTTGTCAATGGCAGCCTCGATTCTCAGTGCATGTTACCTTGGCCCAACGGCGAGGCCGCTTCGCGGTTCAGCGGCGCGCCGTCATAGAGATCGGCCAGCCGGCACCGCAGCCCGCAGCTCGGAACGGCGAGCGACTCATTGAGCCGGGTCAGTTCGGTGACCTCCCAGCCGCCCGCCCCGCCCACGTCGAGACTGGTCGCGATGCGACAAGGGTCGATCAACAGCACCGCTTCGCAAGTCTCGTGGGCAAGATAGAGGCGCCGTTTGACCGCGATCCAGGGTTCCTTTGCCCCCGGAACCGGCTCGTGATCGGTGTCGGAAACGATCTCGGCAATCAGGTAAGCGCGATCCACAAAGCGTTGGCGTGTCGCGAAATTTATGTCGATCACCATCACGTCCGGTTCCGGCCGATATTGCCCTCCGCTCGGCCCAAACATGGTGTCGCCGAGTTCGATGCCTGCACGCGAGACCGCGCGACGGGCCGGATTGTGTACCCGCAATGCCTCGTTCAGCACCCGCGTCAGATTGTCCGAAATCAGCTGATGCGAAAGTGTCGGTGGCATCATCATAGCCGGCACCCCGTCGATCAGTTCCCACCGTTCGGGATCGGGTCGCGTCTGCTGGAACGCTCGGAACTGCGTGCCCGATATGCGCGGCTTCGCTTGCGCTTCGATCACCATCAAGGTCTCCGGTCCGACCGTTCTCCGACAGCCCTGCAGGGCAGCATATGTCGTACGAGTATGCCGACTCCGCCGCGTTCGGCAGCGCCGACCGCGATGGTCATCGCTGCCAACCAGTTCGGTAAGCGCGCGGGCGCGCGTCGATGACGCGGCTGCCAGTGGCGGCCCTCACTTCGGTGCTTCAAACCCGTTCATTTTCCAGCGCGCCGCCATGGCGGGCGAGGTCAGCGCCGCGATGAAGGCGCGTGCCGCGGCCGGGTCGGTGCTGCTGACGGGAATCGCGGTCGCGTAGGCGGAATAATCCTGCAGCGGTGGCGGCAGCGGGCCGGCAAGCTTGACGCCCTTCACCGCCACGCCCTCGCTGATGAACACCGCCGCCAGGTCGGCACGGCCTTCCGCCACTTCGATCGCGGCTTCGCGGCCGCCGCGAGTAAGGATCGCCTTCTTGCGCACCGCCTCGCCGATGCCGAGCCGATCGGTCAGGCCGGCAAAATAGATGCCCGAGGTCCCACCCGCGGCGGGGTTGGTGTAGGCGACCGATCGCGCCTCAGTCAGGGCCTTTTTCAACGCATCGGGGGTCGAAACATCGACGGCCGCGGCGCCATCCCGGATTACGATCCCAATGCCCACGCGGCCGAGGTCGGCGCGGCTCCCGGCAGTGAGCTTGCCGGTCTTCTCCAGTTCGCCCATCAGCGGCGTCAACACGATGATCAGGTCAGCGTGCTGGCCCGAGGCGATGATGTCCCGAAGCTGGCCGGTGGTGCCGATGGTGAAATCGAACTTTTGGCCGGTGCGGGCCGAATAGTCGTCGATGATCTGCGCGATCAGGCCGCGCACCGCGCCGGCCGAGATCACCTTGAGATCGGCGGCACCCGCCGGCGCCGGCACGGCACTCAGCGAAGCCGCCACGAGCGCCGCCGCGACGGCGATTGCGGATAGTGGACGAGACATGAGGTTCCTCCCGTTCGGACACGTCGAACCGGCGCGCAAGGCGGCGGCTGTTGCAGGCGATGTGGCGGCACTATAGCGGATCGGGCTTGCGATTCCCAAGATGCGCGAGAGGCGCGTCAGAATTCCATAAGGTCCTTGGCGACCAGAACCTTGCCGGCGAAGTGCTTATTTACCTGCTCACCCAAACGTTCGTACCCGTCCTTTGGATCGGTCGCGGGCAGGAAATGCGATAGCACCACGGTCTTGACATTGGCCCGCGTCGCCATTTTGCCGATGTCTTCCGGGGTGATGTGCTCCTCGACCTGGCGGCGAAGGGCGCGCGCCTGCTGTTCCGGCGACATCTGCTGCCATCGGCCGGTCTTGATCTGCTGTTCCTTCCATTCATCGACCGCGACCACCTCGGTGACCAGAAGATCGGCGCCCTTGGCCAGTTCGTCGAGCGCGGCACTGGGACCGGTATCGCCGGAAAACACGATAACGCGGTCGGCCGTTTCGAAACGGTACGAATAGGATTTGTATTTGCCATAGGCCGGGCTGTCGGGCGGAAAATGGAAATGCGCGTTTTCGGCGGCCGTGACTTTGACATTGGCGTCTTGGTAAATCACGCCGATACCGGTATCGTGACCGAAGAAAATGCTGGCGGGAGTAACCGTCCGCATACCCTCGCTCATCCGGATCTCCGCGCTTACGGTGAGGAACTGCACCAGCGCCTTGGTGCTCGCGGCGGTTCCGGGCGGGCCGTAGATGTTGACCGGCTTGGTTCGATTGTAATCATATTCGGTGGAGAGCAGCCCGCCCAAACCGCCGGTATGATCGCTGTGCGGATGGGTTATGAAAATACTGTCGATGTCGCGGATGGCGATGCCGGCACGCGTCAGGCGGCGGGTAACGCCTACACCCGCATCCACGATATAGGATGCCCCATTGACGATCAGAAGGTTCGCCGACTGCGCCCGCCCCTCCATCGGGATCGGGCCGCCGCGGGTCCCCAAGGTGATGAGACGGGTGCCGGTCTTGGGCGGTAGTATCCCGCCGTTGTTTTGCGCTGCGCCTTCGGCGGCGAGCGCAACCATGCTCATGCTGATCAATGTCGAGAATAGCAAGGACGACAGTTTTTGCATCTTTCTCACCCTCGGCAGGCATTGATTTGATGGGTTGAACGGATCGTGGGATCGGCGAGAGGGATATGCACCGGCTCTGGCGCCCTTGCGAGTCATTAGCAGGGCGGCCACGCCCGCGATCGGATGCGGAAATTCACGCCGCACAATTTTCTTCGCTCCGAGCCCGCGACCACCAAACTACATCAAGTTCACCCTCATGCGAAAGGGCCACGAAGGCCGCGAATGGCGAGACGATTGCGTCCGTCACGCCACCCGGAAAGGCCAGACTTGATGCGGTCACGACCCTGGTCAGCCGGCGGCGAAATGGCCGGCGGGCTATCCGGTGGTGCGTGCGATCAAGTTCGACAATATCAGGTATGAGGAACGTTTATCGGTCCTGGGGCAAAATATGCCTGATCCTGCCGGAATGAGCGGCGATCCCCTCCCGGCTATATTTTAGATGCACCCGCATGCCTGAGGGCGGACGCTGTGTTGGTCGAGAGACCTGGGCGCCATTCATGGGCCGGCCGGATCGGGCGTGCGGCAAAGCCGCCGCCGCAATTCGGGCAGACGTTGAACAGCACGTTATCCACGCAATCGGCGCAAAATGTGCATTCGAAACTGCAAATTCGCGCGAGCATTGATGACGGCGGCAAATCCCGGTCGCAACACTCACAGTTGGGTCTTAACGCCAGTGCCATGGCGCTGTTCCTTCGCCTTGCGACCGGGGATGCTTAAAGCAGCCCCAAATTCTCGCAGTTCGCGCCGCATTTCCTCCGGCATGTCCTTCGCGCCGGGGGCGGCGCGGTCGAGGTCGCGCGGAGCATCCGCGGGGGCGAGATAGCGCCAGCCCTGGAATGCCCGGTAGGGCCGCGGTTCGACCAACACGGGCTGGCAATCAAGCGCGATGTGGCAGCGGCCGATACCCTCCGCATCGACGAACGGGTCGGATGCCCAGGATGCCTTCCCGGCAAAGAATCTGGCCGCGGATTACCCAAAACAGCGAACCGCCATTGAGGATTTCCTCGGCGCGTTTCGGGACCATCCGGGTGGTGTGATTGCGCTCGCGCTTGCGCGCTCCCAACTTACCTTCGGCCTTGAGCTTCTCGGCGATCCAGTCCTGCAAATCCTTGACGGAATCGCAGCCGACGCAAAGCTTGATCAGGTGCAGCACGTGTTCCGCGTCCGTCTGTCCGGCCGATCCCTGGGCCTCTCGATAGCTTGCCTGTCCATCCGCGATATCGCAAGCCACCCACCCTACTCGGCCCCGGCGCCGGTCACCTTCACGACCTTGCCCCATTTCGCTATCTCCTCGGCGATCATGGTGGGCGTTCACCAGGGGCCAACTCGCTTAGCCGAACGGCAATTATTGAACGTCAACACAGAAACTTCCGCCGGGTTTTTCTTTTTTCCAAAGATTGTCGCGAGCGCCGCCATATGAACCTAAGTCAGCGCCATCCCTTCCAGAGATAGCCCGCAAGCGCAAGCATTCCCATAGGAACCATCAGTGCCCCCGCAGGATGTGCGGGCGGAGAGTTCAAAGCCGACCATCCCACCATCACCCCCGAGAATGCGACAGCGACTGCGACGAGCCGCCGCACCACGACCCCGGCCAAGTCGGCATATTCCGCCCACTTCTCATTGACGCGCAAGGTACTCACGTCGGGCCCGGCGTCGGACCCGGACTTGGAGTAGGGATATAGGGCCGCATTTTCCTCCCCAATCAGATTGCCCGAACGGGCAGGCGCCGGAGGGCCTTTCGGCGCGATCACGGCAGGCGGCGTCGGCTGGATAAGTGTTCTTACACCTCCATTTTGTGGCCGAGCGGCCACATTCATGAACAGCGGCCAGCGCGCGAGATCGCCGGCATCCTGGCGCGGCGAGTGGCACTGGGGCCGCACCGCCTTCAGGCCGTGGATGCGCCTGATATAGCGGTCGGCCTCGTAGGCAATGTCGGCGAACGAAAGCGGCCGATCCGCGCCGGTTGCGCCGGTGCTCAGCACGTGGGCCAGCGCGCCCGTGAACATGGTCAACTCGTGTCCGATGGGCGCCATCGCCTCCTGGTCCGACGCCGCGGCGGTGAGCACCGTCCAGCCGTTGGCCGGCAGGGCGTCGGTTAAGCCGATCTCGACGGCACCCTCGACGCTCGGCCCCATGAATTCCTTCACCGCCTCACCGGCATAGCAGCAATCGAGCACGACGTAGAGCCGCCGATCGAGAAGCTTGGTTTCAAGATCATGCCGCAATTCGCGCAGCTTCAAACCCGTCGATGCCAGTTGCTCTTTGTCCGTGCCGGTAAGCGTGAGGTAATAGGTGCGATCGCGCAAAAAGCCGCCGTGACCGCAATAATAAATGAGCAGGTCGCGCATATCCGAAATGGCGCCGATGTGCCGTGCGATGGCTTTGATGATATCGGCGGGGGCTTTCGCATCGTCGAAAAGGTCGAGCACGGCGGTGCGCTTGAAAACCGGTGTCGCCCGGCCGAACAGCGCTTTCGCCGTGGCGGCGGAGCGTGCGAAGGCCGGGTTGTCGAGGCCGTCGAGATGCGGAAACCGGCTGGCACCGAGAATGATGACGCCCAGCGTCCCGATATCGGCCGGGGCCGCGATTTTCACCATGTTTCCGGCATGTTCGTCGCCGAACGCGATGATACGCCCGCCGGGCATTGTGACTTCGGCGCTGATGTGGCGGCGCTGGCACAACGTGTGGATGGTCTTGCGCGGCAGGGCGGCCAGCTGCTTGACGATCTGGTGCCCGGCCTCGTTGGCCGCACCCTTGGCAGCCTCCTTCAGCAATTCGAAGCCAATCCCTCCGAAGATAACCAGCACCGTTCCCAGATCCATTGCTTCGTCGTCGGCGCGCGCGGTCCTGATGGCGTCGGCGGGCACGCCCGCGGCGGTTAACTCGCGCTCCAACTCATGGGCCATCATGACCGCGTCGGCTGGAGACAAATCCGGAAATGTGACGGTAACTTTGTCGATATCGTTATTCGTCATCTGCCTTCCACCGAACCGCAAATGTACATTTTGGCGACATAGAGCGTCAGGGTCACATCACTTCGCGGTGAATAAGTAGTTTGCAGTTCTTCGCTGGACGAAGTTGGCCGGAGGTATTTTTGCTATACCGCGATGCCTCGCGAGGCGGAGCCTTCCGTCGTTTCCGTGCCGACTGCGGCGCGGTAATTTCAAGATGACACCTCGCTCGCGGCATTCCGCCGGCCGGCGACGGCGTGTCCGCGCCTCGATGCAGCCCGCCATTGCGGTGCGGCGGTGGACATCCCGGGACGGGATATCACCGCGACATCACTGCCGACTGAGAAAGGATGGGCGCCTCCGTGTCGAATGCCAGTATAGCGCAGATCTGTCTCGCGTTTCACGCCCGTCGCCTGTCGCGAATATAGATGGACACTTTAGCCGCAGCGTCCCTGCCTGAATTGCTTTCGCCGATTTTGCAGCGGACATTGCGGCGGCCGTCGCGCCGATCGGCTGCGGCTGTTATAGGTCGCCCGTCACGAACCCAAATCTATCGCATCCCTGCGGGAGGACGATCCATGCCGCTGCCATCTCGACGCCACGTCTTACAAGGCACCGCCTCCCTCGCCCTGGCCGGCGCCGCGGCGCCGGCGTTCGCGGCCATGGGGCCAAACGACAAGTTCGATCTCGTCATCAAGGGCGGCGATGTGCTCGATCCGAGCCAGGGACTGCGCGGCCAGCGCGATATCGGCATCCGCTACGGCGCGATCGAGGCCGTCGAGCCGGATATCCCGGCAACGCGGGCCTTGCGGGTGCTGGACGCCGGCGGGCGGCTGGTGACGCCGGGGCTCATCGACCTGCATGCCCACGTCTACCCCTATGGCTCCGCCATCGGGATCCCGGCCGACGAGCTGGTGCCGCTCCAATGCACCACGACCTGCGTGTCGGCGGGCGATGCCGGCGCCAGCAATTTCGCCGGCTTTCGCCGCTTCATCGTGGCGCAGACCCGCACCCGGCTCTATGCCTTCGTGCACATCGCCAATATCGGGCTGACGCCGTTTCCGCTGCCGGAGCTTTACAATCTCGACTACGCCCAGGTGGAGGCCTGCGCCAAGACGGTGGCGGAAAACGCCGATATCGCGATCGGCGTCAAGGTGCGCATGTCGGAGAATGTAATCGCGCACAACGGCTCCGAGCCGCTCAAGCGCGCCATCCAGGCTTGCGAGATGGCCGGCACCGGCGGCCGCGTGATGGTGCATATCGGCGGGGTCGAGAACGTCGCCCTGATGATCGAAATTCTTGACCTGCTGCGTCCCGGCGATATTCTCACCCACGCCTATTCGGGCGCGCCCAATCTGGCCGGTGCTTTCACCAACATCATCCAGAACGGCAGCGTGCTGCCGGCGGCGCTCGCCGCCAAGCAGCGCGGCGTTATCTTCGACGTCGGCCATGGCGGCGGCAGTTTCGACTACACGGTCGCCGAGGCCGCGATCGCGCAAGGCTGCCCGCCCGATACCATTTCGGCCGATATCCACGTGGTGTCCGGCAACACGCCCGGCATGCCGTATCTCACCTGGGTAATGAGCAAGTTTTTAGGGATGGGCTTTACGCTCGACCAGGTGGTGGCGATGGCGACCATCAATCCGGCCCGCATTATCAACCGAGTGCCGAAGCTCGGCACCCTACAGGTGGGGGCGCCCGGCGATGTCGCCATCATGGAATTGGTGGAAGGCGAGGTCGCGTTCGTCGATACCCGCAACAATACGCGCACCGGCCGCGCCTTTCTAAAACCGGTGCAAACGGTGACGGCCGGCGTGCCGTTCGGCCGGCCCTATGCGACGCCGTTCTCGGTGCGGTGAAATGGGCCGCACCACCCTTGCGGGTCGGCTCGCCATCGACGCCATCGGCCCACGAGCCGCACGCGTGGGCAACGGCGCGTTCTTGGCGCCGTGCCGACCTGTTCAATCCACGATGGCGCGGTTGACCATGGCGTCGATCACCTGGCGATAGTGCCAGCGGATCGTGCCCGGCGTCTGCGCCATGAACACCACCACCATGTCCTCTTTCGGGTCGGCCCACCAGTTGGTGCCGCTCGCCCCCGGCCAAGAGAAATTGCCCACCGACCCCGCCATGCGCACGATGCCGGGCGTGGTCTGCACCGCGAGCCCTAGCCCGAAGCCGTAGTCGGCGCGGGTCGGATCCGCATTGCCGATCAAATTCTTCACCTCCGGGCCGATCTGGTTCGACAGCATGTATTCCACGGTCTTGCGCGACAGCACGCGGGATTCACCCAACTTGCCTTTGTTCAGCAGCATCGAGGCGAAGCGCATGTAGTCGGCGGCGGTCAACGCCGCGCAGCCGCCGCCGCATTCGAACTTGGCGGGCTCGGTCAGCGGCGTCAGCGCCTGCGGCCGCCCGGAGACCGGATCGGCCGGCAGCGGCTTGGCGTAGCGCCCCGCCTTGTCGGCCGGGATCAGGAAGGTCGTATCGACCATGCCGAGCGGCTTGAACACGTTGTCCTGCAGATAGGCGCCGAGCGGCTGCTCGGCGATCTGCTCGACCACCAGGCCGAGGATATCGAGCCCGAAGCCATAGTCCCAGGTCGTGCCCGGCTGAAAATGCAGCGGCAGCGCCGCCAAGCGGTCGAGGAACGCCGCGCCCGTATAGGCGAGCGCGGCCTGCCCGGAGCCCTCCGGATAAAGCTTATGGACCGCCGTCGTGCCTCGGCCGCCATAGCTGAAGCCCGAGGTGTGGCGGAACAAATCCTAAATCGTGATCTTCCGCGCCGCCGGGACCTTCCCGATAATGCTCTCCTTGGTCACGTCCATCACGGCGACCTGCATGTCGGCAAATTTCGGAAAATATTTCGAAAGCGGCTCCTCCATCAGGAGCTTACCCTGCTCGTAGAGCTGCAATGCTGCGACCGCGACCATCGGCTTGGTCATGGAGGCGATGTTGAAAATGGCGTCGGTCGTCATCGCCGCATTGGCGGCCTTGTCGCGATACCCAAAAGCCTCGAAATAGACGAGCTTACCGTGCCGCGCGACCGCCAGCACCGCGCCGGGCATCCGGCCCGCTGCAACATCCGCATTGAGGGTCTTGCCGATATCGGCGAGCCGTTCCGAGGACATGCCGACCTCCTCGGGTTTGGCGCGCGGCAGCGGATCGGGTGCGGCCCAACTGGTCTGGACATTCACTGAAGCCGCCATGGTTGCCGCCAGAATGATTGCCGCGATACCGCGGGTGAAAATGCAGGGTGTTATCTTCATGGTGAATTCCTCCCCTCCTGAATCTGAACCATGCGGTTCATATTCCATAACGACGCCGCAGCCGATCGTTGAACTCCGCGAGTGTCATCATGCTCGGGTGTTCCTCCCTTCGGCGACGGCGGACTTCCGCGACCTGTTCGTCGGTCAGGAGCAGCCCGCTGCGGTCTTGCCCTTCCAGGAGCCTGACGAGTTCCGCCACATCCTCTTGGCGCACGCGGGGCCAAGAATTTCCTACTGCGTTTCATCGGCCGATCTATAGCATGACCGCGGCCACTGAAACCATCACAGCCAGGGGCTGAACGCACCGACCCGCTGTGCCGCTACCCGCGCTTTAATTCGGACACTCCGCACCGGTTTTGATCCACGCCTCGATCAGCGCGCCGAATTGCTTTTGCGTACCGGGCGCCGGTTCGCGGCCGAACCCGGGCGCCCATGCCCAGCCGACCAGCGAGTCGGTCGCCATGTGCGTCAAGATTTGGTCCAGCGACCGGCCGCCGTTGCGCGCCGGATCCTTGATCTGCGTGCAGATCTCGCCCAGCGTCTTGTCCTGCCAAGCCATCTCCCGCGGTGCCAGATGCCAGTGCGGATTGCCCGGCACGCCGGCCGGATCGAAATTGGCTCCCAAATGGCAAGCGCCGCAGCGTAGCGCCGCCGTGCCAAAGCCGTCGGGGCCGCGCTCGACCCGCGGCTGATGCGGCCGGTGCGCTGCCCCTTGCAGCGGCCGATCGCCCGCCGGATGGCAGTTCACGCAGCGCGCGGAGGTCAGCACCTTGCCGGCTTCCGTGAACAAGGCCGCGGAACGCGCCGCCGTATCGTCGATCGCTGCGAAGCTCTCCGGCCCCGCCAGCGTGGCTGGCGGCTCCGCGGAATGTGCGATCGCCGATGTCAGGACCGCCGCTGCCAACGCGGCAAGCAACGCAAGGCGCCCAGCTGAATTCATGATCGGCTCTATCCTCCTGCGACCTTACTTAGATAACGCTTCGGATCGGCAAGAATCACGTCGCGCACCGCCTCGTGGTATTTTACATAGCCGGTGCAGCGGCACAGATGGCCGTCGAGGGCATCAAGAATTGTCTTGTCGAGGTCGGCACGCGCCACCGGGGTTCTCGCCAGCCGCTCCAGCAACACCTGTCCCTCGTTCAGGAAACCTGCCGTGCAGTAGCCGCACTGGAACGAAAAATGTTCCACGAAAGCCTTTTGCAGAACGGAAAGCTCGCCGTTGCGGGCATGACCCTCGACGGTGCGGATCGATTTGCCGGCGAAGCCTGCGGCCGGCACGACGCAGGTCGGGCTGGTCTCGCTGGTGCCGTCGGGATTGTTGACGATCACCGCGCAACTCAGGCACTGCGCCAGGCCGCACCCGAACTTTGTCCCGGTGAGCCCAAGATATTCCCGCAGGAAATCGTTCATGGACAGCTCATCACGGACTTCCACGGGTCCGTACGGCTTGCCGTTGATCGTGACACTCAGCTTCATCGCGACAGCACTCCCTTCACCATGGCCGCGGTGACCGGCAGAGATTGGAAGCGATGACCGGTGGCGTCGTAAATCGCGTTCAGGATTGCCGGCACGACGGGGATCATCACGACTTCCGCGATGCCCTTGGGCGGGTCGTTGGCGGCCAGCGCAGGCAGCACCTCGATTTCCAGCGCATTCAGCGGCAAGTCCGTCGCACGCGCGATCGTATATTCTCCGAGATTCCATTTGCCGTTGCCTGGCCCGGTTTCGTAAAGCGGCAACGTCTCCAGCAACGCGTAGCCGGCACCCATCGCGAAGCCGCCTTGGGCCTGTCCGACGATGACTTCTGGAACCAGCGCCTGCCCACACTCGACGACGGTATACCCGCTGGCGATGCGCACCGCCCCGGTCGAACGCTCGATCGCGATGCGGACCAGCGTCCCGCACACCGACGAATAAGCCGAGCCGATGCGCTCGTTCAGGGCGGGCGGGGGGGTGACCTTCGAGCGGACCAGCCGCGTAAATCCATCCGTGCCAGCGGAGCGGCCGCGAGCGGTTCCGGCGCCGAAGCGCACCGCAAGTGCGTCGATCTCGGCGGTCCAGGGCTCACCTGCGATCGTGAAGGACGCGTGCGCCCATTCCCAGCGATTGAAACCGTGGACCATGGCGCCCGTCACGCCGCCGCGGGCGTGGGCCTTGGCGGCGACGCGAGCAAGGTTCAACGGCGCCAAGCCGGGCATCACCAGCTTGCCTTCCTGCCATCGTGCGCTGTCCCAGAGCCCGGCCCGCGGGTCGGTAGCGGCGATCCCCCACAGGTCGAGCGCCGCGGGCCAAAGCCCGAAGCGGAATACGATGCGCGCGGCTTCGAACGCAACATGCGTACCGATATGTGCGCCGATCGACGCGGTTGACGCCGAACTGATCACCGGGACCCAGCGCGGGTTGCGCGATGCGGCATCCTGCGCGGCCTGCGTGATGCTGTAAGGATCGCCGGAGGCGACCAGCGCGAGCGGCGCGAACGCATCGATTTTCGCCAAGCTGACTTCATCGGCCACGCCGCCGATGATGGGAGCGACGCGATTGGCCAGCGCCGTACCAACGCCGGTCCCCATCTCCGCGGCATCGGAGTGAATCGTGATCCGTCCCTCGGGCGAAATCGCGACCATGCACAGGGTCGCGTCGGCGCCGGTACCATAATCCTTGGTGACGCAGGCGACGCCGGTCCCGACCGCGGTGCCGGCTTGTTGCCCGCGGGCCTTCTCATCCGCGCGCTGTCGCCAGATCGGATGGGCGGCGAGCTTGTCGAGAATCTCAGGTGTGCGGATGACGCCGACCAGCTGATTGCCGACCATGGTCTTTCCGCCGGTCGGCAAGGCGTTGGTGCGGCGGAACGCGATCGGATCGAGCCGCAGTTCCTGCGCGGCTTCGTCGATCAGCACTTCCAGCGCCGTCATCGTCTGCAGCGTTCCGTAGCCGCGCATGGAGCCGGCCGGAACCCCGCGCGAGTGGGCCGCAACGGTAGTGATATCGACTTTGGGCATATCGTAGATGCCGATCGCGGCCGTCGCGGCGACGTTCGCGACGTCCGCGGAATAGTTGGCAAGCCCGCCGCCATCGAGCACGTGATCGGCCGCGAAGGCGCGGATGCGTCCGGTCTTTCGGTCGATCCCCATCTTTGATTGCATCCGGAATGCATGCCGCTTGATCCCGGATTGGAACTGCTCGTATCGATTGTTCGCCAGCCGTACCGGACGATCGGGAAAGAATATTGCGGCCAACGCCACGTAAAGCGGCATTGGGGTATGATCGCGGCCGCCAAAACCACCACCCATATAGGCGAAATGGGTGTGGATCCGGGCCGGCTTGTAGGCTCCCCGGGCGCCGCCGAGCAGATAGGCAAGCAACTCCGCGGCTTCTCCCGGAGATTGGACACCGACCACGAGTTCAAGCGCCCGCGAGCGGCTGTCGTACCAGGCGAGACCGCTCTCCGGCTCGAGAAACACCGGGTCGATGGATTGCGTCTCGAATGCGCGGTTCAACACCAACAGGTCCGGATGGTCCGCGGCAAGTTCGGCGCGGATTTGTCCGCCGTAGAACGAAGCCTGCGCATCCGCCGGTCCGCGCACATCGGGCGGCGCCCAAACCGGGATGTCGCCGTTGCGAAAGCCGCGCGGCTTCACCCAGCCGGCTTGCATCGGCGAATACACATCCGGCGCCTCGGAGGTCGGGCCGGCAACCCGGACGAAACGATGCGAACCGTAAGGAGCGACCGCCACTGGGCCGGTCTGCTTGCCGTATTGCACGATCGCCGCATCGCGCAATGCCAGGCGGGCCTGATCGAAAACGTCGAACTGTTCGAAGATCAGCATGGCCAAAGGCTGGCCCAGATAGAGCGGTGTCGTCCCGACCGGGCAGAGGAGATCTCCGCGATAGAATTCCGGCACCCGGATGCGGGCGGCAGCCAGATCGGCGGCGGTGACGATTTTCGACGGGGCGAGCGCGCCCCTCAATCGCGAGAGATCGACTCCGGCGAATACATGCGTTGCATCCGCCGCCCGAATCAGCAAAGCGTGCGACGTTTTCGGCGGCCAGCCCGGCAGGTCGGAGGCGCGAAAATCGGATGCGTAGAGTTTCGCTCCGGTGACTTTGGCCGGTCCGTCGATGCGCCCCATCCCGGTGGCGGCCGGATTCCATTGCTGCGGTTCCGGCAGCGTCTCGCGCGCATCGAAGCCCGGCGTTTCGGCGGACGCCGCGCGCGACAGACTGAGCGCAATACCGCTTGACGTCGCCAGCTGGACAAACTCACGCCGCGAAAGTCCCATTGTCCATACCTCTCGTAAGCGGTGACAACGAAATTCCGATCCGCTGCCGCAGGCATCCCTGCGGCGCAACCGGCCGATCCTGGGCCGGCCTATCTTCGGCCTATTTGAGGTCCGCGATGGAAGCGGGCCCCGGACCCGGCGTGATCAGCGTCGGCCATTGCTTCGAGCCGAACGGCACCTCCGGAGGCAGGAACGCCCTGGTTCCCCGCTTCGCGCTTTCCGCTATGATCGCGGCGCGCGCATCGCCGCCCATCAGCTCATAGTCCATCAGGTGATAGTTGCCAAAGAACAAAGCGCCGACCGAACGGTCCGCGATGATGCGGGTGAGCGCCGTCAGCATCTCATCCGGCGTGGTGGTGAATCCCATGGTCTCGATCAGCATCAGCCGGTCGTTGATGGCTTCCGGCCCGAAGAACTGCGCCAGCACGCTGAATAGAATATTGTTCTGGCGCGCCACGTAAATCGTATTGCTGGCCGCATAGGTCTTGTCCCAGTCGGCGCCGAGCATCGCCTTCCAGTCCCCGATTACGGTCATCCAATGGGCGACCTGAGTCTGGGCCGCCCAGGCGATATTCCGCTTCAGATAGGGGGCTTGCTTCTCGGCGAACGCCTTCAAGTCCGCGAACGCGATCGCGCCCTTGGCGACGCTCGCGTCCATGAACGCGATGTTGTTCTCAAGAATGGCGCGGTTGTTGTCCCGCCAGGCCGGCGTCATTGGGGTGGCGTCGAGGCCCTCCAGCGCCGACACCATCCGGCTGCGATAGGCGAGCATCGCTCCGCGCCAGGCCTGGTCGGCGGGATTATCCAGATAGGGCCCTGCCACCTCGGTCAGCGCCATCGTGGCGTGCCCGACGGATTTCAACAGCTGATAGACGAGCGGAACCGGCGGCGCCTCAAGGGGAGCCTGGCCGGGCCGATACAGGATAAACCGCCCCCCGGCTCCGGAAAACAGGCCGAGGATAACCGGATGCTTGCCGAGGATATTCTTTTGGAAGATTTTGGCGGCATCATCGTAAAGTTCGAACATGCCGGAATTCAGTGCCAGCACGTTCTTGACCGCGGTATCAGCGACAGTGGACCCCGTGTTGCCGGTAATCGGCTCCATGTAGGCGGGCAAGTCGTCCGCCTTCACCGCCACCGAGAACCCCGCCAGTGCGATCGCCGCCAACGTCGCGCAGACGAAGCGCTTGAATAACAAATCGGCTTGCATGGCTTTCCTCGCCTGAGTGTTCCGCGTCTGGTTGTGGCTGCGTGTCCCTGATTGCCGCACGGCAGGGCTCAAAGCATTTCATTCTCAGCGTGTCCCAACGGCGCCGCGGTCGTTCGTGCATCTCCAAGAGCATTCGGTTCCAAGAGCATTCAGTTCCAAAAGCGTCGCCATGTTCAGGCACCCCTCCGCTTGGCGCCGGCGGACTCCACCACCTATTCGTCGATCAGCCGCCGCAGCTTGCTCTTCCAAGAGCGTACCGACTTCCGCCGCGCCCTTCTGAGGCTCTCATGCGAAGCCTGGACCAATCAAAGCAATCTTTCACCTGCGTTTGGTCGCGACACCTTTATAGCATGGCTACGGCTCGATGAAATAACGATAGCAATCAAAAGCTGCAAAGCCGTCCGTCGTACCACAGTATGGCGATGCAAAGGCCGGCGAGCGTCTCCTCGGCAATGGCGACATCCAGACTTGCACCGTTGGCCACGATTGTCGATGCCGAGCCGAAGGACGCAGCAACTCCTGCAGTTCGAACAGGGCCTTTCACCGGATGATCGAATACGGTTGACCGCCAACTACGATATCGGCAGCTTGGCGATGGCCGATCCGGGACTCGGGACCCCAGCCGCCGGAGACCGCCAACTTACTTAATGTGGTAGGTTGTGCCGATATACGCCGTGCTTTCGATCGACGTGCCGGGCGTGCAGCCAAAACCGATTCCGGAGAACACCGAGCAACCGAAAATATTATACAGGCCGCTGCTGTGATCGGTGCCTAACTTGTTATACCAGTAGCGGTCGCCGATATAAGCTTCCCACACCTGGCTCTTTCTACCGCCTGGCGGGACGCGCAAGTCGTCCGGATGGCAGCATCGATCGACCGAGGTGTCCCCGGATTGCAGGCGCAACGGTGTGCCGCTACGCTTGCTGTTATCACCCGGCGCCTGACCATGTGTCGCCCCTGCGCGGCGATCGACGGTGCACGCGTTAAAACGGATTGATCGCCACCCCCGTTCCGGTCAAACTCGGATGCTCCGAGGGACTCCAACCGGCGCTTAGAGGGAAACAATTCCGTGACACGACCATGGATCATCGCGGCTGCGGTCGCAGCCGTACTGGCTCCGGCGGCGTTCGCGCAGGAGCGAAGCCAAGGTGCGGCAACGATCCCGGATTTCTCCGGCATTTGGGGCAATCCCTATCTTTATGGGATCGAACCGCCGGCGTCGGGCCCCGGCCCGGTGGTCAACAAGGCGCGGCGGCGACAGACGCTGGACGCCGATGGGCGGCCCTTCGCGACGGCGGCGGACGCCCCGCTCGTGAGCCTTGCGATACGGCTGGTGGGTGATTATACCAATCCGATCCTTAATCCGGCGGCTGCGGCCGTGGTCAAAAAATATGCCGACATGTCGTTATCCGGGCAAGGCTTTCCAAGCCCGCGCAATCAGTGCTGGCCGCAGGGGGTGCCATTCATCTTCACCAATGATGCCGTGCTGTTGCTGCAGCAGGGCGATCGGATCACGATGCTGTACGACGAGGATCATGAGGTCCGCCGGGTCCGCATGAATGCGCAGCATCCCGCAAAACTGACGCCATCATGGTACGGAGATTCGGTCGGCCATTATGAAGGCGACACGCTGGTGATCGACACGGTGGGATTCAAGCGCGGGCCGTTTTCCGCCGTTGACCAGTACGGTACGCCGTTCACCGAGGCGCTGCATGTGGTGGAACGCTATCGGCTGATCGATTACGACGCCGCGCGGGAAGCCTGGGTGCGGGGCGGCAAGGAGAACGTCCGCGGCGGCGGCATCGGGGAAACCTGGGCGCCCGACCCCAATTACAAGGGCAAGGCGCTGCAGCTGCATTTCACCGTCGAGGACAAAGGCGCCTTCACGACCCCCTGGACCGCGACCAAAACCTATCGGCGCGTATCCCGCGGCTGGCCGGAAAATGTCTGCGCCGAAAACCCGCATAAATACGGTACCGAGAAAGACGCTGCGGTTCCAACCGCCGACAAGCCGGATTTCTGAAACTGAAAAACCAACCTTGGCAAACCCGCAATGGCTCAGCTGCGCAAACAAATCGCAGGTACGCACCGCGATAACACTGGGAGGTCATGATGCGCGACCGTTTTGCAACTCCGATCGTCACGCTCGCCATTGCGGCAGCCACGGTCAGCGCCGCCATGGCGATGCTCGCGACCCGGGCCTCGGCACAAGCGCCGGCGTTGTCCAATACGGCGCCGAAAACGCCCTGGGGCGAGCCCGATCTGCAAGGAATCTGGACGGAAGAATTCGACACGCCCTTGCAGCGGCCCGCCCGCTTTGGAAACCAAGAATTTTTCACCGAGGCGCAACGGGAGGAACTGGACCGGCAGCGCGCCGCGCATTACGGCGACGATCCGCGCCAGGAGCGCGGCACCGCGGTCGATGTCGGCGGCGCTTACAACACGGCGTTTCTGACCATCAAGCACGCCGGGGCGCGCACCTCGATGATCGTCGATCCGCCCAACGGCCGGCTGCCGCCGCAGACGCCGCAAGCTCAGCGCGCCGCCGCGGCCGACCGGGAGTTTTTCCTCGCGCTGCTGCAATCCACCGACGCCTGCAAGAACAAGGAGCCGATCTGCGCCGGCGGCAAGTACGACCCGACGCCGTCGCCGCGATTTGCGGAACTCCCGCCGCGCTACCACGCCGGCAATGTCGCGCGCCTCAATCGCGCCGACGGGCCGGAGGACGACGGGCTGCAGGACCGCTGCCTGCGCAGCGGGCTGCCGGAATTCGGCAGCCTGTTCGGCGGCAGCTTTCGCCGCATCGTGCAGACGCCGGGTGGGATTTCGATGTTCTATGATGTCAATCAGGGTCAGGGCTGGCAGCGCAACATCGTCATGAACGGCAGTCCGCACCTGCCGGCCAATATCCGCCAGTGGTTCGGCGACTCCCGGGGCCATTGGGAAGGCGACACGCTCGTGGTGGACGTCACCAATTTCACCCCGAAGACCGAGGTGTTCGGCTCGCGCGAGAACCTGCATCTGGTCGAACGCTGGACCCGCACCGGGCCAAGGACGCTTGCCTATGAGGCCGTGATCGAAGATCCGACCGTGTGGACGCGGCCCTGGACCATCAAGCAGGAGTTTGCCTTGCAGAGCGAGGAGGAAAACCGGATTTATTACGAGCCGCGGTGCGTCGAGGGAAATTTCGGCCTGCCGGGGCTGCTGCACGGTTGGCGGGTGGAAGAGCGCGCCTTCGCGGAGGGCCGCGGCCCCGATCCGCGGAACAAGGACAGCGTCGGCGGGGTGCAGTCGGTTCGGGACGACCCGCTGCAGTAGCGGATGCAATAGTGGGCCTCCGGGCACTCAGCATGCGCAAAGCCCCGATGTTCAGCGGTGCGGCGAAACGCGCGTATGGTCCGGCTTGAAGCATCGGGCATTTTCGCACCGGCACCGCCGCCATGCGGCACGACGACGCCCCTTTCCGGCGGATTTGTCGGGCGGAATGGTGCGCGGGTCGCCATCTGGATGTCTTTGGGGCTCGCCCTGCTGGGGTTGCCGCTGTTGCTCCTGCCCCATTTGGTGACGGTGTTGGCCGGCATGGTGCTGGTCGCCGCCGGCACGTTCTTCGCCCAGGCGGTGGCAACGGGCTTTGTCGGACAGGCGGCGACGAGCGACCGCGGCGCCGCAAGCGGACTGTATCTGGCTGCCTATTTTGCCGGCAGCCTTGCCGGCAGCGCGGTGCTCGGCACTCTGTTCGACCGCTTGGGCTGGCCGGCATGCGTGGCCGGGATCGGCGGCGCCCTGGCGGTGGCTTGTGTGCTGGCTGTGGGCTTAACGAGGCCCGCCGCGCGAGCCATGACTCACGCCGCCTAAATCTTAACCTTCCAGGGAGCTTGCCGACATGGCCATCTCGAGCGCGACCGACCGCAAAATCGACGCTTCGCCCGCCGACGTGGGACAGATCGTTCTGGTGCTGCAAGGCGGCGGTGCCCTTGGCGCCTACCAGGCGGGGTGTTACCAGGCGATGCACGAAGCCGGACTGGAACCCGACTGGGTCATCGGCACATCGATCGGGGCCATCAATGCCGCGGTGATCGCCGGCAGCGTGCCGGCACAGCGGCTGGAGCAGCTGCGGACCCTTTGGAAACGGCTGGAATACGGCGTGCCGGCAGCACAGGCGGCGGTGCTACCCTTTCTCGGCGGCCCGCTCGCGACCTGGATGACGATGATGGGGGGCCTGGAGAATTTCTTCACGCCGAACCTTCCCGCGTTCGCGAGCGCGAACTGGCCGCTAGGCGCGGAGTATGCCGGCTATTACAAAACCGACCGGTTGCGCGAGACGTTGCGGGACCTGATCGACTTCGACCTCATCGACCGGAAGACTACCCGGCTGACGGTCGGCGCCGCGAGCGTGCGAACCGGCGACATGCACTACTTCGACAGCCAGCGCTGCCGATTCTCGCTGGAACACGTCATGGCATCCGGCGCGCTGCCGCCGGCCTTCCCTGCAGTCCGCATCGACGGCGACCTTTATTGGGACGGCGGCATTCTTTCCAATACGCCGGTGGAAGCGGTGTTCGACGACAATCCGCGCCGCAGCGGGCTCGTGTTCGCGGTTCACGTGTGGAATCCGCACGGACCGGAACCGCAATCGATCGCCGAGGTGTTGAGCCGGCACAAGGACGTGCAGTATGCCAGCCGTACGCACTCCCACATTGCCCGCCAGAAACAGTTGCACCGGCTGCGCCATGTGGTGGCGGAACTGACCGCGCGATTGCCGCCCGACATGCGGATGCGCGAGGATATCCGCAGATTGGCAGCCTATGGGTGCGTCACCCAGATGCATGTGGTGCGGCTGCTCGCCCCGCCGGTCGGCTCCGACGATCAAAGTAAGGATGTCGATTTCAGCCCCGCCGGCATCAAGGCGCGGTGGGAGGCCGGCTACCGTGAGACGAAAAGCGTGATCGAGCGCGCACCATGGCAGACCCCCAGCGACCCGATGGAGGGTTTTATCCTGCATGAGGTGGGGACGGACCTGACGATCACCACAAGCTGACGACGACCGCCTCGATGGCCGGGTTATCCGCATGACGGAAAATGCTATGCGGGTAGCAATCGAATGCTATGCTGGTAGCAATCGAAGAAGCGTTCGAAGAGGCGCAACCTGGACGCACCTGGCAGTGGTGGCCGAACGGGTGCGGGCGATCAGCGCCGATTGGCCGCGGCCGTGGAACGACTGATTGCCCGGCTGCAAGGAGCCGGCGCCGGACCGGCGCGGGGAAGAGGTGCGGCAGCGGTATCCCCGGTTGAACCGGTCCCCACCGTTACTTGCCTTACCGCCTCTCAGGCCTCACCGCCCTCTCAGCGCGCCCCTTGATTGTGCAAGGCAACATTGTTAACGATCGGACAGGATTTCGCGTTCCCCCTTGAAATCTCCGGCAATCACGCTAATTCGACGCACGTCACAGCGGGGCTCGCAAGGCCGCGACGCTAGGTTCGGACGTACCATGGCGGTTCGAGCCGGTCCGGTTGGTCGGATTTTCGGCCGCGCCTCGTTTGCAACACGCAGGAGCTTGAACAGATGGCCCTCGTCGAAGCACGAGACCTGGTCAAACGATTTGGTTCGTTGACCGCGGTCGATGGCATTACGTTTTCGGTCCAGCGCGGCGAGGTGGTCGGCTTCCTGGGGCCGAACGGTGCCGGCAAATCGACCGCCATGAAGATCATCAGCGGCTTTTTGCAGCCGACCTCCGGGCAGGCCTGGATCGACGGCCACGACAGCCATGCCGACCCGATCGCGGCGCGCCGCCATCTTGGCTATCTGCCGGAAGGCGCGCCGGCCTATGCGGACATGACGGTGGCGGCATTTTTGGAATTCATGGCCGCGATGCACGGCATGTCGAAGGCACAGGCCGATGCGCGGCTCGGCGAACTGGTTGAGCGCGTCGATCTCGCCGGCGTCTGGAACCAGCGGATCGAAGCGCTATCGAAGGGCTTTAAGCGCCGTGTCGGCATCGCGCAGGCGCTGGTTCATGACCCCGATGCGCTGATCCTCGACGAGCCGACCGACGGCCTCGACCCGATCCAGAAATACGAAATGCGTGACCTGATCCGGTCCATCGCGGCGCAGAAGGCGATCATCATCTCCACCCACATTCTGGAAGAAGTCGAGGCGGTCTGCACCCGCGCCATCATCATCGCCAAGGGGCGCATGCTCGCCGATGCGACGCCGGCCGAATTGCTGGCGCGCGCCCCGGTGAACCGCACCGTGGCGGTGGCGCTGGCGACCGCCGATCCGCAAGGTGCTGTCAACGTTTTGATGCGCCACCCCGGCGTGGAGCGGGTCGAGGTGGTGCAACGGGTGAATGGAATGACCCGGCTCGCGGTGCGCACCGCCGTAAACGAGCCGTCCATGGATGAGGTTGCATCGGTGCTGAGCCGCGCGAATATCGCGGTCAAAGAATTCTACCACGAGCGCGCGACGCTCGATGACGTGTTCCGCCAGATCACCGGCCACCGCGCGGAGAACTGACATGCGCCCAATTTTGCTCGTCTTCCGCCGTGAATTCGCGGCTTATTTTGCCACCCCCGTGGCGGCGGTGTTCCTGATCGTATTCCTGGCGCTGGCCGCCGGGATGACGTTCCTGGTCTCCGGCTTTTTCGACCGCGGCCAGGCCGATCTATCAGGATTCTTCTTCTGGCATCCGTGGCTATACCTGGTGCTGATGCCGGCGATCGCGATGCGGCTATGGGCCGAGGAACGGCGCAGCGGCACCATCGAGGTGCTGATGACCTTGCCGGTGCAACCCTGGCAAATCGTGGTCGGAAAATGGCTTGCCGCCTGGGCGTTTGCGGGGCTGGCGCTGGTGTTGACGATGCCGCTGTGGCTTACCGTGAACATGCTGGGATCGCCGGACAATGGCGTGATCCTGTCATCGTATCTCGGCTCCTGGCTGATGGCGGGCGCGTTCCTGGCGCTGGCGTCGGCAATCTCGGCGCTCACTAAGAGCCAGGTGCTCGCCTTCATCGGCGCGACGGCCATCAGCTTCCTGTTCGTGATGGCGGGATTCGATCTCGTCATCGCCACGGTGCGGTCGTGGGCGCCGGCGTTCATCATCGAAGCCGTGCGCTCGATGTCGTTCTTCCAGCATTTCCAGCACATCACCGACGGCGTGCTCGAACTGCCGTCGATCGTGTTCTTCGTCTCGCTGATCGTGTTCTGCCTATGGCTGAACGTGCGCATCATCGACGTCAAAAAAGCCGCGTGAGGTCTTCGCCATGACCGACAAATCCACTGTGGACACCGTGAATTCCGGCCAGCCCGGCGCGCAGCCCGCGGCACCGGCCGGATGGTCCACCGGCCGCATCGCCTGGGTCGCGGCGCTGCTCGGCGCCATCGTGTTCGTGTGCCTCAATATCGTGAGCGCGCATATTTTCAGCAATGCCCGGGTCGATCTCACCGAGCAGCATCTGTTTTCGCTGAGCGATGGGACCCGCACCATGCTCGGCGAGCTGAAGGAACCGGTCCGGTTCCGCCTGTTCATGTCGTCCGGGCTGACCAAGGAGGCGCCACAACTCGCGGCCTTCTCAACCCGGGTGCGGGCACTGCTCAATTCCTATGTCGCCGCCGCCAAGGGCAACGTCATTCTGGAGGTGATCGATCCAAAACCGTTCTCTGACGAGGAGGATCGCGCCGTCGCTTTCGGCATCGACGGCTTTACCGGCACCGGAGGCGAGCGGCTGTTCTTCGGGCTTGCCGCCACCAATTCCACCACCGGCCGCGCCACCATCCCGGTGTTCGCGCCGGACCGCGAAGCATTTTTGGAATACGACCTCACCCGCCTGGTTTCCGAACTCGGACGGCGCGGCAAGCCAGTGGTTGCACTCATCGACGGCATGGGGCTCGCCGGCAATCCGATGATGCGGATGCCGGAGCAGCAGACGCTCACCCAGATGAAGCAGTTCTTCGATGTGAAGCCGGTGACCGGCGACGTCGAGAAATTGCCGGACGGCACCAAGGTGCTGATGGTGGTGCAGCCGCAGGACCTCAGCGAAAAGACGCTCTATACCATCGATCAGTGGGTCATGGGCGGCAATCCGACCATGATCTTCGTAGACCCCTATGCGGAGAACCAGACAGGTCCGCGCGGCGGTCCGGCGCCGAATCCGACCTCGACGCTGGAGCCGCTGTTCAAGGCCTGGGGCGTGAAGTTCGACACCACCCGCGCCGTCGGCGATCCGGATTATGCGCTGCAGACCGAGCGCAATGTCGGCGGCCGCCCGGTCGCCTCGCAGAATCTTGCCTGGATGGCGCTGCGCAGCGATGCGCTCGCCCGCGATGAGGCGATCCTCGCCCAGCTATCGGCCATCGTCATGACCACGGCCGGGTCGTTCGAGACCACCAAGGAGGGCGTGACGTTGCGCCCGCTGGTGCAGGCCTCCAACGCCGCCGTCACGGTCGATGCGACGCTCGCCGGCGACCGCACCGGCGATCCGCGCCGGCTGCTGGTCGGCCTGACCAAATCTCCGAAGCGCCCGATTCTGATTGCCCGGCTTGGCGGCACCCTCGATAGCGCCTATCCGGACGGCATTGGGCCGAAGCCGGAAGACAAGAAGCCCGACGACAAGAAGGCGGACGCGGCCAAGGCGGACGAGAAAAAGCCCGAGGAGGCCTAAGTCCGCGGAAGCCAAACCCGGCGACACGAAGCCCGAGGGCGAAAAATCCGGTGCCGCCAAGGCGGATGATGGCAAGGCGGCTGCGCAAACGGCCGACGGAAAGGCTGCCCCTGACGCCAGCCCAGCCGAAGCCAAGTCCGGAGAAGTCAAGTCCGGGGAAGTCAAGTCCGGGGAGGCCAAGCCTGCTGCAGATACTAAGTCTGCAGATGCTGGCGCCGCAGGTACCGCCGACACCAAGGCCACCGACGTTAAATCGACCGAACCGAAAGCCGACGAAGCCAAAACGGCTGAGACTAAGCCGGCCGAGACCAAACCCGCCGAGGCAAAGCCGGCCGACGCGAAGCCCGCTGTTGCCAGCATCAAGCGGTCTACCAAGCCCATCAACGTGATCCTGGTGGGCGACGCCGACATGCTGATGGACCGCAACTGGATCCAGCAGCATTCGCTGTTCGGGCAGCAAGTGGCGCAGGCGTTCGCCAATAACGGCGATTTCGTCATCAACGCCGTCGAGCAGATGGCCGGCGGGGCGGCCTTGTCCGACCTGCGCGGCCGCGGTGTGTCGTGGCGTCCGTTCGAAATGATCCAGCGTATGGAGGCCGACGCCGACAGCCGGTTCCGTGCCAAGGAGCAGGAACTCACGACCCAGCTCAAGGATACCGAGCAGAAGCTGTCGCAGTTACCGAAGGCCGCCGAAGGCTCGACCGAGGTGATGACGCCGGAGCAGACCAAGGCGATCGAAGGGTTCCGGACCCAATTGCTGGCGATCCGCTCCGAGTTACGCGACGTGCAATTCGCCCTGCGGCGGGATGTCAACAATCTCAAAACTTGGGTTACCGCGGTGAATGTCGGGTTCGTGCCGGTGACGGTCGGTGTCATCGCGCTGGCCTTCGGATTGCGCCGCCCCCGGCGCCCGGTGCCGAAGAAGCCTGATGACGCTTCTTCTCGCTGAACGGACCGCCCCCATCGCAACGGAGAGGCATCATGAAGTCAAGGGAACTCACGGCGTTGGCGCTGCTGGCGGTGGTCAGCGTGCTGGCGACGGCTTGGGTGTTGCGCAGCGGCGCGCCGACGGTGGCGTCGGACCGGCGCGGCGAGCGGGTGTTGCCGTCGCTGGCGACCAAGGCGAACGACACCACCGGCATTACGGTGAGCGATGGCAGCGGCCCGCTGACAATCGAACGCCGCGGGAACCGCTTCGTTGCCGCGGACTCAGGTTATCCGATCAAGACCGATGCCATCCGCGATATCGTCGCGAGTGCCGCTGAATTGACCTTCGAGGAGGCCCGCACCCGCGATCCGGCGCGCTATGGAGATCTTGGGCTGGCAGACCCCGGCACCGACAACGCCGGCAAGGAAATCACGCTGCGGACGGCCGGCGAGGAACTGGCGCACTTCGTGGTCGGCAACCGCGATGCGACCGTCGGTGGGTCGTCCGGCGGCGTGTTCATTCGGTTCAAGGGTGAACCGCAGACGTTCCTAGCGCGCGGCGAGGTACGGTTGCCGTCGCTGCGATCGGACTGGTTCGTCCCGGTGGACTTGGACGTGAAGCGCAATGAGATCAAAAAGGTTGAATTGTCCGGCGGCGGCCGCGACGCCGTGACCGCGACGGCGAGTGCCGACAAGCCGGGTGACCTCGTACTGGCCAACGTTCCGGAAAAGCGCACGGCCGATGCCTTCAAGCTCAGCCGGCTGCTTACGCCGATCGAAAGTTTTAGCTTCCAGGACGTCCGCAAGGCGACCAAACCGGCCGAGGATGCGCGGCGGCTGACGGTGGACGCCGGTGATGGGCTGCAGATCGTGGTAACGAGCGTCGGCGATCTCACCGAAGGCTGGGTGCACATTGCCGCGCAATCGACCGGCGATGCCAGCAAAAGTAAGGACAAGGCGGCGTTGATCGCCTCCAAGGTCGACGCTTACGATTTCAAGCTGCCGTCCAACCTGGCCGAAGTGCTCGGCTGGACCGTCACCGACGTGACCGACGAACCGCGCGAACCGCGCGGTTGAGTGGAAGACCTCGGTTGCCGCATGAACGCCACATCGGCACCGGCCTGCTTTCGGCCGGTGCACGCTTGTGAATACTCTTGTCTGCCGCAGCATTGATCACGCCACGTTACGTAATTTGTGCTTTGAACTGCGCCAACGGCATTTGTCGCCAAAAGTCCGCAGGCGCGGACTAACCGGCGGTTTTGGGCCGGACATTTGGGCCTTCGTGGTGGCCGTACTTGATCTTCAGCAGAGCCGTCATGATGCCGAGCACCACCCGTCCATGCGGTATCAGCGATCGAAGGCCATTGCCGCGGTTTGGGCGGCGCGCGATGCATTGACGAACTTCTCGGCTGCGCTTGGATCAATGCGGCGGCGTGCAGGGGCCTCATAATGGAATCCCATGTGGCGGCGATTGCCCAGGACTATCCGGAGATCAGGGCGAAGGTTGTGCGATTTCCTGGACAGGCTGGCGCCGAAAACCGAGCACCGCTCCGCCACGCTTGCCGAGACGGATACGCCGGGTAGAACGACTTGAGATTTGCGAGGAACACGAATGATCGCAAGTTCGGACCAAACATCCGCCGCGATCCCGGCCTGCCCGGCACCGCGGGAGGCCAAGCCGCCGCGCTGTGCGCCGCCCCGACGGGCGTGCGATACCCATGCCCATGTGTTCGGTCCGGCCGCGAGGTTTCCGTATGCGGCGGATCGCAGCTATACGCCTCCCGACGCGCCGCTCGCCAAATATCTCGGCATGCTGGACACCGTCGGCTTTGCGCGCGGCGTGCTGGTGCAGGGCTCGGCCCATGGCGGCGATAACGCCGCCATGCTCGATGCGCTGGCATGCGAGCCAAAACGCCTGCGGGGCATCGCGGTCGCCGGCGCCGGTACGCAGCCGGCCGAACTGCGGCGCTGGCACGAGTTCGGTGTGCGCGGGTTGCGGTTCAACCATTTCTTTCGCGGCGGTGCGCTGCATTATCGCGGCGGCATACCGCTCGACGCCGCGAAGGTGCTCGCCCCCGTGATGGCGGAACTGGGTTGGCACCTGCAGCTGTGGATCGACGTCAAGGATTTGCCCGATACCATCCCGATCCTCAAAGCGCTGGGCCTGCCGGTGGTGATCGACCATATGGGCCGCACCGACGCGAGCGCCGGCACGCAGACGACCGGCTTTCAAAGCCTGCTGCGGCTCGTCGCCGACGGCGGATGCTGGGTCAAGCTGTCGGGCGCTCACCGGCTGAGCACGCGGGCACCGGATTATCCGGATGCCCGCCCGTTTCACGAGGCACTGGTGTGCGCCAATCCGGAGCGCTTGATCTGGGGGAGCGACTGGCCGCATCCCCGCATGGAAGGCGCCATGCCGGAGGCCGGGGAGCTGTTCGATTTGTTTTGCACATGGACCCCGGACGAAGCGATCCGCCGGCAGATTCTTGTCACCAACCCGGCGCATCTCTATGGCTTTCCGGCGTGATGGCAGCGCGCCGGCCGTCGAGGATTAGGCGCCGGGCGGCAAATCGGCTATAAGGGCTTACGCTTGGCGATCCGGAGCGTGCCGCTTCCGGTCGAAGAACGCACGCCGAGCGTTGCAGAATGTGTGGAACGCAATCAGCAGCATGGCCGCCATCGATCGCTATATCCTGCGCACTGTCTTCGGCGGCTTCCTGTTGATTCTTTTCAACCTGACCGCCGTTATCTGGATTACGCAGATTTTGCGTCAGGTTGACCTGATCACCAATCAGGGCCAGACCATTTTGGTGTTCCTGCGCATTACCAGCCTGCTGGTGCCGATCCTCATGCTGGTCATCGCGCCGATCGCGATCGTGATTGCGGTGTGTTATGCGCTGATCAAGCTCAACGGCGATTCCGAACTGGTGGTGATGAATGCGGCCGGCATTTCGCCGCGGCGGGTGTTCCGGCCGGTACTCTTCTCCTGCATCCTGGTGGCCATCATGGTGGCCTATATCTCGGCCTATCTGGCGCCCTGGCTGCAGCGCCGGATGGACTACGAGTTCGCCCAGGTGCGCACCGACGTGGTGTCCAATATCGTGCGGCCCGGCGCTTTCACGCAGGTGGACCGCGGCCTCATTTTCCATATCCGCGAGCGCCGTGCCGAAAACCAGTTCCACGGCGTGTTCATCGACGACACGCGCAATCCCGATGAGCGGCTCACTGTGGTGGCTGAATATGGGCGCATCGTGCAGCGGCCCGAGGGCGCGTTCCTGGTGATGCGGGACGGCAATGTGGAGCGCCGCCGCACCAACGAACGCGACCCCGCCATCGTGGTGTTCGACCAATATGCCTTCGACCTGACGCGACTCGCGCCGGAGCCGCAGATGGTGGTCGGCTTGCGCCAGAAATATCTTTGGGAGCTGGCGTTCCCGGCGCCCGATGATGCGGTGTACAAGGCTTCGCCGGCGCAGTTCCGGGTCGAGTTGCACGAACGTCTCTACGCGCCGCTTTATCCACTGGCATTCGGGTTCATTGCCTTCGCGATCTTAGGGTTTCCGCGCACCACGCGGCAAAGCCGGGCAGTGTCGATGTTTGCGGTGATCGTCGGCGTGGCCGGATTGCGGCTCGCCGGTTTCGCCGGAACCGCCATGGCCGCCAACCTGCCGGCCGCCATCATTGCCGTCTACGTGATGATCGCGGCGTTGACGGCGTTTGGGGCCTTCGTGGTATGGCGCGGCATCCCGCTCGACCTTGATGAAAAGCTGAATTTCGCCGGTGCCGCGCGCACCGTAGCCGGCGCCTTGGAACGGTTCGCGGCCCGGTTCAATCTCCGCTTCCCGGCGCGCGACATGTTGCGGCGCCTCGGTACGTCCGACCCTTGATTTACGTTTGCGTCGGACCTCACTCCGGCTTGATGTGGGCGGCGCGGATGACCTTGGCCCATTTTTCGGTGTCGGCGGCGATGAGCTTGCCGAAGTCCGAAGGTGTCATCGGCAATGGCGCGGCACCGAGATCGGCAAGCCGCGCCCTGATTTTTGGGTCGGCCAGCGCGGCATTGATCTCCGCATTGAGCTTGCCGATGATCTCCGGCGGCGTGTTTCGCGGTGCCACGATGCCGTCCCAGCTGCTGGCCTCGTAGCCCGGCAGAAATTCCCCAATGGCCGGGATGTCCGGCAGCGCCTCCAGCCGCGTGCCTGCCGTTACCCCAAGTGCCCGCAACCGGCCGGTCCGAATGTAGGCGAGGGACGCCGACATCGGAGAGAAACTCACCTGGATCTGCCCGCCGAGCAGGTCGGCCAGCGCCGGCGCCGAGCCGCGATACGGCACGTGGGTGATGTTGACGCCGGTCATCAGCTTGAACATTTCCCCCGCGACATGACCGACAGTCCCGTTGTCGGCGGATGCCATATTGATCTTGCTCGGATTGGCCTTCGCGTAGGCGATGAAGTCCGGGATCGTCTTGGCCGGAAACGACGGATTCACCTCCATGACATAGGTCGTGCGCGCGACGCTGCCGACCGGCGCGATGTCGCGGAGGAAATTGTAACTGAGCTTGTCGTAGAGCGACGCGCTGATCGTGTTCGTCGAACCCACCCGCAGCAGCGTGTGTCCGTCCGGCGCCGCACGCACCACGGACTCGGTTGCGATAGTGCCGCCGGCGCCGGGCCGGTTCTCGATGATGAACGGCTGGCCAAGCCGTTCGCTGAGCCACTGCCCCATCAGGCGCGCAAGAATATCGCTCTCGCCCCCGGCCGGAAAACCGACGATGAGGCGCACCGGCCGAGTGGGATAGGTTTGCGCGATGGCCGGGCGCAGTGCTGCCGGGATGGCGGCAGCCACAGCGAGATGCAGGAATTGCCGGCGCGGAAGTTTCATGGTGTTCCTCAAGCGACACCCAAGCTATTGCATTTTCCGTGCCTCCGAAAGGGGGCGCGCACCCGTTAAATTATCGTAGTTGGAACTTTGAAACACAACTACAAACGCGTGTTGTCGTCATTTGAGGGGCGCCTCATGGCTAAGCCGACTCGTTCCGCCCGGCTTTGGTATCAGAGCTTCGTTCACCCGATCCAGCAGGCGCCGTACATAGAACGGCTTCAAGGCCTGCTCGACCTTGTCGCCAGCCCTGAAATTCGTTTCGAGGTCCATGGCCTCGATCCCCCCGACCACTTTTTCCACCCGCTGACGGAGTTCCGCTGTGCCGCACAAACGATTCGCAACGCGCTGGAGGCGGAACGCGCCGGATATGATGCCTTTGTCATCGGCCATTTCCAAGAACCCGGCCTGCTGGAAATTCGCGGTGCGATCGACATACCCGTCATTGGGCTAGGTGAGGCGAATTTGCTTGCAGCGCTGAGCATGGGTCGCCGGCTTGGACTTGTGACCATCGATCCGGTCTTCATCGACTGGCATGAGCGACAAATCAGAGCCTACGGTCTCGAACAGCGTGTGGCCGGCGTGCGGGCCATTCACGTGGACCTGGCGGGCTTCATGAGCGCCTTCGCCGACGAAGCGAGCTACGCGAAAGTGCGTGCAGAATTTGTCGCACAGGTCCGCCCGCTGGTTGCTGCGGGGGCGGAGGTAATTTTGCCTGCGGGCGGGCTCCCGATGCTGTTGTTTGCCCGCGAATGTCCTTTCGTGATCGACGGGGCGCTGGTCCTGAACGGCATTGCCGTGGCGGCAAAGGCTGCGGAGATGGCGCTTGCCCTTCACCGCCTAACCGGGTCCGTCGTGAGCCGGCGCGGCACCTATGCCAAGGCTTCGTCGGAGTGCTTGGAGGAGTACCTAAGCGCACGCTGGTGAATTACGCATATCCGAAAAGTTGTGGCTCGTATCTTGGAGGCCACGGCGCACCGCCGACCGCCACATGAAAAGGGCGGCAAAACTCTGGCACCATCGGATCCACCGGTCGGATCGCGCCTCGCGGCCGGGCCAATTCTCGATGACGAGCGGCTGGCCGAGCCGCTCGGTGAGCCACTGCCCGATCAGGCGCGCAAAGCTATCGCTCCGGCCGCTGGGGGAATCACGACGATCATGCGTACCGGCCTGGCGGGGCAGGTTTGTATCGCGACCGGCAACGGCGGCTCCGGGATTGCCGCACTGACGGCCTGATGCAGAAATTGTCGATACGAATCTGATCCTGCTGTCGGCGCCAAGCCCATGCGCATTGCCCGTACCTCCGAGGCGGGGCGGGAGAGTCCCGATAGCAGAAAAAGTCCCGACATCGCGCCCCCGTGAATTTCGGAAGCTTTCAGCCGGATACAGGAAACAAGCGTCCCTCAAAAACCGTACCCCATACCGGCACGTCTTTCAGCTTGAGCGGCTCGACCGTGTAGGGGTCGTCCTCCAGCACCGTAAAATTTGCGATCTTGCCCGGAGCGATGCTGCCGATCCTGTCGTCCTGCCGCCAGGAATACGCCGCCTCGATGGTGACCGCGCGCAACGCCTCCTCAACGCCGATCCGCTGCTCCGGCGCTGCGACGCGGCCCGAGGGCGTGACGCGGTTGATGCCGCACCAAGCCAAAGTGAGCGGCGCGGCAGGGCCCATCGGCAGATCGGAATGGAAGGAAAGCGGGATATGGTGTTTCACCACGGAATTCGACCGCACCATCACGTCTGCGCGTTCCGGTCCCAGGCCGACTTCGCCATATTTGTCGGCGAAGCCGACCGGATAGTAGGGATTGGCGCTGACCAGCGCGCCGAGGCGCGCGATGCGGCCGATCTGCTCCTCGGTCGAATTGGCGAAATGCACGATCACGGTACGGTGGTCCGCGCGCGGGTTCTCCGTCATCAGCCTTTCGAGCACGTCGAGCACGACATCGAGGCCCAGATCGCCGGTGACGTGGATATGGAGTTGATAGCCGGCGTTCCAGTAGAGCCGCGCCCGTTCGAAGAGCTGCTCGGGCGGCATGATCCATTCGCCATGGTGGCCGTCGAGGTAGCCTTCCTTCATCTGCATGAGTTGGGAGATGATGGCGCCGTCGGCAAACAGCTTGATCTGCTTCGGAAAGAACATCAGTTTTTTGCCCGGCCCCGCCGGTGCGACCGCGATCTGCTCTTCGGTCGCTTGCAAAGCCCTGGCGAGGCCGACGCGATCTGGAATACCGCGCCCGTCGGCAAGGAAGGTCGAATACATCGGCGTGGTGGGCGCGCCGAGGATCTCCTCGTAGAGGATCCACATGTCGGGCGAATAGAGAGCTCCCGGCTCGTTGTAGGCGGTCACCCCATTGGCATGCAGATAGGCGACCATCTGCTTGAGGCCGAAGCTAAGCCGTTCTGGAGAGGCCAGCACCTTCATCAGAGGCCCGATGATGAAGTTCAGCCCGCCTTCCCAGAAATGGCCGTTGTCAAAGTCAACCTGCTCGCTCCATTCCCCCTTGCCTTTGGTTGCGGCCTCGGTGACGCCGAGCGCCCCAATGGCCGCGTCATTGAGGTAGAACTCGTGACAGGAGCGGTGCCAGACCGCGATCGGGCGCGACGTGCTAATGGCATTGAGGTCGGCGCGCGACAGCTTGCCGTGCCATAGCGGATGGTAGCCCCAGCTGAAGAACCACGCCGTCGGGTCGGCGAGCGCGGCCTCGCCGGCCGTCAACCGGGACCGGTACTCTTCCGGCGTTGCGGCCGCCTTGAAGGTCTTGCGTGGCATCGGCCAATCCTCGGTGGCGATCACCTCGACGGCGAGCGTCAAGGCGCCGAGAATCGGATGGAGATGCTGGTCGATTAACCCCGGTATCACGACCTTGTCGGCGAAAGTCCGATCAAGGCGGTAGGAACGGTTGCCCAGCGCCGCCTTCACCTGATCCAGCGAGCCGGCCGCAATGATTTTGCCGCCGGCGACGGCGACGGCGGTCGCCGTCGGGTTCTCTCGCTCCATGGTGATGATCTTCTTTGCGACGAATATTATCGCCGTGCCGGCCACCACGCCTTGCCCGATGACCTGATTGATCGACCCGTCCGCACGCGCGGAGCTGACCGCCTCGGCGACAAACGTGCCGGCCACGACCCCCACTGCGCCGCTCAGCAACTGCCGGCGGGACTTATAGCTGAGCCCGCGGAAGGCACCGGCAAGCGCCGCATTGCAAATCACGCACATCGGATACCCTCCGCAACGGATCACGCTCAACGGTATTCATCGAACGCGAGCCACGCGACCGGCGTGACTATTGTCCGAGGCACGACGCGACCTGGGTTTTCTTGCCGCCCTGTCCGGCCGTCAGATATTCAACGCCCGCCCATAAGCATCCAGCACGGCTTCCTTCATCATTTCCGACAGCGTCGGATGCGGGAAGATGGTGTGCATCAAATCTTCCTCGGTGGTTTCGAGGTTCATCGCCACCACGTAGCCCTGGATCAGTTCGGTCACTTCGGCGCCGATCATGTGGGCGCCGAGCAATTGGCCGGTCGCCCTGTCGAAGATCACCTTGACCAGCCCCTGGTCCTCGCCGAGCGCGATCGCCTTGCCGTTGCCGACGAACGGGAAGCGGCCGACCCGAATTTCTCGCTTCTGCTCCTTGGCGGCGGCTTCGGTGAGGCCGACCGACGCGATCTGCGGGGCGCAATAGGTGCAGCCGGGGATTTTCAGCTTGTCCATCGGGTGGACTTTTAGGCCCTTGATGGCCTCGACGCAGATGACGCCCTCGTGCTCAGCCTTGTGGGCGAGCATCGGCGGCCCGGCGACGTCCCCGATGGCGTAGATGCCGGGGACATTGGTGCGGCCAAAACCGTCGATCGCGATGGTGCCGCGCTCGATCTTCACGCCGAGCTTTTCGAGCCCAAGATTTTCCACGTTGCCGGTGACGCCGACCGCCGAGATGACGCGGTCCACGGTGAGCGTCTGGGCGCCGCCCTTGCCGTCGTCGATACTGGCGGTGACGCTGTCGGGGTGCCTGTCCAGCTTCGTCACCTTGGCGCCGGTGAGGATTTTGATGCCCTGCTTGTCGAACGCCTTGCGGGCTAGACCCGCGATCTCGGCATCCTCGACGGGCAGGATCTGCGGCAGCACCTCGACCACCGTGACGTCCGCCCCGAAGGCGCGGTAAAATGAAGCAAATTCGATGCCGATGGCTCCTGAGCCGATGACGAGCAACGACTTCGGCATACGCTCCGGCACCATTGCCTCGAAGTAAGTCCACACCAGCTTCTGGTCGGGTTCGAGGCCGGGCAGCACGCGCGGCCGGGCGCCGGTCGCGATGATGATGTGTTTGGCCTCATAAGCGCCCGGCCCGAGCGCGCCCTTGGGGGATTCGGCCTTGGCGGGCTTCACCGTGATCTTGCCAGGCGCGTCGATCACGGCATCGCCCCAGATGACGGAGATTTTGTTCTTGCGCATCAAGAAGCCGACGCCGTCATTGAGCCGCTTCGACACCCCGCGCGACCGCTTCACCACCGCGGCCGCGTCGTAGGACACGTTCTCCGCGCTGAGCCCATAATCCTTGGCGTGTTGCATATAGTGGAAGATTTCGGCCGACCGCAGCAGCGCCTTGGTGGGGATGCAGCCCCAGTTGAGGCAGATGCCGCCGAGATAAGCGCGCTCGATGATCGCGGTTTTGAAGCCGAGCTGCGCCGCCCGGATCGCCGCCACATAGCCGCCGGGCCCCGAGCCGATGATGATGATGTCGAAGGATTCCACGCCGATCTCCGTTGGTCGCCCTGCGCCGTGCAGAGACACTACCCTGGGCGGGGAGGCAAGTCAGCCTCGGGGTCCGCATGCGATCGGCCGCGACGTTGCAGCCAATCGTTTTCCTGCGAGCGGCCTCGGTGTAAAATCGCAACCACGACCTCGGTGACGTCAGACATGTTGGCCGTTATGCGCGGCCAGCATCGGTTGTCACGGGCGAAGCACCGGTCGTCCGGCGGCCAACCGCTCACTCTCGGATCACAGCACTGGCGCCGTGATCGTGATATTGCTCCGCCACCGCGGAAATGACCACGAAGGCCTGGGCCATCGGGTATTCGTCCGTGATGGCGAGATCGATTTGCGGCGCGAATCCAACCGGCACGATCGCCCGCAGGCGGTGGAGCGCAGCGCCGGTCAGCCGCATGGTCGGCCGCCCGGACGGCAGGTTCACCACCCCGAGGTCGCGAAAGAAAACCCCATTGCGGAACCCGGTGCCGAGCGCCTTGGCGCAGGCTTCCTTGGCGGCGAAGCGCTTCGCATAAGTGGCGCCGCTGTTGCGGCGGCGCCTGGCGAGTTCCCGCTCGGTTTCCGTAAATATCCGCTGCAGGAAACGGTCGCCGTGGCGCGCGATGGTCCGCTCGATGCGGCGGATATCGACCAGATCGGTTCCGATGCCGACAATCATGGCGTGATGACTTTAGCGGCCGGCTCGGCCCGGCGGCATCGATGGTTAAACATGTTCGGCGTCGCGCGGGCGTTTTGCAAACCCACGGTCCATCGTGGCGCGCATGTGCCGCACGGCCGCCATTAGCCCGCCGAACAGCGCCTCCCCGACGATGAAGTGACCGATGTTCAGTTCCGCGATTTCCGGCAGTCGCGCGATGGTCTCCGCCGTTATGAAGTCGAGCCCGTGACCGGCATGAACCTCGAGGCCAAGCCCGCGCGCAAGCGTGGCGCCGGCGCGGATACGTTCGAATTCGGCCGCCGCCCGCTCATGCTCACGCGCCGCCAGCGCCTCGCACCACGCTCCCGTGTGAATCTCGATGACCGGCGCGAGCACCGCAGCGGCGGCCTCGATCTGGGTGGGTTCCGCGGCGATGAACAGCGATACCCGGATGCCGGCTGTGCTTAATTCCTCGACCAGCGGCCGCAGGACGCTTGTCTGTCCCGCAGCATCGAGCCCCCCTTCGGTCGTCCGCTCCTCGCGCCGCTCCGGTACGATGCAGGCCGCGTGCGGCCGTACCCGCATCGCGATCTCGACCATTTCGCGGGTGGCGGCCATTTCCAGATTGAGCGGCCGCGCGATCGAAGCCTTGAGGCGCTCGATGTCCTCGTCGCGGATATGCCGGCGGTCCTCGCGCAGATGCGCCGTGATGCCGTCGGCGCCGGCTGCAATCGCCATCTGGGCGGCGCGCAACGGATCGGGGTGCTCCCCGCCGCGCGCATTGCGAACGGTGGCGACATGATCGATATTGACGCCGAGCCGGATCGGCGCGGGATCAGTCATGGGATCATTCCTATGCTCATAAAGGTGGAAGGCGCTGCCGTTTCCGCCGCTACGAATCAGCGCGTTCGACATGCAGCGTCGTGCCGTCCACCCGCGTGACGCGCACCCGGCTGCCCGCCGGCATATCCGCCCCGGAAACCCGCCACACCGTATCGTAGACCCCGATCCGGCCGGCGCCGTTGACGATCGGCCGGTCCAGCGTGAATAGCCGGCCGATCAAGGCATCGGCGCGGCGATTGAGGAACGGCTGGTCGGTTGGTTTTCGTCCGCGTTTGG
Source organism: uncultured Alphaproteobacteria bacterium (assembly GCA_963802745.1). GTDB lineage: Bacteria > Pseudomonadota > Alphaproteobacteria > Rhizobiales > Xanthobacteraceae > JAJPKK01. The sequence continues at coordinate 249,258 of CAWDKL010000073.1, read as the reverse complement.
CGAGCCGGCGCCACAGCGGGATCGCGGCTGCGGCGAACATCGCAAAGGCCAGCAATTGCGCCTGCCAAGACCAATTCGTGACGAACAGCGAGATGGTACCGACCAGGATGGCCGCAAGCCCGAGCCACAGCATGAAAACGCCGGGCGCCACGACTTCCATGATCAGCAGCACGCCGCCGACGATGAACCAATCCCAGACGCCGAGCTCGGCAAAAAACTCCACCATGGAAATTCCTCAGCTTGGGGTTCTGGCGCCGGCGATCGGCCCGGTCGGACGCGGCGGAGCGCTGCCGCCCGTACCGCTCGGAGCGCCCCCGAACGTGGCCTTGGCGATCTCCCCGATGCCGCCGAGCGTCGCCAGCACGCTGGTCGCCTCAATGGGCAGCATCAGCACCTTCTGGTTCGGCGAGTGCGCGATCTCCGTCAAGGCACGTAGATAGTTATTGGCGACGAAATAGTTGAGCGCCGCCACATCGCCCTTGGATATCGCCTCGCTCACCACCTCGGTTGCCTTGGCCTCCGCCGATGCCGAGCGCTCGCGCGCCTCGGCGTCCCGGAATGCCGCCTCGCGGCGCCCCTCGGCTTCCAGTATCTGTGATTGCTTGGCGCCTTCCGCCCGCAGAATCGCCGACTGCCGCTGGCCCTCCGCGGTCAGAATCTCGGCGCGCTTTTCGCGCTCGGCCTTCATTTGCCGGCCCATCGCCTGGATCAGGTCGGCCGGCGGCACGATGTCCTTGATCTCGATGCGGTTGACCTTGATGCCCCACGGCGAAACCGCCGCATCGACCACCCGCAACAAGCGCTCGTTGATCTCGTCGCGATGCGACAGCATCTGGTCGAGATCCATCGCGCCCATGACGGAGCGGATGTTGGTCATCGTGAGTTTGACGATGGCGGGCTCCAAGGCAGAAATCTCGTAGCTGGCCTTGGCGGCATCGATCACCTGGAAGAACGCGATGCCGTCTACCGTGACGCTCGCATTGTCCTTGGTGATGACCTCCTGTTGAGGAACATCGATCACCTGCTCCATCACGTTCATCCGGCGGCCGATCCGATCCACGAAAGGAACGATGAGGTTGAGGCCCGAGGACAGTGTTTTGGTGTAGCGCCCGAACCGCTCAACCGTCCAATTGTAGCCCTGCGGCACCGTCTTGACGGCCAAAAAAACCGTAATGATCGCCAGCACGACGACGATCACGACAAAAACATCAAATCCTCCGAACATGTTTTTTCACCTCTCTCGACCGAGTGGCCGGATCAAGCCGATTGTTGCGGCGCGCGAATTGCGCGCGATCAATGATTGGCGGCGGCAAGTCGATAAATGGTAGCTCACGCGCCGGAGCCCGGCGGCGGCCTAAACTTACGCCCAGCCCTGCAGCTCCCGCAACGCCACGGTCTCGATCGTCCGGATTCCAGGCTCGCTGTCATTTAGGCACGGAATGGCGGCGAAATTCGCGCCACCGGCGTGGTGAAAATATTCGGCGTTTTCGCCGGCGATCTCTTCGAGCGTTTCAAGGCAATCGGCCGAAAAGCCCGGCGTGATGACAGCGAGATTCTTGACGCCGCTCTGGCCCAGTTCCTTTACGGTCATATCCGTGTAGGGTTTGAGCCATTCGGCGCGGCCGAACCGCGACTGGAATGTCATCACCAATTGGCGCTCGTCGAGCCCAAGCCGTTCGCGCAGCAGACGGGTGGTCTTGGCGCAATGGCAATAATACGGGTCGCCCTTGTCGAAATAGTCCCGCGGAATGCCGTGGTAGGAGGCGAGGATCACCTCCGGTTTGAAGGTAAGCCTGCGCATATGCGACTCCAACGACTCGGCCAGCGCCGCGATGTAGACCGGATCGTCGAAATAAGGCGGGGCGATACGCACCGCCGGCTGCCAGCGCATCGTCATGAGCGCGCGAAAGACTTGGTCGCAGACGGTTGCGCTGGTCGCGGCGGCATATTGCGGATACAGCGGAACCACCAGGATACGCTCGCACCCTTGGGCGGTCAGCGCCGAGAGGCGCGAATGGATCGACGGGTTGCCGTAGCGCATCGCCCAATCGACCGCCACGCGCTTGCCGTGCTGCGTGAGCGCCGCCGTCAGCTTCTCGGCCTGCGAGCGGGTGATCGTCTTCAGCGGCGATTTGTTCTTGTCGCGGTTCCATATTTTTTCGTAATCGAGGCCTTTGCGTCCCGGCCGCAGCGGCAGGATGATGGCGTTGAGCACGAATTTCCACGTAATCGTATCTTCCTCGATGACCCGTTTGTCGCGCAGGAACTCCTTCAAGTAGCGGCGCACCGATTTGGCGTCGGTCGCGTCCGGCGTACCGAGATTGACGAGCAACACGCCGACCGATCCGGACCGGACCGGAGGATGATCGGGCGGGCGATTCGCGAAGGCGGTAGGATCGGACAGGCTGATGGCGTTCATGGGATCTCTTATATATGACGGGGACGCCGTGAAAAATCATCCGACGGCGCGGAATTTGGCCGCAGCCGGCCGGCAGCTTGCTGGTAGCCTTCAGCTTGGCCGCAGCCCCGAAAATCCGCCTTTTCCGTCCGAATAGATTGCTTCTATTTCGCGTCGAGCGGTTCGGTGCCCCTGGGCTGGCCGGAGGCGTCGAGGGCGATTTTTTCGACGCGTGCCTCCGCTTGGCGCAATAGCTGTTCGCAACGCCGCTTGAGGGCTTCGCCGCGCTCGTAGATCGCGACCGATTCCTCGAGCGGCACCTTGCCGTCTTCAAGCCGCTTGACGATCGTCTCCAATTCCTCAATCGCCCGTTCGAAACTGAGCCCCTCGACGTCCGCGTGGGGTTTGTCGGCCGAACTTTTCGAAGCGGCGTCGGCCGCGGAACGTTGGGTATCGGACATATTGAAGCCGGATCACATGAGCGCTATTTCGGAGACTGTCGAACCGCACGTAGCACGCGGGGTGAATAAAGCGAAGCGTGCCCACCGCACAGCGCGGCCGGCGTGGACACAGCGCGAGCACGCGCCTGTGCCCGCCCTCTGATCTATCCGCAATCCGCGCTACCCCCGCATCAGGGCGGTGACATGCGCCGCCACAGAGCGCGACAGGCCCTGCAGGTCGTAGCCGCCTTCCAGCACCGACACGATGCGGCCCTTGGCGGTCTTGTCGGCGATTTCCATGAGCTGTTGCGTCGCCCAGGCGAAATCCGGCTCCAGCAGGTTGAGGTGGGCCAGCGGATCGCGCATGTGAGCGTCGAAGCCGGCCGAGATCACCAAAAAGTCCGGCGCGAACGCGGATACCCGCGGCAGGATCACGGCCTCAAAGGCCTCGCGAAACCGCTCGCCGCCGTCGCCGGCCCGCAGCGGGGCGTTGACGACCGTGTTGTGCGCGCCCCGCTCCGAAGGCGCGCCGGTGCCGGGATAAAGCGGCATTTCGTGGGTCGAGGCATACATCACGGTCGGGTCGGACCAAAAAATTTCCTGGCTGCCATTGCCGTGATGAACGTCGAAATCCACGATCGCGACCCGCTCGGCGCCGTGCCGCTTTTGGGCATGGCGGGCGATGATCGCGACCGTATTGAAGAAGCAGAAGCCCATGGCCCGCGCGGTTTCGGCATGGTGGCCGGGTGGACGCATGGCGCAGAAGGCATTATCGACCTTGCCGGTCATCACCTCGTCGGTCGCCATCGCGGCGCCCCCGATGGCACGCAGCACCGCTTCGAAGGTACCGGGCGACATTGTTGTATCGGCATCGAGCTGCGCGAAACCCTGCGCCGGGCTCGCGTGCTGGATCTGCTCCACAAAGGCGGCGGGGTGACACAGCGTAATCAGGTCGAGGGTCGCGGCCGGCGCCTGTTCGCGGGCGAGGGTCTGGAACTTTTCGTCCTCCAACGCCTGTTCGATGGCGCGCAGCCGGTCCGGCCGTTCCGGATGTCCGGCCGGGGTCAGGTGGTTGAGGCCGGCCGGATGGGTGACCAGAGAGTGTCGTCATAAATACCTCCGCCGGTGTGATGGCGCTGCGGACGTCGAAATTGTTAGCAGATCGAACGGGGCTAGGCCACCGAGAGCGCCGCCACCGCCCGCCCAACTTGCATTATCCCCTCCACGGGGATAGGTTAGCCGCATGAACGAAACGCACCTTCATGAAAGCCATCCGGAAATCGTCAAGCGGCTCAAGCGCGCCGAGGGACATCTGCGGAAAGTCGTTGCGATGTTCGGGGAAGGACGAACCTGCGTCGAGCTTGCGCAACAACTGCACGCCGTCGAGAAGGCCATCGCCGAAGCGAAGCGCCAACTGATCCACGATCACGTCGATCACTGCCTCGATGCCGCGGCGAACGGGAGTGGCAAGCCGGCACGCCAAGTTGTGAGCGAGTTCAAAGCCATCTCCCGTTATCTTTAGGGTTCAGCACCGATGCAACCCAGGGGGACGCCACATTCCGTAAGCAAAGTGCGCACCCGGTCATGTCCCGGTGACACGGGCCGGTCCGTCACGCCATTCCGCAGGGGTCGGCTCGCAGCACTTGTTGCGATGCTCTGCTGGATAGCGGCGGCTCCTGCGGCCGCCCATGAAGGTCACGATATCGAGCCGGCAGGCGCCGCCGCCACACCCCATAGCCTGCCCCGGCTTGTCGCGGATTCGGAAGCCTACGAACTGGTAGCCGCTCTCCAGGGCGCGCGCCTGATCATCTATCTCGACCGGTTCGAAGACAATTCGCCGGTCACCGATGCCAAGCTCACCGTGACCATCAACGAGGAGCCGGTGCAGGCGGAGGCAGCCGGCGACGGCACCTATTTCGTCACGTCCAGGCTGTTCGAACGCGGCGGACTGTTCGAACTCGTATTCGATATCAAAGCACCCGAAACCGACGATCTCCTGATCGGAAAGCTGTCGCTGCCACGCCCGGGATCGCCGAGCGGGCCTTTTTATCCGATCCCGTGGCACGCGCAGGTCGCCGCGACCCTGCGGCACGGCGCCCAGGATCACCTCGTACTCATGAGCCTGACGTTGCTCGCGGGCCTTGCACTCGGTATCGGCCTGCGGCGGCGAAGGCGTGCCGCCGTGGTTGCGGTCCTCGCGCTGGCGGTGGCAATCGTGGCGATGGACGGGGCGGCTCGTGCGCATGAAGGGCATCTCGAAGATGACGCGCAGCCCGCCATCACCCCGGGCGACTCGCCGCGGCGGTTGCCGGACGGCAGGGTTTTCGTGCCGAAGCCGACCCAACGCATCATCGATGTCCGCACCGTCGTTGCGAAACTCACGACGATGCCGAAGGCCGTCGTCTTGGCCGGCCGGGTGATCGCAAACCCTAACCGCAGCGGCCTCGTCCAGAGCATCACCGGCGGACGTGTGATCGCGCCGGAACGGGGCCTCCCGCGCATGGGGCAGATGGTCGCCAAGGGCGACCTGCTGGCCTCAATCGAGTTGCCCATGGCTATCGCCGACCGCACGACGATCTCGGAGCGGATGGGTGAAATCGAGCAGGGCATCGCCGTCGCCGAAGCAAAGCTCCGGCGTATGCGGGCGATGGCGGAACGCTCGGCGGTCCCACAATCCTTCATCGTCGAGACCGAGGCGGAACTTGAAGGCCTCCACCGCCGGCGCGATGCGGTCCGCGAGGCGCGGCTTGCACCCGAAGTCCTCCGTGCACCCATCGACGGCGTGGTGGCGCTGTCGCACGTGGTGGCGGGCCAGGTCGTCCAGGCCCAGGACATATTGTTCCAGATCATTGATCCGAATTCCTTGTGGATCGAAGCCTTCGACTATGGCGACAACGATCCCACGGCGCTCGAACACGCGACCGCGATCGGCGGCGCGAATGTCGCCATGGAGCTCACCTTCCAGGGATGGAGCCGGACCCTGCAGCAACAGGCCACCGTGCTGCATTTCGCGATATCCGACCCGACGGCATCGCTGCGCGTCGGCCAGCCTGTCACCGTCACTGCCCAGCGCGGCGATGCCACGACCGGGGTCATGATCGATCGGGACGCCATCGTGCGCGGCGGCAATGGAGAAACCATCGTCTGGCGCCATACCGAGCCGGAGGTTTTCGAGGCACGCCCGGTTCGCACCGAGCCGTTCGATGCGACCCACGTCCTTGTGGCGGCCGGGGTCGGAGACGGCGAGCGGATCGTGATCCGCGGCGCCGAACTCATCAACCAGGTCCGGTAGGAAACGCCGTGTTCAACCGCCTGGTCTCAGCGAGCCTGCACCACCGTCTGATCGTTCTCGCCGTGGCGTTGATCCTGATCGGCTATGGATCCGTCATCCTTCCTGGTATTCCCGTCGATATCTTCCCGGATCTCAACCGGCCGGTCGTGACCCTGATGACCGAAGCCGAAGGGCTTGCGCCGCAGGAGGTCGAGCAGCTCGTCACGTTTCCGATCGAGCGCATCATGAACGGGATGCCGGGGGTGGCGCGGGTACGCTCCGTGTCGAGCCCCGGCCTGTCGATCGTCTACGTCGAATTCGATTGGGGAAGCGACATCTTCCGCAATCGTCAACTGGTCTCGGAGCGCCTGGCGCTGGTGCGGGAACAGCTCCCGCGCGGGACGATGCCGCAAATGGGCCCCATCACCTCGATCATGGGCGAAATCATGCTGATCGCGGTCGCGAGCGATCAGGCCTCGCCGATGGAGGTGCGGGAGATCGCCGATTTCGTCCTGCGTCCCCAGCTCCTGGCGATTGCGGGTGTTGCGCAGGTGATTCCGATCGGCGGCGAGGTTCGCCAGTATCGCGTCGTACCGGACCCCACAGCCATGCATCGTCTCGATATCACCTACAGCCAGATCGAAACCGCGGCCGCGCGCTTCGGCGTCAATACCGGCGGCGGGTTCGTCGATCAGCAGGGTCGCGAATACCTGATCCGCAACGTCGGCGTGACGCGGCGCCTCGACGACCTGCGCAACACCGTGATTGCCTACCGGCAGGATCAGCCGGTGATGATGCACCAGGTCGCCAGCGTGGATTTCACCGCGCGGGTAAAGCGCGGCGATGCCGGATTTCGCGGCAAGCCGGCCGTCATCCTGTCGGTCCAGAAGCAGCCGGGGGCCGATACGGTGGCCCTGACCAACCAGATCGAATCGGCGCTTCAAGTCATCCAGAAGACGCTGCCGGCCGGAATCGTGGCGACGAACATTCAGTTCCGCCAGGCAAGCTTCATCGAAGCGTCGATCGGCGGCCTGAAGCGGGCATTGATCGAGGCGGTCGTGGTGGTGGCGCTGGTTCTCATGGTTTTTCTGATGAACTTGCGGGCGACCCTCATTTCGCTCACGGCGATTCCGCTGTCCTTTGTCGTGACCCTCATCGTATTCCAGGCCCTGGGACTGACGATCAACACGATGACGCTGGGCGGCCTCGCCATTGCGGTCGGCGAACTCGTCGACGATGCCGTGGTGGATGTCGAGAACATTCTGCGCCGGCTCGGCGAAAACAGCGTCCGGCTCGATCCGCGCCCGGTCCCGGGCGTCATCGCCGACGCAAGCCAGGAAGTCCGGTCAGGTGTTCTCTATGCGACGATCGTCATCGTTCTCGTCTTCGTGCCGCTGTTTGCCATGCCGGGCCTTGAAGGCCGCCTGTTCACGCCGTTGGGCGTGGCCTACATCGTCTCGATTCTGGGCAGTCTCCTGGTGTCGATTACCCTGACGCCCGTATTATGCTACTATCTGTTCGCGGGCCGCAGCGGCCGGGACCACGACGTATTCCTGCTGCGATATCTCAAGCGGGCCAACATCGCGTTGCTGACCTGGGCGATCGCTCGGCGCGACCTGATCTTCGGAGGCGCGGCCGCAGCGGTCGTGGCAGCGGTCTTCGCCGCCATCGCATTGCCCCGCACCTTCTTGCCGCCATTCAACGAAGACACGCTCGACATCAGCGTGCAGTACAATCCCGGGATCTCGCTGCACGAGTTCGAACCGCCTCGGGCTGATTGCCGAACATCTCCTGATGGGGATCGCCGACGTGGCGTCGGTCGGCCGCCGCACCGGACGCGCCGAACTCGACGAGCATGCGGAGGGCGTGCATTTCAGCGAGATTGATGTCGATCTCAAACCGTCCTCGCGCACCCGCGCGGAGATACTTGCGGAGATACGCTCCCGCCTCGCGGTGTTGCCGGCATCCGTCAGCGTGGGACAGCCCATCGCCCACCGGTTGGACCACATGCTTTCCGGGATTCGCGCGGAAATCGCCCTGAAAATCTATGGCGATGACCTCGACACCTTGCGCAATCTCGCCGAGACGCTGCGCCAGCGCGTGGCCTCGGTAAAGGGCCTCGCCGACCTTCAGGTTGAAAAGCAGAACCGCATTCCCCAGCTTCGGGTCGAGGCCGACTACGACCGCGCGAAGCTGTATGGCGTGACGCCCGCCGCATTGACAGGCGCACTGGAGGGAATGTCCAACGGGCTCGTCGTGTCGCAGGTGGTGACCGAAGGCAATCGCCGCTTTGACGTGGTCATTCGTCTGTCGGACACTGCCCGCTCGACCACGGGGCTGTCGGATCTCCTGATCGAGACCCCATCCGGACACGTTCCGCTCCATCTCGTAGCGAACATCCAGGAGACCGACGGTCCCAATCAGATTTTTCGGGAGAACGGCCAGCGCCGCATAGCCGTCTATGCCAACAGCGACGGCACACGCGACCGCGCGCAAATCGTCGCCGATATCCGCGGTATCCTCGCGCAGACGCAGTGGCCGCAGGGCTACGGCGGGACCCTTGAGGGCACCTATCAGGCCTATGAAGCCGCGACGGCGCGCATCGGCGTTCTCTCGCTCGCATCCCTGCTGCTGATCTTCCTGGTGCTGCAGAGCCGTTATCGCTCGGCCGTGCTGGCCCTGATTGTCATGGTCAACATTCCGCTGGCGCTGATCGGCAGCGTCCTGGCGCTGTGGATCGTTGGACTGCCCCTCTCGGTCGCCAGCATGATGGGGTTCATTACCCTCGCCGGCATCAGCACCCGCAACGGCATCCTGAAAATCAGCCGCTACATCAACCTCGCGCTCCACGAGGGGGCGAAATTTGGACCTGACCTCGTCGTGCGGGGCAGCCTCGACCGGCTCGCGCCGGTGTTGCTCACAGCCTTGTCGGCGGGGCTCGCCCTGACACCGCTCCTGCGCGGAGCGGACGAGGCCGGACGGGAAATTCTGCACCCGGTCGCCGTGACCATCTTTGGCGGGTTGTTGAGCTCGACGCTGTTCGACGCGGTGCTCACGCCGACGCTGTTTCTTGCCTTTGGCCGAAGCCCTCTCGAACGTCTTTCGGCTGGCCGCGCGGATGCTCTTGAGCCCGCTGAAATCTACTGAACGGAGTGGCCAGCATGTGGACACGCTTATCGGTTGCGCTGCTGGGTGTGGGGATTGCGTTCGGCGCCGCGGCCCAGGGCGCCAAGAAAGGCGACAACGGCGGCGAGGTCGTCGTGATGGAAGGCCATCCGATCGAGTTCGTCGCCAGGGGTCGGCAAATCACCTTCTACATTTTGGAAGACGACGCAAAGAGTCCAACGCCGACTAAGGGATTCAGCGGCCGTGCCGTGATCCAGGATGGCGGCAAGACAACCGCGGTCCCGCTGTCCCCGGCCGAGCCCAACATGTTCGTCGGGCAGCTAGCGATGCCGCTCGGCGCCAAAGCCCGCGTGGTCTTCTCGGCCAAGGTTCCAGGCCACACGCTCCAGGCACGATTCACGACAGACTGAAGGGGATAATATGGATTCGAGAGCGGTGACCCGTCGCCAAGCCGCAAGCGCCGTGAGCTTGCGGGTGTCGATGTGGATCATTCCGGTTGCATCGGCATTCATGTCAACGCGTGCCTTTGCGCATTCCGAACAGGGTGCCGCGATCGATTTCTGGGGCGGCTTCACCCATCCGATTTTCGGACTCGACCACGTGATTGCCATGGTGGCGGTGGGGCTTTGGGGGGCCTTCCTCGGTCCGCCGGCCATTTGGCTGCTGCCGGTGGTGTTTCCGCTCGTGATGGCGGTTGCGGGCGCGCTGGGCGTTCTTGGGATGCCGCTGCATGGCGTGGAAACGGGCATCGCTCTCTCCGCCATCATGCTGGGCGCCATGGTCGCGGGGGCCGTGAAGCCCCCGCTCTGGGTTGCCGCGCTGCTGGTCGGAATATTTGCGGTCTTTCACGGCTACGCCCACGGCGTCGAATTGCCCATCGGGGCGGACGCCATTGCCTTCTCCATGGGCTTTGTCATCGCCACCGGCATGCTGCACATCGCCGGCATCGCCTTTGGGGCGCTGTCCTACTGGCCCGCCGGACGCATCGCCGTGCGGGCGGCCGGCGTCGTCATCGCCTGTGTTGGCCTCGGATACCTGACAGGTTTCATATGAGCCCACGAATAGGTACCGCGCTCGTCCTGTTCCTGCTCGTGAGCACGACACCAGCGTTGGCGCATTCCCCCATCATGGGCATCGGCGGGGTGCTCGGCGGGATCCTTCATGCGTTGCTCATTCCAGAACATGGCTTGAGCCTGCTTGCGCTCGGCCTTGCCCTGGGGCAGCGGGAACAGTCCGCACGCCGCACCGGCATTGTGATCTACATGGTCGCCATGACATGTGGCCTGGTCGCGGCCGCCTTGGCTATCGGAGAAACGTTGGCAGCCGACGTGCTGTTGGCGGCGACCGGCATTCTGGGCTTGCTGGTCGTCACGATGTGGACTCCGACCTACCTCATCTGGGCGCTCGCGGCGATCACGGGTCTCACAATCGCGCTCGATTCGCGGCCCGAGGTCGTCTCGAACGAGGAGATCGTGTTGATGCTCATCGGCAGCGGCGTTGGCGCAGTGGTTTCGCTTGCGATCATCGCCGAGGTCTCGTTTTTATTGAGAAGCAACGCACAGCGCATCGTGGCGCGGGTGGTGGGTTCCTGGATCACCGCGATCGCGATCTTGGTGCTTTCCCTTCGAATCGTCACGCAACTGACGGTCGGATGAGGTACCGGTGACCTCATTCAGGAACGTGCCATGACCCTCGCTCTGACGGCCGCTGCCTTTCTTTCGATGGGTCGGGATTGTGAAAGCGCAGCAGAATCCTACGCCGCCTCTGCATCGCGGATGCGCACCGCACCTTCGAGATCGACCGACACAAGTTGCGACACGCCGCGCTCCGCCATGGTGACGCCGTACAGGCGGTTCATCCGCGCCATCGTGATCGGATTGTGGGTGATGATGATGAAACGCGTTTCGGTCGCCTTGGCCATCTTGTCGAGCAGATCGCAGTAGCGGTCAACGTTGTGATCGTCGAGTGGCGCGTCGACCTCGTCCAGCACGCAGATCGGCGCCGGATTGGTGAGGAACACTGCGAAGATCAGCGCGATGGCGGTCAGCGCCTGCTCGCCGCCCGACAACAGCGACAGGGTCGCGGGCTTCTTACCCGGAGGTTTGGCGAGAATCTCAAGCCCCGCCTCCAGCGGGTCCTCGTTCTCGACCAGCTGAAGTTCCGCGGTGCCACCGCCGAACAGGTCGGTGAACAGGCGCTGGAAGTGCCCATTCACCACCTCGAATGAGGCCAACAGCCGTTCGCGCGCCTCGCGGTTGAGCGTCTGGATGCCCTGACGCAACCGCTTGATGGCGGCGATGAGATCGTCGCGTTCGGTGGTGAGTGACGTATGCTGCGTTTCGATCTCGCGCATTTCCTCGTCGGCGCGCAGGTTTACGGCGCCGAGCCGTTCGCGGTCGCGCTTGAGCTTGTCGAGTTCGGCCTCGATGTCGGCGAGGTTTGGCATCGGGGTGTCGGCATCGAAGCCCGCCATGGCGGCGAGCGTCGCCGGCTCCGCCTCAAGAATTTCCCGGATTTCGGTGGTGAGATCGGCGAGACGGCGTTTCACGGCCTCGTGCCGCTCCTCCGCCCGGATGAAGTTTTCGCGCGCCGACGCCAGCGCTTCGAGCCCTGCGCGGGCCGCGCGATCGGCTTCCGCCAGAGCTGCCTCACCGGCCGCCAGACGATCGGCGGCTTCGCGGCGAGCGGTTTCGGCGGCGTCGAGGTCGCGGGCGAGCGCCCGGCGCCTGCCGTCGAATTGCTCCGGCGTATCGACGATGCCGTCGTGCTCCTCCTTGGTTTCGGCCAGGCGCGCTTCGATCGTGGCGAGTTGCGCAGCCGCGGCGGCTTTGCGGGCCATCCAGTCGGCGGCTTCCGACCCGATCGCGGCAAGCCGGCGCTGCGCCAGCTCGATCTCGCGCCCGATCGCTTGGGCCTCGGCGCGCAATTCGGCAAGCCGGGCGCGGTCGTCCGCAACCTTGTTACGGATATCGCCCAGGCGTGCTTCGAGGTCCGCGGTCGGCGGCAGCGACTCCCGTGCTTCCGCGGCGGTCATATGGGCGGCCAACGCCTCCTCCAGCGCCGCGCCGAGACGGGCCTGGGCCTCGACTAAGGCGGACTGGCGCGACGTAATGCGGTTGAACTCGCGCTCGGCCGCGGCGTGGCGATCGCGGGCGCCGTCGGCCTCGCGCTGCAGATCGCGCCAGCGGTTGCGCGCGGCAGCCTGGGCTTCGCGCGTGGCGGCCACTTCCTCCTCGGCCGCCGCAACGGCCGCGCGCCGCATGTCAAGGGCATCCCGCGCACCGCGCAATTCAGCCTCGATATCGGCGAGACGGTTGCGGCCGGCGAGGCGGCGCGCCGCCGGTGTCGGCGCATGCGCCGCGACGGCAAAGCCGTCCCAGCGCCACAAATCTCCTTCCGGAGATACCAGGCGTTGTCCAGGCTTCAGCATCCCGACCAGACGGAGCCCGTCGGCCCGATCGACGATCCCGATCTGCCGCAGCCGCCGCATCATGGCCTCGGGAGCAGCCGTTATATAGTCTGCGAGCGAACGCACCCCCTCCGGCAAGGCCGGATCGGCCGGATCGAGCGGAGCGCCACCCCAATGCATCGGGGCGGTCGCCTCCACCGGCGCCTCGAGGTCCTCGCCGAGCGCCGCGCCGAGTGCGGTCTCGAAACCTTTTGCCACGGTCAAAAGGTCGATCACCGGCGGCCACAGCTTCTTATTCTCAACCTGGAGCACGCGGGCGAGCGTCTTTGCCTCGGTTTCGAGCCGTTGGGCGTTGCGTTCGGCCTCCGCCAATGGCTGGCGCGCCACGTCCAGTGCCTGGCGGGCGGCCGATTGCGCCGCCTCCTGGCGCAAGGCCTCACCCTCCGCGGCGGCGACCGCAGCCAGCGCGGCCGCCACCGCTTCCGTCAACGCGTCCATGTCAACCGAGCGGGCGGCCGCGGCCATGAGCTGATCGAGTTCAGCCGTGACTTGGTTGCGTTCGCGCTCGGTGCGCGCGCGCCGCGCCTCATGGTCGCGAATTGCGCCGTCCAGCTGCGAACGTTTTGCGGAGAGGTTCGCGAGTTCGGATGTCACCTCGCCGAACGTCTTTTCGCTGGCCGCGAGTGCCGCCGCGGCCGCCGTGACGCGTTCGTCGATATCGACGCGCCGCTCGGCGCCGGCAGCCGCCCCCTCGGCCAGGCTTTCCTGTTCGGCCGAGAGGCGGGCGAGCGCGGCGTCCGCATCGGCGGCCTGCTTGCGCTCGCGGACGATATCGTCGCCAAGCTGCGTGAGCCGCCGCGCCAGTTCAGCCAAGCGCTCCTTGGCCCGCATCTCCTCGCGCTGCAGGGCGTCGCGCTCATTGGTCAGCCGCGCCAGGGTGGCGGCGGCGGCGGCCTCGGCTTCCCGCAAGGCCGGGAGCGCTCTGGCCACCACGGCCTGATGGACGGCGGATTGCGTTTGGGCGGCGGTGCTCTCCGCCACATCGCGCGTGCCGGTTTCCACGGCTACGGCCGCGTTCTCCACCTCGCGCTGCGCCTCGATCAGGCGCAGATGGTAGAGCGCCGCCTCCGCCTTGCGGATATTCTGCGCCAGCGCACGGTAGCGCACGGCCTGGCGGGCCTGGCGCTTGAGCCCATCGATCTGGCTGGTCAACTGGCCGACCACGTCCTCCAGGCGGGTGAGATTCTGCTCCGCGGCCCGCAGCCGCAGATCGGCCTCGTGACGGCGCGCATGCAGGCCGGAAATGCCGGCGGCCTCTTCGAGCACGCGGCGGCGCTGCTCGGGCTTGGCCTGGATGATCTCACCGATGCGGCCCTGGTGGACCAGCGCCGGCGACCGCGATCCGGAGGATGCGTCGGCGAACAGAATCTGCACGTCCCGTGCCCGCACTTCGCGGCCGTTGAGCCGGTAGGTCGAGCCGCTCTCGCGCTCGATCCGGCGCGACACTTCGAGCGTGTCGTCTTCGTTGAATTGCGCCGGTGCGGTCCGGCTGGTGTTGTCGATCGTCATCGCGACTTCGGCGGCATTGCGGGCCGGCCGCTTGGAATTGCCGGAAAAGATCACGTCATCCATGCCGGATGCGCGCATGGCCTTATACGAGGCCTCGCCCATCACCCAGCGCAGCGCCTCGACAAGATTGGATTTGCCGCAGCCATTCGGCCCGACCACGCCGGTCAATCCGGGCTCGATCAGGAAGTCGGTCGCTTCGACGAAGGACTTGAACCCGATCAATCGCAACCGCGAAAATTTCATCGATCGCGGCCCCCAACCGCCGTAGTCTGGCGCTTGGCCGGTTCTTTGGACGTGGGCTTCGACGCCCGCTGAAAACGCGAATCAGTGCACCGCATGGCGATTAGCATGAATCGGGCAGCGGCAATCGGCAACAGCTTCGCGGCATTTTTTGTTTGTCGCCGCGCCGCCTTAAAAAATCGTAAATCGGACACGGCAGGTCGCGCACGCGACGGCGCAGGATGCGCTTGCGGGCGCCGGGCTATACCAGTTTTCCGTGGTGGCGGTTGGCTGCTAATTTTCGGTCAGGGCATCGTAGGATGCGCAAAGGCACGCTCTACTCGCACTCCATGCCAACCCTCACCGCCGCCGGTGGCCACAGCGACAGATTGCCGAACCTCCTCGCCCGGCCGTGCCGGGCGCCTTTGCCTCATCCTACGACCCCGCAATTCGACCGCGGCCGGATTCGGATAAAGCCCAATACCGTGCACTTAACCTAGGGGTCCCCTCTCCCCGCGGCGTTCTTCACGCCGTGGGGAGAGGGTTAGGGGCGGGAGCACGTGAGGGCTTCCGGGCAGGCGATCGGCGCTGCGACAAGAGACGATCGGCCGCGCCATCTGTGCTGGCACCTGCCCCTCACCCCAACCCTCTCCCCATCGTGAAGAACGATGGGGAGAGGGGGCGGGCGCATCCTAGGGTCAAGTGAACGGAGTTTGGATAAAGTCGTTTACGCGCGATCAGCCCTTGATCAGCGGGGCCAGAACCTTGTCGAGTTCCTCGATCGACATGGCCCCCGAATGCTTCTCGCCGTTGATGTAGAAGGTCGGGGTCGCATCGACCTTGAACTTCTGGGTACCACGGTCGCGCATGGCCTGGACCTTGGTCAGCAAGTCCTTGTTGTTGATGCACGCTTCGAAGCTTTGCTGGGTGAACCCGGCCTGCTTGGCAATCGCAGTCAGCGGCGGAATCGGTTCACGCACCGCCCATTTTTGCTGTTGCGCAAATAGGGTTTCGATCAACGGATAATATTTATCCGGTCCGGCGCAGCGGGCCAGCATGAAGGCCGCCGCCGCGAGCCCGTCGAGCGGGTATTCGCGCATGATGTACTTTACTTTTCCGGTATCAATATACTTTTCTTTCAGCTTCGGGAAAGTGGTTGTGGCAAAAGCCGCGCAATGCGGACACGTCATCGACGCGTATTCGATGATGGTGACGGGCGCATTCTCGGAGCCCATCGGGATATCGTCGAGCGGCCCCTTGGCCTCCAATTCGAGGACCGAGAAGGTTTGCGCCCACGCAGCCCCGTCGAGCATACCAATGGCGCCGAACGCCCAGATTGCCGAACCGCTCACCACGAATTCCCGGCGCGTCAACATCGCATCATCTCCACATTGACAGATTCACACGCATTCTATCCTCAAACTCCGATAGCGCTTTCGCGCCGCGGAGGCAACCGGCGGGCGGACAGAGCCCGCCTCGGCCCGCCATCACGTTCGCTTGATGGCCGCGCCGAGGCGGCCAAGGGCGGCGCGTAAGCCGGGGTCGGCAATTCCGGTCATCCGCGCCGCGATGGCGGCCGCCGCGACCTCGTCGATCTTCGGCCGTTCCGGCTTGCGTTGCCGCCGCATCAGGGGCGCCTGCCGCAGCGCCAGCCTGCTCACCGCCCGCCATCCCAGATAGCGGTTGACCCGCTCCACGATCGTCCCGGACATATGCTGGATCTCGATCGCACCCGGCCCTTCCACCCGCAGGATCAACGTCGCGGATTCGACATCACCGCCGTCGCGTCCGCGAGTCCATTGCATGCGGATCGGTTCCGCCACCGCGGCGACCTCCGGACCGACGATTTCGTCCCAGTGGGTGACGATCTCGCATGACGTGAAGCCCTGGCGCGCGAACGCACCGGCAACGCAAGCCGCCACCAGATCGGCGAGCGGTTTTGCAAAGGTTCGCTTGTTCGGGACCATCGGTTCTGCCACATCCCTCAACTATGACTGTAGCAAAATGGACCGCGCTTCGAAAGGAGCGCAAGCGACCGAGCGCGCGGAATTCCGCCGCAGCTTCGGCGGCCCACCAAGACGAGAGCCGCGAACGGATGCTGGCCGGGGCCGGCCTGCTCGCCTGGTACGATCAAAATCGCCGTGTGCTGCCGTGGCGGGCGCTTCCCGGCGAGCGCCCCGATCCCTACCGGGTGTGGCTTTCCGAGATCATGCTCCAGCAGACCACGGTCGCGGCGGTTGTGCCTTATTTCGCGCGGTTTTTGGCGCGGTTTCCCTCCGTGACGGCACTGGCCGAGGCCGATACCGAGGAGGTGCTGCGGCTGTGGGCCGGGCTTGGTTATTATGCGCGTGCCCGCAATCTGCATGCCTGCGCCAAGGCGGTGGCGGCGCGCGGCGGCTTTCCGGACCGCGAAGCGGAGCTTCGCGAATTGCCCGGCATCGGGGCCTATACGGCCGCCGCGGTGGCGGCCATCGCGTTCAATCAGGACACCTGCCCGGTTGACGGCAATGTGGAGCGGGTGGTGACCCGCCTGTTCGCGGTCGAGGCCCAAATCCCGGCGGCGCGGCCGGCGATCCGCGCGCTGGCGGCAGGGTTGGTGCCGGCCGGCCGGGCCGGCGATTTCGCCCAAGCCATGATGGATCTCGGCGCCACCGTCTGCACCCCCAAAGCGCCGGCCTGCATGCTATGCCCATTGTCCGGATCATGTGCAGCCACGCAACGGGGCGACGCCGAAACTTTTCCCCGCAAGGCAAAGAAAACCCCCGGGCGCTTGCGCCGCGGCGCCGCGTTCGTCGCGATCCGCCGCGGCGGCAGCGTCTTGGTGCGCCGGCGCGCCGACAAGGGGCTCCTTGGCGGCATGACGGAAGTGCCGACCAGCGCATGGCTTGCGGATTTCGACGACGCGGGTGCGCTCAGCGATGCGCCGGTATTTAGGCGCAAGGTGGTATGGCGGCGCGTTCCCGGCGTCGTGACCCACGTGTTCACGCATTTTCCGCTGGAGCTTGCAGTGTGGATCGCACAGGTGCCGGCAACCGCTGCGGCGCCCGCGGGCAGCTATTGGCTGGACCGCCCGGACATCGACGGCGCCGCCCTGCCGAGCGTGATGCGCAAGGTGCTGGCGCACGCGCTGGGATCGATTTGAAAGCGCAATTGAAGAATTGCCTCCAAGGGACGCAAGCCGGTAGGGTCGGCCGAAGGTCCCTGTAGATTGCCCCCAACAATGCCCCCAAGCCACACCCGAAACGAGGAGACACCATGACCATCCAACGCATCGACACCGGTCCGCGCATGAGCAAGGCGGTGATCCACGGCGACACGGTCTATCTCGCCGGTTTCACGGCCAGCACGGCGCTCAATGGCGGGGTGGCGGAGCAGACCGCCGAGATTCTCGGCATCATCGACGGCTATCTGGCCAAGGCCGGGACCGACAAATCGAAGCTGCTCAAGGCCACCATCTGGCTTTCCGACATTCGCACCGTGGAGGAAATGAACAAGGTGTGGGACGCCTGGGTCCCGCCCGGCTGCGCGCCCGCGCGCGCCTGCATCGAGGCGCTGCTGCAGGGGCCGGAGAAGAAGGTCGAGATTCAGGTCACGGCAGCGCGGTAAATGCGCGCGCCATCGGGCGCTGCCAGCGGCGCGTTATTTGGTAGCGCCGCAGATCACGCAACTGAAACCGCTGCTCTGTGCGAAGGTTGGCCTTGCGCTTGAACAAGCGATAGCTTGCCAATTGAGGGACATTTCGTGCGGATAGGATTCGTCATCAATCCGATCGCCGGAATGGGCGGCCGCGTCGGGCTGAAGGGCAGCGACGGGGTCGTGGACGAGGCGGTGCGACGCGGGGCCGTGCCGGTTGCCAATGGCCGCGCGGAGGAAATGCTGCTGGAACTCTTCCGCCTGGTGGCCGGGACGCCGCAAGCGCAAGCGATTCACTGGCTGACGGTCGCCGGCCAGATGGGGCTCGATGCGCTGCGGGCTGCCGCCTTTGCGAATATCGACGTGGTGCATGCGCCGCCGGAAACGCCTTCGGCGGACGATACCCGCATTGCGACCAGGAAATTCCTGGCCGCCAGCGTCGATCTGGTGCTGTTTTGCGGCGGCGACGGCACCGCGCGGGATATTTGCGCGATCGTCGGCCAGACGGTGCCGGTGCTCGGGATTCCGTCGGGGGTTAAAATGTATTCCGGGGTTTTCGGCGTCACGCCGGTCCGCACGGCGCAAATCCTGGCGCGCTATCTTGCGGGCGAAATCGGGACCGCCGATGTGGAGATCGTCGATCTCGACGAGGACAAATATCGCCGGGACGAGTGGGCGGTGCGGCTTTACATGGCGGCGCGCACGCCGTTCGAGCCGACCTATACGCAGGCCAGCAAGGCGCTGATTTCCGGGGCCGACGAGGAGGCCGTCAAAGAGGATATCGCGGCGCATTTGGGCGAAGAAATCGCCGCGCAGCCGGATACGCTGTACTTGCTCGGGCCGGGCAGCTCCGTCCAGGCGGTCGGACGTGCCCTCCATGTTGCCAAGACGCTCCTGGGTGTGGACGCGATTACGGGCGGAAAGTTGGTGGGCAAGGACTTTGACGAACGACAGATCCTCGATCTGCTGCCACGGTACTCCGCGGCGAGGCTCGTGCTCAGCCCGATAGGCGCGCAGGGGTTCGTGCTCGGCCGCGGCAATCAGCAGCTCAGCCCGGCGGTCATCCGCCGCATTGGTGCCGATAACATCCTCATCATCGCCACCCCGGCAAAGCTTGCGCGTACACCGGTGCTGCGGTTCGACACCGGGGATCCGGCGCTTGATGCCGCATTGATCTCGCGCAGGTACTATTCCGTCATCGTCGGGTATCATCGCTTTCGCATGGTCGGGACCGCCGCATGAATGTGGTCCGCTCCGCGTAGCGATCGACAGATCGGCGGCGCGGGGAAAAAAGTAGTGAAGGGAGGATCGATGTCCTACGTGCCGCACACGGCATCCGAGACGCACGACATGCTGGCGGCAATCGGGGTGTCGCGCCTGGACGACCTGTTCGCGGATGTCCCGGCCGGCGTGCGGTTCCCCAAGCTGGCGCTCCCGGCGGCGGCGTCGGAACTGGAAATCACCGCCGAGATGCAGTCCCTGGCGCAGCGCAATTTCGGCGTCGATCCGTCGCGCTCGTTTCTGGGCGCCGGGGTCTATCACCACTTCCGGCCCGCGGTCGTCGATTACGTGCTGCGCCGCGGCGAGTTTTATACCTCCTATACGCAGTATCAGCCGGAAACCAGCCAGGGGATGCTGCAGGCGCTGTTCGAATATCAGAGCATGATCTGCCGGCTGACCGGCATGGAGGTCAGCAATGCGAGCCACTATGACGGCGCCACGGCGCTCGCCGAAGCGGTGCTGCTGGCGCTGAACGTAGCGCAGGGACGACGCGGCAAGATCATCATGTCGCCGGCCGTTCATCCCCAGTACCGCGCGGTGGTACGGACCTATCTCCGCGGCACCCATGCGGCAAAGATCACCGGCGATGAAGATCACACCGCGCAATTCGATGACCTGCGTGGGCTGATCGACCGCGACACCGCGGCACTGGTGATCCAAAACCCAAATTTCTTCGGGCAGTGCGAACCGGTTGACGGCCTTGCCGATGCGGTTCATCGTGCGGGCGCACTGCTCATCGTGATCGCCGACCCGATCGCGCTCGGCCTGCTGCGTCCCCCCGGCGCCTATGGGGCGGATGTGGTGGTGGCGGAAGGTCAACCGCTCGGGATTGCGCCCTCATACGGCGGGCCGCATCTCGGCATATTTGCGGCGCGCAAAGAGCACGTACGGCGGCTATCGGGCCACCTCGTCGGCGAAACCGTCGATGCAGAGGGCAAGCGCGGCTACGTGCTCACGCTGGCAACGCGCGAGCAGCATATTCGTCGCGCCAAGGCGACCAGCAATATCTGCACCAATTCGGCGCTCTGCGCGCTTGCCGCCGCGACCTATATGTCGGCGATGGGCCGGCAGGGGCTGTGCGACGTCGCCGAACTGTGCTTCCACAAGAGTCACTATGCGGCCGCCGAAATCGCGCGGCTGCCGGGCATCGCGGTCAATCCACAGGCCCCTTCGCGCGACTTTTTCAAGGAATTCGTTGTGCGGCTGCCGCGGTCCGCCGGCGAGGTCAACCGGATCTTGTGCGAACGGCATGGCATCATCGGCGGCTATGATCTCGGCCGCGACTATCCGCATCTCGCCGACCACATGCTGCTGGCGGTGACCGAACTCAACACCCGCGCCGCCATCGATGGCCTGGTAGATGCGCTGCGGCGGATCGCCTCGGGAAAGGACTGACATCATGCAGGACGGGCCAAAACCCATGAATGTCAAAACCATTCCGACGGTTTATGAGCTGAGCGTGCCCGGCCGCCACGGCATCGACCTGCCGGCGCCGGACGTTCCGCTCGCGCCCCTGCCGGCCGATGAACTGCGCGAGGACTGCGGATTGCCCGAGCTGTCGCAGCTCGACGTGGTGCGCCATTATCTGGCGTTGTCGCAGCGCAATTTCGGCGTCAACAGCGGATTTTATCCGCTCGGTTCCTGCACCATGAAGTTCAACCCCAAGGAAAATGAGGAGATCGCGCGGCTAGGCGGCTTTGCGCAGACGCACCCGCTCCAGGGGCCGCAGACCGTGCAGGGCAATCTTGCGCTGATGTTTGAACTACAGCAGTGGCTTGCGGCAATCGGCGGATTTGCCGCCGTATCGCTGCAGCCGGCCGCCGGTGCCCATGGGGAGTTCACCGGATTGCTGATGATCCGGGCCTATCATCATGTCCGCGGCGACACCAAGCGTTCCCGCGTCCTGATTCCGGATTCGGCGCATGGCACCAATCCGGCCTCGACCACGATGGCGGGCTTCATGGCGGTCGAACTGCCGAGCGACGCGCGTGGCAACGTCGATCTCGAAGCTTTGCGTGCCGCCTGCGACGACACCGTCGCCGCCATCATGATCACCAACCCGAATACGCTGGGGCTGTTCGAGGAACAGATCGAGCAGGTCGTGCAGCTGGTTCACGGCTGCGGCGGCTTGGTCTACGGCGACGGAGCCAATTTGAATGCCATCGCCGGCATCGTGCGTCCCGGCGATCTCGGTTTCGATGTGATGCACTATAATCTGCACAAAACCTTTTCGACCCCGCATGGCGGCGGCGGACCTGGGTCGGGGCCGGTCGGCGTATCCGCACGGCTTGCAGATTTTCTCCCCGGGCCGGTCGTTACCGTCGCCCCGGGGGGCGATAAACCAAGCTATGGCTTCGCCATGCCGCCCCAATCGATCGGGCGCGTAGCACCGTTTTCGGGCAATTTCGGCATGCTGGTGCGCGCCTATGCGTATATCCGGCGTCACGGCGCCGATGGTTTGCGGGCCAATTCCGAGCACGCAGTGCTCAATGCCAATTATCTGCGGGTGAAATTGCGCGATTGTTTTCACGTTCCGTTCGACCGCATCAACATGCATGAATTCGTTTGTTCCGGCGCATTGCCGGGCACCGGCGTTCGCGCCCTCGACGTCGCCAAGCGGCTGCTCGACTACGGCTTCCATCCGCCGACCAATTATTTTCCCCTGATCGTGCCCGAAGCGCTGATGATCGAGCCGACCGAAACCGAGGCCAAGCCGACGCTTGACGCCTTCGTGGCCGCCATGCGGGCGATCGCCGATGAAGCCGGCAGCGACCCGGCGCTCGTCAAGACCGCGCCGCATAAAACGCCCGTCCGCCGGCTCGATGAGTTGAAGGCGGCGCGGGAACTCGTGCTGACGGATCGCGCGGCCCCCGTCGGGACATAAGCCGCAGAGGAGAGGTATCCAGGTGGAACCCGATGCGGCCCCGGCGCTCAAGCGCACCCCGCTCTACGCGATGCATGTGCGGCTCGGCGCCCGCATGGTGCCGTTTGCGGGTTACGAGATGCCGTTGCAGTACGGCGACGGCATCATCCGCGAGCATCTGCATACGCGCACGGCGGCCGGTTTGTTCGATGTCTCGCATATGGGCCAGATCGTGCTGCGCCCGCACTCCGGCGGCGTACAGGATGCCGCTCGCGCGCTCGAAACGCTGGTGCCCGGCGATATCGACGCTTTGGCTCCGGAACGACAGCGCTACACCCTGTTCACCAATGCGGCCGGCGGTGTGATCGATGACCTCATGGTTTCCAATCAGGGAGATCATTTGCGGCTGGTGGTCAATGCCGGCCGCAAGGATGTGGATATCGCGCATTTGCGTGATCGTCTGGCGGATGCTTGCCACATCGATGTCTTGGATGATCGCGCGCTGCTCGCGCTGCAGGGACCGTTGGCCGAGGCGGCGCTGGCGCGATTGGCGCCTGAAGCCACCGGCATGCGATTTATGGATGCCCGCCCCATCACCTTGATCGGCGAGACCTGCCTGGTGTCTCGGTCCGGCTATACGGGCGAAGACGGCTTCGAAATCAGCATCGCGGGCGAGCGGGCGGAGGCACTTTTCGATGCCCTGCTGGGCGATGCAACCGTCGCTCCGGCCGGCCTCGGTGCCCGCGATACCCTGCGGCTCGAAGCCGGACTGTGCCTTTACGGGGCCGACCTCGATGAACAAACCACCCCGGTGGAGGCCGCATTGGCATGGACCATTCCCGCCTCGCGCCGCCGCGGCGGTGCGCGTCCTGGCGGATTCCCGGGTGACGAACAGATCTTGCGCCAACTCTCCGACGGCCCGGCTCGACGGCGGGTCGGCCTGCGACCGGAAGGGCGCGCACCGGTACGTGCGGGCGGCTCCGCTTTTTCTCGGTGAGGCATGACGCCGCGCCGGCCGGCATCGTCACCTCGGGCGGCTTCGGGATCAGTCTCGATGCTCCGGTTGCAATGGGATATCTGCCGGTCGAAGCGGCCATGGCCGGAACCCGCGTTTTTGCCGATGTCCGCGGCAAGCGGCTGCCGGTCACGGTCGCCGCACTTCCCTTCGTTCCGCCGCACTACAAGCACCGCTGAACCGCGAGGAGACCAATCATGCTGAAATTCACCGCCGATCATGAATGGATCAGCGTCGACGGCGATATCGGGACCGTCGGCATCACGCAATTCGCGCAGGAAAAGCTCGGCGACCTGGTGTTCGTCGATCTGCCCGCCGTCGGCGCCGGTTTCGATAAAGGCGCCGTCGCGTGCACGGTCGAGTTGGTCAAAGCCGCCGCCGACGTTTATGCGCCGGTCGGCGGTGAGGTCATCGCCATCAACGACCGGCTCGGCGGCGAGCCGGGTTTGGTCAATGCTTCACCGGGGGGCGACGGCTGGCTGTTCAAAATGAAAATCCGCGATCGGGCCGAACTCGACGCCCTGCTGGACCCGCAGGCCTACGAAACGATCAGTAAATAACGCGCTTGCTCGGTTCCAGTCACTTTGCCTACCATTTGATTTACGCGAGATAAACGGTCCGCCGAGGTACTGGAAACGCTGCACATATAATTCGATGCCGGAAATAATTATGTTGTGAGGCTCGCTTTGATGGAACCACGGGGCATCGGCGGGCATTGGGTTGGCCAGCCAGAAAATGCCTTTCGTGGATTCGCATCCAAAGCGCAACAATGCAAGCCCATTCTACTTCGGATACTTCGGATGTGAATCGGCGAGGCGTAAACGGCATGGCGGACCGAACGGCCTGAGAGGTCAGGGCAATGGTCGAGGTCAATGGCTCATAGCCGCGTCACAGCCACGGCACCCTGGCCTCGTAGGCCCGCTCGAAGGCCGCAATCTGCTCACTGTGGCCGAGCGTGAACGACACATCATCGGTGCCGGCGAGCAGGCACATCTTGCGGAACGGGTCGATCGTGAAGGAGTCCACGATGCCATCCGGCCCGGTGACGGTCTGGGCTTCGAGGTCGACCGCGATGCGGCTGCCGGGTGCCTGTTCCAACAGCGTGCGCAGTGCCGCCACCCGGCCGGCCGGCAGCACCACCGGCAGCAGGCCGTTCTGGAAGCAGTTGTTGAAAAAGATGTCACCGAAACTCTCCGCCAGCACCGCGCGGATGCCGTAGTCGTAGAGCGTCCACACGGCGATCTCGCGGGACGACCCGCAGCCGAAATTGCGGTCCGCCACCACGATGCGGGCGCCCGCGTAGCCGGCGCGGTTGAGCACGAAATCCGGCCGTGGCGCGCCGGCCTCGTCGAAGCGCAGGTCGTGGAACAGCAGGTGCCCCCAGCCGTCGGTCTTCTTGCGCCACATGAAGCGCGCCGGGATGATCTGGTCGGTGTCGATGTTGGGCGCACTGAGCGGCACCGCAACGGCATCCACGCGAACGAACGGTTCCATTTACGGCCTCGTGGTAAATTGGCGCACGTCGGTGAGCCGGCCGGTGACGGCGGCCGCCGCCGCCATGGCGGGGCTCAGGAGGTGCGTGCGCGCGCCGCGGCCCTGGCGGCCGACGAAATTGCGGTTGGAGGTGGAGGCGCAGCGCTCGCCGGGCGCGACGACGTCGCCGTTCATGGCGACGCACATGGAGCAGCCGGCCTCGCGCCATTCGACCCCGGCGCGGCGGAAGATCGTGTCCAGGCCCTCCGCCTCGGCCTGCGCCTTGACGAGGCCCGATCCCGGAACCGCGATGGTCGGCACGACCGCGCGGCGCCCGTCGAGCACGTTTGCGGCGGCGCGCAAATCCTCGATGCGGCTGTTGGTGCAGGAGCCGATGAACACGCGATCCACTGCGATCTCGGCAAACGGCGTTCCGGGCGTGAGGTGCATGTAGGCGAGCGCGCGCTCCATGGCGTCGCGCTTTGAGGCGATCGGCTCGTCTGCCGGGTCCGGCACCCGGCCGGTGATCGGCGCCGCGGCCTCGGGGCTCGTGCCCCAGGTCACCATCGGGGCGATCTCCGCCGCTTCGAGCCTGACCTCGCGATCGAAGTGCGCTCCGGCATCGGAGGCGAGCAACCGCCACGCACCGAGCGCCCGGTCCCAGTCGGCGCCCTTGGGCGCATAGGGTCGTCCGTGCAGATATGTGAAGGTTGTGTCGTCCGGCGCCACCATGCCGGCGCGGGCGCCGGCTTCGATCGACATGTTGCAGACGGTGAGCCGCCCCGCGATGCCGAGCGCGCGGATCGCGGAGCCGGCATATTCGATCACATGCCCGACGCCGCCGGCGACGCCGATTTTGGCGATGATGGCGAGGATCACGTCCTTGGCGCACACGCCGGGAGCCAGCACACCGTCCACGGTAACGCGCAAATTCTTCGGCTTGATCTGCCACAGCGTCTGCGTCGCCAGCACGTGGTGCACTTCCGACGCTCCGACCCCGAAGGCGAGCGCGCCGAGCGCCCCGTGGGTCGCGGTATGACTGTCGCCGCACACCATGACCAGGCCGGGCTGGCTTAAGCCCTGCTCCGGGCCGACCACGTGGACGATGCCCTGGCGCGGGTCGGCGAGGCCGAACAGCGTCACCCCGGAAGCCTCGGCATTGGCCGCCAGGTCCTCGACCATGGCGCGCCGGTGCGCCTCAGGCATGGCGGCGAGATCGTGGCTGACCGTCGGGACGTAATGGTCGGGCGTCGCGAAGGTGCGGTCGGGCCGGCGCACGGGCAGACCCCGCTCTTTCAGCATGCGGAACGCATTGGCGGAGCCGTCATGAACCAGATGCCGGTCGATATGGAGCAGCGTCGCCCCGTCCGGCCGCGTCAAGATCGCGTGGGAGGCCCAGATCTTATCGAGCAGCGTGGCAGGAGGCATCAGCGCACCTTATGATTCCACATTGAAGGCATTGTGGCGGAATGCCGTGTTCATCTCGTCCGCTCGTGTGAGGTTTTGCGGGCAACGATCAGCCTTGCCATCTCTCGGCCACCGCGTGGGCCGGTGACCTCTCCCCACCGCAGAGAGGTAAAGCAAACGCACCGCGCCTGCGATCAGCCTGGGCTCAGTCCCTTGGCCTTAATCACCGTGATGGCAGCGGGTGCGGTGAGGAACGCGATCACGGCTTTGGCGGCCGCGGGGTCCTTGATGCCGGCCGCGATGGCGGCGGCGGAGACGGAATAAAACTGGATGTCCGCCGGCAGCGGCCCGGCGACTTCGGCCCCAGCATAGGGGAGGATTTCGCTGATCGCCGTGATGCCGATCTCCGCCTCGCCGTTGGCGACCGCTTTGGCGGCCGGGTTGCTGGTCGGCTGCGGCTTCAGCTTGGATTTGACCTGGTCGGCGATGCCGAACCGATCGAGCAGGCTTTTGAAATAGGGCGAGCCCGCGCCCGCCTCCACGTAAGCGATCGCCTTCGCCTCCAGGAGCGCGCGCTTGAACGCCTCGGTGGTGCCGATGTCGGGCTTGTGGGCGCCGCGGCGCACCGCCATGCCGAAACCGGCGCGCGCAATCGGCGTCACGCCGGCGGCACTGAGTTTGCCTTCCTTGACGAGCGTGTCGATCACCACAGGCGTAAGGATCGCGACGTCGAACACCGCGCCCTTCTGGATATCGGTCTTGAGTTCGGAGGCCGCGCCGTACGTGATGGCAAGCGTGTGCCCGCTCGCCTTCTCGAACTGCGGGGCGAGTTCCTCCAGCGTGGTCTTCATGGCGTTGGAAACCAGCATCTTGATCTCGGCGGCGTGCGCAGCGCCGCCGGCGCCGAGCGGCAGCAGCGCCAACACCGAGGTCACGGCAATCGATCGGATCGTTCTCATGGGGTTCCTCCGGGGTTTCTTAAAGAACCGGTCGTGGGTCCGCGCTCGTCATACACCATACCGGCACATGCGGTCGCGTCCTACGCGCGAGCCGAACAGGCCCAACTTGGGGGATGAGCGCGACCGACGGCACGGCCGGCGCGTCCCCTCTCCCCATCGTTCTTCACGATGGGGAGAGGGTTAGGGTGAGGGGCAGGTGCCGGCACGGACTTTGGGATGCCTTCGCAATCGCTGCCGCTGCAAGAGACGATCGGTCGCGCCGTCGGAGCGCGGCGCCGCCCCTCACCCTGACCCTCTCCCCATGGCGTGAAGAACGCCGTGGGGAGAGGGGACGCGCGCGTCCTCGGGTTAACTGAACGGAACAGCATTGACCGCAGTCTAATGCACAGTCGTCCCGGAACTTCGCTGCGCTCGAATCCGAACGGCGATGTCTCGCCCCTACTCCGCAGCCTCCGCCGCCGGCTTGGCGGCGAAGCGTTCGCTCACGGCGTCCCACTCGTCGGCGCCGACGCGGCGGAACGCCTCGCGCACCGTCATGCTGTGCATCGGCTCCGGATGCCGCCCGGTGCGGCGCAGTTCGGCGAGTGTCGCGTCGCAGATGCCGATCACGGCCTTGAACAGCATGCCTGGCACGATGGCGAGCCGGTAGCCCATCTGTTCGGCGTCCGCGAAGGCGACCTCCGGGGTCTTGCCGCGCCACACCACGTTGAGCAGGCACGGCCCGGCGACCAGCCGCGGCACCGCCGCGACCTCTTCGAGCGTCTGCGGCGCCTCCACGAACGCCATGTCGGCCCCGGCCGCGAGCGCCGCATTGGCGCGGCGGATCGCCTCCTCGAAGCCGAGCACGGCGCGGCTGTCGGTGCGGGCGATGATGACGAAATCCGGGTCGCGCCGCGCCGCCACCGCCGCCCGGATTTTTGCAAGGTACTCGTCAAGCGGCACGATCACCTTGTTGTCGAGGTGGCCGCATTTTTTCGGAAACCCCTGGTCCTCGATATGCAGGCCGGCCACCCCGCGCCGCTCGTATTCGCGCACCGTGCGGGTGGCGTTGAGTTCGTTGCCGTAGCCGGTGTCCGCGTCCGCAATGACCGGCAGGGTGACCGCCGCCGCGACGCGCCCGGCATTCTCCGCCATCTCCGACATCGTCAGCAGCCCGTAGTCCGGATAGCCGAAGGTCGCCGCGGTGCCGGCGCCCGTCATGTAGACGGCGTCGAACCCGGCCTGCGCAATCGCCCGCGCCGTAATGCCGTCATAGGCCCCGGGCGCGATGGTCATGCCGCCGCGCTGCAACAGGTCTCGGAATTGCCGTGCTGGGGTCATGGGGGCTGCACTCCTGTTTGAAATCCTGAAGGCAATCATAGCGGAATGGGGTGCGTCCTCCAATACGCTGGAGCCGTGTCCGACGAAGCTCTCGGAAAGGCCATTGTCGGAACACATGAGGGGTGCTTTCTGGTTAAGTCTTGAGGGCAGCAATCAGCTTTGCCAACTGTCAACCATCGTTCTTCCTTAAATCACTCCACTGGAATTGCCTTGCAAACATTGGTAACTCGGGAATCTTCGTTGGCTTGCCGATCAGTAAAGGAATAATTTTACATTTTCTCTTTACAAATTCATCAATAAATGCCTTCAATTCCATGTCTGCCACGGCCCAATACCGCTATCTCCGACAATAATGAGACAGGCACTAATCCTTAAAATCTCAGCTTCAAGCTTGTCTTGCCATACGTCGCCCGGTCGAATCTGTTCCTCATCAAACCAAGTCTTGATGTCAGCATTTTTTAAAATCGTGTTCAGGTTCCGCACCGTAGGTTTGTCACCGGACTTGTGACATAAAGAAGACATCATACGATTGAATTGGGTTGCCTCTGCGCCCTCTGTCCTCGTCCGTAATCCCCTCGATCAGTTCGCGGACGCAGTACTCCCTCGCTGCGCCCGGATACGTGAACTCATAATTCAATCCTTTCCGCCTTTCCAGGTCGCGTAGGTACCGGTAAGGAACCCTCACCTCCGGCTGGTCCGGCAGGAGCACGAGTTCCTCCGGCTCGATGCCGAAGATGTGGTGCAGTTCCTGCATCGTACCCCGCGCATAGGCGAGCCCACGGACTCGGCTATTCGCATCCCCGCCGGCCCTCAGGGTCAATAGGTTGAGGCGCTCATTAACGCCGGCATGCACGGGGCAGCCCTCCACCTCCAGCATCACTCCGTACCGCGTGCGGGCCGCTGGTCGTTGGCATGGGCAAACGTGCGAACGATAAAGCGTGCCATCAGGCCGCTCGGCATTGGGTCGTATTGGTAGGCGAAACTTAGGGATTTGCCGGTCAGGAAGCCGTCCCAGTTGATATCTTTCGGCGGCAGGGCCTGCGGCACCAGGTACTTACCCGGGGCGTCGAGCGCCACGGCCAACTCGATGCTCCGATCCTGCATGAGCTTCAGCACCTCGTCGTGGTACTGTACGGGATAGCGTTCGGGGTCGAGCCAGCGTGTGAGATCGGTTTTGGCAAACACGCCGTTTTCGTGTCTCAGCTCCTCATGCTGCAAGATACGGTAGATGGCTTGGGTCAGCCAGTTGGGATCCAGTATCTGCAAATTCGGAGGAATGTCCCGCGCGTTACGGCTGAGGCCATGCGCGATGACGACGCCGAGATTGTGCAACGTGCGCAGGAGCTGTCGCTGTTCGTCGCGGTCACTGACGACATCGCCCGGAAGGTCGCCTTCCGCGGGTTGGCGCATGCACTCGGTGACAAAATCGCTGTGTTCGAGGACGAATCGTCGTTCGGCTTCCTCAGTGATACGTTTTTTGATGCGCATCCAACTGGTCGGCACGCTATCGCGGATCTCCGTGAGCCTTGGCGATGTGTTGAACGTGTCGGCGATCATCCCGCGTAACGCAGCGATACTCCGTCTGGCCCAGTCGTCGTCGTTGCAGGAGGTGCGGCACACGGCGACGATCTCCGGGTTTTGTTTAGCGATCTCGTCCCACTGCAGGACCAAGTGCTCCTTGCCGCCATCTGACTGATTGACCGCGACGATAATCGGCGCGTCGGGGGCACGGGCTTTGATGGTCGGCAGCCAGCGATAGATCGAGCGGTCGTCCTGCTTGCGGTCCGAAAGAACGAGCAGATAGAGAACTCCGCTCACTAAGAAAATATTGGTGCGTCCCATGCGTAATTTCTTGTCCGGCAAAGTCCCAGACGTTGGCTTTCACCGCAGTGCTGGGTGGTGCCCACGGCGTCTTTTCGATGCCGACCGTGAGGTCCTGCTGCTGGCGGGGCAGGTCATCGACGAGGAAGCGCACTAGAGAAGTCTTGCCGACGGCCTCATCGCCGACGACAAGGATTCTGGCCTCGTTGAGGGGGACGAGTTCGCCGCGCTGCCGTAACTTTTTGAAACGGCGCCAAGCGGCGAGAATCGCCTGGGCGTCAATAGTGTCGAGCGCCTCTATCGGAAGCATTGAAATACCATTACATCGTAGCGACAGGAATTGGATTATCTCATTGCGTGGCGGCGTCGATAGTGCGTCCAGCAGGCTTCGCGCCCCGCCTTCGCCGATGTTGTTCACGTCGAGGCTAAGCGAAGTCAGCCCGGTGAGCCGCTCCGCAATGGCGCGTGCCCCGGTTTCGCCAATATGGTTCACGTCGAGGCTGAGCGAGCTCAGGCCACCAAGTTGCTTCGCGATGGCGCTCACCCCGCCTTCGCCGATGTAGTTGCCATTGAGGCTCAGCGAGGTCAGGCTGGTCAGCCGCGCCGCAATGGCGCGCGCCCCGTCTTCGCCGATGTAATTGTCGTCGAGGCTGAGCAAGGTCAGGCTGGTGAGCCGCTCCGCAATGGCGCACGCTCCCGCTTTCCCGATGTTGTTGCCGTCGAGGTTGAGGCAGGTCAGGCCAGTGAGCTGCTCCGCAATGGCGCGCGCCCCATCTTCGCCGATGTAGTTGTCTTCGAGGCTGAGCGAGATCAGGCCGGTGAGCTCCGCAATGGCGCGCGCTCCGGCGTCGCCGATACGGTTGCCGTCGAGGCCGAGGTAGGTCAGGCCGGTGAGCCGCTCCGCAATGGCGCGCGCTCCAGCATCGCCGATGTGGTTCTTATCGAGGTTGAGGTAGGTCAGGCCGGTGAGCCGCTCCGCAATGGCGCGCGCCCCCGCGTTGCCGATACTGTTCCGTCCGAGACCGAGCGAGGTCAGACTGGTGAGCCGCTCCGCGATGGCGCGCGCCCCGGCTTCGCCAATAATATTCGCCGCGAGGTTGAGCTCGATCAGGCCGGTAAGTCGCTCAGCAAGGGCGCACGCCCCGGCTTCGCCGATGCGGTTCTCGTCCAGGTTAAGTGAGGTCAAACTGGTGAGCCTCTTCGCAATGGCCCGCGCCCCCGCTTCGCCGATGCTGTTCCCATCAAGGCTGAGCGAAGTCAGCCGGGTGAGGCCGACCAACTTGTCGGGTAGCTCGGTGAGCCCCAGGTCTCGGAGGTCGAGCGCATGCGACCGGCTCTCGCGGCACGCAGCGATGCGCCGGTTTGCCTCTGCCAATCCTGTCTCCGGCATCACGATCTGCATGTCACTTCCGCACGACGAGAGACCAAACGAATCTTATCTTATGGCACGTTCCGGATTCAGTCCAAATCGAACCGCACCGGGTGCAGCCATCGCGTTTTGACGTGTCATTTAGTCTAGGCAACGATTGCCTATACACAGTTTCAGGAGTCGCCGTGATGCCGACCATTCGCCGGGTCGCCAACTGCAAGATTGCAATTTATGCGGACGACCACATGCGTCACATCGAGTATCGCGGCTTCCGCGCAATCATGGAGGTCGAGACCATGCTGCGCGCCGGTAGCGTGCGCAAGGCACACGATGCGATGGCATGGGGCGCGCGACAATGTCGCTTTTCTCCTCGCCGAATGGCATCGTCTCAACGGCAGAAACGTGAGCAATGACCCAAGCCACCCCCAACATCCGCTCCATTCGCCCCGACGGGGACCGCCGCCTTGCCATCACCTGGAAGGGCGGAACGGAGAGCATCGTCGATGTGTCGGAGCACCTTGCACGCTACGCGGTTTTCGCGCCGCTGCGCGAGGGCGACGCCCTTTTCGGCCAGGTCGCGGTGGGCGAATGTGGCTGGTGCGCCCATTGGTCCGACGACTGGAAATTTCGTCCGACACGCTCTGGTGGTCAATCCCTTGGCCTTGAGGACCGTGATGGCGGCGGGTGCGGTGAGGAACGCGATCACGGCGTTGGCGGCCGCGGGGTCCTTGGTGCCGGCCGCGATGGCGGCGGCGGAGACCGAATAAAACTGGATGTCCGCCGGCAACGGCCCGGCGACTTCGGCACCAGCATAGGGGAGGATTTCGCTGATCGCCGTAATGCCGATCTCCGCCTCGCCATTGGCGACCGCTTTGGCGGCCGGGTTGCTGGTCGGCTGCGGGATATTTCGCCACGAAAAAATAATCGCCGACCAGCAGCGTCGGCGCCATGGATCCGCTCTGCGCGCTGAATGGCTGAAACAGCAGTGATCTGAACATGAGCGGGAGTAATGTGACGAACAAAATGAGGAGCGACCCGATGGCGTAGCTAGCCACCGCGCGCCAAAAGCCAAAACCCTGTACCCGTTTGAGCGTCAAAATCGTGACGATCAGCGTCCATAACGCCGCTATCGACAAAATCGCCGTAAGCGCCGTGCCGACCGGCCCGGAAAACAGCCGGGATGCATCGCGACCTACAGAAGCCGGCAGCCCGGCCAGTATCGTCGCACAGAGCGCCCCGGCCGTCGCGCTTGGCGCCATGCCCCAAGCCAGCGCGGTCCGGACTTGCGCCTGGGATGCACGGCCTCCGAGCCATGCGCCGGCCAGGCGGAACAGTAAACCGTATAGATAAAGCAACAAAATGCCAAGGATGAAACCGGCAAGGATAACACCACTGAGAACCCGCCAGTCCAGGAGCCCCAATCGAAATAGCGGGTCACGCATCACCTGGTATATCAGGCCGGCGACCGCACCAAGGCCCGCCAAAACCAATATCTGCCAGGTCCGCGTCGATGACAGCGCGCGCGCGACGGTGTCGCCCGGCCGGAACCAGATCGAAAGCCATGGTGAAAACGAAGACACATGATGATCCGCAAGTGTCATGGTCATATCTCCTTAAATACTTAAATAGCGAACACCGCAGCGACGGCATCCGGCTCCCCATCGCAGCAATGTAGCCTGACGATATCGGAATCGGGCATTTGCGGCAAGCACGTCAAAAGTTGCGTGTTCGTCGTTTTGCAGCGATCGCCGTAGGGTGACAGCGCGCACCATCGCCCATCTTCGCGCGCGTAATCGCCAAGGCGACGTTGCAAACGGCAAGATTTCAATTCACGCGGACGATGACAGGCCACCGCACTTCCACATCGGGAGGCGCGGCTTCCGTGCAATCGTCGAGATCGAAACCATGCCGTACGCACCGCCAAGGGGCGCAGGGTGTGGGACGCAACGGTACGTCCTCCGCGTCGCCACCGTTCGTCCCGTAATCGCGGTGGCAGTCCGCAAGGCCACTATCGATCGCCGGGTGCTGGCCTTGCCCTGCCCGCCGCTTTCGCGTACATAGCCTTCCGCATGGGGCGCGAGGGTATGAACGGCGTTCCGTCGGACACGCGTAAGCTACTCGTGTTAGGCCGCAATAGCTCAGTCGGTAGAGCACATCATTCGTAATGATGGGGTCGGGGGTTCGAAATCCCTCTTGCGGCACCACTTAACGCGCTGAAATCATTGACTTTTTTATGCGCGACTTTCTATGTGCTGTCTGGCGCTTCCGATCAAGGAACCACCGCGGAACCACGGGACGGCTCTTCCAGGGTGATTCCCGTTGAAAGGTGCGTTTCGCCTGACCATGTATCGGGTGTGGCCCCGTGGCGGAATTGGTAGACGCCCCGCATTTGCCGACAGCCGTGCTATGCGACTGTCCGCAATGCGGGTTCCTTGAGGGTTCGAGTCCCTCCGGGGCCACCATTGCTTTTTTGAACACTTCCAAGGCGCTGCGCGGTCGGTGACGGTGGGGCCTGTTCGGCTATGAACGTCACGCCCCGCGTGGTCTGCCCGCCGCCGGCCGGCGGCACAGCGTCGTCGCCTATCCGCTCCAGCGCCTTCACGGCGGCAATCGCAGCCATCTTGTTTTCGTCTTGGTCACGTATCCGGACAAGCGCGTGAATATTTCTGGCCCGTTCGCTCGTTCGTAACACCTGCAATTGGTCGCGATAATGTTGCCTCACATGATGCTTCCGAAAGGCGTTGTAGAGCGATTTCGGTAGCATTCCCACGGCCTTAGCGGCATCATCGCGGCGATGCCCTTCCCACACCATGAGTTCGATCGCCTTTCGCACAATCGCGGTTGCTTGGAGAGGTTTCCGCTCGCTTCTCGCGATTTGTCGGCGATTGGAGGTCGGATGTTTGCTCATTCCCGGAAGCTGATTCATGACGTGGCCACTGTCAATCCGATCACGTCGCCCGAATGCGACGGCATATGGCGTGGTCACCGTCAGTTGAAGCTCTAACCTTCGGCGATACGCCCCCCTCTCTGAGATATAGATTGGCGGTCCGATGCTGCACCCAGGGCAAGCCTTTGGAAATAGGAGTCCCCGCACCAATAGCGGGGCGGTCGCGACAGGTGTTTCGGAGGTCGGTGCCTTTGCTAACACAAAAGCGGATTTGGAACGTATGGCGACCTGGATACCGATGTTTGCGCTGCCCAACATCGCTCTTGAAGAGGCGATTGAGGCTGACGGCGTTGCGCTCGTCTCATTTCAGGACGAGCGCTTGCGACAGCTTGCGAATGATCATCGGCGCTTTGGGTCGTATCTTGACCGCTTTCGTACCGAATTCGGGTGCCGATTGCAGCCGAGCATCATCATACGGCGGGACGATAGCTCGGAGAATTACCGTTCAGTCGAAGCCTTGGCCGGGTTCCGCGACGCACTCTCAATCTCGGTGATTCCCCACAGCTGGGCAACCTTGCTCCGCCATGGTCACAATCCCGAAATCCTCTATTCGGACTGGTTCGATATCTACCCGTGGATGCTTGATAAGGATTACAATTTCGTTGTGATGAATAGCATGGCGCAAATGGGATTCGAACAGGAAGAAAAGCTTCACCCTCAATCGACCCCCGGCATCACGCCGAGTTCACTCACCCGCCGTATGATTGATAGGCCAATGCTAGAAGCATTGTTGAAGCGGTGGCCCACACGCTATCAGACCAAAACTCCTTCATGGGAAAACACGGCACTCTTCCGTTCGCTGAACATGGCCAACGCTGCCTCGAAGATTCCTGCCAATGCCGAGGGGACACACTACGACATCGGCCGCAGCATTGGGTTGTGGGTGAGTGCGTTCGAGATTTTGGTCCATACCGGAAAGAGGTCTGACATTTACAAGGTCTACGACATGTTCGATAAGGTCGAATGGCATCTGACTGAGTGCAAGAAGAAGAATCACGAGCCGTACGGCTTGGCCGGGAAACCGTTACGGACGCTTGCTTGCTGGGTTTACGGCCAGATACATGCCGGCCGGAACCGTTTTCTGCACGGCAATTCCATTACCGCGGACACGTTGATGGTTGCGAAGTCCGGCCGCCCCCTCTTGCACTACGCTCCGATCCTTTATCGGATGGCCCTGACCGGCTTCCTGAAGCTGAAGTGGGAGGATGAGCCAGAGCCCACCCGTCAAGAGGAGATGGATGCCTATCAGTCCCGCAAGTTTGATGTTGCGCACTTCCAAGGTGAGATGGAAGCGGCGCTTGCGACCGCTTTGTATTCGCAAGAAGAATATACCGCGATCCGCGAAGCACGCGCTGTGCGTCTGCGGCCGGTACTTACTCGCTAGGCCGGCGTTTCTCTGCTTCCATCCCTACGCCCGGTCCGCGCCCCCGTGCGCCGGCAACCGCCGTTTCAACCGCAACACCGCAACAATGCCCGTCGCACAACGATAACCGTCGCATTTCGAAGCGCAACAGCGGCCCCTCTATTGCGGTTGCGAATTGATGCAAAGCCGCTGTGCCATCGCGGTTGTTGCGGTGTTGCGCTTCGTAGACCGTCATCCCGGCAAATAGCGCTTAAAGGCGTCATCAAAGCGGGCGAGCTGGTAGCCCTTCGGCGTCTTATCGCCCACCCGGATCGAGTTGGGCACGATGCCATAGGGCGCCAACAGGCGGGCGACTCCAGTCGGCGTGATCGCCTTGCCGCCTTTCCATTCAGCCCATGGGCGGTTCTCGATTGCCACCAGGGCCAGGACCAAATCCGCAGAGGATAACCGTTCCGCTTGCCGGTCGGCGAAGATCGCGCGGATATCGGCGAGCAGTTGCACCCCGATCGATTGATCGTCACCACCCGCACCACTGGCCGATAGGGCCGCCCGGCGCGCGCGGGCCGGCCACTCGCCCCCGGCCGCGTCCGCGATGGCAAGCAGCGGGCGCCAGTTGTCGGCGCTGCGGTTGAAAATCCCGGCCGGCATGTCCGGGTCCGCGGCCCGCATGCGCTCCGCATTGTCCGCAGCCCACCGCGCCGCCTTGCGGGCCAGTTGATCGAGGTGGCCGGTACGGTCAAGCCGGAACGGTCGCACCGGCTCGTCCGGCCGGCGCCGCCGCAACGCGATCGACACGGACCGGTCAGCGAGGGTGCCGGGTAGCTTGCCAATCAGCGCGATCGCGCAAGCCGAGTATGTGGAGAATGAACGCGGCTCAAAATCCTCGCCCACCGTGCGGATCACGGCACCGCCTTGCCGATGTCCCGAATTCAGGATGCCCCGAAGTTCGTCCTTCTCATGGAGATACGTATCGGCTTCGTCCATCAACAAATTCGGCCGCTGCATTTCGACCACGCGAAAGACCGAGGCCGCGGTGACGTTCGCAGTCTGCAACGGGCGCCATGTCAGCCGCCAAAGCACGTCAATCAATGTCGTTTTGCCTAAGACCCGGTGGCGGATAATTACTTCCGTCCGAACAGCCGCTCGATATCCGCGAGCTTCAATTCCACATAGGTCGGCCGGCCGTGGTTGCATTGGCCGGAATTGGGTGTGCGCTCCATCTCGCGCAGCAGCGCGTTCATCTCTTCCGGGCGCAATCGCCGGCCGGCGCGCACCGAGCCGTGGCACGCCATGGTGGCGGCGACGTGCATAAGGCGGCGCTCCAGCGGCAGCGCTTCATCCCATTCGGCCATGTGTTCGGCGAGGTCGCGGATGAGCGCGCCGCTGTCGGTTTCGCCGAGCAGCGACGGCGTTTCCCGCACCGCCACGGCACCGGGGCCGAACGATTCGATGGCGAGGCCGAAGCGGGCGAGTTCGTCGGCGCGCGCCACCAGGCGATCCACGTCGCTTTCGTCGAGTTCCACGATGTCCGGGATCAGCAGGATCTGCCGTTCGATGCCGGATTGTTCCAGCGCCGCCTTCATCCGCTCGTAGACGAGGCGCTCATGAGCGGCGTGCTGATCCACGATGACGACGCCGTCGCGGGTCTGCGCCACGATATAGGTCTCGTGCAGCTGGGCGCGCGCCGCGCCAAGCGGGCGGTCGATGAGGTCGGGATCGGCCTCGCCGATGCCGGCGCGGGCGTCCGCCGAGGGAGCACCGACGTCGAAACCCGCTTGGGCGTCGCGAGCATAGATGAGCTGGAGCAATGCCATCGACATCGGCCGGCGCGGCATATCCGTAGGCGGCTTGCACGGATTCGGCCAATCCGCCACTTGCCGCGTCCGCCGCAACGCCCGCGCCTAGCCGCGCCGGCATCGCGGGCGGGGCCGCCCAATCGCCCCAGCGGGCACCGGAGCCGGAAGGCGGCCGGGACGGTCCGTTCCACCGCGCCGCGCCGGGCCGTAGCGCGTCGAGCGTCGCGGTGCCCCCGGTCGAGGCCGCACGGCCGCCGTGGCGCGCCAGCGCCTCGCGCAAAGCGCCGACCATCATCGAGCGCACCAGGCCGGCGTCGCGGAACCGCACCTCGGTCTTGGCCGGGTGGACGTTCACGTCCACCTCGCGGCTGTCGAGGGTGATGAACAGCGCCACCACCGGATGGCGGTCGCGCGGCAAGTAGTCCGCATAGGCGGCCCGCACGGCGCCGAGCATCAGCTTGTCGCGCACCGCGCGGCCGTTGACGAACAGGTAAAGCGACAGCGCATTGGCCTTGCTGTAGGTCGGCAGCCCGGCAAAGCCTTCGAGCGCAAAGCCGTCGCGGCCGGCCGCCACGGGGATCGCGTTAGCGCGGAACTCCGCCCCCAGCACGTCGCCAAGCCGGGCGAGCCGGCCGGTCGCATCGGGGAGCGCCGCCGCCCAGGTCACCGGCGCGCGCTCCTCGCCGGCGAGCGTGAAGCCGACATCCGGGCGGCTCATGGCGAGCCGGCGCACCACGTCGCGGATCGCCTCCGCCTCGGTGCGGTCGGTTTTTAAGAATTTCAGCCGCGCCGGCGTGGCATAGAATAGGTCGCGCACTTCGACGCAGGTGCCGGCCCCGAGCGCGGCCGGCTTGACCGCCGATTTCGCCCCGCCATCGACCGCGATCGTCCACGCATGGGGCTCGGCCACGTGCCGCGTGGTGATCGTGAGCCTCGCCACCGCCCCGATCGACGGCAGCGCTTCGCCGCGGAAGCCGAGCGTGCGGATGGCGAGCAGATCGTCGCCGTCGAGCTTCGAGGTGGCATGGCGCTCGACCGCAAGCGCGAGATCGTCCCGCGTCATTCCGGCGCCGTCGTCGGTGATGCGGATCAACCGCCGGCCGCCGCCGTCGGTGAGAATGTCGAGCTTGCGCGCGCCGGCATCGAGCGCGTTCTCGATGAGTTCCTTGACCACGCTCGCCGGCCGCTCCACCACCTCGCCGGCGGCGATGCGGTTGATGGTGGCGGGATCGAGCTGGCGGATGGGCATGGGAGACTTGGCAAGGGGCTAGGGCCGACGTGGGGAACCGACGACATTTAAACAGCGGTGCATATACCGCACCGCGCAAAGAAGCGCGATCCACGGCGGTGCGCGCCTTTCAAAAGCGGCTCGCCTTGTCCACCTGCTGCAACTTGACAGCCTGATAGCCTCGCTCGCGAAAGGCGCCGTCGATCGCTCCAAAAGCCGCGGCCTTGGAGGGCCACTTGGTCCGCCCACCCGTATAAGCGGCCGCGATCGCATTGGCTTCCGGCTTGCGGACCGCCTTGCTCTTCTTCAGTTCCGAAAAAACGGCATGAAAGTCCGCTTCATCGTTAGCTGCGGCCTGGAGCCTTTGCAGGTATCCATCGACGGTGGATTGATCGGCGGTCGCGGACGCACTGCGCTTCGTCGTCGGGGACTTGTCCGCAGTTTCCGGGGATCGCCGGCCGGCGGCCTTGGGCTGCGCCAACCTCTGCTGCAGCGCCGCG
The DNA here is from genome assembly GCA_963802745.1 of uncultured Alphaproteobacteria bacterium. Taxonomy (GTDB): domain Bacteria; phylum Pseudomonadota; class Alphaproteobacteria; order Rhizobiales; family Xanthobacteraceae; genus JAJPKK01. Next base: position 209,851 of record CAWDKL010000073.1, on the reverse strand, counting down.
AAGAACTCACTCACGGATTTGTGGTCACTCCCTTCCAACGCTGCATCCAGGGAAGCCAAATCCTTGCTCTGGGTTTTCACGCCGGCCGCCACAAGAATTGCGGCGATATCGCGAATGGCATCACGAACCATTTTGATCGTCATAGCGCGCACTCATATGTTTCAGGGTTTGCATTGGCCGGACCGCGATCTGATAACCTATGCGCTAGCGCTTCGTCTGCCTGCCGGTGCTGCCTTTCGTAAGCTTCACAAAGGCAGCGACGGTTTGCTCATCCCATTGCTTTATCGCTTCCCCGAACTCACGCAGTACTGCCGCCGACTCGGAAGCGAAAAGGCGCTCATGGCTGGTCGCGATCTCCACGAGGACCGCGCGTACGTCCCGAATTTTCATAACCCGATCTTCTCCGATAGTTCGTCGCCCAGACGATCAAACATCTCTTGTACCTTGCCACGAACGAAATAAGGATTGTCCTGACCGGCGCATTTCCGGATCTCGGCCAGATCCTGCATGTCGGATTGAAAGATTGCTCTCCGTGCCTGCCATTGTTCCAACCCCAAGGCAACGGTGCCGAGCGCATCCTTCTCCAGGGGGCGGAGCGGATCGCCGAGCGGCCGCGCATGCGTCATGGTGCCGACGATTCCGGCGAGTTCAAGCCCTGGATTGAGCTTTGCGCGAAGCTCCCAAACCTGTTTGAGAAAGCTGCCGACGGTTTCGCCCGAAAGCTTGTCCAGCTTGGTCGGAACCAACAGATGGGTCGCGGCAGTGAGTGCACCGACGGCGCTGGTCGTCAGCCGCGGAGGAGCGTCGATCAACACCACGTCAAACCCGTGCTCCACGTTTTGCACGGCGTCGCTCAGCAGCGTCTGGGCAATATGGTAGCGCACATCCGGCGTTCCGCCGTCCACGAGCCAGCGGAGCATCAGTCGCATTTCACGGTCCGTGAGTGTGTAGTCCGACGTGATGAGTTGCGCCCGCTGCAGCGCCTCACCTTTTGGTGAGGCGCTTCCCAGCACCTCCGGCTGCCAATGGTTGAGCGCCCAGCCATCGATCAAGCCATTCGCAAGCGACAATCGGAATAACTGATTCTGCGGAATGCTTATCCCCGCTGCTTTGATCATCCATCCGGATAAGGAGCCCTGATAGTCAAGATCGATAAGAAGAACCCGCTTCCCCTTGCGTTTCTCAAAATATCCCGCCAAGGCCGCGGTCAACGTGGTTTTTCCGACGCCACCCTTATTATTCGCAATCACGATGATCTTCGAGCGGGATTGAAAGATCGGCGGCACGTATCCTTCGTAGGGCTTCGGCGCATAAAGGCGCCATAACTCGCCCTCTTCGGAGCAAACGGCTTTGACCAGATTGTCGTACTTTTCCTCTCTCGCCGACACGATGCGGAGCTGTTCATGACATTCGGCGAGCTTCTGTTCGTACTTCGCAACGGCCGTGGAATTGACGGCCGCCGAACCTTTGCGTTCGGACCTATGGCGCGCGAACCAACCTCCGAGCAAAAAACCGATGTAAGCAGTTGCGACCAAAACGACGCCGAGCGGACGCCACAGCTGGTCATACTTGACGAGTTCGTAAAGGTCCTCGACGTATTTCGTCAGATCGATCATTCATACAGCCGGGGTAAAGGCGTTAATGCGCATTTTCGTTTTCCGTTGACCACGCGGTGAATGTCGGCAGCACCAGGGGGGCGGCTAACCATCGGACAAATCGGCATGCGTCCCGGTTTGAGAACCCCTTCGAGCTTCCCCAGATCACGCCGCCGCACCCGGTTCAGAGTCTTCCTGAAGTCCGTGCTTCGGACGAGGACTTTCATACCACCGGCATGCCCCGATTGCTCTTACGCGTCGCAAGATCGGCAAACATCTCGGCGGCCCCATCGTATTCCGTGAGATTTGACGCCGATCGACTCAACTCCGCGACGGCCTCACTTGCTCGGCGGTATGTATCGCATTCGTGACACGCAAGATTGGGCAAATGTGGCGAAAATTTCAAGCGGTGATCGCCAAGGAGCATCGCGCTGATGGCCTCAAATCGCGAATGCGCATCCTCACCCCGCCGGCAGCACCAGTTCGACGCGCAATCCCCCGATCGGCGCCTCGCCGAAGGTGAGGCTGCCATCGTATAGCCGCGCCAGTTCCAGCACGATCGAAAGCCCGAGCCCCGAGCCGGGCTTGGTTTCGTCGAGCCGCAGGCCGCGGCGCGCCACCCGGTCGCGCTGCGAGGCATCGAGGCCGGGGCCGTCGTCGTTGACGATGATGTGCACGCGCGCCGGCCCGGTGGCGTCCGCGCTCGGCGCCGTCACCTCCACCGCCACCCGCATGCGCGCCCATTTGCAGGCATTGTCGATGAGGTTGCCGACCATCTCCTCGAGGTCTTGCCGCTCGCCGCGAAAGCGCGCACGGACGGGCGCTTCGACATCGATCGCGAGCCCGCGATCCTGGTGGATTTTCGCCATGGTGCGCGTCAGCGCCGTCACCACCGGCACCACGTCGGTGATGCTGCCCACCACCTTGAGCCGGGCGGCCAGCCGCGCCCGCTCCAAATGCCGCGCGATCTGGTCGCGCATGATATCGGCCTGCTCGCTCACCTTCGCGGCCAGCGGATCGTCGCGTCCGGCGGCCTCGTTGACGAGCACCGACAGCGGCGTCTTCAGCGCGTGCGCCAGATTGCCCACGTGGGTACGGGCGCGCTCGACGACCTCGCGATTGGCATCGATCAGCGCATTGGTCTCACGGGCGAGCGGCGCGATCTCGACCGGAAAGCGGCCTTCCAAACGTTCTGCGGTGCCGGCCCGGATGGCGGCGAGCGAATCCGATATCCGCTTGAGCGGGGCCAGGCCGAACCGGACCTGGAACATGGTAATCAACAGCAGCACGACGGTGAGCATGCCAAAGGTCACCAGCAGGGCACGGTCGAAGGCGCGCGTCTCGTCTTCGATTTCCTGAGGATCGCCGGCGACCGCGATCAAAAATCGACCGTCGTCGCCGAGATCGACCATGCGCTCGATGAGGCGCAGCCGCTGCTCCTCGGGACCGGCCGCATAGGCGCGCCTGGTATCGTCCGGGCTGATCGGCGCATCGTCGCCGAGCTGAGGTAGGCTCACGTCCCACAAGGAACGCGAGGAGCGCGTCTCCGGCTTCTGCGCGTCGAGCGCGGTGATCTGCCAATACCATCCTGACAGCGGCAGCTCGAACAACGGTTCACCGAGCGAAGGCGCGCTGCGGTCGGCGGATTGCTCGGGCGCCGCCACATCGGCGACCAGCGTGCGCAAATAAACGTCAAGGCGGCGGTCGAACGAGCGCTCCACGGCTTGGCGATAGATGGAGGACAGGATCATGCCGGTAGCGACCAGGATCACCACCGTCCAGGCGGTCGCCGACAGGAACAGCCGCAGCGCCAGCGAGCTCGACGGGAATCCGGTCATACTGAAGCGTCTTGCAGCGTCATACGGGCGGGGTCAGCAGGTACCCGAGACCGCGGACGGTCTGGATGATTTCGACACCAAGCTTTTTGCGGATGCGGCCGACAAAGACTTCGATGGTGTTGGAATCGCGGTCGAAATCCTGGTCGTAGAGATGCTCGACCAGCTCGGTGCGGGACACCACGCGACCGGTGTGGTGCATGAGGTACGATAGCAGCCGGTACTCATGCGATGTGAGCTTAACCGGTGCGCCGTTGACCGAGACCCGGCCGGTGCGGCTGTCCAGCTTTACCGGCCCACACGAAAATTCGCTCTTGGCGTGGCCGACCGAACGGCGCAGCAGCGCCCGCACGCGCGCCAGCACCTCCTCGACATGGAAGGGTTTGGCCACATAATCGTCGGCGCCGGCATCGAAGCCCTGCACCTTGTCGCTCCAGCGGTCGCGGGCGGTGAGCAGCAGCACCGGCATGGCACGCCCGATGCGGCGCCACGCCTCCAGCACCGCAAGGCCATCCATCTTCGGCAGGCCGATATCCAGAATGACGGCGTCGTAAGGCTCGGTCTCGCCGAGAAAGTGGCCTTCCTCGCCGTCGAAGGCCCGATCCACCACATAGCCGGCGTCCGTCAGCGCGGTGGCGAGCTGGCGATTGAGATCCGGATCATCTTCGATAACGAGGAGGCGCATGGCGTATCCCCTGCGGTTCGCCGGAGCGCTCGGTAAACGATTGCGAGGCTGCAGCTTTTTGTGTGCAACACGTAGGGCGGGAGTACGTCAACACTGCGGCGGCGACTGAAGAAGGCCAGGGGAGTTGGCCAGCCCCGCCGGCGGACTTGCGGATAGCGTGACGACCTGTCGTGAAAAAGTGAAAATGGGCGCGGAGCGCCGGCAGCGCCGCGCCCGACCATTGCCGGTGGATACCGGCAATGGTCGCCGTGTGCGAAGCGGAATCACCTGGCACCTGCTCGGAGACGTCGGGGCGAGGTGGGCGCGGCCGCCGAGGCCGGTTGCGGGAAGCTTGAGTTCGGCGCGTTATTCCGCCAAGGCTCTTACGCCTAAGCTTTCGCCCCGATGAGGTTCTCCATGACTGCCGCCGCGTTCGATATTCTGCGCAAGGTTACCACCGCGACCATCACCACCATGCTGCTCAAGAAGGGCATCCGGCGCTGCTGGATGCACGGGCCGAAGCCGCTGGTGCCGGGCGGCCCGCGGCTGATCGGGCCGGCGTTCACGCTGCGCTTCGTGCCGGCGCGCGAGGATTTGGCGACGCCGGAAAGCTGGGCCAAGCCCATTTCCACCCGCGCCGCCATCGAGGCGATGCCGGACGGCGTCATCGCCGTGGCGGATGCCATGGGGGTGCAGACGGCGGGGATTTTCGGCGACATCCTGTGCGCCCGCATGAAGAAGCGTAACGTCACGGCCCTCATTACCGACGGCGTGCTGCGCGACCGCACCGGCGTACTGGCCAGCGCGCTTCCCGTGTGGTGCGCCGGCATGGCGGCACCGGCCTCCGTCAACGGCCTGACCTTCGTGGGCTGGAACGAGCCGATCGGCTGCGGCGGCGTCGCGATCTTCCCCGACGACATCATCGTGGCCGACGATGACGGCGCCGTGGTGATCCCGAAGGATTTGCTCGATTACGTCGTCCACGAAGGCGCCGAGCACGAGCTTTACGAGAGCTGGGTGTTCACTGAGGTGGAGAAGGGCGTGCGTCTGCCGGGCCTCTATCCGCCCAACGACGAGGCCAAGGCGCGCTATGCGGACTGGCGCAAGCGCATCGACTGACGGCCAAGCGGGCCGCCCCCCTGCGCGTGAGCCGCGCCGCATCGCCATCACCATGAAAAGAATTCCAGGAACGCGGCGAAGGCATTAAGCGATTTTCTTCGTTGCTTCAAAACCTATCGGCTTCTTTCCACAGCCATCCAATATCATCGCGGCCTCGGACCCAAAGTCGAGATCCGATGGTCTGGACTTAATCCCTTGTAGAAGGCCTCGGTGTGATGGCAGGGCTGGCTACAAACTCGCTAAGCAGCTGCGTAGATACAGGCTTGTAATCTCGTGTGCCTGCATGCTATAAACTGCGCTCGCTCGCGTTTGGGAGCCAGCTAATGAAAATACTCGGCACGGTTGCATTAACTTCGCTGTTTATACTTACCATCGAGGCGTCCGCCGACGAATTCTCGATGCGGCGCGTGCTCTCTTGTGTCGGCCCCGACGCCAAGATCGAAGTCTATATCCCGGAAAAGGCCAATCTCGCCAAACAAGTGGTAGGTGCGTTAAGCCTTGATTTGACCGAGGCCGGGAAGGGCAAGACCCTGGAGTCGGTGCATGTTCAATATTCCGGCGACAAGAAATCGGTCATCATCGATCAGTATCGGCGCAAGCTGCCGCACACGATTGTCCCGGTTTCAGGCGGTACCGTCAACTTCGATCAACGCTTCGCCACCGGCGCCAAGTGCGGACCATTCGATCAAGAATGAATTCGTCAGCGCGGCGGCGCGACGCTCCCCGCCCGATGCCGCTCCGGGAAGACTCCAATGGTGAATAAAAAAAAGCCTTTAAATATTGCCAGTTGACAAAGTCTTTCCTGTTGTGTATAGGAGCGGTCATCTATACATGTCTTTTGTTGAACGTTATGGGAATTTACGCGAGGGAGAGAAAAGAGGGAGAGAAAAAAATGGCTATCGATGGCGTCGAATATGCCGACGAATTGCAACGGAACAACCCTTCTTCCGGGAAGGCACTGGGAAATATCGTTGACTTGATCAAGAGGGCAAGGCCAATAAATTATGATGCTTTCAGAGCGAGTAGTCACATCAGGTTTTTGGCCACGCTGCCCGACGGACAACTGATGTTTGAGAGTGGATTGCAGCTGGATACTGACGGATCGGGGCTCGGAGGCGATGCAACCCAACAAAATAGAACCAGCTATCGTTATATCGATAATAGCTCAGTCAACGCGAATCACGTCCCCTTCTATGTTCTTCCGCTGCCGAAATCCTGGCCGCATCAATTTAACATTAAGATGGGAGATATTGCCGCGGTAATCTACAGAGGCAAGCTGGCATTTGCTGCTTTCGCGGATTATGGTCCGCATGACAAGCTCGGCGAAGGTTCGATTGAATTGCATCGCCGCTTGGGCTTCGAGCGTGTACATAATCAAAAAATTCAAGACGTTGGTATTGATCGCAGTGTCATCACGATCGTGTTTCCAGGCTCGGGACTTCCCTCCGATCCGGAGCATGAAAAGGCGTTATTAGATCACATCGATAGTGAGGGAAAGACACTGTTCCAAAAGCTCGGCGGCCGTCTGGTTTAATGGTGCCGCTAGACCGGATTTCGATCAGGTCGAAGTCAAACTCTCGGCGTCATGCCCGCGCTTATCGCGGGCATCGACGCCTTGCTTGCGGCGGCTTTGCAAAGGAAGACGTGGGTGGCCGGGACAAGCCCGGCCATGACTCCAGGTGTTCCAATCTGACCGGAATCCGATCTTGTACTACTGAGTCGGAAAATCTCAAAAGTCATTGGCATCACAAGGCTCTTCAAAAAGGGGGGTCTGGTAAGCCTGTTGTAATGTCAAGAACATAGGTAATTTGTGACCATCATTGCGGCCTTGTGGGGACGCCGCCATGCAATATGGCTTTGACAGTGGGTTTGCCGGGCCGCTACCCGCCCGAATGCGGCGTTCGGCTCGGATTTGGCGCGGGCGGCGTTTCGGTATTCCTACGGCGTATGGCCGGGGCATGCCCGGCCACGACTCCCAGAGATGCCTCCGCATCACGTATCCGGGCTAACGGGATGCCCACCGCGCTCCAACCGGCCGCTGTCAGCTCGCCGTGATGTCCACATCCTTCGTCTCGGGAAGGAAGAGCAACGCCACCACGAAGCTCATCCCGGCGATGATGATAGGATACCATAAGCCGGAGTAGATGTTGCCGGTCGCCGCCACGATCGCAAAGGCGGTTGCGGGCAGGAAGCCGCCGAACCAGCCGTTGCCGATGTGATAGGGCAGCGACATGCTGGTATAACGGATGCGGGTCGGAAACAGTTCGACCAGCCAGGCCGCGATCGGGGCGTAAACCAGGGTAACGTAGATCACCAGAATGGTCAGCAGCAGAATGGCCATCGGATAGTTGATCTGGTTCGGATCGGCGCTGGCCGGATAGCCGTGGGCCGTGATGGCATCGCCGAGCGCCTTGTTGAACGCCGCCGATTTGGCGGCAAAATCCGCCGCCGCGAGGCCGACGCCGTCGAATGAGGCGATCGTCTGCTCGCCGATCTTCACGATTGCCACAGTGCCGGCCGGGGCCGCCTGGTTCTGGTAGTTCACCGAACGGATGACCAGCGCGGATTTGGCGATATCGCAGGAGGTGCGGAATTGCGAGATGCCGACCGGATTGAACTGGAACGAGCACTCGGCCGGATCCGCGATGACGGTCACGGGCGCCGTCGCCAGCGCCTTCTCCAGGGCCGGATTGACGAAGTGGGTAAGGCCATGGAACAGGCTGAAATACGTCAGCGCGCCGAGCGCGAAGCCGGTCATGATGATCGGCTTGCGGCCGAACTTGTCGGACAGCCAGCCGAACAGGATGAATCCGGGCGTGCCGATCGCCAGCGACACCGCGATGAGGATGTTCGCGGTGGCACCATTCACCTTGAGGGTCTGGGTGAGGAAGAACAGCGCATAGAACTGGCCGCCGTACCAAATCACCGCCTGGCCGGCGGTGGCGCCAAGCAGCGCCAGCAAAGCGAGCCTGCCGTTGGTCCAGTTGCCGAAGGCATCCGTGAGCGGCGCCTTGGAGCCCTTGCCCTCGGCCTTCATCTTGGCGAACACTGGAGATTCCTCCAGCTGCATCCGGATCCAGATCGATACCACGAGCAGGATGGCGGAGAGCAGGAACGGCACGCGCCAGCCCCAGTCGCCGAAGGCCTCTTCGCCCATCCAGGTGCGCACGCCGAGGATGATGAGCAGGGCCATGAACAGGCCGAGGGTGGCCGTCGTCTGGATCCACGAGGTATAATAGCCGCGCTTGCCGTTGGGCGCATGCTCGGCCACATAGGTGGCGGCGCCGCCATATTCGCCGCCGAGCGCTAGGCCTTGGATCAGGCGCAGCAGGATCAGAACGACCGGGGCCACAATGCCGGCATTGGCATATGAGGGCAGCACGCCGATCAGGAAGGTGCCCAGCCCCATCAGGGTCATGGTGATCAGGAAGGTGTATTTGCGGCCCACGATGTCGCCGACCCGCCCGAACACCAGGGCGCCGAACGGCCGCACCGCAAAGCCGGCCGCGAAGGCAAGCAGGGTAAAGATGAACCCCGCGGTCGGGTTGACGCCGGAAAAGAACTGCTTGGCCAGAATGACGCCGAGTGTGCCATAAATATAGAAATCATACCACTCGAACACGGTGCCGAGCGAAGAGGCGAAAATGACGAGGCGCTCTTCGCTCGTCATGCCGCCGGTACGCTCTTGGTTGATGGCCAGTGTGGTCATTAGCGTCGTTCCCCCCGATTGAGAGCTTGATCGTCCGGATTTTTAATTAGGAAAAATTCCGGTTGTCGGTTGTGGGTCGTCATGCTGCGCACTGCGTGATTTGTGCACGCGACCCATAGGTAAAGCTAGCACATTTTCCGTGCCGCGGAATTGAATACTCCGATGGCTCGCCCAACTTTCCAACGGGCGGAAAGTTGAGCTCCTGGGTTCCAGGCTCTCGGCCTCCGGTCTTCTCGCAGCGCCCGGCCGACGCGTTACGCCGACACCGAGAGCCTAGCGGTCGCGACGTAAAGCGCAAGCGCCGTTGCGTTCGATACATTGAGGCTTGGGATCGGTCCCGGCAGCACGAGCCGCGCCACGATGTCGCAGCGGGCGCGGGTCAGTTGCCGCAACCCTTTGCCCTCGGCACCGACCACCAAGGCGAGCGGCACGGACAGCGGGGTCGTGGCCAAATCGGCGTCGCCCGAACTGTCGAGGCCGACCACTTGCGCGCTGAGTTCGCGCAGCTCTTCGAGCGCGCGTGCCAAGTTGACCACCGTGATCAGCGGCACATGTTCCAATGCGCCGGAAGCAGCCTTGGCGAGCACGCCGGAGGCTTCCGGGCTATGGCGCTCCGTCGTCACCACCGCCTTGACGGCGAAGGCGGCGGCGGAACGCAGGATGGCGCCGACATTATGCGGATCGGTGATTTGGTCGAGCGCCAAAAGAATTCCATCGGTCGCGACGTCCTCGAGCTCCGGCTCCTCCAGGGGATCGGCTTCGGCGTAAAGACCCTGGTGCACGGCCTCGTGACCCGCAAGCGCCGCGATATCCTCGGAGCGCACCAGTTCGGCTTCGACGGGACATTTGATTCCATCGTCGGCAAGCCGGCGGGCCGCATTCTCGGTGGCCAGCAGACGGCGGATGTCCCGCCGCGGATTTTCAAGCGCGGCCTTGACGGTATGCCAGCCGTACAAAATCACCGGGCCGTCGCGGTCGCGCGCGCCGCGGCGCCAAGACGATTTTTGCCCGGGCTTCGCGACCCTGGGCAAACCGCGGCCGCCGGCCGGCCCGCGACCTCCGTCGCGTCGCGTGGGTTTGCCGAAAGATTTTACACCGGGTGGGCGCTCGCGCATGGGGGTGTTGTGTCACGCCGGCGGCGGCTTGGCAATTTGCCGGAACGCCTACGTGCGGTGCCGCCGCCGGATTGCCGCTTGTCCGCTTCCTGTGGCAAGCTCCGATCAAACATGCCAGAATGCCGCAGAGACGACTTGAAATCGCGGCCCCAACGGCCCCTTACGCACAGGAGCGAAATGCCATGAAAAACTTCCGCACCGCCGCGAACGCATTCTATTCCAAAGCTTTTTGCCTCGGAGCGGCGCTGGTTCTGGGAACCGTTACGGTCCCGGCACAGGCCCATCATTCGGGGGCAATGTTCGAGCCCGAAAAAGTGATCACGCTGGAAGGCACCGTCAAGGAATTCGAATACACCAACCCGCATTCCTGGCTCTACGTAACGGTGCGCGACGCGCAGGGCGCCGAGACGGTGTGGGGGTTCGAATCAGAGGGTCCGAGTGCACTGATGCGGGCCGGGATCAAGCCCAACGCGCTGCGGCCGGGGGATCAGGTGACGGTCCAGACCCGCCCGCTGCGCGACGGCCGTCCGGCCGGCGCCTGGGTCTCGGTGACCAAGACCGACGGCACCGTGCTCAACCCGCGCCGGTCGGTACCGACGCCGACGAATTAAGGGCTCGCCGATACAAGTACTTCAATTGGATGTCGTCGCCTGCTTTCGATCCCTCTCCGCTCGGCGCCCGGGGCGCGCACGTCCCCTCTCCCCTCGGCGTCCTTCACGCCGTGGGGAGAGGGTTAGGGTGAGGAGAAGAAGCGCGTGGGGCCTTGGGGCACCGCTGCGTTCTGCGCCGCAACAGAGGCGATCGGTCCGACCATCCGTGCGAGTACCTGCCCCTTACCCCGACCCTCTCCCCATCGTAAAGAACGATGGGGAGAGGGAGACGCGCGTCGCTCTTAATGCGACGCAATTTCCTCACGAGGGTCCCAAACTATCTCGGGTGATTGCTCGTCCGGTGCAAGAAATACCGGGATGCCGGCGACTGGCGCCAGCATGACGCTAAGAGAGTGATTCGATCACATCGAAACCTGGTCCAAAGCGGATCGGCAGCAGGAGAGCGTCCAGATGAATGCAGATTCCGTTGTGCGACCGAACCCGGCTGTGCACGCGGCGACTCGGCGGCGCGCCGCGGTCGGCTTGTGGCTCGGCGTTGGCGCATGCCTGGGCGGACTGCCGGCGGCCGCAGAGCAGATCGGGGTGACGCCGTTCGGACTGCCGCAGGCGGAGCGGATCAAGGCGATCGCCGCGCTGCCGAACTGGTCAGGCTTATGGAATCCGGTCGGCGGCCTGATCTTCGACCCCAGCACCGCGGACCCGAAGGGCAACAATGCCCAGCAGCCGGGCGACCGCGAACACCCGCCCTACAACGCCGAGTGGGAGGCCAAGTACAAGGAGAAGCTCGACCACACGCTCGCCGGCTATTTCACCGACCCGATCACCAACTGCCTGCCGCACGGCATGCCGCGGCTGATGGGCGGCATTCCGGGACCGCTCGAATTCGTGGTGACGCCGGAGATCACCTATATCATCTGGGAGTATGGACCGCAGCTGCGCCGCATCTATACCGACGGCCGCGACCACCTGGCGGCGGACGAGCGCTTCGATTCCTGGACCGGACATTCGATCGGCCACTGGGAAGGCGATACGCTGGTGGTCGATACCGTCAGCATGCGCGGCGATACCCCGTTCGACCGCACCGGAGCGCCGCACAGCAACAAGGTGCACCTGATCGAGCGCATGCGCCTGGTCGATAACAACACCTTCGAAAACGACATGACCATCGAGGATCCGGTGGCGTTCACGGCGCCATGGCACGTCAACCGGCACTACCGGCGAATTCCGTCAAATACCTTCGTGGGCGATGTCGCGTGCACCGAGACCCAGCACAGCCCGATCGTCAACGGCCAGACCCAATTCATCTTGCCGAGCGATCCGCCCGGCTATGTGGTCGGCCCGCTGCCGATGGCACCGAAGCCATAGCGTACGCTCTTTCGCCATCGCACCGGTTTCTGCCGGTGCCGTAAAGCGTCGTCAAAACCACGGCTCCTCATAGGCCGGTTCGCCGTCGATCATCAGCCGCTTGATGGCGGCGCGGCCCGAGGACGCGACGGCCGCGACCACCGAAACCTTGCGCTGGTTGCGGGCCTGTTCGAGCTTGCCCCCCTCGCCTTCCGGCACGAAATAGCGTTCCAAATTATAGCGAATTTGCAAATTCGCGCAGAACGCATGGCGATCCGGACCGCAATCGGCGCCACCCACGACGTGGCCCTGGATCAAGACCTCCGGACTGGTGACGGCAACCGGCTTCGTGTGGACCGAAATCGCCTGATGGAAGCCGTCGCGATCGGGGGCCAGCGTGACGTAGACGCGATCGTCTTTGCCGGCGGGCCGATCCTTCAGCGCGCCCGCCGGCACCTGCGAGATGTCGTACCCCAGCTCCACATAGTCGCCGCGCAAAAAATCCCGCGGATCGACGGGGCGCGTGTGCAACGTCACATCGGTTCCGGTGCGCAGGATCCACGCACGGTCGGCGACCATGAATACGATCAGCCCGACCTGGATCAGCGCGGCGGCGCCGAACCGGACGCTCTTCGGGATGCGGTCCATGACGTGACCGAGGGCTGCGGCGGGATGTTTCATGGTGCGCTCGCTCGCGTTCGCGGCCGCAGGCGGCCGAGCAGGACCGCGATAGCCACCGCCACGGCGCCCGCCGCGGCCAGAAAGACCGAGCGGCGCAGCAGCGATCCCGGCACCGCCCACGTGATAGCCGCGATGACGGCGCCGAGCCCCAGCCAACCCGCAACGGTCCGCGGGCGGTCCCCATCGAACAGCCCGGAGATGACCAGGCCCACCATGGCGCCAAGCTGCAAAGCGTAACCGAGCCACGGCCCATTGGCCATCGCTTGTAGCGGCAGGAAAACCGCGGCAAGCGCGAGTGCTGCGGCGAAGCCGGCGAAGGCCGGCCCGGGGCGGCGCCCGATCGCGGCGGCCACGAACGCCAGTATCGTTCCCACGAGGCCGGATGCCATTGCCCAAAGTGGCGGGTTCACCCCCGAAAAGAGGCGGTTTTCGCTCCCGACGACCACCGTCACCGCGGCAATGATCGCAAGCATAAAGGCGCCGTAGGTTTGCAGCACACCACCGAAGCCGCGCAGCCGTTCCCAAGGTGCGTATCCTGGCGCGGCGGTGAGCGCGAGGCCGGCGCCCAGCAGCAACGCCGCGCCATCGGCAAGGATCAACGGCGGTCCGAAGCTGTAGCGATCGAATGCGACCGCCGCCATGATCCACCAGGGTAACGCCGCAACGGCCACAAGATGCGCGGCGGCACGCGAATTCCAAAGCACGGCCAAACCGGCACCGAGCAGCCAGAATGGTACAAATTGCACGTCCGGAATGCCGGCGCTGTCGGGCACGTTTGCCCGACTCCATATGCAGCCGGCCGCCAGCGCCACCGCGAGCGCCCCGCGCGAGCCGGTCAGCGCGGCGCCGGCCAGCGCGCCGACGGCCCACAGCAACAAGCCTCCGGCGAAGTCGTCGCCGAGGTGATACATTTGGCCGATGAGCGCGATCGCGGCACCGAAGATGATCGATCCGACCGTCGCACCGAGATCGGCGAGAACCGGCCGACCCGCGCGGGCAAAGGCGGCGCCGATCGCGTAGGCGCCCGCGATGGCGGCGATCAGCACCGCAAAGCGCAGCGGCCGGGCGATTGCCACCCAGTTGGATGCAACGAAGGCCAGGAACGCCGCCGCAATCAGCAGGCCGCCGAGGATTCCGATCGCGACCGCCACATGGGGGCCCGCCGCAACCGGGGGTAGCGTATTGCGGATCGCGGCACCAGTTGCCGCAGTGATCACGCCATCGGTCTGCCAGCGCGCCAGATCCGCTTCGAGGCGTTGCCGATAGGCCCGTTCAAGCATCGCGGCTCTCACTGCTCTCGCATGCGGCGGGGCGCTGAGGCGATCCGCCAACGAATCTACAGACCATGCCTCGGTCTGGGCCGCAAGCCGAGCGACGGAACTCTGGGGCCGGCTGCGGGGCTTAATCACGCCGATGTGCCGCGACGTGAAGTCCAAACCGGCGCGGTGCGCCTTCGCGCAATCTCGCGCAATTCGCGCAATCGGCCGCGCTTGACGGTCATCGCGTGGTGATGCGAGGAATTGGCCGGATTTCGGTCAGGTCGATGCATCTCGCGAAGCAGGGCCTCGCAATAGCCCACGTCCCCTCTCCCCATCGTCTTCACGATGGGGAGAGGGTTAGGGTGAGGGGCAGGTGCGCACCAAGACTTCAGGGGTGCTGGCATTGACTGCCACAGGAGGACGATCGGTCGCACCGTCGGTGCGGGGACCGGCCCCTCACCCTGACCCTCTCCCCACGGCGTGAAGAACGCCGCGGGGAGAGGGGACGAGCGCAACCTGGGTTAAGTGAACGACCTTGGGTCTTACCGTGATCACGTCGATTTGCTCGAGCCGGCCTAGCCGGCAGCGCGACGGTCGGCGCAGCATGAGGTCGTCCGCGATTTGACCGTGCGGCATATGAGGAAGGTGCGGTGTGATGGAGGGATCGATTTCGCGGCTGCAGGTGGGTCCGCCCGGCGACCATCAGGCCGCGCCGGCGGCACCACATGCCGTGCTGTATGCTGGCGCCTTCGTCACCGGCGCGATCGTGATGAGTTTTGAGATGCTCGGCTCGCGCTATCTCAATCCGTATTTCGGCAGCGGCATCTATACTTGGGCGGCGCTGATCTCCACGGTGCTGGCGGCGCTGACTGTCGGCTATTTCGCCGGCGGCGTGGTGGCCGACCGCTGGCCGTCGCCGCGCGTGCTCGGCGCCGCGGTGCTGATCGGCTCGGCCTTCATCGTGGCGCTGCCGTCTTTCTCGACCGCGCTGCTGGAGGCGCTGCTGGACGCCATCGACGACATCAAGACCGGGAGCCTCGCCTCCGCCTTCGTGCTGATGTTCTTCCCCGTGGCGTTCTACGGCGCCTATTCGCCGTTCGCGATCCGGCTGATGCTGCGCTCGACCGCGTCCTCCGGCGGCGTCTCCGGGGCGGTGTACGCGATCTCCACCGCCGGCAGCATCTTTGGCACGCTCGGCACCACCTTCGTGCTGATTCCGGCCATCGGGACGCGGGCCATCACGTTCACGCTGGGCGCGGCCGGCATCGCCTGCGGTCTCGCGCTGATGGCTTTGCAGACGCGCCGCCCGGCCGCTGTGGGCGCGCTGGTCGCAGCAGTGGTTTTTGCGGCGTTTGCCGCGGCGTCACCGCGCGCCGGCGCCGCAGAGATTTTCGACCGCGCCGACGTGCTGGCGCGCGAGGACGGCCAGCTTTCCCATGTGGAGGGCCAGTACAACGATATCTTTGTCGTCAAGCGGGGCAACGAGCTTTTGCTCACCGCGCGACTCAAGGGCTGGAACTACACCGAATCGCGCATCAATCTGGCCGATCCCGCCGTCATTCCGGCCATGTATCTGCGCCTGATGACGACTGCGCTCGCCTACGCGCCGAAGACCGAGCAGATTCTCGCGGTCGGATTGGGCGGCGGCGTGCTGACGTCCTACCTGGGGCGCTTTCTGCCCGAGGCGCGGATCGACGCGGTCGAGATCGACGCGAGCGTTATCGCCACCGCAAAAACCTGGTTCGGCGTCAAGGAAACCGAGCGCCTGCGCCTGTTCGAGAGCGACGGCCGCGTCTTCCTCAACCGCAACCGCAAGCTTTACGATGTGGCGCTGATCGATGCCTATATCGGCGGCTCGGTGCCGTTCCACCTGATGACGCGGGAGTTCTATACGCTGCTGAAGCGGCGCCTCGCTCCGGGCGGTGCGGCGGTGTTCAACATTCATGAGCCCAATCGGCTGTTCGAGGTGTCGGTGCGCACGCTGAAAACCGTGTTTGCCACCGTCAACATCTACCGCTCCGGCTTCGGAGAGGTCGCCGTAGTGGCAACCGACGCGCCGCGCGCGGATGATGTGGTGCGGCGCCGCGGTGAGGAGTTGCAGCAAAACCTACGGTTTCCGCCACGCCTTGCCGGACCTCCTCGCCGGCCGCGAGGATTTCGTCCCCGGGCCAGGTGAAACCCTCACCGACGATTTCGCGCCGGTGGACGTGTATGTGGCGGACGGCCCGCAGTGGAAGAAGGGCGAGGAGCGGTAATATAGCCCTAATCGGCAGGGTGCCGTACAAAAACGCATCCTGCACTCTAATCACCCTCACCCTGCCAGGGGCGCCTGCGCGCATCGCGGATATGCACGATCCAAACTTCGTCGTCGTTCGATGCGGTAATAAATCTTATAAGGATGACGCGGCGCCCTCACTCACGATCAATTCGAACGATCGTCATCAAGGCCCAGCTGCCGCTTGACGCCGGAATTTCCACGGCCGCCTTCCGGCCCGGGCGCGGATGCGCAGCACCGTCACCAGCGTTTCACCGTCCCACAGTATTCGCCTGTACGATCGCAAGCTTGACCTTGTGTGCCGCTTTGCGGGTTTCGCGGTTCCAGATATTTGAAGATCACCAGACTCGCCGGTCGGCAAACGCGCCCAGCGAATAGCGAACCTTCATATCCCGTGGCGCGCGTCGGATTCGGCCATCGACATCTTCGGGCACGAATTCGCCGCGCTCCGCTTGCGCGAGACCTTTCTCGACGGCTGCGCGCGTTGCGTCATCAAGGCGGACAATGGCCGTCTCCTCGCCGGTGATCGAGAGCAAGGCGTTCGCGAGCGCATCCTGATCTCGGGGCGGGAAGGTCCGCAGTTACAAGCGCTTCAATGGCGCGTTCGAGCAGTTTCGTCATGACACCCATTGTGATCCGTAACCTCTCTCCACATCAGGGCTTTGTCGGCGAAGATTTTTCTATCAGGATCAAGCGAGCTTGTCGAGGTGATCGTCGTCATCCGGGCCTTGGTTGCTGCTCCGACCCCGGTCTATCCGGTTTGGAAGAACGTGTTTTCGGCCACCTGCCGTGGCACGATGCCGCTTTCCAGCACCTGCGGCGGTCCGTATCGCCGGCTTGTCTCAACCCGATGACCGAGCGCAAATTGCGTTATTCATTCGTGCCGGCGAAATGGAGTTCCAAAAATGCCCGACGCCTTCATTTACGATCACGTCCGCACGCCCCGCGGGCGCGGCAAACCGGACGGCGCACTGCATGAGGTGAGCACCCTCAATCTCGCCACCCAGGCGCTCGCCGCGCTGAAAGAGCGCAATCGCCTCGATCCGGCCCTGGTGGATGACGTGGTGATGGGCTGCGTCGATCCGGTCGGCGAAGCGGGCGGCGACATCGCCCGCGTGGCGGCGATCTGCGCCGGTTACGGCAACGGCGTGCCGGGCGTGCAGATCAACCGGTTCTGCGCTTCCGGGCTCGATGCGGTGAATTTCGCCGCGGCCGAAATCATGTCCGGCCAGCACGACATGGCGATCGGCGGCGGGGTCGAATCCATGAGCCGCGTCGGCATCGGGGCCTCGGGCGGCGCCTGGCCGATGGACCCGGCGATTGCGCTGCGCTCTTTTTTTCTGCCGCAGGGCATTTCGGCCGATCTGATCGCCACCAAATACGGCTTCTCCCGCGACGACGTCGATGCCTATGCGGTCGAGAGCCAAAGCCGCGCCGCGGCGGCCTGGGACGGTGGCCGGTTCGATCGTTCCGTCATCCCGGTGAAGGACCCCAACGGCATTATCATCCTGGGCCGGGACGAGCACATGCGGCCGTCCACCAGCATGCAGTCGCTGGCGCAGCTGAAACCCTCGTTCGTGCAGATGGGCGAAGTCGGCGGCTTCGATGCGGTTGCGGTCCAAGCGCATCCGGAGGTCGAGGCCGTCCACCACGTCCATCACGCCGGCAATTCGTCGGGCATCGTGGACGGCGCCGCCGCCGTGCTGATCGGCAATGCCGACGCGGGACGCCGCGCCGGGCTTAAGCCGCGCGCGCGGATCCGGGCGTTTGCCAATATCGGCTCGGAGCCCGCCATCATGCTGACCGGTCCCGTCGATGTCACCCGCAAGGTGCTGCGCCGTGCCGGGATGACGATCGCCGATATCGACCTATTCGAGGTTAACGAAGCCTTCGCGTCGGTGGTGCTGCGCTTCCTGCAAGCCTTCGAACTTGACGACGCCAAGGTCAACGTCAATGGCGGCGCGATCGCGCTCGGGCATCCGCTCGGCGCCACCGGCGCCATGATTCTCGGCACCGTGGTCGATGAACTGGAACGGCGCGGCGGCGCCACTGCCCTCGTCACCTTATGCATCGGCGCCGGAATGGGGACCGCGACGATCATCGAGCGGGTGTGATCGAAAGCGCTTCGGCGCGAACGTGCCGCTTACCCTCTCAAGGCTTCTTGCTGGCCAGATAGGCCGCAATGCCGATCATGTCGCCCTCGTCGAGCTTCTCCACGATCGTCTTCATGCGCACCGAGGTCGATCCGTTGCGGGCGCCGCGCTTCACGTCGTTGATCTGGCGGAAAATATACGTCGGCGAACGGCCGATGATCGGCGGCGTATCGCCGATGCCCTTGAGATCGAACCCGTGGCACAGCGTGCAGGACATGGTCTTTCCGCCGCCGGTGTTGACGATGTTGTCGCCCTTCTTGAGGCTGCCCATGGGCACATAGGCCACGAAGCCGGTGTGCGGGTCGCGGCTTTCGGCGCTGCGGGGGTTCTGCGGCAATTCGATGATACGATCGCCCAGCGGTTCGCTGCCGCCTTCTTCCATCGGGAGCCGCAAGGCGCCGTTACCGAGATAGGATTTCGGCACGGTGTCGGTTTCGACCACTTTGTACCATTGCGCTGCCCGCATCGATCCAAAGTATGATGCCGCCGCCTTGATCTCGTCGTCCGTCATGGCTTTGGCGATCGCCAGCATCGGCTCGGCGCGTCCGCCGTGGCGGGCCCCGGTCTTGAAGTCGTTCATCTGGCGGATGAAATAGGCCCCCGGCAACCCCGCGATGCCGGCCGATTCCGGATGCCCAGCGCCGTTGGCCAGATGACACAGCGTGCAGGCGCGTACATTGGCGTCCTTGCGCCCGTGGGCGACGATCTCCGGCATCGGCTTGTGCTCGGAGGGGTACCAGTCCGGCGGATTGAAACCGTCGTCGATCTGCGCCTGCGTGTAGGTCTTGGCGCTGCCGTTCAGCTTGATTGGCGTCGTTGCGTCCGCGGGCTTCGGCGGCGGATTGACCGGATAGGCCCAGTCCGGCAGCTCCGCGGATTGCGCCGGCAGGGCGACCACAGCCAGCAGCGCGATGGCAACCAATCCCCTCATTACGGTTTCCTCTTTGGTTCGTTCTCATCGATCACGGCGTCCCATACCGCCGGTTGTAGCTCGGCTGGCGGGCGTGATATTCATTACGATTGCGTTGAGGTCGCCGTCGTTACGACGCCGCACCGGGGGTGTGCGATTGTTGACGATCGGCGGCCATCGGATTTGATCTACCGCCATGAGGGGCGCGAAAACGTTTGCTCGTTTCGCCGCCCGCCACAGCAGTGCCGAAGCCTTAGGGCGCCTTGGATACCAGATAGGCGGCAATCGACACCATGTCCTCGTCGGTGAGGTTTTTCACCACGGGCTTCATCAGCGGCACCCAAGTGCCGTTGCGGGTGCCGATCTTGATGTCGTTGAGCTGGCGATAGATGTATTCCGGCGACCGCCCGACGATCGGCGGCACCTCGCCGATGCCCTTTAGGTCGGCGCCATGGCAGATCGCGCACGGGACAGTCTTTCCGCCGGCCCCTGTAGTGACGATCTCCTCGCCCTTCTTGATGCTGCCGACCGGCACATAGGCCATGTGGCCGGCGCGCGGATCGCGGGCCTCGGTACGCTCCTCATCCTGCGGCAGTTCGATAATGCGATTGCCGAGCGGCTCCATGCCACCCTCAGGCACCGCGAGACGCATGGCACCCGCGCCCACTCGGGACTTCGGCACCATGTCGGCCTCGACCACCTTATACCACTGCGGGAATTTCATCGAGGAGAAATACTCCGCCGCCGCCTTGGTTTCCTCGTCGTTGAGCGAGGCGGCGATCGTCACCATGATGGGCGCCCGCATGCCCTTACGCGTCGCGGTCTTGAACTCGGCCAGCTGGCGCATGATGTAGCCGTAGGGCAGCCCGGCGATACCGGCGGATTCGGGGTGTCCGGCGCCGCTGGTGAGGTGGCACAGGTCGCAGGCCGGGGCGTTCGGCTTCTTGCCGTTGGCGACCACGTCCGGCATCGGCTTGTGATCTTCCGGATACCAGTCGGGTGGGCCGAACCGGTCGTTGATCTGCGCCGCCGTATAGGACTTGGTGCTGCCCGGCAGCGTCTTCTTCACCGTATTATCGGGCTGCGCTCCGCCGGGCGGCGCGGTCGGATAGGCCCATTCCGGAAGCTCCGCGGCCATCACGGGAGCCGCCAACAAGCCCAGTACTGCTGCGGAAACCAACGCTTTCATCGTAAACCCCCTTCGAGTCGTTTTCTGCTTTCGACGATCGATAACCGGTCATCGGACCGGCACACCACGGCTGGGCAGCGCCCAAGCGGCGTGACACTTTAGCGAAGGCCGCGGCGGTTGACGATAGGGTCTATCATTTGATCATTTGCCCCGAGAACGCCTCCCGGTCGGCCGCCGCCAGCGGTCATCCGCACGGGAATTTGACCCGGTCGCGGCGATAGGACGCTCGCAACGCGGTGGCGCCGCGGCCGGGAGGCATACTAATATGTGGTGACCGGTCCGCTCCCGCCCGCTAAGGTGGGCAGGCGGCTTCGATGACGCACAAGGAGATCGTGGGTTGAGCACCAATTCCCTGAGGCGCGCCGTGATGGCCGCCCTCCTGACCGCGGCGACTGGCTTGTTCTCCGCCCAGACCGTCTTCGCCCCTGCGGCGGCGCAGGAAAAGCCCCGCGACCCCCAAATTCAAAAAGCCGGCGAAAAAGTCTGGCGGCACGGACTGTCGCTGTTTGGAGACATCAAATATCCGGCCGATTTCAAGCATTTCGACTACGTCAACCCGCAGGCGCCAAAAGGTGGCCAGGTGCGGCAGAGCGTGATCGGCACGTTCGATAATTTCAATATCGTCGTGTCCGGTGTGAAAGGCGCGATCGCATCGGGTGTAGACCTGATCTACGATACCCTGATGGTGCCGTCGCTGGATGAAGCCGCCACCACCTACGGATTGTTGGCCGAGGCCGTGAGCTACCCGGACGATTTTTCGTCCGTCACCTACCGGCTGCGCGCCTCCGCCAAATGGCACGACGGTGTACCGGTCACGCCGGAGGACGTGATCTTCTCATTCGATGCGTTCAAGACCAACCATCCCTTCTATTCAGCCTACTACCAGCATGTCACCAAAGTCGAAAAGACCGGCGAGCGGGACATCACCTTCACCTTCGATCAACCGGGCAACCGCGAATTGCCGCAGATCGTCAGTGAGTTCAGCATCCTGCCGAAGCATTGGTTCGAAGGCACCGACAAGGCCGGCAACAAGCGCAACGTCGCCAATACCACGCTGGAGCCGCCGCTCGGCAACGGTGCCTACCGGATCAAGGAATTCGTGCCTGGCCGCTCGATCGTCTATGAGCGGGTCAAGGACTATTGGGGCAAGGACCTGCCGGTGAATATCGGCCGCGACAATTTCGACGAACTTCGCCTGGAATATTACCGTGACACCGTCGTTGCTCTTGAAGCCTTCAAGGCCGACCAGACCGACTTTCGGGTGGAGAACAGCGCCAAGGATTGGGCGACGGCCTATGATTTTCCAGCCGTCAAGGAGAAGCGCGTCATTCTCGAGGAGTTCCCGGTGCTTAGCCGAGGGGTGATGCAAGCCTTCGTGTTCAACACCCGGAAGAGCAAATTCGCCGACCCGCGGGTGCGCCGAGCTTTCAACCTGGTGTTCGACTTCGAGGAGATGAACAAGCAGCTGTTCTTCGGGCAGTACAAGCGGATCGCTAGCTATTTCGAGGGCACCGAGCTTGCCTCCTCCGGACTCCCCTCGGGCCTCGAACTGGAAATCCTCAACACTGTGCGCGACCAGGTGCCGCCAGAGGTATTTACCACCGAGTACAAGAATCCGGTCAACGGCAGCCCAGACGCATTGCGGGCCAATCTGCGCGAGGCCACCCGGCTGCTGCGCGAGGCCGGCTGGGAGGTGCGCAATCAGAAGCTCGTCAATACCAAGACCGGCGAACCGATGACGGTCGAGTTGCTCAACGAGCCGGCAAATGCAGCCTTCGAGCGGGTTTTCTTGTTTTACAAGCCATCGCTCGAGCGGCTCGGAATCAGTGTGACGGTCCGCAACGTCGACGACTCTCAATACGAGAACCGCGAGCGCAAATGGGACTACGATATGGTGGTGGGGAGCTGGGCGGAAACGCTCTCCCCCGGCAACGAGCAGCGCGAATTCTGGGGCTCGCGGTCCGCGGATGAGGCAGGCTCGCGCAATCTCATTGGTGTCAAGAACCCGGCGGTTGACAAGCTGATCGATCGCGTCATCTTCGCCAAGAGCCGGCAGGAACTGGTGGCCGCCACCAAGGCGCTCGATCGCGTCCTGCTGTGGAATCATTACGTCGTACCGCAATGGACCTACCCGAAAATTCGCACCGCGCGGTGGGACCGTTTCGGCCACCCGGATCTGCTGCCGAAATACGGCATGGGTGCATTCCCGACGGTCTGGTGGTGGGATGCCGCAAAAGCGGCCAAGACCGGGGGGCGCCAGTGACCTCCCGCGATCCGCTGCAGGCGGCGTCGCTGTCGCGCCGCCGCCTCTTGGTGCTTTCGGCGGGCCTAGCGGCCGCTCCGGCTTGGCCGCGCGGCGCCGCCGCGGCGCCCGATCCCGCGGATGGCGCCGTGGCACCGGCCGGAGAGGTCGAAATCCACGGCATGTCCGGGTTCGGCGACCTCAAATATCCGGCGGATTTCCGCCATTTCGACTACGTCAATCCGAACGCGCCCAAGGGCGGCGCATTCTCGGAAACGGTGACGAATCGGCAGTACAATCAGAACTTTCTTACCTTCAACTCGCTCAACGTTTTTATTCTCAGAGGCGACGGCGCGCGGGCCATGGAAGCGACCTTCGCGACCTTGATGGCCGCGGCCGAAGACGAGCCCGATTCGCTTTATGGCCTGGCAGCCCGCAAGGTGCGCATATCGGCGGATGGGCTCACTTACCGGTTTTTCATCCGCCCCGAAGCGCGGTTCCACGACGGCACCAAGCTGACGGCCCGCGATGTCGCGTTTTCCCTCAACCTGCTCAAGGACAAGGGCCATCCGATCATCACCCAGCAGATGCGCGACGTGGCGGGTGCCGAGGCGCAGGACGATGAAATCGTCACGGTCCGCTTCGCCCCGAACCGCGCCCGCGATGTACCGCTGTTTGCCGCCGGCCTGCCGATCTTTTCGCGCGCCTATTACACGGCGCACGATTTCGACCAGACCACGCTCGACATTCCGCTGGGCTCGGGCGCTTACCGGGTCGGGCGGTTCGAGGCCGGCCGCTATATCGAATATCAGCGCGTCGCCGACTGGTGGGGCGCCAAATTGCCGGTCAGCGTCGGCCAGTACAATTTCGATACGTTGCGTTACGAGTATTACCGTGACCGTGATGTCGCGTTCGAAGGTTTCAAGGCGAAGAGCTATCTGTTCCACGAAGAATTCACCTCGCGCACCTGGGCGACCGGCTACGATTTTCCCGCCATTCGGGACGGCCGGGTCAAGCGCCGGGAAATTCCCGACGATACGCCCTCGGGCGGCCAAGGCTGGCTCTTCAATACGCGGCGCCCCAAATTCGCCAATCCGCGGCTGCGCGAGGCGCTGAATTATGCGTTCGATTTCGAATGGACCAATAAGACCATCATGTATGGAGCATATCTGCGCACCCATTCGGTGTTCCAGAATTCCGACATGATGGCGCATGGCCTGCCGAGCCCCGGAGGAGCTCAAACTGCTCGAACCATGGCGCGGCAAGGTACCGGACCAGGTGTTCGGCGAACCCATCGTCCCGCCGGTGTCCGATGGTTCGGGTCAGGATCGCGCGCTGCTGCGCAAGGCTTCGCAGATGCTGCAGGACGCCGGATTTCCCATCAAAGACCGCAAGCGAATGGGGGCGAACGGCGAGCCGATCACGTTCGAGTTCCTGATCGACGAACCGTCGTTCCAGCCGCACCACATGCCGTTCATCAAGAATTCTCGCGACCCTCGGCATCGATGCGACCTTGCGCATCGTCGATCCGGTGCAATTTAATGCCCGCATCGATGACTTCGATTTCGACGTGGCTATCAACCGGATGAGCTTCTCGACCATACCGGGCGAATCGCTGCGGACCTATTTTTCGTCGCGCGCAGCGGCGACCAAGGGGTCGCAGAATTATGCCGGTATCGCCGACCCTGCGGTAGACGACCTCATCGACAAGATTATTGCGGCCAAAACCCGCAACGAACTCGTCGTTGCGGCCCGCGCGCTCGATCGGGTGCTGCGCGCCGGGCAATATTGGATTCCGCACTGGTACAAGGCCTCGCACCGTATCGCCTATTGGGATGTGTTCGGCTTTCCCGACACGACGCCGCGTTACGCCCGCGGTATGCCGGAAACGTGGTGGTATGATCGTGATAAGGCGGCAAAAATCGAGAAATCCGGCTAGTGCATCATTCGATCATCATGACAGCGACGCCGTCCGTGGGGTGGGCAAAGGCGCCTGGTTCAGCATGGAGGGGCGTGGCCGCGCGTGCCCCGCGGAATGACGGCTCAAATGGCTTGGAAGCTTAAACCAACATGAGCGCCTATATTCTCCGTCGCATCCTGTTCATGATCCCGACCCTGATCGGGATCATGCTGGTGTCTTTCGCCGTTGTGCAATTCGCGCCGGGCGGACCGGTGGAGCGCGTGATCGCCCAGCTCTCCGGTGCGGACACCGGCGCCACGTCCCGCATTTCCGGCGCGGCGGGAGGGGATTTCGGCGCCCGCGGCCAGGTTCAGGGCGCCTCGCAGCTCAACGCCACTACCTCTAAATACCGCGGCGCGCAGGGGCTCGATCCGGAGTTCATCAAGCGCCTCGAAAAGCAGTTCGGCTTCGACAAGCCGGCCTACGAGCGTTTCGCCCTGATGATGTGGAACTATGCGCGCTTCGATTTCGGCCGCAGCTATTTCCGCGACATCAACGTTCTCGACCTTTTGAAGGAAAAATTACCGGTTTCGGTGTCGCTGGGCGTGTGGATGATGCTGTTATCCTACCTGATCTCGATCCCGCTCGGCATCAAGAAGGCGATCCGGGACGGCACGCCGTTCGACGTGTGGACCTCCGCCGTCATCATTCTCGGCAATGCGATCCCCGGCTTCCTGTTCGCAATTCTGCTCATCGTGCTGTTCGCCGGCGGATCGTTTTTCAACTGGTTTCCGCTGCGTGGCCTGCACTCCGACGACGCTGCCACGATGTCTTGGGGCGCTTATATTCTCGACTATTTCTGGCACCTGGCGCTACCCTTATTCGCGCTCGGAGTTGGCGCCTTCGCAACACTCACCATTTTTACCAAGAACTGCTTTCTGGACGAAATCCGCAAACAATACGTGCTCACCGCGCGCGCCAAGGGATGCAATGAGCGCCAAGTGCTTTATGGCCACGTCTTCCGTAACGCCATGCTGCTGATCATCGCAGGTTTTCCGAGCACTTTCGTGCACGCGTTCTTCGCCGGATCAGTCCTGATCGAGACGATCTTTTCCCTCGACGGCCTTGGCCTGCTGGGTTTCGAAAGCGTTCTCAACCGCGACTATCCGGTGGTGTTTGCGACCCTTTACATCTTCTCCCTGGTGGGGTTGATTCTCAATCTCGTGTCGGACCTCACCTATACGTGGGTAGACCCGCGCATCGATTTCGAAACCCGGGAGGTGTAACATGGACGCCAAAACCTTCCCGACACCGCCGGAGATGGTCGACATCGGCGTGATGGGACCGGACGTTCCGACGTGGCGCCAGCGCTGGACGCTGTCGCCGCTCAACCGCCGCCGCTGGACGAACTTCAAGGCCAACCGCCGCGGTTACTGGTCGCTCTTGATTTTCTCCGTCCTGTTCGTGGGGTCGCTGTTCGCGGAATTCATCGCCAATGATAAGCCCTTCTATGTGCGCTTCGACGGGCACTCGTTTTTCCCGGCGCTGGTCGATTATCCGGAAACGGCGTTCGGCGGCGATTTCGAGACCGCGGCCGACTACCGCGATCCGTATTTGCAGAAACTCATCGCCGACAAGGGCGGCTTCATGCTGTGGCCGCCGATCCGCTTCTCCTATAATACCCATAACCTCGATCTGCCGACGCCGGCCCCGTCCAAGCCCACTTGGCTCCTGACCGAAGAGCAGTGCCGGGAGGTGGTGGAGAAAAAGCACCTTAAAAGCTGCAGCGACCTCGAATACAATTGGCTGGGTACCGACGACCAGGGCCGCGATGTGGTGGCCCGCATGATCTACGGCTTCCGCATCTCCGTGCTGTTCGGTCTGGTGCTGACCATCGTTTCCTCGGTGGTCGGCATCGCGGCCGGCGCCGTACAGGGCTATTTCGGCGGCTGGACCGACCTGTTGTTTCAGCGCTTCATCGAGGTTTGGACGTCGATCAACGAGCTTTATTTGCTCCTGATCATTTCGTCGATGTTCACGCCCGGCTTCTTCATTCTGATCGGCATCCTGCTGCTGTTCTCATGGGTCTCGCTGGTTGGACTGGTGCGGGCCGAATTCTTGCGCGGCCGCAATTTCGAATACATTCAGGCCGCGCGTGCACTCGGCGTCTCCAACAGCGTCATCATGTTCCGTCACCTGTTGCCGAACGCCATGGTGGCCACCATGACGTTCCTGCCCTTCATCCTGGCGGGCTCGGTGACGACCCTGACCTCGCTCGACTTCCTCGGTTTCGGGCTGCCGCCCGGCTCGCCGTCGCTCGGCGAGATGCTGCAGCAGGGCAAGGCCAATCTGCAGGCCCCTTGGCTCGGGCTCACCGGGTTCTTCACCGTCGCGATCATGCTGTCGCTCTTGATCTTCATCGGCGAAGCGGTGCGCGATGCCTTCGATCCGCGCAAGACGTTCCAGTAATGAATGCATCTTGCATTTGTCTTGCAGGTTGACAACGCATGCTGTATATAGTCCCATGCAAGATGTAGCCGACATATTTGCTGCTTGGCCTTCCGATGCGGAACTTGGGCGTGATATCGGGGTGCCATACCCGACCATATCGGCGTGGAAGCAACGGGCATCGATTCCCGCGGCCTACTGGTGGGACATTGTGAGGGCTGCCATGCGGCGCGGACACTCCGAAATTACCGCAGAAGTATTGGCGCGTCTCCATTCCCGCAAGGCGAACAATGGTCGCCCTTCGGGCTTCGCGGAAGATGGTGTGCATTCGGCCATCGCAGGCACTGGTACAATACCGCAGATCGAATACGTGCCGCACGAAGGCACGGCGACGGGACAATTTTCGCGCTGGAAGCACCTGCGCCGGGCGAATTTCGCGACTCCAGACGAAATCTCGGCACATATAAAGGCGTTGCGGGAAGAATGGGACCGGCGATGACCCGGCCCCGTGTCTATCTGGATGCTAATGTGTTTGTAGCGGCTTTCGAGCATGCAGGTGCGCATTCGGACCATGCGTGGTGGATATTCGACGCCGTCGAGAGCGGCAAGATATTGGCCGGAACGAGTGAGATCACCCTCGCCGAGGTGCTGGTCAAGCCGATCGAGATCGGTGCCACGGACTTGGTCGATGGATACGAGAGGATGATGGTGTCGAGCGCGAGTTTCGAGGTTCTCCCGGTGCGGCGCGACATCCTCGTCAACGCGGCTGCTCTGCGTGCGAGGCGGTCCTCCGTCCGCCTTCCGGATGCGGTCCATATCGCGACTGCGCAGGCCCTGTCGTGCGGTTTCTTCATCAGTGATGATCGCCGGATCCCGACGCCGGAGAGCATTCGCTTGTTGGCGGTCAATCCCTTTACCCTCGACGACATATTCGAAGGCAAACCATCGTGACATCCCCTCTCCTCTCCGTCCGCGACCTCTCCGTCGCCTTCGGCCGCGGCGATCGCCAACTGCTGGCGGTTGACCGTGTATCGTTCGATGTGCGCAAGGGCGAGACGCTGGCGCTGGTCGGGGAATCCGGCTCGGGCAAATCCGTCACGGCGCTGTCGATCATGCGGCTTTTGCCGTATCCGCCTGCGTGGCACCCGTCCGGGTCGATCCTGTTCAACGGGCGGGACGTTCTGAGCCTGCGGGAAAGCGAGTTGCGCAAACTGCGCGGCGGCGACATTACCATCGTGTTCCAGGAGCCGATGACGTTGCTCAATCCGCTCCATACGATCGAGAAACAGATCGGCGAAATTCTGCTGCTGCACGCGGGCCTCTCCGGCGCCAAGGCGCGCCGCCGCATCGTCGAATTGCTCGCCCAAGTGGGCATTCGGGATCCGGAAAGCCGCCTGCAGAGCTTTCCACATCAGCTCTCCGGCGGCCAGCGCCAGCGCGTGATGATCGCCATGGCGCTCGCCAACGAGCCCGACCTTTTGATCGCCGACGAGCCGACCACCGCACTGGATGTAACCGTGCAAGCGCAAATCCTCAAGCTCCTGAAGGATTTGCAGACCCGCCTCGGCATGGCGATCCTGTTCATTACCCACGATCTCGGCATCGTCCGCAAGGTCGCCGACCGTGTCTGCGTGATGAAGCAGGGCAAGATCGTCGAGCACGGCGACGTCGAAGCGGTGTTCTCGGCGCCGCAGCATCCTTACACGCAGGAACTGATTGCCGCCGAGCCCAAGGGCAATCCGGCGCCGCTCAATCCGGACGGCGAGGTTATGATCCGCACCGACGATCTCAAGGTGTGGTTCCCGATCAAGCGCGGCGTGCTGCGCAAGGTGGTGGGCCACATCAAGGCGGTGGATGGCGTCTCGATCGAGGTGCGGCGCGGCGAAACCCTCGGCATCGTCGGCGAATCCGGCTCCGGCAAGACCACGCTCGGGCTCGCGATCCTGCGGCTGATCTCTTCCGTGGGGCCGATCGTGTTCATGGGTAACGAACTGCAGGGACTTAAATTCAAGGAAATGCGGCCGTTCCGCCGCAACATGCAGATCGTATTCCAAGACCCCTATGGCTCGCTGAGCCCGCGCCTTTCAGTCGCCGACATCATCGAAGAGGGGTTGCCGATCCATCGGCCGCTCTTGACCCGGGCGGAGCGCGAGGAGAGCGTCATACGGGCGCTGATCGACGTGGGCCTCGACCCGGAAACCCGGTTCCGCTATCCGCACGAATTTTCCGGCGGCCAGCGCCAGCGCATCGCGGTCGCACGCGCGGTCGTACTGGAGCCGAGCTTCGTCGTCCTCGACGAGCCCACCAGCGCGCTCGACATGCTGATCCAGGCGCAAATCGTTCAACCTGTTGCGCGACCTGCAGCAGCGCAAGAATCTCACCTATTTGTTCATATCCCACGACCTCAAGGTAGTGGCGGCGCTCGCCAGCAAGCTGATCGTGATGCGCAACGGCAAGGTGGTGGAGGAAGGCCCTTCTTCCGACATCTTCGCGCGCCCGCAATCGCCCTACACGCGCGCACTATTCTCGGCTGCCTTCAATCTCGATACCGCGGCCGAGGATATCGTCGCCCAGTGACCATGCGCGCCCGGCGACCCGCGGCGTTTCTAGACCGCGACGGGACGCTCAATGAAGATACCGGCTACGTTCATCGCATGGCGGATTTCCGCTGGCTTCCGGGTTCGGTCGAGGCTATCCGCCGGCTCAATCAGGCCGGTTACTATGTCTTCGTGGTCACCAATCAATCCGGTGTAGCGCGCGGCCTGTTCGAAACCAGCGCCGTGGAAAACCTGCACGGTTTCATGAACGCAGAGCTTCGCACCGCCGGCGCCCATATCGACGACTTCCGCTACTGCCCGCATCATCCGCAGGCTGTGGTCGCAGCCTACCGGGCCGAGTGTTCCTGCCGCAAGCCGGCGCCCGGCATGCTGCTCGATCTGATGACGCATTGGCCGGTCGTGGCCGAATCCAGCATCATGATCGGCGACGCCGAGCGCGATGCCGCGGCCGGACGCGCTGCCGGCATAGCGGCGGCCGTCGTGCCGAGCGGCGAACTCGGCCGCTATGTGGAAGACCTGCTGCGGCGGCGTGAGGCTTAAGTTTAAGGGTGCGAGGTGGGATGACCGCGGTGGCGTCGAACTCCGCCTTGCTGGTACCTGTCACCCCTTCTGCGCATTCCGCCATTGCGGGTGTCCGCGGGTCCAGCCGCAATGCCATTGACCACGCACCCACGCGCCTCGAATGATCCTCCCGCCGCCCCATGGCGGCGAATTGATGGAGGACAGCGTGCTGATCGATCACCGTTACTACCGTATCAAGCCGGGAATGGTCCCGGCGCATCTCGATCTTTATGAACAAACCGGTTTCGCGGCGCAGACGCGCTATCTCGGTCAGCCGTTCGCTTATCTGTTCACCGAGTCCGGCGAGGTCAACACGTTGGTGCACATGTGGCTCTATGACGATGTCGCCGACCGCGCCAAAAAGCGTGCCGCGATGGCGGCCGATCCGGAATGGCAAAACTACCTGCGCCTCAACAACGAGGCGGGCTACGTGGTGTCGCAGCAGAACAATTTGATGCTACCGGCGAAGTTCGCCCCGCTCAAGCGCTGACGCTCCGCTTGCAGGCGATGCCGCGGGAGTGGATCGCGCGCCCGCGGTATCGGCCGCACCGAGGCAGGGCGATTTTGTCACCCTGACGATCGTCGATAACAATAAGGCTGACAGGACGTACCCCAAAGTTTAAATTGCCTCCCGCCGGGAAGGCAACATCCAGCGGGGTTCCCGCCGGCGGCCGTCGCGGCCAGCGCCCGTTTAATGAAACGGGCTTGTTTGGGAGGATTCCATGTCGATTCGTATCGTGCCCGCCATCCTGGCGGCGGCGGCATTCGTGGCCTGCGGTTTCCCGCCGGCCAGCGCCCAACAGAAGCCGCAGCCGCCGCAATCGCTGCGGCTTTATGTTCTCGACTGCGGCGACATCACCCCGGCCAATGTCGATAATTACGGCTTGAAGGTGAGCGAAGTGGTCACCACAAAGATGATCACACCGTGCTTTCTGATCGTGCACCCGCGCGGAACCCTGATGTGGGATACCGGCGAAATTCAAGACATCGCCTTCAAGGACGGGGTCTCGCCGCAGAAGCTCAATGCCTATACGGTCACCCGTCCGCTGCTGCCGCAGTTGGCCGCGATCGGCTACACCCCGGCAAACATCACCTATCTGGCGCTCTCCCACTATCATGGCGATCACGTCGCCAACGCCGCCCAGTTCGCCGGCTCCACCTGGATCGTGCAGAAGGGCGATCGCGACGCGATCCTCGCCCCGCGGGCGGCCAACAGCCGTGTGCCGGACCCGAAATTTTTCGAAGGGCTCGCCAACGCCAAGACGATCGTGCTGAACGGCGAGGATCATGACGTATTCGGCGACGGCACCGTGGTCATAAAATCCTCGCCGGGCCATACGCCGGGGCACCAGTCGCTGTTCCTCAAACTCGCCAACACCGGGAATGTGCTGCTGTCGGGCGATCTCTATCACTACCCGGAAGAGATCACCTACAAGAAGGTGCCGAACTTCGACACCGACCGCGAGCAGACCGCAAAGAGCCGCGAAAAAATCGAAGCTTTCGTGAAGCAGCAAAACGCGCAGCTGTGGATCCAGCACGACTACACCTCCGGGTCCAAGCGGAAGATCGCCCCGGCATATTACGACTGAGTAGGTGTTGGTGGATTGCGATCCAGGGCCTTGCGGGGGCCTTGCGGCACCTCGCGTTCGCGTCCGTTGCAGAAAAGATCGGTCGAGCCGTCTGTGCCGGCACCTGGTGAAGGAGAGGCGCGGCGGCTTGGAGTTGGCACACGTTCTACCCGGCCATAAAGATGTGTGCATTGGCTTCGCCATCGGGCGCCATCTCGATGCCCGTGCGCCACCGGGCAGCCCGCGGTTATGGCTTAGCGCTCGGCGGCACGCTGGACTAAGATGGCCGATCCCGACACATCCGCCCGGCGCAACCTTCCATCGGTCGATGCGGTGATGCGCGGCGAGGCCGCGCAAGCCGCTGCCGCACGGTTCGGCCGGCAGGCGGTCGCCCAGGCGGTGCGCGGCGAACTGGCCGCGCTGCGCCGCCACGGCCTCGGTACCGATGCCGACGGCGCCGCCGCGTTGGCGCGGGCCCGGCTCGAAGCCGAGGACGCCCCGCTGCTGCGGCCGGTTTACAACCTCACCGGTACCGTGCTGCACACCAATCTCGGCCGCGCGCCCATCGCGGAAGCCGCCATCGAGGCGGCGGCCGCGGCGATGCGCAATGCTGTCGCACTCGAATACAATCTCGCCACCGGACGGCGCGGCGACCGCGACGACATTCTGCGCGGTCTCCTCCGTGAGCTCACCGGCGCCGAGGACGCCACCACCGTCAACAATAATGCCGCCGCGGTGCTTTTGGTGCTCAACACGCTCGCCGACCGCCGCGACGCCATCGTGTCGCGCGGCGAACTGATCGAGATCGGGGGCGCGTTTCGGATGCCGGAGATCATGCGCCGCGCCGGCGCGCGCCTCGTCGAGGTCGGCACCACCAACCGCACACACCTCAACGACTATGCGCAGGCGCTGGGGCCGAAGACCGGCGTGGTGCTGAAGGTGCATCCGTCGAACTACCGCATTGAGGGGTTCGCGGCGCAGGTTGCGACCGCCACGCTGTCGCCGCTCACGCGCCGGCACGGCGTCCCGTTGATCGACGACCTCGGCTCCGGGACCCTCATCGACCTCGCCCGCTACGGGCTGCCGCGCGAGCCGACAGTGGCGCAAGCCATGGCGGCCGGCGCCGACCTCGTCACCTTCTCGGGCGACAAGCTGCTTGGCGGACCGCAGGCCGGCTTCATCGTCGGCCGCGCCGACCTCATCGCACGCATCAACCAGAATCCGCTCAAGCGCGCGCTTCGGCTCGACAAGACCCGGCTTGCAGCGCTTGAAGCCACCCTCCGGCTCTATCGCGACCCCGACCGCCTCGCCGAACGGCTGCCGGCGCTGCGCCTGCTGACCCGGCCCGCCGCCGAGGTCGCCGCCATGGCGCGACGGATGTGCCCCGCGGTGCAGGCGCGCGTCGGCGCCGAATTCAAGGTGGAAACCGTCGATTGCGCCAGCGAGATAGGCTCGGGCGCACTGCCGCGCGAGACGATCCCGAGCGCAGGGCTCGCGCTCCGGCCGACCGCAAAGCGCGGCGCCGGCCGGGCGCTCACCAGGCTGGCGGGTGCGTTACGCGCCCTGCCGATTCCCGTGATCGGCCGCGTCGCGGACGGCGCCATGATCCTCGACCTGCGGTGCCTTGAAGACGAAGCCGGGTTTTCGCAAAACTTGGCGGCGCTGGCGGAGCCGGCCGGCAAATAGCACGAAGGCGCAGCTCAATCCCGGCGGAATACGATCGAGGCGAGCCACCCGGTCACCAGCGCCATCATGGCGGTGGCCAGCCCGTACAGCAGGCCATAATTGACCGCTGCGCTGGCCATAAAACTTTCGAAGCCGACGGTTACGATCTCGAACGACACGTCGGCGCTGCTCACCACGGCGCCGCCGGAAAACAATTTCACGTCAACATTGTATCGGCCCGTCTGCGCCTCGGCGGGCACCTTGATCGGCGCGCGATAGAGCGACGGCGTGAGGAATGTGACCGCGTCGGTCGATTCCATATAGAACCCGCGCTCGCGCTTGAGGCGCACGAAGGCCTGGCGGAACGGGTCGGTCGGCACGACCTCGGCGATGTCCGGGCCGATGTGCTGCGGCAGCGGCGTTCTGGCAATGCCGATGCGCTCCCGCCGCAATGTGTCGGCATCCGCGATGGTCGCGAACGGGCGGCTGGAAAGGACCGCCAGATAAGACGGCACGTCGATGAAACTGCGCGAATCCGCGTTCACCCAAATGCCGAAAATGCGTTCCTTGCGCCGCGTCACCAGGCTCTGGCGCGGACCCGTGACGGTCGCCACGATGTCGTAGCCGCCGTCGGCTTCCTCGCGGATGCCGGGTGCGGCGGACGGGCCGCCTTCGATGGCGCCGAACAGCACCAATTCGACGCCGGTAAAATCGGATGCAATCCGCACCGTATCGCTCGACAGCGAAGCGACCAGGCGCTCGGCCGCCATCGCCGGCGCGGTAACGGACGCCATCGCCAGCATGCAAGAAATCGCGGCGCGCCGCGCGGCCGATCCCATCATGGCGCATCCTCGATCACGCGGATCGTAAAAAGGTCGCCGGGGGTGACAATGAGATCATAAGCAAACCTTAGACCAACGGCGAGCACCAGGATGCCGAGCAGCAGGCGCAGCCGCTCGCTGCGCATCTTCTGGCCGGCGCGCGCCCCGAATTGGGCGCCGGTCACCCCGCCGACCATGAGGATGAGGGCCAGCACGGCATCCACCAAATGATTGGTGGCCGCGTGCATGACGGTCGCCGAGGCCATGGTGACCAAGGTGAGCACCATGGAGGTGCCGATTACCACATTGGTGGGCACCCGGAGGAAATATATCAGCATCGGCACCAGCAGGAAGCCACCACCGATGCCCATGACGGCGCCGACAAAGCCCATGAGGAACCCGATGGCGAGCACCGGGATAGCGGAGACATAGATCGTCGAACGCTTGAACCTGACCTTCAGTGGCAGCCCATGCAGCCAAGTATGGGCCCCAGGCCGGCGTGGTTCGATCTTCCTGTCGCGGCGCGAACGCATGATCGCCCTGACGCCTTCGGTAACCATCAAGGCACCGACAGAGCCGAGCAGCAGCACATAGGAAATGCCGATGGTCACATCGAGCTGGCCGAGTTGCCGCAAGGTGGTAAAAAGCGACACACCGGAAACCGTACCGACGATGCCGCCGGCAAGCAGCATGCCGGCCAACGCCAAGTCGATGGCGCGGCGCCGCCAATAGGTCAACGCGCCGGAAAACGACGAGGCCGCGATGTGGCTCGATACGGTGGCGACCGCGACCGCCGGCTCAATGCCGATGAAGATCAGGAGCGGCGTCATCAAGAATCCGCCACCGATACCGAACATCCCGGATACGAAGCCGACCGCGAGCCCCATTGCCAGCACCAGGAACACGTTGACCGGCAAGTCGGCGATCGGGAGGTAAATTTCCATATGCTCGGTCCGGCGATGCCGCGCGCCATCGGTTGCGCGGTCAGGGTCCGGTCGCCCCGGCGGCGGCCGCCCGGACGGTTATCCGCTTGATGCGTAAATGCAAAGTATTTTGCCGTTGTTGCGGCGATAGGACGATGCGTCGCATCGTCCGCGCTCAAGCCGAAGCAACAGCCCCGGGCTCGGGCCCCCGCGCAACGGGGGCAAAAGCTTGCGGCGGATGGAGCGCGGGCGTCTCGCCCGCCGGGTACCGAATTGGATGTGATTGGCGGATCGGATGTGATCGAAGGGAGAGCGGGCGGGACCCCGCGCTCCGGTTGCCAAAACCGCTACAGCCAACTCACTCACGCCGCGTTGCGAAGGATTTCCACTTCGGAATGCCGCTGCACCGCATCTTCCCCTTGGCGACAGAGCTTTTCCGCCATAGCCTCATCAAGGTAATATTCGCCGCAGTTCCGGCACACCGACGCCTGCACATCGCGGACGATGAACGCTGTAGCGTCGTATCATCCCATTCCCGGCGCAAACAATTCGTCCGCGCCCAATCGCCGCGCGGTAAATCCCTGTTCGTGCAGGTAGCGGCACAGCATGTCGATCGCCATCCGGTTGGCTGCAACGCCGTAAGGCCAGATATCCGGGCCGAGCACCGCTTGCGTCGCGCGGTATTCCGCCTCGATCCACGGCATGGTGACGGCGAAAGCAGCAAGTTTTTCGAACTCCGCGACCGCCAGCGCCTTGGCCTTGGCAAAGGCGTCGAACAGGTTCGCGGCCATCCAGGGATGCTGCGCCAACAAGGTATTGCGGATGCCTACCGCGTGCATTAGCGGGTAGATTCCGGTTTTGCGGAAATAGGCCTGCTCTGCGGCGCGATAATCCGGAAACAGGCGGGTGACGGTGGGGTCGCCGCGCAAAAAGCACGACGGCGGGCGCGCCGAGAATATTGCGTCCAGTTCGCCGGCCGCCAGCATGGCGGACAGCGCCTGCCCGGCGGGGATTGGTTCGATTTCGACGCCGCCCAAGCCTCTCGCACCGGTGCCCTGCTCCCCCTCCCCGCTTGCGGGGAGAGGGCCGGGGTGAGGGGCAGCCCCACGCTCCGGAGTTTGTGGCTGCCCCTCACCCGGCGCGCCAAGGCGCGCCAACCCCTCCCCGCTCGCCCCGCTACCCCGGCCCTCCCCCGCGATGGGGGAGGGAGAAGCGGGCTGCTCCATCGGCCCGAGCCGCCAGCGCAGGTCGGACGGTGCGACGCCGTACTCGTCGGACAAGAGCCCGCGCATCCACACCAGCATGGTGGTGAAATATTCGGGCGTGCCGACGCGCTTGCCCCTGAGGTCGGCAGGTGAAGCAATCCCACGGTCGGCGCGCACGAAGATCGCGGAGTGCCGGAACGCGCGGGATAGGAAAACCGGGATCGCGGTATAATGCACCTTGCCCTGGTCGCGCAGCGTGATGTAGGTCGAAAACGACATTTCGGAAACGTCGAATTCCTGGTTTTTCAGGTTGCGCACGAACAGCTGGTTCGGCTCGACCACGTGATACGCAATGTCGCAGCCGGCGACTTTGACGGCGCCGTTTCGGATGGCGCGGACGCGGTCATAGTCGCCGGACGCGACCGTGACGGGAATGTCGGGCATCGGGTCCTCTCCGTGAGCAAAGCGCGGTGACGCGCCACGGGCGGCATCCCCCGCCGATCAGTTGATCGTATCCAGCAGCGCCGGCCGCACGCCGAGCTGATCGATCAGACGTTCCAGTTCCTCCCGTGCCTGCCGATTGCCGCGCTGGTGCCGCTCGGCCAGAATCAACTCGTTTTTCAGGGAATGCTCAAGGCCGGTGAGCTCCGTCACGCGGACCTTGTAGCCGTGCGCCTCCAAAACCAATCCCCGGATCACGTTGGTGACATGCGCGCCGAATTCGCGGCGCTGGATCGGATGGCGCCACAGCTGGCGCAGCGGACCGCCCTGCCCCTCCAGCAGCCGCGCCATTTCGGCCTGGCAGCATGGCACCAGGGCGATCGTCCTGGCCGCGTGGCGCAGCGCAAAGCGGATCGCATCGTCGGTTGCGGTGTCGCAGGCATGCAGCGCCGTCACCATGTCGGCGCGGCCGCCGGGAAGGCTCGCATGGGCGATCGGCGAGGCGAGGAAGTCCATCCGCATGAAGCCGGACGCCGCCGCCAGCGCCCGCGACTTTTCCACGAGGTCTTCGCGCGCCTCGATGCCGATGACGCGTCCGCGCCCGGCCGGGCCGAGGATCAGGTCATACAGAATGAAGCCCAGATAGGATTTTCCCGCGCCCACATCGGCGACCACCGGATCGTCGGAGGATTGCAGCACCGCCTCCAGGGCAGGCCGCAGCAGCTGCGTCAAATGCAGCACCTGTTTGAGCTTGCGCCGCGAATCCGCGTTGAGTTGGCCCTCGCGGGTGAGGATGTGCAGCGCCTTCAGCAATGCAACGGATTTTTCCGAATGCCGGCTCGGCCACAACCCCGCCAACGGGTCCGGCGTGCCGGCGCCGTTGCGTTCATGGACCGCCAACCGCGACGCTTTGATCACGTTTTGAACCGCTCCGTGGGCGGCGCGATCTCGGTGACGAGGTCGCGCACCAGCGCCTTGTTCGCCAGCGGCTTCACGGTCATTTCACGCGGCTCCAGCCGTTCGGTGCAAGCGTAAAGCGTGCGTCCGTCGATCTCCACCATGCATTCCTTGCAGGCATTGGCATTGATGCAGGAGAACCGGATCGCCAGCGTCGCGTCGTGATTCGACCGAATCCAGCGCAGGCCGTCGAGCACCGACTGGCCGGGCTCGAACGGCACTGCGTAGGTCTCGAAACGCCCGGATGCGGAGTCGAGCCCGCGCCAGATCCGCAGTGTCGCGCTCGCCGTCATTGCACCGCCGCCATCGTTGGTACGGGTGCGTCGGCCGCGGCGACGGGAGTCGATGTCAGCTCGATCCGACCGTCATTCCACCGCACCACCTGATTGACACGCCATTGCGGCAGCTGGCCTGGAAAATCCTCGCGCTGATGGGCGCCGCGGCTTTCGGTGCGGCGCAGCGCCGCCTGCGCCACGATCCGCGCCACCAGCAGCATATTGCGCAGGTCGAACCAGTCGATCCGGCACATGTCGAACCGACCGCCGTCGCCGAACGGGCGCTCGCCCAGTTCGTGCGTCAGGTCGTCGATATGCGCGATCGCGCGTTTGAGCCCGGCTTCGGTGCGGAACGGGCCGACATCGTCAGACATGACGGATTGCAGGCGCCCCAGCATGGCGGCCGAATTGGGCTGGTCCGGAGCGCCATCGGCCGCCACGAAACCGCAGGCTGCGGCGGCATCCGACGACCGGAACGGCTGCGCCCGCATCCGCGCGGCGCGCGCGGCGGCGCTTCTGCCGGCGGCGCTGCCGAACACCAGCGCTTCCGTGACC
This sequence comes from uncultured Alphaproteobacteria bacterium, assembly GCA_963802745.1. Lineage (GTDB taxonomy): Bacteria > Pseudomonadota > Alphaproteobacteria > Rhizobiales > Xanthobacteraceae > JAJPKK01. The sequence continues at coordinate 171,273 of CAWDKL010000073.1, read as the reverse complement.
GCATTGCCGGAGAGTTGATTGGCGCCGTTGGCGCCGCCGACCGCTTCTCCGGCCGCCAGCAACCCCGGAACGTCCGTCTGCATCCGCACGTCGGCCGAGACCCCGCCCATGTGGTAATGGGCGATCGGCGCGACCTCGACGGGCATTTTGGTGAGGTCGATGCCGTTGGCCGCCAGCCGGTCGATCACCGGACCGAACGCGGCGCGCAAGGCGGCCGGCGAACAGTGCTGGAAACTCAAGAATGCCCCGCCATGCGGCGAGCCGCGGCCACCCTCCACCTCCTTGATGATGGCGTAAGTGGCGAGATCACGGGTGATCACATAGGCGCCGTCCTCCCGCGCCCCGTAACGCGCGGTGAATTCCTCGCCCGCGCCCGTTGAGCAGCCGGCCTCCGAGCTTGTAGCGGAACGGGTCCCACATGATCGGGTCCATGCCGATCAGGCGCGGCGCCAGATGGCCGATCGGGAAGAACTGCACGAACTCCATGTCGATCAGCGGCGCGCCGGCCCGCAGCGCCAGCGCATAGCCGTCGCCGCCCATATTGACGGAAGCGCTGTTGCGCCGGTAGAGCCGCGTCAGCCCCCCGGTGGCGACGATCACGGCTTTGGCCGCAATGGTGACGGGCGCGCCGCTGGTCAGATGCAGCGCGACCGCGCCCGCCGCTTCGCCGTCGCTCACCACCAGATCGGTGACGAGCAGGTCGCCGGCCTTGCGGATGCCGGGCGTCTTGTTGACCACCGTGCGCAGCGTTTTCGATACCGCCGGACCGGTGTTAAGGAAATCCACATACACGCAACGCGGCCGGTCGTGCCCGGGTGCGTGCGTTGCGGCGATGCGGCCATCCCGGCGCGCCCAGCCTACCCCCCAGGCGTCCATCTGGCGGATGCAATCCGGCCCCTCCTCGCACAAGAGCCGCGCCAGACTTTCGTCGCACAGGCCGCGCCCCGCCGCGAGCGTATCATCGAGGTGATGCGACCAATGGTCCGGAACCTCCTCGCCGAGTGCGGCCGCCACCGTCATCTGCGCCATCACGGTGGCGCCGCCGCGGCCGATCAGGCTGCGGTCGGCGAGCAACACCGACGCCCCGGCGCGCGCCGCTTCGATCGCCGCAACCATGCCGGCGCCGCCCGCTCCGATCACGAGCACGTCGGTCGCGGCATGCATGGGGTCGATCATCGACAAACGGACTCCGGGGTGGGCTCGGCATGGATCGTTGCGGCGAGCTTACCCTCGATGATCGGCGATCTCCAGCCATCCGTTGGAGCCGCCAAAAGTCTGCTCATCTTACTGGCCGCCGCCTGAGTTGGTGTCGCGGTGCGTGCTGCCCAACCCCGAATAGGTATTATTTTCTTTTCTAAGTACTCGTGACGTTTTTACAACGTTTTTACAACAGTTCTGTGACTTAGCTCACAGAACGAAAGCGCATTCGCCCCTACGATACGAAGGTGATCAAAACCAAAGGAGGTTCACATGACGACCATCACCCGCCTGCTGATCGCCGGTACCGCATTGTCTCTTGGGCTCGGCCTCATGCATTCGCAATCCGCCTTTGCCCAGGACCGCCACCCCCAGGTGCTGCGTGGACCTTACGCCCAGCCGACGACTCGGGCCGCCGTTCGTGCTCACGCGACTCCGGCTGTGGTAACTTACCCTGCGCGCGCTATCGTTGATGACGACTGCGATTTGCCAAGCAGGGGATGCTTCAACGACAAGCAAATCACGAATTAATATTAGATGCCACGCGCCTGTTTTTGCAGGCGCTTGGCATCGTAAACTACTCAGCTCACGTACTCAGCGTGACGACGCTGCCAGGCCTTGGCCACCCGGTGATAGCGGTGGCACGCGGTCAGGGTTAACCCGGCGCCCGCTGAAGGTTTCACCGTAGGCGCGCGGCTCGTTGGGGCGCGCATATGGAATCCCAGATGGGAATGCTTCGTTTGGGTAGCTCGGTCCGAACCCCTGCGGCAGGCGGCCGGGCTCCGGACGGGCCGCCTGCACGTTTGCGGCCGAGGTTAATAATGCCGCCCCTGTCAGTAGAGCGAGGATAAGCTTCATAGCTTCTCTCCTATTTTCGATTTCGATGACTGTCAACTCATAATATAGGTTTGAAAAGTGCTACTTGTGAGCCTTGGTCCATGCCCCACTTGGTCGCACCCCAAGCCGCTAATGTGCTGACTCCGACGGTCGGTACCTTATTCAGCCATGGCGGCCAGGTTGGGCACATTCGACTATCAATGAGGAACAATCCTGGGGAATCTTTAGTCGGCGCCAGCACAATGGGCTGCGTATGCCGGGAGCGGGAGCACAGGTGATGGGTGGCTGACAACGCCATGAGGTCTGGGCAGCCGGCGAAGTTCCAGAAATCCCGCCCATCCTGAACGACCCCTGCTGTGTCTTGCCGATCTTCGTGCAAAGGCGCAACTTAGCCGCAGATTATCCAAAAAGACGGCTTGGTTGCGGAGGACTTATGGGGAGAGATACCGACAAGGCTGGCGTCGCAACGCAGCGCGATCCGTCGCGCCGCGACCTGTTCCGGCAGGCAGGGGCTGCCGGTGCTGCCGCGGCAATCGGGGGCGCGCCGCTCTGCGACACCGAGGCGAAGGCGCAGCATGCCCCGGCAGCATCCGCAACCATGGTCTTAGTCCCCCGCCGCGAGGCGCTGGAAACGCTGACCGCGGCCGAGGCCGACATATTGGAGGCAATCGTTGCTCGCCTGATCCCGACGGATGAGAACGGCCCAGGCGCCGCCGAGGCACGCGCGGCCTATTACATCGACCGCGCGCTGACCGGGCCACTGCGCGGTTCCCGCGCGGCCTATGCGGATGGTCTGGCGGCGCTCGATGTCTATGCACAGGCCAGCAAGGGCGCGCCGTTTGCAAAACTCGCGGCGGGCGACCAGGACGCAGTACTCTCCGACCTCGAGCGCAATGTCGCCACCGGGTTCTCGCCGAATGCGGCGGCGTTCTTCTCCCTGCTGCGCACCCACACCATCCAGGGCACCTTCTGCGACCCGTATTACGGCGGCAACGCGGATTTCGTCGGCTGGGACCTGATCGGCTATCCGGGGCTGCGGATGACAGCGACCCCGGAAGATCAGCGCATGGCGGTGCCGAAGGCGGTGCGCGCCTCCGCCTATGACGAGGCGATGTTCACGATGAAGGGCAGGACGGGGGGCGGCCGTGGCCATTGAGCTGAAGAAGACCGATGTGGTCGTGGTCGGGCTCGGTGCCGCCGGCGGCGTCGCGGTATTGCCGCTGACGCTGGGCGGCGCCGAGGTGGTGGCGCTCGAAGCCGGCAACTGGCTTACTCCCGCGCGATTTCGCCCCCGACGAACTGCGCAACAACATCCGCGGCTGGCCGCAATCCTCCCAGAAGGCGAATTCCGAAATCCCGACCCACCGGCCGAATGCCAACGCACCCTATTCGCCGCGGCCGCCCATTCACCCGATGATGAACGGCGTCGGCGGCACCTCGCTGCACTACTGGGCGCAGAGCTGGCGGCTCAATCCGTGGGATTTCCGGGTGGTGAGCGAGACCACGCGGCGCTACGGGGCCGGCCGCATCCCGAAAGGTTCGACCATCGAGGACTGGCCGTTCGGGCTCGAAGAACTCGAACCGTACTACGACAAGGTGGAGTATGCTGTCGGCGTATCGGGCCAGGCCGGCAATATCGACGGCGCGATCGATCCGCGCGGCAATATTTTCGAAGGCACGCGCAAGCGAGCCTACCCGATGCCGCCGCTGCGCGGCACCGAATTCACCGAGCGCATGGCCAAAGCGGCACGCGCACTCGGCTGGCATCCGTTCCCCGGGCCGGCCGCGATCAATTCGGAAACCTATGGCGACCGGCCGGGGTGCCAGTATCACGGTTTCTGCAATCGCGGCGGCTGCCATGTGCAGGCCAAGAATTCCACCGCGGTAAGCACGATCCCGAAGGCGCTTGCGACCAAGCGCCTCACGGTGGTGACGCAGGCGGTCGCCACCCGGGTGGAACTTGATGCCCGCACCGGCCGCGCCAGCGGCGTTACCTATGTCAAGGGGGGCCAAGAATATTTACAGCCGGCCGACGTGGTGCTGCTGGCAAGCTACACTTACGAAAACGTCCGCCTGCTGCTGCTGTCGAAATCCGCGGCGTTTCCGAACGGGCTTGCTAATAATGCCGGCCAGGTCGGCCGGCATTATTTCAGCCATTTCCAAACCAATCCGGTGACGGCGCTGTTCCCGTTCGAACTCAACAATTGGTACGGATTGCCGGCGCAAGGCGTTGCGGTCGATAATTGGGCGGACGACAATTTCGACCATTCCGGCCTCGATTTCATCGGCGGAGGCAATCTGTGGGTCTATTCGGACCGCCGTCCGATCGGGGCCGCCAGCATGACGACCTTCGGGAAGGCGCCGACGTGGGGGAGCGCGTGGAAAGCCTTCGTCAAGCAAAATGCGGACCGCTTCAACCTCGCCTATCTGCAGAAGACGACGCTGCCCTATGAGGACAATTATCTCGATCTTGATCCGGTGGTGAAGGACCCGATGGGCTACCCGGTGATCCGCATCACCGCCGAGTACAAGGAAAACGAGCGGCGCTTGGGCACCTTCATCCAGGACAAGATGGCGCGATGGTTCATGGAGGCCGGCGCCATCGCGGTGGAGAAAGGCCCGATCGGCCTCATGGGTCCCTCGACCCATGCCTATGGCGGCACCCGCATGGGCGACAATCGCGAGACCAACGTGGTGAACCGCTTCGGCTTCGCCCACGAAGTGCCGAACCTGGGCGTGCTGGGCGCTTCCGTTATGGGCACCAGCGGCGCCCATAACCCGACGCTTACCGCGCAGGCGCTCGCCTGGCGCACCGCCGATCATCTCACCGCGAATTGGAACGCCATCGCCAAGGGGTAGAGGTGCGCCCGGACTGGAGGCGAAGCCGGAAGTCCGGGATGGACGCACGTTCCTGGATAATCCGGACGGCGTACCCCGGATTATGTTTTCGCGAGTTCCTCGTCCTTGGCCTTGGCGCGCAAGGCTGCGGGGCGGCCGGCGACGCGGGCGATATAGCCGGAAAATTCCGGCCGTTCGGGAATCATCTTGAACATCGTTCCCCAACGCAGGGTGGCGCCGACCATGACGTCGGCGGCCGTGAACGTTTCGCCCATCAGGAATGGTCCGGCCGCCACGGCTTGCGCCACCACGTCCATGGCGGTGTCGAAATCCCCATAGCTCAGCGCCGCCCGCGGCGGTTCGCCGGCGCGCGGAAAGGCGCGGTCGAGCACGGCGGCCTCCAGCACGCCCGGTGCGAAAAACAGCCATTTGAGATAGGGGCCACGCTGCGGATGGCCGATCGGTATGCTAAGGCCGGCAGCCGGAAACGCATCGGCCAGGTAGGTGCAGATCGCGCCGGCTTCGCTGATGACGACATCGCGGTGCCGCAGCGCCGGCACCTTGCCCATCGGGTTGACGGCCAGATAGGCGGGCTCGCGATTGCTGCCCTTCTTCATGCTGAGCAAATGGATGTCGTAAGGTTCGCCGATTTCCTCCAGCATCCACAACACCGTCGAGGATCGCGAGGGCGCGATGTGGTAAAGCGTCAATTCAGCCATCGGGGGCTCCGCCTGCAGGGGTTCAGGATCAGGGCGTCAGCCGAAACCGGATCGGCCGCCACCATATCGGGGCATAGTCCTTTATGCGCCGGAGCGCGACACCCCACGATGCCGGGAAGTTCTGCATGCGTGACGAAGACACCAAACCGCCGGCCACCGGCGAGCAGCCCGCCGACACTGATGAATACCGCTCCCTATCGTCGGGAGCGATCGCGATCATTTTCGCGCTGATCGCGCTCGCCTGCGTCGGCGGCTATTTTTTCCTGATGAAACTGATCGACATTTCGCGTCAGGAGGACTGTCTGCTGGCTGGCCGCCGGAATTGCGCGCAAATCACGGTACCATCGCCACGTTAGCGTAGAACGCGAACCGGATATCAACACCATTTGCTCATCGCCGGCCACGCGTGCGCGATGACGCGGAAACATGGTAGAGCGGCGTGGCGATCGCGCAGCGGGGCCGTTACGCCGCGCCGCGGCGCTGATCCATCCCGCCGACCATCGGCACATGCGAAACCAACGGAGCGTCATGAAGATCACCAGCGTGGAATGCCTGTCCGTTCATGCCGGCTGGCGTAAGAATTTCGTGTTCGTGCGCGTCGCCACGGATGCCGGGTTGGTCGGCTGGGGCGAGGCCTATAGCCAGTACGATCGCGACCGCGCCATCGCGGCGCAGGTCGAGGAACTCGGCCGCTATGTGGTGGGGCGCGATCCGTTTCAGGTCCGGCATATCCTGCAGATCGCGTTCGACGATTACGCCCAGCGCCGCGGCTCGCTGGAACTGTTCTGCGCCACGTCGGGGATCGAGCAGGCCCTTTGGGACATCGTCGGCAAGGCCGCCGGACAGCCGGTCTATAACCTCCTCGGCGGTCCGGTCCGCTCGCGAATCCGCGTCTATGCGAACGGCTGGAGCTACAAGATGCGTGAGCCGCAGGATTTCGTGCGCGGCGCCGAGGCCGTGCTCAAGCGCGGCTTTACCGCCATGAAGTTCGATCCGGTGCCGGGACCGTGGCGCACCTTCATTCCGAAGGAGCACATCCGGCATGCCGTCAAGGTGATGCGCGCCATGCGCGACGCCGTCGGCCCGAATGTGGATTTGCTGCTCGATATCCACCGCCGGCTCGCCCCGATGCACGCCATCGATCTCGCCAACGCGCTGGCGGAGTTCGAGCCCTACTGGTTCGAGGAACCCTGCCAGTGCGAGAATGTCGAGGCACTGGCCGAGGTGCGGCAGGCGAGCCGGATTCCGGTCGTCACCGGCGAGGCGCTTTATACGCGCTCCGGTTTCCGCCCGGTGTTCCGCGCCCGCGCGGTCGATATCATCAATCCGGACGTTTCCAATTGCGGCGGCATTCTGGAATTGATGTATATCGCAGCCGCCGCGGAATCGGAATCGATCGCGGTGTCGCCGCATAACTATAATTCCACGGGCCTGTCGCTTTCCGCCACCGTGCACGCCGCGGCCTGCATGCCGAATTTCATTATCACGGAGTATTTCCTCCCGTTCGAGCAAATCAGCCAACGCCTGTGCCCGAACGTGCTCAAACCGGTGGACGGATATATCGCCCTTCCGACCGGGCCAGGGCTCGGACTCGATGTGGACGAGACTGCGCTACGGGCTAACCCGGGCAAGCCGTTCCCGGCACGCAGCTTCCGATCGATCGCCGAGGAGGGACCGTAGCGGCGGGCGCTTTCGCGATTCCGGAGACAGCCGAGCCGGGAAGCGCAAGGACGAAACGGGTTCGGGACAGGCCTGGCCCGCGTCGCCCATTTGACTCCGGCTGGTCACCGCATGGCCTCGTTCACAAGCGCCGCCTCGGCCTCTGCCAGGAGCACATCGGATGCTTCGCCGTAGACCAATTCGCGGCCGATCTCCAGCATCACCGGCACCGCCAGGGGCGAGACGTGGTCAAGCGCGCGGTGGACGATGTGGCCCTTAATCCGCGCAAGCATCTGGCCCAGCCGCTTGATATCGAGCAGACCCGCCGCCGCCTCCTGCCGGGCGGCGCGCAGCAGGATGTGGTCGGCCTGGTGGCGGCGCAGCACGTCGTAGACGAGGTCGGTCGAGATCGTCATCTGCCGCTTGGTCTTCTCTTCCCCGGTGGTGCGGCGCTCGATCAGGCCGGAGATGATGGCGCATTGCCGGAAGGTGCGCTTCATCAGCGCAGATTCGGCGAGCCATTCTTCCAGGTCGTCGCCGAGCATGTCCTCGTCGAACAGGGCGGCGAGCGACAGTTCGCCGTGGCGGATAGCGAAGGCAGCGTCGCCGAGCCCCCACACCGCCAGCGCATATTCGTTGGCGACGAAGCCGAGCGGACGCAGCCGCGCCCGCTCCAGCCGCCGGGTCAGCAGCATGCCGAGCGTCTGATGGGCGAGCCGGCCCTCGAACGGGTAGCAGACAAGGTAATTCTTGTCCGCGCGCGGGAAGGTTTCGACCAAAAGCTCGCCGGGCTGCGGCACTTCTGAGCGCCATTGCTGGATGCCGAGCCATTCGCGCACCTGCGCCGGCAGCGCGGTCCAAGCGCGCGGCTCGGATATCAGCGCCCGCACCCGTGCGGCGAGATAGGTCGAGAGCGGAAACTTGCCGCCCGCATAGGCCGGCACCTTGGGGTCCTCCGCATGCGCCCGCGACACATAGGCTTCGTCTTCGACCAACGTTTCAAAGCGTAAAATTTCCCCCGAGAATACGAACGTGTCGCCCGGCGTTAGGCCCTCGATGAAATACTCTTCCAACTCCCCGAGCATGCGGCCGCCACGCGCGATCGCCCCGGTCGGCCCCTGGCCGGTGTGCCGGGAGCGCACCAGACGCACCTTGACCATGGTTTCTTCCACGATGGTGCCGACATTGAGCCGGTATTGCTGGGCGATGCGCGGGTGGCTGATGCGGTAGCGGCCGTCCTTGCCGGGCCGGATTTTGGCAAAGCGCTCATAGACTTTTAGCGCATAGCCGCCGGTGGCGACGAAATCGACGACCGCATCGAAATCCGCCCGCGAGAGATCCGCGTAAGGGGCGGCGGTGCGCACCTCCGCGAACAAATCGTCAGGCAAAAAGGGTTCGCCGCAGGCGCAGCCCAGCACATGCTGGGCCAGCACGTCGAATGCACCGGTGCGCAGCGGTGGGGTATCCTGCGCACCCTCCGCCACCGCCGCGATGGCGGCGTGACACTCCAGCACCTCGAAGCGGTTGGCCGGGATCAGCACCGCCCGCGAGGGCTCGTCGAGCCGGTGATTGGCGCGGCCGATGCGCTGGGTGAGGCGCGAGGCGCCCTTCGGCGCCCCCACATTGATGACGAGATCGACATCGCCCCAATCGATGCCGAGATCGAGCGAGGAGGTGCACACCACGGCCTTGAGCTTTCCGGCCGCCATCGCGGCCTCGACCTTGCGGCGCTGGGCGGCATCGAGCGAACCGTGATGGAGCGCAATGGCCAGGCCGTCGTCATTGACGCCCCAAAGCGCCTGGAACAGCATTTCGGCCTGGCTGCGGGTATTGACGAACATCAGCGTGGTGCGGTGGGCGCGGATGAGGTCGTACATCTCGCCCAACGCATGAATCGCGGAGTGGCCGGCCCATGGCAGGCGCTCGGCGGTGTCGAGCATTTGCACCACCGGCGCGGCGCCGCCGTCGGCGAGGAGGATATCGGCCCGTGCGGGCGCGCCGGCGCGCTGCGGAACCAGATAGCGGGCGAGTTCCTCGGGTTCCGCCACCGTGGCAGATAAGCCGATGGTCATCAGGGCGGGCGCGATGCGGTGCAGCCGCGCCAGGCCGAGCGAAAGCAGGTCGCCGCGCTTGGAGGTGATGAGCGCGTGGAGTTCGTCTAGCACCACGCGTCGGAGCGTCGCGAACAGATACGGCGCGTCGGCGGTGGAGAGCAGCAGCGCCAGCTGCTCCGGCGTGGTGAGCAGGATATCCGGCGGGTAGCGCCGCTGCCGCAGGCGTTTTGACGCCGGCGTGTCGCCGGTGCGGGTCTCGATCCGGATCGGCAGCGCCATCTCGGCGACCGGCTGGTCGAGGTTGCGGGCGACATCAACCGCCAGCGCCTTCAGGGGCGAGATGTAGAGGGTGTGGAGGCCATTGGAGGCGGCCGCGCTGCGGGGTGGGACGCCGGATAGCGTGCTCGACGGCGACCGGTTGCTAGCCGCGTTCCCGCGGTGGGACCGCTCGGCCAGATCGACCAGGGTGGGTAGAAACCCCGCCAGCGTCTTGCCGGCTCCGGTCGGGGCGATCAAGAGGGTGGAGCGGCCGGAACGCGCCCTGTCGATGAGCGCAAGTTGGTGTGCGCGCGGAATCCAGCCTCGCGCCGCGAACCATCCCGCGAAGGGTTGCGGCAGGGCCGAGGGAGCGGCCTCCGGCCGCTGCAATGCTATCGATTCTCAAGATGCTTTCTCTGCCTAGTCAGAAATATTGAAATATTAATCTATATCAGAAAGTATGAATTGTATTCGCGATTTTTGCTTGTTGCTTTACCCGGTTTCCGCCAGCCGATCGAGGGTGGCTTTCATAGCCGCCGCACCCTGGTCGATCATCGCGCCGATCGCCCCCTTGAGTTCGTCGGGCAGCAAGTCCGCAATCCACACGATGCGGCTTCCGGCGCCTTCCGGAAAAACCTGCACCGAAGCATTGTGATGGGTCAACCGGCCACCCACGGCCGACCAAACCAGGCGCCGGGCACTGTCGTCGAGATCGATGATCAGCTCCTTCACGGTCATGCCGTTGGCAAACGTCACCATGCGGGCGCCGGGGATGAGTTGGGTATCGACGACGAATCCGGGCACAAGGCGGTGATGCAGGGCGCCGACGTCGCGGATGGCGTCCCAGCAATCGGCCGGGGTCGCGGCCGTTAGAATCTCTTTGCGGATCGATGCCATTTACGTCGCTCCCCGCTCCAGCGTCGCTCCGCCGCGGTAATTTCGCCGGGTCCTGCTACATCTTTGCAGGCGTTTCGGCCCCTCGTCCGCCCCCTCGCAGGTAGCGATCGATTTGCGCCCACAAGCCGCATATTCTGCCGCTGCGCCGGCCTGTTCAAGGCGCAATGGAGGGCAAGCGATGAAAGTCACCATGATGCTCGCGATCGCGGGCGTGCTGATAGCCGGCGCCGGTGGCGCCTTGGCGGCGGAAATCAGGGTTCTGTTGACCCAGGCGACCGAACAGGCCTACCGGGAACTCGTGCCGCAATTCGAAGCGGCCACCGGCCACAAGGTGTCAACCATCTTCACCGGAACGCTCGACGCCCAGAAGCGGCTCGCGGCCGGCGAAACCTACGACCTCATCATCATGGCGGCGCCGGCGATCGACGACAATATCAAGTCCGGGCGCGTCGTGGCGGGGAGCCGGGTCGATCTGGCCAAATCGGGCGTCGGCGTCGCGGTGCGCGCCGGTGCGCCAAAACCCGACATCGGCACCACCGCGGCGTTGAAAAGGACGCTGATGGCGGCGAAATCCATCGGCTACTCCACGGGTCCGAGCGGCGTCTACGTGGCCGGACTGTTCAAGCGCCTGGGCGTTGCCGATGCCATCGCGGGCAAGCTCAAGCAGACCCCGACGGGGGTGTTCGTCGGCACCTTGGTGGCGAGCGGGGAGGCGGAGATCGGCTTTCAGCAGGTCAGCGAACTCTCGACCTTCCCGGGCATCGATTTCGTCGGCCCGTTGCCGGCTGACGTGCAGGAGACCACCGTCTTCTCGGCCGGCATCGCCACCGCGGCGCGGAACGCCGAGGCCGTGCGGGCCTGGGTGAAGTTCCTCACCGGACCGCAGGCCGCCGCAGCCTATCGCAAACGCGGCCTAGAGCCGGGGTGAAGGGGCGGCCGGGCGAGCGGCTCGCCGTCCGCTCTTTGCATCGTCTGGTCCCAAGGCGACCGGTCCTCAAGGCCGGGATAAACCGCGCTTCGGCCTCGCTGCGACGGAACCGGTGAGCGACGTGGTGCGGCGGCCTTGGAGCGAGGCGTAAATGCTGCATGGGCGCGGCTGAGAGCCGCCGGCTATAGGTTCGACGCCCAGGCCAGGAACAGTGCCAGCCCTGCGAAACCCACGCTCGCATGGGTCGCGAGCGTGACATCGACGACACGGCGCGATCGTGCCGGAAGCAGCGCCGCCGCCAATCCGGAGAACATCGCCGCCGCGACAAACCCGGCGGCCAGGTTCCCCAACACCCCAGCCTCCAGGACGGTGCCGTTGGGCGCCCCCCGCAGCATGATCGCCATTTGCTCCAGGCCCGCTGCTCCCAATAGCAGATGCGTGCCGATCAGGACCGGTTTACGGCGCAAACCGCGCAAATAGAGAAGTCCCAGAAAGGACCCGAGCGCGGCCGCTGCGGCCAAAAATAAGCCGGCCGGAAGCGCCATCATGCCTGCACCCCGCCGGCCGCCGTGCCACCGCGCTCAGCCGCTGCAGGTATTCCAACGTCGCGCCACACCATCATCATGCCCTCCTGTCATCGGAACCAATTTTGCTGCGACAAACTTTCCCGGCCGGTAGTGCTCGGCCCGGTGTTCAAACACTACGGATGCTCCATGCTATTTCAAGCACCGGCATCCTTGGGGTATCATTAAACAATTGCATCGCCAATTCGGAAGCAATCAGACCGGTGCCAAAGATCGTAAAGGCATCAAGAGGCGAACGGCGGCCCGCCCGCCGGCGAAAAACCGGTCTGCCAGGCGATTGGGACTTATCCGGACTCTGCGCGCGCGGTTTCCTCACCTAAATCATGATAGGATTAGCCGGACCGCTGTGACAGCGTAGTGCGTCAATGTCGAAAGGAAGCTCAAATGTCGAAACGATATCTCGGACTGTCGGCCGCCGCCCTGCTTGCGATAGGCCTTGGGTGGGGACCGCCTGCCGCTTCCGCGGCACCGGTGGCCGGAGCCATCGCGATCAACAATGCCGCCGCGCCTGCAGTCGAACAGGTTGCGTGGGGTCGCGGATGGGGTGGCGGTGGTTGGGGTGGCCGCGGCTGGGGCGGTGGTTGGGGCTGGGGCCTCGGCGCCGGCCTGCTGGGCGGCGCCATTATCGGCAGTGCGCTGGCCGCACCCTATTATTACGGCACGCCTTACGGCTACGGCTATGCGGCTCCCGGCTACTACGGGGCACCCGGCTATGGACCGCCCGGCGTGGCACCTGGCTACGGCCCGGGTCCGGACGCGGTCGCGTTCTGCTCGCGTCGTTATCGTTCCTATGATCCGTTCAACGGGCACTTTCCTCGGCAATGACGGCGTGCGCCACCCCTGCCCGTAAAGGCGCTTTTATGTCCCCTTGAACGGGCCGCTTCAGCGTGCGGCCCGGTTTTCGGCGAAGCGCCGGTTCCGCCGGCGCTTCGCCGCGCCTGGGCAGCAAAATGAACTCCGTCCCACCGGAGCTTTGGCGAAACGGCCGGTGTTCAATCTTGCTTCGCGGATTTGATGCGTCGGCGTCGCAATGAGAGAGATGATATTCTACCAAAGGTAGCACCGACCTATTGCGGTGCCGCCGAAGAGCAATCCCGGATCCGATCCCACAGACCATTCTCCCGGGATCCTTCCCTGGCTCCACGCTCGCGTTAACCTTAAATCGCAGCACTGACATCCGCTCAAGGCTTTTTCATCGAAAATGTGTTAACAGCAGTGGCGACACTGTGACAGCGCAGCGCGTCAATGTCGAAAGGAAGCTCAATGTCGAAAGGATTGCTCGGACTGTCGGCCGCCGCCCTGGTTGCGGCGGGGCTCGCGGCGGGGCAGCCTGCCGCTTCCGCGGACCTCGCGGTCGGCCCGCCCGTAAACCGTGCGCCATATGGCTACAGCTATGGGCAGAGCTATTACGAACCCGGCTACTATGCGGCGCCGGGTTACGGTCCTCCCCCTGCTGTGCTACACCCCGGGCCACCCGGCTACGGACCACCCGGCCCGGCGCCAGGCTATGGACCACGAGGCTACGGTCCTCCCGGTGCGGCGTCGGGCTACGGACCACCCGGCTACGGCCCCCCCGGTGCGGCGCCGGACTACGGACCACCCGGCTACGGCCCCCCCGGTGCGGCGCCGGACTACGGACCACCCGGCTACGGCCCCCCCGGTGCGGCGCCGAGCTACGGACCACCGGGCTACGATCCCCCTGGTGCGGCGTCGGGCTACGGACCACCGGGCTATGGCCCCCCCGGTGCGGCGCCGGGCTATGGCCCCCGTGGTGCGGCATCAGGCTACGGACCACCCGGCGGCGACGCAGTGGCGTACTGCTTGCAGCGCTATCGCTCCTATGACCCGTCCAGCGGCACCTTCATGGGCAACGACGGCTACCGCCATCCCTGCCCGTAACGGAGCAGCTGGTTCTGCATACATCTGGCGAGCCGCTTCAAGCGGCGGCCCGGTTTGAAGAAACAACCAAGCGCCGGTTCTGTCGGCGGCTTGGTTACGCCTCCGGCAGCGGAATGAACTCGGTCTCGCCGGGCACGGGTGCGAAGCGGCCGGTTTTCCAATCTTCCTTGGCGGCCTCGATGCGTTCGCGCCGCGACGAGACGAAATTCCACCAAAGATAGCGCGGTCCGTCCATCGCGGTGCCGCCGAGGAACATCAATCGCGCCCGCGTCACCGCCCGGACCGTGATGCGGTCGCCGGGACGGAAAATCAGCAGGCGCGGTCCGGCGAAGGTGTCGCCCGCGATCGCGACCTCGCCTTCGGCCACATAGATCGCGCGCTCCTCGTGGTCGGGGTCGAGCGGCGCGCTCGCGCCCGGTTCCAGCAGCACTTCCGCATAAAGCCATTCCGACAGCATCGGCACCGGCGACGTGCGCCCGAACGCCGAGCCGGCGATGACGCGCGCCGATACTCCGCCATCGCTCACCGCGGGAAGGTTCGCCGCATCGAAATGCGCGAAGGACGGCTCCACTTCCTCCAGCGCGGCCGGCAGTGCAATCCAGCTCTGGATGCCGGACATGGCCTGACCGGTCTGGCGCGGTCCCGGCGGCGTGCGCTCGGAATGCGCGATGCCCCGGCCTGCGGTCATCAGGTTCATCTCGCCCGGCACGATCTCGACGACGTTGCCCTCGCTGTCGCGGTGCATTATCTTACCGTCGAATAGATACGTCACGGTCGCAAGCCCGATATGCGGATGCGGGCGCACGTCGATGCCCTGCCCGGCGATGAACTGCACCGGGCCCATCTGGTCGAAGAAGATGAACGGCCCGACCATTTGCCGCTGCGCGTGCGGCAGCGCGCGGCGGACCTCGAAGCCGCCAAGGTCGCGGGCGCGCGGCACGATGACAAGTTCGAGCGCGTCGCAGGATTGGGTGTCCCCGCGCACGGGGTCTTGGGACGGCATCCAGCTCATGAGGAAACTCTCCGATTGGGAACGATCGTCGCGGCTCGCCGCTCGCCAGCGCGGAAGCGACGTACGCTTTATCGCAATTATACACCGGTTTTAATGCCTCTCGCATGGCGCCTGGGATGCGCGCGCCCCCTCTCCCCACGGCGTTCTTTACGCCGTGGGGAGAGGGTTGGGGTGAGGGGCGGCGGCAAGTGAGGGCCTCGGGGCATCCTTGCATTCCCACCGCCGTGGAAAACGATCGGTCGAACCGCTCGTGCGCGACCTGCCCCTCACCCCAACCCTCTCCCCATCGTGAAGAACGATGGGGAGAGGGGGCGATGCGGTGGCCAGTTCCGGGTATCCATCACGCGTTTTTCGCCATCAACCCACCGCAATCACGGTGCACCCGAGCGGCCCGCCGGGCCCAAAACGACGCGTTCGCATCGGCGCGGGCGCCCCCCGATTTTTGCCGCGCCACGGCTTCCCTTCATCCGGCGCGCGGCGTATGGTGGTGCCAAATTAACCTAAAACAGGGAGAAGACCATGAAGCATACAGCGCTAATCGGGTTGTTCGTGCTCGCGGCGTCCGCGCAGGGCGCCTTCGCTCAGGACGCCAATCTCACGGACCAGCAGAAGCTGGGCCGCCAGACTTTTGCGCAATCCTGCGGCGTGTGCCACCTGCCGCCCGCGCTCGGCGCCAAGACCTACGGGCCGCAGCTGAATAAGGAAGCCGCTGGCGGCGACGACGAGGTGATGCGTGAGTTCATCACCAACGGTACCCCTCGGATGCCCGCCTTCAAGTATTACCTGAAGCCGGAGCAGATCGACGCGATCATTTCATACATGCGGACCGTTCCAGTGCAGGCGGCTCAGGCGGCCCCGGCCGGGCGCCGCCCCGCCGAGTGATCCGATCATTTACGACATGCCCCGCCGTCATACCGGCGATTGCCGCGGGCAGTGGCGCGGAAATTGTTGGGTGAGCAAGGTCCACCTCTGAGCAAGCCGATGGGCACGGCGCGAAGAACGCGCATTTGCCCACTCTGCAAGTCCTGATCCCCCCAAGATGGAGAACAAACGCAATGACTTATATGAAGGCTAAGTTGCTGGCCGGCGTCGCCGGTCTGGCCGTCGGCTTGGCGGCGAGCGGCGCTTATGCCGATCAGCTGCTGACCGGCACGATCACCTCCGCCACCGGGCAGAAGCTCGAAGGCGTGCAGGTGTCGGCCAAGAAGGAAGGCTCGACGATCACCACGAGCGTCTATACCGACCAGAACGGCGACTATTTCTTCCCCGCCCTGCCGGATGGCAAGTACAAGGTTTGGGCGCAGGCGCTGGGCTTTGCCACCACCAACGGCGCGGTCGATCTCACCGCCACCCGGCATCAGGACCTGAAACTCGCCGCCATCACCGATCCGGAAGAGCGCTATCGCCAGTTGCCACCGGAAATGATGGTTGCGGCGCTGCCGGATGCCACGCCGGAAGACGCCAACATCAAGAAAATCTTCACCAACGAGTGCACCGGCTGCCACACCCCCGGCTATCCGCTGCAGTTCAAGTTCGATGAAGCCGGCTGGAACAAGATCATCAATCTGATGAAGGTGGTTCCGGGCTCCGGCGTGTATCCGGGCGCCAACGCCAAGGTCAGCAAGATCATCGAGTTCAACCGCAAGGAACTCGCCGCCTACCTCGCCCGCGCCCGCGGCCCCGGCGAAACCTCGATGAAGTTCAAGGATCGTCCGCGGCCGACCGGCGAAGCCGCCCGCGTGGTGTGGACGACCTACGACCTGCCGCTCAACCCGGATGCCGGCATCGGCGCCAACGGGGTGAAGCAGGCGAGCGAGGTCAATGACGGCTCCGACTGGTCGAAGGGCGTCACCTCGAAACTCGGCCAGATGCCGCATGACGGCGGCATGGACTTCGATGGCAACGTCTATTTCACCAACAACAACCCGAACCGCATCGCCACCGTCGGCAAGGTCAATGCCAAGACCGGCGAAGTGAAATTCCTCAAGGTTGATCGCAACGACGGCCTCGCCGCCTTGGCGCATGGCCTCACGCGGGACGGCGACGGTAACTTCTGGTTCGACGTCAATCCGGGCCGCCGCGGCTTGGGCAAGCTCGACACCAAGACTGAGAAGATCAGCGTCTATCAGACGCCGTCAACCATGTCGCCGCTCGGCGGCGCCGTGACCATGGACGTTGACGGCAAAGGCAAGATCTGGGCCTCGGCCGCTGATGGCGCCGTGCGCTTCGACCCCGTGACCGAGCAGTTCACCGACTTCAAGTCGGTCAAGCCCTACAACTCGCCGAAAGGTTCCGGTATGACCTACGGCGCCGCCGGCGACCGCGACGGCAACGGCTGGTGGGCGCAGATGGCGCTCGACACCGTCGGCCGCGGCGATATCGCCACCGGCAAGGCGACCGAAGTGGCGCTGCCCGCCATGAAGGAGCAGATGGACCGCGTCAGCCCGAAGGCGCGCGACTTCTACGAGAATTATAACGAACTCTCGTTCAACACCCCGCTGCCGTGGCAGCAGGGCCCGCGCCGCATGGGCACCGACAAGAACGCGGACGTGCTGTGGGTCGGCAATTCCTGGGGCTCGAGCCTCGCCCGCATCGACACCAAGACGATGCAGACGACCATCATCCCGTTCCCGGACCCGGCCTACCAGCCCTACCACATCGTGGTTGACAAAAACCACAACGTGTGGGGCAATTTGTGGACCGCCGACCGGATCACCAAGTACGACCCCGCCAAGGGCGAGTGGACGATGTTCGACCTGCCCACCCGCGGCACCGAAATCCGCCACATCTCGCTTTTGGAGAAGGACGGCGTGACCAAGGTCACGGTTCCGATCTATCGCGACAGCAAGATGGGCGTGATGACGCTACGCAGCGAGGCCGACATCGCGGCGCTCAAGGCGCAGGTGAAGTGACGCGCAGCTGAGGCAGGTCGAAGCGACCGCTAGGCCGAAGCTTTGCCGGGCCCCGGAAACGGGGCCCGGTTTTTTATCCGCCAGAGTCCATTCGGCGATCGCAGCCGGTTTCGATTTCTGTAACCGTGACCACACCCAATTCGGAGCTCGGAGCCGGGCGCCGCTGAAACGCTCGGTGGCGATGGGTAACCGCCACACCAGGAGACATTTCGCGTGAGCCTTCAACGGCGACGTGCTGCCGCCGGTCGGGTTTGCGGCGTCTCTTCGATCAGTAAGCCATCTCCGAAAATTTCCCTGGCGCCCTTGGCGGCCCTACCCTTCACGGCGAAACTGTCGTATGTTGATGGACTGTCGAGCTTATTCCGCCACCGAAATCCGCCGCGGCGCGCTGTCAACTTTTTCACACTGGAGGAGCTGGGATGGTAAGGGCAATTCTGATGACTGCGTCCATTATCGCGGCAGGAGTTGGTGCGTTTTCCAGCGTTCGCGCTCAGACCCTGCAGACGTGGCTTGTCTGCGTTGCAGAGAATCCGGGGATCTGTAGTGGAAGATTTCCAAACGCATCGGTCCAACAATATGGTGTGGGAGCACAGAACGGACGCGATTTGCTACAGATTTTGTGGAAACCCGAAGGGCCAACAACCTGCTCACAAACCAGGGTTGGTGGCCCCGACTCTGGAGGTAGATGTGGGTATTCTTGGGTTTCGGTGCGCTGTTATGGCGGTTGAACTGAGAGGCAAGATTGGCGGCCGATCCCACCGGGCACTGTGCGCGTTGTCCGAGTCCTGAGGCGGATTAATGGCGTCGGCAAAACTGTCGCCGGATAACCCGTCGGACCCCTCGATTGCTCCGGCCCGCGAGGCTGTCGGCAAGCTGTGGCTCAGCATGACCTTGGTGCAGTCGAGGTTGCTGCTGCTTCAGTTTGGCGCACTGCTCGTGACGAGCAGTGTTATCTTCATATGGTACGATAAGTATTTTCAAACTTTCTGATCATCGACACCCGGCGCTTTCGATCGCGACCATAGTAGCGATCCCTCTCTATATCATATGCTTTTCCGTCGGGCCGCAGATGTGGCACCGAATGCGCAAAGCCCAGCGGGATGTCATCACGCTGGCCGCCAATCCCGGAATAGGCAGTGCAAGCCACTTTCGCCTCGATCCGTATGTCACTGACTCGCCGAAAGAATTCCATCGTGAGGATGATGCTCATAATGATGTACTGAAATGGGTACGCCAAACGTCACAACCAGTGTTGTTTCTGTCCGGCGTCTCGGGAGCTGGAAAGAGTTCTGTGTTAGAAGCCTATGTATTGCCAATGCTTCGGAAACAAGGATGGAAGATCGAGCAGGTTCGTGCGTTTGGCGATCCACTTCCCCAGCTTGAGGCCATCCTAGCGATCGGGCGGCGCAAAGGAACACGTCTTCTTGTCGTCTTTGATCAATTCGAGGAGTTTGTGATCTTGGAGGATAGGGCGAGCGTAGAGGCGCGTCGCCTGTTTGTTGCACGCCTGCAACAATTGTGCCGAACACCTCCGCCTGGGCTGTGCCTGCTGTTGTCGTTCCGCAGGGATTACATGGGCGATGTGATCGCCATGAAGATCGATATCTCATACCAGGCCAAACATTTATGTTGATCGCGGCTTTCAGACGTGGTCCGGCACGACGGTTCCTCGAACGGGCGCCGGAGGCGCCAACATCCAAATCTTGTTGATCGACTGCTGTGGAGCCGAAGCGCTCGACGACGTGCCAGCACATTTCCGGCCGGTGACACTGAATATGCTAGGCCTTGCGCTCAGAGAGTACGATCGCGAGGTTACCGACCGTCCGGAGCGCCTAGTGCAGAGATATATGGAGTTTGCCGATATCACAACGCGAGATCAAGTGAGATTGCGCCGCTTTCATCGAGAAAATGATCACAGTTGCGGATACGAAGAAGCCACTAACTGTTGCTGCCCAGATGGTTGCACTGCGCTCGGTAACCAGGACGTTATCGCTTGCCTTGTTCTTTTGAACGCAAGGGCCTCGTACGCCGGTATGATGACCTTCGGGAGATAAGTCACGATCTCGTTGCTCGTCAGTTCGCTTTGCTGCTACGAAGGCTCGATCAAATCCTTGGAAATCTTGATATTGAAGGCCGGTCTGCTCATGCTTATCTTGGCCGCCGCTCGATGGAATTCCAACTTGTTCACGAGCAAGCGTTCGCCGCGCTCCGATCTCGTCAAATCCTTGTTGCAGAACGTCATGGCAAGCCATTCGCCATATTTCTGCCTGGGGCTACTCGACTCGACGTTAACCGACGCACTACCTCATCTCATTTTAATAGGAATTAACGATCTCGATCTAAGTAATATACAGGCGGCCACGCTGCCGTCGCTGGACAGACTGACCACCCTGACGATCCTCAATCTCAGCAATACGCAGGCGGCAACGCTGCCATCGCTGGACAAGCTGACCGCCCTAACGGTGCTAAACCTCAGGTCTACGCGGGCAACCACGCTGCCATCGCTAGACAAGCTAACTGCCCTGAAGGAGCTCAACCTTAGCTATACTCAAGCGGCCACGCTGCCGTCGCTGGAGACACTGACCGCCCTGAAGGAACTCAACCTCAGCAATACGCGGGCAGTCACGCTGCCGTCGCTGGACAAGCTGACCGCCCTAACGGTGCTCGATCTCAGCAATACGCAGGCGGCCGCACTGCCGCCGCTGGACAAGCTGACCGCCCTAACGGTGCTCGATCTCAGCAATACGCAGGCGGCCGCACTGCCGCCGCTGGACAAGCTGACCGCCCTGTCGGTGCTCAACCTCGGCTATACTCGGGCGGCCGCGCTGCCGTCGCTAGACAAGTTGACCGCGCTGACGTGGCTCAACCTCAGGTCTACGCGGGCAATGACGCTGCCGTCGCTGGACAAACTAACAGCCCTGAAGCAACTCAACCTCGGCTATACGCGGGCGGCGACGCTGCCGTCGCTGGACAAGCTGACCGGCCTTACAGAGCTCGACCTCAGCAATACGCAGACGGCCACGTTGCCGTCGCTGGACAAGCTGACCGCCCTGACGGCACTCTACCTCGGCTATACGCGGGCGGCCATGCTGCCGTCGCTGGACAAGCTGACCGCCCTGACGGTGCTCAACCTCAGCTATACGCAGGCGGCGACGCTGCCGTCGCTGGACAAGCTGACCGCCCTGACGGCACTCGACCTTAGCAATACGCAGGCGGCCATACTGCCGTCGCTGGACAAGCTGACCGCGCTGAAGCAACTCAACCTCAGCAATACTCAGACGGCCATGCTGCCGTCGCTGGACAAGCTGACTGCCCTAACGGTGCTCGACCTCAGCAATACGCGGGCGGCGA
This sequence comes from uncultured Alphaproteobacteria bacterium, assembly GCA_963802745.1. Taxonomy (GTDB): domain Bacteria; phylum Pseudomonadota; class Alphaproteobacteria; order Rhizobiales; family Xanthobacteraceae; genus JAJPKK01. The sequence goes on along the minus strand of CAWDKL010000073.1, from coordinate 150,128 downwards.
AGCTGCCGCTATTGGACAAGCTGACGGCTTTGAATACGCTTGATCTGACAGGACGCCCTGAATTGTTCGACGACGTGGATGACTTCGCATTTCAGCAACTTAGGGTACGTGGTGTGGTTGTAAAAAAGTGAGCAAGCGGTCGGGTGGGATCGAGGCGCGTAGTAGCGGGCTTCGCATGATGCCGACGTTTCCTCGATCCCCCCTACCATTCCGGACGGCGGGTTTTCCCCGGTACGGCTGAAAGGCTGGCTATCAGATGGCGTCTTCCCGAGCGTCGCTTGGCTTAAGCCTGCTCCCGACATACACCCCACGCTGCCCGGTTTACATCCATCCTTCGTACACTTCATGGTTTGCCTCGGGATCCCGTTCTGAGCCGGGCCGTGGACCCGATCCGTGTACCGGCATGAAGTGGCTCTTTAGCCACAACCCCAGGGGTCCTCGCTCGAGCAAGCGTAGCCCGGATGCAGGGACCGCCGCTTTGCGGTCCCTGCATCCGGGGCGGCGGTGCGGGTGCATCGAGGCCGCCCCGGATGCAGGGCGCGCAGGTGGCGCGCCCTGCATCCGGGCTACGGACCGTGCCCTACGGCAGTCGCGAGCCGACCATGGAGCGCGGCTCATCCGGATCACCGGATTGGTTCGCCAAAACCCGCACCACGTTCCTCGAACGCTACCCGCCCAATCCGCCGGCAGCAGCCCTTGCCGGACATAGCGGTGAAACGACGAATAGGGCCACTCCCGCACCCATGAAACCAGACCGTGCTTCACCGGATTGAAATGGATGTAGTTGACATGGCGCTCGAAGTCGCGGTCGTCGCGAATCGTGTGCTCCCAGAACCGGCGTTGCCACAAAGCGTACTCGCCCTTGCGATTCCGCCCGGTCGTTCCACCCGCGGCCGCAACCCGCCGGCTGAAGGCGCTCTTGATGCGCCGCCAGCGACCGAAAAAATCCGCGTCGTCCGGCGGCAGGGTCATGACGATATGCAGCCCCACGAACCCATGCAGATCGTCTGGGGCGGTTGCTTTTTACGGACGGTTGCGTCAACTGTGCAGGACAGCTTCGCTTGCGGAAGTACCGGCAGAAATGGAGCCAGCCATGGCAGCCTTGCGGTTTCGGATGCTAAAATCCATCGGCGTGATGTCGTCCGCCGCCGTCCTGTCGCTCACCATCGGTGGCGCCTTGCCGGCGATGAGCCAGCAGACCGCCGCGCCGTCGGTCGCCGCCAAGCCTGGCGAGTGGCGTTATCTCAATGCCGACCCGCAGGCCTCGCGCTACGCGCCGCTCGACCAGATCAATGCGGCCAATTTCAAGGATTTGAAGCTCGCCTGGCGCTGGACGCCCAATGTGCCCCCGGCGCCGCCAAAACTCGGCGGCACGGCACAAGGCAACGGCGATCCGACGCTCGCGATCTACAAGAACGAGTTGACCCCCATCATGGCCAACGGCGTGCTTTACACCGCCGTCGGCGGCCAGCGCGTGGTGGCGGCGGTCGATGCCGCGACCGGCAAGCAATTGTGGATGTGGAACGGCATCGACGAAGGCGGACGCGACCGCAAGGCGCCGCGGCGCAATGCCGGGCGCGGCGTCGGCTATTGGACCGATGGGCGCGAGGAGCGTATTTTTGTCATTACCACCGGCTTTTTCCTGGTGGCGCTCGACGCCAAGACCGGCGTGCCGGTGCCGTCATTCGGGACCAACGGCGCGGTCGATCTGATGAAGGAGCTCAACGTCGATTTCGACCACGTCACCCGTATCGGAAACTCGTCGCCGCCGATGGTCTACAAGGACACCGTGATCGTTCCGCCGGCGCTGGAGGAAGGCTTCGTGCCGGATTCCATGCGCAATACCCCCGGCTACGTGATGGCGTTCGATGCCCGCACCGGCAGGCAGAAATGGGCGTTCCACACCGTTCCGAAGCCCGGCGAGTTCGGCGCCGAGACCTGGGAGGGCGGCTCCAACCAGTATACCGGCAACACCGGCGTATGGGCGCCGATCTCGGTCGATCCGGAACTCGGCTACGCCTACCTGCCGGTGGAAACCCCGACCGACGATTATTACGGCGGCCACCGCCTGGGCAGCGGCCTGTTCGGCAACTCGGTCGTCGCCGTCGATGTCGAAACCGGCAAGCGCATCTGGCACTACCAGATCACGCACCACGACATCTGGAACTACGACCTGCCGTCGGCGCCCACGCTGGTGAACATGACGGTCGCGGGCCGGCCGGTCAAAGCCCTGGTGGAGCTCTCCAAGCAGGGTTTTGCCTATGTGCTCGACCGTGTCACCGGGCAGCCGGTGTGGCCGATCGAGGAGCGCCCGGTGCCGGCGAGCGACGTGCCGGGCGAAAGCGCCTGGCCGACGCAGCCGCATCCGACCAAGCCGGCGCCATACGAATATCAAGGCTATGTGGAGAACGAACTGATCGATTTCACGCCGGAACTGCGCGCCGCGGCGATCAAGGTCGCCAAGCAGTATCGCTTAGGCCCGGTGTTCACGCCGCCCTCCGAGATCAAGCCCGACGGCACCAAAGGGACCTGGTACAACCCGGGCGGTACCGGCGGGTCGCTGTGGCAAAGCGCCGGCTTCGATCCGGAAACCGGCTATTTCTTCATTCCGACCAAAGCCGGCCCGTCCATCGCGGTCGTTGCCCATGATCCGAAATCGGACCTGCGGTTTTCGCGCGGACCGGTCTCAAATCCCACCGTCCAGGGCCTGCCGATCATGAAGCCGCCCTATAGCCGGATCGCGGCGCTCGACCTCAACACCGGCGACTATGCCTGGAAGGTGCCGCTCGGCACCACGCCCAAGTCGGTGTCGGAGCATCCGGCGCTACGGGGCAAGAGCATTCCCAACACCGGCGGGGTCGGCCTGCAGGCGCTGCTCCTCGTCACCAAGACGCTGCTGATAGCCGGCGAAGGCTGGGGCGGCAATCCGGTGATCCGCGCCTACGACAAGAAGACCGGCGCCATCGTCGGCGAGGTGACGATCCCCGGCATGATGGGCAGCATGCCGATGACCTATATGGCTGCGGGTAAGCAGTACATCGCGTTCACGGTGGGCCAGGCGAACGCGCCGGCCGAGGTGGTGGCGTTTTCGCTGGACAGATGAGCGGGCTATGCTATGCTTCTTAAGCTGGTACCGAGAGCCGGCGCTTGACGTGAGCATCGCTTGCACCCACATGCGTGCATGATGTGGGACAAGCGCACGAGGATGGGCGAGGATCGCGTTTCGATGCCTGAGAAAACGTTGAAAGACATGCCCCCTGCTCACGCGCAAGGGTTCGCCGAGGAGCGGAAGATGTATATGCCGTATCCGGGGGCTGACGTCGCAGATCGGAAGGATGCTTTCGTCAAAGCGACGGTAGCGGTTATTGCCACAGCGGATCGCGTACTGGGCGCCGCGCAGGATGGCAATCGGCGGATCGCGGCTGCAAACGATCGCATTATCGCCAGGCTGAACGCGAGCGATGTCAACCGACCCGCTTGGTGAGTTCGGTCCGTCCAGCAAAGACGACTTGACCTCGCGCGGCAAGGGATTGATTCAGAGCCTGTCGGAAGGCGTTCGCAATCTTATCGTACTCGACGAAAAGCTCGCCGGAATAGGCCGTGAAAATGAGCGGTCGCGCGGCGAAATCGCAAAGCTGCAAGAGGCGGTTTTCCGCCTGATCGGCAAAACCGAGGAAATGGAGCGTCGTCTTGCCGATCGCTTCGCCGAATTGGACAAGCGCCTTGCCGAAATCGACAAGCGTATCGATTTGAAAGTCGAGCTTGCAGTCGGAACCGCGGTGAAAAAATCTGCGCCGGTAAAACCTGCGTCAGCGAAGTCGTCAAAACGAAAAAGCTCGGTGCAAACGAGATCGTAGAAGGTATTTTAGTATTGTAAATATAGTGATGGGGAAGCCCTCCCTAATGTTGTCGTTACGTTCGGCTGGAGCGCGGAAAATATCGTCCGGTCTTGAGAGTCAAACGACGGTAAAACACCCGCGCTTCGAGCAAAACCTTGTCTGGTGGGCGAAATCGCAAACGGTTGGGCGAACACCCGACCGCATGCGAGATGTGCCCGCTCTACGATGGATCGGCGATACCAGGGCGCTCCTCAGCGCCGAGGCCGTCATGAATGTCCGCGGCCACGGAATACTGCAACTCACCGTGCAGCGCGCGGCGGCGTCTTGGCGGATGGCGGCTGGGGCGCGCTGGCTTTGCGGGTCACGCAATTGTTGAACGCCGCCTGTTGCGCTTCGCTATGAAAATACCATCTACGGAGCGTCCGCCCCTGTTCGGACCGCAATTTCTGAGTGTAACTCGGGTCTGGCTGCAATCCGAGCTCTTGCAGGCAGGCGACGACGTTGCGCTTGTAGTCCTGCGCCGGTGCCACGTCTGCCATCACGGCCGCCAAAGCTACGCCCAATAAAATCTTGTGCATCTCACGCTCCCACTCATCAGAGTCGGTTCATAATGCCCTATTGATAGGTAGGTTAGTGTGAGCTGGATCACATAGCAAATGATTTTTGCTGCACCGCTGGGCGCCATTTATTTCGTAGCTCCCATGTTGACAGGAACGGAATAGTCCTATAGATGAATCTGAATCTACCCTCCAGCCCTAAGCGACCGCCGTCGTGTCCGTCCCTCTATTCCCCGGAATTCCGCACTCCGGCCATCTCGCGCAGGGCGATCATGGTCTCGCTATTCCGGCCGGAGCAGCATTTTGCGCCAACGAACTGACGCATCGCGCCGCAGCCCACCCTCCGTCCGCCGTCCGTGGGGTTGACGCCGCAGCTATCGCGCGCCATTGAGCGTGGCGGTATGACGGATTTTCCTGCGGGTGCGGTCCGTCACGCCGGGATCGCCGGGCGTCGGCGTGTCCGCGCCCACCGCCGCGAGGAGGCCGGATGGCCGCAATTTTGCAAATTTCCCTGAAGCATTCCCTGTTTTCAGGGAAACGAGAAGGGAATTCCGGCACCATGGTTGGTGTCGCGAATTTCCTGTTCTCTGAGAATGCCGGCGCCGCGGCGCGGTGGGAATTTTCCCTGCTCTCCGGCAATGCGGTCGCAGCGTCTAGACCCAATACCGTTCACTTAACGCCGGGATGCGCGCGTCCCCTCTCCCCGCGGCGTTCTTCACGCCGTGGGGAGAGGGTTGGGGTGAGGGGCAGGTGCCTGTCGGGACTTCGAGGATACCATCGCATTCGCCGCTGCTATTTACGAGACACAACCAGTCGAGCCGTCCACGCAGGCACCTGCCCCTCACCCCAACCCTCTCCCCATCGTGAAGAACGACGGGGAGAGGCGGCGCGCGAATTACCGGGCAGGGTGAACAGTGTTGCGTCTAGACCCGATTGCGGTCGCGTTGAATCACGGGTTGTCGTTGTAGGGTGGGCGACGCCACCGGGTCCCGCCTCCGCGGGGCCCAATGACAGACTCCACGTGCCCATCGTCGCCGCCGGTGGGCACGGCGCGAAGAGCGCGCCCTTGCCCACCCTACGACGCCCCAATCGCACCGGAATACGATCTGAGAACGCTCTGGCGCGCCGCGCCATGGCGACGGTAGCCTAACCCATGCCGATCCGTCTCGACAGCCGCGCCGGGGATTTCGCCGCCCGGTTTGAGAACTTCCTCGCCGCCAAGCGCGAGACCGCCGCCGATGTGGACGAGGCGGTGCGCGCCATCGTGGCGGCGGTGCGCGCCCGCGGCGATGCCGCACTGGTGGAATTCACCCAAAAATTCGACCGGGTCGATTTTGCCCCAAAAGCCTTGCGCGTCACGGCGGCCGAGATCGACGACGCCTACGCGGCCTGCGCCGGGCCGGCGCGCGAGGCGCTCGCCTTTGCGCGCGCGCGCATCGAGGCCTATCACCGGCGGCAGCTGCCTGGCGACGCGCGGTTCACCGATGCGCTGGGCGTCGAACTCGGCCACCGCTGGACCGCGATTGCGGCGGTCGGCCTTTACGTGCCGGGCGGCACCGCGGCCTATCCGTCCTCGGTGCTGATGAACGCGGTGCCCGCCAAGGTGGCGGGCGTGCCGCGGCTCGTCATGGTGGTGCCGGCGCCCGACGGGCGGCTCAATCCGCTGGTGCTGGCCGCGGCAAAGCTTGCCGGGGTGGACGAAATCTACCGTGTCGGCGGTGCCCAGGCGGTGGCGGCGCTCGCCTACGGCACCGCGACGATTGCGCCGGTTGACAAGATCGTCGGCCCCGGCAATGCCTATGTGGCGGCGGCGAAGCGCCATGTGTTCGGCAAGGTCGGCATCGACATGATCGCCGGACCTTCGGAGGTACTGATCCTTGCCGGCGCCGGCGCCAATCCGGAATGGATCGCGGCGGATCTTTTGGCCCAGGCCGAGCACGACACCGCGGCGCAATCGATCTTGATCACCGACGACGACGCGCTTGCGGCCGACGTCGAGCGCGCCGTCGAAGGCCAGATGGCGACGCTGCCGCGCGCGGACGTGGCACGGGCCTCGTGGCGCGATTTCGGCGCCGTGATCTTGGTCGGCGCGCTCGCCGACGCGGTGCCGCTGGTCGATGCCGTAGCGCCCGAGCATCTCGAAATCGTGGCACCGGATGCACAAGCCGAAGAACTCGCCGGCCGCATCCGCAATACCGGCGCGATCTTCCTCGGCGCCCATACGCCGGAGGCGATCGGCGACTATGTGGGCGGCTCCAATCATGTGCTGCCGACGGCACGCTCGGCGCGGTTCTCTTCCGGGCTCGGTGTGCTCGACTTCATGAAACGCACCTCGATCCTCAAATGCGGGCCCGATCAGCTGGCCGCGCTGGGGCCGGCCGCCATCGCGCTCGGCGAGGCGGAGGGGCTCGACGCGCACGCGCGCTCGGTCGCCATCAGGCTCAACCGCCGATGAGCACACCGGCCGATGGCGCCAAGCGCCTGGTCAAGGTTTGGCTCGACGAAGCCAGCATCGGGCCGGGCAACCGCGACATCGAGCACGAACGGGCCGTCGCCATCTACGACTTGGTGGAGGAAAATTTTTTTGCACCCGTAGGCCATGACGGCGGGCCCTACAGCCTAAAACTCCAGGTCATCGAGAATCGGCTGATCTTCGATGTCCGCACCGAGGATGACCGCCCGGTGGTCGCCCATCACCTGTCGCTGTCGCCGCTGCGGCGGATCGTCAAAGATTATTTTCTCGTCTGCGAAAGTTATTATGCCGCGATCCGCAGCGCCCCGCCGAGCCGCATCGAGGCGATCGACGTCGGACGCCGCGGGCTGCACAATGAGGGTTCGGAACTGCTGCGCGAACGGCTCAAGGACAAGATCACCCTCGATTTAGATACCGCGCGCCGTTTGTTCACCCTCATCACCGTTCTACATTGGAAGGGCTGACGCATGCCGCCCGGCGGCCGCCCCCAGGCCGTGCTGTTCGCCTGCGGGATGAACGCCGTGCGCTCGCCCATGGCGGCGGCCCTGTGCAAACATCTGTTCGGCCGCGCGATCTATGTGGGCTCGGCGGGGGTGCGGCGAGGCGAGACCGATGGTTTCGCGATCGCCGCCATGGAGGAGATCGGGCTCGACATCGCCAAGCACCGGCCAATGTCGTTTGCGGAACTGGAAGATTTTGAGGGGCTGAATTTCGACCTCATCGTCACGCTCACGCCGGACGCCCACCACAAGGCGCTCGACCTCACCCGCACCATCGCGGCCGAGGTCGAATATTGGCCGACCCCCGACCCCGCGGTGATGGAAGGGACCCGCGAGCAGCGGCTCGATGCCTATCGGGCGGTCCGCGACCAGCTGATGCGCCACATCAAGCGCCGGTTCGCCGGTGCCGCCGCGGGCAACGAATAGAGCACGGCACGGATGACCTTGATGCTGGACGCTGAATGAAGCAGGTTCACTAAAGCTATTGCTTTACTATTGCGACTCTGATACTAAAGCTTATGCTTAACCAAACCGCCACCCTTGACCGCGCCTTCCAGGCCCTCGCCGACCCGACGCGGCGCGCCATCGTGGAGCGGCTGTGCACCAGCCCGGCCTCGGTCAGCGATCTGGCGCGTCCGTTTGCCATGTCGCTTCCGGCCATCATGCAGCATCTGGCCGTCCTGGAGGGGTCGGGTCTGGTCGTGTCCGAAAAGGCCGGCCGGGTCCGGATGTGCCGGATCGAACCCGCGGCGCTGAGCCTCGCGGAACAATGGATCAACGGCCGCCGCACCACCTGGGAGCACAGGCTCGACCGGCTGGGCGCCTATCTCGATGAACTGCAGAACCAAGGAAGCGGCCATGGCAAGAGCGAATGAAGATAGTACCGATGCAAATCCACAGCCCCTGGTGATTTCGCGCACATTTGCCGCCTCCCGGGAACTTGTGTTCAGGGCTTGGAGCAGTGCCGACCACATGAAACGCTGGTTCAGCCCGGCGGTCTTCACCGTGCCGGACGCCGAGATCGACTTCCGGCCGGGCGGCGTCTTTGCCGTCTGCATGTGCGGGCCCGATGGGCAGGAGTTCTGGTCCCGTGGCCATTTCGTTGCGATTGCGCCGCCCGACCGGCTGGAATTCACCAGCTCCGTCGTGGTGGCCGGGGAGAAGAAATTCACCGCCCACACTACCGTTACGTTCGCGGACGAAGGCGGCGGAACGCGCATGACCGTGCATCAGGCCTACGACATTCATGATCCGGCCTTCCTCTCGGCGGTGGCGGGGGCCCCGGAAGGCTGGCGCACCACGCTGGACAAGCTGGAGCGCGAGGTGGTGCGCATCCAGGCGGCACCGTCGCGTTCGGTGGTGCACGCCACGTTCTCGCTGGAGCGCATCTACGACGCCGCACCGGCGCAGGTCTTTCGCGCCCTCTCCGACCAGGCCGCCAAGGCACGCTGGTTCGCGGGCGGCGACGGCTATACGACGTTGGAACGCGTCATGGATGTGCGTCCCGGCGGGCGCGAGCGGGTCAAGGGGCGGTGGGCGAACGGCGTCATCTCCACCTTCGACGCCGTCTACTATGATGTCGTGCCCGACGAGCGGCTCGTCTATGCCTATGAGATGACCCTCGACGAGCGAAAAATCTCCATCTCGCTGGCGACCCTGGAGCTCAAGCCCGCGGGAACCGGTACCCGGCTCATCGTCACCGAACAGGGGGCATTCCTCGACGGCTATGACGATGCCGGTGCCCGCCAGCACGGGACCGGGATGCTGCTCGACCGGCTGGGGGTGTCGCTCCAAGGCTGATGCGCGGCTGCAGGAGGAGCACGCGGCTCGACCATGATGGGGGACCCCCGATCCGGAGAAGCGGCACCACAGTGGGGGCGCGGCACAGGGGTCAGTTCGGCCGGTCCGGTACGAGAGGACGGGAGGCGCACGTCTCCTGTCGCTTCCAGCCTAGACGCCTTTGCGGTTGAGCCCGTCACCCGATTCCGCTAGCGTGCCGGCCCGGTTGCGACACGCCGCGAAAGTCCGCATTCGTCAGCCACCTCCATTGACGGGCGCGGCCCGTCCCTCGCCGCGGCGAGCGCTCGAAGCCTTCCAAAAATGATCCGCCGGCCTAAACTCGTTCTCGCTTCCGGTTCGCCCCGGCGCCTGGCTTTGCTCAATCAGGCCGGCATCGAGCCGGACGCGCTACGCCCCGCCGATATCGACGAAACGCCGCGGCGCGGCGAGCTGCCGCGGGTGTGCGCCAAGCGGCTGGCCCGCACCAAGGCGGAGACCGCGCTCGCCGGCATCGGAGCCGACGAAGATGTTCACGGCGCCTTTCTGCTGGCGGCCGATACCGTGGTCGCGGTCGGGCGCCGCATCCTGCCGAAGGCCGAGTTGATCGACGAAGCGTCGCAGTGTTTGCGGCTGTTGTCGGGTCGGAACCACCGCGTCTACACCGCGCTGTGCCTGGTGACACCGCGGCAGAAATTCCGCGAGCGCCTGGTGGAGACGCGGGTGCGCTTCAAACGCCTATCGTCTCAAGACATCGAGGCCTATCTAGGCTCGGGTGAATGGCGCGGGAAGGCCGGCGGCTATGCGGCGCAGGGCCTCGCCGGCACCTTCCTGGTCAAGCTGGTCGGCTCCTATTCCAACGTCGTCGGCCTGCCGCTCTATGAGACCGTGGCCCTGCTCGCGGGCGAGGGTTTTCCGACCCAGTTCGGCTGGCTCAACCCGGGGTAAGCGCGGCTGGGCCAGATTTCGCACCTATCGCGCCTATTCGCCGATCTCGCGAAAGATATCGATCTCGATGTTGCCGGGAAACATCTGGCGCCACGCCTGGATGAAGGCCTGCAGCCGCGGATCGCCGGCGATCTGCTGGCGGCTGTTTTCGAACGTTTCGTGAACCTCGTAATCGACGATCTGGATGAATTGTGCCGGCTGGTCAACGTTCTGCAACAGGCGCACCTGCTTGCCGCCGAACAGCTCATAATAAGGCTCGGTCGCCTTGATGAACGCCACGAATTGCGCAGGGTCCGCGGTCGGCAGCGTGAACTTGAACTGCAGCACCCGGAAGACCCTTTGTGAACCGCTCTTCGCCATCTTTAGTCCCTGACCCGTTCGAAAGAATCGTGAGCGTCATGACCGGGGCAGCGCCAAGCCTGCCCACGGCAAAAGCGGCGACGCATCCCGGCCAGCGCCGCACCGGATGGGTTGTGGTTCGCGCCTGCATCATTCCGAATGAGCACCATAGCACAATGCGCGTGAAAATGGGCACGGTTGTCCACTGGGCCGGTGACCACCGCACCGGCAAACGCCCCCTCCCCTAACCGCCCCATGGGACGTCTGGATGTCTCCGTGCGTGTCAACACGCCGCGGACGATGTAGACTGATTACACCATGCGACAAATGCCCGGTACGGCACCACAGGAGCCTGACACATGAATCATGATCGCAACGGGGTTCGGTATCGCGCGGGCTTATTCCTCGCCGCGATCGTGGCCGCCGCGAGCGTCACCGCGGCGGTCAAGGTTGACGCGCAGTCAAACACGGTGCCACGCTATGGCGCCAACCACGACCTGCTGTTGCCGGCCGGTTTCGAAAGCTGGGTCTTCGTCGGATCGAACCTCGGCCTTAACTACAATCGAGAGACGCGAGCCCAAACGGCGCTGGACACCGGACGGGGCGAGCGCCGGGAATTCCACAACGTGTACATCAATCCGGAAGCCTACGCGCATTTCGCCGCCACCGGAGAATTCCCGGTGCCGACGATTCTGGTGATGGAACGGTTTGCCGCCGCCGACAAGGAGCCGAACGGCATTCTCACTGCCGGAATGTATGACGGCGACCGGGTCGGGTTGGAAGTGGCGGTGAAGAATTCCGCACGCCCGGACGGCAAGCCGACGCCCTGGGCCTATTACGACTTCACGGACCGCAGCGATCCATCGAAACCGGTGGCATCGGCTCCAGCCTTTCCGGACGAAAGCTGCCAGAATTGCCATCGTGAGCATGCGAGCCGCGATAACGTCTGGGTCCAGTTCTACCCGGTGCTGCGGCGATTGATCAAATAAGCAAATAGGTTTCGCGAGGTTTGGCCGCCCGCGCTCGTACCGGCTGCGGCCAGGACCCGGCGGAGTCCTGGTCGGGCTACCAACAAAAGCCGGTACCGGCGGGGAGTGACACGTGCGTCACTCCCCCGACGGGGACTACCGACTAGCGCCTCCAACATTTCCGACCGGCGCCCCGCGCTCACGGAATGTAGGTGGAATACACGTAGTCCTGATCTTTCTTGGGCTCGTGGCAGGCGAAGCATTGTTTCGCCGCGTCGGTGACCACCGGCTTTTTGGGATCGCCTTCGGCCCACAACTGGAAGCCCCAGCCGCCCGTCGTGGCGTACTTCTTGACGTCCTTGACCATGACGGCGAGCCCCTTCCGGGCGCCCTCCACGTAGGATCCGTCAGTCACGTCGAAGTTGTGCACATCGGAGACGAACATCGCCCTGTTGGGATAGGGGCCACCCTTCTTGAGGGTGGCTTCGCCAACTTTGTTGACATACACATTATGCATGCCGCCGATGGCATCGAACAGCGGGCTCGCCTTATCCACGATCATGGTGTTGACGTGGAACCACTGGCGGTAACCGGTCGGCGGCTTGAGATCGTCGGCGGATTGCGCCGAGAGGGGAGCGACCGCAAGCACACCTGTCAGGACGAGCTGTAAGCGCACTTTACTTGCCATTCCACACACTCCACTTGGTTGATCGGTCCCCCTGTGTCGGTAGCTTCAACCCGCCACGCGACAAAAGTATTCCCTCCCCGGTCGCGCGCAATCTGGAGTCACATCTCCCACGCCGCATCCGGATCGTCCTCCGGCATTGGCGCCACCACAACCTCGATCGCCGCATCGGCGTCGATGCGCACCGCAACCGGCGGGCTCGTGTAACCCGGCTTCCACACCGTGAGATCATAGGCACCGGTGGGCAGCATGAGTTCGGCTACGCCGTTCTCCGCAGTTGCGGCCCGGAAGGCGCCGAGCCGCAGCTGGGCGTTGGGGATGCCGGCCGCGGTCACTTGATCGATGACCTTCACGGTGAGGCGATGCTCCGGCGGTGCCACGATCGCCATGGTGAACCGCGAAGTGGCGTCGCGGTGAGGGGGCGACAGGTCGGTGGCGTCAAATCGCACCACCCAGGTGAACAATCCCTCGGTATTCGGAGCCGGTACGGTCAGTTCGCTCCAATAGAGCGCGTCGGTGCCGGGCCACGGTGCGGCACCGAGTGCGGTGGACCCCAGTACATTCCCGGCTTCGTTCAACACGGATATGCTCCGGCCGCAGAGATCGCAGCCCGCCGACGATTTCACTCCGACCTTCATAACGAAGGGCTTTCCGCGGATCACCGGGGACGGAATGTCCCACACCGCGAGGCTGGTCTCATGCGGGCAGGTGTAGACCGGCACGACCGCGGTTCCGATGTGCGCCTCCGCGCCCGTCCCCTCGTCAGCCGCGCCGAGGCGGAACACATGGGTGCCGAGTGCAAGCGGCACCGTCAGACTGAGCGCGCGCGCCGCATCGGGGCTTTGGCCGGCCTCCGGTGCGAATGTCGCCACCGCCCCGTCCGGCATCGTGACGGTGATCGGAATTGCCGAAAGGTCGCAACCCTCCGCGCAGGACAGCCGCACCGACAAGCAAAACCCGGCGCCGGCCGCAACCTCGCCGGGGGCGTCTACCGCGATGACGGTCGCATGGCCACGGGCCGGCGCCGTCATCGCCGCAATCCGGTACAGCCGGTGCGAACCGCCGTCATGCCGGACGCTGCGCCGCATGCCGGCCGGCAACACGGCCGAACACCAGGCAGCGGGCGAGCCCGTGCTGAGCGAAGCCGCCCTGCGATTCGCCGGCGCAATAGAGGTTTGGGATCACCTCGCCGTGGATATCCACGACCTCGGTATTGCGGTTGGTGCGCAGGCCCGTGAGCGTGTCGTGCAGGATCGGGGTCGACCACGCCGCATAGAACGGCGGCTTCTCGATCTTGTACATCGGGCCGGGTTTCTTGAAGTCGCGGTCGGCGCCGGCGGCGACGAAACCGTTATAGCGATCAACCGACTCCTGCAGTACTGCCCCCGACATCGTGGTTTTTTGGTACGGATTGCGGATCCTGCCCGCCAGTTCGCCGATCGTATCGGCGCTGAAGAAGAAGCCGTCCGGATCGACGTTCGGCGGCTTGGTGTTCCATTTCTCCCGTGCGGCGGCGTCGGCATCGAAGATCGCCCAGATCGGGCCGCCGCCGTTGAGCTTGGCCCCGTCGCCGCTCCAAGCCATCGCGGCGGCGAAGAACTTGTAGGAGCCGTCCGCCTCGTTCCAGAACCGCTTCCCGGTCTGGTTGACCATGATGATGTCCTGCCAATCCGCAACCGTCAGGCCGGTTGCCTTGGCCAGGTGGAACATCGGGCTTTCGGGCTGATACACCAGCGTGGCATAGCCCCAGCGGCAGCCGATGTGGCGGGTCTTGGTGATGGCGGCCCCGGCCTCCGCGGTCTGGTTGGCGGTCGCCCACAGGGCGGCGCCGATGTCCATAGCGGCGAGTTCGCCGTCTGCCCCCTGGTGCACATAGGGCATGCAGGCCTGCTGGTATTCCTCGGTCAGCCGGGGGTCGAAGGTGCGGCGGAAATTGACGTTGCCGGTGTGGCCGCCGGTGGCGATGATGACGCCCTTGCGAGCGCGGATGGCGATGGTCTTGCCGTCACTGACCGCGGTGATGCCGAGCACCTTGCCGGAGCGGCCGCCTTCGCGCACGATCGACTTCATCTCGTGGCGCAGCAGGATTTCGGCGCCCTTCTGTCGCGCCGCGATTGCCAGTTGGCGCACCAGGCCGGAGCCGTTGCGGCCGCGCCCCGGCGCGATCAATTCGCTCGCGATCGGCCATTCCACCGTGACGAAGGTGCGCGGCACCGTCGAGGCGCGTTCCGGCCCGATCGGCCGTTCGTTGAACTTGACGCCGTTGTCGATAAGGAAATTGAAGGTCGGCACGTTTTCGTCGGCGAAAACCCGCACCAGGTCGCGGTCGCTGTAGCGCGCATCCGCGGTGTCGTGCCGGGTCCAGTCGGCGAACACCTGATCGGGCGAATCCTTGATCCCGGCCTTCTGCTGCAGCGCATGGCCGCCGCCGAGATGCACCCGCCCGCCGCTCAGGATGCCGCGGCCGCCGATGTCGAAATTCTCGTCCACCACGATGACGGAGGCGCCGAGATCGCGCGCCATGATGGCGGCCGGCAGCCCGGCGACGCCCGCCCCGATCACCACCACATCCGCTGTCCGGTCCCAGTTGATGGGTACCGCACTCGCTGCGGCAGCCTGCGCGCCGGCCTCCCGCGGCGGCGCCGCCGCGAGTGCGACCGCACCGGCCGCCCCGGCCGACAGCAAATTACGCCGGCTTACCTGCCCGGGCGCGGTGCGGCCGCGGTCCGTGTCGTTGCCCATGTTTTCCTCCGGTCATTGCGGACGCCAGTCTTGACTTGGCGAGCGGCCGGGTCAAGACCGGTCGCGAAAGCGCACCGTCTTCAAGGCCGTGAAATGATAAAATATTCGATGTTCCGCAGCGCACGGGTGACGACGATGGTCGTCGCCCTCGCCGCCGCGGCGGGCAGCGCCGATGCTGCAGAGCACACATGCGATCCCGTCACCGACGAGGGTTGGAGCGTGGTGCCGGAGCGGGAGGTTTTGAGCCAAACCGACGGCGCGCCCTATCGGGCGGGAGCGGACTGGTACGTGGATCGCGTGACTACGGTGCTGCCGTTCTGCCACTATTTCAATTCGATCGGCATCTACAGCATGCGCTCCTATTCGCTCGATCCGGTGGAGAGCACGCAGCGCATTGCGATTTGCCGGCAGACCCCGGCGGGCGGCAGCACGCCGGTCGCGCCCTATCCGGGACCGTGTCCCCCGGGGTGAGTTGGATTAAGGCCCCGCGCCGACTTTCGGATTGGGGCATCGCCATGGGCCGGCCGCACCGCCGCGCATTTGCGGCGCATGCCCGGACGGCCGCAGGCGGCATAGCGGCCAGCCTCCGCCGTGGGCGAGTCTTGCATTTGGGCGTGACTGGCGGGTACGTAATCCGTGCCGGATGGTCCGGTTTTTCACGGACAATGACACGGGGCATTTGAGAGACCTTCCCCGATCCATAGAACCGCAATTTGCCGCAAGAGGACGACGAACGTCGATAACGTCCGGGCCTGCGGTGTCTACTTGAGCACGGGCGGGAGCGGGGCGCCATAAATGGCTGAAACCATGTCGATCGCTGCCACCGGCGCGAGTGAAGAAGCTAACGAGCCGATGCGGGTCGAATCGCTGCTGGCCAGCGTGCTCGACACCGCGGTGGACGGCATCATCGTGATCGATGAACAGGCGCGCATGCTGGTCTACAATCAGGCCTGTCAGCGGCTGTTCGGCTACAGCGCCGCCGAGGCGCTGGGCCGTAATGTGCAACTCATCATGCCGATCGAGTTCTCGCGTCATCACGATCGCTATGTCGCTGACTACCTGCGTAGCAGCGAGCGCAAAATCATCGGCATCGGTCGCGAAGTGCGGGCGCGGCATCGCGACGGCACCGTGTTTCCGGTGAACCTCTCGGTGGGCGAAGCAACGACGCCCGATGGGCGGCGCTTCATCGGCATCATCCACGATTTGCGTCAGCGCTATGACAACGAGGAGCGCTTCAACAAACTGCAAGCGAATTTGCTGCACATGGCGCGGGTGTCCACGATGGACGAGATGGGTGCTGCGCTGGCGCACGAGCTTAACCAGCCGTTGACCGCGCTGATGCTTTACCTCCAAGCCATAGAACGGGCTTGCGTTCGGCCGGACGCGCCAAACTTGCTGCCCGACGGTGTCGTCGCGATCCTGCACAAGGCGGTCCGTGAAGCCGCGCGCGCCGGCAACATCATCCAGCGGATGCGGCAGTTCGTGGAAAAGCGCGACCCGCAGCGGCGCCCGGTCGATCTCAATCCCCTGGTCGAGGATGCGTTGGAATTGACCCAGTTCGGTACCCGGCCCGGCGCGACCCGAATCCGGTGCGAGTTCGAGGCCAACTTGCCCACGGTTCTGGCGGATCCGGTGCAAATCCAGCAGATCGTGGTGAACCTGGTGCGCAATGCGCTCGAAGCGGTGCGCGGACGGCCGGACCCGGAGATCACCATCACGACCTTTAGTACCGCAAAGAGCGTCGCGATTCGGGTCCAGGACAACGGTGCGGGCATCCGCGCCGATGCGATCCCGGATTTGTTCAAAGCGTTTTCATCGTCTAAGAACGAGGGGCTCGGGCTTGGGCTGGCGATTTCGAAGACAATTGCCCAAAGCCACGGCGGCACGCTTGCGGTCGATCCGGGCGGCGGTGGCCGGGGCGCGCAGTTTACCTTGACGCTGCCGCTGACAGCCGCCGATGCAACAGGGACTGCGACCACCGTCGGGGTAGCGGGCCGGGATGTGTTGACCGACAAGGAAGCCGGATGAACGAAGGCGGAATGGCATCTGGGGACATCTACGTCGTTGACGACGATGCCGCCGTGCGTGATGCTTTATCGCTGGTGCTCTCGCTCGAGGGCTTCCACGTGTCGAGCTTTGCGGAGGGCAATTCGTTCCTCGCCGCGGTACGACGCCATGAGCCCGACTGCATCGTCCTCGACGTGCATATGCCGGGCCGCTCCGGCATCGACATCCTCAAGGAGTTGCACAGCGAACATTGCGCGATACCGCTATTCATCATCTCGGGCCAAGGCGACATCCCGATGGCGGTGGACGCCATCCGCAACGGCGCGCTGGATTTCATCGAGAAGCCGTTCGATGCGGTGACGCTGGTCGGCCGGGTCCGCGAGGCCATCGCGGCGGCGGCGCGTCGCAAAGCCGAACCGCCCGGTGTTTCGGTATTGGCGTCGCAGTTTCCGGGCCGCGAACTCTTGAACTCCGCGTGAGTGTCAGGTGCTGGAGCTGATCGCCAAGGGGGCATCGAATAAGGAAGCGGGCCGCGAGCTCGGCATCAGTCCACGGACCATCGAAGTGCACCGCGCCCGCATCATGGAAAAGCTGCACGCCAAGAATGCCGTCGATCTGGTGCACATCGTGCTCTCGGACCGGGCTTGAGGCGGCGATCGCTCCGGCAGCATTCGAATACTCTCGCGGCGGCGTTTGACAGGACGTACGCAGTGCTACGTAGGGTGACTTGCGGATTGAGGCGGCGGTCATCTACGCTAATTTCAAAAAAATTAGTCTTCGCGAGACGCAAAGCCCGACCATGGCCGCCATCCACCTTCTAGAGGATGATTCGGGCGTCAACGAATCGCTGGCCATGCTGTTGGAGCATTTCAATTTCGATGTCGTCTGTCATCGCGATGCCGAGAGCCTGTTTCGCGGCGCTCCGCCCAGCGGTGACGACATCGTGTTCGTCGATCTCAAATTGCCCGGCGTCAGCGGAGCTGAAGCGATCCGCTGGCTGCAGTCGCTCCAGGCCCCTCCGCGCGTCATCGTCATCTCCGGCCAGTCGCAGGCGATCATTCGATCGGATCTGGCCGGGATGGATGTCGCCGCCGTGCTGCGCAAACCGCTGGATCAAGACACCGTGTTACGCGAGTTGCGGCGGATCGGGTGGGATGTCAGCTTGCATCGTTCGGACCCAACGCCGTGATCATGAAGCGTCTGCAAGGACCGCGCGTCGCTTTTGGTAAGCAGTTTTACGTACGCAACCTGCCCAATAGCCCGGCCCGGCGCTTCCGTTAATTTGATCTGGATCAAACCGGCGCTGTTGTCAGCAGTGCCCAAACACGGCAGCACCCCCATGACCACCCACAACTCCGTGCAGACCGACCATCACCGCGACTGCGTGCCGCCGCTTGTGTTTCGTCGCGGCGGCGCACCGCGCGAGAGCGTCAACACCGCCATGTCGGCGCCGCGCCGGGATACGGAGGGGCAGCGGCAGCGCGTCGAACAGCACGCGCACCTGTTTCGCGAGGCCGACGCCGCCAACCGGGTTTACGAACTGCTCGACGGGGCGGTGATGCTCTACAAACTCCTCTCGGATGGACGCCGCCAGGTGGTCGAACTGATCGGTCCGGGGGACGTGTTCGGAATCTCCACGAATCCGGTCTACACCTGCTCTGCCGAGACCTTGGTGGCGAGCCGCGTCATCGTCTACGACCGCGCCCTCGTCGAGCGGTCGCCGGACTTGTTCCGGCGCCTGAGTGCCCGCCTACAGAACCAGTTCTGCGCCATGCACGAGCAAGCGGTTCTCCTCGGCCGCAAGACGGCCCTCGAACGCGTCGCCAGCTTCGTTATGCGCTGTGTGCCGGAACGCGGCGGATACGGCTGCCGAGGACCGGCCAACGGTAGCAATTGCATCGACGTGCGGCTCGGGATGACCCGGCAGGAGATCGCCGATTATCTCGGACTCACCATCGAGACGGTATCTCGGGCCTTTTCGGAACTGCGGCGGCGCGGCATCGTGACGATCGATCGGCAGGAGCATGTCCGCGTCAACGACATCTGCCGGATGTGCAAATTAACCGGCGCCCATTGAACCGGTGCCGTGCCGAGCGCAACTACAAGAGCGAGTGAGGGTTTAGAGAGATTGCCAAATCCTCCCTGGCAGTTCTCTCGTACTGGACGCCGCGGCTCGCAGAGCCCGGCGTCTTTTTTTGCGTAAGGATGAGCGCGGAGGTACGATTAAGCCAAGCTGCGCCCAGCCACGCCGTCAAGCCACACGCGCCCGATGGCGCGAAGTAGCGTCGCGCGTTTGACGCCGTGCGTGCAGTGCGGCATTGATCGCGCCGGCATGCATCCCGCACCTGATTCCCGCCAACTCGCCCGCTTCGCCACCTCTCTGCTGATCGGGGCGGTCGGCGGCTTCCTGTTCAATGCAGCGAAATTTCCAGCCGGCTGGCTCGCCGGCGCCATGGTATTCGCCGCGGTTGCGGCGCTTGCGGGCGGCACCATTCAAGTCCCGGCACCGCTCGCGCGCGGCTGTTCGATCGTACTTGGAATCACGCTCGGCGGTACTGTGACGCCGGCGACTCTGCGCGGCATCACGGCGTGGCCGCTCAGCATCGCCATGGTGATGGTTTCGGTCGCCGCCGCGACGCTGGCAACCGTCACCTACCTTCAAAAGATTCATGGCTGGGGCCGGCTGACGGCGATCTTCGCCGCCATGCCGGGCGGGCTTGCCCAGGTGATGGCGCTCGCCTCCGAGGAGGGACGCGACTGCGATATCCGCGGCATCGCCATCGTGCAGACCCTGCGGGTGATCATCCTCGCCGTGGTGGTGCCGGCCGCGCTGGCGCTCACCGGCATGGCCGGCGCGGTGCGGCTGCCGGCGAACCCGACCACCATCGCGGATGCGCCGGTCGCCTTCGCGCTCTTGGTCGGCGCTTCCACGGCCACGGCGCTCGGCCTGTTGCGGCTCGGCTTTCCGGGCGGGCTGATCTTCGGACCCATGACCGTATCGGCGGTCCTGCACGGCGGCGCATTCATCGACGTGACCATGCCGCCGCCGGTCGCCATCGCCGCCATGATCGGCATCGGCACCGCCAGCGGCGGACGCTTCACCGGCACTCCGCTGCGTCTGCTGGCGACGCTATCTCGGCGCCGCGCTCGGGGCCTTTGCGGTGTCGCTCGCGGTCGCCGGCGGCATCGGCTTCGCGGTGACACTCATCACGCCGCTGCCGCTGTCCGAGCTGATCGTCGCCTACGCGCCGGGCGCGATCGACGCCATGATGATCATGGCGCTCGCGCTCCACCTCGACCCGGTCTTCGTCGGCGCCCATCATCTGGCGCGGGTATTCGTCGTCTCCGCCTCGCTGCCGTTTCTGGCCTACTGGTTCTCGGCGAAGCGCCGGAAATTGGACGAACGGTCGACCGTTCCGCCGCAAGAGCTGCGTACCGGCGATCAAAACCCGCGTTAAAAACCGCCGGTCCGCCGCATATCCAGCGTTACCGGAAACTCCACCGACGGCTCAGGCGGCGGCATTCTTGGCACGAAGCCCGGCGTGTGGCCGTAGTCCTGGAACCGCGCGCGGCGACGCGCCTCGGCCTCGTAGGAGTTGATCGGATAGGTCTCGTAATTGCGGCCGCCCGGATGGGCGACGTAATAGACGCAGCCGCCGAGCGAGCGGTGGCTCCAGCCGTCGAGAATGTCGAAGGTGAGCGGGGCATGCACCGGCACGGTCGGGTGCAGCGCGGCCGGTAGCGACCACGCCTTGAAGCGGACGCCGGCGACATATTCGCCGGGCCGGCCGGTGCCGGTCAGCGGCAGGCGGCGGCCGTTGCAGGTGACGACGTGGCGGCTGGCGTCAAGGCCTTCGAGCTTGACCTGCAGCCGCTCGACCGATGAATCGACGAACCGCACGGTGCCGCCGGGGCGGCCTTCCTCGCCGAGCACGTACCACGGCTCCAGCGCGTGACGCAGCTCCAGCCGCACGCCGCCGTGGGTCACTTCGCCATAGACCGGGAAGCGGAACTGGCGCTGGGCATCGAACCATACGGGATCGAACCGGTAGCCCTCGCGGCCGAGGTCCGCCAGCACGTCGAGGAAGTCCTGCCAGACGAAATGCTCCAGCATGAAGCGGTCATGCAGCGCCGTGCCCCACCGCACCATCGGTCCGTCGAGCGGCTCGCGCCAGAACCAGGCCACCAGCGCGCGCAGCAAAAGTTGCTGGGCAAGGCTCATGCGGGCATCGGGCGGCATTTCGAACGAGCGGAACTCGACCAGGCCCAGCCGGCCGGTGGGGCCGTCCGGCGAGAACAGCTTATCGATGCAGATTTCGGCGCGATGGGTGTTGCCGGTGACATCGACCAGGAGATTGCGGAATATCCGGTCGACCAGCCACGGCCGTGGCGCCACGAAGTCTTTGCCGGGCACCTGGCCGAGTGCGATCTCGCATTCGTGCAGCATGTCCTGCCGCGCCTCATCGAGGCGGGGCGCCTGGCTCGACGGGCCGATGAACAGGCCCGAGAACAAGTAGGACAGCGACGGCCGCCGCTGCCAGTAGAGCACGATGCTCTTCAAGAGGTCCGGCCGGCGCAGGAACGGGCTGTCGGCCGCGGTGGCACCGCCGAGCACCACATGGTTGCCGCCGCCGGTCCCGGTGTGGCGGCCGTCGACCATGAACTTGTCGGTCCCGAGGCGCGAGAGCCGCGCGTCCTCGTATAGCCCGCGGGTGATCGCCACCGCTTCGGACCAGCGTTCGGCCGGCTGGACATTGACCTCGATGACGCCCGGATCGGGCGTGACCTTGATGACATTCATGCGCGGGTCATAAGGCGGGCCATAGCCTTCGACGTGCACTGGGATTCCGAGAATCCGCCGCGGTCGCCTCCACGGCCGCAAGCAGCTCGAGATAATCCGAGAGCCACGAGACCGGCGGCATGAAGACGCACAGCCGCCCGTCGCGCGGCTCGACGCCGAGCGCCGTGCGGATCGCGAATCCCGATGGCACGAAAGTCATGTCGGTGCCGTACGATTGCGGCAGCGCCGCCTCGCTCACCGCAGGCCAGTTGTCGTAGGTCGCCAGCGCAAGGCGCTCGCGGACCTGCTGGAACAGGACGCTCGGCTGGGGCAGTTCGTCACGCGGCGCGAACGGGTCGGCCGGCGCGAACAGCGGCTGCACCCAAGCCGGCAACTGCGGCAGCGATTCGAGCGGCAGGCGAAATCCAAGCGGCGAATTGCCCGGTATGAGAAAGAGATGCTTGCGGCGCAGCCGCCATAATTCGCTGTACCAACGATTCCGTGTTGCCGGCGCGTTGGCGGGCTGCACCGGCAGCACAAACCCGGTCGGCTGCGAAAGCGGCCGGGTGAACGCCCCCATGAGTTGGGCGCGCTCGACCGGATCGTCGATTTTGGGGTTGGTCGGATCGATGTTGACCGGCAGGTCGCTTTCCTGGATGACGCGCCGCAGCGGGTCCTCATAGGCCGGGACAACGTAATCGGGCGCAATGCCAAGGCACGCCGCGACACCTTCGGTGAAGCGCTGAGCCTGGGCGATGGTCGGAGCGAGGTCGCGGCCTTCGGGCGCTATCAGCGATTGGTCTTGCCAGATCGGCGCCCCATCCCGGCGCCAGTAGAGCGCAAAGGCCCAGCGGGGCAGCGGCTCGCCGGGATACCATTTGCCCTGGCTATAATGCAGGAATCCATTCGGGGCGAAACGGTCGCGAAGCCGGCGGACCAAATCGTCGGCACGGATACGTTTGGTCGGTCCGAGCGCATCGATATTCCACTCGGCCGATTGGTAATCGTCGATCGAAACGAAGGTCGGCTCGCCCCCCATGGTCAGGCGCACGTCCTGCGCCGCCAGCGCCGCATCGACCTGCTCGCCCAGCGCGTCGAGGGCGGCCCAGGAATTGTCGGAAAACGGATAGGTCACGCGCGGCCGTTCGGCGATGCGCGTCACCCGCATTTCGAAGGAAAAATCCACCTGCGCAAATTCGACGGCGCCGGTGATCGGGGCGGCCGAGGCGTAATGCGGGGTTGCGGCGACGGGCAGGTGCCCCTCCCCGGCCAGCAGACCTGATGTCGGATCGAAGCCGATCCAGCCGGCGCCCGGAATATAGGCCTCGGCCCAGGCATGGAGATCGGTAAAATCATGGTCGGTGCCGGAGGGACCGTCGAGCGCCTTCAGGTCGGGACGCAGCTGAATCAGGTATCCTGAGACGAACCGCGCGGGAATGCCAAGATGCCGGAGGATCTGGACCAGGAGCCAGCCGGTATCGCGGCACGATCCGGAGCACGCCGCAAGCGTCTCGTCCGGCGTCTGCACGCCCGGTTCCATCCGGGTGACGTAGCGGATTTGACTTTGGAGGTCCCGGTTGAGGCCGACCAGGTAATCGACCGTGTTAGCCGGCCCGCGGGGGATTTGGGCGAGGAAGGCTGTGAGCAGCGGACCGGCCGGTTCCGGTTCGACATAGGCCATCAGCTCAGTACGCAGATCCTGCGGATAGGCGAAGGGAAATTGGTCCGCATAGGGCTCGACGAAGAAGTCGAACGGATTAACCACCTGCATGTCGGCGACGAAGTTGACCGCGATGGCGAATTCCGTGGTTTTTTCCGGGAATACGAAGCGGGCCAGCCAGTTGCCATGGGGGTCCTGCTGCCAGTTCACGAAATGCTCGGCCGGCAACACCTTCAGGGCATAGCTTTTGATCGGCGTGCGGCTATGCGGGGCCGGCCGCAGGCGGATCACCTGCGGGCCGAGGGCGACCGGACGATCGTAGCGGTAGGTGGTGACGTGGTGCAGACCGACGAGAATCGACATGGAACTCCTTGGTGCCGCTGCGAACCCGGCTTCGATGCCCCCCGGTCGAACGGCTTGATCGGCCAACCGGACCCGCGTCGCACCATCATTCATCGCGGCGAACGAATTCGCGTCAGCCTTATGCAAGTTGCGCGCCCAAGATGGAAGCGGTCCGTCGCGGTCTTACGGACGGGGATTGGTACTCGGAGGGGAGGTGCGCTGTCGAATTGCACACGAAATAATCAAGTCACCGCCTTGTGGGTACCCGGAAACGTGGCAAACCAGGCTGGTGCAGTCACGGCATATGGCCGCCGCGAAAGTGGACCAGCGGCGCAGCGGCCGGCCCTTCCCGCATGTCCACCACGCGCCCGATGGCGATCACGACGCCGTGCCGCTCGATCGTCTCCTCCAGGCGGCAGTCGATCGCCCCCACCGCGTGGAGCAGAACCGGGGCGCCGGTCGTGAGGGTCCCCCACCGGCCGGTCGTAAAACGGGCGGCACCTTTTTGAGCCCCCTTGCCGCCGAACATGTCGGCGAGGGCGGCGGCCTCGCGGGACAAGAAATTGAGCGCGAAATGCCGCGCCGCCAAAATCACCGGCAGGGCGGAGGTCCGCTTGTCGATGGACACCATCATCAGCGGCGGGTCGGCGCAGAGGTGCGTCGCCGAGAGGCCGAGAAATCCGGCCGGGCCGTCATCGGAGCGTGCCGTTACGATCGTGCTGCCGGTCGCGCGATTGCCGACGGCGCGCCAGAACGCGCGCGCGTCGATATTTTTAGGGGCGGCGTCGGTCATCGGAGGAAGCCACGAACGGTTACATGGGATGCCCGCCTGTATATCAGATTCAGCATGGCGCCGGCAGTGACGGACGGCGCGCGACCCGTGAGGCGGCGACCTGGACCGAATTCCGGTACGTCGGAACACCTGGGAGCCATAGCCGGGCGAAACCCCCATACTCTTGCCGCATGGCGGCGCTAGCACGGCTTCTCCCATGGCGACATGCCGGCGCCTAGCCGGATCGGTTCGTTGATCGAGACCCCGGATGAGGCCCATTATTGACGCTTTACGCGATATCCGGCGCACCGTCGGCGCTTTGCTCTGCGCGCTTGCGCTCTGTGCGGTGTCGCCGCTCGTACCCGGCCGAGGCGGCGCACGCCATCGCGATGCATGGCGAACCGGCACTGGCGCCGGGCTTCACGGCCTTTCGCTACGTCAATCCGGATGCCCCCAAGGGTGGAAAGCTTACGCTCGGCATTCTCGGCAGCTTCGACAGTCTCAATCCGTTCATCGTCAAGGGGCTTCCGGCACCGGCACAGCACATTCGCGGCCCGGTGATCGAAAGCCTGATGGTGCGCGGTTACGACGAGCCGTTCACGCTGTATGGCCTGCTCGCGCGGTCGGTCGAGACCGACCCCGACCGCAGCTTCGTGACGTTCGACCTCGACCCCCGGGCAACCTTCGCCGACGGGGCGCCGGTGACGGCGGCGGATGTGATCTTTTCCTGGCAATTGCTGCGCGATCACGGCCGGCCGAATTTCCGCACCTATTACGTGAAGGTGAAGGCGGCCGAAGCGCTCGGCGAACGCACGGTGCGGTTCGATTTCGGCCCCGACGGCGACCGCGAAATGCCCCTCATCCTCGGCCTGATGCCGATCCTGCCGCGGCATGCGACCGATCCGGAGCGTTTTGAGGAAACCTCGCTCGCACCGCCGCTCGGCAGCGGCCCCTACCGAGTGGCCGAGGTGGACGCCGGGCGCAGCATCACGCTGCGTCGCAATCCAAAGTATTGGGGCCGCAACCTCGCGGTCAATCGCGGCTTTTGGAACTTCGACACCGTGCGGCTCGAATTCTATCGCGACGCCAACACCGAATTCGAGGCCTTCAAGAAAGGCCTCACGGAGGTTCGCGCCGAGACCGATCCGGGCCGCTGGGAAACCGCCTATGATTTCCCGGCCGTGCATGACGGCCGCGTGGTCAAGGAGGAGTTCCCCTACGGCTTGCCAAAAGTCATGACGGCGCTGGTGTTCAATACCCGCCGGGCGGTGTTCGCCGATGTCCGGGTGCGGGAGGCGATCGCGCTGTTGTTCGATTTCGAATGGATCAACCGCAATTTCTTTTACGGGCGCTACCGCCGCACCGCGAGCTATTTCGAGGACAGCGAGCTTTCCGCCCACAACCGTCCGGCCGACGCCGCCGAGCGCGCCCTGCTGGCGCCGTTTCCGGACGCGGTCCGCGCCGAAGTGCTGGCGGGGACCTGGTCGCCGCCGGTGTCCGATGGCTCGGGACGCGACCGCGACGCGTTGCGCCGGGCGCTGGCGCTGCTCGACGCGGCCGGATACCAGCCGACCGGAACCAACCAGCGCCGCCGCGACACCGGCGAGCCGCTGAGCTTTGAACTGCTCGTGGCCGACCGCGTCCAGGAGCGTCTCGCGCTGGTGTTTGCGCAAAACCTCAAGCGCGCCGGGATCGATCTGCGGATCCGGATGGCGGATGCGGTTCAATACGAACAGCGCCGCAACACCTTCGATTTCGACATGATCCAGAATTGCTGGGATCAGTCGCTGTCGCCGGGCAACGAGCAGGCCTATTATTGGGGTTCGGCCGCGGCCGGCGAACCGGGCTCGCGCAACTACATGGGCGTGCGCAGCGCCGCCGCCGACGCCATGATCGCCGCCCTGCTGGATGCCCGCACACGGGAGGACTTCGTCGCCGCGGTGCGGGCGCTCGACCGCGTGCTGATGTCGGGCATCTATGTCGTGCCGCTCTATCACCTGCCGAACGAATGGGTGGCGCGATGGTCGGCGATCCGGCATCCGGACGCGACCTCCGTGTCCGGATATCTGCCGGAGACATGGTGGCACGATCCGGAAAAGCCGTGAAGTCATGGGCGACGCCGAAAAACGAGCGCTTTAAACGCTGTGATGTCCGGCGCACAAGCACGCCGGGAAACCGCTCCGCGCAGAGAGACACGCGCATCTCCCTCTCCCCATCGTTCTTCACGATGGGGAGAGGATCGGGGTGAGGGGCAGGTGCTCGCGCGGAGGCTTCGACCAAATCCTTTTCTAGAGCGGCGGGAACGTAAAGGTGCCCCATGGCCTTCGCGGGCATCTGCCCCACCTAAACCTCTCCCCACGGCGTGGAGAAGGCCGTGGGGAGAGGGGACGCGCGCATCCCGGGCGGCGCCGTGCGGAGATAGCGCGTGACTGTTGACCGCCGGGACAAGCCCGACCATAGAGATGCGACGTTCGCTGATTCCGCCATCGGCCGAACTTGAAGCCCTATGGACCGCATCCGAAAGGATCGCCTGGGGCTCGTTTATCCACGATGGGGACCATACTGACACGCTTGCATCCAAGGGCGTCCGGATCTGACGCCCTTTGTTCCCCTGTGCGCAAACCACGTCTCGAAGATCCGAAACACATCGCGGAGGAGCCCCGTCATGCTTTATGTAGACATCCCCAGCCTTGCCGATCTGAAGTCGCTCGCCGCCCAGCGCGCCGATATTTGCGTCTCGATCTATCTGCCGACCACGCCGCTGAGCCAGGAAGCGGCCAGCGACCGGATCAAATTGAAGGACCTCGCGCGGGACGCGTTGCGTCAACTTGAGGAAGCCAATGCCGACAAGCGGCGGGTTGCGGCCTTGATGGAGCATCTCGACGACCTCGTTGACGATCATGAATTCTGGCAGCATCAGGCGCACAGTCTTGCGGTGCTGGCGACGCCGGACAATGTGCGCACCTTTCGGGTGCCGAATAAACTCGTAACGATGTTCGAGGTCTCCGACCGCTTCCACCTCAGCCCGTTGCTGCGCGCCGTCACCTTTCCCAACACCTGCTTCGTGCTGGCACTGGCCGAAGGCGCCGTTCGGGTGGTCCAGGTTTCCGCCGACCTGCCGGCAGCGGAAGTCAAGGTGCACGGCATGCCGAAGGATGCCAGCAGCGCGGTGGGACGCGCGTCGCTCAACAACCGCTCGCCGAGCGGCCGGATTTAGGGGTCCGAGGGGCAGAAAGTCTTGCTGCGCCAATATGCCCGGCAGGTGGACCATGCCTTGCGCGGCCTCCTGACCGGCAGCGAAATCCCGCTGGTCCTGGCGGCGGCCGAGCCGCTCGCCTCCATCTATCGTTCGGTCAATACCTATTCGCATCTGACGGCCGGTGGGATTGACGGAAGCCCGACGCACACCACGGACGCACAGCTCGCCGAGCATGCCCGCGCGGTGCTCGACGGGCTTTATCGCGACACCATTGCGCAATGGAAGGCGACATTTTCCGCGCGCGAAAACGAAGACCGCGCGACGACCGATATTGCCCGCGCGGCGCGGGCGGCAACCTACGGCGCGGTCGACACCATGCTGGTGGATATCGACGAAGTCCTTCCCGGCACCGTGGACGAGAAGGACGGCAGCGTTACGTTTTCAGACTCCCCGAGTGCGGCCCGCTACGGTGTGCTCGATGAAATCGCGGATCGGGTGATGCATTCCGGCGGACGGGTGCTCGGCGTGCGTAAGGGCGACATTCCGGGCGGAAAACCGCTCGCCGCGATTCTGCGCTACGCAATCTGATGTTGTAGGACGTTGGAGATGGAACACATCCGCCGGCACCGGTTCCTGGAGTCATGGCCGGGCTTGTCCTGGCTTGTCCCGGCCATCCACGTCTTTATTCCAGAAATGCCGGAAGGAAGACGTGAATGCCCGCGACGAGCGTCGACGAGTGCAGGCATGACGCCGGTGACTCGGAAACTACGATGCCGGCGCCGCATCGGTCGGCGTGAACATGTTGCCTGGGTAACACCAGGTCAGATAGGCACCGGCCCAGGTGAAGCCGCCGCCGAACGCCGCCATCATCAGCCGGTCGCCCGGCTTGAGCCGGGCTTCATAGTCCCAAAGACACAAGGGAATCGTGGCGGCGGTCGTATTGCCATATTTCTCGATCGTCATCATCACCCGGTCGAGCGGCATGCCCATGCGTTCCGCGGTCGCGTCGATGATCCTCCGGTTGGCTTGGTGCGGCACCAGCCAGTCGATATCGGCGGCGTTAAGCTGATTGCGCTTCATCAGGTCGCCCGCCACCTCGGCCATTTTGGCCACCGCCACCTTATAGACCGCGGCACCCTCTTGGTGCACGAAATGCAGGCGTTTCGCTACCGTATCACCCGTAGGCGGCATCCGGCTGCCCCCTGCCTTCTGGTGCAGAAATGGCATCCCAGCACCGTCTGAACGGATGATGGTATCGATGATTCCATATCCGTTCGGCGACGGCTCGACCATCACGGCGCCGGCACCGTCCCCAAACAGCACGCAGGTGGCGCGATCCGTGTAGTCGATGATCGCCGACATCTTGTCGGCACCGACCACGACGACTTTGCGGACCTGCCCGGTCAGAACGAATTTCTCCGCAATGGTGAGCGCATAGATAAACCCCGAGCAGGCGGCCTGGACATCGAAGCTGCCGATGTTGCGGATGCCGATCATGTCGCACACGAGGTTCGCGGTTGACGGAAAGACGAGGTCCGGTGTCGTCGTGGCACAGATCAACAGATCGACGGCGGAGGGCGGCGTGGCGGTTTTTTCCAAAAGGCCCGCAACCGCGGCACTGGCCAAATGAGATGTCCCCATCCCATCGCCCTTCAGGATTTGCCGTTCCCGGATCCCGGTGCGTTCGACGATCCACGAATCCGTCGTGTCCACCAGCGCGGCCAATTCGGCATTGCCGAGCACATAGCCGGGGACATACCCACACACGCCGGTGATCGCCGCGCGAAATTCGTTGCGACGCCTTGCCTCAGGCTTCTCGGTCATCACGCGTTATGTCACGTCCTGGCAAGCGATGATCGGCAGACGATTCGCTTCACAGTTTCCTGGTTAGCATGTCGCCGTGCGCGATGATACAGCGCGGGCACAGGCGATAACCACGGCGGCAGCCCGTTCGCTCGGCGCTTTGCCGCCAATTTCCATGATGGTATCGAGCCGGGCGAAAGCCTCGATTTGACGCCGCCGCTGCGGCGTGTCGGCGACCAGCGCCACCAGCGCATCGGCGAGTTGTCGCGGAGTTGCCCGCCGTTGCAGAAATTCCGGCATAACCTGCTCGTCCAGGATAATGTTGGCAAGGCCGACCATATTTACCCGCACCAGCGCGTGGGCGATCAGCTCTTCCACCACGGCGACTTTGTAGGCAATCACGGTCGGCACGCGGGCGAGCGCAAGTTCGAGCGTGACCGTGCCGGACGCCGCCAGCGCCGCGCGGGCCTGCCGGAATGCAGCCCACTTTTGCGCCGGCTCGACGACAATCCTTGGCTGTATCGGCCACGCCGCCGTGTCGCGGCGCACCCGCTCGACCAGATGCGGCACCGTCGGCAGTACGATCTCGGCTCCGCCGAGGCGTTCGCCGGCAAGACCGATGGCCGCGCCGAAGGTTGCAAGATGGCGAGCGATTTCGCCGCCGCGGCTGCCGGGCAGCACCAGCAGCACAGGCGGCGCAGCCGCGCGCCGGGCCGCTTCCTCGGCATTCGGACGCAACGTCGCGACGACTTCGGCAAGCGGGTGCCCAACGTATGTGCAGGGCGGCCCACCAAGCCGCCGGTGCGCCTCCGGCTCGAACGGCAGCAATGCAAGGACATGATCCACGTAGCGGCGCATCGCGGCGGCGCGACCCGGCCGCCACGCCCACACGGTGGGGGATACATAATCGACGATCGGAATATGCGGCGCGGCGCGCCGCACCCGGCGCGCCACCCGATGGGTGAAATCCGGGCTGTCGATGATCACCAGCACATCGGGACGTGCCGCGATGACGGCCGCCGTAGCCTCCTGAATGCGGCGCAGAATCAGCGGCAGCCGGGCGGGAATCGCGGCAAAGCCGTTGATGGCGAGTTCCCCGATCCCGAACAGGCTGTCGAGGCCGCGGGCTGTCATCGCGGCGCCGCCGATTCCGCGAAACGTCGCCGGCTCCGCCGCTTCGATGGCGGCCATCAGCAGGGCGCCGAGACGATCACCGGATTCCTCACAGGCGATCAGAAACACTTTCAACCCGGCGGATTTGCCTGCGTGTCTTGGCGGCCGATCACCATCCGCGGCAGTTTCGCTCATGCCTGCACCTGCGGATCCGGGCATCCCAGCACGAACAATCCGGCCTGGTCCGCGGCCGCAATGAATCGCTGCGGCTCCGCCACGATGGTCGCCCGTGCCACCACCGCAAGACCGGACAGCCCTGCCTCCGCGGCCCGCGCTATGGTGCCGGGGCCGACGGACGGCAAATCGAAGCGGCGATCCTGATTGCGCTTTGGTGCCTTGACCAAAACCCCAATGCCTGCTGGCAAGCCAATGCGTCCGGCCTGCCGCAGCGCGACGATCCGTTCCAGCATCGCATCAGTACCCTCAGCCGCCTCGACGGCGAGCACCCGCCGCCGCGCAACCACGACAGCCTGGCCGACATCGAACGGACTCATGGCGTCGAGCACCGCAAAACCGCGCGCGATATCCGCCATGACGCTTTCATCGGGTTGGTGCCGCCCCAGCACACCCGGCGGCGCCGTGATGTCAGGCGCAACGTCATGGA
The DNA here is from genome assembly GCA_963802745.1 of uncultured Alphaproteobacteria bacterium. Classification (GTDB taxonomy): domain Bacteria; phylum Pseudomonadota; class Alphaproteobacteria; order Rhizobiales; family Xanthobacteraceae; genus JAJPKK01. Next base: position 118,961 of record CAWDKL010000073.1, on the reverse strand, counting down.
CACCGATGAGACGGAAACCATCGCGCTCCAGCAGGCGGGCCATACCGGTGAGCAAATGATCGTCGCCGCCGCGGAATGACCGCACGATGTGCGGCATCTGCGTCAAGGCCCGCCAATCGAACCGCATCCGCCAGATCGATGGGCGCACCAATCCGCCGACAAAGACCACATCGCGGCAGCCCTCCGCACGGGCAAGACGTACGAACCGGCCAAGCTCGCCGAGCGCGATCTCATGCTGCGGGAAGGCCGCGAGCGCCTGCGTGTCAGCGAAGCCACGCAACGGAAACAAGACCACGCGCGCCGCCCCTGTTTGAGCGCAGCTTCCGCGATCGCCCGGGGTACCGTGCCGCCGCCGCAGATGATCGCGAGCGCCGCCCCGTCGGCCATGGCAACGCGATCGTCCGGAGAAGATCCCGGCGCGCCGCCGCCCGATGCATCGCTTGATTCAGCGGGCCGTGCGTCGGGGACGGTCACGCGTCTTCATCCGCACCGCCGCCGCGACGGCTCACCGTCGAGAGCGGCCTTTTGCCGCCGCGGATAAAGGCCAGAATGCGCGCAACCAATGGATCGGCCCCATACGATTCCTCGACCCGCGCCAGGCGGTCGCGAAACACGCCGTCGCCAAAAAACAGCGCCCGGTAGGCCTGCCGGACCCGCAGGATATCGGCCTTCGCATAGCCCCGCCGGCGCAGCCCGACCACATTGATCCCGACGAGGTGCGCCAGCGGCCCCTGCGCCATGCCCCACGGAATGATGTCGGCGCGGATACCGCTGAGGCCGACGATCATGGCACCCTCGGCGATGCGGACGAATTGCCGTACCGCCGCCTGACCGCCCAGGAAGGTGAAATCGCCGACGCTGACATGGCCGCCAAGGACGACATTGTTGGCAAAAGTAACGTAGTTCCCCACCTTGCAGTCATGGGCCACATGAGACCCCGCCATCAGGAAACAATGGTCGCCGATTTCCGTAATGCCGCGATCGTCCTCGGTGCCGATATTGACGCTCACGCCCTCGCGGATATCGCAGTCGGTTCCGATCGTGAGCCGGGTTGCACCGCCGCGATATTTGACCGATTGCGGCGGCGTACCCAAGGAGGCAAACGGGTAAATCACGGTGCGGGCACCGACGGTGGTGTGACCGGTCACATGAACATGCGCCACCAGTCGGCACCCTTCTCCGACCACGACATCGGGTCCGAGCACGCAATAGGGGCCAATCGCAGCGCCATCGCCAACGACGGCGCCTGGCGCGACCCGCGCCGTCGGATCGATCGTGCTCACGCGCGGCTCACTTGAATGAAATGATCGCGCCAACCTCTGCCTCGGCCACGATGTGACCGTCGACTTTAGCCTCGCCACGATACCACCACATGTTCTTCCGCCTCGCGGTCTTGGTCATATGATAATTGATCGTGTCTCCCGGAATTACAGGCTTGCGGAACTTTGCCTTATCGATGGTGAGAAAATAAACGCTGGTATCACCGCCTCGGCGGCCGAGCACGTGCATACAGATCACGCCCGCGGTTTGCGCCATGCCCTCGATCAACAGCACGCCGGGAAATACCGGATTGCCGGGAAAATGTCCCTGGAACTGCGGCTCGTTGAAGGTGACGTTTTTGATCCCGATGGCAAAATCGTCGCCGCGAATCCCGACGATGCGATCGACCATCAGGAACGGATACCGATGCGGAATCGCACGCAAAATGTCCGCAATATCGACGGATTCAAGCGTTTCCCCAATCTCATTCATCGCGCAAAGCCTTGTCTTCCGCCGCATCTTCGCTGCGTGCATCATCCGATCGGCGGCCGGCCAACCGCTCCAGCAAGAATACTTCCCGCATCCACAGCTTCACCGGCTTGGCCGGGAAGCCACCATAGCGCACGCCCGGCGGAACGTCGCGCGACACGATAGCCGTAGCGGCAATCCGCGCCCCTTCCCGGATCGTCACGTGATTGTTGACGCCTACACGCGCCCCCAGCACGACGAAATCCTCCAGGGTCACGCTGCCCGAAATTCCGACTTGGGCCACCAGCACGCAATGCCGCCCGATGGTGACATTGTGCCCGATCTGCACCAGATTATCGATCTTGGTCCCTTCGCCGATCACCGTATCGCGGTTGGCGCCCCGGTCGATCGTCGTTCCGGCACCGATCTCGACGTCGTCCTGCACGATCACGCGGCCGAGCTGCGGCACTTTCGTATGCCCGCGTGCACCCATGGCATAACCGAAACCGTCCTGCCCGAGGCGGCAACCGGGATGGATGATGACCCGATCCCCGATCAGGGCGCACTGAAGCGAACTGTGTGCTCCGATCGTACAATTGCGCCCGACGCGAACGCCCGGACCTATCACGGCGCCCGCAGCAATCACTGTCCCGGTTCCGATCTCCGCGCCCGGGCCTATCACGGCGCCCGGATCGATCGCAATATCGCTCTCCAGCCGCGCCGAATCATGCACGTGGGCCCCCGCCGAGATACCAGCTGTCCCGAACATGGAACTCGATCGGAGGGAATTAGGAAATAAGGTTCGCGCCACGGTTACGAAAGCCCGATACGGCTCGCCGACCGTTAGCACCGCGAGGCCGGGTCGCGCCTTTTTTTCAAAACGCGGCGCCACGAAGCAAGCACCCGCACGCGTTTGCACGAACTCATCCAGATATTTTGCGTTGTCGAAGAATGCGAGGTCGTGCAGATCGGCCGTGTCGAGCGGGGCGACATTGGCAATGACCCGGTCCCGATCCACGTCGCCGCCGATGCGTGCTTTGGTCAGTTCGGCAATCTCGGCAATCGTCAGGCGCTTCGATGGCGTGAAAAAAAACGGATCGGTCATGCACGTATGGCCTGCCAGAAAGCCGGTCCAGCGCTGCCGATCAGATTGGAAAAAATGCCACTCCTCGCGGTTACCATGGCTGCAAATCCAAACCCATCACAGGCGACGAGGCCTGTGATGGGTAAACTTGAGAGGATGCGGCCCTCATGGACTAGAAGGTGCCCCCGCCACCGAACCGGAATATCTGCGTCTTGTCGTAACTCGCCTTGGTCAGAGCATAGGCGAGATCGAACCGCAAGGGCCCGAATGGCGAATCCCAGATCAGTCCCATACCCACCGATGAGCGGATGATGTCCGAATTGCCCACCGTCAGCACTTCGCCGGTCGCACCTGGCCCCGTCAGCCACGAGGTCGGACCGACATATCGCGTCAACTGGCCGGCATCGGCATACAGTGCCAATTTCATACCGAAGTCCTTCGGAGCGAAGAACATCGGTGTTTGAAACTCCAGCGAGGTCGCCCAGTACAGCGAACCACCGAGCGCATCGGCCTGAGTATAACCATAGGGCAGCTGCGTAATGTCGCGCGGTCCGAAGCCGGCCGGTGCGAAGCCGCGCACCAAATTCGGCCCGCCCTGGAAGTGATCGAGCATGCGCAGGTCTTCGCCGCCCCAACCGGTCGCAAAGCCGCCCTGGATACGCAGCAGACCCACGATGTCCGGGTAGATTTCATTGTACATGCGGGTATCGATTATGGTCTTGAGATTTTTCACGTCGCCGCCGGCACCGGCCAGATCCTGCCGGAAATCGATAATCATGCCGGAGGTCGGGTTTCTGTTGTTGTCGAGCGTGTTGTAGGCAAGGGTGTAGCCGGGCGCCGAAACCAGCACGGGGCCTTGGGCAAGTTCCTTGCGCACCGCGAGCGACGCTTCGCCGTCCGCATAGCAGTTCTGCTGATAGGACGCACCGGAAGCGACCGGTTCGAGGCCCTCGAAGTAGGCCTGACGATTCGGCGTCGGCCACGTGTTGACGAAGTCCGGGTTGATGTCGTTACAGTTTTTCCATGCCGCCGGCAGCGATATCGCCTGATCGTAGACCGTCCAGCGCGCCTGGGTGGAGATGTTTTCCGCGATCGGAACACCGAATTTGATATCGCCGCCGATCGTCTTCGAGAGATATGAAAGATACTGGCTCGACGTCGTCTGCTTCGCGAACACATCGGCTCCGAAGGCCAGCCGGTAATCAAGGAAATAGGGCTCGACAAAGGAGACGTTGAAGCCCCGCGCGCGCTGCCCGTATTGCAACGACACCTTTGCCGTTTGCCCACGTCCCAACAAATTGCGTTCACCGAGCGACACTTCGCCGACGACACCGTCCGACGTGGAATAACCACCGGAGAACGAAAACTCACCCGTGGACTGTTCCTCAACCTCTGCGTTGAGGATGATGCGGTCGGGCGCCGATCCGGGTTCGGTGGTGATCTTGACGTTCTTGAAGTAGCCGAGATTCTTGATCCGGCGCTCGGCACGATCGACCAGCGCGCGATTGTACGGATCCCCTTCCACGATATCGAACTCGCGCCGGATCACATAATCCCGCGTGCGGGTATTTCCCTTGATGTTGATACGTTCCACATAGGCGTGGGTTCCCTCCTCCACCAGGAAGGTCACGTCCACGGTGCGCTTTTGGTAATTGCGCTCGCCGCGGGGACGAACGGCGGAGAATGGATAGCCGCGTTTGGCGACCTCGATCGCCGTGTCCTCGACCGACTTCTCGACCGCGTCCGCGTTATAGACCTTACCGGACTCCACACGCAGCTTATACCGTAGCGATTCCCCCGGAACCGCCGGTACATTCGACTGTATGTTGACATTGCCGAAATGATATTGCTCGCCTTCATCGATGGTGAACGTAATGATGAAGCCCTTGCCCTGCGGATCGTATTCGCCGGATGCCGAAATGATGCGTACATCCGCGAAGCCGTTCTTGAGATAGAAGCGGCGCAGCAAGTCGCGGTCCACCTCCAGCCGATCCGGATCGTACATATCGTTGGATTTCAAGAAGCTGAGCCAATTGGTCTCACCGGTCTTGATGACATCCTTGAGGCGATAATCGCTATACGCCTTGTTGCCGACAAAGACGATCTTTTCGACGCCGGTCTTGGTGCCTTCGGTGATCTCGAAAATCAGATCGACACGACCGTTGGGCAACTCGATGATTTTCGGGTCGACGCGAACATCATAGCGGCCATTGCGCTGATAAATCTCGGTAATGCGCTGGACGTCGCTTTGCACCAGCGCACGCGAAAAGGTACCGCGTGGCTTCGACTGCACCTCGGTGGCGAGCTGCTCATCCTTGACTTTTTTGTTGCCTTCATAGGCAATTCGATTAATCACCGGATTTTCCACCACCGTGACAATCAATCGCCCGTTGCCGGGCGTGATCCGCACGTCCTGGAACAGCCCGGTCCCATAAAGCGCCTTGAGCGCGGCATCGATCTGGACGGAATCCAACCGCTCATTGCCGCCGACGCGGAAGTACGAACGGATGGTGTCTGCCTCCACCCGGCGGTTGCCCTGAACGTCGATTCGCGTTTGCTCCGACTGCGCAAACCCGACCGACGCCGTACCGATCGAAGCGGTCACAGCACAGAAGGCGCTCAAGACAGCCACCAAGGAGATCACTCCGAAACTCCGGAGCAATCTCCACCCCAACCCCATGTTTTTCATTCGCCCAGAGCCCCTTATTCTGGTCCGCACGCTCAAACCCAACTCACTACCCCCATTGCGGCTTTTTCCCCATCGCCACAATGTGGAGTTACGCTTTTCGCTTCCCTGTTGCTTTCGTGACGACGCCCCAACGCCCTTTCACGATCGCCGTAGATCATTGAAGACCGCAAAAATCATCAACATTATGACAATGGCAAAGCCGATCCGAAATCCCATCTCTTGTGCCCGTGCCGACAGCGGCCGGCCTCGGGCGGCCTCGATCGCATAGAATAAAAGATGACCGCCATCGAGCAGCGGAACCGGAAACAGATTGAGCAGGCCGATCGATACCGACAGCAGCGCCGTCAGCTGAAGCAGCGAGGCGAAGCCCTGTTTGGCCGAGTCACGCGACAGCTTCGCGATCTGAATGGGCCCGCCGATCTGATTAGCGGACTGCCGTCCGATGACGACATCGCGGAGATAGCTCATCGTCGTCGATACCACGAGCCAGGTGTCGGTGGCACCGAGCCGTACGGCCTCCAGCGGGCCGATCGGTTCGGTTCGCTCGGGATCATCGGATCTCTTGATGCCGAGCATTCCCCTCCCGTCCTTATCGGCCGGCGTCGCGTCCACCAGCACCGGGACCCCGCCGCGGTCCACCTCCATCTTCAACGTACGTCCGGGACTAAAACTGACGATTCGCTGCACATCGGCGAAATTGTCGATTTTTATGCCATTGATCGAGACGATCAGGTCTCCTGCCTGCAAGCCGGCAGCGGCCGCCGCGCTCCCCGCTTCGACCGCCTCGATACGCGGTACGAAGATGGTCTTTCCATTGAGCATAAATACGCCGGCAAAAATAACGATCGCCAAAACGAAATTGGCAAGCGGCCCGGCTACGACGACAGCCGCCCGGGCGCCGACGGGCTGCCCCGGAAAGCTCTGTCTGCGCTCATCCTCGGTCATAGCCGCCAGCGTGCCGGCGTCCGGTACGCTGGCCTCGTTCTCGTCACCGAAAAACTTCACATATCCGCCCAGCGGAATTGCCGATATTTTCCAGCGCGTGCCTTTCGAATCGTTAAAGCCGAGCAGTTCGGGACCGAAGCCGATCGAGAAGACCAACACCCTAATGCCGCACAATCGCGCGATCAGAAAATGTCCGAGCTCATGGAAAAACACGATGACCGTCAGCGTGAACAGAAATGGAACGATCCAGTTCGTATAGCTGTCCAGGACACCGATATTTGCAAAGACGTTTGACACGGTCGGAGGCCTCAATGTGGTGCAGTGTAAAGAGCGCTCAAACCCGTTAACATCCCTTTACGGCGATTTCGGGCAACAAGCTCTCGGCAAGAGATCTGGAATCGCGATCGATCGCGATGGCGTCATCCACGTCAACCGGTTCACGCATGATTCCACGCCCATCGGCCTTCTCCATTGTCGTGCGAACGAGCGCGGCAATTCCGGCAAATCCAAGACGACCGTCGATAAATTCGCGAACCGCGATTTCGTTCGCTGCATTGAGCACCGTGGGGGCACCATTTTGCGCCAACAGAGCCGCTCGTGCCAAAGCGAGGGCCGGAAAGCGCACCGGATCCGGCGGCTCGAAGGTCAGTGTCGCCATTTGTGCGAAATCGAGGCGGGTGGCGCCGGGCATGCGCTCCGGCCAGGCCAAGCAGTTGGCGATCGGCACCCGCATATCCGGCGGTCCCAGCTGCGCAATCATCGAACCGTCACGATATTCCACGATCCCATGCACGATCGATTGCGGATGCACGATGACATCGATCTCATCGGAACCGAAGCCGAACAAGTGGTGAGCTTCGATCACCTCCAAGCCCTTGTTCATCATGGTGGCCGAGTCGATGGTCACCTTGGCCCCCATCGACCAATTGGGATGCCGAAGCGCCTGCTGCACCGTGGCGGTGCGCATTTGCTCCAGTGAGGCGCTGCGGAACGGACCGCCCGATGCGGTCAAGACGATTCGGCTCACATCGCCGCGCCGTCCCGCCGACAGCGCCTGAAAAATCGCGTTATGCTCGGAATCGACCGGCAGTACGATAGAACCGGACTGCGCCGCGCAGCGCATGAAAAGTGCTCCGGCGCAGACCAAGCACTCTTTGTTCGCCAGCGCCACCGTGGCCCCGCGCGCAATAGCGGTCAACGTCGGCCGCAATCCAGCGGCGCCGGTAATTGCCGCCATCACCCAATCGGCGGGCCGCCGGGCGGCTTCGACGATCCCCTCCTGGCCGGCCGCTACCGCTATTCCGGTTCCGGCAAGAGCCTCCTTAAGTTCGGCTGTAGCAATCGGGCTCGGCCACGACGGCAAACCTGGCGTTCAAATCCAACGCCAGTCGCGCCAAAGCTGCGACATTACGCTGCGCCGTAACGGCTTCGACGCGAAAGCGATCAGGCTGTCGGCGCATCAGGTCAACGGTGCTGGTCCCGATCGACCCCGTGGCGCCGAGCAGCGTAACCGACATTTGGTCGGCCCGGGACGCATCTTTTCCATGACCAGATGGAACCACCGACACCGGCATCGACCTCACCATACCAGCAGACCACGCGCTGCGGCTCCCGTACCGCCCCGCGCCAGCCCGACCAATGCCGCCACAGCGGCAGCGGCGATAAAACCATCCAGCCGATCCATCAATCCACCATGTCCGGGAATGAGATGACCCGCGTCCTTGACACCAAATCGGCGCTTCATTGCCGATTTAAGCAAATCGCCGGCCTGAGACACCACCGACAGCACCAGCGCCACCCACGCCGCCGCCACGAGGGGAACGCCGCCAGCGACATGCACCACCAATAGGCCGGCGACAAGCGCCCCGCCTGCGCCGCCGACGGCACCGGACCACGTCTTATTCGGACTGACACGCGAAAGCAGCTTCGGACCCCCGATCGCACGTCCGACAAAAAACCCGAAAATGTCGGTTGCCCAAACGACAGCAAACAGAAACATCACCGCAACAATCCCGATACTATGGTCATTGCGCAACAGGATTGGGGCCAACAGCAAGGCGCCGGCATAAGCGATACCGGCGGCATGCCAGCCACGATGGTACCGGGCGCCCAGCGCCGCGATGGCTCCGACCGCCAGCACACCCATCGCTGCGTCGAATTGCCCCAGGCCCGCCGCCAAAGCCGCACCGCCGAGTGCGACAGCTCCTGCGGCTTGGCTCAAGATCGCCCCTTCCGCAACAATCACCTCCCACTCCCAAAATACCCCAAGTGCGGCGGCTCCCCAAAACAGCACGAACGGCCAGCCGCCCAGCGCCACGGCGCCCAACGCCAACACCGCCAATATAACACCGGACACGACCCGCTTGCCGAGCTCGCTCCGCGGCCCGGAAGGACCAGGGGCACCTTCGCTCACGATCGCGCGACCCGTGTTTCAGCCTTGAGGCCGCCGAACCTGCGTTCACGCCGACGATACTCGGCAATGGCGTTTTCGAGCGTGGTCCGGTCGAAATCCGGCCAATAGGTCGGCACGAATACAAGCTCGCTATAAGCCAATTGCCACAGCAGAAAATTCGAAAGACGCTGCTCGCCGCTGGTGCGAATCAGCAGATCGGGATCAGGCAGGTCGGGAGCATCGAGGTGCTGCCCCAACAGCTCTGCCGTAATATCGCTCGTTCGAACTTTGCCCTCTTGGACCAATTCAGCCATGCGTCGCGCCGCATGGGCGATCTCTTGGCGGCCGCCGTAATTAAAGGCAACCACCAGACACAGCCCATCATTACGGCTGGTCAGCTCTTCAGCCTCTTCGAGCAAACGTCTGATGTCGGGATCGAGCCCTTCCCGCTCGCCGATGACGCGCACGCGGACGTTGCCGCGGTGCAGTTCGGCAAGGTCATTGCGGATGAAACGCCGCAACAGCCCCATGAGATCGAAGATTTCCGTCGCTGGCCGCGACCAGTTTTCAGAGCTGAACGAGTAGATCGTCAGAATGCCGATGCCCAATTCTCCCGCCGCCCGAACCGCACGGCGCAAGGCCTCGATGCCGCGGCGGTGACCCTCGCTGCGCGGTAACCCACGCTCTGCGGCCCAGCGGCCGTTGCCATCCATGATGATGGCAACATGACGCAGCGGCGCGCCTGTGGAATCGCGCAAGGGGTCATGCGGTGTCGGCGGTATTGCCGCGGCTTCGGCCATCCTAAGCTCCGATCTCGTGGCTGCTGCTCAAACCGTCATGATTTCCTTTTCCTTCGCGGTGAGCGCCTGATCGACCTCGGTCACGATCTGGTCGGTTGCCTTCTGCACCTCGGCGGACATACGCACGTGGTCATCCTCGCTGACCTTGCCGTCCTTTTCGAGCTTCTTCAGCAATTCGAGGGCATCCCGCCGCACGTGGCGTACCGCCACCCGGGCATTTTCCGCGTATTTGTGGGCTACCTTCACCATCTCCTTGCGCCGATCCTGATTGAGTTCGGGGACGCGCAATCGAATCACAAGCCCCTCGGTCGCAGGACTTAATCCAAGATTGGAGTTGACGATGGCCTTCTCGACCGCGTGCACCATCGACTTATCCCAGACCTGCACACTGAGCAGCCGAGGTTCGGGTACACTGACGGTTGCAAGCTGGTTGAGCGGCATATGGGTGCCGTAGGCCTCCACCTGAACCGGCTCCAGCATGCCGGCCGATGCCCGGCCCGTTCGCAGCCCGCTGAGCTCATGCTTGAGCGCTTGAACCGCCCCATGCATGCGGCGCTTGATGTCATTGATATCGTAGTTTGCGGTTGCCATTGTCGGATCTCTCAAGAACCGGTCGGACCACGCCATTTGGCGGCGCGGCCGTTTCGTTCTTTGTCATTGACGAGCGTGCGCACACTCGCCCGGTCAGTCGGTTTCGACGCCGACGCGTTATTTCCTAAGCTCAACTCATCCGCCGAACCTATTCGCCAACGACCGTCGCCCGTGCGCATCCGTTGAGCACGGCCGTAATTGCGCCGGGCTCCAATATGGAGAACACAATGATAGGCATCTTGTTTTCGCGGGCAAGAGCAAACGCCGTCGCGTCCATGACCTTGAGTTCCCGGGCGAAGGCTTCCTGGTGGGTCAGCCGTTCATAACGCTGCGCCGACGAGTCCTTCTTGGGGTCCGCCGTATAGACGCCGTCCACATTGGTGGCTTTGAGAACGGCGTCGCAATTCATTTCGGCGGCCCGCAGCACAGCGGTGGTGTCGGTGGTAAAGAACGGGTTCCCGGTTCCGCCCGCGAAGATGACCACCTTGTTATCGGCAAGGTGTCGCATCGCGCGCGCGCGTTCATAAGTCTCGCAGACCTGCGGCATCGCCAAAGCCGACATCGTACGGGCTTCGGCTCCCGCGCGGGCGATCGCGGCTTCGAGCACCAGGGCATTCATGACCGTCGCGAGCATGCCCATGGCGTCGCCGGTCGGCCGCGACACGCCCTGTGCCGCGACCTCGACGCCCCGCAGCACGTTGCCACCGCCTACCACCACTCCAACCGTTACACCCAACGACCGCCCGGCGACAATATCGGCGGCAAAGCGATCGACGGTCGGCTGATGGATCCCGAACGCCTCGGGCCCGCTGAGCGCCTCGCCCGACAGCTTGATGATGACCCGGCGGTACGTTGGCACAGAAACCTACTTTCGCACCGGCGTCGCCAGGACCCGCCCCGGCTGCGAAATCGCCACGATCGGCCTCAGCGGGTACCGGCCATGGCGGCTACCTCGCCGCCGAAGTCGCTATCGGGGCGATCGATGCCTTCGCCGAGGGCATAGCGCACGAAGCCCGTGAGCTTGATCGCACCACCGGCACGGCTTTCTGCGCTCTTCAAGGCCTGTCCCACGGTCTTATCCGGATCGTGGATATAGGACTGCTCCAGCAGGCAAACCTCTTTGTAGAACGTCTTCAGGCCGGACTCGACGATCTTCGCGATCATTGCCTCCGGTTTGCCCTGGCTGCGGAATTTATCGGCCAAAATATCCTTTTCTCGCGCCACCGTCTGCGGATCGAGTCCGCTCGGGTCGATGGCCTGCGGATTGGCGGCCGCAATGTGCATGGCGATCTGCCGGCCAAGCGCCGTCAGTTCGTCCCGCTGCCCGTCCGATTCGAGGGCCACGATGACCCCCATCTTGCCGAGCCCTTCCGATACGGCGTTATGAACATAGTGGCCGACCGCCCCGGCCTTGACCGACACCGCCGCGGCGCGCCGCAATGTCATATGCTCGCCGATGGTCGCGATGGCGGAATTGATGGCGTCGTTGATCGTGAGCGCGCCGACCTTGCCGGCCTTGATGGCCTCCACATCGGCGCCGACGTTGAGCGCGACATCGGCGATCATGCGCACGAGGCCCTGGAACTGATCGTTGCGGGCAACGAAATCGGTTTCCGAATTGACCTCGACGACCACCCCCTTGAGACCGCCGACCGCGACGCCGATCAGCCCCTCGGCGGCAACGCGCCCGGCTTTCTTGGCCGCCTTGGATAGGCCCTTCTTGCGCAGCCAATCGACCGCCGCCTCCATGTCGGCATTCGTCTCTCCAAGTGCGGCCTTGCAATCCATCATGCCGGCGCCGGTCTTGTCGCGAAGCTCCTTGACCATTTGAGCCGTAACGTTCGCCATGGCGATCATCCTGTTTTCAGCAATTCCTTCCGATCGGGAAGGCGACGAGCCCATTTGCCGGGGCATCCCTCGGCGCGAACGACGTGGTGACGTTCGCGCCTCTCATGCAGGGTCACTCGGCGCCGAGTTCCTTGGCTTGGGCGATCCAACCATCGACCCGGCCCGGCAGTCCGACTTCTTCGCCGATATTGTGCGCGGCCGTCGGTCCCAATCCGGCGATTTGCCAAAAATGGAAGATACCGAGATCGTTGAGCTTCTTCTCGATGGTGGGGGATACGCCGGACAGCTTCTTGAGATCGTCGGCAACGCCGCGCGGTCCCGACAGCGCCTCGAAGCCGGGCCCCTCGGGCTTTGCCTCCGCCGGCACCTCCTCGGCAAGCGGCTCCTCGGCCTCGCCAACATTGATCCCGAGGTCGCCCTGCGCCCGCGAAATGCCGTCGATCGCCGCCTTCGCCATCAATTCGCAATAGAGCGAAATAGCACGGCCGGCATCGTCATTGCCGGGCACCAGATAGGTAATGCCGTCGGGATTGCAATTGGTATCGACCACGGCTGCGACCGGAATGTTAAGCCGGCGCGCCTCTTTGATGGCGATGTCTTCCTTATTGGTGTCGATCACGAAAATGAGGTCGGGAAGCCCGCCCATGTCCCTAATACCACCGAGGGCGCGATCCAGTTTGTCGCGCTCGCGGGTGAGCGTCAGGCGCTCTTTCTTGGTGTAGCCCTGGGCCTCTCCGGCGCTGAGCAATTCGTCGAGCTTGCGCAGCCGCTTGATCGATTCCGAAATGGTCTTCCAATTCGTGAGCGTACCACCGAGCCAGCGCGAGTTAACATAATACTGCGCCGAGCGCTTGGCCGCCGCTGCGATCGCATCCTGAGCTTGCCGTTTGGTGCCGACGAACAGGATACGGCCGCCCTTGGCGACCGTATCGCTTGCCGCCGCGAGCGCGCGATGCAGCAGCGGCACGGTCTGGGCCAAGTCGATGATGTGGATATTGTTGCGCGATCCGAAGATGAAGTCCTTCATCTTCGGATTCCAGCGATGCGACTGATGACCGAAATGCACGCCAGCTTCAAGCAGCTGGCGCATCGAGTACTCGGGAAGCGCCATGGATATTCTCCGGTTGTTCCGCCGCGGAGCAAGTGAGCGACGACCCCGGCCCTAGAGCCGGCGATCGGCCACCGGAACGGCCCTTAAAGCCAACGTCCGCGTGAGAGATGGCCGGCCTTATAGCGGTGCCGATGCCGCAGCGCAAGGCAAGCGCAGTGGAGTCGAGTCCAATGGAGTGGCAAGCGCGATGGAGACAATCGAGACCTGGATCGCGCGACTGACATCTGAGCGGTTTGTGCGCCGGCTCCGCCGGGGCGGCGAAAGCCGCTGTGCAACGCGGTGGCCGCGCCGGACAGCTCTAAGTACCGGCCAGCGCGGAAGGCGCAGGCCGCGATCGGTTGGGCGGCGGCTGCCGACAAGCAAGCCGTGTGGCCAAATGTGGCCCACGGCACAGCGCAACCGATGAAGTCCGAAAGCAACCTCACGCGCCGCCGCGGCGCCAATAGACGGCGGCCCCGGAAGCGGCCAGAAACCCCGCAATGATGACGAAGATCCCGCCGGCCCCGGCCACGGCAGCAACCAGGCTCGCGCCGAATGGCATCGCCACCTGAGCGATGCGGTTGCCGGTGACGCGCAGCGAGTTGGCGGTGCCGCGCGAGCCCGCCGACGTCATGGCCACCACCGCCGTCACCGTGATGGTGGTGGCAATGCCGATGCCGAAACCGGCCGAAGCGGTTGCAGCGTAGAGCAGAAACATCGGCAGCGGAATGGCCAGCGCTGCGAATGCGGCCGCCGCACCGAGCAGGCTCATCACCATCAGGGCTGTGCGGCCGGCCGTGACGATGAGGCGCGCATAGAGGAGGCGGGACAGCATCGAGGCGGCGGCCCGTGCGGTGAGCAGGCCGCCGATGGCGTTGACGTCGATGGCACGTTCGGCACCGAGCAGCGGCAGGTAGATGACGATGAGATCGGCGGCGGTCACCGAAATGACGCTTGCCAGCATCACGGGCCACAGGCCCGGCAGACGGAGCAGTTCGCGTACCGGCGTGAGTTCGTGGCGGCCGCGCTTGATGCCGCGATGGCGCGCCGGACGGATCGCCAGCGCCGACGCGAGCCCAACCGCCGCGGAGGCGAGTCCGATCCCGAACAGGAGTTGGGTCGGCGGTACGGTCGCGTTGCCACCGGACCAGCCGACGATCAGCGGCCCGACCGCCTGGCCCACCGCACAGGCCACCATATAATTGCCGAACACCGATTCGCGGCTGTGCATGCGCGAGGCGCGCACGCACAGAAGCTGCTGGCTCACGATCGAGAACAGGTTGCCGACGCCGAGCAATGCCGTCGCGGCAAGCAGCAGGCCCTGAGACGCACCGGAGACCAAAAGTCCCACACAGGCCACGACCGTCAGGGCGGCGCCGATCCAGGTGGCCAGCGCATCATGCCCGCGATCGATAAACCGGCCGAGCCACAACGCGATGAAGGCCGGCAGCAACGCATAGGCGGCCGCGATGATGCCGAGCCATACGACCGGCAGATCAAGTTCGACGACACGGTAGCTGGTGGTGACGCGGACGATCGCGATAACCGTCTGCACGGCCGCGGCGTTGACCAGCAGCGGAATGAGCAGCGGATAGTGGATATCGGACCGCCGCATGCGCGCGGCGAGATTATCGAGCATGAGGGGACTTATAGCACGCGGTGCAGGCTTTCCGCACCGACCGTGCGGACGCGGACCGCAGCTACCGACCTCCGAGATCGAATCGAACGGGCCGCGCTGCGACAGCCGATCCAGCTCCGCCTTATCGCCGCACCAGGGTGACAAAAATATCCTCAAGCGAGCTTTCGGTCGTGCGCAGGTCGCGGAACATGACGCCGGCACGGGCCAAGTCGTCGAGCAGCCGGGTAATGCCGGTGCGCTCGCGTTGGGTATCATAAATGTAAGTCAGCTCCTGGCCATCCGCCGAGAGCGTGAGGCCGTAGGGGGCAAGCTGCGGTGGGATGCCGTCGAGCTGTTCGCGCAATTGCAGCGTCAGCTGCTTCTTGCCGAGCTTGCGCATCAACTCCGCCTTGTCTTCGACCAGGATGATCTCGCCCTTGTTGATGACTCCGATCCGGTCGGCCATTTGCTCGGCCTCTTCGATGTAATGCGTGGTGAGGATGATGGTGACGCCGGAAGCGCGCAGCTCCCGCACCGTCCGCCACATGTCCTGGCGCAGTTCCACATCGACACCCGCGGTGGGTTCGTCGAGGAACAGGATCTGCGGCTCGTGCGACAGTGCCTTGGCGATCAGCAGCCGGCGCTTCATGCCACCCGATAGCGTCATGATCTTGCTGTTGCGCCGTTCCCACAGCGACAGCTCCCGCAGCACCTTTTCCAGGTGCGCCGGATTGCGTGGCTTACCGAACAGGCCGCGGCTGAACGACACCGTAGCCCACACGGTCTCAAAAGCGTCGGTGGTAAGTTCTTGCGGTACGAGCCCGATGCGCGCACGGGCCGCGCGGTAGTCCGTGATGATGTCGTGGCCGTCCACCGTGACGGAACCCGTGCTCGGATTGACGATCCCGCAGATGATGCTGATGAGCGTGGTCTTGCCGGCGCCGTTGGGGCCGAGGAGAGCGAAGATCTCGCCGCGGCGGATATCGAGATTGATATCATTGAGCGCCCGGAATCCGGACGCATAGACCTTGGACAGATGGGAAACCGAGATAACGGGCTGCATGAGAGGTACGCTTGCATCCATTTCAGAACAACTGGGAAACTGCGGGACCGGAGGGGCGCTTTCTTCACGCATGCGGAGGTTAGCGCTTCCCATAACCACCGACGGAGGATCAGACGAGGCAATGCCCAGCAGGCAAGCTTGGCGGGTACTGGCTTGCCCGGGCCAGCCGGGCAACGACAGCTTATTGACTGGCGAGAAGTAATTACCAAGCCGGTGCCATTCGCCGCAATCCGCTCCAGCGAGGTCTAGCGCACCGGCCGGGTCGGATCCGTGAGGTCGGTGGGCACGGCGGCGATCTCCGCCTTCGCCATGGCGTTCACCCCGTCGATGATCTTCAGGAACGCCCGCGTCGCGGCCTCGATACCCCAGGCTGGCACCAGATCGGCGGTATCAAGCGTGGTGTGGTAGATCACGTGATCGATAATGTGGAAGCTCGGCGCCTTCTGGTAGACCTGCGACAGCTCGCCGCCGGGGCTGACCTCGGATTTGCGGTAGGTCGCAACGCCGAACTCCCGAAAGGTTTTCCGCACCAGCGCCCGCAGCGCGTCGCTGCCGCCCACAAACCAGCGCCGCGCGCTGACCTCGTTGGCCGTCATCATGCCGGCATCAAGGCTGTAAAGCAGCGTCTGCGAGGGATGTTCCGCATTGATGATCAGCGCCACCTTGCCCCAATCGTAATGGTCCCGCACCCAGTGAATGCCGGCCGAGCCGTGGTGGTGGTCCGGGGTGGTCAGGAACACGAAAGTTCGTGGTCGCTGCGCCTGCGGTAGCGCCGCGTAATGGCGGGCGATATCGAGCATCATGGCGAGGCCCGAGGCATTGTCCATGGCACCCTCGAAGAAGGCGTCGGTGTGCGCCATGATGAGAATCTGCTCGTCGCTGGCGCCCGGCAGCACGCCCCAGACATTGCCGGTGGTCAGGCCCTCGCGCTCTTCGGTCTTGAGCCGCAGGTGGAAGGACACCGGCTTGCCCTGATCGAGCTGGTCGCGGATCAGGTTGGCGTCGTCGGGCGTAATGGTGATGGTCGGCGCCCGGGTGCCAACCGCGCCTTCAGGCTCCGACTGCGCATTGCCGGGAAAGCCCATCTCGACCAGGATGACGGCGGCGCCCGCGGCGTTCGCCCGTGCAATGGCGCCGCTCCAGTCGGCGGAATGATCGCGCCCGCCGGGTGTCGCCAGCGAATAGATCATCACGGTCTTGCCGGCGACATCGCGGCCCAAAAAATCCGCCGCGGTGCCGAGCCCGACCCACACCACCGGCGCCGTAATGCCGTCGCCCGCGGTGCCGGGCGATTCGGTGATCGGAAAGGCGCTTTTGAGTGCGGTGGTACGGCCATCCACCGTGAATTCCGCCGACCAGGCGGTCGGATACCATAGCGGCTTCATGGCGATGTCCTGCCGCCGGATGTCCACAAGGCCCAGCTGCTTGAACCGGCCGAGGATAAGGTCCTGCGTCATGCGATCATAGGGCGTACCCGGGATGCGGCCCCAATATTGATTGCCGTCGTCACGGCTCTTGCGCGAGATCGCGGTGATCTCGCCCATCACAGCCTTGATTTTCTTGGCATCCACATCCGCGTAGGCTTCCGCGCCCGGCGGCAGCGGAAAGCGGATGTATTCGTCGTCCGGGATGTAGAGGTCGCGGCCGTCCTTGGGCAGCCCCAACGTTCGCCCGAACCGTCCGGTCGGACGCGACAGCGTGGTCAGTCCCGGAGCGTTGCGCGCTGCCGGAGCGGGAGTTGGCTGCGTCGCCTCCATGGGCCTTAGGTTCTGCACAGGCGTTTGCGCAACGCCTGCGGTTCCCCATAGGGCGAGGAGGAATGCGGCGAGCGTTGCGGCGGCGCGGTTGCTTGACATCGCGATGATGTTCCTCGGTGCTACGGCGCTTATTATCGCCATTCCGGGGCGGTGCGAAGTACCGAATTCGGAATCCATCGTCGACGCTCGAAACTGAACGCCGCAAGCCTCCCTCTTGGCGAAACGGCGGAAGGCCGTAGCGGCGCTATTGCGGGTTACCACCTACGCGCGGGGTTGCTCGCACCGCCGCGCGCATGGTACCGCCCGCCGGGAAGCACCGCGCGCCCCAGGCTGCGGCGCGCGGGTCACCGGAGCGAGCAGGATTGAACGATCCCCAGAGGCCGCGCCCAATTGTCGCGATGGCCCCGTGTGCCGGCAACGGCCTGCACGGCTAACGAGTTCGTAATCATTTTTGGCTAACCATAGCACAAAGCCGCGAGGTCCGCCTCCAGGTGCACCGCCGGGATCGGGATCTTGGCAACCGGGGCGCAGTAGCACGCGGCCAAAGGTGGACCAGCGAGAAAAGCCATGAATGATGCAGACATCATCGATCATCGCGGGGACTCGCCGCACCCCGACGCTGCGGGCGGATATGAAGAACCCGTCCTGCACCCCACGGGCTCTCTCCCGACGGCTCCCGACGGGCAGGATCTAAGGGCCGACAGGGATTGGGGCGAGTTTCGGCCTAGCGACACGGGAAGATTGGAGATCGCACGGTCTCGCTCGGTTCCCGACGAGGACGTGGAGATCGTCGTCCCGGCGCGGGCTCGGCGGTCGCTTATTTTGGCACCATGGCACCGCGGCGGCCAATCATTGGACGGCGTGGCGTGGTCGTCGCGGTTGCGCCTGACGGTGATCGCGGCCACCGTCGCGGTTGCCGCACTGACCGGCTCCGCCGTTACCGCCAGCGTCTGGTACTGGAGCGGATCCCACGCTGGGCCGCCCTCTTTACCCGCAGCGCGATCTGCCTCCGCCGCGCCATCTGCGTCCGTAGCGCCACCTGCACCCGCAGCACCCACGGCCTCGGTCGTGTCGAACAATGCAGCTGTTGCCGAGGCGCTGGGCCGCGTCAACCGCAAGCTCGCGGTACTGACGGCCAAGGTCAACGGTATCGCGAAGCCCGTCAGCCAGCCCGCGGCCAGAACTCACGATCGCGTGGAGCGCACAGAAAAACCCGCGGCGGAACCTGCCGCCAAGCTCCCCAAGGCTTCCGATGCGATCGAACGGGTAGAACGCCGCCTCGCGGGGACCACTTGGGACGGCGCCGGCGCCGATTGGGGACCTCCAATCGCCGCCCCCCCTGTGATGGGCTTGGATATGCGGCGGCCGGCGGCGGCTCCGATCGTCGAAGGGTGGACGGTGCGCGACGTCTACAACGGCTCGGCCCTGCTGCAGAGCCGGGGTGGCATGCTTCAGGTCTACCCTGGCGATTATATTCAGGGCCTCGGCCGAATCGAGCAGTTAAGGCGCCAGGACGGTCGCTGGGTGGTGGTCACGAGCCGGGGGTTGATCGCCTCGCGTTGAGGCGGCGGCGCACCGGACTGCGCTCACGAATCTCGAACGACAACACCGGCGACACGTTCAATAAGAGCGGGACGAGGGCCGGCCTTTGCGTTAAGCTCCGTCACGCAAACTTCACGGAGCGTGGGATGTCCGCATCGGCCTTATTGACGCGACTGACGTTTCTCGCCGCGTGCCTGTACGGCCTTGCCGCCGCCACCGCTTCCGCTCAGTCGGGGGCGCTCCGGCTCCCGACCGACCGCCCCGAAATGACGGAAAGCTGCCACGGTCTGGTAGCGGCGACCGACAGCCAAATTTTTCCCGTGGCGGCCCGGCCGGGGGCGCTCGCCCCCGATGAGGCGCGAATTACCTTTATCGGCCACGCAACGTTCGTGATCGAGAGCCCGAAACGGGTGCGCATCGCCACCGATTTCAATGACTTTCTGCGCATGCCGGTATTGCCGGACATCGTGACGATGAACCACGCGCATGCGACCCACTACACCGACCGGCCGGATCCCGACATCAAGTTCGTGCTGCGCGGCTGGCGCGACGACGGCAAGCCGGCCAATCATGACGTGACCTATTCGGACGTTCATGTGCGCAGCGTGTCCACCAATATTCGCGACTGGAACGGCGGCACCGAACGCAACGGCAATTCGATCTTCATCTTCGAGGTCGGCAGCTTGTGCATCGCGCATCTGGGCCATCTGCATCACACGTTGACGCAGCAGCAGCTCGACGATATCGGCCACGTGGATGTGCTGCTGGTGCCGGTAGACGGCGGCTACACCATGGACCTGGAGGGCATGATCGAGGTCATCCAGGCCATCAAGGCGCCCTTGATGGTGCCGATGCATTTTTTCAATACATCGACGCTGCGCCGGTTTTTGGAGCGCGTCGGCAAGCAATATGAGCTGCAATTCGCCGAAACACCGTCGTTCGTGGTATCGAAGGCGACGCTGCCGAGCCGGGGCAAATTTCTGATTCTGCCCGGGCATTGATCGGGCCATTCGAGCCGAACCACGAGGGACGACCATGCTGACGATGCCGATCGTCGATCTCCTGCAGCGGGGGCGCGAGCTTGCGGCGCGGGGCGAGCGGGTGAGCGTGCTGTGGCAAGAGCCGGAATCGCTCGCCTTTGTGGCCCGGGGGCGGGAATATCGCTCGGAGTTTCATATCAATCCGAGCGACGAGGTCATGCTGATGATCAAAGGGGAGATGCGGCTGCACTACCGCACCCCCGACGGCAAGGAGGAGATCGCCGTGGTGCCGGAAGGCTCGACGATCTATACGCCCGCCGGAACGCCGCATTCGCCGCGCTTCCCGCCCGACGCTTACTTGCTGGTGATCGAGCGCCAGCGCCGGCCGGGGGAGATCGACCGCTTCCGCTGGTTCTGCCCGAAATGCGACGCGCCGCTGCACGAGGAATCGGCCCACGTGCATGATTATCGCGCCGATCCGGTTTCCAAGGCCTATGCGCGGTTTTTCGACAGCGAACAACATCGCACCTGCAAGGCCTGCGGCCACGTGATGCCGCGCCCTTAGAAGGTGGTCGGCGGCGCGTTATAAAAATCGAACCGGAAGCCTCTGCGCTCACCGGCAGCTTTGTGTCATTCGTCCAAACGAGCCTTTCGGCGTTTGGCTTGATCGACGGCTTGAGGCGGAAGGATGTTGGAACGCGATTGCTAAAAAGTGCTCCACCCATTGATCCTGCTCAATGCCGGATCAACGATTTTCCCGTGTTTACGTGTCTACCAATCATCGTTACCCACGGGAGATCACGTCCATGACCAAAAGCTTCATGATCGTCGCCGGAACTGCACTTCTTGCCGTTGCGGTATCCAGCGTCGCCAACGCCGCCAGCAAGCGGACCTCCGCGACAGCCAACTCCGACGTGCGACAGATCCTGCGCATGATGGATCGCGACCAAAACGGAACCGTGTCGAAAGACGAGTTCCTGCAGTACATGTCGCAGACTTATGATCGGCTCGACGTGAATGGCAATCAGCAATTGGAGTCCCACGAGCTGCGTCCACTAGCCTCGGGAAATTGGATGAGATGCGACCAGCTGGCGTTACAACGAGGCGTAACGGTTAACGAACGCCGGTCATCGGAAAATGGACCGTCGCCGTGGAAGCAATTCATGGATTCTTGCATGGCCGGCAGGGTGCATTAATCCGCAGTGGTCGAAATATTCTGCGGGCCGATGGGTTGTTTCGCCGAGCGCATCGAGTCGCGCCCGGCGATGCGTAAATGTCGCTACCGCGAATAAAACTCGACCACCAAGTGCGGCTCCATTTGCACCGGATAGGGCACTTCCGTGGGCGCCGGGATCCGCGCCAGCCTGGCGGTCATCTTGTTATGGTCGGTCTCGACGTAATCCGGCACGTCGCGCTCGGCGAGGCCTGTAGCCTCAAGCACCATCGCCAGCTGTTTGGACTTTTCCTTCACTTCCACGACGTCGCCGACCTTCACCTGAAAGCTCGGAATATTCACCCGCCGGCCATTGACCTTGATGTGCCCGTGGTTGACGAACTGCCGCGCGGCGAAAAATGTCGGCGTGAACTTGGCGCGATAGACCACCGCATCGAGCCGGCGCTCGAGCAGGCCGATCAGATTGGCACCCAAATCGCCCTTCTGTCGCACCGCTTCGTCGTATATCGCGCGGAACTGCTTTTCCGAAATATTGGCATAATAGCCTTTTAGCTTTTGCTTGGCGCGCAGCTGCACGCCGAAATCGGAGAGCTTGCCCTTGCGGCGCTGGCCATGCTGACCGGGCCCATATTCGCGGCGATTGACCGGACTCTTCGGGCGGCCCCAGATGTTTTGGCCCATGCGGCGGTCAAGTTTGTGCTTCGCCTCAATTCGCTTTGTCATTCGCGTCCTCTTGCGGCGCATGCCGACCGGCATCGCCCACGTGTCATGATGGGAGGATCGCGCCCTCCTCTGCCCCGGTGCACCGGTGCCGACAGGTCACCCCCTCAAGCGAAGGCACGTGACCACGGGTCGCGTAGCGCCAAGCGGGACCATCAGGCCCGCAGCGTGCGGACCTCATAGGGTGTGATGAACCGGGTGTCAACCGAAGCGAAAACCCGGTTAGACGGGCGCACTACGGAAAACCGAGGCACGCCGAGCGCCAAACCCGCGGCCGACGGCAGCCATATACATCCGACGAACCCGGTTTCCATTCGACGCGAACCGCTGTAGGCTCCCCTCGAACAAAGCGAAAGGGCCGAGCATGCGACGGCGGGAGTTCATTGCCGGAATGGCGGGCGTGGCGGTGTGGCCGCTGGCGGCATACGCCCAGCAGCCCAAGGCACCAGCGGTGGTCGGGCTGCTCAATGCGGTGTCGTTCGATGGGCCATATGCCAAGCCTGCCGAGGCAATTCGACAGGGTCTGCGGGCGGCCGGCTTTGTCGAGGGGGCGAACCTCGCGATCGAATCTCGCACCGCGGAAAGTCACTACGATCGTTTGCCGGACCTGGCGGCGGACCTCGTTCGCAGCCAGGTGGCGGTGATTATTGCCATCGGAGCGTCGGCCTCCGCGCTCGCTGCCGCCAAGGCTGCCGCCGAGAGCGTTCCGATCGTATTTGCCGATGGGGCCGATGCGGCCAACGTCGGTTTGGTCAAAAGCGGCAACGGGCCTGAAACGAATGACACCGCCGCCGGCGGCGCCCCCCTAATCGGACTTGCACCCAAGCGTCTGGAGTTCCTGCACGAACTGGTGCGACGCGGGCCTTTCATTGGCTATCTGGACAACTCGAGCGCCGCGGGAGCGTTCGCGACGAATGTCGAAAGCATGAAGGCCGCAACTCGCGACAAGGGGCGGCAGTTGGCCGTGTTCGACGTTGGGACCGAGCGGGAAATCGAGACGGCATTTACCAGCATGGCGCTACAGGGTATCCGGGCATTGATCGTCAGTCCCGATCCATATCTGACCACGCGCCAGGCGCAGATCATCGAACTGGCGGCGCAGAGCCGGATTGCGACCATCTATAGTGCGCGCGATGCCGTCACGCTGGGCGGTTTGATGAGCTACGGGATCGTCACCCATGACATCTACCGACTGGCGGGCATTTATGCCGGCCATATCCTCAATGGCGCCGCACCGGCCGACACGCCGATGATTCCAACGCGGTACGAGCTGGTCATCAACAATGGCACCGCCAAGGCGCTCCGCGTCGCGATGCCGCAGCGGTTGCTGGTTCGCGCCGACGAGATCATCAATTAGGCTGGCGGCGCAAAGCGGGACCTTGCACAAAGGTTCATGGGGCGTGACGCTTGCACCGATCGCGGACGGCGGTCCCACAAGCGGTGTCGCCGCAAAGCTCGCTTGATCCGGATATTGATCGACCATCTGGAGTCCGCCGCACCTCATGTGGGTCTCACCACCCGGATGGTACCGGGACATGTGCGCATTGGATTTTCCGATGTGCATTGCTGGACCGGAATGAAACCGATATTTAGGCGAAGAAATATAACTATCACGCCCTGCGCGAGAAACTTGCCAGCAGCACGGCGATGATTCCGGTGAGGAAAATCCCGTCGAACGTGCCGGCGCCGCCGATGGATGCGACCGGCGCGCCGAGTTCCTGCACCGCACCAAGGTTGAGCAGATCGGCGCCGATCAGCGTGCCAAGGCTGCCGCCCACATAGGCCAGCGCCGCGGCATGATGACGGGCAAGCAGCACCGCCACGATGGCGGTGGCGATCGGCGGCGCGAACATGGGCACTGCGATGCCGACGCCGGGCACGGGATAAGCGAGCACATGGATGATTGCCGCCACGATCGCAGTCGTGATCGCGCCGCGGACCCATAGATCATTCCGATAAAGCAAGTAGAGCGACAGAAGAATTGGAATCACGGCACCGCCTACATTCACGGCAATGATGGTGCCGGGCCAATCGACCACCACCGGTACCTCGTAATGCATGCCGAAGAACGAGAGTTCCTGCGCAGTCTGCACCTCGCGCTCCGGGAAACGGGCGATCGGAATGTTGATGATGCTGCCGATCAGCGACCCAAGCAGCAATAAAAAGGCGGTGCCCGAACCGACACCAAGCCGCCCGTAGGCGTAGTGCAGCACCCTTATCTGGATAAGGACGACGACGATCAGAAGAATGCCCGCCAGCACTGCGAAGAAGGCGGGCGCTAGTGGGAAATAATTCATTTGCCCCATTTGAAGCCCTGCCTGCCAGTACGGAAAGCGGGCAACGCCCGCCCGAGGGATGAGAGGCTCGGCGAGATCCCGCAGGCGCATCACCCACGCGGCGCCGGCGCAGTGTCACAATCACGACGCGTGAATCAATCAACTGCCCGCGCCGCACAAGCGAGACCGGCTTGCGCAACTCCTCTTGCACGCCCGCGACAGCGGGTTATTTTACCGCAGTCCTGCGTTGATTTTATCCAGCACTGCAGAACCCGGGCAAAGCTCCTTTTCCGACAGCGCGTTGAGCGGGGTCAGCGTGGTGTTGAGGTGATGGTGCAGGTCTTCCGGATCGCTGTCGAGGAAGAGCACGCCGGTCACGACCTGGCCCTTGGCGGCGTGGTGCTGGAGGAAATTCATCGCCGCCAGCCGGTCGTGCACGTCATAATCGGCATTGATTTTTCGCAGCACCAGCGTGGTGCCGTCATGCTGCTCGACCGTCTGCACGGTGCCGGGCGCATAGTCCACATGGATCGGGTCGCGGCCGGTCATGAAATCGAGCCGGTTCACGGCCTCGTTATGCTCGCGCACATAATCAAAACTCTTGGTCGAGCCGGCGTGGTTGTTGAACGCCACGCAAGGGCTGATCACGTCGATGAACGCCGCCCCTTGATGCTCGATCGCCGCCTTGATGATCGGCACCAGCTGGGTCTTGTCGCCGGAGAACGAGCGCGCCACGAAGGAGGCGCCGAGCTGCAGCGCCATCGCCACCAGATCGATCGGACTGTCGGCGTTCACGACACCCTTCTTGGATTTGGAGCCACGGTCCGCGGTGGCGGAGAACTGACCCTTGGTGAGGCCATAGACCCCGTTGTTCTCCACGATATAGACCATGTTGACGCCGCGCCGGATGGCGTGGACGAACTGGCCGATGCCGATGGACGCCGAATCGCCGTCGCCCGACACACCCAGATAGAGCAGATCGCGATTGGCAAGGTTCGCGCCGGTCAGCACCGACGGCATGCGGCCGTGCACCGAGTTGAAGCCGTGGGAATTGCCCAGGAAATAGTCCGGCGTCTTCGACGAACAACCGATACCGGAAATCTTCGCCACCCGGTGCGGCTCGATGGACAGTTCGAAGCACGCCTCGATGATCGCGGCCGTGATCGAATCGTGCCCGCATCCCGCGCACAGGGTCGAAATTTTACCTTCGTAGTCGCGATGGGTATAGCCAAGCTCGTTCTTCGGCAGCCCAGGATGATGGAATTTTGGTTTGGCCAGATAGGTCATGGTCGCATTCTTTGCTGTCGGTCGCAGACCTTATGTCACGGCGGCACGACATGGCGCAAGCCACGGAACCGCGACACCAGCGGTGGTTATTTTGCACCTTATTCCGCTGATGCTTGGTACATCACGGCGGTCAAAAGTCGGGCGTCGCCGCCTCCGGGATCGGGAACAGATTTTGATTGAAATGGTCCCCGTTATTCTCCGAGCACACCGTCTCCAGCCGCGGGTTGGGCGCCTTGCGCCAGCGCTTGATCATGCGCAGCGGCGCGTTGAAGGCGCCCGGATCCTCCACCGTCACCAGGGCTTCCAGCATGGCGCCGTCCGCCGAGACCTTGTAGCGCTCGACCACGTGCTCGGCTTCCGTGTGCGGGGTGCGGTAATTGTCGATGAAGCTGTTCTTGGTGGAAAGCCCGATGGTGTTGACAACCAACTCGCCATTCTCGTATCGCCCGATCGATTCCCCGAACCAGGAAGGCTTCACGGTTTCGGAATGGGCATCTGTCAGGTAGATACGGCGCACCATGTGGTCGCGCTGCCAGATCATCCAAACCTCGTTCGCGGTCTGGATGAAATACATGGGCTCGATCGGATACAGCAGCTGCCCCGGCACGCCGCCCGGGTAGCATCGGCCCTGCGCCGAGAACGGCAGCCCGCGCTTACCGGAGAGAACCTCCTCATTCGAAGCCTGCATTTGCGCGGCGGCCCACGGTTTGAGAACCGGGTCCGCAAAATTGCCGATGGTCGGCGTCACCTGTCCGGGACCGTCCAAGTTGCCATGGAAGGGGTGCGCAGGGTCCTGTTTGATGGGGCCGTGACCGCTGCCGGACGGCGGATCCAGAAAGCCGCCCATGCTGATCCAGCCGAATTCGCTCGAAGCCAGAGCAGGGGGCGCACGCTTGCCGGCGTCTTGCGCAAAGACGGAAGCACTGGTGAAGCACAGCGTGATCGCGGCGACGAACCTGGAGGCGGCCGCTACCCTCGCGGCGCGCGACACGCCGCCCTTGACCTCATTCACCGTTTCCGACATCGAAACGTTCCTCGCTTCATCGCGCGCCGAAGCACGAATCTCATCGAACCACAATGGCCGATGAACTCCGTAAGCCTATCGCAAAACCGGGCCGCCGGTCCATCCTTGCTCCGGCGCAAGACATTGAAAAGCGCCCGAGTCTAACCGCCCCCGTCACGCCGCACTTGCCACGATCGCAGCCTCGGCCGCCGCCACCGCCGAGGGTGTGCCGACATGCATCCACACCCCCTCCAGCCGCAGACCATACAGCCGGCCCGCCGCGATGGCGCGATCGAACAGAATGTTGAGCGAAAACGGGCCGGCCGGTGCCACGGCGAACAGGGCCGGGCTGAGGATCGCGACGCCGGCAAAGACGAACGGGGCAACCTCCTGTTCCGCGCGGCGGCGCAGACCTCCGTCCGGTGCCATGACGAAGTCGCCGCGGCCGCCATAGCCGATGCTGTCCGCCGTCGCGGCAAGCAGCAACAGCGCATCCATGCGCGCCGTATCGAACTGTTCGGCGAGGCGAACCAGATTGGGCTTCACGCCGTCGATCCACAGGGTATCGGCGTTGAGGCTATAGAACGGCGCTCCGCCCAGGCAGGGAAGCGCCTTGACGATGCCGCCGCCGGTATCGAGCAGTTCCGCGCGCTCGTCGGAGATGATGATGGCGGGCGCCTGGCGCCCGCCAGGGTTATTCCTCGCGAGGTGGCGTTCGATCTGGTCGGCAAGATAATGCACATTGACCACGGCGGTCTCGACGCCCACCGCCGCCAGTTTGTGGAGCACATGATCGATCAACGCCGCGCCGCCGACGGCGACAAGCGGCTTCGGCATGCGGTCGGTCAGCGGGCGCATGCGCAGGCCCAGTCCGGCTGCCAGCACCATGGCGCGGTGCGGAACCGGCGAAGCTGTCGATGTCGTCATCCTGGCCTCGTGTCAATGCGGCAGTGTCACCTCCGAATCGATAACAAAATATGACCACGGTCGATTGTCCCGCCATCCGCCGGACGAGCGTTCCGGTCATGGGGGCGGCACGTGCCTCAGGTACCATTCGCCAAGCGCGGCGAGCGCCGGATGCCGCAGGGAGCGCCGTGCGCTGGCATAGACGCGCGGCAAGTGGCGCAAATATTGCGGTTTGCGGTCGCGGCGATCGAGGCGGGTGAAGATGCCGAGGACTTTGGTGGCGCGCTGCGCCGCCATCGTCGCATAGAGCTGCCCAAAGACCGCGACGTCGAAATTCTGGTCGGCGGCGCGGCGCGCGCGAACGTAGTGCCGGTACAGGGTGATCTCCAACTCCTCCGGTACATCGACCCGGGCATCTTGGAGAAGGGAGGCGAGATCGTAGGCCGCCGGCCCCATCACGGTATCCTGGAAATCCAGCAACCCGATCTGGGCGATGCCCTCGCGTCCCTCCATCCACATCAGGTTGGGCGAATGGAAATCACGCAGCACCCAGGTTCGCGGTGCTTCGATTGCAGGGCGCAGTGCCTCACGCCACAGCGACAGGAACAGCGCGCGGGATTCGGCGTTGGCCGCGGCACCACGGTACGGCAAATACCAATCGAGCAGCAATTCGGTCTCGATCAGATAGGCATCGAGGTCGTAGGGCGGAATATGATATTCTAGGTACGGAGCGACCGGCAACACGGCCGGCAGATCCAGGTCATGCAACGCAACCAGGACGTCGGTCGCGCGTTCGTAGCGTTCCGCGATTGGGGCCCGCGGCTCATTGGCAATCACCGACTCGGTGCCGAGGTCCTCCTGCAGCAGGAAGCCGGAATCGAGCTCCGAGGCATAAATGCGCGGTGCCGAAAAGCCGCGCTCGCGCAAACCGTTGGCAATGGCAACGAATGCTTTCACGTCCTCGGCGATATGCGCGATGGCGCTATAGGACAGGCCGCGCTTGACCGGAGGGCCGTCCGGGTGGCGCGGTGCATTCATCAGGATGGCGCTCTCGCCGCCCTGGCTCAGCCGTTCATAGGACCGCGACGAGGCATCGCCCGCGATCCGCGTGCGAGCGGTGTTGAGGAGCCCGGCGCCTCGGATGAAATCGAGCATGGCGCCCAAGCGATTGACGCGCGCCGCAGCCGTGCCCTGGCCCGATACGTGGACCGCGCGATAGTCGGGACCATACTGGGGATTGAGCATGAAGGCGATGTCGATACGATCGGCCGGCAAAGCGCCGGCGGCGCGATCGGGCCATTCCAGCAGCACTACGGCATCCGGAATGTCGCCGACGCCGAGTTCGGCGAGTTCGCCTGCGGACGTCACCCGATAAAGATCGGCATGCAATAGCGTGAAGCGCGGCAGATCGTAGGTTTGCACCAACGTGAAGCTAGGGCTCGGCACTTCGATCTCGGCATCCCCGGCGAGATAGGCGATCAGCGCGCGCGCAAACGCGGTCTTGCCGGCCCCGAGATCGCCCGACAAGGCGATGAAGTCGCCCGGCTCGAGCATATTGGCTACGTCCGCCGCGAAGCGCTGCGTCGCCGCTTCGTTGTCCAGAGTCAGGTTGAAACCCGAGATTTTGGAACCAGTCATCTGCATGTCGGTCAAGATCGGCGCGGCCTATGTGGCGGCCGGGGTCATCGCGGCCGGCGAGGAGGCGACCGGCGCCATGCCGGCCGTAAGCGGAAAGCTGCATATCACGGTGGTGCCCTGCCCCGGAACGGAGTTGATCCGCACCGTCCCGTGATGCATGTCCACGAACGAGCGCACGATCGACAACCCGAGGCCGGCACCATGATGATGGGTGCCGTGCGGATGGGATTCGAACGGTTCGAACACCTTGTCGGTCAGTTCGCCGGGAATTCCGGTGCCATGGTCGCTGACGGTGAAGATCACCGCGTCGGCAGTGCGTGCGGCTGCAAGCACCACCGTGCCGCCCGGCGGCGAAAACCCGACCGCATTGGACAAGAGGTTGAACAGGATTTGCCGGATGCGGCGCTCGTCGGCCACGAAACTGCCGATGTCGGCCGCGGCGCGCTGCTCCAGGACGATGCCGTCCTTGACCAGCCGGTCCTGCACGCCCACCGCCGCCGCCGCCATGGCGGCGCGAATATCGACCGTGCCAAGATCAAGCGCAATGGCGCCCGCGCCGATCGAGGCCAGATCGAGGATATTGTCGATGATGGCAAGCAGGGCATCGCTCGATGCACCGATGTGGCCGAGATACTCGGCCTGCCGCGACGTCAGCGGACCGGTTGTGGCATCGCCGAGTAATTGCGCGAAGCCGATGATGTTGGTCAGCGGTGAGCGGAGTTCGTAGGAGACATTCTGGACGAAATCGTGCTTGATCTTGTCGGCGGCGACCAGCGCCGCGTTGCGCTCGATCAGCGCGCGCGCGACGTTGACCGAGTTGGTCACGTCATGGAACGTCACTAGGGTGGCGCCGTCTGGCAGTCGCACGGTACGACAATCCACGACGCTATCATCGCAGCGTTCCATGCGGCTAAAGATCGGATCGCGGCTGTCGATCGCCGTCACCGCGGCGCGCAAGATCTGCCAAGTTTCATCGTCGTTCTGGAACGCCCGGCACTGGGCGATGACAGCCTCGATGTGCGGACGTTCGGCCAGCATCTCGGGCGACAATTGCCACATGTTTTGGAACGCGGGATTGAACAGCTGAACCCGGCCGTCGCTGCCGAACACGGCCACCGCCTCGGTGAGGTTGTCGAGCGTTTCACCCTGGACCCGGATCAGGGCGTCATAACGGCGCTCGAGATCGAGGCGCTCGGTGACGTCGTCGAACAGATAGGTGACGCCGCCGTCCGGATTGGGCGTGGTGATGACTTGCAGCGTGCGCAAATCCGGCAGGTGCCACTCATATTTGGCGGGATCGGTCGCCCGATAGGCGGCCCCATGCAACTCGGCTTTCCAGGCGCGGAAGTCCTTCTGCTCCGGTAAGAGCCGCCGTGCCCGCAACCGGTCCAGCACCGCCGAGTTGGAAGGGTGCTGATCGAGGAAATCGGCGTCGATTTCCCACAGCGCCCGATAGGCAGCGTTATAGAAGGTGAGTTTGTGGTCGGGATCGAAGATGGCGACGCCCGTTCACAGCTGGTCGAGAGTGCGCCGATGGGCTTCTACCAGCAGCCTGCGCTTCGTCTCCGCCTCGCGCTCCTGGCGCGCTTGGCGCCGGGTGATGTCCGCGACTTGCCGCCGCTCCGCGCTTACATCCGTGAGCCTCAGAACCGCGCTGGCGCCGATCGGGCGACCGGTGGCCCAGAGGTCGCGGCCGGATTTGGTGGATAGGGCCAGCGAAAACGCCTGCCCCTCGGCCTTGAGGCGTGCCGTCGCCGCATCCAGAAGGCTGGCCTGATCGGGGTCGAGCCAAGCCTGATAGTGGCTCACCTCCGCGGCGGTGAGTGACGGACCGGCGAGCGAGGGATCGCCGATGATGTCCGGCGGGGCGCCGCGGCTCCACGAAATGATGACCTGGGGGTCGGCGTGCAACAGGCCCTCGGCCTGGTCAAGCTTGGCGGCAAGGTCCACCGCGGCCTCTCGCGCTTGCGCGCGTTCGCTATGCAGACGGTCGCGCGTGCGCATCAGCAGGATCGCGGCAACGACCGCGAACAACACCACGCCGCAGAACAGCGTGAGGGCGACGAGTTCGTAGTCGTCGGGCCGCCGCGGCAGCGCAAATCCCGCAAGACGGAGGCCGGGCCGTAAGCCGCGAGCCGCGGCGGGACCGCTGATGAGCCACAGCATGAATGCGTGCGGCACGCACCGCACAGCGCACCAAAAACAGCGCCTAGTGTTTTCCCAGCCAGTCACCCGGATCAACTCCGGCATATCGCGCCTCATTTCAGCAGTCGGCCGCACCGCCGCCGGCAGGCCAGCCTCGAATCCCACCAACCGCCGCTCCCCGGCGGAGCGCACGCGCGGCCGACACCACCGATGACGCGAAGACAACCAGAACCGGTGCGGAATACCGGCGATCAACACCAAAGCCAACGGTAGCAGGTGCTATATTTTCGTGCGCCCGCCTTACCGCGAATCACCCTACTTTAATCGCAAACGAAGTTCTGCTGAAGGAGTCCAGACCATGAACGGTCACGGACCATGACGAACCGTTGCTTCGATCAGGCACGCCGGCATTTGCGCTCCGCACGGCCTCACAGGGCCAAGCAAATTCATGTTGGGAGCCGCGCACCGGAAAAATTCCGCCTGCGCATGCTTTCGCCCGGTCCCGCGGGCTGATAGCGTTCGCAGGCTCATCATCGGACAACCGCAAGTCAAGCCAATCAGGGAGGTACCATGAAGACAAAACTGTTCGCAGCGTTACTGCTGGCGTCGGCATTCGCCGCCGGCAACGCTTCCGCCCAGCCGGCCCCATTCAACCAAGCGGGGGTGACCATGGGTCACTGGCATCTGATTTCCAAAGATGTCGAGGCCAACAAGAATCTGTTCCTCGGCATGGGCGCGAAAATGTTCATGATCGGCGGCAACCCGTTCATGATGTTCCCCGGCGTCTATATCAACCTCAACCTCGGCAACGAGAAGGGCGACGGCGGCTCCCAAGGCTCGGTGGTCAACCACGTCGGGTTCATCGTCAACAACGTCCAGGAGCAGGTCGCCAAGTGGAAGGCCGCCGGCGTTAAGGTCCTGCCGGGCACCAACAACCGGCCCGACCAAGCCTTCGTCGAAACGCCGGACGGCCTGCGCATCGAAATTCTTGAAGACAAAACCCAGTCGGTCCCGATCAAGAACGAGCACGTTCACCTGTCTCTGACCGAAGGCGAAATCCCGAAGGCGCAGGCTTGGTACGCCAAAACCTTCGGCGGCAAGGCCGGCACCCGCAACAACGCGCCGGTGGTGGATATCCCGGGCGTGCAGATCCGCTTCGCGAAGGCCGCCACGGCGCAGGCGCCGACCCGTCACCGCATCCTCGACCACATCGGCTTCGACGTGAAGGATCATGCCGCTTTCGTGCAGAAGATCCAGGCGGAAGGGGTCAAGCTCGACGAGCCCGCGCGCCAGGTGCCGAACGGCAGCAAGATCACCTACATCACCGACCCGTGGGGCACCCGCATCGAGATCATCGAGCGGGCGCCGCTCGGAACGCCGGTGAACTGAGCTTGCGACAGCCGGGGCGCATGTCAGTGCGCCCCGGCTGCATTTTTGCACGCGCTTGGAGTGGGCCAGCCCATGCCGCGGATCAAGGCGAAAGCGGACGAAGGGACGGATGGGCGATTTATCGCCGAGGTCCCGGACGGGCGTGAATGGCGTACGGGCAAAGCCGTGCAAGAGCCATCGTGAAGGTCGAGGCGCGGGCTCTACGGGTACTCGCGGATCGGGTTGAACACCGCAAGCCCGTGCCGGAATTCCTGTAACCTTCATCATTCCCGTCGCCGGCCGTGATGCCGGTTGGGTGGCGTCGTTTACAGCGTCGGCTTGCTTTGCTACTTGAACCGGACCTGACGCACGCACGCAACAATCAAACGATAAACGTGCCGCCCCGGAGTTCGAACCTCCGGTTCGGCGCACTGCGAGCCTTCGGAATGTGGTCCCTGGAAGGAGAACACGTCATGAGCAGAAAACTCGGAATGCTGTTGGTCATGTCGGCGGCGGCGATCGCGCCGGCCGCCGCGCAAGATGCCCACAGCCTGCTGCAAGCCGCCGATAAGGCGACCGGCGCCAGCACTGTCAAATCCGTCGTATATTCCGGCACCGGCACGATCCGCTATGTCGGGCAGAGCTACGATCCGAATGGCGACTGGCCGCGGGCGCCGCTCACGTCCTACACCGCGTCCATCGACTACGGCAGCAAGTCGGGCAAGGAGCAATACACGGTTGACCTGAGCAAGAAGGATGCACGCGGCGGCGGTCTGCCGATCCCCGGCAGCACCGACTTCGTCAGCGGCAATTACGCCTGGAACTTGAACGCGCAAGGCCAGCCCAACCCGCAACCGGGCGCGGCCGAGTTTCGTGCGTTCATGATCAACGCGAGCCCCTACGGCTTCATCAAGGCCGCCTTGGCTTCCGGTAACGCGACGTTGGAGCAGCGCTTTTTCAACCGGCTCGACAAGACCGTCAACGTCATCGGCTTCACCACCGGAAAATATCGGCTGACCGGCGAGTTCGATAAGGATAATCTGCTGGAACGCGTGGTCACCTGGTTCCCCAGCCCGGTGATGGGCGATATGCAGGTGGAAATCCGCTACACCGACTGGAAGGACGTCGGCGGCGGAGCCAAGTTCCCCTACCACATTCACGCTCACCAGGGCGACCATCCGCTTAACACCGGCGGCCGCAATGCCTTCGACCTGCGGGTGAGCGACGTCAAGGTGAACGCGCCCGATACCGCGATCGCGGTCCCGGATGCGGTGCGCAGCGCCCAGGCCCCGCAAGTCCGCGTGGCCTCGCAAAAGCTGGCCGATGGCGTCTGGTTCATCGGCGGCGGCTCGCACAACAGCCTGGCGGTGGAGTTCAAGGACTTCGTCACCGTGATCGAGGGCCCGCTCGATGACGCGCGCTCCAATGCGGTGATCGCCGAAACGCACAAGCTGATCCCGAACAAGCCGATCCGCTATCTGGTCAACACCCACCATCACTGGGATCACTCCGGCGGCATTCGCGCCTTCGTGGCGGAAGGCGCGACCGTCATCGCCGACGATCACAACAAGGACTTCTATCGCGAGGTGGTGCTGGCACCGCAACCGCGCACCCTGAGCCCCGACCGGCTGTCGAATTTCCCGTTCGCCACCACCGGCCCGGGAACGCTGTCCTTGCAGACCTTCACGGATCGCTACTCGATCGGCGACGGCACCCAGACCATCGAACTTTACCATGTCGAAGGCCTCCCCCATGCCGACGACATGCTGGTGGCCTATCTGCCGGCATCGAAGATTCTTGTGAACGCCGACCTGTACTCGCCCCCGGCGGCGGGCGGCAACCTTGCCAACGTCAACCCCAACGCGGTCGCGCTGTTCAACAATGTCAAGCGGCTGAAGCTCGACGTTGCGCAGCACGTTCCGATCCACGGCAACCCGGGCGGCAATGCCGACTTCGAACGCATCGTCGGTCCGGTCGCCGCGCGGGCTCCGCGGGCCGGTGACGGCGGCTGATCGGTTGCGCTGAAACGGAGCGCCGGTTGTCGGCGCTCCGTTTGGCCTGAGCCTCGAAGCTGGAGCGCGTTTCGTATGCAGGACATGCGAAGCGCGCTTTTTTGTTTTTGAGCGGCGATGATAGTCTTTGAATAAAAAAGATGCAGTGCGCTGCACCTTCTGCGGATCAGTTCGATAAGGAGTTGCCCCATGAACCATGCCGCTTCGTTGTCCGACGCGCTCGGCCGTACCCGCCGGGACACCGACGACATCGCGCTTGGTGCCGTGCAGCGGCTTGCCGCGACGCTCGATCAGGATCCGCATTCGTTCCGGCGCGGGAGCGAACTTCCGGAGAGCTGGTACGCGATCCTGTTCGGTCCAACGGCCCGCGAAAGCGAGCTTGGCCCGGACGGGCATCCGGAGACCGGAGATTTCCTGCCGGCGCTGCATGGCACCCGGCGGATGTTTGCCGGACGGCGCACCCGGTTTTTCCGGCCGCTCCACGTCGGCGAGGAGGTGTCGCGGCTGTCCACCGTGACCCGCGCCGAGGCGAAATCCGGACGCACCGGACCATTTACGCTGGTGACCGTCACCCATGAAATCAGCGGACCGGCGGGCCACGCCCTCACGGAAGAACAGGATATCGTGTATCGGGCGCCCGTCGAGTCCGGAGCCGTCGCCCGGCAAACCGAGGCGGTTTCGGCGGTCGAGCAGCCCGCATGGTCGCGCACGATCGAACTCGATCCCGTCCTGCTGTTTCGCTATTCGGCGCTCACCTTCAATGCCCATCGCATCCACTACGACCTGCCCTATGCCCGCGACGTCGAGGGTTATCCGGCCCTGGTGATGAATGGCGCGCTGACGGCGCTCCTGCTGGTCGAAACCGCTCGCCCGCACCTGCCGGGCCGAATTTCGAACTGTGCGGCGCGCGCCATGAGCCCGCTGTTTGCCGGCCAACGCGTTGCCTTCAACGGGCAGCGTGACGGCGATGGGGCGACGCTGTGGGCAACGGCACCCGACGGCGCTCTCGCTTACCGGGCCGATATTATATGCACGGACCAAGGCGCGTGAACGCACGCGGATTGCCGGCATCAGTGGTCGATATCCCTGCTTCGTCCGCACCGGAATGAACACCGCGACGGCGCTGCAGATCACGCTGGGGGCCGTCCGAGCCGGAAACCCGCGCGGTAATACCGGTTGAACCGGCCGCCTGCTCACACCAGCTCAAGCCGCAGCTGCCGCCCGACCAGCGCCGCCGCGCGCTGCAGCGTTTCGATCGTCACATTGCCCTTCGCCTTGAGGATGCGATCGACCTGCGCGCGGCTGGTGTTCATCAGCGCGGCCAGCTGCGTCTTGTTGATGCCTTGCCGCTTCATTTCCTCGCCAAGCTGCCACGCCACCACGCGGGTGACCGCTTCCGCCCTCGCGGTTTCGCGGATGCCGTCCTCGTCGAGGAACTCATTCAACGTCGAGCCCCAATGCGGATTGGCTTTTGCTTCGCTCATCGCAACATCTCCTGCATTCGTTTCTCCGCTAGCGTCATGTCCGCCGCCGGTGTCTTTTGCGTCTTTTTCACAAAACCATGCACGACCGCGATGCGGCCCTTCGCGACAAAAAATATCAAGCGCGCAATCCTCCGGTCCGAGATGTTGCTGCGAACCTCCCACAAGCCTCCTCCAAGGGATCGGCACAACGGCATACCGATCGGCCATCCAAACTGCACGGTCGCGAGGTCGGTGCCGATCGTTCGCCGATCCGCGGCCGATAGGCGCCGCAACCAATCCCTGACCGGCTCGGCACCAGCGGCCGTGCGATAGAAGACGACCGGTATCTCGGTGAGACGTCCAGCAGCCATTCGCGATCCTTTCGTGCTATGTATCATTTAAGATACGACACACTCAAGCGTGAAAAAGATGGTCTGCCGACGGGTCACAGAGCCCGGGCGGGCGCACTATCGCTTTCGCTGCGACGGAAAGGATCGGTCGAGCCGTCTGTGCGGGTTTGGATGTTACATCGGGGATGGGCAGAAATTCGTCGGAGCCCGACACCCGAATTCCAGGTTGCTCGCACTCTCCATGCGAAATCCAAAGAAGGCCGGGAGTACTGTTGACACCGACCGCCACGCCGAGCCACCCCGGTGATGTCGAGGCGAGGAGCGAACACTGGGGAACTCATGAGCAGGGCAGAACCTACCGAACAGTCATCAAATATCGGCTGATATCAAATAGCATCCGCTGCATACGGTGGTGCATCGCAAGGGGGGCATTTCGAACGGTAATTGCTGCTTCACCCTTTTGGACACCGTCACTGGAAGGACCTGGGTCTGGCAATCAGAATATGGTCGAATACTGAATTGTTATCCACTATCATTTGCGGGCGATGTTCCCATACCGCCATAAATGTGAAACTTGCCCGTGTAACATAGACGGTGCGAGTTCTTACAACTCATAGCTCACGTAGTACTGCTGGAACATGTGAATTTGCGTGACGCAGTGCGAAATTCCTATTCGTTGGTCGCACATCGATTGACTTTCTCGCAACATCGGCTGTCAGGTCGCTCCAGCCCCCAGCTTGGTACTCGGCGGTGTGCCCTGCCGGATTTGCATTTTGTCTGCCGATCGGTTGAAATTGCTCCCGCGAGCGGAATTGATCCACCATCT
The DNA here is from genome assembly GCA_963802745.1 of uncultured Alphaproteobacteria bacterium. Taxonomy (GTDB): domain Bacteria; phylum Pseudomonadota; class Alphaproteobacteria; order Rhizobiales; family Xanthobacteraceae; genus JAJPKK01. The sequence goes on along the minus strand of CAWDKL010000073.1, from coordinate 81,666 downwards.
GGCTCCTGCGGCCTCCGGGCCGCACCCGTCCAGCGGCAACGCGCCGGCCACAACAGAGGAAACCACCATGCTTCGCACCATCGCGGCCTTCGATCGCATCGGCGAGGAGAACGCCTTCGCGGTTCTGGCGCGCGCCACCAAACTGGCCGCCCAAGGCCGCGATATCATCAATCTCGGCATCGGCCAGCCGGATTTCCGCACGCCCGAGCATATCGTCGAAGCCGCCGTGAAGGCATTGCGCGACGGCCATCACGGTTACACGCCGGCCAACGGCATCGTGGCGGTGCGCGAGGCGGTCGCCGCCGACCTGCACAAGCGGTTCGGTGTGACGGTATCCGCCGACGAGGTCATGATCATGCCGGGCGGCAAGCCCACCATGTTCATGTCGATCCTGATGTTCGGGGAACCGGGCGTGGATATTCTTTATCCCGATCCGGGGTTTCCCATCTACCGCTCGATGATCGAGTTCACCGGCGCCAACCCGATCCCGGTGCCGATCCGCGAAACCAACGCTTTCGCGTTCTCGGCGGAGGAGACGCTTTCGCTGATCACGCCGCAGACGCGGCTGTTGATCCTCAACTCGCCCGCCAATCCGACCGGGGGCGTCACCCCGAAGGCAGAGGTCGACAAGCTGGTCGCGGGGCTGGAAAAATTCCCCGACGTGGCGGTGATGTCCGACGAAATCTATGACCAGATGGTCTATGACGGGGAAAAGCACATCTGCCTATTGTCCTACCCGTCGATCCGCGACCGGCTGATCCTGCTCAACGGCTGGTCCAAAACCTATGCGATGACCGGCTGGCGGCTCGGCTATGCGGTGTGGCCCGGCAAGCTCTACGATTATGCCCGCAAGCTCGCCGTCAACCTGCATTCCTGCGTCAACGCCTCCGCGCAATTTGCCGGGCTGGCCGCGCTCACCGGTCCGCAGGACGAAGTCCACCGCATGGTGGCGGAGTTCGACCGGCGCCGGAAGGTTGTGGTCGATGGCCTCAACCGCCTGCCCGGCGTCTCCTGCGCCACACCAAAAGGCGCGTTCTACGCCTTCCCGAATATTTCCCGCACCGGCTGGAAGGCAAAGCCATTGGCCTCGTCGCTCCTGGAGGACGCCGGTGTCGCCATCATCGGCGGCCCCGATTTCGGCATTCTGGGTGAGGGCTATGTGCGCCTCTCCTATGCCAACTCGACCGAGAACATTCTCAAGGCGCTCGACCGGATGGGTGAGTTTCTGGCCAGCCGCAAGGCGGCGTGAGCGGGCCGTAGCCCGGATTGAAGCGAAGCGGAAATCCGGGTCGAGTCCCGAAGGCCGAGCACTGCGGCACCGCATTGCGTGCCGCAGACGGCGTCGCTATGATCTTTAAAAATGGAACCCAAAATTCCGCCCTCGGGTTCCTGGTGATGCGGAGGAAACGCCTATGTCGTCGTTTGCGGCACACATTTTCGTATCGACATCGCGGAACCGCTTGCCGGCAGCCGGTGTCATCGCCGGCGTTCTTGCCGTCACACTTATGGGGTCTTTTTCCTTGGCCGCGCCCGAGAAAAAAACAATTCCCCAACTCGGTGGCCGGGAGTTCGGCTGGAATGTGAATTTTTGGGATTTTCAGCTCGATCCGCCGCCGGGTTCGGGTCACGGGCCGATCAAGACCGATCCCAACTATCCCTATAACAGCCAAATTCAAAATGGCGGCTTTTTCGGGGGCGGGGAGCTGCGGCCGCCGATCGTGAACGCGAAGGACCCGATCCTGAAGCCGTGGGCCGCGGCGCAGATGCAGGCGACGAACGACGAGGTGCTGAGCGGCAAGATGCCGCTTCCCTTCCGCGCCCAATCGCGTTGCTGGCCGGGGGGCGTGCCGGGCCAGCTGCTGTTTCTGCAACCGATGTATTTCGTCCAGACACCGGACAAAGTCTGGATGCTGTGGGAGCGCGATCATTTCGCACGCCGCATTGATCTCACCGACAAACATTCGGACCATGTGAAGCCGTCCTGGTTCGGCGAATCCATCGGTCACTACGAGGGCGAGGATACGCTCGTTGTCGATACCATCGGGATCGCGGGCGGCGCGTTTCACGACATCGATTCCTTCCGCACGCCGCACACCGATAAGCTTCACGTCGTCGAGCGGTTCACGATCAGCCCGGACGGGCGGACTTTGACCGCGATCGTAACGGTGGAAGATCCCGACACGTTCAACGCGCCGCTCACACTGAAACAGACCTGGCGCAAAAACGAGGTGGCGATGGGGGAGATGGTTTGCGCCGAGGACGCCGGCGCGGACTATTTCAATCAGAATCTCCATCCGCTTCCGCAAGCCGACAAACCGGATTTCTGATCGGCCCGCCTATCGGGCGGGGCTCACCTGAATCCAATGCCATTGCCCCCAGGCAGCGCCGAGGGACGGAATCGTGCCAAGTCGCTCATACCCACTCGAATCGCCAATCGGGAGCGCATTGGTGCTTTTCTAGCTCAAGCAATTCGCTTGGGTCGAATGCCGGCTCGCTGATCATGAAATAGAGGAGGTCGGCCGAGCCGGCGTTTATCACCTGGTACCACAAGTGAGTGGGGAGCGTTACGAGCTGGAAAGGCGCCGCTTTATTATTCACTTCGATTGGAACAGTCTGAAATCCTTGATCCGGATCCACCTTGTGCACATGCCCGCGGCCCGAATAGAAAAGGCAGTAGATATTGCCGCCAAGATGGCGATGCACGTTGTTGGGCTTCCCTCCACTCGGCACGCAGGCCCACAAGACGCTGTGGCTTCGCATCTGGTGCACCACGGAGGCGAGCGAGCCGCAAGAAGCGACGAAAGCGCGTGCCATGGCCTCCTCGCCGGTTAAGGAAGGCGTGACGTCATAAAGCCACTGCATGCCGCCGATGTTGGATGGCTGGCATGACACCCCGGTGAGTTCCCGAACCACCAGGCGCCAGGTCGGCACCTTTTCGGCGAGGCGCTCTCCGTCTCGAGTCTCTACCAGCCCATCCCCGTCGGCATCCAGGAATTCGATGCCATCGACCGATAGAGTGGCGCGATCGACGCGCTTCTGCCGATAGCGAAGAGCGAGCTCGATCAAATCTGCATCGGCTCTCACCGCGCGCTCCATGTCCCGCATCTTGATCGTACCGGACTGGATTTTGGAACTGTCCTTACTCGCCCGATAGGTCAGGGTGGTCAACGGTAGAAAGCGCGTCTCATTAAACGTTAGGGTCAGTTCGATTGGCATAGTTTGCGGATTCCGGTTGCTTGCTGGCAGGGTTGCGTCGATTGTGGGCGCTCAGCTCCCTGCAGCGGCTTGAAGGGTTTACGCCCGGGTTACATTCCTTTGCGGTAAATTCGGCTACGACGCCGCCGGTAAGGTGGATGGGGTCCGAATGGCTTCTTCGGCGGCCTTGCGGAGATGCGCTTTCAGTTTGCGGAAAGGTCGCTCGATCCAGTTAACGTCGGGCGAATAGGCAGGAAAATAAGCCAGCGGCGCGCCGGCCGCCTCGAGCGCCTCCCCCATGCCGTCCACTTTGTGAACCAAAACGCTGACCGTAAGGACGGCGTCGCCGGCGTTGAGCAGCGCGTGCCTGATCTCGCCCATCGCAACCACGCGTTACTCGTAATAGGCCGGGGCGTATTTGCGCAGCGGGACCTCGCTCGTCTCGTGGCCGATCCACAATTGCGCGTTGTTCTCCTTGAGCACGGCGGCCATGCGGTCGAGCGAGGCAAGCGACTGGGGCACGTTGAAGTTCCGCGACGGCACCTTGTGGCCATCCCAGTTGGCCTTGGTATGCACGGAATCGCCGGTCAGCAGGATCGCGCCGGTCTTGGGCAGGCGCACCAGCATGTTTTGATGACCGGGCGAGTGGCCGGGCGTCGAAATCAGCACGACGCTGCCGTCGTGGAAAACGTCGTAATCGCCCGCGGCAGTGATGACCTTTTGGGCGGGGTCGAAGCGCGGCTTGCCGTCCGGGAGCTTCCAGTCGTATTCGGCCTTCTGCACCACCAGCGTCGCCCCCTTGAACAGGCCAAGATTGCCGACGTGATCGGGGTGCGAATGCGACAGCACCAAGTAGGTGATGTCGGAGGGCTTCAATCCGAGTTCGGCAAGCTCGCTCGCGAGCGTACGCTTGACGGTCCACAGGCCGACCTGGCTCTTGAAGCCGGCGGGCATCGCGGCGATTTGATCGCCGAGCCCGGTATCGAACAGGAGCCAGCCGTCGCGGTGCTTGATGAGATAGCACGTCACCGAAAGCGCGCCGGGCCCGGTTGCACCCGGCGTAAACTCCGCCGCGTTTTCGAGGGCGATATCGCCGCAATAGAGCACGTACATACGCTCGATCCCGGATTTGGCCGGCTGCTGCGCAAACGCCCGCGGGCCGGCGCATGCCGCGACAAGCGCCAGCACGGCGGCAATGACGATCGATGTTTTCGGCATTGGGATTTCCTCCTTCGACGTGTTGTTTGTTTCGGCCCGCGGCGGCGTCCCTGCAATTGGGCTAGAAATCCGGCCGATCAGCCTCGGGCACCAAACAGCTGCTGAAGATGCAGGCCGAGGAAACGGTGCTGACCGTCCCGGACCCATAGGTGTTTTCGGCGCATACGGCTTCGGGCCACTCGCCCAACACACGGCGATATGTCGCCAGCGCCGACCACGGCGTCGTAAAGACGGCGGGGTCCTCAATCGTGATCTCCACCTGCAATCCCGGCTTGGCGGGATCAGGATCGATGTCGCCCCTCCCGTACGGAGCCCCGCCAGGGGCCGACCTTCCGGCACCGAAATAGGCGCTTTCATGCTTGCGCTGGAGGTCGCGTGCGGCTGCCCCGTCGATCAGCCGATACCGCTCAATCACGTGCAGGGCCGCGCTGAACGGTGTTCCGAACCGATCGACCATTGCGAGGGGCCCAACCTTTTGGCCGATCGTATCGACCACCAGCGTGTCGCCCTCATAGTGGCCGACCGACTCGCCCTGCCAGGTCGGCGTCGGATGCTCCGAATGCGGCACGTTCAGGCGCACCTGCCGCACCTGATGGTCCGAAAGGTACAAAATCGTAATTTTATCCTTCTGCTGAATGATTTGCATGCCGAGTTGAATATTCAATACGAACGGGGTCGGTTCCGGCCGGCACTGGTTGTGGGGATTGGGTGTAACAATGCCGCTCAACTCCAGTTCGCCAGTTTTCTTCACGACCTCCGCGGCCTGCGGCCGCAAGATCGGATTGGTGAAATCGCCGGCCACGCTCTGAATGATGGTCCCGTCCGGCCTGCGAAGCTTGCTGACGACCGGACCCGGCCCCGACGATGGCGGTTCGAAATTGAACCACCGCCCCCATAGGCCCGACAAATCGGGAATTGAGGTCGTCTCCATCGCAAACGCAGGCCAAACGAATGCTGCCGCAAAGGTCAATCCCAAGACTGCGCGATGGCAGCAATTTCTTGTGATAGATCGCATGGCCTTCCTCCTCGCATATACGCTTTCCTTGACCCTATCATGCGGAAGCCGTGATCGCGACAGTTCCTTTTTGACGCGCCGAGCCCCTTGCTCTCTTACTTAGTGTCGGCAAAGCCCGCAGCATCAACTGATGGCAAGGCAGCAGCCGGCTTGCACTTCCTTGCACCTGTGCGTTCGATAGTCGTCCGGCTCGAATGCACGTCGAGGTGTTGAGCGACAGGCGATCGATGGGCTTGAGAGGGCGCAGGAACCCCACGCCAGCGCGGCAAACAGCCGCCCACCACCTGGCCCCCTGCCGATCCTCACTGCGGCGCTGTCGCGTTGCAACAAAAACTGCGGCTGGACGTTGGTGGGACGGCGGAGTTGGAGCGGTGAATATGCCACACGAGACAAAGTGTCAGTCCAATTCGGGACTCCTGAGCAACGCAGATGCCGATGGCGAAATTGATAGACTTATCGCGGCCGGACTTATCCGCGAGCTAAGGGAGCCGAACTATCCGGGCGGCCCTCTGATCACGCGTTATCGATGGATCGGCGGCAAGCACGAACCCAGAGTAACAATCTGCGGTGGTAACGATCCCCTTGAGCGGCAGAGCCGTGGGTTGCGCGGCGAAATTACCGCACGTCAACGAGATGCAACCTCCCTTAAGCCGCTGCGTTGATATCCCGCAGCGGAACGAGGGGGGCCGGCCGACGAGCCAATTTTCGAGGATAACTGCGGAACGAGGTACTCACATTACAATTGTAACTCTATCGTTGGTTTTTGCTTATGATAGCCGGTGTCATGATCGGGGCCCACCTAGCGTCTGAGAGCGGGAGGCTTGGGTATGAATACACTCTGTGCCACATCTGCTCCGCCCGGCGAGCGACCGCTCGCTCCGCAAAAAAGAGCTCCCCCACATGCAATTGGATGAAACACTGTGCATAAGTTCAAGGAAGGCGATTTTGTCCGATTTGGCTGCTCGCTGCGCTATCTAAAAATTGTTTCGGGCCAGTATCGGGTGACAAAACGGTTGCCGGAGCGCGATGGAGAATTATCCTATCGCTTGAAAAGTGCACATGAATCGCACGAACGCACGGCAAACGAGAGAGACCTCATTGGCGACCTAATCGATGTAGAAGCCGAAGGCACACCGAGGGAGGGTGAGGTCTGACGCGACTTGCCGAAAGCGTCGGTCATCACGCGCGCGTACGGAAGGAATCAGGGCCCCCTGCACGCCGCGGCTGTGCATCGACATCCCAATCCGCCACGCTGCCCGACGCATGGGCTTCTGCAGAATTCACCGGCACCTCCTGCGCAAGACCCAGCCGCCGAACCACTTCGCGATCCCACGGATGACCGCACCTATGAACCGCCTCAGCCGATCATGGAGACAACTCTCGGTTGTTCTAATATCCTCCACCTCGACAACATCCCTTCGAAGCCGCGAATCCGAATGTGGCCCCCTGTCGGAACCATTTGGAGCTTGGAAAGTTAGCCAGAACTTCAGCGAACCACTAAGGACACATCATGTCGAAGGACACGCTCCAAAAAAGCGACCACGCAAGTGCTAAGCAGCCATCGGCCCAGGGGGCGAAAAAATCCAGCCCGGCTCGCGAGCATGCGGGGCCGGGCACTAAAGCACCCAAGATGCTGGATGTCCTTTTTCATGACACCCTCAAGGATATCTATTTCGCCGAGAAACTCATTCTGAAGACGCTTCCGAAATTAGCCAAGGCTGCCCACAGCGGTACGCTCAAAGCCGCCTTCGAAAAACATTACGGTGAAACGCAAGGACACGTCGATCGTCTTGAACAGGTGTTCGCCATGATCGACAAAAAGCCCCAGGCCAAGACATGTGAGGCGGTCGTCGGCATCACGGACGAAGGTGCTGAGATCATGGATGAATACAAGGGGTCGCCAGCACTCGACGCCGGGCTGCTTGCGGCCGCGCAAGCCGTCGAACACTACGAAATATCGCGATACGGTACCTTGAGGACATGGGCGAACGAACTCGGCTTCGCCAAGGCGGCAGCGTTGTTCGAAAAGACGCTAAAGGAAGAAGAGGCGACAGATCACGCACTGACCAAAATCGCCGAAACCGTCGTCAACCAGGAAGCACAGCAGGCTGCCGAATAGTCTTCACGCGCGTTGAGATCAACCCCCAACAGGACACAGAAGGTGAGCAAGATGAGCACGTCAACAAAGCCTTATACATCGAACCAGACGAGCACCCCGCGGTCGTCGGAAACGATCGCGGACACTGCCCATGACGCAGTTGACGCCGTCAAAACCAAAGTCGGCGACGTTTTGGACCGCGGTCAAGCCGTTGTCTCGCATGCGAGCGACACCGCGAGCCACATGGCGGAAAATGCCACACAGCAGGTGAAGACGTTCGCGTCGGAACTGGAAGCCATGACCAAACGTAACCCTCTCGGAACGATTGCCGGAGCGGTGGTGGTTGGCGTCGTTATAGGTATTATGACGCACCGTCGTGCCGCCTGATCTGGCCAACTCAAGCGCGTGACGACGCGCTTGAGTCCTATCGCCCGGGGCGGATTACCGTGCTTTAGATCATGCAGACGGTTGTGGCGCGAAGCCGATCGGGCCTTCGACATTTTTGGCTTGACCGAAGGAAACGGTTACATTGAAAGATTTATCTCTTCTCGGGCTCATCTCGCGGACCGTCTTACATTTCGTGCGTCGTTCGCAATTTCTCGAGCGTATGTCTTTCTATTCCAAAAATACTAGCTTGTAAACAGTCGATGATGGCGACTTGGACGGTTATGCATGAACTAGCGAAAAACTCCCTAAAATACGGTGTATTTTCGACCGCGTCGGGAGGGAGCTATTGTATCAATTGCGCGGGGGCGATGAAGGTGACAGGCCGGTAGAGGTAATCGTTGCGGCCTCAAATTCAGCAAGGGCTCGAATCGGCGCTTAATTATCGACTTACCCGTAACGGATGGTTGCGCACGCGACCGTTAGACCCCCTCCGTTCGCGGATAAGAGGTCAGCCGGAACCGGCATCCCTGCTGGCTAAAGCCCCCGAATCGTAACCGCAATCGCGGCGGATAGCATCCTGGATTTCCGCTTCGCTCCAATCTGCGCTACGGCACTGTCCCTAGGCCCTGATTTCCCGGATCGCCGCGGGCGATCCCTCCGGTCCGGGCAACAGCGCACCGGTGCGTGACCATGGGCCAAGGCGATGGCACAACGTTGGAGGAGCAATCATGACCAAGGAAACCAATAGACGGGAATTCGTCCAAGTCGCCGGACTGGCGGCGTCGGGACTGATGGCGGCGGCCGGATCGGCGGCCGCCGCCGAGACGCGCCCCGCACCGCGAACGATGGGCGCCCGCTTTCGCGAACTGATGAATGGACCGGAGCCGCTGATCTGCGCCAACGCCTACGATCTCCTGACCGCTCGCCTCATCGAAGCGCACGGCTTCAAGGGTGTGTTCGTCGGCAGCAGCGCCACCAACCTGGAATTGGTCGCATTGCCGGACCAGGCGATCGTCACGGTTTCGGAAATCATCCACTATGACAGTGTCATCGCCGCGAACGTGGACATTCCGGTGGTGGCGGATGTGGACGACTTTGGCGCAACGCCGCTGAATGTCTACCGCTTCGCCAAGCAAGCCGATCGCGCCGGCATCGCCTGCGCGGCCTTCGATGACCGCATGCCGCGCAATCGCGCCACCGGCTATGCGGTTCCCGGCGTGCTGCCCAAGGCGCAGATGATCGATAACATTCATGCCGCGGCCGACGCGCGCACCGATATGGTTTTGATCGCCCGTTGCCTCGCTCCGACGCCGAACGGTTCATACACCGAGATGCTGGACCGGGCGGCCGCCTACGCGGAAGCCGGCGCCGACCTCGTGTGGATCGGATTGCGCACCGCAGACGACTATGCAAAGGCAGCCGACATCGTCAAGAAGCCGCTCTTTGCCGTGATCGGCGGCCCGAATTTCCCGGCCACGGCCGCCGCCATGAAAGCCGCCCGCGTTGCGGTGGGCCAGACCCCACCGGTGGTGAACATTGCTTTGGGGGCGATCGACAAAGCTTTGACGGAACTCAAAGCCACGGGGCGCATGACCGAAGCGCAAAAAGGAGCTCTGAACCGAGCGACGCGAGAGAAGATCGAGCAAGTCGAAGAGCTCAACGCGCGGGCACGGAAGTATAACCTTCCCAGCGGCTCGGCCTCGGAACCTTAAATTAAGACCGGATTTCGATCAGGTCGAACCACACTCTCGGCGTCAGTGCCCGCGCTTGTCGCGGGCATCCTCGTCTTGCTTGCGGCTGCATTGCAAGGAAGACGTGGATATCCGGGACAAGCTCGGCCATGACGCCAGGTGTTCCGATCTGACCGGGATCCATCGGCATTTGTGCACGCGATCCAAGTGCGCACACGGCTGCAGTTCGCCCTGAGGTGTGACGTGGCAGATGCTCCGTGACGTCCGGGCCCGTCATGGAATTTAGGTGCCGATCGGACCGGCCAGATTACCGGTAGAGCGGGGATTTTGCCCTTAAGCGAGAAAATCCCTGCGAGAGAAAGCGATGCAGCAGCCTGGCCGCCTTCGCAAGTTCCGCATGTGGGGGATTTTCATCGGTGCTGCAACCATCGGGGGGATATCACGTTGTAGCCCCGTGGAAACACGCGCGCCAAACCCAATCAAAAAGGTCGCGTAAAACGGAGAATTCAATATGATAGGTCGCAACATTCGCTTGATAGCGCTCGCCGGAACTCTTGCGGTAACCTCGGCCGGGCTGGGCTTCGCCCAAGCCGGCGGGGCGGGAGGTGGCGCCGGAGGCGCGGGTGGCGGCGCGGGCGGTGTAGGCGGTGGCGGTGCGCCGGGTGCGGCAATTGGCAACGGCATGCCGGGAAGCACGACCGGAACCACCACCGGCGCCCCACTGCCGGGAGCCAACCCGGGTGCCATGAGGGGCCAGAGCCCACGGGGAGTTCCTCCTACGACCACTCCGACGGCGCCAGGCGGCATCGGTCGATAAACTAACCATGAACTTAAATTGGGAGCCGGGTTTGCGCCCGGCCTCCAAAGCCACGTAAATACTGGCAATTAAATTGAGTTTCGGCGAACCCACCAAGACGGCCCGGAACTACCGGCACCCGTAGGGCACCTTCAATCCGAACGTCCATCCCCGGCCATCGGCGTCTTGATCGCAGAATCGCCGGCAAGCAAGACGCCCGCGACAAGCGCGAACATAAGCCGCGAGGATGCTTTCGACGTGCACTAATTCGTATGTGTGACGGGAAAGCCGGTCCATTCCCCATCGATCATGGTGCCCGCATCAGGTGATGTGATGCAGGCATTGGATAAAATTCCCATCTGTCATGCCATCCCTCTCTCGCTGATCGCTCATGCGACTGGACTGTCACCGCATTCTTGACGATAATGGTACCAGGATTGCGGTCCTTCGGAGCGGCGGGAACGCATCCTCTGCCCGGCAGTGAGCCGATGAATGCCGTGCGCTTCGATTTCCGCAGTCGGACGGGACGCGCTTGCCGTGCCGCGGGTGCATTCCAAATTGGTCACCAAAAACGTCAGCGCCGCAATCGAACCAGCAACCGATCCATTGCAGCAACGCACTGCAAGGCAATAGGGAGAGTACCATGCCCAACCGCTTCGTCTCGATGATAACCGCCGCCCTGGCCGGGGCCGGCATTGCCGCCCTTGCGGTCGCGCCCGCAATGGCCCAGGCGCCGGGAAAATCCGACTCCACGCAGGCCATGAAAACGCCCTGGGGCGAACCCGATCTGCAGGGCATTTGGACCGACGAGACCGACACGCCGCTGCAACGCCCGCCGCAATACGCCAACCGCGAGATATTCAGCGCGGCTGAGCGGGACGAACTGGATCGGGAACGGTCCGCACTGCTGCGCCGCGACAAGCGCGTGGAACGCGGCACCGAACTCGATGTCGCCGGCGCCTATAACGGCTTGTTCCAGTCCTACAAGCGCTCCGGCTTCCGCACATCGTTGATTATCGATCCGCCCAACGGGCGGCTGCCGGCGATGACGCCGCAAGCGCAAAAGATCGCCGCCGCCGAACGGCAGTTCCGGCTGGCGCTGCTGCAGGCGACCGAGACCTGCAAGTCGAAGTCGGTCGCCTGCGCCGGCGGGACCTATGATCCGACCCCATCCCCGAAATTCGCCGAGCCGCCGCCCCGCTACAACACGACGCGGATGAACCGGCACGACAATCCGGAAGACGGCGCGCTGGCGGATCGCTGCCTGACCCTCGGACTCCCCGAGTTCGGCGCCGGCACCGGCAGTTTCCGCCGGATCGTGCAGACGCCGGGCGGTATTTCGATTTTCTACGATGTGGGCCAGGGCCAGGGCTGGCAGCGCAACATCGTCATGAACGGCAGCCCGCATCTGCCGGCGACGATCCGCCAGTGGTACGGCGATTCGCGCGGCCATTGGGAGGGCAACACGCTGGTGGTCGATGTGACCAACTTCAGCGCCAAGACCGACTACCAAGGCTCGCGCGAGAACATGCATCTGGTCGAGCGCTGGACGCGCACCGGCCCCACAACGCTGGAATATATCGCCATTATCGAAGATCCCGACCGTGTGGACGCGTCCATGGACCGCCAAGCAGGAGTACACGCTGCAGAGCGGGGAAGAGAACCGGCTCTACACCGAGCCCCGGTGCGTCGAAGGCAATTACGGCCATCCGGGCCTGATGAAGGGCGCGCGTGCGGAGGAAATCGCCTATCGGGAGGGCCGCGGCCCACATCCGGCCACCAAGGACAATGCGACGGATTTCGTCGGCGTGGAAGACGATCCGTTGCGGTAAGGGGATTCGCAGCGAACTGGCCCAGATTGCGGCATCGCCGCTTCGTAAGTCCGAGGCGGCAATCCCGGTGAATCAGGGCCGTTCCCCGCTGACGTGCGCGCAAGCGCGCGCCGGAATCCGGCCTATGTATTCTTAAATCCGATAACCATCGATTCAGGGCCGACAAGAGCCTCGACGCGCGTTTGCGAAAATCCGGCCTCGCGCATCCACGCCTGGCAATCCGTTCCCGTATAGTCGAAGCCACCGGGGGTTTCGATCAGCATATTCAAGCTCATCAGCAGTCCGAAGGCATTTTCGCGGCGTTCATCATCGATGATCGCATCATAGACGATGAGCGCGCCCCCTTTCGGAAGCGCCTGAAAGGCTTTGCCGAGCAGCAGCTTCTTGTGCTTCAAATCCCAATCGTGCAGAATGTGCCCCATAATGATCACATCGGCCTTTGGCAGGTCTTGCTCGAAAAAGTTCCCGGCATGGAACCGCACGCTCGCCGATAGCCCGTGTTTCGCAACGAAGTCTTCGAACAGCGGCCCAACCGGGGGAAGATCGAATCCAATGCCGGCGAGGTGGGGATGCGCACGAACCAGCGTGACGGCCACAACTCCCTGAGCGGCCCCGACGTCCATGAAAGTCTTGTAACCGCGCCACGGGAACTTTGCCGCGATCGCATGGGCCGCGCCCGCGCTGATCCCGCTCATGGCGCCCAAAAACGCGCGCAGCCGGTCCGGCTCAGCGTAGATCGCACTGAAGAAATCGTTCCCGTGCTTTCCTTCGTTCTGCAGTTCGCCGGTCCGCAATGCCTCGGTGAGCGACCCCCAAAAGCCGTAGAGGCGGGCATTCAGCATCTCCAGAAGGCCGCCGACATAGGAAGGTTTGGCCCGATCGAGAAACAGGTCCGTGTCAGCCGTGTTCCGATAGACGCCGTTGTGCCGCTCCAGCATTTTCAGCGCCACCAGCGCATCGAGGAAGTCACGTGCCGATCGCGGGTGCAATCCGAGCTTCTCCTGGAGCGTCGGAAGATCGGCGGGCGTCTCGGCCAAGGCGCTAAACACCCCCAGTTCGACGGCGCTCAAAAGTGTTTTGGATGCGAAAAATCCAACACCCAGTTTCATGATATGCTCTGGTGTAGCAACGCTCATTTTTCGTCCTCTGCGTAGCCTGGATGGCGGGCGTATCGCAGAGCGAGGCAACGCCTAACTCCGGTCACTTGACACCATCAACTTGAGGGACGACTACGCCTTTCGCCAGCTGCCCACGGGGCCAACTCGCCCCCCTTACTCCATCTACCGCATTCGACCCGAGGAGACTACCATGCTCGACCGCACTGCGCTGGGTATTCTCGCGCTCGTCGTCGCGCTCGCCGTCACGGCGACCGGCGCCGCCGCCTTTGACGATGCCAAATACCCCGACTGGGGCGGCCAGTGGAAACGGCCGCGCGGCGTCGGCACCCAATGGGACCAGACCAAGCCCGCGGGCATCGCCCAGCAGGCGCCGCTCACGCCGGAGTTCCAGGCCATCCTGGAGGCGAGCATCAAGGACCAGGCGACCGGCGGGCAAGGCAACGACCCGCACGTGTCCTGCGTCAGCAACGGCGTGCCGCGGATCATGACGGCGACCTTCCCGATCGCCTTCGTGATCACCCCGAATGTGACGTATATCCATTTTGAGGCGTTCATGCCGCGCCGGATCTATACCGACGGGCGCGGTTTCCCCGACGAGGAGCCGAGCTATCAGGGCTACTCGATCGGCAAATGGCTCGATACCGACGGCGACGGCCGCTACGACACGCTTGAAGTCGAGACCCGCAATTTCAAAGGTCCGCGCACCTATGAAAACAGCGGCCTGCCGCTGCACCCGGACAATGCGTCGGTCATTCTTGAGCGCATCTCGCTCGACAAGAGCAATCCGGATATCCTCCATAATGAGATTACCGCGATCGACCATGCGCTGACGCGGCCGTGGACGGTCATCAAAACCTATCGGCGCGACCGCAAGGAGCTGTGGCAGGATTATAATTGCGACGAGGCCAACAACCACGTGGTCGTCGGCAAGGAAAATTATTTTCTCTCCGGCGATGGCTACCTGATGCCGACCAAGAAGGACCAGCCGCCGCCTGATCTGCGCTATTTTAAGCAGGCGGGGAAATAGGAGCAGTCGCATCATTCCGATCTGGTTCGTCCACCCATCCGTCTTGCGTCACGACAGCGTGATGGTATGCGCCGCACCATCTGCTGTCGCAGGACGCATCATAAGGCCGTGAGAGAGACAGGGATGAATATCTTTTGCAAAGCAATTTGAACGTTGCGGCGGCGCTCTTTCCCCCACATTTTTACGCGGTGAAGACAGCGAGTGAATAATTTCCAAAGAGTACCCCAACCTGAGAAAGAAGGGCCCTCGCAGGGCTAGATCGGAGTTGCCGGGCGTGGACGGGGGACGCCGGTCACGCTCTTCCTGTCCTTCGGCTGTAGGGGCCGGCCCGTGGTCGGCGCAAGCCCTCTGGAAGATCGGAGCCTGGATCGGATGCGCCGTGCTCCGACAGTGCGTCCACCTCCGGCTGAGCTACTCGGTGGGAGATAATCTTCACCGGCTCCTCAGGCTGCGGTTGTATCACGTCATCGACAGGTTCGTGTACACGTTGCACGACGTCACGTGGGTCAAGTTCACGAGCGTCCTTAAGGACCGTCGGCTCGGCGCGGTGAGCGGCTTTCTTACTGACCGGCTGGTCTTGACCCCGTTCGTCTTTGACAATGCCGTGGTTTTGCGTCGCCATGATCGCCTCCCGGATTCAAAAACCAACCGTGGCGCGCGAATATGGTTCCAGCTCCGTGATGTTCCTTTACAGTTCCCACCGTCAAGCGCCCCAATGAAGTAGCTCATTACGTGAGGTCCAGGAGTGTCAACGGGATGCGGTGGCTATGGTGCACCATGGAGAACCGTGGAAAACCGGAAAAATATCATGAGCGATGACGTCCAGGCACCGAAACTTGTGGTCGGCCGCAGCTGCGGCGACTGTTCGATGTGCTGCAAGCTGCCGCAGATCGACGAACTGGATAAGCCGGCCGGCGTCTGGTGCCGGCATTGCGTGCCAGGCCGCGGCGGCGGGTGCCAGATCTACGATACGCGGCCACTGCCGTGCCGC
This sequence comes from uncultured Alphaproteobacteria bacterium, assembly GCA_963802745.1. Lineage (GTDB taxonomy): Bacteria > Pseudomonadota > Alphaproteobacteria > Rhizobiales > Xanthobacteraceae > JAJPKK01. The sequence goes on along the minus strand of CAWDKL010000073.1, from coordinate 66,298 downwards.
ATATTCCACTGTAGCTGGATCGTCGATTCGAGCTTCGGCGACGAGTGGCGGCCGCTCACCGCCAAAATGATCGTCTTTCCGGAAAAATCCGGAAACCGGCTGGCCGTGCGGGTCGATGCCGGCCATCCGAACGCCTGGCGGCGCGAACCTTATTACAGCCAGCTCAAGCGGTGGTCGCGCGCGGCGGTGGAGTTGCGCGGGCAGGTGGTGGTCTACGTCAAGCGCCGCGTCATCGTCATCCTGCCCGACAAGGATGTGGATTTCGGCGATGTGGACCTCGGCGACCAGATTTGGGTGGGGGCGTTCGAAACCCCCGCGGGTCGAACCTGGAACGCCGTGCGGATTCCCGCCGACCTGCCGCCGGAGCGCGTGAACGCCTGGATCGCGGCGCAGGTTCGCGTTTGAGGGCGGCCTGCGCGTTCGCTCTCCCCACGGTGTCCTTCACACTGTGGGGAGAGGGTCAGGGTGAGGGGCAGGTGTCAGCACGGACGGCGCGGCCGATCGTCTCGGGAAGCTGTAACGAATGCCCTGAAGCCCAGTCGGGCACCTGCCCCTCACCCTAACCCTCTCCCCATCGTGAAGAACGATGGGGAGAGGGGACGTGCGCAACTTCCGGTTCGGTGAACAGCATTCGGGCTAAACGCCGCGGCGCATGAACAGGTCGTAGAACGCGATCAATACCTCGACCACGATGAGCACCGCGATGATGAATTCGAGCCGCGCGCTGCGCTCGGTGTCGATGATGTCGGTCAGCGCCCGGGTGGTCTCCTCGATCACCTCGAGCTTGTGGCGCAGCGCGATTGCCCGCTCGCGCAATTCGTATTCGTCTTCCAGCCGTGAATAGAGCCGTTCGAGTTCGGCGCGATCCCAGAGGACGTCGGGCTTTTCCTCGATCGCCACGCGGCCCGACAAACGGTGGTGAACCAGCAGGGCCTGACCGATGAGGCGCAGCATATTGCGCCGGTTGAACGGCGCACGGCCGGTGGTGGCGAGGCGGCTGGCAAACGGCTCGATCAATTCGAGCACCTTGTTGACTTCGCGTTCGTCCCGCACCAGCGCGACATTCTTGGCCAGCACGTCGGCGATCACCAGGATGCGCGCAGACGACAGGTCCTTGATGGAAATCAGCCCGCCGATCTCCACCTGGTCGTCGCGCTCGGGTGCGATCTCGATGATCGCGACTTCGTCCTCGATCTTGCCCAACGGCGCGGTCACGCGCGGCTTGATCCCGCGCAAAACCTCGTCCTCCTCGAGCGGCGACAGGCCGACCAGGACGACGACGCCATAGCGAAACAGGATAGCAAAGCCGTCCGCGCCGACCCGGAAAGCCAGGGGCGTGGTGGAAATCACGTCGCTGCGTTCAAGGCCCGCCGTATCGATGCGCTCGCCGAGCAGCAGCGCGCGGGCGGTCCGGCGCGTCGATGGCAATATAAGTTGCGGCGGATGCACCGATTCCGCCGAAACACCGGGCGCTAATTTACCCCCGGTCCCGCTTTGCAGGTTTTCGGCAGCAGATCCGGGATGTCGCATTTGCTGCATGCGCCGACACCTAATCCAAGCGTGACCGCGATCAGCACCGTCCAGACCCTGCGCATATTTTTGCCCCCAGCCAGCGAACGCTGTGGCAAAATTTTGCGGCGTTTTTTAGGAGCGGCTCCCAACTCCCAAATATTGATGCGCAGGTATTTGGTCCGGCTGCGCCCGTTGCGGGTGGGGCTTGCCGGCCGGTTCGTACATGTCGCCGCGCCATTGCGCGGCAAGCATTGCTCTTCCGCGCGGGGTCAAAACCACTCGGGCCGACGCCATGGCACCCCCGCTGTCGATGCGAACCAGGCCGCCACGGACCGCATCCTCCCAGATAGGCATGCGCGGACAGGTGCTCCGCCACGCCTCCATGGTTTCCGCATAGGTGCGTCCGCCCTCGGACACGAAGACGAGGAGCTGCAAGGTCAGGGCGTCGGCGGCAGCCTTTTCGGCTACCTCAGCGCTCGCGACGGGAGCCCTCTTGCGCATGTTCAAGAGCGTCCTCCGGCCAGCCCAATACGTCTTATCGGTCTCGGCTGGCACGTCCCGGACCACCAGGGTAGGTCATGACGACGGCTTGGCGTCACACAGCTTTAAAAGCGCGGCGCGCGGGGTGGCGGCGGTGCACCAGGTCCGCCGCGGCCGGGAGCCTGACCGGGACGCAGGGTGGGTTTAGGCTTACCGGGCAGCAGCCCTTCCCGCTGGGCCCGCTTGCGGGCGAGCTTGCGCGCACGCCGAACCGCTTCCGCCTTTTCTCGGGCCTTCTTCTCGGAAGGCTTTTCATAGTGACCGCGGAGCTTCATCTCGCGGAAAATGCCCTCGCGCTGCATCTTTTTCTTCAGCGCCTTAAGGGCTTGATCGACATTGTTATCCCGGACAAGAACCTGCACGCGTGACCCTCTCAGATTGGCAGTAAGCCAATTACCGCCGCTTCCATTGCTGTCGCTGTGGGTGCGAAGGCGCCATGCGAATCGACCATGCCGGCCGCATCGCCGCACCTGAAGTCGCTTTCCTAGCAGACTTGCGGGCCAGAGTCCAACGGGCGGAATCCGACGATGCCGGCCGCATCCGTCGAAGCCGTGCCGCGCCGTCGTCCGAAGCAGCCGCATCGGCGGGCGTGTGTCGCGCCTGCGTGGTACGGCCGCCCGATTGGCCCTACCATGACCCCAGAGCACGTCAGCAGGACTGCGGTCTCCGATCACCGCCCGTGCCGCAGATTTTCCTCGTCACCGGAAACCCGGGAGCACGGGCGTTTTTTCGACCGGGCCCTACGGGCCGCAGTGCTGCTGCCCGAGATCCGGCTTCTCCTTTTGACTCCACAAGGTTTCTTGCCGGCCATTGGCGCAAATCACCACGGCCTTTTGGGCACCGGTCGGGCCGGTGACGCGCAAGGCGCCCCCGGTGCTGTCGCCGCCCGCTTCCTCTTCGTCTTCGTCTGCCTTTATGCCGTGACTCATACCGCTGTCGATGAGAAACAGAATGCCGTAGCGTTGAAAGAAATCCTCCATTTTTCTGTCGCGTCCATCAGGAAACTTTACCTTGCCGAACTGATGGCCTTGGACGATGTGCGCCACGCCGAGCTCCGCCGCATATTTCGCCAGCAACTGTCGAGGATTCGTCGATGAGTTTCCGGCCTGAAACCAGGGCAAGCCGCCCGGCCCCTTCTTGTTCAGCCTGGCTTCGAGAATCGAGTTGTTTCCGATCAGCTCCTCGGTGGAAAATCCAGCCGCTGAAAAACCGGCTTCGATAGCGCCGCTCAGTTTCGCAATCGTCCTCTGGTTCGTATTTCCGCCATGGCTGAAGAACCAATCGTTAATCTTAACCGCGATGGGGAGCGCGCACAGGAATTCGCCGATGTCGCCTCCGCAATTGGCGACGCCGGCGGGATCCATGCCGGCGGCCGTCAGTTCGGTGCTGAACTCCTTGGTCTTCTTTCCCAGCGGCTGCGCCAGAAACTCGGCTTCGTGGTTGCCCATGGTGACGATCACGTGGCCGCCTTGCGGGGCGGCGTCCTTCTGAAGCGCCCGGACCAGCGCGATTACCGCCAGCGAGTGGGGCCATTTGTCGATCAAGTCGCCGGTGATCACCAAAACCGATTTGCCTCCGGTCCATTTCGTTTGGCCCTGCGCGTTCGGACCGCGGTCGATGAGCTTCGCGGCGGCCAGCACGCCGGTCAGCCGCTCCACATCGCCATGGGCGTCGCCGATGGCAAAAATATCTTCGGCGGTGTTGATTTGGACCACAGCCGGGTTTTTCGTCCAATCCCGGCTGACCGCGAAGGCACTTTCGGTCGCACCGATGCAGCCCGTAAATACCAGCGTGAAAAGGACAGCCTGGAGCCCGTTCCTGCATGTCATGATCCATTCTCCCTTATATGCATGGCTTCTGTCGTGGCCTTGGCGTTCGACCGGAACAGGTTAACCCTCGCGACCGTCAGCGCCGACGCGGCGATTCCATTACAGGTTCCTGCTCAGCGAAAGCGGATCCTGACCTTGCGGCGCCACTGACACCAATCCAAGCTAGCAGATCGGATTTTGAATCGTGTGTGACATAGGTTACATTGCCGGCAACAATGCAGGGTGTGGGCTCACCTGGGCGAATTGCCAACGGACTTTTTCGGCGCGGCAATCCCAGGGAGGAGCTTACCGGCCCATTCGCTTGAGTTCGGCATGCTCCGGCCGCAGTTCGGATCACGGTGACTACCCCCGGTAGCCATAGCAACTCGGCGGCTATGGTGCCGCACGGCCTGCCGTTCGGACTGATAAGAGCTTGTGACACCACCGAAACGACCACCCGGCTTGCAGCCGGTGCGCGTTGGTGCGCCCCGAACTGACGGCGCAGCGGAGCCGCAACCGCCGTTCCGTTCTTTATTACCCCTGCGCCTGCCAAGCCGCCTGGGTCATCTTAACCTTCACCGCCAAAGCCTCGCGGCCGCCGCCGTAATGGGCGCCACGCACCGGGGCCGCGCCCAGCTGATCGAGCCCGATTGCAACCCGGACGTGCTGGTCGGTGACGCAAAATCCGTTGGCGGGGTCGAAGCCGACCCAGCCGAGGCCGGGCACGTGGGCTTCCGCCCACGCATGTTCGCCCTCGGGTTCCGCCGCGGCCGCGGCTGCAATCGATGTGGCCGCGCCGGACATCGGCGGAGCCGACACCGGATGCCCGGAAACGTCAGCTTGGCGGCGGAAATAGCCGCCCACATAGCGTGCCGGCACGCCCAGGGCGCGGGCAACCGCGATGTAGATGTGGGTGAGGTCCTGGCAGGTGCCACGCTTGCCGGCGAAGGCCTGCGCCGCCGGTGCCCCCGCATAGGCCGGCACCGGGTCGTAAGCGATGTCGTCGTGCACGCGCTCCAGCAGCCGGTGCAGGGTAGCAAGCGTATCGACGGCCTCCGGCCGCCCGAACTGCGCCGCGTAGGAGAGGAGGGTATCGTCCGCCTGGGTGAGCACGGTTTCGCGCAGGAACAGGCTCGGCGGAAACCGCTCCACCGCACCGCGCACCACCCCGACGGTGTCCTGGGTTTCGACCTCGCCTTCGACCAAAAGGCGCAGTTCGGAAATCGGACCGCTCACCGAGAAGGCATGGATGATGTTGCCGAAGGCATCCTCATGGGGCTCCAGCCGGCAGTCGGCGGATACGTCGATGCGCCAATCTACCACATACTGGCCGTCATGGTTGCGCGGCGTCAGCCGCAGCGTCTGGATTACGCCGGTTGAGGGGGTGTCGTAGCGATAGACGCTCTCGTGCGCGACGCAGATGCGCATGGTTCGTTCCCCAGAAGGCAGCGGGCTTCAACCCCGCTCGCAGCCTACAACAAATATTGGGAACTGACCGCGGCTCCAAGCGCATTATTGTCGGAAACGAACTCGCTGATGAATTCATGCAACCCGGATTGGAAGATCTCGTCCATCCGGCTGTTCTGGAGACGGGTGCGAACCGCGCGCGCCTGACGTTGGGACAGCCCCTGCCGGCCATAGGCGGTAGCGATGGAATTGCAGAAACGCACCAGGTTTTCGTAGCAGCTGGCGAGCGAACGCGGCATCTGCTCATTGAGGATGAGCAAATCGGCGACCAGCCAGGGCTTGAGGCTCTCGCGATAGACCCAATGATAGGCCGTCAGCGCGGATACCATGCGCAGGATTGCCGCCCACTGGTAGTAGTCGAGCGGACCGCCCACATGCTCGTCCGCAGGCAGCAGCATGTGGTATTTTACATCGAGAATCCGTGCCGTATTGTCGGCGCGCTCGATGTAAAGGCCGAGCCTGGAGAACCAATAGACGTCGTTACGCAGCATGGTACGGTAGGCGGAGCCGTCGAACCGCAGCGAGGTTTCCTGCACCCAATGCAGGAACCGCAAAAATTCCTCCCGCGACGTCGGCCCGTTGCCGAAGCGCTTGAGCTCGAGCCAGGCTCCGTTGATGGTCTCCCAGGTCTCGGTGGTGAGGGCGGTACGCACCGAACGTGCGTTCTGGCGGGCGATCTCGATGCAATTGCGGATCGAGGACGGGTTTTCGGTCGAAAAGGTCAAAAACTCGGCCACATTCTCTTCATTGGCCTCGGTGTAACGGGCAAAGAAGGCCTTGCGGCAACCGGCCGTCGCCACCGCGGTTTCCCATTCGTTCGATGTGCCCACATAGGCGAGCGGCAGCGCGGTCAGCCGCATGGTGGACTCCAGCACGCGTGCCAGAAACTCCGCGCGTTCCACATAGCGGGCAAGCCAATACAAATTATCGGCGGTACGGGAGAGCATGCGTCAGGCCTCACACATCCAGCACCCAGGTGTCCTTGGTGCCGCCGCCCTGGCTGGAATTGACCACCAGCGACCCGCGCTTGAGGGCGACCCGGGTCAGCCCGCCCGGCACGATGCGGATGCGGTCCGAACCGCTCAGCACGAACGGACGCAGGTCGACATGGCGCGGCGCCACGCCTTCCTCCACGCAGGTCGGGCAAGTGGATAACGCAAGCGTCGGCTGAGCAATGAAATTTTTCGGGGCGGCCTTTACCTTCGCGCGGAATGCCGCGATCGACGCCTGGTCGGATTTCGGGCCGATCAGCATGCCGTAGCCGCCGGAACCGTGGACTTCCTTGACCACCAGTTCGTCCATGTGGTCGAGCACATAGGACAGGTGCTCGGGCTCCCGGCAGCGCCAGGTCGGCACATTTTTCAGGATCGGCTCCTGGCCAAGAAAAAACTTCACGATTTCCGGCATGTAGCTGTAGACGGCCTTGTCGTCCGCGATGCCGGTGCCGACCGCATTGGCGAGCGTCAGATTGCCGGCCTGGTAGACCGCCATCAGGCCCGGAACGCCTAGCGCCGAGTCGGGGCGGAAAGCGAGCGGGTCGAGGAAATCGTCGTCTACCCGCCGGTAGATCACGTCGATGCGCTTCAACCCCTCGGTGGTGCGCATATAGGCGAACTGCCCCTTGACCACCACGTCGCGGCCCTCGACCAGTTCGATCCCAAGCTTATCGGCGAGGAACGAATGCTCGTAATAGGCCGAGTTGTAGATGCCGGGGGTGAGCAGCACCACGGTCGGCTCGGACGATGCGGTTTTCGGTGCGACCGATTTCAACGTGGCCAGCAGTTCGTCCGGGTAGTTCTCGACCGGCGCCACCCGGTGCCGGGAGAACAGTTCCGGGAACAGCCGCATCATGATTTCGCGGTTCTCCAGCATGTAGGAGACCCCGGACGGGGTGCGGGCATTGTCCTCCAGGACATAAAACGTTTCCGGGTCGACCCGCACGATATCGATGCCGGCGATATGCACGTAGATGTCGTGGGGGACATGCAGCCCGTTCATCTCCGGCCGGAACACCGGGTTCTGAAATACCAGGTCCTCAGGGACGATGCCGGCGCGCAACACCTCGCGCCGCCCATAGACATCCTTGATGTAAAGGTTGATCGCCTTGACGCGCTGCTCCAGGCCGGCGCGCAGCGTATTCCATTCGGCGGATGAAAGGATGCGCGGCAGCACGTCGAACGGGATCAGCCGTTCGGTGGAATCCGCCTCGCCATAGACCGCGAAAGTGATGCCGATGCGGCGGAACAACAACTCCGCCTCGCGGCGGCGGCGGTCGAGCACATCGGGCGGCAGGTCCTTCAGCCAAGCGTCCAGGCCGGCATAGACCGGTCTGAGCGCGCCGTCCGTGCCCTGCATCTCGTCAAATGCTACTGCCATCTGCGCCCCGGCGACCCATCCGGCCGCGAATCCTCGCCGCCCCGCTATTGCTGATCAGCATAGCAAGCTTTGCGCCAAAATACGCGCCCCGCCGCAGCAGGCCCGGCGGGAAGGCCGGACAAAGTGGCGGATTCGCCTGTCACGTGCAGATCATTCAACACCGCACGAATTTATGCCTAAATTATGGGCATCCGCCGCCAAATGGACCGGTAATACAATGTAGTCGGCTCCGCCCCGGGCGGTCGCGCGGCTTTCCGGCAGCGATCGCACCGTGGACGTGATCGCGAATCGCCGAGTGCCGGGGACTGCACGGACGGCCTGTTTCGCGCGGCTGCGTGCGGTGGGAATGGGTCGAACCCGTGTTGTGGACGCACGAAGGAACAGTCTATGAAGGCGCGACCTCGGCGCAAGGCGGCACCAGCCGCCCCGCGTGCAGGGCACCAAAGTATTGGGAAATCGTCGGAATCCGCCATGGCAGAGAATGCGGCGCAAGATCGTTCCGTGCACCACTCCGAGGCGCCCGAGATCGTCACCGCGGGAATTTTGGTGATCGGTGACGAAATCCTGTCCGGCCGCACGAAGGACAAGAACATCGGCTATATCGCCGAATACCTGACGATGATCGGGATCGATCTCAAGGAAGTCCGCATCGTTCCGGACGACGAAACGGCAATCGTGGAAGCGCTGAATGCGCTGCGGGATCGTTACACCTACATCTTCACCACCGGTGGGATCGGACCGACCCATGACGACATCACCGCCGACTGTGTGGCCAAGGCGTTCGGGGTCCCGATCGACTATGACCCGCGGGTCGTTGCCCTATTGAAGGAGCGTTATGCCGCCATGGGCACTGAAATGAATGAGGCTCGCATGCGCATGACCCGCATTCCGCACGGGGCCGATCTCATCCCCAACACGGTCTCCGGCGCTCCCGGGTTCTGGATCGGCAACGTCATCGTGATGGCGGGCGTGCCGTCGATCATGCAGGCGATGCTCGATGCAGCGGCCCCAAAGCTCCGGACCGGGGCGCGGATGCTGTCGCAAACCATCCGGGCGGATTGCCGGGAGGGCGATGTCGGAACCCCGCTCGGCGCGGTCGCCAAGGCGCATCCGGAGGTGATGATCGGCAGTTATCCCTTCGTTAACGCGGTAAGCGGCCCCAATACCAACATCGTGATACGGGGCCGCGATCCGGCACGCATCGATGCAGCCGCCGTTGCGGTCGAACACATGCTCGGCGAGGTGCGCTCACAACTGGCCGAGCGGGGACGCTAAGGATGCCGGCTAGGTACGCAACAGGCGGCAGGCTCGCGGCGTGTCTGCTCGCGGCCGTCGTCATCGCGCTCTGGCTCCTCGCCGCGGCCACGCCGCTTCTCGCCGGAAGCCTGCAAGGGACCGGCGTGGTGTTCCTCCATGGCAAGGCGGTATGGAGCGGCATGTTCGACGGCGGTATCCCGGCCGCACTCGAGGCCGAAGGCGCTCTGGTGGCATCGCCCAATATGCCGTGGTCGTTCATCCGCATGTATGGAGCGACCTATGACGACGCATTGCGCGAGATCGATGCCGCCGTCGCGGACCTCAAAAGCAGAGGCGCAACGCGGGTCGTCGTCATCGGACACAGCCTCGGCGCCAACGCCGCGATCGGCTATGCGGCGCGGCGCAGCGGCGTCGCAGCGGTGGTGGCGATTTCGCCCGGCCATTTGCCGGAAACCTCGGAAATGCGCGCCCGTACCGCCGATGCGATCGTCGAGGCGCGCCGGCTGCAAGCCGCGGGCGACACCGCACGCCATGCCTGGCCGGATCAGATTCAAGGCGTGCCCACCTTTGCGACGGCGACGCCCTCGGTCTATCTCAGCCTGTTCGATCCGGACGGCCCCGCCGTAATCCCGAAGAATGCAGCAGCGCTACGCGGCGTGCCGCTGTTGTGGGTGGTCGGCAGTTTCGACCCGATCGTCACACGCGGCCGCGACTACGCGTTTTCGCTGGCACCGCAAAATCCCAAAAGCCGCTATATCGAAGTTTCGGCCGGACATTTGACGACGCCGTGGGCCGCGCAATCGCAGGTCGTCGCATGGCTGAAATTGCTGTGAACCCCGGTCGCCGAAAGCGCGTTTTCAGGTTGCCGGAAATCGGTTTGTCACGGTGACGTATCCCATGTCGCCTCATCATCAACCGCGTCGGCACGTCGGGTGTCGCGAAGGAAGCGGGAGCGCAAGTCATGAGTTCGGGTAACGACGATTTCGAATTGGACGAAGAGGAACTCGATGCCGGAGCGCAGGAACTCGAGCGGCATGGCGACGCCATCTATTCATCCATCAAAGACTACATCGCGGAGCACGATCTGCCCGAGGATGTGGTCTCCGGCATGTTGCTCGTCATGGCGATTCAGCTGCGGATGGTGGGTTATGCGTTCGACACGGAACAGCCGTCGGCGACCGGGCTGAAACTCGATCTGGACCGGTTTCGGAACGAGATGGAGGAGGCGGTGCGCGCCGCCAAGAAGGACGCCGAGGAGTTTATCGCCGAAGTCAAGCGGATGCCGGAAGAGCTTGAGGACGACTTGGAAGATGATGACGATGACGACGATGAGGACGAGGAAGAGGAGGAAGACGAGGACGAGGAAGACGATGAAGACGAGGATGATGACGAAGACGACAAGAAGAAAAAAGATAAGTCATGACGCCGGCGGACATGCCGGAAAAGGCATTTCCGGTTTCCTGGGACCAGTTCCATCGAGATGCGCGCGCGCTCGCCTGGCGGCTCAATAATACTGGCCCCTTCGCGGCGATCGTGACGGTGACGCGCGGCGGGCTGGTGCCCGCCGCGATCGTGGCGCGCGAACTCGACGTGCGGCTCATCGACACGATTTGCGTCGCCAGCTACGACCATACCCGTCAGGGCGAATTAAAGGTCCTCAAGGGGGTCGCCGACGATATCGTGGCGCGCAGCCACGAGGGCACCGGCATCCTGATCGTGGATGACCTGGTCGACACCGGCCAGACCGCGCGGGTGGTGCGCAACCTGCTGCCGAAGGCGCATTTCGCCACCGTCTATGCCAAGCCGCTGGGGCGGCCGCTGGTGGATACCTTTGTCACCGAAGTGTCGCAAGACACCTGGATTTGCTTCCCCTGGGACACCGGGCTTGCATTCCAGCCGCCGATCCGTGCCGGCGGCGCATAGGCGCGTCCATCGGCCTGGCCGCGAGAACCCCGGCTGCCGGGCGCGCGCGCCCACCTTCGGCACCCCTAGGCGCGCGCATGGGGCGCGAGGGTATCGCGCCCCCTCCCCTCACCGGAATGCGGCGGTCTATTCGTGCGTCGTTCCGTCCGGCATTAGGGCGCCCTTGAAATTCACCCCGTCGAGCTTGGCGCCGGTCAGGATCGCACGCGACAGCCGCGATTCCGAAAGGTCGGCACCGGTCAGGTCGGCGCCGGTCAGGTCGGCGCCGAACAAATCCGCGCCGGACAGATTGGCGCCCTTGAGATTGGCCTCGCGCATGATCGCATCGATCAGACCGGAATCCTCCAGGTTTGCACCCTCCAGATTGGTGCGGCGCATCGACACCCCGATCAAGTTGGCGCGCTGCAACGCGGCGCCTTTCAGCGAGGCGTCATCGAGCCGGGCGCCGGTGAGGATTGCCTCCGTGAGCTTGGTGTTGTCGAGGATCGTGCGCACCGCCCGCGCCTTGCCCATCTTGGCCTCGACAAGGTTGGCGCCGGTCAGGTTGGCGACGCTGAGGTCGGATTCGTAGAACATGATGCCGGGCGCATTGGCATTGGTGAACGAGGCGTTCTTGACGTCGGTCTTGTTGAGGTTGGCGCCGGATAATTCGGCGCCGGAAAAATTGGTCCCGATCAGCCGGTCGCGATGGAACACCGCCTTGGTCAAATTGGCGCCCGAGAGATCGGCGCCGGCAAGGTCGCGGCGCTTCAGCGGCGCCTTTTCCAGCATGCATTTCGGACAGGACTTGGTCTTGCCGGCGAGGAAATCGGCCTCGCCTTCCGCCCGCGACGCACCGCTGGCGAGCATGACCACGGCGGCGATCGCCAATGCCGCGCCGAACCCGATATGGCTGTGCAACATGATCTTTGCTTCCCTCTCGATGCTTCCTATGATGGCATAATTCATCGCGCCGCCAAAGCGCGCCGTTCCAGCCGAGACGCCCCGCCGGGGTCCAACATCGGGTGCCAGGATGAAATCCGTCGCAGTGAGCCGTGCCGCATCGCAGAAGACCGAAGCCCGTCGCGGCGAGGCCGCGGGACGACACCCCCGCGGCCCGAACGCATGGACCGCTCCTGTCCACGGGTTGATCGCCGGCCTGGTTGTGTACGGACCGCTGCTCGGCATCGTGCTCGGCGCCCTAATCGGCGCCGCGTCTTGGGGGCCCGGACCAGCGGCGGCGCAAGGCGCCGACGACCGGCCGGTGCGGCGCGAGGTTTGGGACATCAAGCTCGGGACCAAGGTCACCGATCTGCCGGACGAGTATGTGGACTATGCCTGCGGCACCAACGGCGGGCCGCCGTCCACGCCGCTGACCGGTTGGAAGGACTTTCGCCGCTGCCGGGCGGAACCGAGCGGACTGCGCGAAGTGTATTTCCGCTACGACGACGAGCTGGAATATTGGGCCAAGGCCAACAATCTGGCCGCCCAGATGGAACAGTATGTCGGCACCAAGACCTACGGGTTCCCCATCAACGTTTCGGCGCTGATCGGCGACGACGGCGTGGTGCGCGGCATCCGCATCGTGTCCGACCCGCGCGATCCGAGCGGCGACCGCGACGAAGCCTATCTGCTGCGCAATTTCCTCAACGCGCGCTTCGGCCGCGAGGGCTGGCAGTGCGAGGACCTCCCCCCCGAGCCCGGCGAGACGCCGGTGACCGGCATCTTCATCAAGCAGCGCTGCGAGAAGGACCTCGACGACGGCGTGCACGGCCTGTTGATGACGCGCCATCTGCGCAAGCCCGGCCAGAGCCAATACGACCCGCACTCGGGCAAGGAGACGACCAACCAGTTCGAGAGCAATGTGCGGTTCGAGTTGGTCAAGATGAAGTAAGGCCGGAGCCTGCCGACAAGACTCGATCCTCTGGAAGGTCAGGGCGCATCACTCCATAGGGTATGTCATACCCACGGCAATAACAGGGCGCTACTTCCCCACGAAGGTCTTGATAACGTAATCGGTCACCGCCTCGATCTCGCGGCGGGTCAGCGGCGTCGAGTGCGGGTCGCGCGCCGCGTCGGCGCCGAGATCCTTGCCCTTGAGGCCGTAGCAATCGGTGTCCTCATAGGCATATTTGTCGAAATGCGGCATCTCGGTGCCGGGGCGCCCACAGGCGATGACTTCGATCATCTGGTCGCGGGTGAGGATAGTCTCGTGCAGATTGGCGGCGCGGCCGGGCGAGCGCGGATCGCCGCGCCCGTCGCCGTCCGGACCGTGGCAGAATTGGCAGTCGGCCTTGTCGTGGAACAGCCGGTTCCCGAAGGAAACATCCTGGGCCTGCGCCGCGCCAATTCCACCGGACGCGCCCAGCACGATGGCAACGATAACGCCGGCGCTGGCACGAGCACCTCCCATAACTCCCCCACGGCATGACATCGGGCGCGATCCTTCTGTTACGACAAGCTGCCCGGCCGAACCAAAACCGAGGCGCTTGCGGGACGCCTCCATAGCGATTTCCCGTTCTGCAGTCGATGCGCACGCGCATTCGGCGGTACCGCGGCATTGCAGCCGCGGCTGACCGAACGGACCGCCATGCCTGGGCACGCCGAATGGGCCAAGCGTGGTGGCGTTTCGACGTGTCGATCCTGGCGGGCAGTAATGCCGGCAATAGCGGTGCACCGCCGCTATTGTTGCTCTCGGCGGTTCATCATGGCGCGGTCAGCGCCAGGATGACGATCGCGCTCGCCAACAAGCCCGCAACACTGAGCCATTCCGATAGATCAGCACGCTGCGCTTTCATCGCGAACCGTCCAAGCTAATCGCGCCATTGGATGCCGTGCACGCGGTGCTATTGCTTGCGCCATTGGGTCCCATTCGACCATTGGATCGAGTGATCCGGCAGGATGAGGCCGAGCGAATTCCACGGCGGCCCGGCGCTGACCGAAATGTCGCTCGTCAGCTTAGCCTGGGCGATCGAGCCCTGCTCGTTCTTGAGATCGAGGGTGGTGCCGGTCTGGGTGATCGACAGGGTCTGGCCGGGCCATTGGCACGGCGACGGCTGGGGTTCGCATCGATACGACCCGCTCACGTTGACGCGGGTTCCCTGCTGGGCCTGTGCGAATGCCGGAGAAGCCAAGGTGGTCAGCCCGGCGATCAACGAAACAGTGATGAGTTTGGTCAGCATGGTTGCCTCCTTTCAGGCTTGGGGTGAATCATGCGGGATCGGGACTGCCGGTTCAGGCGACCGGGTGCCCGTGGCCGCCTTCCTCGCCGGACTTACGGCCGAACACGCCGGGGACGCGGTTCGCCAGGATACGCCGATAGCGGCGCGGCGCGCGGGGCGTGCCGGTATCGAGGAGGTCGAGCGCGCGCAGCGCATCCATCACATCGTCGAACTGCACGGGATTGGTTCCCGGTGCCTGGCGCAGCGCCGGCACGGCTTCGACCGCACAGGCATCCGATGCCCAGGACGCCAGGATGGCGCGCTTCTCGTTCAGTGTCAGATCCGGATCCTCGACGACGCGGCGCGGGTGCCCAAACGCCCGTGCCGGGTGCAACAGATCGTCGAGGTCGAAATCGGACGGCCGCTTGCGCGGCGGCATTGCGTCGATGGTCTTCACAGCGATTCGCTCCATAACGCTTGGAATGGGTTGCACGGTCGTCGGCCGTGCAAAGCGTGACATCAATTCAAACGCGGCTCTTCGCGGCCATGGACGCGGGCGAGGCTGGCGGGCAGTCCGGTATCGCTGTTGTCGCGCAACAGCATGTGCGACTTCGCGGTGTCACGCACCGTGCGGGTCTCCTTCAGATGCGTTGCCAAGCTGACGGTGCCGAGGCAGATCGCCGCGGTAGTCACCAGCACGATGAGGGTTTCCCACATGGCCTCGGTGAAGGAATCCGACGCCCATCCTTGCAGTGCACTCGTACCGTTGAAGCGATCGTTCATCGTCTCTCTCCTCTGGTGTCGTTTGCGGCGAGCAGCATTCACGTGCCCTTGGCCGAAATGCCAAGGGCTACGGCGCGAACCGCCGCCGCGTTCGATAATGATTGGTTTCACGCCGCGTTTAGGCCGCGCGGCTCGCGTCGCTGACCGAGGAACCGCGGCCGATGCCAATGCCAATGCGCCGCGGTTTCATGTCTTCCGGCACGCGGCGCACGAGATCGATCTGCAGCAGACCGTTCTCGCAGGTCGCCCCGACCACCTCGACATGATCCGCGAGGCTGAAGCGGCGCTCGAACGGCCGCGCCGCTATGCTCTGGTAGATATAATCGTGCTGGCCGTTGTCGCCACGATGGCCGGTGATGGTCAGCAAATTCTGCTGGGCCGTAATGGTGATCTGTTCGGGCGAAAAACCCGCCACTGCCAGCGATATCCGGTAATTTTCCTCGCCGTAACGCGCGATATCATAGGGCGGATAATGATCCTGGATATCGGGCGTCTCGGCATTGTTGATGAGTTCGAACAGCCGGTCGAAGCCGACGGTGGAACGCCATAACGGTGAGAAATCGTAGTTCCTCATAGCCACATTCTCCTGCTGAGCAACATGGATACGAGCAGCGCGCCGGACCTCCGCCGGTGCCCGCACCGGGCCCGTGCGGCGCCCGGCAAGCATCGATTTAGGTGAGCGTTCTCCACGTTCAAGGGGTCCTGCCGATGGCGACATTCCGCCGCGGTCCGCGCCCTTCCCCCAGAGGGCGCGCGCAATTTCGCCCGGACATCAGTCGTGTCCGTGACCGCCGGGCCGGCCGGCGAAGTCGGCGAGGACAAACGCCGGCCGATCGTTTATGGCACGGCGCCGTGCGGTACACCGGTGCATTGGCGGCGGCGACCCCGACCGCTGCCGGAAGCACCCGGTCACACCGCCGCGAGGAAAAGGACAGGCCGATGGCAGGACCCGTGATTGCGCGAACCATCAAGGCGCTCGATGCCGCGATGGCGGCCTATCGTGCCAAGGGCGAGCAGGTTGCGCTGGTGCCCACCATGGGGGCGCTGCATGCTGGGCATCTGGCGCTGGTCGCCCGCGCCCGCCGCCGCGCCGACCGGGTGGCGGTGTCGATCTTCGTCAATCCCTCCCAGTTCGCCCCGACCGAGGATTTTTCCAGTTATCCCCGCACCTTCGAGACCGATATCGCGGCGCTCACGGAAGCCGCCGCCGACCTGGTCTGGGCGCCTTCCGCCACGCTGATGTACCCGGAAGGCTTCGCCACCAGCGTGACCGTCAAGGGACCGGCGGCGGTCGATCTGGAGGACCGGTTCCGGCCGCACTTTTTCGGCGGCGTCGCCACCGTGGTGGCAAAACTGTTCGCGCAGTGCCGGCCCGACTACGCGCTGTTCGGCGAGAAGGATTATCAGCAGCTCAAGACCGTGACCCGGATGGCCGCCGACCTTGACCTCAAGGTCAAGGTTTTGGGCGTTCCGACCGTGCGCGAGAAGGACGGGCTCGCGCTGTCCTCGCGCAATGTCTATCTGACGTCCGCTGAGCGCGCCGCGGCGCCGGTGCTCTATCGCACCTTGAAGGCGAGCGCGGCGCGGATCGCGGCCGGCGAACCGATCGTGCGGGTGATGAGCGAGGGTTTTATGGCGATCGAGGAAGCCGGCTTCGCGGTGGATTATTACGAGGCCCGCCATGCCGAGACGCTGAGCCGGGTCGAATCCCTGGCGGATGGCCCGCTCCGTCTGCTGGTCGCCGCGCGCATCGGCAAGACGCGGCTGATCGATAACATTGCGGTGCGCGGTGGGCGTTGATCATCGGGTCCGGCGCGAACCTTGATCAGCAATGCTCGGGATCACGACTGGTTAGATTGCCAGTACCATGCTTCCGACCAAGCCCAGGTGCCGACGATGCCGACGATGAAACGTATTCACCCCTCTCCCACCCGCGGATCCGCACGAAGTTCCGAACAGAACGGCCGCGACCACGCCGCCCGCGAACTGGCCATTGCCGCGCTTGGCTTCATCGCCGGCGATCCGGAGCAGCTCAACCGCTTCCTGGCGCTGTCCGGGATCGACCCCGGTGCAATCCGCACCGCCGCCGCGGAGCCCGGATTTCTGGCCGGCGTGCTGGCCTATATTTCAGGCCATGAGCGCACGCTCATGGCCTTCGCGGCCCATGCCGGCGTCGCACCGGAACAAATCGAGCGGGCACGACAGGTTCTAGCCGGCGCCGATTGGGAGCGCGACGTGCCGTGATGTGCGCGCCGAACCGCGGGCGCTGGCCGGATCATGGTATGGAATCGCGTCCATTCGGACACGGCAGGTACAGTGGACGACGGTCCGGCAAAATTGCCTCCAATGTGACCAGACCGATAGGGCGACGGCCGCCGGGCTGCGGAGTATCCATGCGGCGCGAAGTTCGTTATAGCGGCTGCGTCCACGCTGTCGTCTATCCACAACTGGAAGGGAGAAACCCCATGGTTAGAAAGCTTCTCATCGCCGCCGCTATTGTTGCACCGGTCGCGCTCGGCTCCGCGATCGCGCAGCAGTCCACCATCAAGCGCACGCCGCTGCAGACCGTCGATTTCCCGCCGGGCTACAATGTGGTAACGGCGATCGCCGAAATCACGCCCGGCAATTGTGCGGGCCGCCACACGCATCCGGGGGTCGAAAGCAGCTACGTGATGGAGGGGGCCATGGTTCTCAAAATCGCCGGCCAGCCGGACAAGACCTACAAAGCGGGTGATTTGTTCCAGATTCCCGCCGGAACGCCGCATGACGCGTGCACAGTCCCGGGCCAGGTGTTCAAGATCCTGGGGAACTATATCGTCGAGAAGGGCAAGCCACTGGCCTCCCCGGCGCCTTGAGGCATTTGGTCGGCGTAGCTTCAAGGCGATTTGGCTTCGCCTTGAAGCAGCGGTTCAGAGCTTGCCGCACCTTCCGCTGGCAGTACCGGCGGCCTTCCATGCCGTGACGGCCACCGGGTGTGAAGCCTGCGTATTGCGGCGCAGCGCGCCGTGACGAATGAATACCGTTAGTTAGAAACGGTAATTAACGCCGGCGACAATCTTTTGCATGCTCAAGTCAGTGCTAGCATCATTGTGGAAGGGGTAGCTCGAATAGGTCCCACACGCCGTCCCGGTTTTCGGGGGCGCGAGTGTGACTGCGTTGCAGTAAGTTGAACGAAGTGCCACCAAAAGCAAAGCTGTGGGAAGAGAAGTCCGCAAAGTCGTATTCGAATCGGAACGACCAATGCGGATCGAACGCGTATTCGAGGCCGGCACCGATGGTCCAACCCAAGGCGATGGATTGACTGCCGACGGTACTGCCTACCGGATCGACGCCAGGCGCACCGGGTGGGATGTACACCCCCGGCGGAATTTTGATATTGTTGCTTTCGTTGGTAAATGCGATGCCGCCCTTGCCATAGACCAATATTTGATTGAGCGCGTAGCCAACCCGCCCCGTAATGGTGGACAGCCAGTTAGCACTAACCGTATTTACGTAGCCCTTTGCGTCGGTGGCGGAGCTCTGCAGACCAGTCCAGTCGAAGTCAGCTTCCACACCGAACACCAGCGAATCCCATTGCCAGTTGGCACCGATTTGCGCACCGCCCAATACGAAGCCGCCCTCAGCGCTGTCGCTCAATCCGGAAAACGGATTGTTTGTGTGTGCGCTGCTCCAGGCGCCGCCGAGATTGAGGCCGGCGTAAAAGCCGGTCCATCGAATGCTGGTCGGGTAGTACGCGTTGGGATAGTAGCTTGGGCTCCCGAGCCCCGACGGCACCGATTGATCCGCCGCGTATGCTTGAGCGATTGCCGCCCCGGAGAGGGCAGCGGCAACGAGCAACGTGCGCAAACTCATTTGATTTCTCCCAGCCCCGAAATTCGTCATCTCTTATAAGGCTGCACGCAAACGCCCGGTCCGACAAGGCTAACGGGCAGCTAATACGCGCCGGAACGAAAAATCCTCACGCAGTGTTGCAGATTTGCAAGCTAGATGGAGCATCCCGATGGTGCGCTCAGGATGCTCGGAGCGCATCACCTCGCCCATGACGGCCACGCCGGCGGCTCCGGCATCGATGCAAGAAGCAATCGTGTCGGCCGTCATACCGCCAAGCGCCAGGATCGGTATCCCAAACTGGATCGCCGAGCCGATGGCCGCCCTCCCCAGGGCCGGGCCATAGCCGGGTTTGCTGGCGGTGAGAAAGATGGGACTGAGCGTCACATAATCGGCGCCGGCGGCAGCGGCCGCCGCGACCTCGTCCTGACTATGGGCAGATACGCCGATCATCGCGCCGGGCGCCAAGTGCCGGCGCGCCGCGCCTACCATGACCGCCGATTGGAGGTGCAGCGAGGCGCAAAATTCCGCCGCCAGATCGATGTCGCGGCTGATCGACAAATGCGTGCCCTCGCGCCGCGCAACGTCTGCCAGGCGGGCGGCGAGGGCGCGACGATCCGCCGGTGCCATATCCTTGTCGCGCAGCAAGAGCCAGCCGCCGGGTCCGACCGCCTGCGCGATCGTCTCCAACGGAAGGCGGGCCTGATGGCGATCCGTAATGACGAGGAGCGGCGCCGGCAGCGCGCTCACGAGCCGACCAGCCCGAGCTGCGGACTCGACGGCTCGGCGCGTCCACGCCGCGGGATGCGGCCGGCAAGGTAGGCTTGCCGGCCAGCCTCGACGGCATGGCGCATGGCTGTAGCCATCCGCACCGGATCGTCGGCCTTGGCGACCGCGGTGTTGAGCAGCACCGCGGCGGCGCCGAGCTCCATGGCGATCACGGCGTCGGACGCCGTGCCGATGCCGGCATCGACGATGACCGGGACTGCCGAGCGCCGGCAGATCAGTTCCAGGGTCGCCGGATTGGCGATGCCCATGCCGGAACCGATGAGCGAGCCCATAGGCATGACGGCAGCCGCGCCCGCATCGGCGAGGCGCTGGCACGCCACCGGATCGTCGGTGCAATAGGGAAGCACCACGAAGCCGTCGTTGACCAGCCGGCGGGTCGCCTCGATCAGCTCGGTCACGTCGGGATACAGCGTCTCGCGGTCGCCGATCACTTCCAGCTTGACCCAGTTGGTATCGAGCGCCTCGCGCGCGAGCTGCGCGGTGCGGATAGCATCACGCGCCGTCTCGCAGCCGGCCGTATTGGGAAGGAACCGGTATTTCGATAGCAGGTTGACGGTGTCGAAGCCGTGCCCTTGCAGCGAGATGCGGCGGATCGAAACCGTGACGATTTCACAACCGCTGGCCGCCGCGGCATCGACCAGGATGCGCTGGTTCGGATAGCCGGCGGTGCCGAGCAGCAGGCGCGAGCCAAAGCTCTCGCCCGCGAGAGCAAATTTTTCAGGCACCATGATGACTATGCCAAGTTAGGGGCTTCGGCGAATTGAAGACATCGACTCATGATACCAGTTCGCCGTATATAGGTACCATAACACCGCGCATTGTCCGAGGATTACCGATTCATCGTCGAACTGACCTTCGACGATGAAGAACTCCGGAACTCGGCATTTTGTGCCGTTGCCGGTGTTTCTGTCCTAAGATTGCGAACCGACTCGGTTGTCGCTTCTGCTAGAGAAGTCAAATTTCCCTTCGATAGTTCCAGCAACTCGTTAACGAGCTTGTTGAGGCCACCCGTACTGGGCATGGGAGCGGCGTTGCTCATGGTGCTAGTCTCCACTAGGTGTCCGCGAGCACGATTCCGAGTGCAGCGCAGAAAGGCAAAAGATAACGCACGATTCTCCGTTTTTCAATCTCGGTGTTGCCGAACACGTTGGTCAACCGTGCTTCAACATTGAGCACGCCAATGGTACGCCCGCCTCCGATTATCCTGATACAGCCAAAGCTCTTGAATATTCGCTGCGCGAAATAGGTATTAACCTCCGAACGAATGGGATCTGGAATATGCGCCGCGAATGTGATCTGCGAAGTGTCGTCCACTTCGACATGGCCATCAGGGTGGAGAAAAGCTGTTGGCGCACCGGGTAGCGCTGTCTCAATTGCACCCGGCTCGGGGTTGGGGACGGGAAGAACGATCCCAGGTTCGTTGTCGTCAACGTCGTATGCAATCAACACCAAACAATTGGCAATTTGATTTCGGTCCGTACCAGCGAAAAGAAGCCTCGCTCTCAGTTGATCGTCACAAGCCTTGTGAAGCATCACATTTGCGCGAATACCATGATTGTCATCCTCGGAAACGCGGTGATAAACTGATATCACCGCCGCAACGAAGCTAAGGATAGATCGCACCACTTGCAGCCGAACTTCCATCGTAGCGGCAGGTTTTATACCACCTGCCGCCGTTATCGTGCGAGTCAACTGATCAAGGTAGTTCAGGTGAAAACGTACCGACTGATTGTCTTTCGCAAGATCAGCCCGTCTTCTGTAGTAGCGATAGCCGTAGAAGAAATAGTCACCGACAGCGTCCCAGAACTTATAGTCATAATCCTTTTTTTGCCACGAAGCGTAGCCGCGTTGGAAGGCGACTATCAGCCCCCAAAAGAGCACAATCGCGGAGCCCGCCAAGAGACATGCGATGATATATGCTAGGATCAACAGCAACCTATCAGCGTGTTCGTCCAGAGCTTTAATATCTCCGATCGCCGCTGTAAATCCGCCCCCCAAAATGAATATCAAATTCTTTACCCTTGGGGTTTCCTGGAAGGGTAGCTCCGCAGTATCACCTCGCCAGCCATCAAATCCATAATAAATTCCGATGATGATTCCTATGACGGCTCCAAAAATATAAACTGGATGGTTCAGACTGGTCAATAGATCATGCACGGATCAACTCCTTTCTTTGTCCAATCACTCTGGGCTTGATTCCATCGTTGTACATATGCGACAAATGACCGCAGTTTCACCCGCCCGCCATGGCGCGGATGATCTCGACCGCATCGCCGTCCCGCACCGCAGTGCTGGGCCAGGCGGCACGGCGCACCACCGCGCCGTTGAGCGAGATCGCAAAGCCGCGCGGCTCCGCGATCTCCAGATCGGCGGTTTCCTGCTGCCACAGCTCGGCCAGATTGCCGACCGCGCAGTCCCGCGTTTGTCCATTCACGGTGAGTTTCATGAGGCGGTTCCGCTTGCGTATTCGGGTTCCCGCCGCGGTGACCGGCGCATCAAAGCGCGACATTCCGAAGGCTTGCGCCTCCGCCGGCAGCCTGCCGTCGGCGATCAGGGATTCCATCGCATAGGCGGTCGCCGGCGCCAGCAGGTAGCCGTTGCGATGGTGGCCGGTCGCGATCGCCAGACACGGGATCACCGTCTCGCCGAGGATCGGAGCATCGTCGATCGAACTCGGCCTGAAGCCGGTCCAGATCGCATCAATCGCCATCTCCTCGATGGCCGGAAAGGCCCGGCGCGCACCTTCGAGCAGGGCATACAGCCCGCCGGCCGTGACCGTGTCGTCGAACCCGCGCTCCTCGACGGTAGCGCCGACGATCAGCCGGCCGTCGCCCTTGGGGGCCATGTGGACCTGTTCGGTCCAGACGATATGCGCGAGCGTCCCGGTGTCCGGCGTGGCACGCACGGCCAGCGCCTGGCCCTTGAGCGGACGCACCGGCACCGCGAGGCCCGGCGGCAGCACATCCGCGGTCCAGGCCCCGGCGGTGAGCACGACCGCCCGCGCCCGGCAGATTCCCGACGCCGTGACCACGCCCGTGGCCCGCCCACCGGCACAGTCAACCCCGGTGACGGCGCAATGCTCGAACAGCCGGCCGCCGGCCGCCGCATAGGCGGCGCGCAACGCGGCCATCACCAGCCGCGGATCGACTTGGTGATCGCCGGCGCAGTAAAGCCCCGCCGCCACCGAGGGACGCAGCGCCGGTTCCATATCGCGCACCTCGGCGCCGCTGAGCCAGCGGGTCGGCAGGCCGCAGCGCTGGTGCAGCTGGTGGCGGAAGCGCAGCCGCGCCACCTCGTCGCGGCCGAGCGCCACCACCAGGGTGCCGTCCTGACGAAAGTCGATGGATTGGCCCGATGCGGCTTCCAGTTGGGCGCAAAACGCGGGCCAGCGGCGCTGGCTGTCGAGCGCAAGCGCCAGCAAATCATGGCATCCCGGCTCATGTTCGGCGGCAGCCGCCAGCATGCCGGTCGCCGCCAGGCTCGCTCCGGCCCCGACGGTATCGCGTTCGAACACCGCGACCGACAGTCCCCGCAAGGCGAGCCGCCACCCGATCGACAAACCGATGATGCCGGCACCCACGATCGCCACATCGGCCGCGGCCGCAATAGGACCGGCAGCCGGGCCGCTTTGTTGCCGCGGCGGCCCGCAATCCGGTGGGGCGTCGGCGGCCTCAAGCGCGGACGAAACGAATCGCATCAACACAACCTCCACGGCTTGTGGGTGGAGATGTGTGCCGCATGCGGTGGTGGGCGCGATCTCCAATCCCTACGCCGGTGCGAACCGGGTCAGGTTCAAAGGATTTCCGCGCTGCGGACGGCAGACTGTCGTCAGGCTGCCGATGGCCAGCGGTTTCTCAGCCCCTTGTCGGGGATCTCCCTGGAACGTAGCTCATGTAAGTCCGCCGCCCCCGCAGGGTCAAGTCCCGCGCGGTGGATTGTGCCGAAGCCACCCGCGCGGTGTTAATCCGCTCTCACGGGAATCCCGTCTATATCGCCACGACCTGGACGGAGACCGCCATGCGGTCGAAGGCGTCGGCCGGGCCTTCCCAGGTGCCGGATAGCGGCGAGGCCTTTTCCTGCTCGCGGGCAACCCCGACGGAGATGTGTTCGTTGCCGGCGGGCTTATTGTTGGTCGGGTCGAAGCCGTGCCACCCGGCGCCGGGAATATAGATTTCCGTCCACGCATGGGTGGCGCCGTGCTGGCCTTCCGCCATCTGGATATAGCCGGTAACGAAACGCGCACCAAAACCCCAATGCCTGGCCGCTTCCATCATCAGGACGGCGAAGTCCCGGCACGAACCACTGCCGCGGGCGAGCGTATCGCAGGGCAGTTGTACACCCGGCGCGTCGCGGTGGGCATATTTGAGCGTGCGAAAAATGTGCGTATTGAGCCTCTCCAGCAGGCCGAGCGTATCGACGACCTGTCCGGGCCGATATAACTCGCCGAGCCATTGCTGCAGCTTCGGCCCCTCATAAGGGTAGCTCGGCAGGCGGTATGGGATCAGTTCCACCTGTTCCTGCGGGGCGTACTGAAACGGGAATTCGCGCGCGGCGGGATCGATCAGGCAGGCGATGGGATTATCGTCGCTGAGATCCACCTCCACGTCGCTGAGGACGCAAAGCTTGTCCGACGGCTGCGAAAACGTCAGCACCGCGATGGAATTGCCGTCGATGTCGCGCAACCAGCGCAGGGTCGGCGCCGGCTCCACGTCGAGACGCCCGCGCACGATGCGCACGTCATGCCCCTCGCGGGGCCGCATCATCACGCGGTGCGGACCGAGCGCCACCGGCTGGCGGTAATGGTATTCCGTGTTGTGAATGATGCGGATCCGCTTCATGCCATCTCGTTTCGGGGAGGTCGCGCGTGGCGTGTAGGATGGGTTAAGCGCTTGCGAAACCCATCATCGAACGTGAAGGCCGGCACCGCCGCCGATGGGTTTCGCTGTCGCTCAACCCACCCTACGCTGCACGCGCAGCCGACCGCGCCCTATTGCGCGAATACTTCCTTCAGAAACCGCGGCATCGCGATCTTGTATTCGCGGTCGGCGCGTTCTTCGGACGGGTTTTGCGGATTGGTGAAGGCGTGCTGGGCGCCGCTATAAACTTCGAGCTGCCAGTTGACCTTGGCGGCGCGCAAGTGACCGATCAACGTATTGACCTCCGTAAGCGGGGCAACTTCGTCCTCGGCGCCGTGCAGGATCAGCACCCGGCCCTTGATGTTCTTGGCGGCTTCCGGCGCGAAGTTGCGGAACGAGCCGTGCACCGACACCATGCCGACGATCGGAACGCCGGTCTCGGCGAGTTCCACCGCCACGGTGCCGCCGAAGCAATAGCCGACCACTGCGATTCTCGCCGGGTCGACCAGCGGATTGGCCTTGAGCACGTCGAAGCCGGCGGTGGCGCGCGAACGCATCAGCGGGCGGTTCTGGTTGTAGATCGTGGTCTGCGCCGTCATCTCCGGCACGTCCTTGGGCAGCACGCCCTTGCCGAAGATGTCGGCGGCGAACACCACGTAGCCGAGCTTCGCCACCATGTCGGAATCGTCGATGACGGTTTGCGACATGCCGGCGCGGTTGTGCGCCATCAGCACGCCGGGGCGCTTGCCGGTGACGGCATCGTCATAGACGAGGTAACCATAGAGCGGCGCGTTGCCGTCCTTGTACTCGATCCACTGCTTCTTGAGTTCGGCACGGGCGGCGCCCGCTTGCAGCGCAAGCGTAAGCACGGCGGCGCATAGGGCGGTGGAAACACGCGATACGGTCATCGAAACCTCCCGGGTGTGTTGGCGTCTTGTTTGCGGCGGCCGAGGTCTTGCGGCCAAATTCGGGTCACCTTGGCGCAGCCGCCGGGGCGAGTCCAGGTGCCAATTGCGTTGACAGCTCAGCGTTTCTCGATTACAATAAACTAGCCTGTAAGCTAGACGGATATGGTGCCTAACATGAGAGAAATCGGAGCCTTCGAGGCGAAGAACAAATTTGGGCAGTTGCTCGACTGGGTCGAAGCCGGAGACGAGGTTGTGATTACGCGACGCGGCAAGGTTGTCGCGCGCCTTGTGCCTCCGGCCCAAGCGGTCGATCAACAGGCCGGGATCGACGCGGCGGCCCGCATTCGGGAGCGGCGGCGCGGGGTGACGCTGGGGGGTCTCAAGATCAAAGACCTCATTGCCGAGGGGCGTCTGTGAGCTTGGTGATCGATGCATCGTTGACGATGACGTGGTATTTCGAGGATGAGGCCACGGCGGCGACGGAAGCGCTGCTTGACGTGGTGGCAAAATCCGGTGCCGTTGTGCCGCCATTGTGGCGGCTCGAAGTGGCGAGCGGGTTCCAGTCGGGGATCCGGCGCAAGCGCATTGATGCCGCCTATCGGGATGCCTCGATGGCGGATCTCGGCCACATGCCGATTACCGTCGATCCGGACACCGACATCTATGTCTGGACGACGACGCTTCAACTCGCCGATCGATACAGGCTCACGATTTACGATGCCTGTTATTTGGAACTCGCCCAAAGACGCAGTCTGCCATTGGCAACGCTTGACGCCGAGTTGCGTGCCGCTGCTCAGGCGCTTGGGCTACCACTTCGGGGCAGATGACACGATTGGCCGCCCGCTGGAGCCGGCGCGGCCGCCTTCGCCTCCGGCCGGCATTTGCGCTCCGGAATGGCACCCGATCTGCTATCATCCCCGCGGATAAACGCCGCGTCAAAGCGTGCCGCACCTCGGAGGACCCCCATGACCAATCCGCGATCCCGGACAGCCTGCTTCCTGCTCACATCCATCCTGGCGACCGCCGCCGCCCCCGCCCGCGCGGAGCCGCCCAAGCTCCCGGTCCCCACCGTCGATCAATCGGCCGTCGGGCAGCGCGGCTATTTCTATGTCGGCGGCCGGTATACCGGCGCGGCCGGCAACACCATCATGGATGGGCAGGCCTATGTGGAGGTGCTGGCCCCGAAGCAAGTGCGCCGGCCGTTTCCGCTGGTGCTGATCCACGGCGCCGCGCAGACGGCGACCAACTGGATGGGCACGCCGGACGGGCGCAAGGGCTGGGCGGAGTATTTCGTCGAGCAGGGCTACATCGTCTACATGATCGACCAGCCGATGCGCGGGCGCTCGGCGGTGCACCCCTCCGACGGGCCGACCCGCATGTTCACGGCCGAGAACGAGGAATGGCAGTTCACCGCCGTCGAGCGCGAGAAGCGCTGGCCGCAGGCCAAGCTGCACACGCAATGGCCGGGCGACGGCCCCAACAAGGGCCGCAAAGGCGATCCCGTGTTTGACGCCTTCTATGCCACCCAGGTCGAGACGGTGATCTCCAACGAGGAGACGCAGGCGCGCAACCAGGCGGCCGGCGCGGCGCTGCTCGACCGCATCGGGTCGGCGATCGTGCTCACCCACTCGCAGTCCGGTTCGTTCGGCTGGCTGATCGCCGATGCCCGGCCGACCCTCGTCAAGGCGATCGTCGCCATCGAGCCGTCCGGCCCGCCGTTCGAAAACACCATCAACGGCACCGGCAAGGGGCGCGCCTTCGGCCCGACGGATATCCGCATCACCTATGATCCGCTGGTCCGCGACGCGAGCGAACTCAGCATCGAGCGCGAGGCCAAACCCGACGGCCCCGACCTGTTCGCCTGCTGGATGCAGAAGGCCCCGGCCCGTCAGCTGGTGAACCTGAAATACATCCCGGTGATGGTGATGACGGCGGAAGCCTCCTACCATCAGGTCTACGATCACTGCACGGTAAAGTATCTCGCCCAGGCGGGCGTCAAGGTCGATTTCATCCGCCTGCAGGACAAGGGCATCCACGGCAACGGCCACATGGTGATGATCGAGAAGAACAATCTCGACATCGCCAAGGTGATCGACGACTGGGTGGTGGCACATGTGAGGTGAGGCGAAGCCCGCGTGTGGGGCGTGGCTTTGGGTGTGCAAGCGGCAGCGGCACGAGCTCAGCGCGGGATTTATTTGAAAGCGCTGGCGGTTCGTTTGAAAGTCCCGAACATCATACGGATTGCGTGCCGCACTTCGACGTTTGGGTCGGAGAGTGATCTTGCCGTCGGAACGATGGATCAAGCCGGCCGGCGGCCGGATCTCGTACGCCCGGTGGTGCGGGAAGGGCGGAGCCGCGAGGCTCCCCCTATCCCGACCAATCGCATGCGGGACGATCTTCCTCGACGAGATCGGAAATCTCTCCATGAGCGGGCAGAAGGCGCTTCTGCGTTGCTCGCGAGAACTTGGCAACGTAAGCTCTATTCTTCGATGCCTGCTTCGCGAAACTCAGCAACCACCGGGACAATCGCTAGAGGTGCTGACATGGAAACAGAAAAGAGGCCAATGTTCGACCCTAAAACCTTTCTCGCCCGCGCAGGCGTGGGGAGGTCCCTCTCGCAATATCGAAGCAATCAAGTCGTTTTCTCTCAGGGAGATCCGGCCGATTCTGTCTTTTACATCCATGACGGTAAGGTCAAGCTTACTGTCATTTCGGCGCAAGGAAAGGAGGCAGTCATCGCAATCCTGGGAGCGGATCAATTCTTCGGCGAGGGTTGCCTGGCCGGACAACCGCTCCGCATCGGAACAGCTATTGCAATGACGGAATGCAAGACCACGCGGCTGGAGAAGGGCGCCATTATCGGCGTGCTTCGTGACCAACCTGCATTTTCCGAGATGTTCGTCGCGCACGTCTTGGCGCGAAACATCCGCATCGAGGCGGACCTGATTGATCAACTGTTCAATTCCAGTGAGAAGCGGCTGGCTCGGGCACTTCTCTTATTGGCAAATTTTGGCAAGGAAGGCAGGCCGGAGCCGATCATTGGCAGTGTCAGCCAAGCCACGCTCGCGGACATGATCGGCACCACGCGGCCCCGTGTGACGCATTTTATGAACAAATTTAGACAATTGGGCTTTATCGAGTACAACGGCGCTTTGAAAGTCCACAGCTCGTTATTGAGCGTGATTTTGCACGATCAACCGCAGATCAAAAATGACGACGTAGGCTGATCCGCCCATCCGTTACGGATCATGGAAGCGGCCCGACGATCGACAAACTTTTGTGCTCGCCGGTGCCCCCACCAAGTCGCGCGCCAAGCTGCGAGCAGTCGTGCGCCGCCCCTCGCGGTGAGACGCGGATCAATGCCGTCTTCGAGATCGAGCACGCCGATCGCCGGCAACGAACACCTCGGCGACCGCCGTGATCGGGTCGCTGGGTCGCCCCCGCGTCCGGCGATCGGCGGCTATTGCCGATTGCCCCCTGCAACGATGGGTTCAACCCCTTATCCTTGGGACAAGCTGGTGGCGCGGACAGGCATACTACTGGCCGAGGTTGAAGAGCCAGCTGGCGCCAACGCGAACCACATCGGCGTCCCCCAAGTGAACGTGATCGCCCAACCCAGGGCCCGTCAAGATACCGGTGATCGGGGTCATATTCTGGGGAAGGGGCGTATCTTTTGCGATGGCATAGTGCAGATATTCGGCTCGCAAAACGATATAGGGCAAGACCTTCCATTCTGCACCCGCGCCGAACACGAGGCCGACCGAACTGATCCCGACGCCGCCAGCGGTACTCGGGGTGAAATCACCAATAGAGCCAGACGCGGTATGAACGTCGGAATAGCTGTAGCCACCCTTTTCGCCACCGACACCCATCGTCGCATAAAGGTGATAGACGTCTGAAGTGATGATACCGAAACGACCACGAACGCTCCACAACGAACTCTTGCTTACAGAAAGGGTGGTGCTGCTGGTATAGTTCTCCCAAAGGCCGGTGTCATAATACTGAGTGAAATAGTTTTTGGTGTCTTTATTATGGAACGATGTGAAATCTCCCTCGAGGCCCCAAAGGAACGTTCCGGTCTGGAGCTGGCATCCAACTTGGCCGCCCCCGGCGAAGCCCTGATTCGAGTAGTTACCGACTTGGGGGGTCTCAGCACTTTGGTTATACGTCGGTAAAAAAGTGTATTGATCGGTGGATTCCTCTTTGCCATAGCCGGCATGCCCTCCGAGATAGCAGCCGGTCCAAGTCGAGACATGGATTGGGACTGTTGGGGCCGCTTTAACGTATAGATCCGCGGCACTCGCGAACCCTGCCAGGCCGATGAAGGCAACGCTAGAAAGAAGCAGTTTTTTTGACATCATATCCCCCTAGTTCCTGTCCTCCGCCGTTTCAGCGGCGGCACCGCGACTGGCCAAGTCCAGCCATTTGATACTCTAACATCCTTCCCACGTAATTGCTGTATCCGTAATGCAACAATCCAGTATTGTTGCAGCGTAGGTGGTTCTCCGCCCGTACCGTGTAACGCACGGCCTGACCCAGTGCGATGCGCCCCACATTCGAGATGTGGAGTCATGCATACATAGTTGAATTGAAACCTTGGGGCTATGGGGCCGGGTCGATATCCAGGTAGGGGCAGCGATCGAGGCCGATGTTGAAGTACAGACCTGTGTCAGTGTTTTTTTTTGCAGCGCCACATCGGGCGTATTGTTTGAGAAAAGACCAGAGGCACCGAGCCGGTGGTGTGGCCGCTTGGGGCCATTGTGGCTCCCGCCGTTGATGCGGAATTCGGGCGGCGGCTTTTGTGCGAATGTTCGGCCGCGCCGCTATCAGACTCGCGGCTATTCTATGACCTCGACGGAGGCCGGACTATGAGCAAAGACAACGAGGAGGAAATCACCGATGGGGCGGCAAAAACAAATGCAGGAGACGGGGCCGGAATTGACGGACCGTCTCGTTATCCGATGAAGCCATTGCACAATCCAGAACTCGCAGCGGTTTGGGATCTGAAAACGACCCAAACCGCCCCAGGGCGGGTGACGGAGATGTCCGATAAGTTGAATTATCGGACATGGCGGGGAATTCCCCGCACCGCCGGCTCAATGATGCTGCGGCGGCAGCAGATTCTTGAGATCGTTTCTGCTTGTCTCTTCGAGGTTGGCAACCGACCCAACAGGCTTAGCTGGTGAGCCATCCGGAATCGCGCCACCTTGGTGCGGGCCGGTTGGCCCGAGCACATTGGCCAGACCGGCAATCTTGGTGAGTTCGGACTTCGGCAAGCCGGCCGGCACGTTGGCGAGCGCCTTCTGCAGTACGTCCTCACTTTCACCCAGATTGGTTCCGGCACCAATTGCTTGCAGGAACCGAGCCGTCAGAGGA
The DNA here is from genome assembly GCA_963802745.1 of uncultured Alphaproteobacteria bacterium. Taxonomy (GTDB): domain Bacteria; phylum Pseudomonadota; class Alphaproteobacteria; order Rhizobiales; family Xanthobacteraceae; genus JAJPKK01. Next base: position 35,735 of record CAWDKL010000073.1, on the reverse strand, counting down.
CCAAGTACCGTGCTCGAAGTAATGGAGCCGTGCAGCGGATCGGTCGCAAGCGCCGTGCCCACACCGGTGGCCCCGTCGCTCGGCGCGGATGGTGCGATTGTTCCGGTGCTACCTACCGCCGATGACGACACGTTACTATCTAGCGTCGGGCCAGCGGTACCTGTGAGCCCGGTTGTCGTTGGCGAAGCCGCAACGGCGGCGTAGCTAGCGGAGCTGGCTGACTGGTCGTCGGGCCATAGGGGAGCCACGTAGTCGCACCGGCAGGACCTGTTGCACCGGCAGGACCTGTTGCACCGGCCGAACCAGTCGCACCGGCAGGACCTGTCGCTCCGGCAGAACCAGTCGCACCGGCAGGACCAGTTGCACCGGTACGCCCGGCAGAACCTGTGGCGCCGGTCGCACCCGTGCCGCCTGCGGCACCCGTTGCACCCGTGGCGCCTGCGCTGCCGGTCGTACCTGTGGCGCCGGTCGCGCCGGCGGCACCGGTCGCACCCGTGGAGCCTGCGGTGCCAGTCGCACCTGTCGCGCCGGTCGCACCTGTGCCGCCGGTCGCGCCCGCGGCGCCGGTCGCACCCGTGGCACCTGCAGCGCCGGTCGCGCCGGTGGCACCGGTCGCGCCCGCGGAACCGCTTGCACCCGTGGCGCCTGCGCTGCCTGTCGCACCCGTCACACCTGCGGTACCTGTCGCACCTGTGGCGCCGGTCGCACCGGCGGCACCGCTTGCACCCGTGGCGCCTGCGCTGCCTGTCGCACCCGTGGCACCGGTCGCACCCTTGGCACCCGTGGTGCCGGTCGCGCCTGCGGCGCCGGTTGCGCCCGTGGCGCCGGCGGTGCCTGTCGCACCTGTGGCGCCGGTCACACCGGCGGTGCCGCTTGCGCCTGTGGCGCCTGCGCTGCCGGTCGCACCTGTGGCGCCGGTCGCACCGGCGGTACCGCTTGCACCCGTGGCTCCTGCGCTGCCGGTCGCACCCGTGGACCCGGTCGCACCCTTGGCACCCGTGGCGCCGGTTGCGCCTGCGGTGCCGGCGGATCCTGTCGCACCTGTGGCGCCCGTCACACCGGCGGTACCTGCGGCGCCGGTTGCTCCCGTGGCGCCTGCGCTGCCGGTCGCACCTGTGGCGCCAGTCACACCTGCGGTACCGCTTGCACCCGTGGCGCCTGCGCTGCCTGTCGCACCCGTGGACCCGGTCGCACCCTTGGCACCTGTGGCGCCGGTTGCGCCTGCGGTGCCTGACGCACCTGTAGCGCCCGTCACACCTGCGGTACCGGTCGCACCTGTGCCGCCGGTCGCACCTGTAGCGCCGGTCGCGCCGGCGGTACCGGTCGCACCCGTGGCGCCTGCGCTGCCTGTCGCACCCGTAGCGCCGGTCGCCCCCTTCGCACCCGTGGCACCGGTCGCGCCGGCGGCGCCGGTTGCTCCCGTGGCACCGGCGGTGCCGGTCGCACCCGTGATGCCGGTCGCACCGGCGGATCCTGTCGCACCTGTGGCGCCCGTCACCCCTGCGGTACCTGTCGCACCTGTGGCGCCGGTCGCGCCCGCGGTGCCGCTTGCACCCGTGGCACCTGCACTGCCTGTCGCACCCGTGGCGCCGGTCGCACCCTTCGCACCTGTGGTGCCGGTTGCGCCTGCGGCGCCGGTTGCGCCTGCGGCGCCGGTCGCGCCCGTGGTGCCGGTCGCACCTGTGGCGCCGGTTGCGCCCGTGGCACCTGCAGTGCCGGTCGCGCCCGTAGCACCGGTGACGCCTGCGCTGCCGGTCGCGCCTGTGCTGCCGGTCGCGCCTGTGCTGCCGGTCGCGCCGGCGGTGCCGGTTGCGCCCGTGGCGCCGGTCGCACCCTTCGCACCTGTGGTGCCTGTCGCACCCGTGGCGCCCGCGGTGCCGGTCGCACCTGTCGCACCCGTGACGCCCGCGGTGCCGCTCGCACCTGTCGCACCCGTGGCGCCCGCGGTGCCGCTCGCACCTGTCGCGCCCGTGGCGCCGGCGGTGCCGCTCGCACCTGTCGCGCCCGTGGCGCCGGCGGTGCCGCTCGCACCTGTCGCGCCCGTGACGCCGGCGGTGCCGCTCGCACCTGTGGCGCCGGTGGCGCCGGCGGTGCCGCTCGCACCTGTAGCGCCGGTCGCGCCTGCGGTGCCGCTCGCACCCGTAGCGCCGGTCGCGCCTGCGGTGCCGCTCGCACCTGTGGCGCCGGTACGCCGCGGTGCCGCTCGCCCGTGCGCCGGTCGCGCCTGCGGTGCCGCTCGCACCCGTAGCGCCGGTCGCGCCTGCGGTGCCGCTCGCACCCGTAGCGCCGGTCGCGCCTGCGGTGCCGCTCGCACCCGTAGCGCCGGTCGCGCCTGCGGTGCCGCTCGCACCCGTAGCGCCGGTCGCGCCTGCGGTGCCGCTCGCACCCGTGGCGCCGGTCGCGCCTGCGGTGCCGCTCGCACCCGTGGCGCCGGTCGCGCCTGCGGTGCCGCTCGCACCCGTGGCGCCGGTCGCGCCTGCGGTGCCGCTCGCACCCGTGGCGCCGGTCGCGCCTGCGGTGCCGCTCGCACCCGTGGCGCCGGTCGCGCCTGCGGTGCCGCTCGCACCCGTGGCGCCGGTCGCGCCTGCGGTGCCGCTCGCACCCGTGGCGCCGGTCGCGCCTGCGGTGCCGCTCGCACCCGTGGCGCCGGTCGCGCCTGCGGTGCCGCTCGCACCTGTGGCGCCGGTCGCGCCTGCGGTGCCGCTCGCACCCGTGGCGCCGGTGACGCCCGCGGTGCCGGTTGCGCCTGTGGCTCCGGTATCGCCGGTCGCACCGGCGGCACCGGTCGCACCTGTGGCGCCGGCGGCACCGGTCGCACCTGTGGGGCCTGCGGTGCCGGCGGCAGCCGTAACGGTATAACTTGTAGGTAGCTCAACTGTACCCGCTTGATTGATTACAACTATATCTGCCGGATCATCGCCTGGTGGAAGGTTGACAAGGGCGACGTAGGAAGCTAGCGGGGTACCGGTCGCCGCTGCAACTGCAGCAGTCGTATTATTTGTGCTTCCGAGAAGCGTATAAGTGCCGTCATCGTCGTAGTAAATATACTCCGTTGTCCCGGCGACATCTGTTCCCTGAACATTATAAAGCATGATGCCAACTCCCCTGATGGGCCATCACGATGTGGATTATTGGTGACAGCCATTGGCAGCGTCGGCGCGCGCAGCGGGAGTAGTGGTTGCCTCGGATCGAAATCCTGGAACGCCCAAGCAGGGCGTTACGGTGACACCGCACAAATGCTCCATGCCTATCTTATCGTCGGTCACAAATACGTCGTCGATGGAGCATCCGGAGGGAAGCAGAAATGTAACGCTAAATTGACCTACTTGGATACCGGGCGGACGTTCCGACCGCACCAACCACATGGCCCGAGCCAAGAAGGGTGTAGCCCCTTGGACCTTTGTCGCGGCACCAGACGAATACAATCTTCGCACCATCATTAGGATCGATGCCCGATGCATTGACAAAAGTTCCTTGTCCATGATTCATCGCGTAGCTCCCCAATGGACACCATTCATTAAATAACGGTAGCAGGCCGCGGAGCAACTCGATGTTCAAAAGTGAACAGGCCCGGAAATATTTTGTACTGGCAACCTGTCCGACTTAGCGGACCATATGATGCACCGTACATTCGCGATCGGAACCGGCATTTGCGATCGCTGTCCGATGCAGATCATTGGTGCCTCGGAAGCGTGGTACCTTGCAAGACTTCGATTGACATAAGTACGGCAGCCGCCGTTTAGCGCTCAATTAAGGAATTGGGTGCTTCGGTACGTCGCTTACGTTAAACCGGACATGCTGCACCGCCGCGACTGCATCACGGGCGTGCGCCGGCCGCCGCCGCGTCATCACAAACCATAGCGGCGCGAACGGCCCTGGAAGGAACGGATCGCCCGCAGAAAGTCGATGCGGCGGAAGGCCGGCCAATTGACCTCGGAGAAGTAGAACTCCGAGGTGGTGCTTTGCCACAGCAGAAACCCCGACAGCCGCAGTTCCCCGCTGGTGCGGATGATGAGGTCGGGATCGGGCAGATCGGGCGAATAGATATGCCGGCCGATCGCCTCCGGCGTCACCAGGTCGATCACCTCGCTCAGGGTTTTTCCCTGCTCCAGCTGCTCCCGCAGCAGTGCCTGGACGGCATCGGTGATCTCCTGCCGGCCCCCATAAGCCGCCGCGATGGTGAGGTGCATGCCGTCGTATTCGCGCGTGGCAGCTTCGGCCGCCCGCACCGCGGCAAGCGTTTTCGGCGGCAACAATTCGAGGCGGCCGATCGCCCGGACGCGGATGCGCTGGCGATGCACCCGGGGAGCCTTGGCGAGTTGCAGCAATTTGGTCTCGATGGCGGCGAAGATGCCGGATACTTCCTCCGGCCGGCGCGCCAGGTTGTCGGTTGACAGCACCCACAGTGTGACGGCCGGAATGCCGAGATCGACGCACCAGGCCAGCAGGTCGTCGAGCTTGTCGGCGCCGACCGCATAGACCTCCTCAGGGGTCGTCAGCTGATGCTGCCGGCCATGGCGCCGGTTGCCGTCCACGATCACCCCGACGTGGCGCGGCAATGCGTGCGCGCGCACTTGGCCGGCGAGGCGGCGCTCGTAAATGCGATAGAGCGCGAAGGCCAGACGCGACCGCGGTCTTGGTTCGTCAGACATCTGCCGTGCACCCATGGCCGAACCACGTTGCTATTGCTTTGGCGCCACCGCGGATGACGGTCACCGATAGCGGTCGGGTCGGTCGAGGAACTCCCCGACATAGCGCCGCACGGCGGTCGCAAGCGGCGTAAAGCCGCCATTGTAGCCGGCGCGGCGCAGGTTCTCGATCTTGGCCGCGGTAAAATACTGATAGGTATCCCGGATCGCGGCCGGCATGTCCACATAATCGATGGCGGGCGGCCGCCGCAGCGCCGCGAACATCGCCTCGATCATCTCGCGAAAACTATGCGCCTCGCCGGTCCCCACATTGAAGAGGCCGGACACCGACGGCGTGGCGATGAGCCACCGTATCACCGCGGTCACGTCGTCCACATAGATGAAATCGCGGCGCTGATCGCCGTCGGCGACACCGGCACGGTGGGACTTGAACAGCCGCACCGGCGTGCCTGCCTTCGCGCCATCGAATACCTTGCAGAGCACGCTCATCATCTCGCCCTTGTGGTATTCATTTGGACCGAACACGTTGAAGAATTTTAGGCCCACCCATTGCGGCGGCAGCGGCCGCTTGTTGGCGACGCGATCGAGCACGGCGAGGTCGAACAGGTGCTTGCTCCAGCCATAAAGGTTCATCGGCTTTAGGCGCTTGAGCGCCGTGAGGGAAAAATCGTCGTCAAAACCTTCGGCGCCGTCCCCATAGGTTGCGGCCGAGGAGGCGTAGATGAACGGCGTTCGCGTCGTCGTGCACCAGTCGAGCAGATCGAGCGACAGGCGCAAATTGTTGGCGATCACCGCATCGCCGTCCGTGGCCGTGGTCGACGAGATGGCGCCGAGATGGATGACCGCATCGAGCTTGCGGTCCGCAAGCCAGCCGAATAGGCCGGGCGGAGGAATGAAATCCACGATCTGGCGCTTTTGCAGGTTGCGCCACTTGCCGGCACTGCCAAGGGTGTCGTTGACGGCCACATCGAGGCGGCCGGCCTCGTTCATATCGGCGACCACGTTGGATCCGATGAAGCCTGCTCCGCCGGTCACCAATAACATATCGGTTTGCCCACCACCCGCTATCCCGATCCCCGAATCCGAATTGCTCCGAGATCGAATCGCCGTCCCCGGCGCCATGCCCGCGGTTGTCGCGGTCATCCCGGTCTTCTTGCGACAACCGTGCATCAAATCCGAGATGGCCGGGACAAGCCAGGCCATGACTCCCCAGATGCTTCGACGTTGCCGGAATCCGATTGACGATTACATCTGCACCATAACGGCGCGCGATATCAAGGACATGGTGGAATCGGGCGCCAGGCGCTATGGGGTGAGCGAATCGAAACAAGGCTCCCATGACCTCCTTCGAGACCATCCTCGATCAATTTCGCCGCAAGCGCCTCCTGGTGGTCGGCGACATCATGCTCGACCGCTATGTCTATGGCACCGTGTCGCGGGTATCCCCGGAGGCTCCGGCCCTGGTCATCAACACGGCGGCTGCCCGAAGAAACGCTCGGCGGCGCCGGCAATGTCGCCCTCAATATCGCGGGTCTCGGCGCCACCTGCGAGATCGTGGCGGTGGTTGGAAGCGACGAGGCGGGGCGCGCTATCGCTAGCCATCTCGGCCGTTGCCCGGGGATGATTGCGGCGCTCGTCGAGGCGCCGGGGCGCCAGACGAGCGTAAAGACACGATTCGTAGCCCATCTGCACAATACGCACTTGCTGCGCGCCGATCGCGAGGAAACCGCTGCCGTCGATGCCGACGTCGAAGCCGCCATCGTGCAGGCGGTAACCGATCGCCTCGGCGGCATCGATGCCGTGGTCTTGTCCGACTACCGCAAGGGCGTCCTGACGCCGCGCGTCCTAGCGGAGATCATCGCGGCCGCCCGGCGGGCCGGAAAGCCGGTCATCGTGGATCCCAAGGGAACCGACTATGCCCGCTACCGCGGCGCCTATGCGGTGAAGCCCAATGTGGGCGAACTCGCCCAGGCGCTCGGTCACGCGATCGACAACGAAGCCGGCGCGCTGACGGCGGCGGCCACATCGCTGATGGAAAAAATCGCCTGCGAGTGCGTGCTGGTGACGCGGGGCGAGCGCGGCCTCATCGCGGTCACGCGCGACGGCGAGACCGCATCCTTCAATGCCACGGCGCGTCGCGTCGTGGATGTATCGGGGGCGGGCGATACGGTGGTGGCGAGCTTTGCTCTGGCGTTCGTCTCCAATGCCGGAATTGCCAACGCGGCGAGGCTCGCCAATGCGGCGGCGGGCGTCGTGGTCGCCAAGAAGGGCACCTCGCAGGTTACCGCCGCGGAATTGCGCGACGTCCTGCTGTCGCGGCCGCATTTCGCGTTTCGCGAGAAAATCCGCGGGCGTGACACCATCGTGGACTGCGTCGCGGCATGGCGCCGCGAAGGCTTTACGGTCGGCTTCACCAACGGCTGCTTCGACCTGCTGCATCCGGGCCATGTCCAGCTCCTGTGCGAAGCGCGTTCCCACTGCGACAAGCTGGTGGTCGGCCTCAACAGCGACGCCTCGGTGAAACGCCTCAAGGGCGCCACGCGCCCGGTGCAATCGGAGGCCGCGCGTGCGACCGTGATGGCGGGGCTCGCCTTCGTGGATGCGGTCGTGTTGTTCGACGAGGATACCCCGATCGAACTGATCGGCCGCGTGCAGCCCGACGTGCTGGTGAAGGGAGCAGATTACCGGATCGACCAAGTGGTCGGGCGCGACCTTGTCGAAGCATACGGCGGCAGGGTGGTCCTGGTCGAATTGCTACCCAATTCGTCAACCACACTGATCATCGACCGGATGAAGGCCGGGGCGAAAAGCGGGTGAGTCGATACGGCGTCGTGATGCGAAGGGTTTTTAGAGCGGCTTGCAGAAGCCCTCTAACTTTCCGTTGCCGGCCAGGGTCGGCGCGCCGCTTCCCACCCCGCCGCCATCGACTTTGACGCTATTCCTTGGGGGGCGCGCAGGGCTCGGCTTCCCGCGTTGCAGGGCTATCGAGAAGAACTCAGCCTCGCTGCCTTGATCCACACAAGCCGATCGGACGGCCGTGCCGCCGGGAAGGACCACAATGGGTTTCGTATCGGCTTAATTATACCCCGAGCACTTGTACAATTCAGAAAACTGTTGTACATAAACGACCGAAGAGGCGGGCCAAGGCATCACAATGAAGACGCATCCTCTCAACGAAGCGCGCTCCGCGTTTTCCAAGCTGTTCGAGCGCGCCTTGGCGGGTGAGCCGCAACGAGTGACGCGTTACGGCAAAGAAGCCGTGGTCATCATCTCTGAAGACGAATGGCGCGCGCGATGCCGCTCCGCTCCAACACTGGGCGCCTTGCTGGCTCGGCATGCCCGCGCCGGGGACTTGAGCGAGCCTTTCACTGATCGCCCATGGTCCGAACGGCCGCTCGGCTCGGACTTCACGTGAGTTACCTTCTTGATACGAACATCGTCTCCATGCTCGACTCCCGGCGGCGCCCACACGCCCCGGCCCTTGTGGAATGGCTCGACCGCAATGGCGGGAGCCTCTATCTGTCCGTCATGACCATCACGGAAATCGACGCCGGAATTTTGAAACTCCGACGCGAGGGGAAAACCGAACGCGCCGACGCGCTGGAAAGTCTCGTTGCCACAATCGTGGCCGATTTCGACGACCGGGTGCTGCCGATCGATATCGCAACCGCGCACCATGTTGCCCTTTTGGGGGAACGGGTGCACCGCCAGCCGATCGGCCTTCCAGACCTCATTATCGCAGCCACGGCGGTCCGACACGGACTCGTCTTGTTGACACGCAATATGGGCGAAATCGGCAGGTTGGGAATCGAGGCCCGCGATCCGTTCGTCGCGCTTCCGACCGCGCCTTAACCCCACGTTGAAAGCATGGACGGCAGGCTGAGCAGACACCTACCCGGAGCCGTTATGCCATTTGGAGATGGAAGCCTGAAGCGCATCAAGAATGTTCACCAGGCCGCACAGCCTATCGCGCCTCACTTCCGATTCGCAATAAAATGCCCTTAAGATCGAGCAAGAGAGTAAAATGCGGCCCGTACCGTCCGCCGTCGATCTTTTGTGAAAGGGAGCAAGATGGCTTCGAAGCTTGAGCAACTGCGGAGCATGACCGTGGTGGTCGCCGACACCGGCGACATCGACGCGGTGCGTCGCCTCAAGCCGCAGGATTGCACGACGAATCCAACCCTGCTGCTCAAGGCCGCCGAAAACCCGGCCTACGCGCATCTGGTCGAGGAGGCAGTCATCTGGGGCCGCCGCAGCGGCGCCGATGCGACCGCGGTCTGTGACCGCCTCGCGGTTTCCTTCGGTACCGAGTTGGCCCACATTGTGCCGGGCCGGGTCTCCACCGAGGTCGATGCCGATCTGTCCTTCGATACCGGTGCGACGATCGACAAGGCCCGCGCGCTGATCGCGGCCTATGCGGCACGCGGCGTTGCCCGCGACCGCATCCTGATCAAGATCGCCGCGACCTTCGAGGGAATCATGGCGGCCGACGTGCTCCAGCGGGAAGGCATCGATTGCAACCTCACCCTGCTGTTCTCGCTGCCGCAAGCAGCGGCATGCGCGGATGCGGCGGTGTTCCTGATCTCGCCGTTCGTCGGCCGCATTTTGGATTGGCACGTCAAGACCGGCGGCGGCCCCTACCCGGCGGACACCGATCCGGGCGTTGCCTCAGTGCGCAACATCTACGCCTACTACAAGGCGCATGGCATCCGCACCGCCGTGATGGGCGCATCGTTCCGCAATGTCGGCGAGATCGAAGCGCTGGCCGGCTGCGACCGGCTGACCATCGCACCGGCTCTGCTCGATGCGCTCGCCGCCGACGCCGGTCCCCTGCCGCGCCGGCTCGACCCGGCGGCGCCCGGCCCGGCGCCCGCACGGCTGATCCAGGACGAACGCAAATTCCGCTTTCTTCTCAACCAAGATGCCATGGCGAGCGAAAAGCTCAGCGAGGGCATCCGGCTTTTCGTCAAGGACCTCTACGCACTGCGGGAGAAGGTGCACGCCATGCTGAGCCGCGCGGACGCCGCGTGAGGTGGGGCGCCAAGCTCTGCGCATTTCGACCTTCGAAAGCGTGCGGCCACCGGTGCCGCGGGCTCGCGGCTGCACTCACACCGCCGGCACGATGTGCGTGCCAGTCGCGCCGGCGAGCGCGCGGCCGAGGTTCGGCGGATTGGTGATGATGGCGCGGCGGTCGCCGCCGGGCTCCAGGAAGGAGATGATGGCCTCGATCTTGGGTCCCATGCTGCCGGCGGGAAACTGGCCTTCCTGCAGGAGGCGCCGGGCATCCGCCGCGGTGATGTGATCCAGCCATTGCTGATCGGGCCGGTTGTAATTGATCGCGACCTTTTCCACGCCCGTCAACACCACGAACAGGTCGGCGTCGAGTGCGTGCGCCAAGAGCGCTGCGGCAAAATCCTTGTCGATGACGGCTTCGAGCCCGTCCAGGGTGCCGTCCGGGTTTTCGACGACGGGGATTCCGCCGCCGCCGCAGGCGATCACGATATGGCCTTCGCCAACCAGCGAGCGGATGATATCCTGCTCGATGATGCGCCGCGGCTTGGGCGAGCCGACCACGCGCCGCCAGCCGCGCCCGGAGTCCTCCTTCACGACCCACCCGAGCTTTGCTGCGAGACCACGCGCAGTTTCCTCGTCCATATAGCCGCCGATCGGCTTGGTGGGATCTTCCAGGGCCGGATCGTCGCGGTCCACCAGCACCTGGGTGATGACGGTCACCACCTTGCGGCGCAATCCGCGGCGCTTGAATTCGTTGTAGAGCGCGCGCTGGAACATGTAACCGATCGCGCCCTGCGTATCGGCATCGGCAAAATCGACCGGCACTTCCGGAACGATGCCCTTGGCAAGCCCCGAGCGGCGCAGGATGAAGCCGACCTGCGGGCCGTTACCGTGGGTCAGGATCACCGTCACGCCCGCCTCGACCATGTCGGCGACGTAATGCGAGGACTCCGCCGCGGCCTTGCTCTGATCCGGAATCGACTGGTGCTCCTGGTCGGTAATCAGGGCGTTGCCACCCACCGCGACGATGGCGGTCCTGCCTCGCTTGGTCATGAGCCGTTCCTGTCGGTTGCTACGATCGAAGCAGCGTAGGGTGGGCAAAATCGCCTTGCCTCGGCGGATGGTACATAGGCGAACTGATCGCGATTTTGCCCACGCAGACGAAGGGTGGACCGCGTGGGCAAATCGCTCGAAGCATTCGCGCCAGACCCATGCGTTGCGCAAGGCGATTTGCCCACCCTACACCACCGCCGCCGCCAGCGCCCCGATCGCGCGCGAAAAGCAGTCCAGCGGCGCCCGTGTGATGCCGGCGCCGATCTGGCCGATGCCGGCGTGCCGGTGGGCGATGCCGGTGTTGATGATCGGCAGGATGCCGGTGTCGAGCACTTTGCGGGCATCGATCCCCGCCGGCGTGCCGGAAAAATTGAGCGGCGGCAGCGTGAAGGCATTGTTGCGGCCCAACGTGATGTGGGTCATCGCCATGGTGTTGGCGATGGCGTCGGCGGGCGTACCGCCGACGAACTGCACGATCGCGGGCGCCGCCGCCATGGCGAATTCCCCGATCCCAGCCGTTTCCGTAATCGCCGAATCGCCGAGATCCCGCGCCGCATCGCCGGGGCCGAAGCTCGGAAAATAGAGGCCGTTGAACCGGCAACGCTTCGGCCTCGAACCAGGCGTCGCCGGTGCCCGAGAGCCTGATCCCGAAGCGCACGCCGTTGCGCGCCATCGCGGTGACCAAGCTCGCTCCCTTCACGCCGTGAGCAGCATCCAGCATGCATTTGCATGTCGCCATCGAGAGGTTGAGGAAGAAATGCTCGTTGGCGGCCATGAAATTGAGCGACTCGCGCAGCCCGACCGGCGGCAAATCCGCGCCCAACGCCGCCGGCACAAAACGCTTGAACAACAGCGCCGACGCGGCGGCGTTGCGGTTGTGGCACTCGTCGCCCATCTGCAACGCCTGCCCGATCAGCGGTTTCATCTCCACCGGGCCAAGCTGTTTGAGCGTTGCGGCCAGCACCGGACCCAGAGTGCCGGCGATCCATTGCAGGCGGTCGATCACTTCGCGGTTGTTGGCGCCGAACCGTAAAACCTTGCCGAGGCCCTCGTTCATGTTGGAATAGGCGCGGTTGCCCCCGTCGGCGTTCTCCACGATCCAGACCGGCATGGACGGGCTGATAACGCCGGCCATCGGACCGACGGCGCCGTGATGATGGCAGGGCGCGTAAGTGATTTTGCCGGAGCCGGCGAGCTTCACCGCGTCCTCGGGCGAAGCCGCCCAGCCTTCGTAGAGAATGGCGCCGATGATCGCGCCCTGCATCGGTCCGCACATCTCCTCCCACGCAATCGGCGGCCCCGCGTGCAAGAGCATGCGCTCGCCCATGCCGGGCAGTTCCGCGATGGCGGTTCCGACCCCGATCAACATCGGCTGCGCCTGCAGATAGCGCTGGTATGCTGTTGCGGTGGCCGCCTCCACGGCCGGATGATTGACGAGGCGCGCCAGCGCCAGACCGTTGTCCCGGTCCCCGGCGGCCGGGGGCGCCCATTCCACCTGAACGGCGGTGCCGCCGGTTTCGTCCACAGCATCCGCGAACGATTTTAGGCCGACATTGATGATTGCGCCCTGGCTGAACAGCTTGCTCAACGCCGGTCTCCAATGATGTTGCGAGCCAGCCGTACGGCCTGGGCGTTGCTGTCCGCCAGGATGACGCCGGCCGCCTCCAGCGTCCGCGTCTGCGACGCCAGTCCCTGCGGGTCGCCCTCGGTGCCGCAGATGTGGCCGACGCAGATGAAGGCGCATCCATGCTTTTGCGCGATGTCGCGCGCCGCGGTAAGCGCCGGCACCAATTCGGCGGCCGGGTCCGCGTTGGAACCGAAACCGAGCACGATATCCAAGAGCAGCACCGCGGTTTCGGGGTCGTTCGCTTCCTGGACGATGCGCTCGGTGCGCAGCCGGTAGTCGATCATCGGGTGCGGCCGGCCGCGGGTGAAGACATCATCGCCGAGGTCCACCACGGTGTGACCTTCGCTTTTGAACATATTGTCGAGCGGCAGGGATTTCCCCACTTTGGTGTTGCTGTGAATATCGACGGTTTCTTGCAGCAGCATGGTTGCCTGGAAACAAAATGTCCCACCGCTGAAAAGCCCGCGAATATATTTTTGACCCGTGGCGAGTTTAGGCATTGCGGCCGGCACCGCGACCGTTTCGTCCGGCGGTTCCGGCTGCCGGCCCTGGGCCAGCGCAATCGCGGCGCGCGCAGCGTCCTCCAGGGTGCACGCGCCAAAAATATTGCCGCCGGTCAGTGTTTTCGGGTCGGCGCCCAAAAAAATCACCACGACCGGTTTGCCCGACGCGCGCGCTCTGGAGAGGATCGCGTCGGAAATTTCCCGCGCCGGCGGTTTGGAAATCAGGACGATGACCTTGGTGTCGGGATCGTGCGCGAGGTCGTCAAGGCCGGTCAGCATGGAAATGCCACCCACCTCGACGCTCAGATCATGTCCGCCGGTGCCGATCGCCTGCGATATCCCGCCGCCAAGGCGGTCCACCAATACGGTCACTTCCTGCAAGCCGGTGCCGGAGGCGCCCACCACGCCGATGGCGCCGCGCCTGACCACATTGGCGAATGCCAACGGAATGCCGTTAATGATGGCAGTCCCGCAATCGGGCCCCATCACGATGAGGCCCTTGTCCCGCGCCGTGCGCTTGAGCATGGCCTCGTCCGGCACCGAAACGTTATTGCTGAACAGCATCACGTTGAGGCCGAGATTGAGCGCCTTGAGGGCTTCCGCGGTGGCATATTCGCCGGGCGTCGAAATCATTGCCAGATTGGCGTCCGCATGCGCCGCGAGTGCCATGGCAATACTGCGCGGCGGCATCGCGCGCGTGCCCCCTTGATCGACCGGCTGCCCTTGCGCGGAAAGCTGTTTTTTTGCCGCCGCGATCGCGGTTTCAAGCGCGTCGCCATCGCCCTGCACCACGATCAACAGATCGTTGGGTGAAACCGCGACCGGACCGATATCCATTCCCGCCTGGCGCAGCAGGCTGAGATTGTTCTCCGTCCCCATCACGGCGGAGGCCTGCGCGATGCCGGGCATTTTCGCCAGCGCGGCCGACAATTGCATCAGGGCAACCGAGTCACGGTACTCGCGGGAAATTACTTCGTGCCGCATGGCCATTAGGCGCGTCCTCGTATCACCCGTCGATCGATCCGCAGTAAAGCAGCGCAAAAATCAAGCCGGCGGCCGCATCCACTCCGGATGTCGCTCCGACGCCGAGAGGGGTCCCTATCACCCCCGATGTCTCCAACACCATTCCGTGTGGAAGCTGTAAAGCCGTTCCCGTCCCAGCACATGCGCCGTGAAGGCGCGCGCATCGAACACCTGCGCAAACGCGTGGTGGCGGATATCGAGCCCCCCGTATAGGCCCCGAAGGCCGGCATCACGACCCGTCGGCCGTCGCTGGCAAAGCACCGCCGCGTCACCACCCGGCCACGCCGGTGGATGCGCGCACAGGGGTGCAGGTGGCCGGCGATCTCGCCTGGGCTCTGCTCCGCCAGCGGTTCGTGGCGAAACACCAGCGCTCCGAGCGCCAGCGATCGCGCAAATACCCCGCCGATGCGCTCGCCCGGATCGGGGTCGTGGTTGCCGGCGATCCAGATCCAGTTGCGCCCACGCTGCAGGGCGAACAGCGCGGCGCGGTCGGCGGGGACGAGCCGCCCCGGTCCGCCGCCGTCGTGGAAATTGTCGCCGAGCGCCACCACGGTGCGCGGCGCATAGCGCGACATGAGGTGCGCGAGCCGTTCGAGCGTCGCAGCGGTGTCGTAGGGCGGCAGCAGCATGCCGCGCGCCGCAAAGGCGGAGCCTTTTTCCAGATGCAGGTCGGCGACCACCAGCAGCCGTTCCGCCGGCCAGTACAGTGCCGCCGCAACATCGGCCACCAGCGCTTCGCCTGCGACCGCAATCTCGCTGGCGCCGGCGGGGATCTCAAAATCCGACGCTGCCGGCGGATTTGCGCTGTCCGCGCGGCGGGGTACCGGCGGCAACGTTGCAACGGATGGTCCCATAGGTACTTCAGAACCTCATCTTGAAGGGCCCGCCCGAGGTCAACGTCGTGAAGGATGGCCGCGCCGCGTCCCGGACCCGGACGGGCGCATATTCGCTTTGAAATGGATCGAAGGCGGAGTGCAACGATTCGCAAAACCCCACGGAAAATCCCCCACCCCATCCCGGCCATCCGGGCCCGCCCCGCTTGCGGCCGAAGACGGGGAGGAGTAGGATTTTGCATCCATCGGTTGCGCATGTTCGCAAAGGAGGGTTTCCGAGGGGAATTCTGCACAGTCGCTTCCGCGGAACATGGCACCGAGGTGGTCAGATGTACGCCGATCAGCCATGATCGGAATCCGTCCCAACTTAGAGGATTGAAACGCGATGACCACCGTCAATTTCAAGCTTGATATCGACGCTGACGGGATCGCACTCCTCAGCTGGGACGTGCCGGACCGGTCAATGAACGTCATCACGATGGAGGGTATCGACGAACTGTCGAGAATCGTCGAGACGCTCGCCTCCGACGGGGCCGTCAAGGGCGTCGTCATCACCTCCGCAAAGGACACGTTTTGCGCGGGCGCCGACCTGGCGCTGCTGGAATTGCTGAGCCGCAGCTTCGCCAAGCTCGCCGCCGAACAGGGCGAGGAGGCAGCCGCGCTGCGGCTGTTCGAAGGGAGCCGCAAGCTCTCGCAGCTGTTCCGCCGGATCGAGACCTGCGGCAAGCCATGGGTCGCGGCGCTGAACGGCACCGCGCTCGGCGGCGGCTTCGAACTGGCGCTCGCCTGCCATTACCGCGTCGCCGCGCAAAATCCGAAAGCGCGGCTCGGCCTGCCGGAAATCAAGGTGGGGTTGTTTCCCGGCGCCGGCGGCACCACCCGCATCGCCCGCATGCTGCCGCCAGCCGATGCGCTAAATTTCCTGCTTAAGGGGGATCATCTCGCGGTCGAGCGCGCCCTGGCCATGAAGCTGATCGATGCGGTGGTGCCGCCCGAGGAACTCGTCCAAGCCGCCAAGGCCTGGATCAAAGCGGTGGGTTCACACACCAATCCCTGGGATCGCGACGGCTTTCGCCTGCCCGGCGGGCCGGTCTATTCCAAGGCCGGCATGAATACGTTTCCCGCCGCCAACGCCATCTACCGGCGCGAGACTTTTGACAATTATCCGGCCGCGCGCGCCATCATGCAGGTCGTGTTTGAGGGCCTGCAATTGCCGTTCGATCTGGCGCTGAGGGTGGAGTCGCGGTGGTTTGCAAAGATCCTCCGCTCGCCGGAAGCGCACGCCATGATGCGCTCGCTGTTCGTCTCGCTGCAGGACCTCAATAAGGGCGTCCGCCGCCCGGCCGCCGTGCCGCCGAGCGAAATTCAAGCGCGTCGGCATCATCGGGGCCGGCTTCATGGGCGCCGGCATCGGCTATGTGACGGCACAGGCCGGCATCGATGTGGTGCTGATCGATCGCGATCAGGCCGCCGCCGACGCCGGCAAGGCGCATGCCGACCGGCTGATGACCGGACTGGTGGCCAAAGGGCGCGCCGGCGCCGCCGATCGCGCCGCCCTGCTGGCGCGGATCATTGCCACCGCGGACTATGCTGCGTTGCGCGATTGCGACCTCGTTATCGAGGCCGTGTACGAGGACCGCGCCGTCAAGGCGGACGCCTATGCAAAGGCCCAGGCCGTCATCGGCGATCAGGTGATTTTCGGCTCCAACACCTCGACGCTGCCGATCACTTCGCTTGCCGGCGCCTTCCGCGACCCGGCGCGCTTCGTCGGCATCCATTTTTTCTCTCCGGTGGAACGCATGATGCTGGTGGAAATCATCCGCGGGCGCGACACCGGTGATGCCGCGCTCGCCGCCGCGCTCGATTATGTGCGTGCCATCCGCAAAACCCCGATCGTGGTCAACGATTCCCGCGGCTTCTATACCTCACGGGTGGTCGGCACCTATCTGCGCGAGGGCCACCTGATGCTGGCCGAAGGGGTGCCGCCCGCCATGATCGAAAATGTCGCGCGCATGGCCGGCATGCCGGTCGGCCCGCTGGCGCTGACCGACGAAGTAGCGGTCGATCTGGCGTGGAAAATTCTCAAAGCCACCGAGGCCGATCTCGGCACGGCGGCGATCGACGCGCCGCAACGTGCGCTACTCTCCACGCTGGTGGAGCAGCTCGGCCGGTTCGGGCGCAAGAACCGCAAGGGCTTTTATGACTATCCGGAGCGCGGGGCGAAGCGGCTGTGGCCGGGGCTGGCCGATCTGGCGCCGGTGAAGCGCGACCCCGACAGCATCGATGTTCAGGAACTCAAGGACCGCCTGCTCGGCATCCAGGCGCTCGAAACCGCGCGCTGCTTCGAGGAAAACGTGCTGACCGACGTGCGCGAGGCCGATGTCGGCTCGATCCTCGGCTTCGGCTTCGCGCCGTTCACCGGGGGCACGCTGTCCTATATCGACATGATGGGCGCGGGGCGCTTCGTGGCATTGTGCGAAAAGCTGGCCGGCACGCACGGGCCGCGATTTGCGCCGACACCGCTGCTCGTCGGTATGGCGGTGCGCGGTGAGACTTTCTACGACCGCTTCGCGCCGGGGCGGCGCGACAAGGCGGCGTGAGGTGGGAGATTCAAGACCCGGCCGAGCCGTAGCCAGGATTGGAGCGAAGCGGAAATCCGGGACGATTTCGCCGGTGCCGAAGGGCTGGGCCAAACACGGTTTTTCCGGGTGCGGCCGACCGAATCGGTTCGAGACGCATAGCCGGCACCTTTGCCCCGGATTTCCGGACCGCGAAGGCGGTCCTCCAATCCGGGATACGAGCCCGTGGCGGCGTCGCCCAACTAACCCCGCCGGCGAACGACGTCACCCCGGCGGTGCCGCTGCGCCGCCCCGCTGGCTGCCGCGTATCGCATGGGTCGCATGATTGCCGTCTGCATCAACCAGCCTCGTAGATCACGTGCCAGAACCGTGATGTCGCCGCCGGGGTTGCGCCACCCGCCCGAATCGGGAGGATGGCAGGTGTCGGAGCTTGGCAAACAACGCCGGTCGGCGAAAGCAGAGAGAGCGCATTATGGGCGAGCGGGACGAGCTTGTTTTGGCCTACCGGATTCTCGCCGCCCATGGGGTGGTCGATGCCTATGGGCATGTAAGCCTGCGCACCGCGCGAAACCCCAAACGCTACCTGCTCGCGCGCGCGATGGCGCCGGAACTGGTCACCGCCGAGGATATCTTGGAATTCGACCTCGACAGCAACCCGGTCACCGACCCCGGCGTCCCGCTCTATCTCGAACGCTACATCCACGGCGAAATCTTTAAGCGGCGGCTCGACATCGACGCGGTCGTGCACAACCATTCGCCGTCCGTGATCCCGTTCGGCGTCACCACGGTGCCGCTGCGGCCGATGTTCAACACCGGCGCCTTCATCGGCGAGGGCGTGCCGACCTTCGAAATCCGCGATTTCCAAGAAAGCGGCGACCTCATCATCAAGACCCCCCATCTCGGCCATGCCCTGGCGCGGACGCTGGGACCGTCGCCCGTCGCGCTGATGCGCGGCCACGGCGCCGTCGTGGTCGGGGAAAGCCTGATGACGGCGGTGATCCGCAGCGTCTATCTGGAACTCTCTGCCAAATTGCAGATGCAGGCGATGCTGATCGCCGGCCCCGGCGGCAATATCGTGTTTCTGGACGAGCGCGAGGTCGCTGCCACCACCGGCCGCCAGACCTCGGCCGGCACCTGGCAGCGCACCTGGGACCTCTGGTGCAAGAAGGCGCAGGCGCAGATCGACCGCGAGCAGCGCTCCAAGCGGCGGCGAAAATGAATTGGCCGCGACCAGAACGGCGTTCTCAGCGGCGCGGTGCACTCCAAGTTGATCGGTCTGCTCTCAAGGCTGATCTGTTTGGCACCGCAGGTAGCCGGAATTGCGGACGGGAAGGAACCTATTAGGGTAGGACGGGATTATCGTACGTTTTTGTTGGCTTGTTACAGTTGACCAGTGAGGAGCAGCACGTGCGCACCCGCATCATCCATCTCGTCAATCCCAAGACCGATTCGCTAACGACCCGGCCGCTGTATCTCAATCGTGCGCTCTATTCCCCACTGGCCGGGCTGTTGGCCGTGGCTGCGGCGGTGCCGCGAGATCGCTACGAGGTGGTTCTGACCGACGAGAACATCGAGCCGATCGATTTCGACCTTAAGGCCGATCTTGTCGGCATCTCGGCAATGACGAGTTACGTCAATCGGGGCTATGAGATCGCGGATGCGTACCGCGCGCGGGGTGTGCCGGTGGTCATGGGCGGGGTCCATCCGAGCTTCATGCCGCAGGAATCCCTCAAGCATTGCGACGCTGTGGTGATCGGCGAGGTCGAACTCGTGATCGACCGGCTCCTCGACGATCTCGAACATGGGAATATGCGCGGCACCTACAAGTCCGAGACGCTGCATTCCATGGTCGGCATTCCGATGCCGCGTTACGACCTCATCAAGAAGAACCGCTACGTCAACCGCACCTTCGTGCAGACCTCGCGGGGGTGCCATCAGGGCTGCACCTTCTGTGCGGAGCCGTTGATGAACGGGCTGAAATTCCGCTACAGACCGGTCGATGAGGTGATCCGCGAAGTCGAAAACTGCGGCTCGCGCAGGATTTCCATCAACGACGCCGACTTTTTCGGGACGCCGGAGCGGCCGAAGGAGGTCATGCGCGCCCTCAAAGGCCGCGGCATTCAGTGGCAGGCCGGCGTCACCTCGAAACTCGCTCAGGACGACCGCATGCTGGAGCTTGCCGCCGAGAGCGG
Organism: uncultured Alphaproteobacteria bacterium; assembly: GCA_963802745.1. Taxonomy (GTDB): domain Bacteria; phylum Pseudomonadota; class Alphaproteobacteria; order Rhizobiales; family Xanthobacteraceae; genus JAJPKK01. The sequence goes on along the minus strand of CAWDKL010000073.1, from coordinate 16,263 downwards.
CTGCACGATGCTCAGTATCGGCTTCGAATTGATCTCGCGCTCCACGCTCAAAAGCGTGCACAAGCATGTCAATCGCCCCGAAACCTTCGCAGCCCTGGTGGAAAAGCTGCATTCCTACGGCATCATCGTGTTCGGACTTTTCATGTTCGGCTTCGACGGCGATGATCCGTCCGTGTTCGACGAAACCGCGCGCTTCAACCGCGAAAGCGACTACGACGCCTGCGCCTATTCGGTACTGACACCTTATCCGGGGACGCTGACCTGGTATGAAATGAAAAGCGCCAATCGCATCGTCTCGTTCGACTGGACGAAATACGATCAGGGAAATGTGGTTTATCGGCCAGCCCAGATGTCCGGTGACGAGCTGCGTGTCGGCCACAGACGGGCCTTCGAGAATTTCTATTCGCTCCCCTCGATAGCAAGCCGGTTTCCGCTCCGCGGCAAGCGGCAGCGTGCCGAATGGCTGGTCTACAACCTGTTCATGCGCAAGGGCTCGCAAACCGATCGCAATGAGGCCATTGCGCCTGCCACCGCGGCGCCGGACGTCGCCCCGATGCCGCCGATCCTGCCGATCAAGCGTGAATGGCGGGAAGCGGTCCTGGCGGCGGCGAATGAGAAGGATCCGGGGCGCCGCGAGCAGTTCGCGTCCTCTTAGGGAGGCTTCCGTTCCCTTTCGGCGGAATCCGCATTAACCTTTCGGTCGATCGTTCGGCGGATCAGGCTTGGTGCCAGTGGGAGCTGCCGGTACAGGAACCTGCCGCGTGGTGGACGTTACCGCTTTAGCTGCTGCGACATCGGTGGTGCCGGGACGATCTTGCGGCGCGTGCGCGATGTGCTGCAAGCTTTACGACACGCCGGAAACCGAAAGTCCGGCCGGCAAGTGGTGCCGCCATCTTGCACCCCGAAAAGGCTGTGCGATTTACGAATCGCGCCCGCAGGTGTGCCGCGTGTTCTTCTGCGGCTGGATGGTGACGCCGGGGCTCGGCCCCGAATGGAAACCCGACCGCGCCAAATTGATCGTAAGGCTGCTGGTGACCGATGGCGTACCTTCGCTGTCCGTCGACGTGGACGAGGGGTTTCCGGCCGCCTGGCAGCGCCCCGACATCTACCGCAAGCTCAAGCAGATCGCGGCCGGCAGCCTCGCCGGTGTACGGACGCGGGTGATCGTACGGATCGGCCGCCGTCAAATCGTGGTGCTGCCCGATCGCGACGCCGATATCGGCCTCGTGGCGGCCGATGAGGAGGTGGCGTTTGTTGACAACGGTGCAGGAATTGACGTGCAAAAGGTCAAACGCAAGCCCCCAGCCGTGTAGGCGTAATACGCAAGCGCATTGCACCGCTGTCGCAGGTCATCGATCCCGATCCGTCCTAATCGCGGGCGCGCGTTTGCGCGAAATGCCGTCTCTCGGGCCGCCTGGGCAGCGAAAGGCGCTGACGCTCATTTGCACCCTTGCAGGTCCTGATTGCGCCCGTGGCGCCATTGATACGCAAAGGGCAGCCTCACCGCGAAGTGAGGCCGCCCTTTGTATTGGCTCACCCCGACGGCCTTCAGGCCGTCATGGATCCGTCATCAGTCGTGCGAAACCGTGCTGTACACGGCGATGCAGCCGTTGGCGTCGTTGCCGCCCTTCGAGGCGCACACCCCCGGCATGCCGGTGACGAAGTTGGTGTTGGGGATCGGCACGAAGATGTAGTTGTGGACGAGGTCGGCCGCTACCGAGTGGGCTGAGCCGTGCGCGTTCGACGCGTTGCTCGCCACCTGCTTAATCGGATTCAGCTGTGACTGCGGGCCGGGATTCGTCGTGGCACAGTTCGCCAATCCGGTGATCGTATCGGCATTCGGAATGCCGGTTGTGGCATTGACCATGCCGAGCACTTGCGGGCCGGCATAGGGCTGAAAGGTGGTCGGGTTGGGAGAGCCGAAGGAAGACTGGCCGAGGGTGTTCTGGCTGACATAGATGTTGCCGCCATAGTTGGTGTAGTTGTTGTAGTTGACGAAGTCGTTGGCGTTATGCGTCCCCGGGCAAGTCAGGAACTGCGGCGACACCGACCCGTTGGGCGTGGGGTTCTGCTGGGGATTGTAGTTGTTGAACGTGTTATTGCCGCCGCGCGCCAGGTAGTAGTGGCCATCTCCGGTTGCCCCGTTGGGGCAGAAGTTGTTGACCTGCGATGTGCCACCCCACACGCAGCCATTGTACCAGACCTCGTCGTTGCCGGCCTCGTAATTCAACGTGTAGACCACGGTGCCGAAGGGGTAGCTTTGGGTACCGTCGTCGATCACGACCGTGCTCCGGTGCAGAGGCGCCAAACCCGCGTTCGCACCCGCGATGGCGCCATTACAGCCGAGCAATATCTGGCCGTGGCCATTCACCACCGGACCAATTGCCAATCCCTGCGGTCCGCTGCAGCTTGCCAGCGGAACAGTTACAACTGCGTCGACGGCCAACGTGAGCGGATTGAACCGCGCTACCACGCCGGGCTTCGAATTATCGCCGGGACCGTTAACTTCCGGCACCGACACATAAATCTTTCCGTCACGCGGATTGTACTGGCATTGCTCGACCCCGTCGGTGGCATTGATGCCGTTTCCACCGGCGGCGGACGTGAAAATCGTTTTCCCAAGCACCGGGTGGCCGCGATTGTCGCTGATCGCGGTCATGAAAGGCGGAACATCCGCATCGTTCACCACGAACCCGATATTGTGGACCGGGTCGAAGCACATCTCATCCGCCCGGTATTTACCTCCGGTCGAGACGACGACGGCCGGGGAACCGTTGTTGCTGACCGGTAGAATCTTGACGGTGCTATTGCCGTCGCCCGCCCATATCTCACTATGGTTAACGATCATAACGCCGTTAGGGCCCGAGCAGTCATTCACGCCGCCTGGGCTTGAGCACGTCGTGGCAAGGCCCTGGAAGCCCCCCGTGATCGTGCCCCAATAAGCAGGCGGAGCAAGCGGACTGCTGCCGGGGACCGGATTGGTGTTGATGACCGTCACGCCTTTGTTGGTGCGGTCGGCCAGCACATACAGACCAAGCACAGGATCGACGAAGCTGATGTCGAAGCTGGAGATCTTGCCGCCCGTTACCGACACCACGGTCGTCAGCGACAGGGTTTCCGCGGCCGGCGCCGCCACTGTACCCGCGATCGTCATCGCCCCCAAGGCAAGCGCGCCGGCCACATAGCCGACGACGCTGGTGCCGTGTAGAATTGCTGTTCTCTTCCCCATACTCATTGTCTCCTCCATGGTACCCACATCCTAGGGCGAGGCTTTTTCGCAGACATTCCGGCCCGAAAGAAGGCAGGACTCGGCACATTAGGGGCTCATGAGATGTCCACTTCCGACCGCGCCCCCCAACCAGCGCACGCCCTTAGATTGTGACATCGTATAACAAAATTTCGCCATTAAAAAGTCGAAAATTACTTATACTTAATGATGTTGCGTTTTTGCAACGCGGATCAAAACGACATCCGGGTCACAACTGCCGAGCGTTCAATTACCTGTAGTTGAATCGCATGACGCTCCGGTTTGCTTGAATTTGCCGTGAAGGCGCCTCGCAACGGCGACACTGGCAACGAGGGAGAATCGGAGTCCCCTCCGATCGCAAGTTGGTTCGTCACCGGAAGCTTCACGCGTAACCGCCTCGCCTTTGGGAGCCACTCCGGCTCCTCATTCGCACAAGGCCCAAAGCCAGGGGCGATGGGCGCTTTGTCGGCGGGAGCGATTGCATATGATCGCATTGATGACGACCGGATTCCGGTCACGTTGGGACACCTGGGGAGTCATGGCCGGGCGAAGTCCCGGCCATCCACGTCTTTATAAAACCCCCGCAAGACACGTAGATGCCCGCGACAAGCGCGGGCATGACGCCGAGAGGGTGATTCGACGCGATCGGAAACTGGTCTAACCATGACCCGTGGGAACTATCTCTGACTTCCCCTTGTTACCGCTCTCCGTATCAGGGGCAAAAGTCGTGGCGTTTCTTGCTGGTCATGGCCGGGCTTGTCCCGGCCATCCCGAAAATCGGCGAACCGCGCCCTCCCGAACGTCATCTCCCGGACAAGCCCGGTAATTACGAATGAGCAGGACGACTATTGCCCCAATTGTTGGTTCTCTGCTTTTAATTAAGCTATTGATTTATAACGCTTATTTCATGAACCGCGGCGATCGCGGGTCATCCTCTAGGCCCAGCGTTGTTTATTCTCCGTACTGTGCCCGATTGGTTACAGGCATCGGCAACACTCCGTGCTAGATACTGACCATCGGAAGCCCGTCCATGGATGGATGAAGCTGCGTAGGGGGAGGTCGTGATGAAACGGTTGATGGTTGGGGCAGGGATGTTGGCGATGGCAGTCGCCAATCAGGCACTCGCGGCGGACATGCCGCTTTTGAAAGCGCCGGTGATGGCGGCGCCGGTGGCATCGGGCTGGACCGGCTGGTATGTCGGCGGCGAGATCGGCAGCGTGAAGGTTAACAATGATTGGCAAACCAACTGTGTGCAGGCCGGGGCGATCGTCGGCGGGGGCCAGGCGAGTTGCGGCACCGCGCTGAATAATCTCTATTTTCCGGGAGGCCCGGACTCGACGGCCAATCAGTCGATGAACAATTCCAGCGTGCGGCCCGGTATCTATGCCGGCGCCATGTTCCAAGTCGGGAGCAACTGGGTATTCGGTCTCGAGGGTGACTATGCGTTCTACAACAAGACCGCGACCGTCGCCGGCATTCCCGGATGCAGCACGGGCGCCTGCACCAACTTCGCACCGACAAATACGCCATTCAATCTGAGCGGCGATTCGGCAAGCATCCAGAACAAAAATGACGGCAGCTTGCGGGTGCGCGCCGGCTTCCTGGTAACGCCCGACGTGCTGCTCTACGGCACCGGTGGTCTTGCCTTCACCAACGTTACCGTCACTGCGACCTGTAACGGCGCGACCAGCCCGGCGTGCACCAATGGCATTCACACCGACGGCAATAGCGGCACCCTCGCCGGCTACACGGCCGGCGGCGGCGTGGAATGGAAGATTTTCCAGAACTGGCTGCTGCGCGGCGAGTATCGGTACAACCACTACGGCGACGCCCTGAACTCGCATTTCTTCGTCAACAGCGGCAGCGGCGCGGAATTCTTCGCCAAGACCACCACGAGCGCACAGATCGCCACGGCGGGCCTAGCCTATATGTTCCCGATCCCGCACTGAAGCCGAAACAAATTCGACGCTCATCTGAAAGCCCCGGATCGCATCCGGGGCTTTTTCGTTGCCGGCGGTGAGCCTGGGCGCCGCTGCCGCCCCTGCCCTGCGGAATGCCCGCAGCGGTACCGGTATTGTGCCGGCACGGAGCGACGGACTACACTGGCCTCAGGGTTGGTTTAGAAGCCGCTCACCCAAGGGAGGAATTCATGAAGCACGTGTTCACCGCGGCGCTCATCACCGCCGCGTTCGCGTTACCGGTCGCCGGCGTCGCGCAGGAGCGCTATCCGGAACTCAGGCCGGACCAGCAGACCCCGCAGCAGAAGGCCTACCTGGAAAACCTGCAGAAGCCGCCGCGCAATAATACCACGGGCGCCAAGAACCCGCCCTTCAAGGTCTATATGCGCGACCCCGAGCTTGGAGGGAAACTCGAGGCGGTGTCCGACTATGTGCGCTGGGGCACCGGGCTGGAGCCGCGGCTCACCGAGCTCGCCATCATGCTCACGGCGCGCAACTGGTCGAATCAGTGGATTTGGCGCGGCCATTATCGCGCCGGCGTGCGCGGCGGGCTCGACCCGAGCGTGGGCGCCGACATCGCCGCCGGCAAGCGGCCGGAAAAACTGAAGCCCGACGAGGCGATTCTCTATAATTACGCCACCGAAATGTATCGCGACAAAGCGGTGTCGGACGCCACCTATGCGGCGGCGGTCAAACAATTCGGCGAGAAGGGCCTGATCGATCTGGTTGCCACCATGGGCTACTACGACACCGTGGCGATGACGCTGATTACCGCAAAGGCCGTGGCGCCGAAGGAAGCCGACGTCCCGCAACTCGCGGCGCTACCGAAATAAGCGCGCGCGCTTATCACCTCTCACCGCCGGCGGGGAGAGGCCGGCGTGCGTTAGCGCGGCGGATGAGGGGCCGTAACGCAGAAGTGCCTGGCCTTAAATTCTTCGCTTGTGGCAGCCCCTCACCCCGGCCTCCTCCCCGCAGGCGGGGAGAGGGGAAAAAAGCATTCCCGGTGCCACGGTTAAGACGAATTACCGGACGGCGCCGCCTGCGCCGCGTCCGCCCGCAGAGCCTCCGGATGCGGCATGGCGATGATGTTGTAACCGCAATCGACGAAATGGATTTCGCCGGTCACGCCGGTAGAGAGTTCGGACAGCAGGTACACTCCGGCACCGCCGAGTTCTTCGAGCGTCACACCACGGTGCAGCGGCGAATGGCGCTGCTGGAACGCGAACATGTATCGCGCATCGTTGATACCGGCGCCCGCCAGCGTGCGAATCGGCCCCGCCGAGATGGCATTGACCCGGATGCCGGCGCCGCCGAAATCGACCGCGAGATAGCGCACCGAAGCTTCAAGCGCCGCCTTGGCCACCCCCATGGCGTTGTAGTTCGGCATGGTGCGCAGGCCACCATTATAGGTCAGCGTCACCATGGCGCCGCCCCGCGGCATCATTGCCGCGGCGCGCCGTGCGACCTCGGTGAACGAAAAGCAGGAAATCACCATGGTACGGATGAAGTTTTCGCGCGAGCAGTCCGCGTAACGGCCCTTCAGCTCGTTCTTGTCGGAAAACGCGATGGCGTGAACCACGAAGTCGATGCTGTCCCAGCGCTCCTTCAGCGCCGCGAAGGTGGCATCCACCGAGGCGATATCTTCGACATCGCAGGGCAACAGAAAATCCGCCCCGAGCGATTGCGCCAGCGGCTTGACGCGCTTGCCGAGCGCATCGCCCTGATAGGTGAATGCGAGCGCCGCACCTTGCGCCGCCAGCGCGCGGGCGATGCCCCAGGCGATCGAATGGTCGTTCGCAACCCCCATCACGAGGCCGCGCTTACCCTGCATCAGCATACGAGGAAACTCCCGGCGGTCCCCGGCGCAGCCGGTTGGCGGTTCACGATCGAAAAGGCAGGTGTGGGGTACTAAGGGGTCTTAGACCAGATATCGCCGGCATCGGGGCGGCGCGGCGGAAGCGCGATTCGACATAACCCAAACAAGTCTACGCGTCCAACCGCTTGAGCACGATCGACGCATTGGTGCCGCCGAAGCCGAAGGAGTTGGATAGGACGCAGCCGAGCGCCACATCGTCGCGGCGCTCGCGCACGATCGGCATGTCGGCGAATGCCGGGTCGAGCGTCTCGATATTGGCGCTTTCGCAAATGAAGCCGTTGTTCATCATGAGCAGGGAGTAAATCGCCTCCTGTACACCGGCGGCGCCGAGCGAGTGACCGGTCAGCGATTTGGTGGCCGAGATCGGCGGGCAGTTCGCCCCGAACACTTCGCGCAGGGCCTCGATTTCCTTGAGATCGCCGACCGGAGTGGCGGTGGCGTGGGGGTTCACATAATCCACCGGCGCCTTCACGGTGGAGAGCGCCATGCGCATGCATCTCACCGCGCCTTCGCCGGAAGGAGCTACCATGTCATAACCATCGGAGGTTGCCCCATATCCGGCGATTTCGGCGTAGATTTTGGCGCCGCGCGCCTTGGCGTGCTCCAACTCTTCGAGCACCAAAACGCCGGCGCCGCCGGCGATCACAAAGCCGTCGCGGTCGACGTCATAGGCCCGGGAGGCGCGCTGCGGCGTATCATTGTATTTCGACGACATCGCCCCCATGGCGTCGAACAGCACCGACAGCGTCCAGTCGAGTTCCTCGCAGCCGCCGGCGAAGATCATGTCCTGCTTGCCGATCTGGATGATCTCGGCCGCATTGCCGATGCAGTGATTGGAGGTCGCGCAGGCCGAGGAAATGGAATAATTTACGCCTTTGATCTTGAACCAGGTGGCCAGGGTGGCCGACGCCGTTGACGACATGGCCTTCGGCACCGCGAACGGACCGACGCGCTTTGGCCCCTTGGTGCGGGCGATGTCGGCCGCCTCAACCACGGTGCGGGTTGACGGGCCCCCGGATCCCATTATAATACCCACACGCTCGTGGGATATCTCGGTTTCCGTTAGCCCGGCATCGCGTAGCGCCTGCTCCATCGCGACGTGATTCCAGGCCGCGCCCTGCCCCAAAAACCGCATCGCCCGGCGGTCCACGGCCTCGCTGGGATCAAGCGTGGGAGCGCCCTGAACCTGGCAGCGAAACCCCAACTCGGCATATTTGTCGGCCCGCGAAATGCCGGATTTTGCTTCCCGCAGGCTCGCCAGTACTTCTTGAGTATTGTTGCCAATGGACGAGACAATACCCATCCCGGTGACGACAACGCGCCGCATGATGACCTTCTTTGCTTTCAATACCGTCCGAGCGATTGCGGACGCCCGATCACGAGGCCGCCGGCTCGGTCGCCTCGACGTCGCGGAACAGTCCGACCTTGAGATCGAACGCGCGGTAGATGATCGACCCGTCAGCCGACAGCCACCCATCGGCGATTCCCAGCACCAGCTTGGAGCGCATCACCCGCTTGATGTCGATGCCATACACCAATTTCTTAACCGTGGGCACGACCTGCCCGGAAAACTTGACCTCGCCGAGGCCAAGGGCACGCCCCTTTCCCTCCGCGCCGGCCCACCCAAGAAAAAATCCGACCAGCTGCCACAAGGCGTCCAGCCCGAGACAGCCCGGCATCACGGGATCACCCTTGAAGTGACAGGGAAAGAACCAGAGATCGGGCTTTACATCGAGTTCGGCACGCGCCAAACCGCGCCCGTGTTCGCCGCCTTGTGCGGAAATTTCGCTGATGCGGTCAAACATGAGCATCGGAGGCAACGGTAACTGCGGGCCGCTAGCGAACATTTCACCGCGGCCGCAGGCCAGCAGATCTTCAAATTCGAAGCTCGATCGCCGATTCTGCATACCGGTATTTATCCTTGCCACGCGCGCGATGTCAGCGGCGCTCGTTTGCTAATATAGGCGCGCAGTGGGGCAAAGACGAGGCTGTCCTGCGGTCGCAAACGAACCCACCGCCACCACCACGGGTCGCGGACGGACGATCCGTCGGTTGGGTGGTTCCGCACCGCTTGGCCCGCCCGAACACTATCGCGACCGAACACTTGCAACAAGTGCGGATGGCCAATATAATTGCAAATGAAACGATCTTGGTGACGGGAAGATGTGTCCATGGAACTGCCCCCGCGGAATGCGGTAACTGGGGCCGTTACGCCCGATTCGGTCGCACGCGATGGTGATGGCGATCAGCGTAATGGATGCCCGTGGCATGATGTGCTGGCATTGTTGCGGCAAGCGAAGCTGCGGCCGACGCGGCAGCGCATGGCGCTCGGATGGCTCCTGTTTGCCAAAGGTGATCGGCATCTGACGGCCGAGATGCTTTACGAGGAGGCCAGCCGTGCCAAGATTGCCGTGTCGCTGGCGACGGTGTACAATACACTTCACCAATTTACCGGTGCGGGGCTGTTGCGCGAAGTGACCGTGAACGGATCGAAGACCTATTTCGATACCAACGTGTCGGACCACCACCACTTCTTCATCGAGAATGAGCACAATCTGGTCAACATCCCGGACACCAAATCGATCGTCGGCGAATTGCCGCCGGTGCCCGACGGCTATGAAATAAGCCGCGTCGACGTCGTGGTGCGGCTGCGGCCCAAAAAGCGATAGCCAGCCAGGCGGCAGCCGGCGTCGCAAGCCGGCCGCATGGTCGATCCCGGTGCCTGATCAATTCGGCTTGGATCACTCGATTTTTTCGTTGGGGTAAACGCCCCACAAGCGATCCTGCTCGATCCATCCGTCGAAACCCTCGCCGGAGAATCGGCACCACTGACCGTTGCAGCGTTTTATCGTACCAATCACGCCACGCTCGAGCTTCGCCCGTTCCGGGCTGCTTGGATCGGCAGATTCACGCAGCGACACGAATTCGGTTTGGGTTTTCGGCTGGGTCACATAGGCGGTGCGCTTGCCGGATAGCAGCGAGTGGTAGACCCATCCCTCGGCGCCGTCGCGATCGCGGATGCGCCGCCAATTCTCGAATTCCGCGGTGATTTCAACCGGCAACCCGGATCGTGTGAAAATCCACGCCACGTCATGATCCTTATTGGGACCGCCGCGGACATTGACATGATCCGATTTCAAGCTGACGAATCGCGGTAATGGAAGGCCGCTACCATCACTCTGATCATTAGCCGCCCGCGCTGTCGGTAGGCCGGTGAAAAGTACCGTAACGGCGAGGATCGCCGGACGCACGAGGCCGCCGCCCAGTGGACCTCCGTGCATGGTGTTTCCGTTATCGCGTGCTCTCGTTGTGGACATCGCTTGTACTTACCCCCATCAGTTGTCCCCGACCGCGATACGGGGCACGGAAGGGGCCCACGCGGCCGTCACCGGTCTGCTTTGTCGCGCTTTCCGTCATCTGATAAACAAAGATCGAATTTCGCCCCCTGACCCACGAGCCCTCTACTTGTCGGCGACGGCGGTTAAGGCGAGGTTGAGGCGCATGGGCATGGCGCTCGATGCAATGACCGGGGATGGTAAAGGAACACGCATGCCGAACCGAGAAAAACCCCTGGTCATCGTGACCCGCAAGCTGCCCGAATTGGTTGAGGCCCGGATGGGCGAATTGTTTGACACCCGGCTCAACATCGACGACCGGCCGATGGGCCATGCCGACCTGGTCGAGGCCGTGAAAACAGCCGACGTCCTGGTGCCGACCGTCACCGATCAAATCGACGCCGCGCTGTTGAGCCAGTCCGGCGAAAAACTTCGCCTGATCGCCAATTTCGGCAATGGCGTGGACCATATCGATTTGGCCACCGCGCTCCAGCGCGGCATCACGGTAACCAATACGCCCGGCGTCCTGACCGAGGATACGGCCGACATGACCATGGCGCTCATCCTAGCGGTGCCGCGCCGCATCATCGAGGGCGCGCGGGTGCTGACCGGAGAGCGGGAATGGCGCGGTTGGGCGCCGACCTGGATGCTAGGCCGCCGCATCGGCGGTAAGAGTCTCGGCATCATCGGCATGGGGCGAATTGGCCAGGCAGTGGCCCGGCGGGCGCGCGCATTCGGATTACACATTCATTACCATAATCGCCGGCGCGTCGCGCCGGGCATCGAAAGCGCTTTGGAGGCAACCTATTGGGAAAGCCTCGACCAGATGCTGGCCCGCATGGATATCATCTCGGTCAATTGTCCGCATACGCCGGCGACCTACCACCTGCTGTCGGCCCGCCGGCTGAAATTGCTGCGGCCGGATGCCTATGTGGTCAACACCGCCCGCGGCGAAGTCATCGACGAAACCGCGCTGACCCGCATGATCGAGGCCGGCGATATCGGGGGCGCGGCGCTCGACGTGTTCGAGCACGAGCCCGCCGTGAACCCGAAGCTGATGCGCCTTGCCAGCGCCGGAAAGGTGGTGCTGCTGCCGCACCTCGGCTCGGCCACCATCGAAAGCCGCGCCGAAACCGGTTCCAAGGTCATCGTCAATATCCAGGCCTTCATGGACGGACACCGGCCGCCCGACCGCGTGCTGCCGTCGATGCTGTAGGTCCCGCCGGCTTGGCCGCTTGGCGCGGCATCGAATCGCAACAAATCAGCAACAAATCCGGATGAATTTTCGCGTTATTGGCGTATGATGCGTTTAAATGCTCTGAGCCTTGCAGGGGATATGCGATGCGCGCACCGATTTTTGGTATTTTGGTCTGCCTACTGCTGTCGCCGTGGGCCGCCGCTGCCGCAACCAAACTGACGCCCTCCGAGATCCAGTCCACGTTCTTCAACGGGTCGGAGTTTACGGCGGCGTCGCCGTCGGGTGTGAAGTTCAAGATGACCTTCACGGCAGACGGCAAGGTCAAACGCGTGCCCGCCGGCAAAGGCGGACAGCGCAGCGACGGCGACTGGACGCTCGACGACAACGGCTATTGCACGACCTGGAAGGGCGCCAAGCCGAGCTGTTTCACGGTCGTTGCCGGCGACAAGAACAAGTGGACGGTCATGAAGGGTTCGACCGTCATGGCGACCTGGAGCAAGTGACGGACGTGCCATTGCCCGAGTGTACCGGCGCGGGAAGTCATTCTCGCGGCCGAGCTTACGTACGCGCAGTTTTCAGGGCGCGGGCTGCACGGTAAGATCGTGCAAGGTCGGGTGCGTACCGGACAGCGGATTGTCCGGGTCCCACCCGTAGGACAAGGTCTCAAAACGCATCGCCCGGGCATCGATCATCAGCAGGCGGCCGACCAGCCCCTCGCCGAACCCGACGATTTCCCGCACCGCCTCGAGCGCCATCATGGAGCCGATCACCCCGGTCAGCGCACCCAGGATGCCAGCCTCCGCGCAGGCCGGGACGGTGCCGGCCGGGGGCGGTTCCGGAAACAGGCAGCGATAGGTGGGGTTGGGGTTGCCGTCGCTTGCGCGTTCGTGTGCCCGGATGGTGGTGAGCGTGCCGTCGAACACCCCGACCGCCGCAGTGACCAACGGCTTTTTGGCGAAATAGCAGGCATCCGATACCAGATACCGGGTGGCGAAATTATCCGATCCGTTGACCACCAGGTCATAGCCGGCGATCAGGCCAAGCGCGTTGGCGGCAGCAAGGCGCACCGCATGGGTTTCCACGGTCACGTAGGGGTTCAGGCGGCCGATCGCCGCGCTGGCGCTGTCAACCTTGGGACGGCCGATATCGCCGGTCGCGTGAATGACCTGGCGCTGCAGATTCGACAGCGACACTACGTCATCATCGACGATCCCCAGCGTGCCGACACCGGCCGCAGCAAGATAGAGCAGCACCGGCGCGCCAAGCCCCCCGGCGCCGACCACCAGCACGCGCGCCCGCTTGAGTGCGGCCTGCCCCGGCCCCCCGATCTCGCGCAGGACCAGGTGACGGGCGTAGCGTTCCAGTTCATCGGGGTCCAGCATGGTGCGTTCGCGGTTTGGCGTTGCGGTTCGACCGCACAGATTTGATCCCATGCATCAAGGTGCGATCGGCCACATGGACTCGCGAGCCTCTAGGCACCTCCGCTTAGCTAACGGTCTAAAGTATCACAGCTTGAACGTCTCATACACCGAGGGGTGAAACATCTCCTCGACCTGCACCAGCCTGGGCGACAGCCCTTGGGCATGGTGGTGGCGCAAAAACATTTCCAGCGTCTTGCGGTTGGGCTCGACTCCGTAGGACCAAAAGTCGTCGCCCATCAGGTCGCGTACCGATTTCAGCGCCTCCTCGACGAAGGGCAGCGTCACCTTGGTGGCCGAGGTGTCGCTGAGCGCCGCCAGCGCGACCGACTTGGATTGTTCGAAGGCCTTGAGCACCGCCGCCGGCAACCACGGGTGCTTGTCCGCCAGGGTCCGGCGTACCCCGATCAAATGCATGATCGGGAACACTTTCGTGCGTGAATACCACTCTTTAGCCGCCGCCATGGGATCGCGGAACAGCCAGCCCACATGCGGATGGCCGTGCGCAATGGACGGCGGACGCGGGGCGATGAAGCCGTCGATCTCGCCCTTCTCCAGCAGTGCGGAAATCGTCGTACCTTCCGGCGCATTGTCGAGGCGCACCCCCGGTGGCAGCTTGACGGTGATCTTCTCCGGCCGGCCCGGCTCCTCGATGCCACCACGGATCCAGTGGATGTCGGCGGGGGTGACGTCGAAATCGTCCTGCAGGATGGCGCGCGCCCACACATTGGCGGTGAGTTGATACTCCGGCACGCCGACCTTGCGGCCCTTGAGGTCCTTCGGCTCCTTGATGCGATCGGTGCGAACATAGATCGAGGTATGGCGGAACGCCTTCGACACGAACGCCGGAATGCCCACATAGGGGCACTCGCCAAGCGCAGTCTTCACCGTATAGCTTGACAGCGACAATTCGCAGATATCGAAATCGACCGAGCGGAAGGCACGGAAAAAGATTTCCTCCGGGGACAAGGTCATGAACACCGGATCGATGCCGTCGATGCGCACCGCCCCATTGATCAGCGGCCGGTTGCGATCGTAATCGCCGACCGCAACGGAAAGGTTGAGATTGGACACCGCGTTCCCCCGAGCCTGGAATGGTTTCACCAGCGAAGCGCCACGGTGATAGCCCGGCCGGCACGGCCGTGCCAGGGGCGCGCGGATCCGCATATCGCCGGCCGGTTGTTGGGTCGGCGCGGAGTACGCTGGGAGTTCATCCCCGCAGCCGCTCCACCGGACCTGTGGCGGCCACGTCGGTGAGGCGCAGGTTGACGCGCTCGCTGCCCTGCCGGCGGTCGAGCATGAGCGTTCCGGCGGCATGGACGGTGCGGCCGCGGTGGGCGATCAAGGCCTGGCCGAGCTTTTGCCCGACCGCCCGAAATGCGATGGCGTTGAGGGTCGCGCCGTCGCCCGACTGCAGCCTGGCGCGCATATGGACTTGGCCGACCTCTTCCACATAAGCGAGCGTATGCGCCGGCAGCGCAAGCATCGGTTCCGGATTACCGGCACCGAACGGACCGGCGGCGGCAAGCGTCCCGAACAGTTCGGAGGTCGCGGCGCGCGCCGTCAGGGCGCCATCGATCAGCAGCGCATCCTTGCCGCGCGCGGCCTCTACATCGGCACGCATATGCTCCTCCAGAAAGGCGCGAAAATCTTTTAGCGCATCCGCCTTCAGCGTCACCCCGGCCGCCATGGCGTGGCCGCCGCCCTTCTCCAAAAGCCCGTCCGCCACGGCTTGCCGCACCGCGCGGCCGAGATCGACCCCGGCGATGGAGCGGCCCGAGCCGGTGCCCAGGCCACCTGGTCCGAGCGCGATCGCAAACGCCGGCCGGCCGAAGCGCTCCTTGAGCCGTGCCGCCACCAGCCCGACGACGCCTGGATGCCAGCGCGGCGACGCCGTCACCACGACCGCACCGTCCTCCGCGAGCCCCAGCGCCGCCGTGGCCTCCGCCTCCGCTTCGGCGACAGCTGCCAGTTCAATCACCTGACGCTCGCGGTTAAGGCGGTCGAGTTCGGCCGCCATCGCGGTCGCATCCGACGGGTCGGGGCAGGTGAGCAGCCGCGCGCCGAGGTCCGCCTGCCCGATGCGGCCGCCGGCATCGATGCGCGGGCCCAGCATGAAGCCGAGATGCCACGGCTCGGGCGGGCCGGTCAGCCGCGCCACGTCGGCCAGCGCGGTCAGGCCCACACGCGCGCGCCGCCGCATCGCGATCAAACCCTTGGCTACGAAGGCACGATTGAGCCCCTTGAGCGCCACCACGTCGGCGACAGTGCCGAGCGCCACGAGGTCGAGCATGTCCAGCAGGTCCGGCTGTGGCCGCGCGGCGGTCCAGAATCCGCGCCGCTGCAATTCCCGCCGGGCGGCCACCACGGTCATGAAGACGAGCCCGACCGCGGCCAGATGGCCGAGGCCGGAAAGATCGTCGTGCCGGTTCGGATTGACGACCGCCACCGCTGCGGGAAGTACCTCGTTGGCTTGGTGATGGTCGATGACGATGGTGTCGAGGCCGAGACGGCGCGCTTCCGCGAGCGGTTCGAACTCGTGGTCCCACAATCGACGGTGACCAGCAGCGTCGCGCCGCGTGCGGCGAGCGCACGGATCGCCTCGCTATTGGGACCATAGCCCTCGAAGATGCGATCGGAATGTGGATCATCGGATCGATACCGGCGGTGCGCAGGAAGATCGCCAGCAGGGCCGACGAGGTGGGCCCATCGACGTTATAGTCGCCGAAAATTGCGATCCGCTCGCCACGCACGGCAGCGTCGGCCAAGCGGTTCGCCGCGGGCTCCATGTCGGCGAGACGATTTGGATCGGGCATCAGCCGCTTGAGGGTGGGGTCGAGAAAGGCTTCGACGCCATCGATCTCGACATCGCGCCCGGCGAGGATGCGGGCGAGCAATTCCGGCAGCCCGTGGCGCTGCGCCATGGCCAGGCGCGCGCATGCCCGCGGTCGTCGAGTTGATCGCGCCACCCCCGCCCGGTCACTGAGCGCGTAACGCCGAGGAAATGGCGATGGGGTTGCGAGATCGACATGCCGCTCCCGCCTTGAGACCGCAGGCATCCCGCCCGCCACTTGCTTGCAAAGTAACAAAAGAGAGCGGGCGGGACGCCCGCGCTCCGCCGGCGCTGTCGCTAATCCAGATGGAATTTGCCGAGCTGGCGATGCTGAGCCCGAATCCATCGTACCGTTCCGGTCGCGGCGCGCATGACCACCGTTTCGGTCTCGATCAGGC
>CAWDKL010000072.1:0-104243 GCA_963802745.1 uncultured Alphaproteobacteria bacterium | reverse complement strand
GTGGGTAAACTTAAGGGTTTATCCGGCGGTTTGGGCGCTTTTGCGGAGCAAGCGAGCCGCCGAGGTTCATCCCGGCGGTTTTGGGACGCTACGTAACCGCGGGATAAACCCCGCGGCTCGCCGTCTTTGTCCGGCCCGAGCCCGCCCCCGATCCATGATAAAGTCGATATCCGAGGAGAGGATGGGCGTTGATGAGCGGGCAGAAGGCGGTCGGAATTGACCTGGGCACGACCAACTCGGCCATGGCTTGCCTGGACGAGTCGGGCCGCAGCGTCATGATCCGCAACGCCGAGGGGGAATTGCTCACCCCCAGCATCGTGCTCTTCGGCCCGCAAGAGGTGGTGGTGGCAAAGCCCCGTACTGCCGCGAGCACCCAGCCCGACCTGGTGGCCGAATGGGTGAAGCGCGACATGGGGGCCCCCTTCTACAGCCACCCCATCCACGGCCAGCGGCTGCCGCCGGAGGTGATCCAGGCCTGCATCCTGCGAAAGCTGAAGCTCGACGCGACCGCCGCGGTGGGGCCCGACGCCGCGACGGTCATTACCGTGCCCGCCTATTTCGACGAGCCGCGCCGCAAGGCCACCGCCGACGCCGGCGAGATGGCGGGGCTGCGGATCATCGACATCGTCAACGAGCCGACCGCTGCCGCCCTGGCCTTCGGCGAGGCCCTGGGCTACCTGTCCTCCGCCGGGGTGCCCAAGGAGCAGCTCACCGTCATGGTCTACGACCTGGGCGGCGGGACCTTCGACGTCACGTTGCTGAAACTCGCCGCCGGCAAGGTCCAAACCCTGGCCACCGACGGCGACGTGCAATTGGCGGCCACGACTGGGACCGGCGGCTGCTCGATCACGTCGGCGACGTCTTCCGCGCAGCACCAGCTCGATCCCCGCGACGATCCCGCCGCCTTGAACCGCCTCTACCAGACCGTGATGGAGGCCAAGCACGCCCTCAGCGCCGAGCCGCGCGTCGGTCCGCGTCGAGTACGCGGGCCGGGCGGTCGAGGTGGCCGTCCTCCGCGAGCAGTTCGAGGAGATGACCGCCGATCTGCTGGAGCGGACGGCCTACACCTCGCGGCAACTGCTCTCCGCCGCGCGCTGGAGTGGAAGGACGTCAACCGCATCCTCCTGGTGGGCGGTTCCACGCCATGCCCATGGTCGTGCACATGTTGCAGAAGCTCACCGGCATCGAACCGGACCGCACGGTCAATCCCGACGAGGCCGTCGCCCGCGGCGCCGCCTTGTATGCCGGCCACGTGCTGGCCGCGGAGGCGGAGGGCCCCGCCGCTACCTTCGCGGTGACCAACGTCAATGCCCACAGCCTGGGCATCGAAGGCATCGAACCGGAGACCCTCCGCAAGACCAACATCATCCTCATCCCCCGCAACACGCCCCTGCCCGCCACGGCGCACGGAACGCTTCATGACCAAGTCGGAAGGACAGCAATCCATCGTCGTTAAGGTGTTGGAGGGGAAAGCACGTTGCCGGGCGAGTGTACCGCCATTGGCCGGACCGTGGTCCGCGACCTGCCCGTCGGGCTGCCCAAGGCCTGGCCGGTCGAAATCACCTTCGAGTATGCGACCAACGGCCGGCTGAGCGTGCGGGCGATGGTGCCGGGGACGCATCACCAGGCCGAGTTGGCCCTGGAGCGCGAGGTGGACTCAGCGGCGCGGGGGATCGCCCGCTGGAAGGCGCCCGTCTCGGCTGCCGCGGGGTTCGACGTCTTCGAGGTGGCCGTCCACGAGTCGCTGGCCGGGCCGGCGCCGACGGCGACCGCGGGCTCGTCCGGCATCCTGGCCGGTCCGCAGCAGGCGGCCCCCATGGCCCTGCCACCGACGCTCTCGGCGCCCCTGCCGCTGGGCGTGACGCTGCCGCCGCTTGCTTCCACCCCCGCCGCGACCGCCTCGCCCTGGTCGGCCGCCGCCATGCCGACGCAGCCCGAGGTCCCCGCCACGCCGGTCTTCTTGCCGCCGGGAGCTGCGGACACGGCGTCGCCCCAAACCCCGTTTGTCCCCCGCCGGAAGGCCGCGAAGCGTGGGCCAAGTTTCCTCGGCAGCCCGGCCGTCAGGGCGATGGGCCATATTTTCGCCGCCGCGCTGGGCCTGGGGTGCGGCTATTTTCGCTGCTGCGGTGGCTGCGTCCTGACCTGTTTCCTTGGTAGCAAGTAGGTTATGCTTTAGCATAACGGAACTCACTTCGTTATGCTGAAGCATAACCTACCGCCGGCCCCTGCCCCGCCAACATGACCCATTCCGCCAGTCCCGCCGTCGGCATCGACCTGGGAACCACCTTCTCGGTCGCTGGCCCACTTGGACGAGCGCGGCCGGCCCGTCACGTTGGTCAACGCCGAGGGCGACCGGTTGACCCCCAGCGTCGTGCTCTTCGACGGTCACGGACGTGGTGGTGGGCAAGGAGGCCATGAAGGCCATGATCGCCGAGAGCCGACCACGTGGCCGAATGCGTCAAGCGCGACATGGGCCATCGCGTCTTCCACAAGTCGCTGGAGGGGAAGCAATATCCGCCCGAGGTCATCGCAGGCCCTGGATCCTCAACAAGCTCCGCGTGGACGCCGCGCGGCAGATCGGCCCGTTCAGCAAGGTGGTGATCACGCGTGCCGGCCTATTTCGACGAGGTCCGCCGCAAGGCGACGCAGGACGCCGGCTACATGGCGGGCTTCGAGGTGCTGGACATCATCAACGAGCCGACGGCCGCCGCGGTGGCCTTCGGCTTCCAGCAAGGCTTTCTCGATCCCCGCAGGGCAGCAGCGACAAGCCGCAGCGCGTGCTGGTCTACGACCTGGGCGGCGGCACCTTCGACGTCACCGTGATGGAGATCCGCGGCAAGCGAGTTCCTCGCCCTGGCGACCGACGGCGACGTGCGGCTGGGCGGCTTCGACTGGGACCAGCGACTGGTCGACCTGGTGGCGGAGCAGTTCAGCCGCGAGCACGGCTGCGATCCCGCGCGAGGACCCCAACGCGGCCGGCAAGCTGTGGCTGGAGTGCGAGGACGCGAAGCGGACCCTCTCCGCCCGCGGCAAGGCCCCCGTGGTCTGCGACTACCGCGGCCTGCGCTTCGCGGATCGAGATCACCCGCGCAGCAGTTCGAGGAGGCCACGCAGGACCTGCTGGATCGCACGCGGTTTACGGTGGTGCAGGCGCTGAAGGCGGCGGGACTGGACTGGCCGCAGGTGGATCGCGTCCTGCTGGTGGGCGGCTCCACCCGCATGCCCATGGTCCGCGACATGCTCCAGCAGCTTTCCGGCAAGGAGCCCGACACCTCGGTCGCCGCCGACGAGGCGGTGGCCCACGGCGCGGCCCTGCGGGCCGGGCTGATCCTGGCCGAGCGCCCAGGGCGCAGCCGCCATCGTTCACGATCAGGAACGTCAACTCGCACAGCCTGGGCGTGGTGGGCATCGACCCGCTCGACGCGCCGCAAGCGCAACGGCATCCTCATTCCCCGCAACACGCCCCTGCCGGTCACGGCCAAGCGGATCTTCCGCACCTCGAAGGCCAACCAGCGCTCGATCCTCGTGGAGATCGTCGAGGGCGAAAGCCCTTCGGCCGACGATTGCACGCCGATCGGCCGCTGCTCGGTCCGCCAGTCTGCCGGCGAATCTGCCGGCCCAGTCGCCGGTCAAGGTCCGCTTCCACTACGAGGCCAACGGCCGCTGAAGGTCCGCGTAGCGTGCCGAAGACCGATCGCCAGGTGGAGAACGGAGATCGTCCGCGAGAACGGCCTCAGCAAGGAGCACATGGACGCCTGGCGGAAGTACATCTGCGGGGTTAGAACCCACGAGGGATTAGGGATTGGAGAGACAGGTTCTCCATGCCGCGGGTGGCGGCGGATCGCTTGCGGTTTCGCAGCCCCGCTCCTCTAATCCCTAATCCCCAATCCCTAATCCCTTCCTTTCCCCAGCACTTCTTCGATCTTTGCCGCCAACTGGCCGCTGTCCAGGGCGGCGACGAATTCCGCCTCGTCGGCGTAGAGGGCGTGGCTGAGAAACTTCACCGCCCAATTGTGCTTCAAGGGGCTGATGGCCACCACCGCCTCGCCGTGCCGGTAGGCCTCCCACATCTCGATGGCCGTGCCCATGGAGGCCTCGGGCACGAAGGCCAGCAGCACGTCGATCTCCCGGCACATGGCGTTGTGGCGGAAGAAGACCTCGCGGCCGGTGGCCTTGTCGTAGCCCATCGAGCGGGCGTGCTTGGCCAGCGGGTCGTAGATGTCGGCGCCGGGGAAGCGGGCCGATCAACTTCGTGATCCGTCGCCGGTAGTCCTGGTCGTGCATCACCGCGGCGGTGTGCGATCCCTGCATGATCCCGGCGAGAAAAAATGCATCGCCCCCCCGACACGCTTGCAATCGACTCTCTCTCCCCTAACATAACCCACTGCCGGCCATCGTGCAAATGTGGGGAGTTTTCCGTTTGAAGTGTTCAGTTGTCAGCAAGGCAGGCAACCGAACACTGAAAACTGAACACCGAAAACTGAAAACCGCCTGGGATTCTTACTTCATCATGCTCAAGCACAACCTCCAAGACGCCGAAGCCCTGGTCATGAAGCTGCTGGCCATCCCAGGCCCAAGCGGCGAGGAAGAGGCGATGAGCCAGCAGATTGCCGCCCTGCTCCGCGCCGCCGGGCGCCGGACCAAAACCTCTCGTTCGACCAGGCCCATCGCCGCAGTCCGCCGCACGGGCCAGATCGGCAACCTGGTCTGCAAACTGCCGGGCACGGCGCGGGGCGAGCGGCGGCTGCTCATGGCCCACGTCGATACCGTGCCGCTGTGTCGCGGGGCGCGGCCGGTCCGCCGCGGCCGCTGGATCGTGCCCGCCGACAAGAATACGGCGCTGGGAGCCGACGACCGCGCCGGCGCGGCCGTGATCCTCTACGCCGCGTGGAGGCTCCTCCGCCGCGGCCTGCCCCATCCGCCCTTGACCTTCCTTTGGACCGTCCAGGAGGAGATCGGCCTGTACGGGGCACGCTACGGCAGCCTCGGCCCGCTGGGCAAACCGGCCCTGGCCTTCAACTTCGATGGCGGCTCGATCGACAAGGTGACCATCGGCGCCACCGGCGGCTATCACGTGAACATCCACGTCACCGGTCGCGCCAGCCATGCCGGTGTGGCCCCCGAAGAGGGAGTCAACGCCATCACCATCGCCGCGCTGGCCATCGCCCATTTGCACCGCGGCCGCTGGCTCGGCCAGATCCGCAAGGGCGGCCGGGCAGGGCACCAGCAACATCGGCGTCATCCGCGGCGGCGAGGCGACCAACGTGGTCACGCCGGCCGCCGACCTGCGCGCCGAGGCCCGCAGTCACGATCCCGCCTTTCGCCGCCAGATCGTCCGCGCCATTGAGCGTGCCTTCCGGCAGGCCGCCGGCGACGTGCATAGCAGCCTGGGCCACCACGGCAAGGTCCGCTTCGAGGGCCGGTTGGATTACGAATCGTTCCGCCTGGGCGACGACGATCCCTCGGTGCTGGCAGGCCGAGGCGGCCGTCCGCGCCCTGGGCCGCGATCCCGTGCGGGTGGTCTCTAACGGCGGCCTGGACGCCAATTGGATGACGGCCCGCGGGATCCCGACGGTCACGCTCGGCTGCGGTCAATCGGGCGCCCACACGACCGCCGAGCGTCTGGACCTCGACGAGTTTCGAGCAAGGCTGCCGGCTGGCCCTGCGGCTGGCTTGCGGCGGGATGAAACGTGGTGGACGGCCGCGTGCCACGGCTGTGTCAGCCGTGCTGCGACGCCCTCCGCGCGGTCTGCACGGCTGACACAGCCGTGGCACCCGACCCTTACGTGGTTTGGCACGGCGCCGGGGCATCGAGGACCTCACGCACCACGGCACAACAAGGCATGCGCGGTGAACGGCTTCTGGACCAGCGGCACGTCCTCGCCGAACAGGCCGTCGCACTGGGCGGTATCCCGGTCGTAACCGGTGCAAAACACCACCTTGGTCTCCGGCGCCAGTTCCCTGATGCGGCGATGGGCCTCGTGGCCGGACATCCGCGGCATGACCACGTCCAGCAGGACCAAGGCGATCGCGGCGCGGTTCTCCTGGAACATCCGCACCGCCTCTTGGCCGTCGCAGGCGGCCAGCACCGTGTAGCCGGCGTCTTTCAAGGTGCGGATGGTGATCTTCCGCACGGTCGGGTCGTCCTCCGCCACCAAGATCGTCTCGCTGCCGTGAGGGATGGCGAGGGGTTCTTCGCGGCGCGTTCCACGGGGTGGTCGCCGCCGACAGGCAAGTACAAGCGGAACACCGTGCCCGTGCCCACTTCGCTGTAGACGTGGATGGCCCCTTTGTGTTGTCGCATGATGCCGTGGACCATGGCCAGCCCCAGGCCGCTCCCTTGCCCACCTCCTTGGTCGTGAAGAAGGGCTCGAAGATGCGCGGCAGGATGTCGCGGGGGATTCCCGAGCCGGTGTCGGAAACGGTGAAGACGACGTACGTTCCGGCGGCCAGCTCGAACTCGGGGGCCCAGAGGGATTCGGTGATGACCACGCGCTCGGTCTTCAGCACCAGGGTGCCGCCGGAATGGCCGTCGGTCGGCGCCCCCATGGCGTCGCGGGCGTTGACGCAGAGGTTCAGCAACGCCTGCTGCAATTCGCCGGCGTCGGCATAGACGTTTCCCACGTTCTCGCCCAGGGCCAGCTTCAGGGCGATGTGCTCGCCGATGAGGGGTTGCACGAGCTTGGCCAGATCGCGGACGACCGTGTTGGCATCGGTGTTTTTGGGCTGGATGGCCGAGCGGCGGCTGAAGCCGAGCAATTGCCGGGTGAGGGCCGCGGCCCGGTCGGACGCCTTGAGGACCTGCGACAGGTTGCCGTGCGCCTGCTGATCGGGAGGAAGTTCGCCGAGGACGCAGCGGGTGTAGCCGCCGATCACCTGCAGGAGGTTGTTGAATTCATGGGCGATTCCCCCGGCCAGTTGTCCCACGCCCTCGAGCTTTTGCGACTGGCGGAGTTCCGCGCCGGCGTGGTGATCGACGATCACCTTCGAGGTTGTGTCGGCCAGGTTGGCGAGAAAAGCGTCGCTCTCTTCCGTAATGGGGCCTTGGCAAACGCCGCCAGCACGCCGGTGGTGTTGCCGCGGGCATCGTGCAGTCGGTAGCCGGCGAAGGACACCAGTCCGAGGCGTTCGACCCAACTTGGATCGGCCGCGCCGAAGGGACGCCGAGGCTTTCGGATATACCACTCCATGCCATGCAGTCCCTCAGATCGGCCACGCAGGGATCGGCGGCGATGTCGTTGGTGACGAAGCATTTCTGCTCGTCGCAGCCGATGCGACCAATTTTGCAGACGTCCAGGGGGATACGCTGCTGACCGTCGTTGGTTTGGGTATACCGCCCCGAGCTGGCCATCAGGTGGAGGCACTTGTCGTGGCGTCGGCAGGCGTGACATCCCGCGGTTGCCGCCGCGTGGCTCAGCCGGTGTTGCAAAGGTCTCCCGGCTCGACCAGCCAGATGCGGCAGAAATCCAATTCGATCAGTTCCACCGCGGCGTCGGCGATCTTCTTGAACTTCTCCTCCAGCGACGCCGGCAGCAGCAGGTCTTCCTGGAGCCGGTTGACCCCCGCGAGTCGCCGCAACGAGCGGGCGCGGCTTTCCTCGGCCTGCCGTTGCTCGGTGACGTCGAGGCCGGTGAAGGCGATGGATTCCACCGCCCCTTGGGCATCCCGCAGGACGGTGTCGAACCACTGCACCATACGCCGGCTGCCGTCCTTGGCGACGACAAATTTCGCCGGCCGATCGGAAAGCACGTCGACACACAACTCATCGAAGATCGCCCGGACCGCGGCGCTCTGCTCCGGCGGATCGGGGCACTCCCAGAGGTTCTGGCCCAGGATTTCGTCGGCCAGGTAGCCGGTAACGCGCTCGCAGCCTCGATTGAAACGGATCACGCGGCCTTTGGCATCACACACCATCAACAGCGTGCCGCTCGTCTCCAGTATCCCGGCGATGAAATCGCGCTCTTTGCGCAAGGCCTCCTGGCTCTGCTTCAAGTCGCGGAAAGCAAGGTCGCAGAGCTTCGTCAGGCTCACGTTGACCAGCGCCCTGTAGATGAGATACAACGACACCACCTGGGACAAATGGGCAAGCACCTTCAGCAACCCGTAGAAATCACCGGAGATGGCGGACATGAACTCCGACGCCGCGCTTACCAGCAATGCCGCAAACAGGAGTCGGAAAACACCGGCCTCCAAGGCGATTCGCTTTCTCGCCAACAGGGTAGCGGCGGCAAGGAACAGCACGCCATTGGTGCCCCTGGCGAACTGCTCGAAGCCGGCCATCCCTCCCCCGGGAACGTAACACGTCGGCAAGATGTGCCAACGGAAGATGGCCGCCAGCGCCAAGGCCAACACCGCGACATACATCGCCATCGTGACGGGCAGATTGATCTTCCGTCGCAGGAACAAGGGGGCGACGAGAAACGAGAGACTGCAAATCCAGCGACCAAGCGTTTTCGCCTGGATGGATTCGTTTCCGGTGGTCCCCGGGATAATCGAGAGCCCCGGGTATGCCAGGGCGTGCGTCAGATCCAAGGCCCCGGCGACAAGGCACATCACCGCGATGAACAGGAAGAAACCGTTATCCAGATAGCGGCGGGTATTCCAGAAGAAAATGAAGACCGCGCAGGAAATGATGGCCGCCGACAATTCCACCAGCGTGTGGAAGAGCACGTAGTTGCCCTGGCTGAGGGCGTAGCAGCCCGAGAGGGCCGCCGCGGCCAGCGCCATGAAACCGCAGTTGCAACGACTAAGGTAGGTGCTTCGCAAGCGAGCCAACATCATTCCGTCCTCCGCAGCAGAGAAAAACATCCTCTCAGCGCCGCCCGTCGGCCATCGCTTTTCGACCTTCACCGCTGGCCGTCAGAATGTGCGCGATCACCGAGTTGACCTGCGGGTGACTTCGTGGGCACTACAGGAAAGGCTAGGTTGCGGAACCTCACCGGGCCAGCCTCCCTTGTTCATGCCTTGCCATGCCTTTGGGTGGGTCGATGGGTGAATTGGCGGACGCTTCGGACCGCGGGATGCGAGGCGTGCCTTACTGCCAAAATGACATGTCCTTGGGCCTGCCGCCGGCAGGGGTGGGGGCCGTTTGTCCGGGTCAATCGCTGTAACCAATTGGCAAGAGGCAACTTACAGTTTCGGGACGTGATATTGGCACGCTGCTTGCTTCCCTTCTGGGCAAATTTGCAGTCGGCTGCCAATTGTGGTCGTGGTATGCCGTGTGGGAACCCGCAAGAGCCAGCACGAGGAGGAAATCCGCTGTGGCAAAACAGATGGTCTTTGAAGACGAAGCTCGGCAGCCGCTGGCCGCCGGCGTGAGCAAGTTGGCCCGGGCCGTGATCAGCACCCTGGGCCCTCGCGGCCGCAACGCGGTCCTGGACAAGGGCTGGGGCGCGCCCGAAGTCACCAAGGACGGCGTCACCGTGGCCGAAGAAATCGCCCTGGACGATCCCTACGAGAACCTCGGCGCCCAGTTGGTCAAGGAAGCCGCCTCCAAGACCAGCAAGATTGCCGGCGACGGCACCACCACCGCCACCCTGCTGGCCGAAGCGATCTATCGCGAGGGCCTGAAGATGGTGGCCGCCGGGGCCGACCCCATGTCCCTGGCCCGCGGCATCCACCAGGCCACCGCCGCGGTGGTCAAGGCCATCGAGAAGATGGCCACCCCGGTCAGCGAAAAGAACAAGAAGGAAATCGCACAGATCGCCACCATCGCCGGCAACAACGACCCGGCCATCGGCGCCGTCCTGTCCGACGCCTTCCTCAAGGTGGGCAAGGACGGCGTCATCACCGTCGAAGAAGGCAAGCAGGCCGAGACCACCGTCGAGGTGGTCGAGGGCATGCAGTTCGACCGCGGCTACCTCTCGCCGCACTTCGTCACCGATCAGGACGACCATGACCGTCGAGTTCGAGAAGTGCCTGATCCTGATCCACGAGGACAAGATCTCCAACGCCCGGAACCTTGTGCCCGCTGCTGGAGGCGGTGAGCAAGGCGAGCAAGCCGCTGCTGATCATCGCCGAGGACATCGAGGGCGAGGCCCTGGCCACGCTGGTGGTCAACAAGATGCGCGGCATCCTCAACGTGCTGCGCGGTGAAGGCCCCCGGCTACGGCGACCGCCGCAAGGCCATGCTGGGCGACATCGCCGTGCTTGACCGGCGGCCAACGCCATTTTCAAGGACCTGGGCGTGTCGCTCGGACTCGGTAAAACTCTCCGATCTGGGCACCGCCGGAAGGTGCTCGTGACCGCGGACAATACCACGATCATCAACGGCGGCGGCGAGCAAGAAGGCCATCGCCGGCCGGGTCGAGCAGATCCGCAAGGAATCGAGACCACCACCAGCGACTACGATCGCGAGAAGCTCCAAGAGCGGCTGGCCAAGCTGGCCGGCGGCGTGGCGCAGATCAATTGCGGCGCGGCCACGGAAACGGAAATGAAGGAGCGCAAGTTCCTGCTGGAAGACGCCCAGCACGCCACCAAGGCGGCCCTGGAGGAAGGCATCGTTCCCGGCGGCGGCGTCGCCCTGCTCCGCAGCGACAAGGCGGTCGAGTAGCTCGACCTCGAAGGCGACGAAGCCCTGGGCGCAAATCATCGCGCAACGTGCTCGATCAGCCGATGCGGGCGATCGCGGAAAACGCCGGCCAGGACGGCGCCGTGGTCGTCAACCCGTGCGGCAGACCAATGCCAAGGGCTACGGCTTCGACGCCGACAAGAACGAGTACTGCGACCTGATCGAGGCCGGCATCATCGATCCCGCCAAGGTCGTGCGCACCGCCTTGCAAAACGCCGCCAGCGTCGCCACCTTGCTGTTGACCACTTCCTGCCTGATCGTCGACATCCCCAAGGAAAAGGACGACACCCGGCCGCACGGTGGCGGTATGGGCGGAGGCATGGGAGGCATGGGTGGCATGGGCGGAGGTATGGGAGGCATGGGGGGCATGGGAGACTTTTAGTGCGTTTTCGTCCCCTTCCTCCGGGAGAGGGCCAGGGTGAGGGCGACGAGCGTTAGTCGAAGGAAACCCAGTGATGAGTTCGGAGGCGGCCCTCACCCTAACCCTCTCCCGGAGGCAGAGGGACATGTCACGAATCACATTCAGAACCATGTAGATCAAAGGAATACGACGATGAAAGACATCAACTTGCGGCCGTTGGATGATCGTGTTGTCGTGGAACCGGTGGAAGCGGAGGAAATGACTGCCGGCGGCATCGTCCTGCCCGACACCGCCAAGGAAAAGCCGCAGCGCGGCTGCGTCCTGGCCATCGGGCCGGGCAAACTGCTCGACAGCGGCGAGCGCGGCAAGCTCTCGGTGGCCGTCGGCGACGAGGTCATCTATGGCAAGTACGCCGGCTCGGACATCGAGCTCGACGGCCGCGAGATCAAGATCCTGCGCGAGACCGACATCCTGGCCAAGGTCGTCCAGTAACCTGCCGTGCGTGCGCGGCAACTCGCCGCGAGCGGCGACACTTTCGAACCACCAACATGATGAAGGACTCGCCATCGTGGCAAAACAACTTCTATATCCAAGATGAAGCCCGGAAGCGGATGCTCCGGGGAGTGGAAAAGCTGGCCGACACCGTCGCCGTGACTATGGGTCCCGACCGGCCGGAACGTCATCCTCGACAAGTCCTACGGCGGTCCGACGGTCACCAAGGACGGCGTGACGGTCAGCAAGGAAATCGAGCTGGAAGACCGCTTCGAGAACATGGGCGCCAAGCTGGTCAACGAGGTGGCCTCGAAGACCTCGGACGTCGCCGGCGACGGCACCACCACCGCCACCGTGCTGGCCCGGGCCATCTACCGCGAGGGCCTGCGGAACATCGCCGCCGGGAGCAATCCCGACGGCGGTCCGCCGCGGCATCGAGAAGGCCGTGGACGCGGCCGTGGCCCATCTGGCGACGCTGGCCAAGCCGGTGACCAACAAGGAAGAGATCGCCCACGTCGGCGCCATCAGCGCCAACAACGACTCGGTCATCGGCAACCTGCTGGCCGAGGCCATGGAGAAGGTCGGCAAGGACGGCGTGATTACCGTCGAGGAGGGCAAGACCGCCGAGACCACCTACGAGGTCGTCGAGGGGATGCAGTTCGACAAGGGCTACCTCTCGCCCTACTTCATCAACCGCGCGGCGGAAATGGACTGCCTGCTGGAGGACGCCTTCATCCTGATCCACGAGAAGAAGATCAGCAACCTCCGCGACCTGATCCCGCTGCTGGAAAAGATCAGCCACACCGGCCGGCCGCTGCTGATCGTCTCCGAGGACGTCGAGGGCGAGGCCCTCACCACGCTGGTGGTCAACAAGCTTCGCGGCGTGTTGAACGTCTGCGCGGTGAAGGCCCCGGGCTTCGGCGACCGCCGCAAGGCGATGCTCGGCGACATCGCCATCCTCACCGGCGGCACGCTGATCAGCGAGGACCTGGGCCTGAAGCTGGAGAACCTCACCCTGGAGCAACTGGGCCGGGCCAAGAAGATCACCGTCGACAAGGACGCCACGACCATCGTCGAGGGCGCCGGCAAGCCGGCCGACGTGCAAGAGCCGCATCGAGCAGCTCAAGAAGCAGATCGAGGACACCGACAGCGACTACGACCGGGAGAAGTACCAGGAGCGGCTGGCCAAGCTGGCCGGCGGCGTGGCGGTGATCTCGGTCGGCGCCAGCACCGAGACGGAGATGAAGCAGAAGAAGGCCCGCGTGGAAGACGCCCTGCATGCCACCCGGGCGGCGGCCGAGGAAGGCATGTTGCCCGGCGGCGGCGTGGCCCTCTGCGCTGCCGCGAGGCCGTGGAGAAGGCCCGCAACAACGCCCGCGGCGATGAAAAGATCGGCGTCGACATCATCCTCCGGGCGTTGACCACGCCGATCCAGCAGATCGCCGACAACTGCGGCGTGGACGGCTCGGTCGTGGCCGACGAGGTGCGCCAGAAGCCGACCAACGTGGGCTACGACGCCAACGCCGGCAAGTACGTCGACATGTTCAAAGCGGGGATCATCGATCCGCTGAAAGTGGTCCGCACGGCGCTGGAAAACGCCGCCAGCATCGCCGGCTTGATGCTGACCACCGAGACGCTGGTGACCGACTTGAACAAGGAGGACAAGAAGACCCGCATCGAGGGGAGCGTGCGTTAGGGGGGAGTGCCGCTTGGCGAGCAGCCGCGCCCGGTCCCCTCTCCCTCCGGGAGAGGGTCAGGGTGAGGGCGCAGTGGAGAAGACCTTGAGGGCCGGTGTAGGTTATGCTTTAGCATAACACTGCGTCTGCAAGACGTTATGTTATGCTGAAGCATAACCTACGGGGGCCTTCTCCCGGAGCGACAGGCGGATCCACGGGCCCATGGCGACGATGGCCACCAAACGCGACTATTATGAGGTCCTGGGCGTCGAGCGCGCCGCCAGCAAGGGCCAGATCGCCGAAGCCTATCGCAAGCTCGCCTTGCAGCATCACCCGGACCGCAATCCGGGCGACGAGGAGGCCGTCGCCAGGTTCAAGGAGGCCGCCGAGGCCTTCGAGGTCCTCAGCCATCCGGACAAGCGGGCGGCCTACGACCACTACGGCCACGCCGGGCTGGAGGGCGGCGGCGCACCCGCAGTTCCACGACATCGGCGACATCTTCGCCGCCTTCGGCGATATCCTCGGCGAAGGGCTCTTCGGCGATTTCTTCGGCCAGCGCGGCGGCGGCCGCCGCGCACGCAAAGGCGCCGACATCCGCTGCGACGTCGAGATGGACCTCTTGGAGGCCGCCCACAACACCGCCAAGATCGTCCAGTTCCAACGCCATGAGAAGTGCGACACCTGCGGCGGCTTGGCGCCAAGCCCGGAACCAAGCCCGAGGTCTGCTCCTACTGCGGCGGCCACGGGGCGGTCGTGCAATCCGCCGGCATCTTCTCCATGCAAACCACCTGCCCCTCCTGCCACGGCAGCGGCAAGGTGATCCGGCAGCGATGCGCAGAGTGCCGCGGCAGCGGCTTCGTGCTCCGCCGCGTGACGCGCAAGGTCGATATCCCCGCCGGCGTGGACAGCGGCACGCAACTGCGGCTCTCCGGCGAGGGCGAGCCGAGCCCGGCCGGCGGCCGGCCCGGCGATTGCTACTGCGTCATCCACATGAAGGAGCATCCGCTCTTTCATCGCGACGGCCGCCGGCTGATTTGCCACGTGCCCATCGGCTACGCCCAGGCCGCCTTGGGGGCGGTCATCGAGGTGCCCACGTTGGACGGCTGCGAGGAGTTGACCATTCCCGCCGGCTCGCAACCCGGCGACGTTCTCACCTTGCGGGGCCGGGGAATGCCCGATCCCCGCTATCACGGCCGCGGCGACCTCCTCGTGCAACTGGTCCTCGAAGTGCCGAAGAAGCTGACTTCGCGCCACGAGGAGTTGTTGCGGGAGTTGGCGGACATCGAAAACAGCCACGTTTCCCCCAAGTGCAAGAGCTTCCTCGCCAAGCTCACGGAGTATTTTCACCCGGAACCGTAGAAGCTGCCATGACCAAACACAAGCCACACCACGACGATCGGCCCGCTACGGCGGCGCCGACCCCCCGGCCAGTGAAGGCCAGCCTGCCGATGCGGTCGGCGATAATGCGGCCGCGGAACCGGCAAACCTCTTGGAGCAGTTGCGGACCGACCTCGAGGGGGCCAAGGACCGCGTGCTCCGCAGCCAGGCCGAACTGGAAAACTACCGCAAGCGGGCCGCCCGCGAAATCGACGAACATCGCCGCTATGCCAACTTGCCGCTCTTGAGCGACCTTTTGCCGGTGTTGGACAATATCGAGCGGGCGGTCGCCGCGGCGGACAAGAGCCACGACGCCGCCAGCCTCTTGGAGGGGATCAAGATGGTCTTGCAGCAGTTCGACGGCGTGCTGGACGCTACCACTGCCTGCGGATCGACGCCCTGCACAAGCCGTTCAATCCGCACCTGCACGAGGCCCTTTCGCAGCAGCCCAGCCAGGAGTATCCGGCCCACACGGTGCTGTTTGTGGTCCGACCCGGCTTTGAACTGTTCGACCGCGTGGTGCGGCCGAGCCAGGTGATTGTTTCGACCGATAGTTCCCCTCTCCCTCCGGGAGAGGGTTAGGGTGAGGGGAAACTGCCAACCAACTGGAATAAGCCATGCCCACCTACGATTACATCTGCGACGCCTGCCAACACCAGTTCGAGCTCTTTCATTCCATGACCGAGGCTGCCCAGCGAAAGTGTCCCGAGTGCGGCAAGTTGAAGCTGCGGCGGCTGATCGGCCCCGGGGCGGCGATTGTTTTCAAGGGCTCGGGCTTCTACGCGACCGACTACCGCAGCGAGTCGTACAAGAAGGCGGCCGCGGCCGACAAGCCCGCCTCGCCCGCCGCCGCGGACGGCGCCGCCAAGGGCAAGGAGAAGAGCAAGGAAAAAAGCGGCGGCCCGCAGGGCAAGAAGAAGGACTGAGGCGAAGGTCTCCCCTCTCCTTTCGGGAGAGGGGCAGGGGGTGAGGGCTATGGCGTCTGTTCGTTGCCCGACTTGCGGCAAGCAGTTCGATCCCCAGGCGAGCCCGGCGATGCCCTTTTGCAGCGAGCGTTGCCGGCTGGTCGATCTGGGCCGTTGGCTGGACGAGCGTTACGGCATGCCGCACCTGCCGGAGGAATCGCCCGAGGAAATGGCCGACGAGCCGCCGGCCGAGGAGCCGTGACGGCCGTCTATTTCGGCTTCGCCTGCCGCGCCGCGTTGCGAATCCGCCGCAGGCCCCAGACGGTGGTCTCGAACTCGTTCGGCATGTTCTTGACCTTCCTGACGATCAACATGCGATCCCCCTCGGCGAACGAAAGCACGGGCCACGGACCGAAATTCTCTCCGCTCGGATATTGCAAAAGCAACTCGCCGGTCGACGCATCCAACAACACGTAGCCGATGCTACCGCCATGTATCGCAAGGATGCTCCGGTCGGACGAACTGCCCAATATCCGGAAAGCGCGTATACAGGGGCATGGGCAGGGGAAGTGCCGGCAACGACCGTCGTCGCAATCGAGGACTGCGATGCGCCGTGGCCCAAAGGAAGTTCTCGTAGGCTGCGACAGTGATCAATCGGCCGTCCGGCGTGACGTGACCTCCCTCGCACTTTCGATCGTAGTCACCCGACGGAAGGTGCTCGTTCAACACCCAGTCGCGGACCTGCTTGTTGTTCACGAGGTCCCACGCCCGGAAGTGCCGGTCGGCGTCGAGAAAAAACAGCCGTTTCCTCGCTTCGCAGACCGCGCTTAGGCGAGTGATATCGGGGTGAGTGAGGGCGTGCTTGCCGCTCAGAGGGGTCCGGATGTGGCAGACTGGCAAGCCTGTTCTTGCGTCCCACTCCGTGATTCGTAGCAGTAGCGGGGAAAAAACCGCGCATCGGTGTTTTCGGCGAAGCGTTCCCAGGTGGCAAAGAGACGTTTGTTGTCGGCCGAAAACGTCAAAGGCGCCCCACCTGCCGCGAGAGATCGGCAGCCTGCGGACAGTCCCCGTTGCCACGTCATAAAGCTCGATGTTCCTCTCCCCTGCCAGTGACTCCGCCATGGCAACGGTCTTCCCGTCGTGAGACGCGGCCAAGGGCCGGGCGGGCAACCGCCGGACCGTACCGCGGTCGATGTCCCAGAGGAAGCCGCCGGCGTCGCTGTCGGTGCCCAGCATGGCGAAGCGGCCGTCCGGTGATAACGTGCCTCGGAACGGATTGCAAAAATCAAAATACTGGGCCGTGGGACTTCGCTGCGTCGTGGAACCCCACCGGGCCGTGGGACCGCCCGGGGAGTTTTCGAGGACTTTCAACAGTTCCTCGTTATCCAACCGTTGGATCGCCCCCAGCGGCAGCGGCCGGCCCCGGCTGTCGGTCAGCGGTTGCACGGGGACCACGATGGGCGGAGCGGCGATCATCGGTGTGGCCGACTCCGCCAGAGCGCGATGCTGCCCGCGTCAGGCGGCGCCACGGCGAGTTTCAGCGTCAAGTCCACCATGACGAGCGAGTGTGCGCGATCGATGGTTGCCGCCTGGACCAGGTCTGTGTCGCTCAGTTCCACGGCCTCGGTGCGGGCGTCGCAGATCAAGCGGCCGCGAAACAATTCGCCCAGTTTGTCCAGTTCCGGCGCCGGCCCGTCGTAGCCGAGCACGACCTGCACTCGCTTATCGAGCCCGTGCGGCCGGCTGCCGTCGGACGGCAATTCGCGGACGTCAGTCACCCAGCAGACGGTCGGTCTGGCCGGCTGCCGAAGGTACGGCAGATAGGGCCACCAGAGCGCGACGTACGCGGCCAGCACGGCAATCCAGAGCAAGTTTTGCCTTCGCAGTTTCATACGCTCCCATGCGGCGACCGAGGCCGCCTCTGACGAGAATTAGGGCTGCGTCTTGGCGGCGGGCGGGCATTCCGCCTGACGTTCTCTGGCGTCCCGAGGAACAGCCAGCAGTAGGTCAGCGTGCCCTGCCCGTCCATACCCCGCAGGATTCGCAACGGCTGGCTCTCGGTGAGCCGGTAGGTTTCGCCCGGCCGCACCAACGCCACCGAGTTTTGCCATGAAGGGGCGATCCCCGGCCATCGCGTTTGCGGCTGTGTGTTCATATCGGGAGCCCCCGTGCGCCCGGTAACCGTGACACGGTCCGCCAGGCTGCGCGCCAGGAACAAAGTCCCATTGCCCGGTCTTCCATCTTCCGTGAAATCGCCCCGGGATAATTGTGCCTTGACAGGGCGTGTCACCCGGAACGTAACCTCGGCCCCTCCAAGGACGTCACGCGTGACCGACACGATGGTCAAATCGACGTAAGACGGCCGCGTGAGCCAACCCAACACCAGGGCCAGCACGAGCGTTACCAGAAACAGGCTGCTGAGGCCGAATTGCCAGGGCTTACGGTCGTCCGACACGCCTGATCTCCCGAGGGCTTCAGTGGCGCTCCACGGCGGGGCAAAGAGAATCGCCCGGGCATTGTCGATCATTGTAAGGGACCTCACGCCGAGATGCAATGATATGATGGAGATGGCTCCTCTGAGGTCAGGGAAACAGGAAACGCCCAAGTTGACTTGAATGCTGAGGCGTGCGACAATCACCGGTGGAGTAAGACCATGATCCTACATGTCCGGGAAGCCCGATATCTGCGGACTGACGTGCTATGGCTGCGATTCAACGACGGCGCCGAAGGAGAAATTGATCTCCGCGGCGAACTCACGGGGGAGGTCTTCGGCCCGCTGACGGACATCGAGCAATTCAAGCGATTCCGCGTCGACCCCGAGTTGCAGACGGTCGTTTGGGACAGCGGGGCCGACCTCGCCCCCGAGTTCCTCTACGAGAATATGAAGGTGCTGGCGTAGGCACAGCCGCCCTGCCCCCGTCCACAGGCCGCCTTTAACCACCAGCCGCTACTTCCCTCACGCATCGGCGCCCTTTTGCGCCGTTGGCGGTTCCGTTGGGAACCCGCCCTGAAAACCCCTGAAGCCGCTCCAAGGGCAATGCGCGGTCCCAGGCTGTCGGTTGTAGGCGGCAAGCCGGCATTTCCCGTTGCGCACCGGGGGTAAACAAGTCGGCCCAGCCGGCTTCACGACTGGTTGCCAACTGCCGACGCGGCCGATACTTAGGACGAAGAAGCAGGAACATGCTCGGGCAAGGACGTGCCCAGGGTCTCCCGCCTGCGCGCGACCGCGCGGCGGGAATCACGCAACCAGTTGCACCGCGCGGCCTCATGCTCGAACACCGCAATCTGAAAATGGACCTGCTGGCGCTGGGCCTGTTGGCGCTGGTGCGTCTTCCTGGCCGCCTCGCTGCTGAGCTACGATCCGGCCGATCCGCCCAGCAAGCTGGTCTTTCCCGAGCGGGCCGAAGTGCTCAACGCCTGCGGCCGCTCCGGGGCGCTGGTCAGCCGGCTGTTGTTCACCGCCCTGGGACTGGGGGCCTATTATCTGCTGGTTTCGCTGGCCGTGCTGGACGCCGTGCTGCTGGCGCGCCGCACGGTGGACCAGCCCTTGCTGCGCCTGGCCGGCTGGCTGCTTTCGCTGGTCGGCTTGACCACGCTTGGTCGCCATGGCCGTGCCGCAGCTTCTCGCCCGGCCCGGTGATCGGCTCCGGCGGCTACCTGGGGGCGGCCGGCCGCGGACTGCTGGAGATGAATTTCGCCAGCGTCGGCGCCTATATCCTCACGGTCAGCCTGATCCTGGGCGGCCTGCTGCTCTCGACCGACTACTTGCTGGTCCGCATCTTCGCCTGGATCATCGGCAAGCCGACGCAAGGACTTCGGCCGCGGCGTGCTGCACGTCGGCGCCGCCTACGCCCAGAAGATCAAGCGGCGGCGCTCCGACCTGGATGGCTACGACGAGGACGACGCGCAGACGGCCGGTGGCGGTCCGCATTTCCGGCCGGCCCGCGCCGAGGACGGCAGACGACGAGGACGACGAAGAGGAGGAGGAAAGCCAGGCCAGGGACGACGAGGCGGCCGACGGCGAGCCGGCCGAAGCCAGGCCGCCAGCGCGGAAGCCGCCGGCCTCGCTGCTGCGGCATCGCGCAAGCCGCGCAAGACGCCGCCGGAGGAAGTCCTCAAGGACCTCCAGCCGACGGCGCCGACGCGGGCGATTACGAGTTGCCCGGCATCGACCTGCTGCTTGCCGGCGAGCCCTTCTGCTTCGACGAGCAGGAGAAGGAAGTCCGCCGCAAGGCCAAGATCCTGGAGAAGACGTTCCTCGATTTCGGTTTCCACGTCCGCGTGGTGGAAATCCAGACCGGCCCGGTGATCGCCCAATACGAGGTCGAGCTGGAGGCCGGGCTGCGGCTGAGCAAGATCACCGGCCTGTCCGACGACCTGGCCATCGCCCTGCGGGTGCCCAGCGTGCGGATCGTGGCGCCGCATGCCCGGCAAGAACACCGTGGGCGTCGAGGTGCCCAACAACGAGCGGCAGATCGTCCGCCTCCGCGAGGTCATGGAAGAGACCAACGGCAAGGCCCAGAACATGCGCATCCCCATCTTCCTGGGCAAGGACGTTTCCGGCAACCCCATGGTCGTCGACCTGACCACCCTGCCGCACCTGCTGATCGCCGGCCGCACCGGCACGGGCAAGAGCGTCTGCCTGAACTCGATCATCGTCTCGATGCTCATGACGCGGCGGCCCGACGAAGTGCGGCTGCTGCTGATCGATCCGAAGATGGTCGAACTCAGCCCCTACAAGTGCCTGCCGCACCTCATGCACCCCGTGGTGACCGACATGCGGAAGGCCGAGGCGATCCTGGCCTGGGCGGTGGAGAAGATGGAGGAGCGCTACCACCTGCTGGCCCGCGCCGGCGTGCGCCACATCAGCGTCTACAACCAGCTCGGCGAAGAGGAGCTGATGGAGCGGATCAAGCCGGAAGACGACGATCAGCGGCGGCAGATCCCCACGCACATGCCCTACGTGGTCATCGTGGCCGACGAGCTGGCCGACCTGATGATGACCGCCGCCAAGGAGGTCGAGCAGCACATCATCCGCCTGGCGCAGAAGAGCCGGGCGGTCGGCATCCACCTGGTGCTGGCCACGCAGAAGCCCACCGTGGACGTGATCACCGGCCTGATCAAGTCGAACCTGCCGGCGCGGATCTCCTTCCAGGTGGCCAGCCGCACCGACAGCCGCGTGGTGCTGGACGAAATGGGGGCCGACAAGCTGCTGGGCAACGGCGACATGCTCTTCCTCTGGCCGGGCACCAGCACGCTCATCCGCGGCCAGGGCACCTACCTCTGCGACGACGAGATCAACCGCGTCATCGCCGCCGTGGCCACCAGCGAGCCGCAGTTCGTCAAGGAACTGGTGCAATTGAAGACTGACGCCAGCCAGCGGCGACGGCAAGACAGGCCCTCAGCAGCCGCGATGAACTCTACGAGGCGGCCATCGACGTCGTGGTCCGCGAGGGCCGCGGCAGCGTCTCGCTCTTGCAGCGGGCGCTTGGGCATCG
This sequence comes from uncultured Alphaproteobacteria bacterium, assembly GCA_963802745.1. Taxonomy (GTDB): domain Bacteria; phylum Pseudomonadota; class Alphaproteobacteria; order Rhizobiales; family Xanthobacteraceae; genus JAJPKK01. Next base: position 83,364 of record CAWDKL010000072.1, on the reverse strand, counting down.
GCTACGGCCGCGCCGCCCGGCTGATCGACTACATGGCCGAGGACGGCATCGTCGGCCCCTACAACGGCTCGCAGGCCCGCGAAATCCTCCTGACCCTCGAACAGTGGCAGGACATGAACGGCCAGGCGCCGGCCGCGGGGGCCGCCGCGCCGCCGCCGCCGCGGCACAACAACCGCATCCTGATGGCCCCGCCCGAGGACAAGGAGGAGCAGGCCCCGGCCGCCGCGCCCCCGAACCGCCGCAGCGACCGCGCCCGGCGGACAGCCGACGACGCACCGCTCGACGAGGAAGACGACGACTTCGAGGACGACGGCGAGGAAGATCTGGACGAAGAAGAGGACGACGAAGAAGACGAGGAGGACGACGACCTCGAAGAGGAGGACGAGGAAGAGGACGAAGGAGACGAAGACGATGAAGAAGCGGAGGCAGAAGACGTCGAGGAAGACACGGCCCATCGCAAGGCAAAGGATCGCCGCGGCTGTGCTTGATCAGGCCGCGGTCGAGACGCGGATTGCGTTGCGCCGGCCAAGCTGCTATAATACGTGGCGGGAAGAGAGCATCGTGTGCGGCGAGGCGGATCATGGTGAGCATGAAGGAAATCCAGGACGTGGGCCAGAGAATCGCCTTCGAGTTCCGCCCGCAGCGGATCATCCTCTTCGGCTCGCACGCCCGCGGCACGGCAGGGGAACATTCGGATGTTGACCTGTTGGTCATCATGCGTTTTGAGGGGACCGGTTTTCGCCATCCCTGGAGATTCTCAACCGCCTCGATCTCCGTCTGCCCATCGACCTGATCGCCTATCGCCCGGAGGATGCCCAGCGTCGTTATACGGAAGGCGATCCCCTGGTTCGCGAGGCGATTGACTGCGGGAAGACCCTCTATGCCGAACGAGACGGTTAAGGAATGGATCGCTAAGGCCGAGGGGGATTTTACCGTCGCCTCTCGCGAGTTGCGGGCGAGAAAGTCGCCCAATTACGACGCCGTCTGTTTTCACTGCCAACAGTGCGTCGAAAAACTCATGAAGGGGCTTGCGATCCAACTCGGCGTCGCTCCTCCACGGACGCATGTGTTGTTGCTGCTGGACGAGATTCTTCGTTCCGCCTGTGGTGAGTGGTCGTGGCCGGCCGAGGATCTCCGTTTTTTAAGTCAAGCGGCCGTATTTTTGCGCTACCCGGGTGAATCTGCGGAGAAACAAGACGCCCGCGAGGCGATGGCTATTGCGAAGCGGATGCGGGCCCGACTGTTGGCGCTGCTGAAGGCAGGGGGCAGCCCCTCTTGACGCTCGTCACCCCCTGAGGTAAACTCGATTATCTGGGTAACTGCGTTTCCGAAAAAGAGCCGGTTGATGTCCACTCAGGTTGCCAAGCCGTCGCCTTTCCCCGCGGCCGACTCTGTCGGCGTAGGAATCGCCATTATCGACGGAGGGCGGCCGTAGGGGCTTCCGGCTTACAAACCGACAAGTCGAGCCCTGAGGTCGAAAACGGCCTGAGGGCTTTTTAAGTTTAAGGCACACCATGCGTCGCATCGAAATCTACGATACCACGCTTCGCGACGGCGCCCAGGGCGAAGGCATCAGCTTCTCGCTCCAGGACAAGCTCGCACCTGACCGAGCGGCTCGACGCCGCTGGGCTTCGACTACATCGAAGGCGGCTATCCCGGCCTCCAACGAAAAGGACTGCCAATACTTCCAGCGGGTCGGCGAGCTTGGACCTCAAGCACGCCCACGTCTGCGCCTTCGGCATGACGCGCCGCAAAGGCGTCAACGGCCGCCGAGGACCGCGGACTGGCGGCCCTGCTGGACTCCGGCACGGCGGTGATCACGCTGGTCGGCAAGGCGTCGGCCTTCCACGCCACCGAAGTGCTTGCGGACCAGCGGCGAGGAAAACCTGGCCATGATCCGCCGAGAGCGTCGCCTACCTGGTCCGGGCCGGGCGCGAGGTGATCTTCGACGCCGAGCATTTCTTCGACGGCTGGAAGGCCGACGCCGACTACGCGCTGCAGGCGATCCGGGCGGCGGCCGAGGCCGGGGCGCGCCTGGTCGTGCTCTGCGACACCAACGGCGGCAGCATGCCCGAGGAAATCGCCGCCGATCACCCGCGCCGCGATCGCGGCCGTGGGCGTGCCCGTGGGCATCCATTGCCACAACGACTGCGACTTGGCGGTGGCCAATTCGCTGGCCGCCGTCGACGCCGGGGCCGTGCACGTGCAGGGCACGATCAACGGCTTCGGCGAGCGCTGCGGCAACGCCGACCTGATCTCCGTGGCCGCCAACCTGGCGATCAAGAAGCAGGGCTACGAGGTGCTCCATGCCGAGGGAGTCAAGCGCCTCACCGAGCTGTCGCGCTTCGTCTACGAGATGGCCAACATGAACTTCCGCGCCAACCAGCCGTTCGTCGGCCGCAGCGCCTTCGCCCACAAGGGCGGCATGCACGTCAGCGGCGTCAGCCGCATCGCGGCCAGCTACGAGCACATCGACCCGGAGCGGGTGGGCAACGAGCGGCGCGTGCTGGTGAGCGAGCTTTCCGGGCGGGCGAACATCATGGCGCTGGCCCGCCGCCATCGCATCCAGGACGATCCCAAGCTGATGGACGAGATCCTGGCCCGCGTGGTCTCGCTGGAGAACGCCGGCTACCAGTTCGAGGCGGCCGACGGCTCGTTCGACCTGCTGGTGCGGCGCTGCGCCGGCAAGTTCCGGCCGCACTTCCAGCGGCTGAGCTACCACGTCAACGTGGAGACCAACGCCGACGGCGAGATTCGCACCGAGGCCACGGTCAAGATTCGCGTCGGCGACCAGCTCCGCCACGAGGTGGCCGAGGGCGACGGCCCGGTCAACGCCCTGGACGCCGCCATGCGCAAGGCCCTCAACGGCACCTTCCCCAACCTGGCCAAGCTGCACCTGGTCGATTACAAGGTGCGGGTGATCAACTCCGAGGCCGCCACGGCCGCCGGCGTCCGCGTGGTCATCGAGAGCCAGGACGAGGAGGACGTCTGGGGCACCGTCGGCGTCAGCGAGAACGTCATCGAGGCAAGCTGGATCGCCCTGGTCGATAGCTTCGAGTACAAGCTGTATAAGGATGAAGAGGCCGGAAGAAAGGCGGAGGGCGGAGGGCGGAAGAGGGAAGGGGAAGCATGATCCCCCTCTCCCTCTGGGAGAGGGCCGGGGTGAGGGGGCCGGGCCGCGAGGAACCAGTGGAGAACGCCTTGACTTGTATATGTTGTTCATATACACTTACTACGCATGGGTAACGGTTCTGAAAACGTTGTCGGTTTCCAGTGGGATGAGGGCAACGCCGACAAGGAATCGCGTCGCGCCACGACGTGGAGAATTGGGAGTGCGAGCAGGTCTTCTTCAATGTGCCCCTGCTCGTCCTGGACGACCCCAGGCATTCCGCTGCTGAGAAGCGGTGGGCGGCATTCGGCAGGACCAATGGGGGACGGCTGCTCGCGGTAATCTTCACGGTAAGAGGCAACCTGATCCGAGTCATCTCCGCCAGAGACATGAACCGGAAAGAAAGACGCTTTTATGAAGAAACGGGCTGATCGAATACCGGCGTTCAAGAACGAAGACCAAGAACGCGAGTTCTGGGCGACGCATTCGCCGTTGGATTACGGCTACGTTCACTCCAGCCGCGTCGGCGACGCAACCCCTTCCCGAACCTGAAGCCATCCTTGAAGTCGATCTCCATTCGGATCCCCTCCGATATGCTGGCGGAACTCAAGGCCCTGGCCAAGAAAATCGACGTGCCGTACCAGAGTCTCGCCAAGGTCTATTTGGCCAGGCAGATCGCCCTGCGCGAAGCGAGCAGGGCCAGTTCCGGGGCAGCCGCGCGGCCCGCAAGACGCGTGCCCGCACATAATGTGAATCACCCCATGCCCACCCCACTCCCCGATCTGCCCAAACAATACGATCACGCCGCGGCCCAAGCAGCGCTGGTATCGCTTCTGGGAGGAACAAGGGCTTCTTCCACAGCGAGCCCAATCCGGCCAAAAAACCCTACAGCATCGTCATCCCGCCGCCGAACGTGACCGGGGCCCTGCACCTCGGCCACGCCCTGAACAACACGCTCCAGGACATCCTCATCCGCCAGAAACGGATGCAAGGATTCGAGACGCTCTGGCTGCCTGGGACCGACCATGCGGGCATCGCCACCCAGGCGGTGGTCGAGCGGCGCCTGCTGGCCGAGGAAAAACTCAGCCGCCACGCACTCGGCCGCGACGGCCTGGTCGCCAAGCATTTGGCAGTGGAAGAACGACTACGAAACCCGCATCCTCGGCCAACTCAAGCAGATGGGCTGTAGCTGCGACTGGCAGCGGACGCCGCTTCACGCTCGACGCGGTCTGCGCCCGGGCGGTCCGGCACACGTTCTTCCGCCTCTTCCGCGACGGCCTGATCTACCGCGGCAAGCGGCTGGTCAATTGGGACACGATGCTGCAGACGGCCGTCAGCGACGACGAGGTCTTTCACGAGGCGGTGGCGGGACATTTCTGGTACTTCAACTATCCGGTGGTCGATCCCGCGGCCCGGCGAGCCCACGCACGTGACCATCGCCACCACGCGGCCGGAGACGATGCTGGGCGACACGGCGGTGGCGGTCCATCCCGATCCGGCGGCGGCACTGGACAAGGCCGAGGCCGAGTTGGAGGCCCGGCTGGCCGCCGCGCCGGCCAAGCAGAAGCCCGAACTCCAGGCCGAACTAGACGACGTCCGCCAGCGCCGCCAGACGATGCTGCCGCAGTTGCTCAAGCTCCGCGACATGGCCCTGGCCGGCCGCAAGCTCCGGTTGCCCTTGGCCGGCCGCGAGATTCCGCTGGTGGCCGACGTTTGGGCGAAGCCCGAGTTGGGCACCGGGCTGCGTCAAGATCACCCCGGCCCACGACCCCAACGACTATGAAGTCGGCCTGCGGCAAGAACCTGCCGATGGTCAATATCCTCAACCTCGACGGCACGCTCAGCGACGAGGTTCCACAGGCGTATCGCGGCCAGACGGTGCTTGTGGCTCGCGAAAACGTCGTCGCCGACCTGGAAAAACTCGGCCTGGTGGTCAAGGTCGAGGACCGCGAGATCGACCTGGCCCATAGCGACCGCTCGAAGACGCCCATCGAGCCGCTCTTGACCGATCAGTGGTTCGTCAAGATGGAGCGACTCGCCCAGACCGCGATCGACGCCGTGGCCGACGGCCGCGTGAAGATCATCCCCGAGCGCTACACGAAGGGCTACGTCGATTGGCTCAGCGAGAAACGCGACTGGCCCATCAGCCGGCAGCTCTGGTGGGGACACCAGATTCCCATCTGGTATTGCAAGACGGCCACCGAGGCCGATCTAGAGCGGGCCTTCGCCGCCCGCAAGGACGTTGTCTGGCAGCGCGACGAGCACTACGGGCAGTGGCTCATCTGCGCCGAGGAGGCGGACCTTACCGACGACGCCGTGCCGGGGCATCGCACGGTCCGCGAGCAGGACGTCCTGGACACCTGGTTCAGTTCGGCCCTCTGGCCGCACTCGACGCTCGGCTGGCCGGACCAGACGCCGGAACTGAAGTATTACTATCCCACCAGCGTGCTCATTACCAGCCGCGACATCATCACGCTTTGGGTGGCGCGGATGGTGCTCACCGGCCTCTACAACGCCCACGACATCCCCTTCCACGACGTCTTCATCCACCCGAAAATCCTCGACGGGTACGGCGAAGGCATGTCGAAGTCGAAGGGCAACGGCGTGGACCCGGTGGACGTGATGGAGAAGTTCGGCGCCGATTCGCTCCGCTTCGGCCTGGCCTACCTGACCACGGAGACGCAGGACATTCGCATGCCGGTCGAGTTCGAGTGTCCGCACTGCCAGGCGCTATCGAGCAGACGAAGGAGAACCGTGTGCGGCCGCGGATCAAGTGCCCGAAGTGCGGCAAGGAGTTCTCCACGCAATGGGCCGAAAAGCCGGCCGACAAGGCCCTGCCCCGCGGGGCCGTGGTGAGCGACCGCTTCGAGCTGGCGCGGAATTTCTGCAACAAGCTCTGGAACGCCTCGCGGTTCTCGCTGATGAACCTGGAAGGTTACACGCCCGGCGTCGTGGCCGACGCGGAGCTGACGGTCGAGGACCGCTGGATACTCAGCCGGCTGGCCACGGTGGCCCACGAGGCGACCGCCGCGTTGGACGAGTATCGCTATGCCGACGCCGCGCGGGTGCTCTACGGCTTCGCCTGGGACGAATTTTGCAGTTTCTACGTGGAGATGGTCAAGGCCCGGCTCGGCGAGCCTTCCAGCCGGCCCACGGCGCAGCGGGTCTTGGCCCACGTGCTCGACACGCTGCTGCGGCTCTTGCACCCGATGACACCGTTTGTGACCGAGGAGGTCTGGCAGCTTTTGGCGGCCATCGCCCCGCGGCGGGGTATCGACGCGGTCGAGCCGGCGGCCGAGAGCATCATGATCGCGCCCTGGCCCGAGTGCGACGCCGTGGGCCGCGACGAGCGGATCGAGGCCCAGTTCGGCCGTTTCCAGGAGGTTCTGCGGGCGGTCCGCGACATTCGCGGCCGGCAGAACGTGCCGCCCCGGACGCAGATCGCCTTCGCCGTCCGCTGCGACGAGCCGACGGCGGCCCTCTTGCGGCCGATGGAGCCCTACTTCGCCTCGATGGCGGCCGCCCGGCCGATCGCCTGGGGCCCGGACGTGCAGGCCCCGCCCCTGAGCGCCGACGTGGCCCTGCCCGGCATGGAAATCTTCGTCGATCTATCCGACCTCATCGACGTGGCGGCCGAGCGGCAGCGGAAGCAGCAGGACCTGGCGAAGCTGGACGGCCTGATCGCCGCGAAGCGGAAGAAGCTGGAGAACAAGAGCTTTGTCGACCGGGCCCCGCCCGCCGTGGTCCAGGCCGAGCGTGACGGCCTCGCGGACCTTGAAAGTCAGCGCGCCGCCGTGGCCGCGTTTCTCGAGCGCCTGGCCGCGGCGAAATCAGCCGGCCGCTGACGCGCAGGCGCCGCTGCTGGCTTGTCCAGCAGTGGCGAACCACCACGGGGTGTAGCACTACCGGACAAGCCAGCAGTGGCACCTCACGCGACATCACCGCCTCCTACCGCTACGGTATGACCCCAATCGCCCGGAGCCTTTACGGGCAACAGCGATTTCTTTGGCGACATCCTTGGCAGCCAGGCGATGCCGCCCGGCAACCACGGACTGCTGCTGCACGGCCTCCACGGCCATGATCGCCCGCGCCGCCGCAGCGCCGCAAGCGACTCCTCCAGGTCGTCGGGAGAAACCGCCGACAGAATGGCTACCGGTTTCCCATTGGAGGTAATGACGATGTCATGCTCCTCGGCCAGCCGACGCCAGACCTCGGCCAAGTTGCCGCGGAATTCACGAGCGCTGACGAATCGCATGGCGGGTTCCTCAGCAGTTCTGGTGGGGCTCTACAACTGCGACCGGATGCCACAAGACAGACCAATTATAGCATTTCTCGTGTTTCGGGCGTATGGCCCCACTAGCCATACCCAAACGTCCGGGCCTATAATGAAGCGTGTCGGGGCGGTCCGTGGGCCTCCCCCCGCAGCCGAGGCTCGTGCGCAAGGATACGACCATGCCTGTCGCGATGGAATTGTCGCGAATCATTATCAGTGAGCGGGACGAACAGCAGGTCATCTACCTGAAGGAGGTGGGCGGCCAGCGGACCTTCCCCATCCTCATCGGGCTCTTCGAGGCGGCCAGCATCGAAAGCCGCGTGATGGGCAAGAAGTCGCCGCGCCCGTTGACCCACGACCTGATCGTCAACGTGGTGGAGAACCTGGGGGCGGAGCTGCAGGACGTGATCATCAGCGAGTTGAAGGAGCACACCTACTTCGCCCGTTTGCGCGTCCGCCACCAGGGCGAGCTAGTCGAGATCGACGCCCGGCCCTCCGACGCCATCGCCGTGGCGGTCACCTGCAATCCGCCGCTGCCGATCTACGTCAACGAGGACGTGCTCAACGACGTGCTGGGAGAATAAGGCGGAGGGCGGGCGAGCCGCCGGGTTTATCCCGGCGGATTGGCGGCGCCACCCGACGGGGAAAGAAGATCGGCGGGAAACGGGCGTTTCTTCAGCGCACCGTAACCGCGGGGATAAACCCCGCGGCTCGCTTTTCCGCTAGCCCATCGCGTCCGCGAATTCCTTCAGCAGCGCGCCTCGCCGCTGGCCGTAACGCCCGTCGACCATCACGTTGATGCGGACCTCGGTGGTGCTGATCAGATCGACGTTGATGCCCTCGGCGGCCAGCGACTGGAACATGCGGCTGGCGACGTTGGTGTGGCTCTTCATGCCCACGCCGAAGACGGAGAGCTTGGCCACCTGCGGGCAATGCTGCGGCGGCGGGCAGCCCAGCGTCTCGGCCTGCTCGGCCGCGACGCGGAGCGCTCTTGGCAAGTTCCGCCTGGGGGACGGTGAAGGAGATGTTGGCGTGCCCCTGCCGGCCCACGCTCTGCACGATCATGTCGACGACGATCCCCGCCTCGGCGATCTCGTCGAACACCTGGGCGGCCAGCCCGGGGATGTCGGGCAGGCCCGAGCACGGTCACGCCGGGCCTGCGATTCGTCGAGGCTGATGTCCTCGATGATCAAGTTCCTCCATTTTTTCCATGCGGGCGCACGATTTCGTGGCGAATTGCCGTCGCGCCGGGCCGCGCCGCCGGCGTCGCCGCGGGCGGCGCCGTCGGGGCTCCTTCTCCAGCGCGAATGCCTCGTGCACCGTGCGCAGGGCCTCCAGGGCGTACTCCCGCGCCACCAGCACCGAGATCTTGATCTCGCTGGTGGTGATCATGATGATGTTGATGCCCCCGCTCGGCCAGGGCGCGGAACATCGCGCTCGGCCACGCCGGTCTGCGTGGCCATGCCCAGGCCCACGATCGAAATCTTCGACACGCTCGTCGTCGTAGGTGTAGCCCTCGGCCCCCAGCTCCTTGACGCCTCCTCCACGGCCTTGAGCGTGGCCGGCAGCTCGTCGCGGACCACGGTGAAGGAGATGTCGGCGCGGCCGTCGTCGGCCACGTTCTGCACGATCATGTCCATGGCGATGTTCTTGGCGGCGATCTTGGAGAAGATCGTCATCGCCGCGCCCGGCCGGTCGGGCACGCCGCGACACGGTCACGCGGGCCTCGTTCTTGATCATCGCCGCCCCGCACACCGCCTGCCCGGCGATCTCCGGCTCGGCCACGATCATCGTGCCGGGGTTGTCGCTGAAACTGCTGCGGACGTGGACCGGCACGGCGAACTTCTTGGCGAACTCGATGGAGCGGTTGTGCATCACGCCCGCCCCCGCGCGTGGCCAGCTCCAGCATCTCGTCGTAGCTGATCTGGCTCATCTTGCGGGCCTCGGGCACCATCCGCGGGTCGGTCGTGTAGACGCCGTCCACGTCGGTATAGATCTCGCACGCTTCGGCCCCCAGCACCGCGGCCAGGGCCACCGCCGTGGTGTCGCTGCCGCCGCGGCCCAGCGTGGTGATGTTGAAGGCCTCGTCGATCCCCTGAAACCCGGCGGCGATGACGATCTTCCCCTCGTCCAGGGCGCGGCGGATGCGGTCGGTCGAGATCGAGCTGGATGCGGGCCTTGGTGTGCGTGCTGTCGGTCACGATGCCGATCTGCGCGCCGGTCATGCTGATCGCCTTGTGCCCCAGCGAATGGATGGCCATCGCCATCAGGGCCACGCTCACCTGCTCGCCGGTCGAGAGCAGCATGTCCATTTCCCGCGCCGGCGGCTGGTCGGTGATCTGCTTGGCCAGGCCGATCAGCAGGTCGGTGTTGTCGCCCATGGCGCTGACGACCACGACGACCTGGTTTCCTTCCTTTTGGGCACGAATCGCCTTGCGGGCCGCCGCCAGGATCTTCTGGCTGTCGGCCACGCTGGAACCGCCGAACTTTTGCACGATGATGGGCATGGCAGGACTAAAGGTTGGGGACTGTCCCAATTTTCGTCCGACGAAAATGGGACTGTCCCCTTGTGATACGGTGTCGGAAAGCGACATTATCGTGGCTTGCGGCGGCAGCGTCAACCGGGGTTTCTTCCTGCGACCGGGACGGTTGACAACCTTCCCATTTCTGCTAGGCTGGCGATGGTCCAATCTGACGCACCCCATGGTTTCCCGTCGAGGAGAAAAACATGAGTACCGCCGGCAACAACCCACAACAGTATCCCTTCGCCCCACGGCGAACTTGTAGCTTGGCGATCGTTTCCCTGGTGCTCAGTTGCGTCAGCTTCGGCTTTTGGCCCCTGTCTCTGGGCGGGATCATCTGCGGGCACCTCGCCAGGCGGGAGATTCGGAAAAATCCCGGCATGGAGGGAGACGGGCTGGCCCTGGCGGGCTTGATTATCGGGTACCTGCTTCTGGTTATCTGTTTGCTGGCTATCGTCGCGTTCATTAGCTTGGCCCTATTCATGGAGCCCAGCAGGCCACCGGTGCCGCCGTTCCACGGCTTCCCGGGAGCTGCCAACCTGTTCCTTGGCGGCTGGGCCCGATGAAACGTAAACGCCTCGCCGAATCGCCGCGTGCCACGGGCGTCCCGCCCGTGCCGGAGCACAACACGGGCAAGATGCCCGTGGCACACGGGGCGCTGCGGCAGCGGGCCGTGGCTCCCGACCCGGCGGCCCCCATCCCGGCCGTCCGCGTCGGCTTCGTTCCGCGCCACCCGGCCATCTACCGCAAGCGGATCGACAAGGTCGAGCGCGCCAAGGCCGGCGACCTGGTGGCGGTCTACGGCCCTGAGGGGAAATTGCTCGGCTATGGCCTTTACAATCCCCGCAGCGAGATCGCCGTCCGCATGTTGTTCCAAGGCGACGAGTTGCCCGACGATGCCCGCTGGCAGGAGCGCCTGGAGCAGGCGGTGGGGCTCCGCCGGGGGTTGCTGCGGCTGGACGAGGTCGCGGACGCCTACCGGCTGATCCATGCCGAGGCCGACGGGCTGCCGGGCCTGGTGGTCGATCGCTTCGGCGAGGTGCTCTCCGCGGAGGTCTTCACGCTGGGGATGTATCAGCGTGCCGAGGCACTGCTGGCCCGGCTGGCCGCGATGTGCAACACGCGGCACGTGCTCGTGCGCGGCAGCCCGCAGTTCCTCAGCCAGGAGGGGCAAGAGCCGCCGGAAATCGCCTCGCCGGAGCTTCCCGAGCAGGTGACGATCCACGAGCACGGCACGCGGTTCCGCGTGCGTTTCGCCGGGGGGCACAAGACGGGCTTCTTCTGCGACCAGCGGGAGAACCGCCGCCGGCTGGCCGAATTCTCCGTCGGCCGCACCGTCTTGGACCTCTGCTGCTATACCGGCGGCTTCGCCGTGCAGGCGATGCGGCTGGGCAAGGCTGCCGAGGCGACCGGCGTGGACCTCGACGAGGAGCCGCTGCGGATCGCCCGCGAGAATGCCAATCTCAATCATGTCCGCGCCCGCTTCGTCCAGGCCGACGCCTTCACGTACATGCGGGAAATGATCGCCCTGGGGCGGCAATTCGACGTGGTCGTGCTCGATCCGCCCAAGCTCGTCCGCTCCCGCGCGCGAATTGGAAGATGGCACAAGAAAACACTTCGATCTGAATCGGCTGGCGATGCGGCTGGTGCGGCCTGGCGGGCTGATGCTGAGTTGCTGTTGCTCGGGCCTGGTGAAGGAGCCGGACTTCCTCGGCCTGCTCTGTTCGGCCGCCTACCAGGCCGGGCCGCTGGTCTCTCCGGCCACCGCCGCGGCCTCCGAGCGGCACGGTCCGCGGCCGATGCAGATCCTGGCCCGCACCGGCGCCGCGGCCGATCACCCCGTCGCCTCCAGCGTCCCGGAGAGCGAGTATCTCAAGGCGGTGTGGATGCGCCTGGGGTAAGCGCGATCTCCCCTCTCCCTTTGGGAGAGGGGCAGGGGGTGAGGGCGGGTGGCGAAACGTACAAGCGGGGCAACGCACCTCTCGATCCAAAGCCCTCACCCTAACCCTCTCCCGGAGGGAGAGGAGACTCATCCCCGCCCTACTCGAACACCTTCTCTACCGGGATGATGCGGATGTTCTCCCGCTTGATCCCGAGCGGGAAGCGGATGATCTCCTCGTCCTCCTTCAAGACCGCCGGCGGCCGCGGCGCCGGATAGGTGATCGGGCTGGGGGCGTCGGCCACCAGGGCGTCGGCCAGCGACCGGGCGTCCTTGGTCACGATCACGATCTGGAGGTCTCTATACTGAAGGTGTTTGGCAATGGCCGCGTTGACCTCTGCCGGCTTCATGTCCTGCATCCGCTGCCGGTAGATGTCCAGGTGGCTGCCCTCGATGCCGTAGAACTTGTCGTCCAGGGCGTAGCCCAGCCGGTCCATCGTCGTGGGGGCATAGTGCAGCACATATTTGCTCAGCGCAGTTGCTGGTCGTGGAAACCTCTTCTCGTCCAACCCGCCATCGACCAGGAGCTTCAGTTCGCGGAGGGCCTCGCGGAGGACGAAATGACGGACTTCGTGCGGCACGGCGCGGAGCCAGATCTCGAAGATTTGCTGCCGCCGGCCGTCGTTGGGCTGGGGGAATTGCAGCGAGTCGCCGTTGGCGAAGTGCTCGATGTAGGAATAATCGCCGTAGTTCAGCCCCCGCAGTTCGCGGATGACCTGGTAAAGATGGCTCGCGGGGTGGCGATGCTCGCCGAACCAGGAATTGGCCACCGCCAGCGGATAAAAGTCTTTTGGCCGCGGAGCACGTCGATCGGTACGACCGATGCTGATGGCCGTCGCCGGGGCGTCCTTCTCGACGATCGTCACTTGCAGGCCGTGGATCGGCTGCGGTTTGATCGCGGATTTCATGCTGGGGACGTAATCGCCTCCAGCCGGCAGCGCGCCAAGTCCTCGCAGAGCTTCTCCAGCAAGGCAGCATCGTACCCGCCGCCCAGACCCACCACGAGGTTGTTCCGGGTGAAATGCTGCACGTAGAAGACCCGGACGTCGTGCAGCGTGATGCTCTTCAGGCTCTTGACGTGCCCGGCGGTGATGTGCCCGTAGGGCGTGCCGGCGAAGATCGTCTCATACAAGACCGACTTGGCCAACTCCTCGTCAGCCGTAGCGGTAATCGGGCACCTTGCGAGCGTCGAAGGGCCGATATCCCGTGGCCAGAATGATGCACCCCACCTTGATGGTCTCCATCTGGGCTGCTGCTCGGTCCACGGCATGACGGTCACCACACGCCTCGATGCAGGTCTTCTTGTCACGGCCGGTCTTGAAATCAATGCACGTCTCAGGATCGATGACGGGAATCTGCGGCACCGCCTGTGGGAACGAGATGTAGATAGGCTTGCGTTTTCCCAAGCCGAGGTTGAACTCGTTCAAAAAATGCGGAATTAACAATCTTGAACTAGGTATCGTGGCATTTGCGCCGTATTTTCTTGGATTCGCCTTTGCGCTGCAGCTTGCAAAGGCCGTCTATAAATAGCGAAACGACCGCACGGTGCGTACTTGCGGACTACAGCCGGGATGACGCACGCGTCGATCATCCCGCGCCGTTGGCAAAACATCGCCCTGCCGCTATAGCGGCCCGACACAACCAACCCCAACCTCACCCGGAGGGAAACCCGATGCGGCGCATCATCCCAACACTTCTGCTCGGCGTTCTGCCGCTGGCGGCGCTCGCCGCCGAGCGTCCGGACTGGGCCTTTCCGCCCACCCAGCCGCAACAAAATGTTCCGGCCGTGCATGACGACGGCAAGCCGAAGCAGTTGCCGGGCAGCACGCGCACCTATACGCAGGCGCAGATCGACGACCGCATGGACGCACCGGACTGGTTCCCGGACGAGCATCCGCCGATGCCGCAGGTGGTCGCCCACGGCAACGGCACCACGGTGCGGGCTTGCATCAGCTGCCATCTCCCCACCGGCCACGGCCATCCGGAGAATTCGCGGCTGCCGGGCACGACCGCGGCCTATCTGGCCCGCCAGCTGGCGGATTTCAAAAGCGGCGCCCGGCACGGCGAGGGCGCGACCGTCATGAACACCTTCGCCAAGGCGATGACGGCGGACCAAGTGCGCGAGGCCAGCGAATTTTTCGCCGGCCTCAAGGTGTTCCCCTGGACCAAGGTGGTGGAAGCCGACATGGTGCCAAAAACCTATTTCAAGGGCACACGGCGGCTGCCCTATCCGGACGGCGGCACCGAGCCGATCGGCAACCGCATCATCGAGGTGCCGCAGGATTGGGAGCGGGTGGAACTGCGCGACCCGCATTCCGGGTTCATCTCCTACGTGCCGCGCGGCAGCCTCGCCAAGGGAGAAGCGCTGGTCACCTCCGGCGGCGGCAAGACGATCCCGTGCGCGATCTGCCACGGGCCGGGCCTGAAGGGTCTCGGCGACGTGCCGAACATCGCCGGCCGCTCGCCCGGCAACATCGCGCGCCAGATCTACTACTTCCAGACCGGCGATCGCGGCGGCACTTCGGCGGCCTTGATGAAGGCGGTGGTGGACAAGCTGACGGGCGACGACGTGCTGGCGATCGCCGCCTATGTGGCGTCGCTGGAGCCGTAAGCGCCTGGAGCCCTAAGCGCCTCGATAAGGCGACGAACCTCCCTCTCCCCATCGTTCTTCACGATGGGGAGAGGGTCGGGGTGAGGGGCAGGTGCGAGCACGGACGGATGGACCGATCATTCCCCTCGAGGCGGGACGCAGCGACGCCGCAAAGCCCTCACGTGCCGCTGCCCCTCACCCTGACCCTCTCCCCATGGCGTGAAGAACGCCATGGGGAGAGGGGACGCGTGCATTCCCGGCGAAGCACTTGATCTGCGGCGCATCTCAAGCAGCGCATGAGCGGACAGCCGGGCCGCTACAAATCCTGGGTGCGCCGTGCCACCGCGCGCTCCCACACCTTGTCGCGATCGGTGTCGAACACGAGCTCCGGATCGGCGGGCGCCACATACCAAGCCCTATCGGCCAGCTCGGCCTCAAGCTGCCCCGCGGCCCAGCCCGCGTAGCCGAAGGCGACGAGGCTCTTGGCCGGGCCATTTTTGGTGGCAAGATCGCGCAGAACATCCAGGCTTGACGTTACGGCGAAGCGGTCGTCCACGGCACGCGTTGCCGCACTGCGGTAATCGGTCCCGTGAATAACAAAACCGATTTGCGGTTGCACCGGGCCGCCGAGAAAAACGCGGACACTGCCCGGCGCCGCGGCATCCTTGGCGCCGAGCGCCGCCAGAACGTCGGCGAGCGGCCGTTCGCCGAGCGGACGGTTGATGACGACACCGAGCGCGCCGTCGCGATCATGCCGGACGATCAGGATCACCGCATGGTCGAAACGCGGATCGCCGATCGACTCGGTCGCGATCAAGAGCTGGCCTTGGAGCGACGGCTGCGCCGGCGCTTGTGCCGCGCCGGAGGGCGTCCCGCGCAGCATCACGGACAGCACGAGACCCGCAAAGGCCAGCATCACGAATCGGGGCACCATGGTCGGCATCAAACCCTCCTGCGCGCCGCGGGTGACAGGGTCGTTGATGCCCAGCCTAGCAAAATCCAGCCGCTCGCACGAGCCTCGCCAATTCACACCCCCGGGCCGGTGCGCCAACGCGGTCAATCGGTGAGCGCGATCGCATTCTCCGCGCACCATGCCCTCAGGGCGCGCTCCTGCGCCTTATTGTCGAAATCATACCATTGATCGAGCATGCCGCGCCGCGCCAGCAGGTCCTTGAAATTGCCGTAGGCGCCTCGGCGGCTGAATATACGGGCAACCTGGTCGAAATCATTGGGCAGGAACTGACCGGCGAAATCGAGGGCGAGCCGTTTGCCGAGATCGAGTTCCCGCTTATCCGGCACCTGGACGTAGATTTCGTTCTCGTCGAGGTCGTCGGGCAATTCCTCGTTAAGTTCGTCATCGTCGCCGAAGCGCCAATAAATTTGACCCGTTGCCTTGTTGATGAACGCCGCATTGGTGCCCAATCCGCCGGAATCGACGAACAGGAACGCGTCGAGCAAATCACTGAATTTGACTGACATGCTGTGACACCGCACGCTATCGTAGAGGTCGCATTCTAACTCGGCCGGGTTCGACGACGGACGAATGACCCGCTCAGTCGTCGCGGGCCAGGATCGTGTCGGCGGTCTGCTGTCCGGCAGCACCGGGCTTTGGCATCCGAATGCGCATAAGAATGATGCCACAGGCAGCCGGCAATGCGGCAGATTTTACGCGTTCGCCGAAATCCTTGTCAAAGGTCAGCAAAATACGCTCCTCCTTTGCCGCCAATGCCATCACGTCGAAATCGCTAGCTCCCGGCGCCACGAACCGTATCCAAACAACGTCATGTCCCGCCGAAACGAGCCCCCTGACGGCAGCTCCAGGAAAGTTTTCATCCGCAAGAAAACGCGTGTCAAGCCGCGCTCGGCAAAACCCTCTCGGAGCTCAGCGTATCGCGCGCATAGGTGAGACAAGCGATGATGTCGGCGTGATCGAGGCCGGGATAATTGGCGAGAATATCGGCCTCGCATACGCTTCGCGAATTGGGACGGCGCGCCGTTGTACCCCCGCGATCACCCGGTGCGTGACGGCGACCTGTTACGCATTGGGCAGCGAGCGCAACCCGGATGGTGCGGGCGCGATGCTCATTCCGTTTACGGAATGTTGTAGGCCTGCCGACGCAGGCTCGAAGGCAGCGCTTCGAACCCCGGTTTTTGCCGCCCACCGTTGACGGGACGAAGGAGGGTCTTCGAAGGCGGCTCCCCGAACATCTGGCGGTACCTGACCGCGAAGCGTCCGAGTTCGCCGAAGCCATAGGCGTTGGCCACCTGGGTCACGGTCGTTTGCGCCGGATCCGAACGGACCAGTTCGCGGTGCGCGAGGTGCATCCGCCGCAGCAGAAGATAACGATACGGACTCATGCCGAGATGCTCCTGGCATGCGGCACGAAGCATCCAGGCCGAGGTGCGGACCGCCGCGCAGATCTCCGTGAGGTAGAGCGGCCGGTCGGAATTGGCTTCGAGCACGCGTTCAAGACGCCGCATGATGGCAGCGCTGGTGCTTCGCGCGGCGTACGATGCTGCCTCATCCCGCCCATCGTGCAGGCAGGCCACCAGCGCGCGGAATAGACTTTCCTCTGTTGCTCTGGTGACCTCCGGATGCATCATGGCTTCCGGAGCGGTCGTCGCCAGTTCGCAAACCGCTTGATGCAGAGCCAGCAACCGGCGCACCGACTGCCCGGACGGCTTGATAACACGGTGCGTTCCAGCTTCCGAGAGATCGCATCCGACCAGACTGTTCGAAGTGGCGCTCAGATCGCCGAACTGGGGCGAGAGCGACACCCAGCGCACGTCTTTCGGCGTGCGATTGTAATTTTCGCTGACCCCGGACGAATAGATGATGTCGCCGAAATTGACCGCGGTGTTGCCGTCGTAAGTGGCATCCTGCCGTGGACTCGACGGCAGCAAAAGCAGGCATCGGTCGGGGGGCGTTCTGACCCGGGCAATGTGGGAGAAGGATTGCATCCCTCGCTGCAGAACGAGGCGGTCACCGGCCCATTGCTGTAATTCTGCTTCGTATCGGCCGCCGCTCGTGAATATCAGATCGAGGTCCACGGCGCGGACGTGTTCACGGAAATGCTCCGGCTCCGTGAACGACAGCGTGACGGTATGGGCCATGGGCGGCCGGCTCCCCTTCGATCGCGATGGCAGGTCGGTACTTAGCAACTCCCAGGCCAAGGCTCAACCCGACCGCTGCCGGGGGCGTAAACGGTCGCGGTTTCTTCGAATTCCAACCGATGTTGCCGGTGGCGGATGACCCGAGTTCCATCTCAATTTTTGCATAGCGTGATGCGGCGCGTTCGGCGACATCTGCGCGTGCACGGCGGAACCGGCCGTCACCACTGACCCGACCAACCAGGACCAATGGCCATGACTTCTCACCCGACGCAGCGTCACCACGGCTTCGCTTTTGGGAGCCCCGGCGCTTTTTGCCGTGCAACGAGCCGGCCTTGCGCAGATCTCCGAAATGCCGCCTCCCTCCCGCACCGAGACGCAGCAGATCGCCATCGACGCCTACGTCTACGGCTACTCGCTGATGACCACCGAGGTCACACGCGTCCAAATGTCGAACGTTTCGAAGGCCGAAGGTCTCCACGCCCCGACCGGCCAGTTCATCAACATGAAGCGGTATCCTCCCGCAAAGTACCGTGCCGTCTCTGCGCCGAATGCCGATACGCTCTACTCGCTGGGCTGGCTCGACCTCTCCGAGCCGCAGGTCTTTAGCTACCCGGATATGGGCGATCGCTACTTTTTATTCGAAATGACCGATCTATGGATGACGGATTTCGCCTCCCCCGGCACACGGACGGCCGGCGGGAAGGCGGGTACATACTTGATCACCGGCCCCGGTTGGACGGGGGAGGTGCCGGGCGGGATGACGCAGATCAAGTGCGCAACGCGCTACATGGTGATCCTGGGCCGCACCTACGCCGACGGGAGCGAAAGGGATTACGAGGCCGTCAATGCGCTGCAGGCGCAATACCGCATCGTGCCGCTGAGCCGTTATGGCCAGCCGTTCACCTACAAGGCGCCGCCCGTGGATCCGAAGCCCGGCTTCAGCATGACCGCGAAGCCGCAGACGGTGCTGCTCGACATGCCGATCGAAACCTATTTCGGCATGATGGCCAAGTTGATGGCCGGCGCGGCCCCGCCGTCCCCGGATGACGCGCCGATGCTTGCCAGCATGGCGCGGATCGGCTTGGTCCCTGGCAGGCCGTTCGATATGTCGGGCCTGCCGCTGCGGGAGCGCGAGGCCCTCAAGCAGGTTCCCCGCCTGGCGCTGCGCGAGATCGAAGACCATCGCGACATGCTGGGCACCATGGTCAAGGGCTGGGTCATCACCAAGGGGCTCGGGGTTTACGGCACCAATTACATGAAGCGTGCGGTGGTGGCCGCCTTTGGATGGCCGGCAAACCTGCAAGACGATGCCGTCTACCCCTACACCGAGGTCGACAGCGAAGGCCGGACGCTGTCGGGCGCCAACAAGTACCAAATCACCTTCGCAAAGGACGCGCTGCCTCCCGTCAACGGCTTCTGGTCGATCACCATGTACGAGATCGACAAGGGGTGGTGGTTCGTACCGAACCCGCTCAACAAATTCACCGTCAGCATGCGCAACAAGCCGACGACCAATCCGGACGGCTCCATGACGCTGCTGTTCCAGGCCACATCCCCCGGGGCGGACAAGGAGGCAAACTGGCTCCCGGCGCCGAAAGGCAATTTCATCCTGATGTTGCGGATGTATTGGCCGAAGACGGAGAGCCCCTCCATTCTCGACGGCACGTGGACGCCGCCGTCCGTGCAACGGGTGTGACCCAGCCGGACGAGCGGCCGGCCCATTCAGCCCGGGAGGAGAAAACATCGATGGCAAAGAGGACCACCGCCTTGGCCGGCGGGCTGCCCACGGCTGCAGAAGCCGCGACGGTTGCCCACGGCCCCGACCATAGCGCCTTCGCGCGCCGGGCGCACGGCAAGTCGCTTCGTAATAGCGTACCGCGCCGGGCGCACGCCGGCTGGACCTCTCCCGCCGATCGACTTGATCCGGTCGATCTGCTGATCGCGTCCAACGCGGGGCGCCTGCCGCAACTCATCCCGATCCGGTTCGGCCGGATGAAGCAGTCACCCTTCACCTTCTATCGCGGCTCTGCCGGGCTGATGGCGGCAGACTTGTCAACAACCCCGGTCTCCGGACTGCGCGTGCAAGCTTGCGGCGACGCACATTTGATGAACTTCGGCGGCTTTGCCACGCCGGAGCGCAATATCGTCTTCGACATCAACGACCTCGACGAAACCCTCCCGGCGTCCTGGGAGTGGGACCTCAAGCGGCTGGCCGCCAGTATGGTCATCGCCGGCCGCGACCTCGGCTTGAACGAATCCGACTGTGCGGACGCCGCCGACGCAACGACTCGATCGTATCGCAAGCACATGGTCGATTACTCGCGCATGCGCGCCCTTGAGGTCTGGTACGAAACCATCGGCGTCGAAGCCGTGCTCGCGTCACAGGAAGGCGAGGCACGGACCCGGATCAGGCAGAGGGTGGAGAAGGCACAGCAGCGCAGCACGCCGGAGGTGATCTTCCCCAAACTGGCCGAGCAAAGCGGTGACCTGCCGCGAATCAAGGACGAGCCGCCGCTGATCTTCCACCCGGACCCGGAGGAATTTCAGGGGCTGAAGACGAACGCGATCGAGCAGTTGGAGCAATATCGCGAGTCGCTTCCGAACCACGTTCGCGTCCTGTTCGACCGCTATCGCCTTGCCGACATCGCCGTCAAGGTGGTGGGCATCGGCAGCGTGGGTACGATTTGCGGCCTATGTCTGTTCATTGCCGCAGACAGCGACCCGCTGTTCCTGCAGATCAAGGAGGCCCGGCAGTCGGTGCTCGAGCCTTACGCCGGCAAAAGCGTTTATCAAATAGCGGCCAGCGCGTCGTCGAGGGCCAGCGGCTGATGCAATCGGCCAGCGACATCTTTCTGGGCTGGTATCGCACCGCCCGCGGTGCCGACGCCTATATACGCCAGTTGCGGGACGCCAAGATCTCCGCGGCGATCGAAGACATGGATGCCGATTTGCTGCGCGATTACGGCAAGCTGTGCGCATGGGCGCTGGCCAAAGCGCATGCCCGCTCCGGCGATCCGGCGCGCATCGCCGGCTATATGGGGTCAAGTGACGCCTTCGATGAGGCAATAACGGAATTCGCCGTGGATTACGCCGACCAAGCCGAACGTGATTACCAGCTTTTCGTCAAGGCCGTGCGATCGGGGCGCATTCAAGCGAGCGACGAGACGTAGAGTCTGCAGGACGGACCGGTGTGGTGCGCCACGATCCCGTAACGGCCCACGGCGCGCGGCGGTGACACGGGAATTGGCTAAGCGGATTGAAAAAGCGCTTGGCAGCATCGCCGACACGCGCTGGCGCATGCAAATAAACGATGATCTCGTTCAATCCGTGCGCGTGCATCCTCGATCAAGGCGACGCGGCCCACACCCGTTAAAAATTGCACAGTTGAGGTTCACTTGCCGAACTTTGCTGTGCGACATCAGTGTTGCCGGCGCACACGGCGCGTCAAAACGCGAGCATACCCGATCTACCCCATCGCATCCGCCACCGCCTTGCCGCAGGCGACCGTGTCGGCATTGCCGCCGAGATCGCGGGTGCGCAAGGTCCGCTCCGCCAGTACGCGCTCGATGGCGTCGACGATGTCGCGGCCGGCTTCCTTTTCGCCAAGGTGCTCCAGCATCATGGCGCCCGACCAGATCTGCCCGATCGGATTGGCGATGCCCTGGCCGGCGATATCGGGCGCCGAGCCGTGCACCGGCTCGAACACGGAAGGGAATTTGCCCTCGGGGTTGATATTGCCGCTCGGCGCGATGCCGATGGTGCCGGTGCAGGCGGGGCCAAGGTCCGAAAGAATATCGCCGAATAGATTCGAGCCGACCACCACGTCGAACCAGTCCGGATGCAGCACGAAATTCGCGGTGAGGATATCGATGTGATACTTGTCCCAGCGCACGTCCGGAAAGTTTTTTGCCACCGCCTCGACCCGTTCGTCCCAATACGGCATGGTGATGGAGATGCCGTTGGATTTGGTCGCCGAGGTCAGGTGCCTTTTCGGCCGCGACCGCGCCAGTTCGAAGGCGAATTCCACCACCCGGTCGACGCCGGTGCGGGTCATAAAGGTTTCCTGCACGGCGAATTCGCGCTCGGTGCCGGCGAACATCCGCCCGCCGCAGTTCGAATATTCGCCCTCGGTGTTCTCGCGCACCACGTAAAAGTCGATGTCGCCGACCTTGCGGCCGGCCAGCGGGCAGGCGACACCGGGCATCAGCCGGACCGGGCGGAGGTTGACGTACTGGTCGAACTCGCGCCGCCACAGCACCAGCGAGCCCCACAGCGAGATATGGTCCGGCACCTTGGCGGGCCAGCCGACGGCGCCGAAGAAGATCGCGTCATGGCCGCCGATCTGCGCTTTCCAATCCTCCGGCATCATGCGGCCGTGCTTTTCGTAATAGTCCGCGCAGGCAAAATCGAACCAGTCTAGCTTGAGGTCGAAGCCATGCCGCTTCGCCGCAGCTTCAAGCGCGCGCACGCCCTCGGGTGCCACTTCCTTGCCGATGCCATCGCCCGGGATGACCGCGATGCGATAGGTTTTTTTCATGAGGGTCTCCGCCGGTATGACGGCCCTGATACCAGAGCCGCCGGTGCGGCGGAAGTGGCGCGGCGTCGAGAATCTGCGCGTCCCCTCTCCCCACGGCGTTCTTCACGCCGTGGGGAGAGGGTTAGGGTGAGGGGCAGGGCCGCGTGAGGGCATTGGGTGCAACGTTGCGTTCGCCGCCGCGAAGACGATCGCCCGAGCCGTCTGTGCGGGCACCTGCCCCTCACCCCGACCCTCTCCCCATCGTGAAGAACGATGGGGAGAGGGGGCAGCCTGCTCCAGCGCCTGCACGCCCTCGGGTGCCACTTCCTTGCCGATGCCATCGCCCGGGATGACCGCGATGCGATAGGTTTTTTTCATGGGAGGTCTCCAAGGCGCAAGCCGGCCTGATACCAGAGCCGCCGCGGCGGCGAAAGCAGCGCTTGCGGCGCTCTGCCAGGACGGCGAGCACGGTCGCAGCCTGGTCGCAGCCACAGCGCCGTTGACAAAGTAAGGAAAATCCTTACTTTCCGGTAATCCGAAATGGCAAATCGGGGCTCATAGTGATCACCAGCAGACTGACAGCCAAGGCACAGACGACGATCCCCCAGGCGGTGCGCGTGGCCTTGCGCCTCACGGCGGGCGATGAAATCGCCTATGCGATCGAGGGCGATCGCGTGGTGATAAGCCGGGCCAAGCCGTCGGCAGTGGAGGATCCGTTCGCGACTTTCGCGGAGTGGGACAGCGATGCCGACCGGCGGGCCTATGCCGGACTTTGACGCTTGGGATGTCGTCAAGGTCCCCTTCCCCTACACGGATCGGCCGGTACGGCAACGGCGCCCGGCCGTGGTGGTCGCTGTTTCCGGTATCCAGGAGGCGCACGGCCTGCTGTGGGTTCTGATGGTGACGAGTGCCGAGAATCGCAGCTGGGCCGATGACGTGGCGGTGAGCGACCTGACGCAAGCGGGCTTGCCGGCTCCGTCCATCGTGCGGACCGCCAAGATTGCCACCATCGAGGCGAAGGAAGCCGAGCTCATCGGAACGCTCCCCGCCGCCGATCGGTCGAAGGTCGCGGAGCATCTGCGACGCGTGCTGTCATCGGTTATGGCGTAACGTCGGCGTCAGGATTATTAGGGCACCACCGAGGTCGCCAAACACGGCGGCCTCGACAGAAGCTTTGGTTGGAATCCGGTTGGTTGAGCTGGTCCGGCGGATCCGGCACTCCGGTACATGGCGTTTGTTGGGATTGAGCGCGATACTGCTTGGAACCCAATTCTTGGTCGCCGAACGCGTGATTTGCGAAAGGCAATTGATCGACCGCATGACAGCTACCGCATGACAGCACTTTGGCCGATCTCAGGCATTGACGCCGGATCGGCGGAGGCAGCGTTTGCGCGCCGCACCGGCATGGATGGTCCGCGCAGGCACTGCGGCAGCGCCAAATCCGGGCTGGCCATCCGGCCGAGGCTGTGCCAGGAAGCCGGCGCTGTCAAAAATGCCGCCGGGCGGATAGGATCGCCCGACCGTGCCTGTACGGGTTCCGGCAAACCGGCTCGAAGGCCGGCAGGATTACGCGAGAACGTCTCACAGGAGGAGAAACACGATGCAACGTTGGTTAATCGGTCTCACGGTGGCTTTGGCGCCGATCGCCATGCCGGCCATGGCGCAAGAGAGTGTGCCGCAAATTCCCTACGAGTCGGTGCCGAATTTCCTAAAATTTCCGCCCGATGTGCATCTCGGCGAAGCCGCCGGCGTTGCGGTCAATTCCAAGGGCCACATCTTCGTCTATTCGCGCTCCGGTTCCGGCACCGGCCCGGCCTACGGCAATGCGGCCTCGAAGCTGCTGGAATTCACGCCGGAAGGCCAGTTCATCCGCGAAATCGGCAAGGATCTCTACGCCTGGTCGTTCGCCCACACGGTGCGCATCGACGCCGACGACAATATCTGGGCCACCGACAAGGGCTCGGACATGATCATCAAGTTCGACAACGAAAGCGGCCGGGTGATGATGGTGTTCGGCCGCAAGTCGGAGTCCTCCGACGAGGACGCGCATCCGCTGGAGCACCCCGAATCCGCCGCTGCCCGCCGTCGATGGCCGGTTCCGCCAGCCGACCGACGTCACCTGGGACCCGCAGGGCAATGCCTATATCAGCGACGGCTACATCAATTCGCGCGTCGCCAAGGTCGACAAGGACGGCAACTGGGTGAAGCAGTGGGGCTCGAAGGGCAGCGGCCCCGGCCAGTTCAACACCGTGCACTCGATCGCCGCCGACGCCACCGGCAAGATTTATGTGGCCGACCGTACCAACCGCCGCATCCAGGTTTACGACGGCGAAGGCACGTTGCTGAACTCGCTCAAGTTCAACGTTCCGGTCCCCGCCAATGCCAGGGCGGCCATCGGTGCCAAGCCGGACCTCGCCGCCTGTGATCGCAACGGTGGGACGCAGTGCCCCGGCGCGCCGTGGGCCGTGTGCATCACCCCGGCGCCGAACCAGGTGCTCTATGTGGCCGACGCTTTCCCCGGCCGCATCTACAAGATGAGCCTGGACGGCAAGGTGCTCGGCGTGCTCGGCGAATCCGGCAAGCAGCTCAAGCAGTTCGGCTGGGTGCATGAAATCGCCTGCCCGTCCGAGAATGTGCTGTACGTCGCCGAAATTCTCAACTGGCGCGTGCAGAAGCTGATCCTCAACCCGCCGCAGAAGGCGGCTTCGCGCTGAGGCGGGATCACCGCTGAGAGCATTCTAAAGAGTTGTGGCCGGGCTTGTCCCGGCCATTTCGTTGATTGCCTGGGTGGTGCAGCGAAGACGGGATGCCTGCGACGGGCGCGGGCGAAGCGGCGTAGAGTGGGTAAAATCGGCTTGCTCCATGCACCGCTTGGCGCGGGTGCTTCCCGCGATTTTGCCCACGCCACGCCCGATTCGACATCGCCGGAACAGGTTCAGTCTACCGCCCGCGCAAGCTGGTATAGAGACGCGCACAATGCGCCCTGGCGCGTGCGCGCCAGGTTGCGGGTGCCGCAGGCGCGGCATCCTCGGCGAGGTCGAGACCCACGGTCGTGACCCGCCCCTTGGCAACACCGTTAACGACGAGTTGGATCGCGCCCAGCGGCAGGCGGTCGCCGACCCGGGGCTTGTGCTGCAGGTTCGCGGCAAACCAGTCGGCAAGCGCCGTTGCGGTTTCTTGCGGCGCAACCGCAAGGCCATAAATTTCCCCCAGCGTGCCGAGCGTGACCTCGCCGGACACGAAGAAATCCCCGAGCAGCCGCAGGTCCGGCGTCGCCGGCGGCGGGAGGTCGACAAAGAAGCGATCGAGCGCCTGCGCTTTTTCGGGCGGCGCCAGAAGATAGGCGTGGTCGCCGGCGCGAATATCGTCCGCCTCGGCCGCGGTGAGCACATGCTCATCGCGCACGACGAGCGTGAGCTTCGCCCAGGACGGAATCAGCCGCCGGCGCAGATAGGGATTTTGCGGGCCGATCGCATAACCGACCAGCTCCTGTTCGAGCTGGCCGGGCAGATCCAGTTCGACCCGCCGTGGCGCCGGATCGCTGCGCGGCAGCGCGATATGGAGGCGGCGCGCGGCGAACGGTATCGTCCAGCCCTGCACCAGGAGCGAAACCAGCACCACCACGAAACCGATGTCGAAGAAAATCTCGGCATTGGGCAGGCCGACCAAGAGCGGGATGGCGGCGAGGAAAATCCCGACCGCCCCGCGCAATCCGACCCAGGAAATGAACGCCTTCTCGCGCCAGGAGAAGCGAAACGGGGCGAGACACAGAAACACCGCGAGCGGGCGGGCGACCAGCATCAATGTGACCGCCACCGCCAGCGCCGGCAACCCATGTTCCAACAGCCGCTGCGGCCATGCCAGCAGGCCGAGCAGTACGAACATCACGATCTGGGCAAGCCAGGTCGCGGCGTCGAGAAAGGCGATCACCGCATTATGCGCGCGCGTCGGCCGGTTCCCGACGATCAGCCCGGCCAGGTAGACGGCCAGGAACCCCGACGCATGCAGGGACTGCGCGATGCCGAACACGAGAAGCGCTCCGGTCGTGACCAGCGGTGCGTGCAGGCCTTGCGGCAGTGCGAGACGATTGAGCGCCATCGTGATCGTGCGGCCCCCGAAGACGCCGATCAGCGTGCCGCCGATCGCCTGGACGGCGAGTTCCCGGAGCACCGCGGCCGACGGCTGGCTGGCGGCCAGCAGAGTTTCGATCAGTGCGATGGTGAGAAAGATCGCAAACGGATCGTTGGTGCCGGATTCGATTTCGAGCGTGGCGCCGACCCGCGGCCGCAACCGCAAGCCGTGGGCGTGGATCAGCAGAAACACCGCCGCGGCGTCGGTGGAAGCGACCACGGCGCCGACCAGCAGCGACGCAGTCCAGTCGAAGCCGAGGAGAAACCGGGCCACCGGCGCCGTCAGGGCGGCGGTGAGCAGAACCCCCACGGTGGCGAGCACCAGGGATGGCGTCAGCACGCTGCGGAAGGTCGCAAAACGTGTCCGCAGGCCGCCATCGAACAGAATGAGCGCCAGCGCCACCGATCCGACCAGGTAGGTGGTGCGCACATCGTCGAATGCGATCCCGCCCGGCCCCGCCTCGCCGGCGAGGATACCCACGAGCAGGAACACCAGCAGCAGCGGCGCGCCGAAGCGCAGCGCCACCAGGCTCGACAGGATACCGGCCAGCACCAGGAGCGCGGCCAAAGTAATGGTCAGGCTAACGGCATCGAGGACGGCCATGGGGGATCGTTGGTCCGGTGATATTCGGGAGACGCGGCGACGGCGTCTCTTGGGATCGCACGGTTTCTATAGCATCGCGCTCGCGGACGTGCGTGCCTTCCTGCCCAGTGCTTACGCCGCCGCGCTTTTTTACCCCCGCCCATTTCCATTTGTGCTATCCGCACACATATGTGCGGTTCGCAGACGCATGACTGGTAGCGAGTTCGAGAGGCAAGTCAGGGCGCTGGCGCGTTGACGCGGCGTGATCGTCTCGTTCGATCGCCGTGCCGGGAAAGGTAGTCACGGCCGTCTGTATTACGGCGATCGTTTTACAACGTTGAAAGATCGGAAGAAGGAGATCGGTCCCGGCCTGCTCAAAGCCATGCTCGATCAACTCGGCCTCACCAAGGAAGATTTGGACACCTAACCATGGCGTTTGGATACCGATATGTGCTGGACCACCAGGATAACGGCTGGTGGCTTGTTCGCTTTCCGGGAATTCCGGAGGCATTGACGGAAGGCGAAACCGAGGAAGAGGCGCGGAGCAACGCGCGCGACTGCGTGGTCGCGGCATTGGAAGGCTACATGAAGGCCGGCAGGCCGTTGCCCCGATCCGGCGTCGGGCATTCCGGCACCGATCGTGCCGTGCTTCCGTCGCTGGTGACGGCGAAGCTGGCGGTTTACGAGACCATGCGCGCGCTTGGCTGGTCGAAGTCCCGGCTGGCTCAGGAACTTGGCACGTCGGAGAACGCCGTGCGCCGTCTGCTCGATCTCGAGCATAACTCCCACATGTGGATCATCGACGATGCATTGGCAAAGATGAACGCCGAGTTGTCCATCGCCTTGCCGAAGCCGCGCCGGCGTGAGGCGGGAACGCGGTCCGAATCGGGACACGAGATATCAATCGATGTCGCGAAGTCCCGGTAAGCAACCATCGTACGGCGCAATCGCTTGATGGCATCCTCGCCGCATATAAGCTCCAAACTGTAACGGCGGCGGTCGGTTGATTGCCGGTTGGCCTACCTCAATAGATGCTGACCTCACGAAACGGCGCAATAAAGCGATTGCACCGTACAAGACGCGCGCCCAGCAAGGCACAAACTTGGGACATGCGATGAAGATCGAAACCGACGAACAAGGCGGCCGGATTTTCTTTTCCTCGACCGGGCGCAGCCTCGAGGGCGAAGACCAGATTTGCATCCTCAGCGTCGGGGTCGATATCGGTTCGTCGACCTCGCACCTGGTGTTCTCCCGCATCGTGCTGGAGCGCCTGGACAGCCGCTACGTGGTGACGGAGCGCGAGACCTTCTACCAGTCCGACATTTTGCTCACGCCCTACGCGTCCGCGGATACGATCGATGCCGATGCGCTCGGCGCGTTCCTGGAGAAGCAATACGAAAACGCCCTTGTCGATCCCGACGAGATCGATGCCGGCGCCTTGATCCTCACCGGCGTCGCGGTGCGGCGCAGCAACGCGCGGCGGATCGGGGAATTGTTCGCCCGCCAGGCCGGCAAGCTGGTGGCGGTCAGCGCCGGCGACAATCTGGAAACCGTGATGGCGGCCTACGGTTCCGGCGCGGTTGCCCGTTCGATCCGCGACGGCGCCCCGGTCATGAATGTCGATGTCGGCGGCGGCACCTCCAAAATCGCGGTGTGCCGTGACGGCGCGGTGGTCGCCATCACGGCGGTCGATGTGGGTGCGCGGCTGGTCTGCACCGATACGGGCGGCCGCATCACCCGGCTGGAGGAGGCCGGCCGCCGCTTCGGGGAAGACATCGGCCTCAGGCTCGAACTCGGCGGCGAATTGGCGCCGCACGATGCCAAGCGGCTCGCGGCCCGCATGGCCGACAGCCTGTTCGAGGCGATGCGAGGAGACGCGCCGCAAATCGGCACCACCGGCCTGCTGCGTCTCGATCCCCTCGGCTATACGGGGAGTGTGGATGCCGTGACGTTTTCCGGCGGCGTTTCCGAATTCGTCTATGGCTGGGAAGCGGGCCATTTCGGCGACCTCGGCGGCCTGCTGGCAGCGGAAATCCGCGACCGCGTTGCGGCTTCCGGCACCCGGCTGGAGCCGCCCGCGCAAGGCATCCGCGCCACCGTGATCGGGGCGTCGCAATATACCACGCAGGTCAGCGGCAGCACGATTTTCGTCTCCCCGCTGGATGTGCTGCCGCTGCGCAACCTTCCGGTCATCGCGCCGGATTTTTCGCTCGACGGCGACACCATCGATAGCGCCGCGGTGGCCTCGGCGATCCAAACGGCGCTGCGCCTGCTCGACCTTGCGGACTCCGAAACACCGGTCGCGATCTTCGTGCCGTGGCGGGGCTCGGCGACGTTCGGCCGGCTCGATGCGTTCTGTCGCGGCGTTGCGGAGGGACTTGCCGGCCTGCTGGCGCGCGGCTTGCCGGTGGTGCTGGCGGGTGACGGCGACGTCGGGGGGCTCTTGGGGATTCATTTCCGCGAGGAGATGAAGCTGCCCAACCCTGTGATTTCCATCGACGGGCTTGAACTCAAGGCATTCGATTTCATCGATATCGGCGCCATGCTGGAGAGTTCCGGCGCGGTGCCGGTCGTGATCAAGTCGCTGATCTTCCCGGCCAGCGCCGCGCTCGGCCAGGAGTGGAAGGCGAAGGATGCGGTTGCCTCGCCGTAGCCGGCGACGATAGCGAATGGCTATCCAATCCAGCGCCGACCGGCATTGGATTTCTCTCTCCCGGGGCGTCCACCAAAGGATTGCCGCCGATTACGGCATGTCGCCCCCGGCACGGAGCAGAGACGTGACAGCAAAGCTCGCCGTTGTCCCGGATTGCCAGGCCGTCTCGCCGCCTGCGCAGTGGAGCCATGATTTGCGCAATGTGCTTGCGGTCGTCGGGCTCCACCTCGATACGCTGGCGCGCCTATCCGGATCGCAGGGCGCCAAGGCGGCGATGCGGCGCAAGCGTTGATCGGCAAGGCCAGCCGCATGTGCAGCGAAGCCGCCCCAGCCGGCGTCACCAGTTGCCGGCAGGTCTGCGATATCGCAGCCGCCGCTCGCGATATCGTCGCATTGCTGGCCCCACTCGGTCCGGAAGGCTTCGTCATCACGGTCGATTCGGCGACGCCGGTGCTTGTCGCCGGCGACCGCAATGACCTTTTCCGGGTGCTGTTCAATCTGCTGCACAATGGGCTGATGGTGGCCCGATCGGACCCGAAGCTGCGCCGGATCGACATCGGGTTCCAGCGCGAAGGGGCCATCACGGTTGTGCGGATTGCCGACGATGGCGGCGGCCTGCCGCCGGATGTGGCCGCCAATCTGTTCCGCCCCTTCGCCAAGTCCCACGCCAAGTCCCACGCCAAGTCCGCCGCCGATCATGGCTGGGGGCTGCCAATCGCCCGCGAATTGGCGGAGCGCAACGGCGGGATGCTGTCCTATGAGCCGTCCCGGCGCGGGGCATCGTTCCGGCTGGTGCTGGCGACCGCCACGGCGCCTCCACCGGCGAAAGCGCCGTCACCCGCTCGCTGGGCCGGCGACGGACCGGCTGATCGCATGCGGCGCCGACAGGGCCGGCGCGAACATGAGAAAAGCCGGCGGCGACGGCACTTGTCCATGGCCAAAAGCTGCATGCATCATGCGGCTGGCCGACGATCGGGGCGAGATTCCACCCACAGCTTCTGCCGAGGACCGATTGAAATATATATTTGAGCCACATGTGGCCTGAAATGACCCGCAGCGCCGCGGCTTCCTCCCCGTTGCGGCAAGCCAAACTTTTTTTCATGTGACCTTTCTCACACAAGCCGATGAGCCGGCGCGCTAGAAGCGCATGGTTCCTGCGCTCGCCTCTGTGGGCCGGCTCAGGGCATTTCAAAAAGACTACCGTGCCCACCATGAACTAAGGAGGCCAAAATGCTTAATCAACAGCTGACACCGGCGACCAGCAATCGGATATTACGCGCTCTCGCATTACGCACGCAAACGGCGGCCAACGATGGCTTCGTGGCCGCACCGGCCGAGATCGATAACGGCGACGAAGCCCGTTACGCGGATAAATCCGGGACCTACACCAAGGGCGTCTTGCAGACCGGCGTCGGCCTGGTCGATCTCAGTGCCTACCAGACCTTCAAGGATGCGCTCAGCAGCGGGGCTCCGGCGGCTTTCGAGAATATCGTTTTGGGCGGGCCGCGCACGCTCAATGGCCCGCAGGGCGGCCTGGCGTTCTATCTGCAATGCCATGACGCCAGTCAGTTTGCCGTCCCGCCGGCTCCGGCCTTGGCAAGCGAGGCCTATGCGACGGAGCTTGTGGAATTGTACTGGGCTTCGCTGCTGCGCGACGTTGCATTCACCGACTATCCGACGAATCCCGTCGCCGCCAAGGCGGCGGCTGAATTGTCGGCAATGCCGGCCTATACGGGCCCGCGAGATGCCACCGGCAAGGTTACGCCGGCGTTACTGTTCCGCGGCGGACTGAAGCAGGGCGGAAAAACATATTTCGCCGGCGAGGACATTGGTCCATATATCTCACAGTTTCTATTGCAGCCGACGGCGTTGGGATCGCTGCCGATCGCGCAAAAATATGTCACCAACAAAGCCGGCGTCGATTTCGTCACCAATGCCGGCGATTTCCTCAAGGTTCAGAACGGCCAGCCGACCGGAAGCAGCCTGACGCCTGGTGCAGCGCTTTATCTGCACGACGGGCGAGGTCTGTCCGCCTTTACGCATGATGATGTCCTGTACCAGGCCTATTTCACGGCGTATCTGGTGTTGAACTCGATAAACGGGGGCAACGCGGCACCACTCAACCCGGGCAACCCGTACACTACGTCAAAGACGCAAAATGGTTTTGCGACTCTGGGGCAACCCGACATCGCGGCCACCCTGGCCGCAGCGGCGGGCGAGGCGATCAAGGCTGTCTGGTACCAGAAGTGGTTCGTGCATCTGCGCCATCGTCCGGAATCCGGCGGTGCGATCGTGAATTTGCTGAAGACAGGCCTGGGTGGCACGATCCAAGGCCATGTGAGCAACACCGTGCTTAACGCGCAGGCGGTGCAGAGCAGCTTTGCGGCAAACAACAGCTATTTCCTGTCGCAGGCATTCCCCGAAGGTTCGCCGACCCATCCGGCCTACCCGACGGGGCATGGTGCGGTGGCTGGAGCCTGCATTACCGTCCTGAAATTTTTCTTCGACGGTGGGTTCGCGATCGCTAAGCCATTACTTCCTTCCAATGATGGTACCACGACCGCGGCCTATATGGCTCCGTCGGGTGAGCCGCCACTCACCGTTAATGGCGAACTCCATAAACTGGCCCACAACATCAGCTTCGGTCACGGCATTCACGCCGGAATTCATTGGCGCAGCGATACCGATACTTCCATCCAGTTAGGGGAGGCGGTCGCTCTGAGCTTTCTGCGCGACCGTGCGCGCACCTACAACGAGCATTTCAGCATATCGCTGACGAAACTGGATGGCAGCACCGCCACCATATCGAATCCGTAACAACCGGGCCGATTCGGCGCGCGACGAACCGGCCGCTCATTGCTCCGCTGAGCCTTTTGACTGAATTGGCACGCGCTAAAGAGGTCAAGTCAGCACGATGGCATTGACGTGCCGGCCATAATCGGCGTCGCCGCGGTGGGTCATGCGGCGATAGCTGTAGAACTGGTCGGCATCCGCATAGGTGCAGGCATCGACATCCGCGACGGTGCCGACGCCGGCCGCGGCGAGACGGGCCACCACATAGCCGGCGAGATCGAACATGAAATGATGCTCGCGCGCCGCCGGCCGGAAGAAGCGCCCATTCGCCGGATCGGCGGCCGCGAAACGGTCCCTCAGGTCGCTGCCGACCTCGTAATTGCGCTGCCGGATCATCGGACCGAGGGCCGCGACGATGCGGCCGCGGTCGGCGCCGAGGCGCTCCATGGCGGCGATCGTGCTGTCCGTCACCCCCGCCAGTGCCCCGCGCCAGCCCGCATGCGCGGCGCCGATGATGCGCGCTTGCGCATCCGCGAACAGCACCGGGCCGCAGTCCGCCGTCGAAACGCCGATCGCGAGCCTCGGCACCGCCGTGACGATGGCGTCGGCGCGGGGCCGTTCCGCGGCCGTCCATGGCGCGGTCGCGACCACGACGTCGGGCGAATGGATTTGGTAGCAGGTGAGGAAGCGCTCCGGCGGCACGCCGAGCGCGGCCGCCATCCGGGCACGGTTGTCGGCGACGTGTTCGGGGCTATCGTTCGACCCCACCCCGGCATTGAGGCTCGCATAGATCCCCGCCGACACGCCGCCGGCGCGGGTGAAGAACGCGTGCCGGATGCCGGGGAGCCGCGCGAGCGTATGGGCGGTGAGCGGCGCCGTCATGGCCAGAACCCCGGCAAGCCGGCAAGCCGTGGTGCCGACAAGCCCATCACCTTGAACAGCGCCCCCATCTGGCCCGGCCCGGTGCCGGTGAGCCGGTCGAGCGCCGCCGTGACGACGGCACGTTGACCCACGGCCGTGCGGGCTGAGAGCACTGCGGCGCGAGTCCTGATGCCAAGCCGTTTCAGGAACATCCCTTGCGCAACGGGTCCGTGGACGCGGGCGCCCACCGACCGTGCGGTGGCACCGAGCGCGGCGAAATCCACATGGGCCGTCAGGTCTGCGCACCCCGGCGATTCGAGGGGATTCGTAAAACGGTGCGAACGCACGGCCTGAAAGGTGTCGCCGGGCGTGCTTCGCTCGTGGCCGTAGTCGACGATCAGCGCCGCCCCCTCTGCGACGACCCGGCGCGCCACCGCGGCGGCGTAATCCGCGCACCGCCATTCGACGATCTCGCCCTCGCGGGCCGTCGTCGCAATCGGCGGTGGGGTTTGCATGGGGTCCGGCATGACCGTCCAGGTGAGTTCGCCGGCATCCCCGACCGCCACCGCTCGTTCATACCAGCCGTTGCTTCGGCGTTCGGCCTGACGCACCGGCAGGGCGTCGAAGAACTCGTTGGCGAGGATGATGCATGGCCCCGCCGGAACCTCGTCGAGCGCATTGTGCCAGCGCGGCGCCACGTCGCCTCCGAGCGTCTGCCGCTGGCATTCGCGCAAAGCCGGGCTGGTCTCGACGAGATGAATGTGCGCCGCCTTGCGGAATGCCGGCAATGCCCGTCCCGCGCGCACCGCGTCCGCCATCATGGTGCCGCGGCCGGGGCCGAGTTCGACCAGCCGCACCGGGTCCGGCGCGCCCATCGCCTCCCAGGTGGCCGCGGCCCACAGGCCGATCAATTCGCCAAACATCTGGCTGACCTCCGGCGCGGTGACGAAATCGCCGTCCGCCCCCAGCGGGGTGCGGTGCGCGTAGTACCCGTGCTCGGGGTCGCCAAGGCAAAGTGCCATGAAATCGGCCACCGGCATCGGCCCCGTGTCCGCGATGCGGCGGCGGATTTCGTGCTCGAGCGGGGAGCGGTCGGGTGTCATCACGGATGCACCGGGCGCCGCCGCAGCGCAAAGGCCATTACCCCGAGGCCGGCGATGAACAACGGCACACACAGCAGCATGCCCATCGTCATCCCCCCCCACAGGAACCCAAGCTGCGCATCCGGCTCGCGAAAGAATTCGCAGAACGAGCGAAACAGCGCGTAGAACGTCGCGAAGGCGCCGACCACGAGGCCCGGACGCCGCAGAGCGCCGGCGCGCACCATGAGCGCGAGCACGATGAGCAGCAAAAGTCCTTCAAGACCGGCTTCATAGAGCTGGCTCGGATGGCGCGGAAACGGCCCGCCGCGCGGAAACACCATGGCCCAAGGGACTTCGGCGAAGCGGCCCCATAATTCGCCGTTGATGAAATTGGCGAGGCGGCCGAGGCAAAGCCCGATCGGCGCCACCGCACAAGCAACGTCGCCGAGCGATAGCACCGGAACACCGCGCCGCCACGCGAAGGCAACGGTGGCAATGATGCAACCGAGAAAGCCGCCGTGAAACGACATCCCGCCGTTCCACACCTGCAGGATTTCCAGCGGGTGGCTAAGAAATTGCGGCAGATTGTAGAACAGCACATAGCCCACGCGCCCGCCCAGGATGATTCCAAGGGTCACCCACAGCACGAAGTCGTCGAACTCCCCGACCGTGAGCGGTGCCGGGCCGCCCCAGTTGCGTTCGTTGCGGATGATCGCGCGGGCATAGACCCACCCCAGCAGGATGCCCGCAATGTAGGCCAGGGCGTACCAGCGAACCGCGAACGGTCCGATCGACACCAGCACCGGGTCGATATTCGGGAATGGGATAATCGCGGAAGGCATGGGTCACCGGGTGTGCGGTCCTGGCACGGCGCCAGCAAGCCTCTAGCGGCCCCGGCGCTGGTACACAAGCGCCTCGCATGCAGGAGGCCGCCCCGCTAGCTCTCGGCGCGCTGAATCCGCCGCCCGTGGCCTTGCCGTCCATCATAGCCTCCCCACAGACGTCAACGGCGAACGGAGCAACTCCCACTCATGCGCCCCTTTGACCGCTTCGGTCATCGCCAGAATCTCCTCTGCACTGCTCCGATTACCGTGCGGGATGTCGCCGAATCCATCGTTACGACGGGAGCCCGACCGCATGCGCATGCCGCGCATGCCGAGCAGGCTGACGACCCTTCGCTCGCGCTGGACATCGTTATATATGTTGAAATATAACGACTTGGAAAGCGACCCGTTCAGCCTGGCGGTCCGGACGATCCACCCACGACCCTGCCCCACCTTGCCACCATGTCGTCGCGGCCGGTTTTCGGTGCCTTAGGATCGAAGCCGGATCGTCTAACCGAACCGCCAAGCGGCCAAGTCTTACAGATCGGTTGACCTGATGAAGATATTCGGCGCCAAGCTCACCGCCTGCGACGTCACAAGCGATGGCGAAATCGTGAGGCTCGACCTCCTGGATGTCGGGGGCAATGCGGTGTCATTGCGCCTTCCGTTCGATCAGGCGGGAGCCCTTTCCATGACCCTGCCCGGCTTGCTGACCAAGGCCCTTAAGGCCGGCCGCAACGACGCCAGCGCGCGTTACGTCTATCCGCTTGGCGACTGGTTGCTGGAGGGAATTTCGGATTGCCACGCACTGATCGTCACGCTCAAGACCACGGATGGTTTCGAAGTGTCGTTCAGCGCAACGCTCGACGCTTGCCGCGAACTTGCCGCCGCGCTGAAATGCGAGGCAACCGCGGTCGCCGCAACGGTCCCGACCATTAGAAATTGAACCTCCGCGGAAGGATATCTGGAGCGCAGACGCCTTCCATTTTGGGGCGTCACCTCCGGTTGGCCGGTCGCGTGCGGAACCTCGACCGGGCGTCGGCGTGATGATATCCTCCCTGCCAATAAACGCCGCAAACCACGCTGGGAGGATTGAGATGACGATCTGCGAACGCCCGCCGGTGCCCCGCTGTCTTCCGCAACCCCATTCCGGCCGCCCGCATGGCTGCGGTACCGGTTCGGTCCGCCGGTCCGCGCGCCGTGCAGTCGCGGAACTCGTGACCGGCACCGCGCTCGGCGCCTGCCTCGTCTTTGGCGGATCGGCCGACGCGGCGGAGACCACCTACCAACGCCTGCTCAATGCGCCGGCCGAGCCGCAAAACTGGCTCATGCGCATGGGCAATTACGGCAACTGGAACCATTCGGCGCTGACCCAGATCAACAAGACCAATGTGGCCAATCTGAAGGTCAAGTTCATGGCCGCCTTGAGCGACCCCAATCGGCCGAGCAAGGGCAATCAGTATTTCACGCCGCTCGTCGAGGATGGTTTTCTGTATGTCGGCAACCAGTATCAGCAATACTGGAAATTCGACGTGCGGGACGAAAAGCCGAAACTGGTGTGGAAATATGACGCCAAGGTCCAGGGCGGCAGCCAGAGCCTGCACAGCGTCGCGCTGCTCGGCAACAACTTATATATCAACACCGGCCGCGACAGCCCCAATCCGCGGCTGATCGCCCTCGACAAGAATTCCGGCGAGGTGGTGTTCGACGTGAGCACGTCCGTTACCGGCAGTCCCAAGGCCGGGTCGGGGCATTCCTCGGCGCCGCTTGCCGTCAAGGACAAAATTCTGGTGGGCACCACCGGCCGCGACGAGAGCGGGCGGGGCTATGTATCGGCTTATTCCGCCGATAACGGAAAATTTCTCTGGCGGTTTTCCGTGATCCCGGAGCCGGGACAGCCGGGGTCGGAGAGCTGGGCCGACCCGCGCACGATTCCATTCGGCGGCGGCGGGGTGTGGACGGAGCCTTCGTTCGATCCGGAGACGAACCTCGCCTATTTCGGCACCGGCAATCCGATACATATGTTCGACCCGCAGGGACGTCCGGGCGATAATCTCTATACCAGCTCGATCATCGCGCTCGATGTCGATACCGGGAAGCTGAAATGGTATTTCCAAACAATTCCCAATGAAGGCTGGGATTATGATGCGGTCGCGATCACCCAGCTTTACGATGTCGCGGTCGGCGGCGAAATCCGCAAGGTGATTTCGCAGACCAACCGCAACGGCTTCCACTATATGCTGGACCGCACCAACGGCCAGTTCCTTCGCGGCGAGCCGTTCACGGAGGTGAATTGGACCGCCGGGCTCGATCCGAAGACCGGAAAACCCGCCGACTACGATCCGGCCAAACTGGTGCAGGATTATGCCGGCCGGGCGATCAAATACGGCAGGAAGGCGGTTGAACGTGCGCCCCGCCCATTACGGCATGCCGACCCTCATGCCGAACACGTATGATGCCGCGCGCGGGATCACTTATTTTCAGGCCATGATCGGCCAGGGCAATTATTTCAACTCTCGGCCGGCGGACCCCGCCAGGGGCATCCCCGGCACCGGCTTCCGGGAAATCTTCTGCGGCAGCCATACGCGGGAAAACGCCGTGGAACCGGTGGTGCGCAACGTCACCAATCCCAATTGCAAGGTGAGCCACGGCCTGCTCGGCGGCATCGACGTCCATACCGGAAAACTGGTGAAGAAGCTGGAGTCCTACTATCCGGCCTATTCGGGCGTGCTCGGCACCGCCGGCGGGCTTTTGTTCATGGGCGATATCATGGGCAAAATCTCCGCCTTCGATAAGGATACCATGCAGGAAGTTTGGAGTTTCGAAACCGGAACCCAATTCGCCGGCAACCCGATGACCTACGCGGTGAACGGCAAGCAATACATTGCTCTCACCCTCGGCGGCCGGCCCGGCCGCGATGAAGGCTCGTTCCCGGAGGCCGCCGCCATCGCACAGAACGTCATGC
Source organism: uncultured Alphaproteobacteria bacterium (assembly GCA_963802745.1). Lineage (GTDB taxonomy): Bacteria > Pseudomonadota > Alphaproteobacteria > Rhizobiales > Xanthobacteraceae > JAJPKK01. The sequence goes on along the minus strand of CAWDKL010000072.1, from coordinate 45,410 downwards.
TGATGGTGTTCGGGCTGTAGGATCATGTAGCGGCTCACACATGACAAACGGAGGGACCTACCGTGAAAACCGCTCTCGCCATCTTGTTCCTCGTCGTCGCCGGCCAAGCGCAAGCCCAGACCGCGCCGGCGCCGAGCCACCAGCCGCGGGGCACCGCGACCGACATCTCCAACGCGGAGATTCTGGCCACCGTGGCGAAGACCGCGACCGCGCCGGTCAGCGACCAGCAGATCCGCGTGGTCGGCGTCAATAACGGCGAATACAATGTCGGCGTCGGTGTGGTGCATCGCGCCAAGACCGAAGGCCGCGACATCGGCTTCGGCATCGAGCACAGCCAGATTACCGAAATCTACCACGTGATATCCGGCACCGGCACCTTCGTCACCGGCGGCACCATCGAGAATCTCAAGGAAACGCCCTCCAGCAGTCCCGTGGTCACCACCCTCAACGGCCCGAGCGCGGGCGGCGGCAAGGTGGTGGGCGGCGTGAGCCGCAAGATCGGACCGGGCGATGTCGTTATCATCCCGCCCAACACGCCGCACTGGTTCACCGACATCGGCCCCGACCAGATCGTCTACCTCGTCGTGCGCATGGACCCGCACAAGGTGTTGCCGGCCGGGTACGGGGCGAAGTAGGGAGTAGCGGAATAGCGGGTCCGCTTTGACCCGCCAATCCTACCGCGATGGTCGCTCCGCGACGCAACGACCGAACGCGTGCTCAACCGAACTTCCGGAGTTCGTGAACATAACCCACCGATCTCGCAGTGAACCTTCCTGCGCTCCATGATCGACCAGCCGCTCAGCCTGTTGCGCGGGCACCACGCCGTACGGGAATCGCCGATCGTGCTCCATGACTTCGGCGTATTTGCCGTTAAGCCTGCTAAACAAATTTGGGTACCGCGACGGTGACGTGTCATCGTCGCCGAACCGCTTCCGGGGGCGAAAGCGGGAATCGATCGGGACTGTAGGGTCGGTGCCAAGGCGATCCGGGGGGTGCATGGTATGCTTCGGTACCAGCGGGTAATTTGCGCGGGCTACATTCGCTGCCCAAACGGGCGTTCCATCGCCAAGGCATGCGCCATCGTGGGCATGCTGCTGACCGTTGCGGGCTGCCTCGACGTTGACAAGCCGGAACTCGCCCTCGACATTCCGGAATCCTACCGATATGGGCGCGGAGCATCCGAAGCGGCGACGCCGGCGCTGGATTGGTGGCGCAGCTTTCGTTCCCCCGAGCTGACCTCGCTGATGGAGCAGGCCACCACCGCCAATTTCGACATCGCGGTCGCGATCGCCCAGATCGTCCAGGCCGATGCCAATGTGCGCATCAACGGTGCCCCGCTGCTGCCGACGCTCGATTACAACGCCAGCGATAACGTTGCCAAAGCCTCCGAATTGGCCGCAGCCGGGAAGGGCGCAGGGTCGCCCTATTCGCGGCTTTACGGCACCTCGCTAAGCGCAAGCTACATTACCGACTTCTGGGGCAAGAATCGCGCCAATCTGAATGCCTTCATCGAAACTGCGGTGGCGAGCCGCTATAATAGAGAGGTCGTGACGCTGACGGCCCAGAGCACCGTCGCCAATACGTATTTTCAGATTTTGGCTGCGCAGGATCGGTTGCGGATTGCGCGCCGCAGCCTCGCGGATGCGACCCGCATCTTGTTTTTGATCAAGCAGCAATTCGATGCCGGAACCTCGTCGGACCTCAACGTCGCCCAGCAGGAGAGCCTGGTCGAGAACGTGCGGGCGACGATTCCGCCGTTCGAAGAGACGCTGCAACAGAACATCGCGGCGCTCGCGGTGCTGGTCGGCAAGCCGCCGGAGCATTTCAACGCCCGCGGCCACAGCATGGCGGCGGTTACGGTTCCGCGGGTAACCCCGGGGCTGCCGTCCGAGCTCATCAATCGGCGACCCGATGTGCGCCAAGCCGAGCAGCAGCTCAAATCCGCCGATTACAGCGTCGAGGCCGCCCGCGCCGCGTTCTTTCCCAACATTCAGCTGACCGGAAGTCTCGGCTTTGAAAGCCTGGCGCTGCGGACGCTGTTCGGACCGGGCGCGTGGTTTTACACTGCGGCCGCGAGCGTCGCCCAGCCGCTGTTCGACGGTGGGGTCTTGCTCGGGCAGTTCGAATTACAGCGAGGCCTGCAGGGACAGTACCTGCAAGCCTATCGCAAGTCGGTGCTTTCGGCCTTCTCCAATGTCGAGCAGGCGCTGATCGCGGTCAGGCAGACCACCGAGCAAGAACGCATTCAGGAAGCCGTCGTGAAGTCGTCGCGACGCGCCTTCGTGCTGTCGGAGCAGCAGATGAATGCCGGCACCGTCAACATGGTGACGCTGCTGCAGGTCCAGCAGACCCTGTACACGGCCGAGGATCAGCTGGCGGTGGTACAACTCGCCCGTCTGCTCGCGGTGGTGAGCCTGTTCCAGGCGTTGGGCGGCGGCTGGCCGCCCACGGTGCCGGCGAGCACCGGATAGCTCGGCCGGGTGCACGGAGACGCTTCAAGATACAACCGTTCCGGCGCCTCTTTCGGCCGTCCGAAGGAGGCGATATGGTGGCGCGAGATTCGGGGAGAACCGGCATGCACCACCGCCTTTGGGCCGCCATCACGGCCACAACGCTGCTGGCCGTCACGGCGGCAGGCGCGCAGACGCCGGACCTGGCGAAATATCCCGACTGGTCCGGTCAATGGCGCCGGCCTGCATCCGTATCCCCCGCCTGGGATCCGACCAAGCCGCCTGGGCTCGGCCAGGAGGCTCCGCTCACCCCCGAGTACCAGGCGATCTTCGAGGAGGTTCTTAAGGACCGCGCGGTGGGCGGCCTCAACGGCGACCCCACGGGCCTCTGCCTGCCGCACGGGCTGCCGCGGATGATGGTGGCGATCTTTCCGGTCGAATTCGTCGTCACCCCCAAGGTGACCTACTACATGACCGACTACACCACCTCGCGGCGCATCTTCACCGACGGCCGCGACTGGCCGAAGGATTTGCCGCTGAGCTTCAACGGCTATTCGATCGGCAAATGGCTCGACACCGACGGCGACGGCCGCTTCGACACGCTGGAAGTCGAGAGCCGCGGCTTCAAGAGCCCGCGCACCTTCGAGGGCAGCGGCCTGCCGCTGCACCGCGACGGCGAAAGCGTCATCAAGGAGCGCATCGCGCTCGACAAGGCGAACCCCGACCTGCTCCACGACGAGATCACCGTCATCGACCACGCGCTGACGCGGCCGTGGACGGTCGCCCGGCATTATGAGCGCCAGAGGGGCGGCGAATGGGATTTCGTCGATTGCGCGGAAAACAACCCGCACGTCGTCATCGGCGGCGAGACCTACATGATGAGCGCCGACGGCTATTTGATGCCGACCAAGACCGGCCAGCCCGCACCTGACCTGCGCTACTTCCCGGAGGGGAAGAAAAAATAGCCGCGGGCACAAGGCCGTAGCATCGTTCAGCCGAGGCTCATCGCAGCCGTCGCATAGAAAATCAGCCCGTAGCCCGGCGTGTGCACCTTCGCGAAAGCCGACATGTACCGTTTTGCGCATGCTGCGCCACCTGCACTTTAAGCGTTGGGTTCTCGCTTCGCCGAACCCCACCTACCGGAACGTCGCCACAGCATCCGCCCGCTGCCTATTCTACGGCGTTGCACAATGGCGGCGGATAACTTATTTCCTTAGCGCATCGGTCTCCTAACGGAATGCGCCGTCCGGGGCGTGGGACGGCTGTCATATCGCCAACGCGCGATCCATTGCATAATCCGTCGTCGCCCTAACCTGAGACCCGTCGCCCGGCCGCGCGCCGCTTTCATGGGATGCGAGGCGCATCCCGCAACAACCGAGTTTTGCATGCAACTGCGCAATGTCGCGATTATCGCCCATGTCGACCATGGCAAGACCACCCTGGTGGACCGGCTGCTGCAGCAGTCCGGTTCGTTCCGGGAGAACCAGCGCGTCGCCGAGCGCGCCATGGATTCAAACGACCTCGAGCGCGAGCGCGGTATCACCATCCTCGCCAAGGCGACCTCGATCGTGTGGAAGGATACCCGCATCAACATCGTCGATACGCCGGGCCACGCGGATTTCGGCGGCGAGGTCGAGCGCATCCTCAACATGGTGGACGGCGCCATTGTTCTGGTCGATGCCGCCGAGGGGCCGCTGCCGCAGACCAAGTTCGTGGTGTCCAAGGCGCTAAAAATCGGGCTGCGGCCGATCGTCGCCATCAACAAGGTGGACCGCCACGATGCCCGTCCGGAAGTCGTCTCCGGCGAGGTTTTCGACCTGTTCGCGGCGCTGGACGCCACCGAGGAGCAGCTGGATTTTCCGGTGCTTTACGGTTCCGCCAAGGAAGGCTGGATGGCGCAGAGCGTCGAGGGCCCGAAAGTCTCGATGGCACCGCTGTTCGACCTGATCCTCGCGCATGTGGCGCCGCCACATGTGGAGGAAGGGCCGTTCCGCATGCTCGGTACTATTTTAGAGGCCAACCCGTATCTCGGCCGCATCGTCACCGGCCGCATCACCTCCGGATCGGTCCGGCCGAACCAGACCGTCAAGGTCATCGACCGCAACGGCAAGTTCGTCGAGCAAGGGCGGGTCTCGAAGGTGCTGGCGTTCCGCGGCCTGGAGCGCGTGGCGGTCGAGGAAGGCAATGCCGGCGATATCGTTTCGGTCGCCGGCCTGCCGGAAGCGACCGTCGCCCACACGCTGTGCGCTCCGGAAGTCACCGAGCCGTTGCCGGCGCAGCCGATCGACCCGCCGACGCTCGCCATGATGTTCCGCGTCAACGATTCCCCGCTCGCCGGCACCGAGGGCGACAAGGTGACGAGTTGCATGATCCGCGACCGTCTCTTGCGCGAGGCGGAGGGCAATGTGGCGCTGCGGGTGCGGGAGTCCGACGAAAAGGACGCCATGGAGGTGGCGGGCCGCGGCGAATTGCAGCTCGGCATCCTGATCGAAACGATGCGCCGCGAGGGGTACGAGCTCAGCGTGTCGCGACCCCAGGTGCTGGTGCAGTTCGACCCCGCGACCGGCGAAATGACCGAGCCGATCGAGGAGGTGGTCATCGATCTCGACGAAGAACATTCCGGCATCGTGGTGCAGAAGATGTCCGAGCGGAAGGCCGATTTGGTCGAAATGCGGCCATCGGGCGGTGGACGGCTGCGGCTCGTATTCCATGCGCCGACCCGTGGTCTGATCGGCTATCAGGGAGAGCTTTTGACCGACACCCGCGGCACCGCCATCATGAACCGGCTGTTCCACGCCTACGCACCCTACAAGGGCGCGATCCAGGGGCGGCGCAACGGCGTGCTGATCTCCAACGATGCGGGCGAGGCCGTCGCCTATGCGCTGTGGAACCTGGAAGACCGCGGCCCGATGATGATCGAGCCGGGCTGGAAGGTCTACCGCGGCATGATCGTTGGCGAGCATACCCGCGACAACGATCTCGAAGTCAACGTGCTCAAGGGCAAGAAGCTTACCAACATCCGCACCACCTCCAAGGACGAAGCGGTGCGGCTGACGCCGCCAATCCGCATGACGCTGGAAAAGGCGCTCGCCTACATCCAGGATGATGAGCTGGTGGAAGTGACGCCGAAATCGATCCGCCTCCGCAAGCGGCTGCTCGACCCCCACGATCGCAAGCGCGACGAACGGCGCAAGGAAGCCGAACAGGTGTGATGGGAGTGCGCCTGACGGTACGGCGTCCGGAACCGGGCGCCGCACCGGACGGATACGGCGTCCGGCCGCTTCTTGTGTTGCGAAACCGCCACGCATGATGAAGCGAATGTGCATACGCCATCAGCGGGAGTTGATTTTAATGCGGTTCCCGCGATAATCGGAAGCGCTAAGGGGACGTTAATAATCGTGACCTGGACGGAGGCGGCCGCTTCGGCTCTGTTTGACCATGCACACAGTGCTCATCGAAATCCGCCGCGCCAAGACCTCGGATGCCAGGTCGATCGCCGCAACGCATGACTTGGCCTGGCGAACCGCCTACCAGGGCATCATTCCAGGTCCGGAGCTGGACAAGCTGATCAACAGGCGTGGCGCCGAGTGGTGGGAGGGCGCCATCCGCAGGGGTAGCCGCGTTTCCATCCTGGTGTTCGGTGACACCGTGGCGGGCTACGCCAATTATGGGCGCAACCGGGCACGCAGCCTCACCTATGAGGGCGAAATCTACGAAATCTATATGCGTCCGGAATTCCAGGGGCTCGGCTTCGGCCGGCGATTGTTCTCCGCAGTGCGGCGCGACCTGGTGCAGAGCGGCGTCAAGAGCCTGGTGGTGTGGGCGCTGTCGGACAACAATTCTGCGGTGGGTTTTTATCGCGCCCTGGGCGGGCGCGCTGTGGCGCGCTCGTGCGAGATTTTCGGCGACAAGACGCTCGATAAGGTGGCCTACGCCTGGTCGGCGTGAGCGATTGAGCCCTTTGTATGCGATTTTCGCGGGCGAAGGGTGGGCAAAATCCGCCCTGCCTCGACAAAGCGGGGTACGCACAGACCGTCGGCAATTTTGCCCCCGCGGACGAGACTGTGGATGCGACCCCCGCGCAAAATCGCCATGAGGTGCCCGCGCCATGCCCTGGGAATGCAATTTGCCCACCCTACTCCGCTTGGCCGGCTCCGATATCAGCGGCATTCGGGTTAACGAAGCCTGGTCCGAGGTCCATCATCGACCGCTGGCGGATTAGCCGACGGCGCCGCAGGTGCGTTCCAGCGCCCCGGCAATGGTGGGCCCGTCGCCCCGGATCAATAGCCGCTTTACCCGTGCGGTAGCCCCTGCGACGATGGCGACTTGGCGCGGCGCGACGCCAACAGTTTGTGCCAACAACCGCGCCAGCGCATCATTGGCTCCGCCCTCGGTCGGTGCCGCGCGCACCCGGGCCTTGAGGACGCACTTCCCGTCCGCGAGCCGCTCAATCCCGTCGATGGCATCGCGGCCGCCCTTCGGCGTCAGGCGGACTGTCACGACAACACCATCGGGTGCTGCCGCCCATGGGCGATCTGGGTGGGCGATCGGCGCCGGCGCGCACGGATCTTAAAGGAATGCGTCGCGCAGGTTGCCGAGGACCACCATCTGAATGAAATAGATGATCAGGATCACCACCAGCGGTGAAATGTCGATGCCGCCGAAATTCGGCAGCATTTGCCGAACCGGCCGCAGCACCGGCTCCGTGACACGATAGAGAAATTCACCGATCGTCGAGACGACCGGGTTGCGCGTATTCACCACCTGGAAGACGATCAACCAGCTCAGCACCGCCTGGGCGATGAGAAGGAAAATGAACAGATTGAGCAACATGTCGATAAAATAAAGCAGCCGCAGCATCGCTCGGTTTCCATGTTTGTGGGCGCGCTAACGTCTAGCGGGCCGTGGCGGGATCGGCAAGTGGCAGTTCGTGGGCTCGCCGGCCCGATGCCTGTTCGGCATCGTGCCCGATTACCGCATTCTACGCCCCGAACTTCGCTTTGTCGGGCCAGCGGCACAGGTCGTTGATGAGGCAAGCGCCACATGCCGGCCGCTGCGCCTTGCAGACATAGCGGCCATGCAGGATTAGCCAGTGGTGAGCGTGAAGACGATACGCTGCGGGCACGCGTTTTTCCAGCGCTGTTTCGACCGCGAGCGGCGTGCTGCCGGCGGCAAGGCCGGTGCGGTTGCCAACCCGGAAGATATGGGTGTCGACCGCGATCGTCTCGGCACCGAATGCCATATTGAGCACGACATTGGCGGTCTTGCGGCCGACGCCCGGCAGCGCCTCCAGCGCCTCGCGCACCGCCGGTACCTGGCCGCCATGCTCGGCAATGAGCTGTTGCGACAGCGCGATGACGTTCTTGGCCTTGGTGCGAAACAGCCCGATGGTCTTGATCAGCTCGCGCACCCTGTCCTCGCCGAGCGCCACCATCTTCTCCGGCGTATCGGCCAAGGCGAACAGCGCCGGGGTGGCCTTGTTGACGCCCGCATCGGTCGCCTGCGCGGACAGCACCACGGCCACCAGGAGCGTGAACGGGTTCACATGCTGGAGTTCGCCGCGCGGTTCGGGATTCTTCGCATGAAAGCGCCGGAACGCTTCCGCGATCTCGGCGTTGGTCCAGGGCTTCTCCGCGGAGGGTGCTTTGGGTGGTTTGTCCGCTTTGGTGGATTTGGCTTTCGCCTGTGGGGGCCTGGCTGCGGCATTGGCGGCCGGCGCCGCCGCCCGCGATTTCGCCTCCGGCGCGTCCGTCCCGGTTCCCGAACTCACGATTTTCCGACTGGTGTTTCGCGCCATGTCGCTCCTATAATGAATTCCCATGACTCCCCGCAATGGCCACGCCCCCTCTACCGACCCCGAGCCGATGCTGTTCTCGGCGATCGTCACGCCACATCGTTCGCTCAGCGGAACGGGATTCTTGATCGTGATGGCGGCAATCGGCGGCATCAGCTTCGCGGCCGGCACGGTCTTTCTCATGCTCGGTGCCTGGCCGGTGTTCGGCTTTTTCGGGCTCGATGTGTTGCTGGTCTATTGGGCATTTCGCGCCAATTACCGCGCGGCGGCAGCGCACGAGGAAGTGACCGTGACGGCTTCCGAGCTGCGCGTGCGCCGGGTCAGTCATCGCGGCAAGGTATCGGAGTGGAAGGTCAATCCGCTGTGGGTGAAGCTTGACCGCGAGACCCATGAGGAATTCGGCATCGAGCACCTCTTCCTGGTGTCGCGCGGCCAGCGCTTGGCGGTCGCGAGTTTTTTGGGGCCGCAGGAGAAGGAAAGCTTCGCGGCGGCGCTTGGAACCGCGATTGCGGAGGCCAAGCGCGGCCCGACTCGAACGGTGTTTAAATAAGTAGGGTTCGAAGAGTTCGGTGGCCTTGCGTTTGCGACCTGTTGGCGGAAATCGGGTGGCGTCGGTAGGGTGTCCGGCTTAATTCGCGGCCATGAGCCAATTATCCACATACGCCATGTCACCCGCTCCGCAACCCATGCCGTCCACCACCGAGGCAGCCGACGATGACTACGCAGTGGTGCGCCGCGCCATCGCCTTCATGTCGCAGCACTGGCGCGCCCAGCCGGACGTCGAGGCGATTGCGCACGCCTGCGGCGTCACGCCGGACCAGATGCATCACCTGTTCCGCCGCTGGGCCGGGCTGAGCCCAAAGGAATTCGTCGCCGCTCTCACGCTCGATCACGCCCGCAAGCTCTTGCGCGATTCCGCGAGCGTTCTCGATGCCGCGTACGAGGTCGGCCTGTCGGGACCCGGACGGCTGCACGATTTGTTCGTTACCCATGAAGCGATGTCGCCCGGCGAATGGAAGGCGGGCGGTGGGGGGCTCATGCTTTCCTATGGATTCCACCCCTCGCCGTTCGGGTCCGCACTGGTGGTTGCGACCGAACGCGGCCTGGCGGGCCTGGCCTTCGCCGACCCGGACGAAAGCGCCGGCGCGCTTGGCGACATGCAGCAACGCTGGCCATGTGCGCAATTGCGCGAAGATACAGCGCGCACGGCGCCGCTCGCCGCCCGCATCTTCGACCCGGCCCTGTGGCAGCGCGACCGGCCGCTGCGGGTCGTCATGATCGGCACCGATTTCGAGGTACGGGTATGGGAGACCCTGCTGAAGATCCCGATGGGCCGTGCGACCACCTATTCGGACATCGCCGCAAAAATCGGTGCTCCCAAGGCGGCACGGGCGGTGGGAGCGGCGGTCGGCAAAAACCCGCTCGCCTTCGTGGTGCCGTGCCATCGCGTCATCGGCAAGAGCGGCGACCTTACGGGCTACCACTGGGGCCTGACCCGCAAGCGCGCCATGCTGGGCTGGGAGGCCGGGAAAGCCTCAGAAGCCCGTAGCCCGGATTGAAGCGTCAGCGGAAATCCGGGATCTGTAACGCGGTGAGGCCAAGGGCTCATCCCCGCGCGGCGTCGTTTAATCGGCCCGTCAAGCGGCGACGGTGGCCCGGATTTCCGCTGACGCTCCAATCCGGGCTACGCTTCGGTGCATCGGGGCCGGTTGTCGGCGTCGGTTGATTGACGGCCGAAGATCGATCGCGCATAAGCACCAAACTGTATTGTTCTTGGTCGAACGCTACCGGCGGCTGTAGAGATTTGTAACGGCGCCTCGGCAATGGATGGTGGAAGAGATGCAGACATGTCGTCCGGTCATGCTGGTCATCATGGACGGCTGGGGCTGCCGGGAAGACCGTGCCGACAACGCCGTCCGTCAGGCCCGCACCCCCGTTTTCGACCGCTTGTGGGCCACCTGTCCGCACGCGCTTCTGCAGACCTCGGGCAGGCACGTCGGCCTCCCGGCCGGACAGATGGGTAACTCGGAGGTCGGCCATCTCAATATCGGGGCCGGCCGGGTGGTGATGCAAGATTTGCCGCGAATCGGTGAAGCGATCGCCTCCGGTGCGATCGGGTCGGCCGTGGCGCTCGCCGATTTCATCGCCCGTTTGCGACAATCCGGCGGCACGTGCCACCTGATGGGCTTGGTTTCGCCGGGCGGCGTGCATTCGCATCAAGACCACGCCGCCGCACTCGCCACGCTGCTCACGAAAGCCGGCATCACGGTGGTCGTGCATGCATGGACGGACGGCCGCGATACGCCGCCCAAAATGGCCGACCGCTATATCGAGAGCCTGCAGGCGGCGCTGCCTCCGTCCGTTCCCATCGCAACGGTTTGCGGTCGCTATTATGCGATGGATCGCGACAACCGTTGGGACCGCGTCGCAACCGCCTATAACGCGATCGTGGAAGCGGACGGCCCCCGATTTGCCGACGCCCGTTCGGCCATCGCGGATGCTTATGCGCATGATATCAGCGACGAATTCATCCTGCCGGCAATCATCGGCAACTACGGCGGGATGCGCGACGGGGATGGCGTGCTGTGCTTCAATTTCCGCGCCGACCGCGTCCGCGAAATCCTAATCTCTTTGCTCGATCCGGCGTTTTCCGCCTTCCCGCGCCGGCGAGTGGTGCATTTCGCCGCCGCGGTGGGCATGACGCAATACAGCGAAGAACTGGACAGGTTCATGCAGACCATCTTTCCGCCGCAGGCCTTGCGACATGGCCTGGGCGAGGTGGTAGCGGCGGCTGGCCGCAAGCAATTGCGGATGGCGGAGACCGAGAAATATCCGCACGTGACCTATTTCCTGAATGGCGGCAAGGAAGATGCGTATCCCGGCGAAGACCGCATCATGGTCCCTTCGCCGAAGGTCGCAACCTACGATCTACAGCCCGAGATGTCGGCTTACGCGCTGACGGATAAGGCCGTGGATGCGATCGCCTCGGGCAAATACGATCTGATCGTCTTGAATTACGCCAACCCCGATATGGTGGGCCATACCGGGGTTTTGCCGGCAGCCATCAAGGCCGTCGAAGTGGTTGACGCCGGCGTTGGCCGTCTCGCCAAGGCGATACACGATGCCGGAGGTGCCATGCTGATCACGTCCGATCATGGCAATTGTGAGTTGATGCGGGATCCCGACACCGGCGGCCCGCATACGTCCCACACGACCAATCCGGTGCCTGCGATTCTCGTGGGGAGCGGCGGCGCGTTATCGGATGGACAGCTTTCGGATATCGCCCCGACGTTGCTCGCACTGATGCAACTGCCACAGCCCGTCGAAATGACCGGTGTTTCGCTATTGCGCCAGCGCGGCACACGCCGAGACTGCTTGAACGTGCAAATCCGTTCGTGTCATGGTCGTCCACTCCACCGGATTCCGGTCAGGTCAGACCACCTGGAGTCATGGCCGGGCCAGCGCGGACATGACGCCGAGAGTGTGATTCGACCTGATCAAATCCGGTATAAAACCTCTTCACTTAGGTCGTGATCCGATGCGCGTCGCAGAATATATTTTGGCCGCCATTCGCGATCAGGGGGTGAGCCACTGTTTCGTCGGCCTCGGCGGCCTGAATGACACCTTCATGCCGGCGTTGGCCGGGACAGAGGGCCTGAGAACGATTGTCGCCGCATTCGAGGGCGGCGCGGCCTACATGGCCGACGGCTACGCGCGGGCCTCGGGCCGCCTGGGCGTGTGCTTCGGAATTGGCGGACCGGGCGTTCTCAACATGACGACGGCGCTTGCCGCCGCCAAGGCCGACCGCACCCCCGTGCTCGCGATCAGCGGCGAGGTGGCGCGATCGTGGGAGGGCATGGGCGGCTTCCAGGATGCCTCGGGCGCTGGACTCGACGATATCGACGTCCTCGAGCGGATTACGGGATTGTCGCTATCGCTATCGTCGCGCGCGGTCGTGCCGCATCACCTTCGCCATGCCATCACGTATGCCTTCACGCGCCGCTCGCCGGCCCATCTGTCCATCCCGGTTGACGTGCAAAAAGCAGAGATTGATGCTGACTGGCAGCCGGTCTCGGAATTGCTGTGCGGGCCCCGTTTCGTCGATGACGCCGCCCTCGACCGCGCCGTCGCATTGCTCCAAGCCGCCGAAAATCAGAACATCATCGTGCTCGCCGGTCCCGGCGTGCTGCATGCACAGGGAGTTGAAGCACTCCGCGCATTTGTGGAGCGTTTCGATATCCCAGTCGCTACCACGCTGTCGGGCAAGGGCGCGATCCCGGAAAATCATCCGCTGGCGCTCGGTGTGTTCGGCTATGGCGGCTCGCAATGGGCGATCGACGCGATCCGCTCCAGCGCGACCGATATCCTGCTCGTCATCGGTTCCGGCCTGTCCCAGCGCGACACCATGCAATGGGACCGGCGGATGCTGCCCGCAAAGGCGCTGATTCATATCGACGTTGACCCTCTGGTCATCGGTCGCACCTGGGCCAGCGAAGTGCCGGTGGTGGGGAATGCCGGCGAAGCGCTGCGGCAACTGGCTGCCCTCAAGGAACCGGCCGCCCTCGATGGCGGACGTGCGATGCGCCGGGAGTTTCTGGCGCAGATTCGCGCCCAGGGTCCGCGCCAATACAATGTCGAAGACACCAAAAGCGACGCCGTGCCGATGCATCCGGCGCGCGTCGTGGCGGAGTTGCGCTCGGCCTATCCCGACAACGGCGTGCTGTGTGTCAACTCGGGCGCGCACCGTGCGTGGTTTGCCGAGTATTGGGACGTCCGCGCGCCGGGCACGCATTTTTCGCTGACCAATTTCGGTCCGATGGGTGGGGCGATCCCGCTCGGGATCGGCGCGAAGCTGGCACAGCCCGAGCGGCCGCTGATGGTCGCGACCGGCGACGGCTGCATGCTGATGCACGGCATGGAGATTCACACCGCGGCGCGCGAAAAAATCCCGCTCGTCATCGCGTTGATGAACAATCAGTCTTACGGCAACATTTATTACCGTGCCGCGAAGATGGGGCCTGGTCCGGAACGCCTCACCGATATTCTTGGCATTGATTGGGTGGCATTTGCGCGCTCGATGGGCGGTGACGGGGAGCGCATAGAACGGCCGGGCGACATCGCCGCAGCCGTTCGCCGCGCGCTCGGCGCTACCGGCCCGTACCTGTTGGATCTCCGCATCGACAAGACCTATCCCACGCCCGTGAAGGTCTGGCGGGAACGTCAGCAGGAATGGGAGGACAATGACTGATGGCTGCGTTGCCGGATCCGACCGCGACATTGCAAGGCGCCGACCGGGCGCTGTTCGATCGCATGGCATCGGCGCGCGCGCACGCCGAAGGCCGCGCGCGCCTTGGCGAGGTCTACGTCCGGATGTTCAACAATCCGGGTGTTGCCGAGAAGGTCGGCGCGCTCGGCGAGCATCTGCGATTCCACGGCATCCTGCCCGACGCGGTGCGCGAACTGGTGATCCTGCGATTTTCCGCGCGGCAGCGTTACGGCTACGAATGGTCCCACCACCAGCGTCCGGCGCAGTTGGCGGGCCTCAGTCAAGATACCATCGACGCGGTGACGGCGGGGCAACTGCCCGACACGCTGCCGGACGCGTCCCGCGCTGCCCTTGAGATCGTCGATGCGGTCGTGTCCAAGCGATCCATCCCGGCCGATGTACAACGGCGATTTACCGATGTTCATGGTGACAAGGGTATCGTGGAACTCGTCGCGGTTTGCGGCCTGTATGGCATCATGGGCTATATGGTCACCGCATTCGACATCGCGATCGAGGAAGGTTTCCCCATTCCGCCGTTCTGACCTTGGTGGCTTTGGCGTGGCGAGGTTGATGCTCTACGCCTGACTTCCCTTCCCCTCTGCGTCGATACGCTGTTTCACGACACCGCCGCCAAGTCGGCCTCAATTAAACCGCGCGAGGCATCGGCGATTGCCGGCACAGAATGGCATCCGTAATCCGGGCCTTTCGGGCAAATCTCGCAAATGATTTGTTCTTGAATACCCGCATAAGCCCCAATACCGTTCACTTAACTTGGGGATGCCCGCGTCCCCTCTCCCCGCGGCGTTCTTCACGCCGTGGGGAGAGGGTTAGGGTGAGGGGCAGAAGCCTGTGAGGGCCTTCGGGGTACATTCGTTGCAGCTGCCAGAGTCAATCGAAGGCGCCGTCTGTGCTGGCACCTGCCCCTCACCCCAACCCTCTCCCCATCGTGAAGAACGATGGGGAGAGGGGGCGGGCGCATCCTAGGGTTACGTGAACGGCATAAGCCCGCATAAGCCCCGGCCTTTAGCCGTACGGCAGCATTGCTTATTTGTAGCAGATGCGCGCCCTGGCTCCCTGGCGGCAAGTATGACCTGATCGCGTTGAATTACGCCAAACCCGAAATGGTGAGGCAAATCGGCATTTTATCCTCAGAGCGGGTCAGATATCTGCCAAGCCCAGCACGTCGGCCATCCCGTATAATCCCGGCGGCCGGCCGCGCGCCCACAGCGCGGCCCGCACTGCGCCGCGCGCGAAAATCATGCGGTCTTCGGCTTTGTGGGTGAGTTCGATACGCTCGTGGGGGCCGGCGAAGACCACGGTGTGATCCCCCACCACGGTGCCGCCGCGCAGGCTCGCAAAGCCGACATCGCCGGGCCGGCGGGCGCCGGGATGCCCGTCACGCCCGCGATCGGCATGGGCCGCGAGATCGATGCCGCGGCCGCGGGCCGCCGCCTCGCCGAGCAGCAGCGCCGTGCCGGACGGCGCGTCGATCTTCTTGTTGTGATGCATCTCGACGATTTCGATATCGAATTCATCGCCGAGGGTGGCGGCGACGCGCTTGACCATTGCGGCAAGGAGGTTGACGCCGAGGCTCATGTTGCCGGATTTGACGATCCGCGCCCGTTCGGCCGCCGCCGCGATGATTTTTTCCGCCTCGGGGGCGAAGCCGGTGGTGCCGATCACGTGCACGAGGCCGTTTGCGGCCGTGTGTTGGATCAGCATCAAAGTGGCGGCCGGGATGGTGAAATCGAGCACGCCATCGGCCGCGGCGATGACAGCGGCATCGGCGCTCACCTTAATGCCGTTGCGGCCCACCCCTGCGAGTTCGCCGGCATCCTGCCCGATCGCGGCGGAACCCGGCGACTCCAGCGCGCCGGCCAGAACGGCGCCGCCGGTCTCCGCGATAGCCTTGATGAGGGTCCGGCCCATCCGCCCCCCTGCTCCGGCGACGACGAGGCGCATGTCCGACACGGGTTCTCTCCTGTTCGGTGGCCGATATAGCGGGGTGACGACCGGTTGCAAAGCGTGGGTGAAGAACCGGAGCGAGGATCCGGACCGCGGGCGCCCCGCCGGCCGCTTGCCGTATCGGACCCGAGCAGCGGGTTCGAAGGTTGAGCGAAGAGCGGGCGGGACGCCCGCGCCCCGGATCCACGCCAAGTCTGCGCATAGACGAGCCGCTCCGAGGGGCAAGCAAGTGCGCTTTCCCGCATGCTCAAAGTTTTAATTGTGCAATGCAACAATCGATGACCATATAAGTTGTCGAGTCGCGCCGTCACAGTCGGGAACCGCACCTTGCGCAACATCGAACAGATGCTATCCACCCTCGCCGAGCACCGCCGCCGGTGGGAAGAACGCGTCGAGGCGGGCCATAACGGCCATGCTCCCTTTCGGGATATCGACACCGCCTCCGATCACTTGACCGAGGTGCCCGGATTCGGGTCGAACCCAGGCGCTCTGCGCATGTTCAAATACGTGCCGGACAATCCGGAACGGGCGCTGGTCGTGGTGTTGCATGGATGCACGCAGACGGCCGCAGGTTACGATCTGGGGGCAGGCTGGTCGACGCTCGCGGACCGTTACGGCTTCGTGCTGCTGCTGCCGGAGCAGCAGAGCGCCAACAATCCCAACGGCTGCTTCAATTGGTTTCTGCGCGGGGACATCGAACGCGGCAAGGGCGAGGCGCAATCGATCCGGCAGATGGTCGAGACCATGATCCGCGATCACGACATCGACCGCGGCCGCGTGTTCGTGACCGGGTTGTCCGCGGGCGGCGCCATGGCATGCGTGATGCTGGCCGCCTATCCGGAGGTGTTCGCCGCCGGCGCGGTGATTGCCGGGCTGCCTTATGGCACGGCGGCCAATGTCAACGAGGCCTTCGAGAGCATGCTCCAGGGGCGGGACCGTACCGCGTCGGAATGGGGCGACTTGGTGCGGGCTGCCTCCAACCACCGGGGGCCATGGCCGCGCCTATCGGTCTGGCACGGCGGCGCCGATCCGGTGGTCAAGCCCGACAACGCCGGCCAGATCGTGAAGCAGTGGACCAACCTGCATGGCCTTGCCCGCGACCCGACACTCACCGAAATCGTCGACGGCTACCCGCGCCAAGTATGGCGCGACAAGGCCGGCCGCGACGTGATCGAATCCTACACCATTCCCGCCATGGCTCACGGCACGCCGCTCGCGGCCGGCGGTGCCGACGACCACTGCGGCATCCCCGGCGCGTTTCTGCTCGAAGTGGGGATTTCGTCGTCCTATCACATCGCCAAATTCTGGGGCCTGACCGGCCACCCACGCCGGGTCGCGGCGGCACCGCGACGGTCCGCACGTGCGCAACCCTCGCATGATGCCCCCCGCACTGCCGCAGCCTCTGCCGTCCCGCCGTCCGCCGCTTTCGGCGCCGGCCCGGTCGATGTGCAAGCGGTGATCACCAACGCCCTCAAGGCGGCGGGGCTGTGGAAATCGCGCTGACCACCGCCACGGAAGAACGAGGCCGGAGGGCTCACCCCTATCCCGGGTGGGCGGGTGACTATGCGAGCGGCCGCTGGGGCGCTATCAGGGATGCGTCATGGCACGCCCGATTCGCATTCTCGGCATCGATCCGGGGCTCCGCCGCACCGGCTGGGGCGTGATCGAGGCCGACGGCAGCCGGCTGATCTATGTGGCCTGCGGCTCCGCCCAGACCGACAGCGAGGCCGCGCTGGGCGACCGTCTGGTCACGCTGCATGACGCGCTGAAGCGTGTGGTCGATGAGTTTCACCCGGACGAGGCGGCGATCGAGGCGACGTTCGTCAACAAGGACGCCGGCGCCACGCTAAAACTCGGGCAGGCCCGCGGCATCGCAATGGTGGTACCGGCCAAGGCCGGCGTGCTGATCGCCGAATATGCCCCCAACCTCATCAAGAAGACCATCGTGGGGGCCGGCCATGCCGACAAGGCGCAAATCCGCATGATGCTTGGCGTGTTGCTGCCCAAGGCCGATCCGCACTCCCACGATGCCGCCGATGCGCTGGCGATCGCCATCACCCACGCGCATCACCGCCGCAATGCCGCGTTGAGAGCGCTGGCGACCGCTTCTCCCTCTCCCCGCTTGCGGGGAGAGGGCCGGGGAGAGGGGCCGGGAGGTTGCGGCACATCAGCGCCCGAGTTCCCCACCCCCTTCCCGCAAGGTGGAGGCGGGAAGGCATGATCGGCAAGCTCACCGGTACCATCGACAGCTACGGCGAGGATTTTGTGGTCCTGGATGTCGGCGGCGTCGGCTATTTGGTGCATTGTTCGGCCCGCACCCTGCAGGAACTGCCGAAGGCCGGGGAATTGGTCGCGCTGGCGATCGAAACCTATGTGCGGGAGGACCAGATCCGCCTGTTCGGCTTCCGCTCCGCCGCCGAACGCGAATGGTTCCGTCTGCTGCAGACCGTGCAGGGCGTCGGCACCAAGGTGGCGCTCGCGATCCTGTCGACGCTGAAGCCGGCCGACCTCGCCACGGCGGTCGCGATGCGCGACAAGGCGACCATCACCCGCGCGCCGGGCGTCGGCCCCAAGGTCGCGGAACGCATCGTCACCGAACTCAAGGACAAGGGACTGGCGCTGGCGCAGGTCGATCCCGCCACCGCCCAGCTGTCCGGCGCGGTGGACGACAAGCGGGCGCCGCGGCCCGTGATGGATGCGGTCTCGGCGCTGGTCAATCTGGGCTACGGACAACCGCAGGCATCCGCCGCGGTGGCGGCGGCCGTGCGGGAAGCCGGCGAAGGTGCGGATGCGGCGCGGCTGATCCGGCTCGGCCTCAAGGAACTCGCCAGATGAGGATCACGCATGCAACGCGCTGATATTTCAATTCAATAGGTGCGGCACCTGCAGCACCGTTGCGGAGTCCGGCGGAAATCCGGGAGCTCGGAACGCATAGCCCACCGGTGGCATGCGGATTGTGGTAAATGCTTTTCCGCAACGGCGGTAGCTATCGCGGAGGTACCGGATGGCAATCCGGCGCGGCGGGATACCGCCCGCAGACTGGCGGGCTCCCGATCGCTCGCAACGTACCGACGCACCGGTCACAAAATTAGGCTCTTAAGCTACCATATGTATGGGAGCTAAATGCCGGCCTCAGCGGTTGTGAATTGCCGGTCCGTCGCGGCGATTTCAAATCCGGTTGTGCCGGCGGACACGGTGGAGATTGAGCAAGTCGCGTCGGATATTTGACGCATGGCGAGGAGAAGGCCCATGAGCAGCCGGTTATTTCGTTACGGCATGATCGTCCTGTTGGCGCTTTTGGCCGTGCAAGTGGCCCAGCCCTATCTCACACAGCTTATGTTCGCCGCGACGGCGCCGCGCCCGGTCGCGGCGCGCGGCGATCTATCGGACGCCGAACGCTCCATCATCGCGTTGTTCGAGCGGGTTTCGCCCTCGGTGGTCCAGGTGGTGGGACGGCAAGCCGGCGGCAACATCTACACCGAGGACGACAGCGGCATTCAATCGGGAACCGGGTTCGTGTGGGACGGCGCCGGCAATATCGTCACCAACAATCATGTGGTCGCCGGAATCAGCGAGGTGGCGGTGCGCCTCGCCTCGGGTCAAGTTATCGCGGCCGATATCATCGGCACCGCTCCCAATTACGATCTCGGCGTCGTGCGGCTGCGCAACCCGCCCGCGCTGCCGCCCGCGATCGCAATCGGCAGCTCGGGCGATCTCAAAGTCGGACAATTCGCATTCGCGGTCGGCAATCCGTTCGGGCTCGATCAGTCGCTCACCTTCGGCGTCATCAGTGCGCTGCGGCGGCGGCTGCCGACCAGCGCCGGCCACGAGATTTCCAACGTGATCCAGACCGACGCGGCGGTCAATCCCGGCAATTCCGGCGGGCCGCTGCTCGACTCCGGCGGCCGCGTCGTAGGCGTCAATACCGCCATCATCTCGCCGTCCGGATCGAACGCCGGCATCGGGTTCGCCATTCCCATCGACATCGTCAACCGGATCGTTCCGCAACTCATCCGCGACGGGCGGGTACCGACACCGGGCATCGGCATCGTCGCGGTGAGCGAGGCCGCCGCCACCCGGCTTGGCCTTGAGGGCATCCCGATTCTGCGCACCCTGCCGGGCTCATCCGCGGCGCGCGCGGGCGTGCGCGGCGTTCAACCTCAGAACCGGCATCCTGGGCGATGTGATCGTCGCCGTGAACGGCAAGCCGGTCCGCCGGTTGCTCGACCTTTCCGACCAGCTTGACGACATCGGGGTCGGCCATACGGCGCGGGTTTCGCTGTTGCGCGGGAACCGGACGATCACGCTCGATATCCCGGTCGAGGATGTGGGCGAAGGCCGGTAGGGAAATCGTTAAGATCGAACGCCGCTAAGGAAGATCGGGAATAGGCTACCGACCGGGAGGAAGGAATTCGCTTTGGACGAGCTCGAGCAAGCGAAGGTCATTCTGAGCCTAACAGATAGGCTACAAATACGCGCCGGTGCGCCGGCTAAAGCAAGCGTAGCCCGGATGAGCGACCTCTTGGTCGCGACATCCGGTACCGCGGGTCCCGCATTTCGCTGCGCTCATGCGGGCTACGTCCGTGCGGCGCGCCCTGCATCGGGGCTACGCTTGCGGAAATTCATGGCGGCAGGGGGCATCCGTTGGAGCGTGGAAGGCGCTAGAAGTGCCCGAGTCAAGAAGGTCGGCCGACAATACCACCGTTGCTGGAGGATGCCATTGTGGAGAAACAAGCGATCCTTGCCCGGTTAAAAAAACGAAACCAGGCTCAAGGCGCGCGGCGTCAGCCATGCCGCGCTGTTCGGGTCCAGGGCGCGGGGGGACAACCGCCCCGACAGCGACATCGATATTCTCATCGATCTTGCCCCCGATGCACCGATCGGCATGTGGGAATATGCGGGGATCAAGAGCGATATCGCGGCGCTGTTCAATGGCCCGGTCGATGTGGTCAGCGCGAGACATTAAATCCGCCCCCTCGCCATGGCCGATGCGGTCTATGCGTTCTAAACTGCCGGCCTTCGTGCTGCGGGACATGCTGCGAACGGCTTCGCACCCATTTCGATCGTACCTGGCGCCTTTGCCCACCCTACAGCCCTTCGTCGCAACAGAAAGATGGTCTAAAGCGCTGGTCCTCGCTCGCCCGGGAAGGCCCCCCCCCGGCGACACCTCACCCCCCTCCCCCCGCCGCCTCCACCACGTCCTCGAAATTGCGCAGCCCCGTGCGCGGCGCGTTGACCAGCACCGCCATGTTGCCTGGCTTGTGCTGGTTCTTCCACATCATCTCGTGGGCGAGCGGGATGTTTTCCCAGGGAAACACGTCGCTCATGCAGGGGTCGATGCGGCGATCGAGCACGAACTGGTTGGCGGCGCTCGCCTGCTTGAGATGGGCGAAATGCGAGCCCTTGGATGCGCTTTTGGCGCATCCACACATAGCGGGCATCGAAGGTGATGTTGTAGCCGGTGGTGCCGGCGCAGAACACCACCATGCCGCCGCGCTTGACCACCAAGCACGACACCGGAAAGGTCTGCTCGCCCGGGTGCTCGAACACGATATCGACGTCGTGCTTCGCGGTAATATCCCAGATCGCCTTGCCGAATTTGCGCGCCTCCTTCACCCAGGTGTCGTACTCCGGCGTGCCGACCTTGGGCATCTGGCCCCAGCAGGCAAAATCCTTGCGATTGATGACGCCTTTGGCGCCGAGTTCCATCACGTATTGGCGCTTGCTCTCGTCGGAGATGACGCCGATCGCGTTGGCCCCGGAGGCGGCGCACAGCTGCAGGCCGAATACCCCAAGCCCGCCCGAGGCGCCCCATACCAGCACGTTGTCGCCGGGCTTGAGCAGATGCGGCGGATGGCCGAACAGCATGCGGTAGGCGGTCGCCAGCGTCAGCGTGTAGGAGGCCGACTCCTCCCAGGTCAGGTGCTTCGGCTTGGTCATCAGCTGGCGCGACTGCACCCGGCAGAATTGCGCGAATGAGCCGTCGGGCGTCTCGTAGCCCCAGATGCGCTGCGACGGCGAGAACATCGGGTCGCCGCCATTGCACTCCTCGTCATCACCGTCGTCCTGGTTGCAGTGGACGATGACCTCGTCGCCGACCTTCCAGCGCCGCACTTTTGCGCCGACCGCCCACACCACGCCCGAGGCGTCGGAGCCGGCAATGTGATAGGGGTTCTTGTGCACGTCGAGCGGCGAAATCGGGGTGCCGAGCGCCGCCCAAATGCCGTTATAATTGACGCCGCCCGCCATCACATAGACCAGCACCTCGTCCTCGCCGATGCTCCAGGTCGGCAGCACTTCGAGCTGCATGGAGGACTGCGGCGGCCCGTGACGCTCCTTGCGGATCGCCCAGGCGTGCATTTTGGCCGGGACGTGGCCAAGCGGGGGAATTTCCCCGATGGCATAGAGGTCTTTGGCGGCGGGAGATGGTTTCAACTCGACGACTGCCGGCATGGTGCGCCTCCGGTCGCGACGCGGGACTGCGGTTTTTCGAGATTCCGGCGTCCGGAATCGGGATTAACGACGTCCGTCGCAAGCAAACACTGTGCCTCCATTTATGCCGCGTTGCAACAATCGAAAGCAGCGAAACAGGACGGCCGCGCTCCGCAATCATACGGAAGATCATCGCCGCGATCTCAGCGTTTGGTGTTGCGGCGCCAAAAAACCTCGGCCGCATAGCTGACAAGCAGAGCAAGAACGCCTAATGTCCCCGCGTTGCACTGCAACAATCCAAACCGGGACCGGCCGTCAGGAGGCTGTGATGGGGATCGTTATTTGGCTGTTGGTCGGTGCACTTGCGGGCTGGCTCGCCGGAATGATCGTCAAGGGCTACGGCTTCGGGCTGGTCGGCAACATGGTGGTCGGGGTGATCGGCAGCCTGATCGCGGGCTGGCTGTTGCCCCGGCTCGGCGTCTTTATCGGCTTCGGCATCATTGCGGAGATCATCAATGCGGTGATCGGTGCGGTCATCCTGCTGGCCATCATCGGGCTGATCAGCCGCTAGCGTCACCAACGCAACCACGCCTGGCCGCAGCGTTCCGCCGCCGGCCGTAACCGCGGAAAACAATGCGATGCGCGACAAGCCCTGGATCATTCGCACCTATGCGGGCCATTCGAGCGCCACGGAGTCCAACGCGCTCTATCGCAAAAACCTCGCCAAGGGTCAGACCGGGCTGTCGGTCGCGTTCGACCTGCCGACCCAGACGGGCTATGACGCCGATCATCTGCTCGCCCGCGGCGAAGTCGGCAAGGTCGGGCGTGTCGATCTGCCATCTGGGCGACATGCGGGCGCTGTTCGAAAAAATCCCGCTCGGCACCATGAACACGTCGATGACCATCAACGCCACCGCGGCCTGGCTGCTGGCGCTCTATATCGCGGTCGCCGACGAGCAGGGCGCGCCGCGCCGCGACCTGCAGGGCACCACCCAGAACGACATCATCAAAGAGTATCTCTCGCGCGGCACCTATGTGTTTCCGCCGGGACCGTCGATGCGGCTCACCCGCGACGTGATCCTGTTCACCACCGCCGAACTGCCGAAATGGAACCCGATGAATGTGTGTTCCTATCATCTGCAGGAGGCCGGGGCGACGCCGGTGCAGGAAGTCGCCTATGCGCTGGCGACCGCGATTGCGGTACTCGATGCCGTGAAAGCGTCGAGCGGCATGGACGCGGCGCAATTCGGCGAAGTGGTCGGCCGCATCTCGTTCTTCGTCAATGCGGGCCTGCGGTTCATCACCGAACTGTGCAAGATGCGCGCCTTCGCGGAGCTGTGGGAAGAGATCACGGCAACCCGCTACGCGGTCGCCGACCCCAAGCAGCGGCTGTTCCGCTACGGCGTGCAGGTGAATTCGCTCGGCCTCACCGAGCAGCAGCCGGAGAACAACGTCTACCGCATCCTGATCGAGATGCTGGCCGTGACGCTGTCGAAAAAGACCCGCGCCCGCGCGGTGCAGCTGCCGGCCTGGAACGAGGCGCTCGGCCTGCCGCGGCCGTGGGACCAGCAGTGGTCGCTGCGCATGCAGCAGATCCTCGCCTTCGAGACCGACCTGCTGGAATACGGCGATATCTTCGCCGGATCGACCGAGATCGAGACCAAGGTGGCGGCGCTCAAACATGAGGCGCGCCAGGAACTCGACAGCATTCTCGGCATGGGCGGGGCGGTGGCGGCGGTCGAGACCGGCTACATGAAATCGCAGCTGGTCGAGAGCAATGCCCGCCGGGTCGAGGCGATCGAACGCGGCGAGCAGATCGTGGTCGGCGTCAACCGTTTCACCGAAACCGAGCCGTCGCCGCTCGCCGCCGGCGAAGGCTCGATCCTCACGGTGGCGCCCGAGGTCGAGGCCGATCAGATCGCCCGGCTGCAGGCGTGGCGCGCGGCGCGCGACCCCAAGGCGGTGACGGCCGCGCTCGCGGATCTCAGGCGCGCCGCTCAATCCGGCGCCAACATCATGGAGCCGTCGATCGTCTGCGCCAAGGCCGGCGTCACCACCGGGGAATGGGGCGAGGTGCTGCGCCAGGGCTTTGGCGAATACCGGGCACCCACCGGGGTTTCCCACGCCGCCCGCAACGACTGCCAGGGCATCGACGATCTGCGCGCCGAAGTCGAGCGGGTGACCCGCAAGCTCGGGCGGCGGCCGAAAATCCTGGTCGGCAAGCCCGGCCTCGACGGCCATTCCAACGGTGCCGAGCAGGTCGCGGTGCGGGCGCGCGATGCCGGCATGGACGTGGTCTATGACGGCATCCGCCTGACGCCGGCGGAAATCGTCGATGCGGCGCGCGCCAAGGACGTGCACGTGGTCGGCCTGTCGATCCTGTCGGGCTCGCACATGCCGCTGGTGCGCGACGTGGTCGCGCGCCTGCGCGACGCCGGGCTCGAAGGCCTGCCGGTGGTGGTCGGCGGCATCATCCCGCCCGAGGATGCGGCCGAGCTCAAGCAATCCGGCGTCGCCGCCGTCTATACGCCGAAGGACTTCGAGCTCAACCGCATGATGAGCGACGTGCTGGGGATCGTCGAGCGCAGCGGCAGGGTGTAGGGCTGGTGTAGGGCGGATTAGCGAAGCGTAATCCGCCGCGCTCGCTTTACGAATTGCGGCGGCGGGTTACGCTTCGCCAAGGCGCCGCACGCGTACTGGGATCGTCCAGCGTAGCGGCCCCACCTCCGACACCAGATTCGGACGACCGGTTGCCAAACGACGCGAAGCCAAGTTAGGCTCGGCTACCCGTCGGCAATGGCGTCGGCGTGAATAGATTTTTCACGCGTGCTGAAGCCGTCGTCCGCAGTGGGTCGTCAGACATGCAGATCGCGAAAGTCGCGGCGGCGTCATACCGTCCTTCCGGTGCCACCCGTGCTGCCTCCAGATGGCGGGACGGTCGGGGGTCGCTGTTGCGCATCGTTACGTTGGTGCCGCTTGCCCTTATGCTGCTCGCCGTCCCGGCACCGGTGGAGGCGCAGCGCGCCTCCCCGGAACGGCATAAGGCCAAGATCGACGGCGCCGTTCGGGAAATGCGCGGCGATGCGCGTATGACCAAGATGTCGGACCAGCAGCAGCAGGACCTGGTGGAATTCGTGACCGGCAACATGCTGTTCGTCGGCTTTCATGAACTCGGCCATGCGCTGATCGGGCAGTTGCGCCTGCCGGTCCTGGGACGGGAGGAGGATGCCGCCGACTCGTTCGCGACGCTGGCCATGCTTGAGGCCGGCACGGAATTTTCCGTCAACGTGCTGGTGCAGGCGGCCCGCGGCTGGTTCCTGATGGACCGGCGCGACCGCAAGGATAGCCTTGACTTCGACTTCTACGATGCCCACGGGCTCGACCAGCAGCGCGCTTTCGCAATCGTCTGCCTGATGGTCGGTTCCGACGATAAGCAATTCAAGGAACTGGCGGACTGGGTGCAATTGCCGGACGATCGCCGGCAAAGCTGCCGCTACGACTACGAGAACGCCAAATATTCCTGGGGTGAGGTCCTAAAACCCCATCTGCGGCCGGACGATCAGCCGAAGTCGCCCATCACCATTACCTATGAGCCGGCCAAAGGAAAGCTCGATACGCTGGCGCGATCGTTTCGTGCCATCGGGTTTCTCGAGACACTGGCGGATTATGCGTCGCGCTACGTGCTGCCCAAACCGATCGCCCTGGTCATGAAAAGCTGCGGCGATACCAATGCCTGGTGGGACCCGCCCTCGCTGACCGAAACGCTGTGCTACGAAATGGCGGAGGATTTCGTCGAACTCTATAACGGCTATACGGAGAAAAAACCCGCTTCGGGGAAGAAGATGGCGTTAAACGAATTGATCGCCCGAAACATCAAAAGAATACGCTTGGCGCACAACATGTCCATGGGAAGCCTCGCCAGCAGCGCGGGCATGTCCGAGGCCTGGGTCGGCCGCGTGGAACGCGGCCTCGAAACCGGCTCCGTGGACCAATTGGAAAAGCTCGCATCCGCCCTCAAGGTCGAGACCGCGGAGTTTTTCATGTCGCCCGCCAACAAGCCGGCCGCCGCCGCGGCAAAGCCGCGAACGCGAAAATAATAAGTCCGGCCATGAAATGCGCTTCATCTTTCAACCCCATCCTGAGCTAGACTTTGCACATTCTTCAGCCCGGCCTTGCTACGGCCGGCCCAGAAATTGGCGTGGTAGACCCCGCCGAGGCGCGCCACGGCAGGACCGAAGGGGCCTGCCAGCAGCCAAGTTGCTCCCCTGAACGGGCTCCCCCTTCACGCGAAGACACCGCTGCCTGGGTTGATAACGCGATACGGACTGCCTGGGAAAAAGCGGCGTCCGAACGGAATGGGGTAGCAAAAGGTCGCACATGGGCGTAGGGCCAATTTCGGTCACAACCTAAATCGTAGTATTTTCAATTAGTTAGATGGCAGGAGTGGAGGGACTCGAACCCCCAACCCCCGGTTTTGGAGACCGGTGCTCTGGCCAATTGAGCTACACTCCTACGCGCGCTGTCGCAGGATCGACCGCCATCGGCCCTAGATGCCCCACCGCCGGCCAGGATGCAAGCCCGGCGTTTGCGGAGACATGGCAAAGAATCGTGGCAGGCGGAACCCCAGGACAGCGGAACCCCGATGGAATTTGCGGCTACGGCGCGGGCGGGCTCGAACCCCAAGCGTCCGGGCTGAAAGCACTGAGCGGCCGGCCGACAATCCGCTCGCCAAGCCGTCGCACCATCATGTAGTGTGATCGCACGCGGTCGGGCGATGGCCGGCAGAGGATGCATGGCATGATGGCACAACTCTCGCAGTGGGTCGGCAGCCTGCCGCTCAGCCTCATGATGCGCCGGATCACGTGGCTCATTCCGGTGCTGCAGATCGTGCATATCCTATCGATCGGCATCGTGTTGTCGTCGGTCGTCATGGTCGACCTGCGCCTTTGGGGATACCTCGCGGACCGGGACGGCGGTGGCGCGCAGTACGCGGTTCATGCCGTGGTTCGCGACCGCGCTGGTGATCGCCACGCTGAGCGGGATCGCGCTGATGATCGGCGCGCCGCGGTCATGGCGAGACGGCGCCTTCGTGGCGAAGCTTTACATGATGGCGGCCGCGACAATCGCCACCATCGCGCTCCCCTTCATGCTGCGCCGCAATGGGTCGGCCGGGAAGGACGCCAACGCGCCGGCTCGGCTCGTCGGCACGGCGGCTCTTGTTCTCTGGATGGGGGCTACTTTGGCCGGGCGCGGACGCTGGATCGCGGGCTGGCTTGGCGGGTGAATCTGCGCGCTACCGCCGCATTCGTTGGAGTTGTCGCATTCACGGCAGTCTTGGGCCGGGCGATTCCCGGTCAGCCCGATTGCGGCATTCAAAGCCCGCAATACGCAACACCTGGAGGCAACGCCGGTCGCGCTGTTTGTCGCGCCGGGAGCCCGGCATTGCTCTGCATATGGCTTGTCGGTTATGATGAAATGATGGCGAAGCTCGCAAGCTACGTGGCACGGATGAACCCCGGCCGGCTGTTCGCTGCGAATAAATGTCAACAAGATCGCCGCCAGTAACGTGTCCGCCATGTCCTCGAACGCTACGGGATATGTATGCATCCCGTAGCCCCGGACGTACCCGAACGCGGGCGCCCTCTGATGTCACAAAGGCAACTCTACCATGAAACCTCACCGGCGATTTCTAGCTTTGGCGGCAGGTATAGCAGCTTTATCCTGCGGCATCCTTATTTCCGGCCACGACGCATGGCCGCAGGCCGCCAGAACAATCCATGTCGTCGTTGCGGTGCCCGCGTCCGGTCCCGCCGATATCGTTGCCCATCTGTTTGCAGAACAAATCGTTCAATCGTTCGGCCGGAGGAACGGCCCGATGATTGACATCACGACCCGCACGGCGGCGGACGGAGCCCTGGGAGCCGAAACTGTGTCCCACGCCACGCCGGATGGTAACACGATTTTGATGACGACAAATGCTTTTATCATCAATCCATATGTTCGGCGGGTGTCCTATGATCCGGTGGCCAGCTTCGAGCCGGTTTGCTATCTTGCGAGGTCGCCCCAAGTTATTATTGTCAACAGCAGGTCATCTTACCACACACTTGCTGATCTCTTAGCCGCGGCCCGCGCCAAGCCTGGTGACTTAACGATCGCGAGTTTTGGGCCAGCGGGGTCGTCGCACATCGCGGTCGAGATGCTGAAGCTTGCCACCGGGGTCAAAATGCAATACGTTCCGTTTCCCAGCCAGCTGATTGCAGTTAACACGCTATTAGACGAGCGCGTAACGTCGGCATTCACTTCCTACATCGGCGTGGCCGAACAATTGAAGGCCGGCAAATTGCGCGCGCTCGCAACCGGGTCACGGGCCCGGATTGAGCTGTTGCCCAATGTGCCGACGATCGCCGAATCAGGCTATAAGGATTACGAGGCCGAGGTTCGCATCTGGTTGTTCGCGCCCGCGAAGACACCGAAAGAGTCGATTTCCCAACTCGCTAACTGGTTCACGACCGCGATGCAGGTACCGGAGGTCAAGGCGAAGCTTTTGGAGCGAGGACTTTATCCGGTCGGGATGTGCGGCGCGGATTTCGGCGTTTATTTCCGCAACGCATATGCCGAGTACGGCCGTATTATTCGTGATTCCGGAATGAAGTAGAAGATACATAGCCGCCGGAAGATGTTTTGAAATTGCGGCCGTGGTGGGTCTTTCACCGATCGCCCGATAGTTTAGCTACACCTTTCTACACCTTCCGTACCGGTGGTGGGTACTTTACGCAATATACCCGCCGTGATTTCCTTTGCCATTGCGAGCCAGCATCCCGCGCCGGGGCGCCATAAAGGCAGCGATGCGCAGGAGCATCAAGTTTTGGCGGCATATTGGGAGCGCGATTGGCATTGCCGAAGCTACGACTTAGCGGCCAGCTATATCTCTGCCGGTGCGGAACCTCGCGGACCGGAGCGGCGGTGGCGCGCAGCACGACGTTCATGCTGCGGTTCGCGTCGGGCCAAGCCGCAACAAGGAACGTCTGGATGGCCACGACAAACGCGGGTATGACTCTGGAGAACGTGATTCAACACGAGGCCCGAACGTGAATACCATGACGGAACTCCTGCACTGGGTGGAAACGACGCCGGTCGCGCTGTTCGTCGCCCAAACCACGTTCGGCTTCTCGGCCATCGACATGGTCCACATCGCGGCGATTTCCGTGGTGTTCGGCACCATCGCGCTACTCGATCTGCGCCTGATGGGCGTGGCGTTTACGGAATACTCCGTCACCGATCTGTCGCGCCAGATCCTGCCCTGGACTTGGATGGCATTTGCGATCGCGGCGGTGACCGGCGTGCTGATGTTCACCGGCCAGGCGGTGAAATATTCCGGCAACTTCGCGTTCCTGGTCAAACTGGTGCTGATGACGGTCGCCGGCCTCAATGTACTGGCGTTCCATATCGTGACCTACCGCAGCGTTGGGAAATGGGATTCCGGCAGAGCCACGCCGTGGGGCGCCAAATTCGCCGGCAGCCTGTCGCTCGCCATCTGGGTCGCCGTGGTGGCCTATGGGCGATTTACCGCGTATTACATGTATCCGTAAGCGGCTACGCGGGCTGCCGGTAACAGAGGCGGTTTCCGACGAGTCATGGCCGGGCCTATCCCGGCCATCCCGGAAGTTGGTACATCGTGCCTTCCCGGGACAGGCCCGGCGATGACGAGTGGGCTGCCTGTCTCGACATTTGCCCCGGCTACGGCTGCCGGGGAGCGATCACGAGCGGCGAGGATAACGCATCATGGAGTTGACCCCGCAGGCTATCGGCGACGATCGCGCTGCAGCCGCGCCGCCGCCGCCGCCGGCCGCCGCACCGGCCGGCCGACGCCGTGAAATCGTTTACCGCCACAGCATCGCGGTGCGGTTGACCCACTGGATTAATGCGCTGCTGCTCGTGCTGCTGCTGATGAGCGGCCTGCGGCTGTTCAACTATCATCCGGCGCTGTACTGGGGAAAGTACGGCTACCGCGGCGTGCCGTCGTTCATTTCGATCGCGGCGCTCGAAGACATCGAGACCGACGAGCCGGTCGGCGTGACCACGGTCGCGGGGCACAATTTCATCACCACCGGAGTGCTCGGCGTCGCTTATGGGACCGACGGCGAACCGATCGCCGGCGCTTTTCCCAATTGGGCAACGCTGCCGGGCGGCCCGGGCCTTGGGCTCGCGCGCGACTGGCATTTCGCCCTGGCGTGGTTGCTGGTAATCAACGGGCTGGCCTACTTGCTGTTCGGTCTCTTCAGCGGCCACTTTCGCCACGACCTGGCGCCGGGAGCCGGCGAATTGCGCCCGCGCCACCTGCTTGGCGAGGTTTGGAACCATATCCGGCTGCGGCGGCCGCGGGGCGAGGCGGCGAGGCGCTACAATGTCTTGCAGAAGCTCGCCTATGCGATCGTGATCTTCGTGCTACTGCCTGCGATGGTGCTGACCGGGCTGACCATGTCGCCGGCCGTCACCGCCGCGGCGCCGTTCCTGTTCGACCTGTTCGGCGGGCGGCAATCGGCGCGCACGATCCACTTTGTCGTCGCCAATCTGCTGGTGCTGTTCGTCCTCATTCACCTCGTCCAGGTCATCCTCTCGGGTCCGCTCAACAACCTGCGCGGCATGATCACCGGACGCTACGCGATTCGGCCCGAGGTCAAGCCATGACATGCCTCCTCACCCGCCGCGCCCTCGTGGCCGGCGGTTCCGCCGCCGCCGCGACGCTGCTTTCGGGCTGCGACCGGCCGCAGATTTCCGACGCGCCGCAGCTGCGCTTCTTGCTGGATTTCGGCCAGTTCATGTCGTTGCACGTGCAGCGGCTGCTGCTGGCGGGCCAGCCCTTGGTGCGCGAATATACGGAGGCGGATATTTCCCCGGATTTCCCGCCCAACGGCTCCGAACGGCCGAACAGCCGGGCGTATTTTCAATACATGATGTCGAACTTCGCGGAGTTCCGCCTCACGGTCGACGGGCTGGTGAACAAGCCGCTGTCGCTCACGCTCGACGCCATCAAGGCGCTGCCGGCGCGCACCCAGATCACGATGCACAATTGCGACGAAGGCTGGTCGGCGATCGGCCAATGGACCGGCGTGCCGCTCGCGAATCTGCTGCAGACCGCGGAACTCAAGCCGGAAGCGCGCTACATCGTGTTCCATTGCATGGACGAAATGGTGCGCACCCGCGACGGCAGCGGCTTTTATTACGAGAGCCTCGATCTGTTCGACGCCATGCACCCGCAAACCATTTTGGCCTACGGCATGAACGGCAAGGCCCTGCCGGTCGCCCACGGCGCGCCGCTGCGGCTGCGGGTCGAACGCCAGATCGGCTACAAGCACGCGAAATTCGTCAACCGCATCGAGGCGGTGGACAAGCTGAGCGGCATCGTTGGCGGCAAGGGCGGCTTTTGGGAAGACCGTGGGTATCAGTGGTATGCGGGCCAGTGAGGCGGTGTTCGGGGAAGGACCGCCGAGGCGGCGGAACGTGCGCTCGAATCCGTACGTGATGTCGTGTTGCATGTTCAAATCAGCGCCGCCAGACATCAAGGACGCGCGCTCGACGACATCGCCACCGATCGAACTCGTCCTATGAACCGGTCTTGCGGACATCCGTGATGTATCCATGTGCTCTCTCGGGAAACGGAAGACCTCGCGCGGCGGTTGGCCGAAGCTCAGCGCGTGCCCGTCGACATCGCCGTACGGCAAGCCCTTGAGGATCGTGCGCGCCTCCTGCCGGAATTGCGCAAGCCAAAGGACTGCTCGCCCGAAGCCGTGGCGAAGCGGCGCGCGCGCATGGACCAACTGGCCGCGGAGATAGCGACGCTGCCGCTTCTCGATCCGCGCCCGACCCAAGACATCGTGGACGATCTTAACCCCTTGTGATCGCCATCGACAGCTCCGCGTTGCTTGCGATCCTATTCGGCGAGCCGGAGAAAGGCGCCTTTCAAGATGTCATTGCGGGTTGCGACCGCTTAATTGTGTCCGCCGTCAACGTCCATGAAACGGCGGCCGTGCTGCGCGTCCGCCGAGGTTTGGCTGCCGTCGGGGCATTATGGGAAATGCTCCGGGAGAATGACATCGAAATCGTTGCCTTCGACGTAGTGCAGGCGCGCGCCGCGGCGGCGGCGTTCTATCGATATGGCAAAGGCATCGATTCGAAAGCGCGCCTCAATCTCTGCGATTGCGCGGCCTATGCGCTCGCCACGACAATGAAATGCCGATTGCTGTTCAAGGGCGCAGACTTTATCCACACGGACGTTCGACCGGCGTTCCCATTGTAGGTGGTGGAAGGTGCCGAGCCGTCCAAACCCGCTTCCGCACCAGGCTGCGGCGCGACTCCCTAACTATTGCAGGGCGCAATATGCGAAGCGCATTGCGCCGCACGGGTGCCACGGTGTTTATATTGGCCGTCAAGGGCGCGGTAAGCCAAACCCGGTACTGGCCGCCTGCCATCCACACAGAGGCTGGCCACCAAGTGGCGCAATAAAACTATTGCGCCTTACGAGCTTGCTGTTCGGTCTGTTCAGCGGCCACTTTCGCCGCGACCTGGTTCCGGCGGCGCGTGAATTGCGCCCGCGGCCCTGCTCAGCGAGGTTTGGAACCATATCCGGCTGCGGCGGCCGCGGGGCGAGGCGGCGAGGCGCTACAATGCTTGCAGAAGCTCGCTATGCGATCGTGATCTTCGTGCTACTGCCTGCGATGGTGCTGACCGGCCTCACCATGTCGCCGGCCGTCACCGTCGCGGCGCCATTCCTGTTCGACCTGCAACGCCTGCTCGCAACATCAAGGGAGTTACTTACCGCCAATCAGCATTTGAAAACATCGACCTTTCAGCCGGCTGCGGCTTTGCACTGTCTCAGACCGAATCGACGAAGGTCCGCAACGCCGTCGGCGATCGCACCACGATTCGGTGGTGGCCGAGTTCGACGAGCTCGCGCAACACCAGCTTTCGTAGCGCGGTTCCGGCGCTGTTGCGTGACAAGTTGGCAGCAGCGCCCAGCATGTTCTGCGTAATCGGAACTTCCACCGGCATGTTCTGTGTTGATTCCGCGAAGCGGTGGCCGGCGAGCCGGAGCAGCACTGCGGCGCAGCGCCGCTCGCTGCTCCGGATCAGCAGGTCGGCCGCTATGGTAACGTCGTTATCATTAACTGCCCTTTGAAGTTGCAGAAATTGTCGCCACCACTCCGGCCGTTCGTCCAGCGCCCGCAGGATCAACCGCTGAGGTGCGCGGGCCATCCATGCCTGAGTTTGGGCCTTCGCGGCAATGGTCCGGGGTTTTGAGCCGATGATTGGTTCATAGCCGAACCAGGAAACCGCGTGTTCGATATGTATGAGCGGTGTGTCGTCGGCGGCTAAAACCGTCCGCATCGCGAGGGTGCCTTGCGCAAGACCGATCAACTCACCGCTCTTTTGAATCCTGGTGCCCGCTTCGACGCTCTGCCACCGGCAATGTGCAAGCACCGCGCGCTGGAAATCCCTTGGGGCGGTGCTGAGCCAGCCATTCTCGGTTAGAATATGCAAACCCTGTTCTCTGTCCATGTTGCTCCCCACAACATTGACACCACACCGGTGCGCCGCAGCTATGCCATAAACAGATACGCGTTATGTGTGACCGCCGTCACATTCGAAATCATTTTGTTCACCAGAACTCTTCTTCATTATCTACCCTGGCTGGCACATGCCGAGATGAGCCCGTCGTCTTGGTGCTAACCTACTAATTACCTTTAACCGCCGCGGAACCGCCATGTCATCGCGGCGTTACATCGAAACAGGCTTTGTGAGGACCGTTGTGACGCAAAATCCGAATTCGCCGACCGCTCCCGAGCCGGTGCATGATCCGGTGCAGCCTCCGGCTCAAGATCCGCCGGACCGGCCACTGCATGATCCGCAAGGCGATCCAACTTACGAACCGCCACAACCCGTCACCGAGCCGACGCCAAATCCTGCCAGTGATCCACCGCCGGAAAAGCCTGTTTCGCGCGCCGCCAACATGTGAACGTGTCAAAGTGCCGCGCCAAAGCCACGCAGGCGGCAAAACGGTGCCATTGCGCTGAAGGGGACCACTAAACCTCGTCCGGCGTCTTATCTTGACCGCGGGCGGGTGCTGCCATTTTGGATCGTGTCTGTGTTCATCAACCAAATTGTCTCGATTTCATCGCAAAACGCTTGCCGCACAGGGCGTTCTTGCAATCTGCATATTCTTGAATTACGCAATGCACCGCCGCCCGTTTAGGTACGGCTGCATCCCCCAGTTTTAGACGGGATTCCGGTGAGGTCCGAACACGTAGGGTGTGCAAAATCGCCCTGCGAGACGGAGGCAGCCCGCAAAGCGTCAAATGGCGATTTTGCGCACGCGGCAGGCCTTTACTCGCGCCGCGATCGCGACACCGCGCGATAATAATCATGTGAGGGCCGACCGCGTGCGCAAAATCGCCGGCGAAGCCGTGCCGGTTGCTCCGCCGTGCCCGGGCGATTTTGCACACCCTACGACCCTGTGATTCGATGCGACCGGAATTTGGTATAGGAAGGCGGTTGCGTCGCCCGCTTCCCTCCGCTCAATCTAGGAGTGCTCAGGGGGCTCGGATATCTTTATGCTCATGATGGCGGAGGCTTCATCTCTATGCTCAATTTGGCAGAAGCTTCATCGCGGCAGGAATTGCCTGTGACTCGATAACCTTGGGGCCGGGAGATGATGTTAGCCGATGCGTTGCAGATCGGCTACAAGCAGGCGAAGTTCATCAATCGCATCGAGGCGGTGGACAGCTGACCGGCCTTGCCGTGGCAAGGGCGGTTTTGGCCTTTCGCGTGCGTTGAAAATCGCTATGATTTTTTGGGTGCGCCAGCCGGAAAGGCAGGTGTCCAGAGAATCCGCAGCGTCAGTGCCTACGGCGGGGCACACGGCACAACACAATGCGGGGGAGCGCTTTGGTGAACCGAAACCCATGAAAGGGAGGTTTGCATGAACACGCATCGGGATTTCCTTTTATTGGTCACATTGGCGATGACGACCGCGTCGCCCGCCCTGGCGCAATCGGCTGCGCCGGTTGCCGGACCGGCCGGCGGCGCAGCGCACGGGACCGCATCGATCCCTGACTTCTCCGGCGTATGGTATCATCCGTCCTTTCCCTGGTTCGAGCCGCCGGCATCGGGTCCGGGCCCCGTGACGAACAGGTCGCGCGGGCTGCAGCGGCCCGCTGGCCTAACCGGATCGGCGGCATCTCCCGTGCTCAAGGAGGGCGTGAGCAACTACGACCAGCTGGTCGGCGACTACACCAGTCCAATTCTGCAGCCATGGGCGGCGGAGGTGGTGAGGAAGTTCGGCGAAATCTCGCTCGCCGGCATCACCTATCCGAACCCTTCGAACCAGTGCTGGCCCGAACCGATGCCGTTCATTTTCAAACGTTTGATGACGCAAATGATTTCAGCAACCTGACAGGATCCTCATTTTATACGGAGAGGATCATGAAGTGCGCCGCGTGCGCCTGAACCAGCCGCATCAGGCGCCGGTAGTCCCTTCGTGGTATGGGGATTTGGTCGGCCATTACGAAGGCGACACGCTGGTGATCGACACCGTCGGCGTCAGGACCGATCGGAAGTATGCGATGCTCGACCTGTTCGGCACGCCGTACTCAAAGTCTCTGCATGTGATCGAACGTTACCGGTTGCGTGAGTATGAGGACGTGAAAGACGCGATCGAGAGAAACAAAAACGAGAATTGGCTGCCGGCCGGCGATGTCTTCAGCCCACACCGGGGCAAGTTCCTCCAATTGCATCTAACGATCGAGGATAAAGACGTTTTTACGACCCCCTGGACCGCGACCTTGACTTATGTGCCGCGCGGCGACCAACTGCCGGAAGAGGTCTGTGCCGAAAACACCCATCAATACTATTACAACGACGAGGCCGACGTTCCGCGCGCCGAGACGCCGGACTTTTGAGGATGAAGGCGGCCGGTTTTGGCGGCTCAGCTCCGCCGAAGCCGGCGATTTTGCCCTGCGGTGAATCGACGAGGATCAATTCCCGATCTCTTTCCCGATGCTCTTGAGCAGCGGGTCGAGCCGGGCCATCTCGCGGCGGATATGGGCGTCGAAGTCGGCAAGCCCGAGATGACGCGGCGCCACACCTTGCGCCACGATCCTGGCCCGCAGATCGGCATCACGGCTCAATTCCGCGATTGCCGCTTCGAGATTCCGCAGCACTACGGCAGGGGTTTTGGCCGGGGCCAAAAACCCGTACCAGGTCGCATAATCGTAATCGATGCCGGCGGAGCGCGCGCTCGGCACCGCGATGGGCGTGCGCATCGGCTCCGGCGACGACACCGCGAGCGCCAGCAAGCGGCCGTCCTCCAGCATCGGCAGCGTGAACGCGGCCGGCGAGAACGTGACCTGAATGCGGCCTTCGACCAGGTCCCCAAGCTGCGCCGCGCTGGTCTTATAGGGCACATGCACCAGGTCAACGCCGGCCTGCCGGGCGAAATAGGCAGCCGGCCAGGTGAGTCGCGGTGCCGATCCCGGCGGAGCCGTAATTGAGCGCGCCGGGCCTTGCCTTGGCGAGCGCGACGAATTCGCCGAGGCTGCGCGGGCCGAGCGACGCCGGCACCGTGACGATGGCGGGGGTTTCGCCGATCAGCGCGATGCCGGCGAAATCGCGCACCGGATCGAACGGGAGGTGACGGTTGAGCGTGCCGAGGATCGCATGGCCGGAATTGACCATCAGCAGCGTGTAACCGTCGGCCGGCGCGGTCGCCGCCGCTTGCGCCGCGATGAGGCCGCCGGCGCCGGGCCGGTTGGAGACCACGAACTGCTGGCCGAAGCGGCGCGACAGCCGCTCCGCATAGAGCCGGGCCAGGATATCGTTGGTGGTGCCTGGCGCTTGCGTCGTGACCACCGTGACGGGGCCGGCGGGATAGCGATCCTGGGTGTGACCCGGTGCGACGGGCGAGAGCAGTGCGGCGCAGACGGCGGCGATGAGGGATGTGAGCTCGGTTCGCGTTCGACGGCGTCGATTGGGTGGAATCGCCGAGTATTCGGCGGTCAAGCCGCGCGAAAGAGCAACATCCATTAGCACCGGCGCCCCGCTCCTGCGCGCGGGGTGAGGGGCCGGGCCATCGCTCGCCGCAGGAGCTCTGCAACTGTGGCTGCCCCTCACCCCGACCCTCTCCCCGCAAGCGGGGAGAGGGAGAAGAAAGCGGGTCATAGCTGCGCCGTCTATACATCACCGGACCCCGCTCCAAAATCCGCTCACGCCAGAATGACGGCGCGCACCGGCGAGGCTTCGGCGCCGACCAGCTTCAGCGGCAGCGCCATCAGGGTGACGCGCTGCCCGGCAACACGATCGAGATTGTTGAGATATGGCAGCGTCACGATCCCGGCCTCGCTCAAGGTGCGCGACGCGTTGAAGACGCGCGGCGCGTCCGGTTCATCGACGCCGTGGTAGAAATCATAGCCGACCAGCACGACGCCGTGGTCGATGCACCAGCGCGTGCCGTCGGCGCTCAAATAGGGCGAACGCTGGAACCAGTTATCGACCATGTAGGTCTTGTTCACATCGGTGCGCAGCAGCAGCCGGTCGCCGCGCCGGATCACGGCACCCACCGCTTGCGTCAGTTCCGCGGCCGTGATCGCGCCGCCGGGGACGAGGTGGCGCAGGTCGGCGATCACGGCATCGCCGGCGAAAATGTTCAGCGGCAGGTCCTGCACCTGCTTGCCGCCCTTCACGTTGTGTTCGGGGGCATCGATGTGGCTGCCGGCGTGCAAGCGCATGTGCACGCCCCGCACCACTTGGCCGGCGCCCCCCGGCGCGTCATGCTCCTTGAGCACTTCGATGCGGAACTGCAGGTCCTTGGTAAAGCCCGCCGGAGTCCGCATGCTGAATTTCGAGTTGTCGAGTTCGAGACTGATGTTGACGATGGTGTTGATGGCAAGCGGCATGGGGTTTCCTCAACAAACCGGTGCGCGGCGCGAATCAGTCTGCCACAACCTGCGCCATTGTGCCGAGTCCGCCGCGGCCAATCCGGGCAATCCATGGCCGCGCAATCGCCGTGCTGCCGGGTCAGCGTGGATTTTGCGGCAGCAGCATCGTCAGGCGGAAATCCGGCCACGTGGCGATCGTCAAGGACACCTGCTGATAGCGCAGAAAGCCATCGGAGGGATGGTTGAAGGTGCGCTCGCCGCCCTCGCGCCGCAGCACGCCGTGCGCATCCCAGCATCGGGCGAAATCGGCGCTGTCCCGATGCAACGTGTTGACGAGCTTGCGCAGCGCCGGATCATCCACATAGCCGCTTGTCGCCGCTCTGAATTCGGCGGCGACCCGGCCGGCGCGTTCGGCCCAGTCGCAAATCAGGGTGCGCGCCTTGGGGTGCAGAAAAATGAAGCGCAGGAGATTGGGTTCGCCGGCAGCGTCAAGCCATCCCACGAACAGCCTGGCCGCCTTGGCATTCCACCGGCGAGCCGACCAATACCGATCCAGGATATACGCCGGCGCATCGATCGCATCGACGCAGGCGAGCACCGATTCGGGTACGTCATCGAGCGCGACAAGGCTTCCGTCGGGATCGCGCTTTCCGGCCAGTTCGAACAAATAGGCACGCTCGGCCGGCGAAAAGCACATTCCCCGCGCCAAGTGGACAAGCGTCGCGGGCGAGACCGACACGTCGCGGCCCTGTTCGATCCACGTGTACCAAGTGACGCTCAGCCCGCACAGCTGCGCGACCTCCTCGCGCCGCAGACCCGGCGTTCGGCGTCTTCCGCCGCCGCTCGCAATCCCGACCGCCGCGGGTGCAATGCGCTCCCGCTGCGCGCGAAGGAACGCGCCCAGCGCTCGCCTTTGCTTGTCCGGCAGCGGCCTGATCATGGTGGCAGCTATACCAGGATAAGAAATCCTCTTAAACCGGTATGCGTGGTGTAGTAGCGTGTCTTCCTGGCATTGATTTTCAAGGGCGGTCGGCCATGGGCAAGCAGTTTGCGAAGATCGAAGAGGAGCACCGGGCCTTCATCGCGCGGCAGAAGATTTTCTTCGTCGCCAGCGCCGCGCCCAAGGGGCGGGTGAACGTCTCCCCGAAGGGCATGTTGACCTTGCGGGTTTTTGGCGCGAACGACGTTGCCTATCTTGATTGCACCGGCAGCGGCAGTGAGACCCGCGCTCACCTGCTGGCCGCGGAGGACAAGCGGCTCACAATTATGTTTTGTGCGTTCGAAGGCGCGCCGGTGATCCTGCGCCTTTATGGCCAAGGTCAGTCGCTCATGCGCGGTACGGCGGAATACGCCGCCCTGCTGCCGCAGTTCGACGAGATCCCCGGCGCGCGGCAAATCATACGCCTTGCCGTTGCTCTGGTACAAACTTCGTGCGGCATGGGCGTGCCCCTGTTCGACTACAGGGACGATCGCCAAAACCTCGTGCGCTATTGGACGAACCAAGGCATCGACAATCTACGGAAGTACTGGGGTCTTAAGAACGCCAAAAGCCTCGACGGCCTGCCCACCGGCTTTGTCCCGGATACCATGGCGCCGCCCGCCACGGTCGGTGCAGCGAATCGCGGCGGCGGCCCAGAATAGGATGGATAGCGCAGTGGTGATATGCAGTAACGCGCCGGCGGCAAGCAGCAGGACCGCCGCCAGCGTTCCGGTGACATGGTCCTGTTACCGCCACCGCGAGCCTCGCCCCTTATCGGGTCATTCGATCATGCAGCGATCACGGAATTTCCCCGAGATTTGAGTTGTCCGTACCCGCGGTCCCTGCGATCGAGAGCCACCACCCGTCTCCGCTATACCAGCAGGTGTTGTCCGGCGGTTCGTCAAGCCGGAACGAACGAACCTGATTCCATCGATTTTGCCCGTGGTCGGAAAAGGCCGTCGCCAAGCGCCGGCCGGCATCGGCATCTTGCGATCCCGAACAGGCAATGAATCCCGCGCGGGAGACGAACCGGGCCGGCCAGACCGGGCCCCGTTCCGTGCGGCTAATCAACAACATCCCCCCAAACCCGCCCTCCGGCTGCAGCGGAAACAGCAGCCGCCCGCCCGGATGCAGCGCGTCGATCCAAGTCCAACTCGGCTGCGTTATGCCCGCGCATACATAGACGGCGTCGGCCTTCGGCAAGTCGGCCGCGATGCCTGAGCGCGCATGCACGGTCGCCTGCGGCAGATCCTGCAAATTCTCGCGGGCGCGGTCGGCCAGGACCGGGTTGACCTCAAAGGCGTGAACGCGGCCGCGGGGGCCGACCAAATGCGCGAGGATCGCCGTGTAATATCCGCTTCCCGCACCCACTTGCACGACGGTCTCGCCTTCGACGAGGCCGAGCGCGTCAAGCCACTGGGCGTGTGCGCTCGGCTGGCCGATGTTGATGCCGCGCGCGGCGTCCAACGCCACCAGCGTATCTTGATAGATGAATGCGGGATCAGCGTCCGGCGTTTCGATGTAACCGCTTCCCAGCACATGGATGGACCAGGGGCCCGGACCGGCAAAGCGTTCGCGTTCGACCGCCGCGAAGGCCTGCTCGATCCGGGGATCCCGGACGCCGGCCGACGCCGACACGTAACGCGCGAAGAATCTTCGCAAATTTTGCGACCCGCGGCGCATGATGACGTTCTCCACGTTCCGACTGGGGCCTTCGTTTAATTGCTGCGGCCGCGGCGCAGGTGATGTGGCCAAGATCGTAGCCAAGTGTTCCCGGCCAAGTGTTCCTGGAAATCTTAGCCCAGCCGCAAGGGCGGCCTTTGCGGCAGGCCCCTCACGCCGCACAACGGGCCACGGTTCAAGGCGGTCGCGTCTTATCGAC
This sequence comes from uncultured Alphaproteobacteria bacterium, assembly GCA_963802745.1. Classification (GTDB taxonomy): domain Bacteria; phylum Pseudomonadota; class Alphaproteobacteria; order Rhizobiales; family Xanthobacteraceae; genus JAJPKK01. The sequence goes on along the minus strand of CAWDKL010000072.1, from coordinate 4,713 downwards.
GGTCGCACCGATGGCAAGCGCTATGATGGTTCCTCGAACGGCGCTGGACACCCATAGTTCTGCCACAACATGGGCCGGGATGACGAATCCGCCGCGGTCGGTCCATGGGCCCATGGCTTAGCGCTTTCGGAAATCACCGAAACCGTTGCGGCGCGCGCCGACCTGTACCAACATGCGCGCTTAAAGACGCATCGCGCGGCCGCCCGGCCGCCGGAACAACGGAAAGCACCATGGTGAATGGGAACGCCGGAACGGTCGCAAAACTGGTCGAGCCGGGACGCATCCACCGGCGCGTCTATGCCGATCCGGATATCTTCGAACTGGAGATGGAGCGGATTTTCGGCCGGGCCTGGCTGTTCGTCGGCCATGCCAGCCAGGTCCCCAATCCGGGTGATTTTTTTACCACCGAACTCGGGCGGCAGCCGGTGGTGATGACCCGGCATCGCGACGGCAGCATCCATGTGCTGTTCAACCGCTGCAGCCACCGCGGCGCAAAAGTCGCAAACGAGCGCTGCGGCCATGCGGCGCGGCTGACCTGCCTCTATCACGGCTGGAGTTTCGACACCGACGGCACCCTGGTCGGGGTGCCGATCCCGGAAGGGTGCGCGGCGGAATTCCGCAAGGAGGAGTTCGGTCTCGCTCCGGTGCCGCGTGTGGCGCAATACCGCGGCTTCGTGTTTGCGAGCCTCGCGGCGACCGGCGCGAGTTTTGAAGACCATATCGGCCCGATCCAATCCAACATCGACGACCTCGTCGATCGCGCCCCCGACGGCGAACTCGCCTTCGACCTCGGCATGCATCGCTATGTGTTTAACGGCAATTGGAAGCTGCAGGTCGAGAATGTGCTCGACTCCTACCATGTGCCGTTCAGCCACGCCTCCACGGTCAACAAGGAAGGCGTGCAGTTCGCCCGCCGCGAGGGCGACCAGGCCGGCGCCAAGGTGGTGGAAGCCGACCAAAACCGGGGCTGGGCAAAGCACCACCAGCCAATCCTGGAAAGGGCGGCGCAGCTACATCGTCGGCAACGGCCATGGTTGGACCAGCAACACCGCGCTCGACGACGGCAAGCGGTCGAGCCCGGCCTTCGACGCCTACAAGCACGTGCTCACCGAAAAGGTCGGCCCTGAACGCGCGCAGCACATTCTCACGCCGCGGCTGCACAACACGCTGATCTATCCCAACGTCTCGATCATGGGGCTCAACATCCACGTCCGGGTGATCAAGCCGGTGGCGGTGGACCGCACCGAAATCACCGTCTATCCGGTGCGGCTCGTAGGGGCGCCCGACGCGATGAATTTCGCCAATATCCGCCTGCTCAACGTTACCCATTCGGCCGCCTCCTTCGTGCAGACCGACGATATCGAGGCGTTCGTGCGGGTGCAGAAGGGGTTGCAAAGCCGGGCGACCGATTGGGTCGATATTTCGCGCGGGCTGGGCGCCGAGGAGCCCGACCGCGAACTCAACGCCACCCGCGGCTCCGCCATGCACGAGATGGTGGTGCGGGCGCAGTACAAGGCTTGGCTCGGCTATATGGGCGAGGCGGCGTGATGGCGGCCGACGCTGCGGTGATTGCCCCGAGCAACCGGGTGTCCGCGTTGGATCGTGCGGTGTTCGAAACCTTCCTTTACGCGGAAGCCCGCCTCCTCGACGAGCGGCGGTTCCGCGACTGGATGGCGCTGTTCGCCGAGGACGGCACCTATTGGGTGCCGGCAACGGCCGACCAGGACAGCCCCTTCAACCAGGTCTCGCTGTTCTACGACGACCGCGCGCTGATGAAGACGCGGGTCGACCGCCTGGAGCATCCGCGCATCCACATCCAAACGCCGCCGTCGCGCACCGCGCATCTCATCGGCAACGTGATGCTCGACGCGGCCGACGATGCGACGGGCGACTATACGGTGAGTTCCACCGTGATGATGGTGGAGTATCGCGACGAGCAGCAGCGCCTATTCGCCGGCCGGCAGATCCACCGCCTGCGCCGCGCCGCCGACAGCTTCCGCATCGTGCAGAAACGGGTAAACCTCATCAACTGCGATAGCGCGTTCGAGGCCATGGCGGTGCCGATTTGAGGATGGGTGCGGCATCGGGGCTGCGGCACTGCGGACGAGGACGGACCGTGTGGCTCGATAGAGGGCGCGTTGCGCGCACGTAATCCGGAGAGGCCGAGGTCAACCGGCACCGCCGCCCCGAATTGCGGGATCGCGAGCGGCGGTCCCGACATCGGGGCTTCCGTAACGGGCCTTGGGTTGTCAATCCCTTTTTCCACTTTTGACATCCTTTCGCCGGGTCGTGCTTCTGTACGGGGTCGTCGCAAAGGCCGCGCCCTGATGGGGTGAGAAAGGGGACCGGCGGCCAATCTACGGGGCGCATGGTCATTGCCACGACCCGGATCCCGGCCTGACCGGATCCACCGTCCTGGCGTTGGGACCTCGGTTCGGGAAGGCTGGTGTCATGACCCGCCCGAAAGCCCGTGAACTCCTTCCTTATGTTGCTTGCTTCCTAATCCCATTCCTTTGTTCGAACGCGGCGGACCATTCCTCCGTCCCTACCTAACATCCGCTCATGCGCCGCGCGCAGGCGCCGTCAAGGATGGCCGAAGGCCATCGCCGCAGGCGGCGCGAAGCGTCCTTTACGGTGCCGAGCACGGCGCTACCCTCGGTGTGGTCGTGAACGGCGTGCCATCGACCAGCATCCGATGTATGATGGCGGCGTTAAGGGGGAAAGTTACTGACGCTGAGGACATTGGGGAGGACGGCGACTGACCCGAAGGGTGTTGCAACCATCCCTTGTGTTCACGATTTCCCGTCCTCATATCAATTGCCCATCTGTTAGAGGGCTTGTTTATGGAGTTACTTATTACCGACGTTACAGTCATGCATGGCGGCAATTTTTGCGTTGCCGGGTGGGACTCTGGCAGTGGCAAGATGGTTCGGCCGCTACCATCCGGGCACCATTGGAGTTCCGTTTTGATCGCCACCCATAACATCTCGCCGGGTGCGGTGATCCGCGTTCAACCTGTTGGAACGCCCAATGGAGGTTACCCACACCTCACAGAGGACACGCCGATCGATCCAAGTTCGGTCGAGCTTTTGTCCACAGGATTTTCCAAGTGGTCGGGAGACGAAGCACCTCCCGTTGTCGCCTCCATAGCTCAGGGATTTGGGGGGAATGTGCAATCGAACAGTATTTATCGTGATGTCCACCAAGGCGTGTACGTGACGGAAGGCATTCAATGCCCGTCCCTGGCGGCAATTCAGTTGCCGCGTCAAGGGATTACACTTGTAGAGGATTTTGGGAAACTCAAAGCGGTGGTCTCGGATGGTTCGGCACGGTACAAGCTGGCGGTATCAAGTTGGGCGCTACGCGAGGCATGGGACGTGCAAGGGCTGGATGGCGCACGATCTGCGCTGCCTCCGAAAAATACCTTCCATGTTCGTGTTGGTCTTGCTCGCGCTTTCGAAAAGCAGCCAACCAAATGCTATATGATGCTCAACGCAGTGCTTTGACCCCGTCGGAGCCGGGACATGTCTGACTTGCCATTTAGCATATGGACGATTGGCCACTCGACCCACTCGTGGGAGCCCTTTGTCATGCTCCTACGTAATGCCGGTGTAACGGCAGTCGCCGACGTCCGCACGTCGCCTTTTTCGCGCTACTCGCCGCATTTCAACCGCGACACGTTGCGTGACGAATTGCGGCTGGACGGGATTTCCTACGTCTTCCTGGGCAAAGAACTCGGCGGGCGCCCCGCGAGCGAGCGGTTTTATTGCAAGGGCGTGGCCGACTACGAAAAGATGGCTCAGGCGGAGGACTTCCGGAAGGGCATCGAGCGCGTCATCGAGGGCGCAAAGAAATACAAGATTGCGCTGCTGTGTTCCGAGCAGGACCCGTTGGACTGCCACCGTTGCCTGCTGGTGGGCCGCGCGCTGGCGCGACGTGGCGTTGGGGTCGGGCACATTCATGCAAACGGCGCCGTGGCCACACAGGAGCAGATCGAGGACCGGCTTTTGGAGTTCTCCGGCCGTAGCGGCGACGATCTGTTTGCGCCGCGCGAGGACAGGTTGGCCAAGGCCTACCAAGACCGCGCGCGCAAAGTGGCGTTCGCCCGCCCGAAATCCGATCCGCAGGCTCACGTGGCGGCGGAATAGCCGATGGCCGGCGCGACCATTGCAACGATCGGGTTCACCAAGACGACCGCGGAGGACTTCTTCGAACGTCTGGTGAAAGCCGGCGTAAAAAAAGTGATCGATGTACGGCTGCACAACACCTCGCAGCTCGCGGGTTTCGCCAAGGCCGAGGACCTTGCCTATTTCCTCAGCAAGATCGGCGACATCGAATACGCGCACCTGCCCCTCCTGGCGCCCACCGACGACATGCTGAAGGCCTACAAGAAGGAAAAGGGCGACTGGGGCGTCTATGAGGGGCGTTTCCTCTCGCTGATGGCGGAGCGGCAGATCGAGAATCGCTTGAAACCCGAATTGCTTGCCGGTGCTTGCCTGTTGTGCTCCGAGGCGACGCCACACCATTGCCATCGGCGGCTGGTATGCGAATACCTCAATGAAAAGTGGGGTCGGCCGCTCGTCGTCAGGCACCTGTGACCAACAGGCGGTCAGTCAGTGATGGCGGGATGGCCGGTGGCGAAAGCGCATAGGCCGTGGCGGGCGATTTTGCCCACCCTACGGACGGCGAAATGTTGGAAGAGGCGGGCGGGAC